>CAZEUN010000003.1:0-413995 GCA_964515595.1 uncultured Oleiharenicola sp. | reverse complement strand
TGTCTGACTCGCGACTTTCGCGTTTCTTCGCGTCCTTCGCGGTTTCCACTGAATGCTTCCGGATGAAGAGAGGTGGCGCTCGGCGCCGGGGTGTGCAGGGTCGTGCGAAATCCCTAAAGTTCTCGCGCGTTCTCTCCAGACCCCGCTTTTTGGGACCCCTCTTCGTGGAGGAGATCTCAGGGGTATGCGGCCCGTCTTTGATGCACATGGGGCGTTTGACCCATGGTAGCGAGGCCGCCGGTCCCCGAGAATGGAGGATGTTCGGATTTTTTGGAAAACCGCCGCAACCGGCGCACGGCCTGTCCAGCAATGCCCCGGTGCGCTCCTGTGCCGTCGATTTCCTGCGGGGCGTCGCCATCCTCCTCGTCTTGGGCTGCCATTTCGCCGTCGCTCCGAACACCGCCGGCTTCCTCGAGCCGCTGGCCGCCGGTTGGTATCGCATCGGGTGGGCGGGCGTGGATCTGTTTTTTGTCCTGAGCGGATTTCTTGTCAGCGGGTTGCTGTTCGCCGAATTCAAGCGCACGCAGCGCGTGGATGCGCGGCGGTTCCTCGTCCGGCGCGGTTTCAAGATCTGGCCCGCCTACTTTGCCTACCTGGCGTTTGTCGCCGCCTGGCTGGCCTGGCAGCACGCGCGCGGCCAGGCGGCGGGGGCACCCGGCCTCTGGCCGAACCTGCTGCACGTGCAGAATTATTTCGGGACGCCGCGCATCCACACGTGGAGCCTGGCGGTGGAGGAGCATTTCTATCTGGCGGGAGCGGCCCTCGCCTCATTTTTCCTGGTGCGCCTGCGGTTTGCTTCGGTGCAACGCGTATTTCCTCTGCTCGCGGTCGCCAGCCTGCTGGTCGTCGCGGTTGTGCGGCACACCGTGTTTGCGGCCGAGGGACGCGGGGCGCTGAACCTTTTCGCCACGCACCTGCGGTTCGACGGCCTGCTGGTCGGCTCGCTCGTCGCGTATTTTGCGCACTTCGCGCCGGAGCGCTTGCAATGGACCCGCCGGTATCCGGTGCCGTGCGTGCTGGCGGGGCTGGCGCTGGCGGTGCCGGAGCTGGTGCTGACGCCGGATCACAGCGCGTTCACGGCGGGCTTCGGGCTCACCACGATGTACGTTGGTTTTGCCGTGGCGATGCTCGGCGTCCTGGGTCTGGAGCGGGGGAGCGGGCGGGAGCGGCGAATCATCGCGGCCGCGCCGGTGCGGGCGGTCGCCCGCATGGGATTTTTCAGTTACGGCATTTATCTCTGGCACATCGATCTCGCGGAAGTGCCGATGCGGAAGCTCGGCGATCTGGTCGCGGCGCACGGCTTCTCCGGGGCGTTCGTCTGGTTGGGCGTGACCACCCTCTACGTTGTGCTGGCCGCGTTGCTGGGCGCCCTGATGTCGCGGCTGATCGAAATTCCCTGCCTGGCACTCCGCGACCGCTTTTTCCCGAGTCGAACGGTCGCGGTCAAGCCGGTGCGCCCCGAGGTGGCCGCGCCCGAATCAGCGCCGGCCGCCGCTCCCGTCGAGTCGCGCCCCGTCCTCGTGGCGGGAAGTTGAGCGTGCGCGGGGAACCGCGGCACCGGCTGGCCGATGGATCTTCAAAAGGGGTCAGGTTACTTTATTCTTGCTGGGTTTCCCTCTGGCAGCGCCGATGCAACGATCGGGAATAAAGCAACCTGACCCCTTCTGGGTCGTTCCACTTCGCGCCGGAGCGCTTGCAATGGACCCGCCGGTATCCGGTGCCGTGCGTGCTGGCGGGGCTGGCGCTGGCGGTGCCGGAGCTGGTGCTGACGCCGGATCACAGCGCGTTCACGGCGGGCTTCGGGCTCACCACGATGTACGTTGGTTTTGCCGTGGCGATGCTCGGCGTCCTGGGTCTGGAGCAGGGGAGCGGGCGGGAGCGGCGACTCATCGCGGCCGCGCCGGTGGGATCTTCAAAAGGGGTCAGGTTACTTTATTCCTGCTGGGTTTCCCTCTGGCAGCACCGATGCAACGATCGGGAATAAAGCAACCTGACCCCTTCTGGGTCGTTCTTGGCGCTGGGAGGTGGTTTTCTCGGTTGGGTTCAAACCCGCCCCCTGTAGGACCAACCATGACACCGCAATCAGCGGGGGACTGATAGAGGAGAATGGGCGGATGGGATAGAGTGGACGCATCGAAAACGGATCTCCCCGCAGCACAGGAGCAACCGGGTCCCTCAAACAAAACCTTCAACTCCCTCCACTCATGATCATCAATCTCGTTATGTTCGTCACTTTCCTCGGTGCTTCCTTCGTCCTCGGCCAGGCCGCCACGGCAATGAGCCTGCGCCAACGCGAACTCGTCCGCGTGAAGGTCGAGAACCGCCGCCGCTGAGGCCTCATCCAATTTACTATCGGCAGCGAAGGGCGTCCTAAGCGCCCTTCGCGGGAACGAGCGGCCGCTCCTTCCCGCGCCAGATAGCACATCCCGGAGCCCCGCAAGGTTTTCGTCTTGCGGGGCTCTTTTGTGTCCATGGTGGACTGGAGTTACGGCGGGACGTTCCGGATTTTTTAACAGGAGACCGAGGGGAGCGGGAAGACGCCCGGAGTTCTCACAGAAGGTAACAAAGGTAACTAAGCAGGGATCGGGGCTGTTCTTCGTTTCCTCCGTTACCTTCTGTAAGCGGGTTTGAGGGAAACGGAAATCGGGATGTTCTCCACGCGCTCTGCGACCTCCCGTGAAAAGGGCATTTTTTTCGGGAACAGGAATGTAGGACGGAAACCGACAGGCCGGCCGCCGCGGGGCTGACACGGCTATCGGACCGGGGCGGATAGGGACAGCTGCCGGCCGCCGCTACGATGCGGCCATGAAATTGCTCACAGTTACCGCCTGCGTCACGGCGCTGGCTCTTTTGACGGCCTGCGATTCCGGCTCCTCCGGCGGCGGGGCCAACGGCTCGCCCTCTGCGTCCACTGGTACGACGGCCCCCAGTACTCCGACCAGCCCGACGGCGCCGACGACCCCGACCACGCCCTCGACGCCGTCAACCAACCCCGGCACCTCGCCGGGTGCCGGCGCGACCAGTTCCGATATTCCGGGCGTCACGCCGCTCGATTACCTGACGCTCGACCAACCCATCGATGGCGACAACGCCCTGCGGGTCGTCTCACCGACCGTGCTCGAACTCACGCGGCTCAGCGTGAAGCGGCCGGACCCGGCCAGGATGGACGTCTGGAATTTCGTCGACGGCTCCGGCAACGCCTCGTTGCCCGCCGCCAGCGCGTTCAGCGTCACGGTCAACGGCCAGCCCGTGACCGTCCAGGCCGTCGGCTTCAAGCGCCGCCCGCTGTACGCGCCGCTCGCGCTGCGTGATCTTCGCGTCGAGTGCACCCTCTATTTGAAGATCGCGACGCCGGTCGGCAGCGGCCAGTCGGTCGAGGTGCGGAATCCGGGCAACGCGCTCTGGCCGGCGTCGATGACCTTTGCCACGACCGCCAACCCGCTGCGCTTCGGGCCGTCACTCCACGTGAACCAGGAAGGTTATCTGCCGGGCAAGGTGAAGAAGGCCTTGGTGGGTTACTACCTCGGCAGCCTGGGCGAGATGGATATTCCCGCGACCGCGGGTTTCCAGATCGTCGATGCCGACAACGGTTCGGTTGTCCATACCGGCATTCTCACGCGGCGGGCGGACTCTGGCTGGACGTATTCGCCGACGCCTTACCAGCAGGTTTTCGAGGCGGACTTCACGGGCTTCAACACGCCGGGCAAATATCGCCTGCAGGTCGCCGGTCTCGGCGCTTCCATTCCCTTCCGCATCGATGAAGGCATCGCGATGGGCTTCGTGCGCGCCTACGCGCTCGGCCTCTACCACCAGCGCTGCGGCTTCGACAATGCCGAGCCCTTCACGCGCTTCACCCACGCCGCCTGCCACACCAACCCGGCGACGGTTCCCACGGGAGCCGGTTTCAATTTCACCTGGAGCATCGTCGGCCAGGAGGCCGCCATCGTTAACTCCAACAACCCGGCGCAACTCGCCGCCCGCATTACCGGCGAGGGCAACCTGCTCTTTCCGTTCGTGAACAAGGGCCCGATCGATGTGTCCGGCGGCCACCACGACGCCGGCGACTACAGCAAGTACACGATCAACAGCGCCTCGCTCGTGCACCTGCTGACCTTCGCAGCCGATTCGATTGCCGGGGCCGGCGACCTCGACAACCTCGGCCTGCCGGAGAGCGGCGACGGGATCAGCGACATTTTGCAGGAGGCGAAGATCGAGGCCGATTTCCTCGCGAAGCTCCAGGACGCCGACGGCGGTTTCTACTTCCTCGTTTATCCGCGCGACCGGCGCTATGAGAACAACGTGCTGCCCGACGGCGGCGACGTCCAGGTCGTGTGGCCGAAGAACACCGCCGCCACGGCCGCGGCCGTCGGCGCGCTCGCCGAGATCGCTTCCTCGCCGAAGTTCAAGGCCGCCTACCCGCAGGCCGCCGCCAGCTACCTGGCGAAGGCGAAGGCCGGCTGGCAGTTTCTCAACAACGCCATCGCCAAGTACGGCAAGGCCGGCGCCTATCAAAAGATCACGCATTATGGCGATGACTTCACCCATGATGACGAACTCGCCTGGGCCGCCGCGGCCATGTTCGTCGCGACCGGCGATGCGTCGATCCACAACACCTTGAAGTCCTGGTACGACCCGGCCAGCCCGGACACGCGCCGCTGGGGCTGGTGGCACGCCTTCATGGGCTGGGGCAACGCGCTCCGGGCCTACGCCTTCGCGGCGCGCAGCGGCCGGCTGGCCGCGAACCAGCTCGATGCCGCCTACCTCGCGAAGTGCGAGGCGGAACTCCGCAGCGCCGGCGACGACGCGGCGCGCTGGTCGCAGCAGAGCGCCTATGGCACCAGTTTCCCCGAGGAAACGAAACACGTGCAGGCGGCCGGCTGGTATTTCTCCAGCGCGCAGGGTTTTGACCTGACGGTCGCGCAGCAACTCGGCGCGAAGGCCGAATACGTCGACGCCGTCATCGCCAACATGAATTATGAAGGCGGCGCCAACCCGGTGAACGTCGCGTACGTGACCGGTCTCGGTCGCAAGCGCCAGCACGACATCGTGCATCAATACGCGCAGAACGACCGCCGCGAGCTGCCGCCGACCGGCATCCCGCTCGGCAACCTCCAGACCGGGCCCGTCTACAACGGCACGTACGGCACCGAGCCGGCCGCGCTGGTGTTCCCGAGCGACAGCGCGGGCAATTCGCCGTACCCCTTCTATGATCGCTGGACCGACATGCATAATGTCACGACCGAGTTCGTGCACCTCGACCAGGCCCGCAGCCTCGCCAGCCTCGCTTACCTCGCCGCGCAGACCGCGCACAAGGGCCAGGCTTGGAAGAGTGCCCGCGGTTCCATCGGCGGTTTGCCCGCGCAGTTGTCCGCCGGTTCAGCCGTGACCGCGACCCTGAGTGCGCCGGGCCTGGATCTCTCGGCTGCGACGATCGTGTGGGAAGCGGCTGGCCAGCCGGCGCAGTTCGGACAATCGTACACCTTCACGCCCACCGGCAACGGCGAGCAATGGGTGGAGGCCGAGGCCGCGCTCCCCGATGGTCGCCGTGTCGTCGCCGTGAAGAATTTCTTCACGAGCAACGGACGCGCGAATGTCACCGTGGCCGCGACCGACGACACCGCCCGGTTCGGCGATGCGAACGACACCGCGACCTTCACCTTCACCCGCAGTGGCGACACTACGTCGGCGCTGACCGTCAAGTTCTCACTCGGCGGTTCGGCGGTGAAATGGAACGACTATCGCCGCCCCGAGGGCGACATGCCCAGCGAGGTCATCATTCCCGCCGGCGCCGCGTCGGTCGAACTGAAGATCTACGCCGTGACCAACTCAACCAACGCGAATCCCGCCACGGTCATGGTCACCGTGACCGGTGACAGCACCTACAACGCCGGCAACCCGGCCTCGGCCACGGCGACGCTCCGGAATTAACGCGATGCCGACTTCGCTGACACCCCCCGGCGCTGCGCGCCACCCCTCTCGAGAGGGGATCTGCGTGAGCCGTAGGCCGGGGTGTGTCGACCGCAGCATAACCCCAGGCAAACCATGAAACGTCATCGCACCCTTCACCGCCAGTTGCTCACCATCGGGGATAGCCCTGATGGGGGGTGGGGCAGCGAGCCGGATGGCCGGTTGGTCACCCGCGCGCTAAGCTCGGACATGAGCCCCCTGATCGAATCGCCGCGCCTGGTGGATACCGAGAGTGAACTCGTGATCATCGAGACGCGCCGCAGCCTCTTTGCCGCTCCCGCTGGCTGGCGCCCGCCCGTCAACGCGTACCGTTGCCAGGAAAAGTTCGTGGTCATCGTCGACCTCTCCGGCGTGCCGCCCGAGCTGGTCCAGGTGGAGGTCCAGCCCACGCGGCTGGTCATCCGCGGCAACCGTCCGCCGCCCGAACCGGGTGGCGATCGCACGGAAATGACGCAACTGATCGCGCTGGAGATCGACGACGGCGCCTTTGAGCGCGTGCTGGATCTCCCGCATGAGGCCAATCCGGGCAATGTCACCACCGAGTATCGCGACGGTTTGCTGCGCATCTCGGTCAGCCTGCGAACCTGAAGCGCTGGCCGGGGTCGGTGTTGATGATGCCTCAGCTGGACCAGTCACCCCCGCACCCCGCTTCCCTGAGCCACGGCCAGGCGCCGGACATTCCGAACATCCTGCCGATTCTGCCCGTCCGGCGGATGGTGCTGTTTCCCGGGCTCGTCGTCACGCTGACGGTGGACGATGCCGCCGCGCGCCAGCTCTTTGAGGAATCGCTGCCCAAGGAACGCGTCATCGCCATCTTTACGCGCAAACCCGGCGAGCCCGACGACGTTGGCGTGCGGGGATTGTGCCAGGTGGGTGTCGCCGCCAGTGTGCTCAAGCTGAGCCGCGACGATAAAAACGCGCTCAAGGTGACGATCAGCGTGCTCGCGCGCATCACGGTGCGCGGTCTCGTCGGGTCCGCGCCCCTGTTGCGCGCGGAGGTCGAGGTGCTGGCGCCGATCGGCCCGGAAAAGGACGACAACGCCTGGCGGGCCGTCGTCCAGGAACTGCGCGACCACGCGCAGCAGTATGTGCAGGCCACCCCCGATTTGCCCGCGCCCACGGCGAACCTGGTCCGCACCCTGGACGAACCCGGCCAGCTGGCCGACCTCATGGCGGCGAGCCTGCCGATCGCGCCGGCGCAGAAGCAGGATTTGCTGGAGACGCTGGACGTGCCCCGCCGCGTGCGCGCGGTGCTGGTGCTGTTGTCCGACCAGCTCGAGATCATGCGGCTCCGGCAGAAGATCGATCGCGACGTGGCCGCGCACTTCACCGCGACGCAGCGCCGCGACTACCTGCGCGAGCAGCTCAAGACGATCCGCAAGGAACTGGGCGAGGACACCTTTGAGCAACAGGCCGAGGAGTTGCGCAACCGCCTGGTCGCCGCGAAGGTGCCGGAGGGAGTGATGGCGTCCGCCGAGCGCGAGTTGCGCCGGCTGCCCCGGTTGCCGCCGTCCAGCAGCGAATCCTCGCTCACGATCGCCTACCTGGAACACCTGTCGGAACTGCCGTGGACCAAGCGGACGGAGGACAACTTCGATCTGGCCCGTGCGCGGGGGATTCTGGACCGGGATCATTACGACCTCGATAAGATCAAACGCCGGCTCATCGAGTATCTCGCGGTGTGCAAGTTGAACCCGATGCGCCAGGGCCCGGTGCTTTGCCTGGCGGGCCCGCCGGGCGTGGGGAAAACGAGTCTCGGCCAGTCCATTGCCGATGCGCTGGGCCGGAAGTTCGCCCGCATCAGCCTGGGCGGCGTGAGCGATGAGGCGGAAATTCGCGGTCATCGCCGCACCTATGTGGGCGCCATGCCGGGCCGCGTCATGCAGGAACTGCGGCGCGCGGGCGTGAACAACCCGGTGATGATGCTCGACGAGGTGGATAAACTCGGCGCCGACCAGACCGGCGATCCGTCCAGCGCGCTGCTCGAGGTGCTCGACCCGCGGCAGAACCACACGTTTCTCGACCGCTACCTGGATGTGCCCTTCGACCTGTCGCAGGTCATCTTCATCGCGACCGCCAATTACATGGACGACGTGCCCTCGGCGCTGCGCGACCGGTTCGAGGTGATTCGCATCCCGGGTTACACGGACAGCGACAAGCTCGAGATCGCGAAGCGCTACCTGATCCCGCGCCAGCTCGCCGAGAACGGCCTGAAGCCCGGCCAGGTGGCGTTCGAGTCCGCGACCGTCAGCCGGATCATCGAAGACTACACCCGGGAAGCCGGCGTGCGCGGCCTCGAGCGCCAGCTCGGTTCGGTCTGCCGTTACCAGGCCGCGCTGGTCGCGGAGGATAAAAGTTTCGATGCCCTCGTGAGTCCGGCGGACCTGGCGCCGATCCTCGGGCCGGTTCGTTTCATCCGGGAAACCCGTCTGACCATCGGGGCGCCCGGCATCGTGACGGGCCTGGCGTGGACGCCGGTCGGCGGCGAAATCATGCACATCGAGGCGCTGCGCTACCCGGGCAAGGGCGGCATCCTGCTGACCGGCCAGTTGGGCGGGGTGATGCGCGAGAGCGCGCAGGCTGCGCTGAGTCTGGTGCGGTCGCGCGCGGAGAAGCTCGGCATCAAACCGGACGACCTGTGGAACTTCGACATCCACGTCCACCTGCCCGCCGGCGGCATCTCGAAGGACGGCCCCTCCGCCGGCGTCGGCATGCTCACCGCCATCGCCTCGCTTTTCACCGGCACCAACGTGCGCGCCGATGTCGCGATGACGGGCGAGATCACCCTGCGCGGGCTGGTGCTGCCCATCGGCGGCCTCAAGGAGAAGCTGCTGGCGGCGCACCGCGTGGGCATTTCCAACGTGATCATTCCGAAACTCAACGAGAAGGACCTCGTCGACGTGCCGGCCGAGGTGCTGCAGAAATTGAAGATCACGCTCGCCGAAACCGTCGACGAAGTGCTCGCCGCGGCCCTCGAGCCGAAGCGGAAGGCGAAACCGAAGGCGGCAGTGAGCAAGGCTCCGGTGACCCGGAAGAAGAAAACCGCGAAGGCGAAGCCGGGCAGGAAGCGAAAGTTTCAGAGAAACGGATTATTCCCAAGACCGTCATCCTGAGCCGAGCGAAGCAGCCAAGGGAACGCGCACATCCCCTTGGATTCTTCGCGGGGCTCAGAATGACGACAGCGGTGATTGGCGCGGTTTTGATCGGCTACACCTTAATTAAAATGCTGTAGAAAGGGGGGGCGCGTAGCGACGGGGTGTGTTGCCCGGGAAGATAGCCACGTAACGGAGTCGTGTTAGCCAACCCCTAGAAACCCACGGCGGAGCCGATGAGGCGCAGCTCACCCTGTGGCCGTGCGGTTAGGTCCGGTAATTCCCCCGATGGCGGCACGGGCGCGGGTGTGCAAAACTTCCACCATGCCCGAAAAATCCCGTACTTCCCATCATCCGGTCACGCCGGACACGCGCACCCTTCCGTTGTACGACGCGATATCCCGACAGGCGGAGAAATTGTGGAAGCGCTATGGTTCGCCCCAGGGGCGCGACGACGAGATCTGGCAGGAAGCCGAGCGCCAGGTGCTCGGCGCCGATGTCGAGGTCAACCAGCAGAGCGGCGGGGCGGTGCCGGCGGCACCGCTGGGCGACGTGCTGTATCCGCCCGTTCAACCCCATCGCGCGGGCGAATCCTCCGACGAGCGTCACGATGGCCGGATGGCCGGGCCGGGTGCGGATACGGGGCTGCCCAAATAGGGGAGGGCCCAGCTCGTGCTGGGCCGGCGCACAGTGTGCTCCATCGAAGGCGTTCAGCAGACGAAATGGCGTCGTCGCTTGCGACGACCTATGCGGCCCAGCGGGAGCTGGGCCCTCCACAAGAGACGCGATTAGTGGGGCGTCGTCAGGAACGGGCCGACCATGTCCAGTTTTCGCTCATAGACGCGGGTTTTGACATCGAACAGGCTGAGCAGCGTGTGAAAAAGGTAATCATGGGAATAAGCCTCGCCCGCCTGCGCGCGCAGGCGCGCCCGGGCAATGGGGAAGTGTGACCCGAACCAAAACACTGCCGGGATGTGCTTCTGCTCCATCGGGGCCAAGGCGTAGGGATAGCCATGTAAATACATGTTATGCTCCCCGAGGGATTCGCCATGATCGCTGAAATACAACAGCGCGGTTTCAAATTTCCCGTCGTTGCGCTTCAGCAACTCAATCGCCTTCGATAGGAAATAATCAGTGTAGAGGATGGTGTTGTCGTAGGCGTTGTTGATCTCCTCCGGAGTGCATTCCTCGAGTCGGTTCGTCCGGCGGACGGGTGTGAACACCTCGAAGGCCTTGGGGTAGCGTTTATAGTACGCCGGGCCGTGGCTGCCCATCTGATGCAGCACGACGAGCACGTCACCTGGCTGGCGGTCGATGTAGTCCTGCAGGTCGACCAGCATGCCCTCGTCGCGACCTTCCTCGTCCCAGATCGGATTGCGCTCGCGGGCTTTGAAGTCCTCGTAAGTGACGCGCAGGGCGACGCCCTTGGAGTCGGAATTGTTGTCCCGCCACAGCACGGAAACGCCGACCCGCGCCAGGATATCGAGGACGTTCTCGGTCCGGCGGGCGACGTCGGCGTCGTAGTCCTTCCGGGGCAGGTGGGAAAACATCGCCGGCACCGAGATCGCCGTGGATGTGCCGGCGGACATCACGTTGGAAAAGTTGATGACGTCCTCGAGCTTGAGCCGCGGGTTGGTCTCCCGCCCGTAGCCATTGAGCGAGAATCGATCGGCGCGGGCCGTCTCGCCCACCACGAGGATGACCAGCCGCCGCCGGGCGTCGGCCGGCGTGCGCCGCGCGTCCTCGGCGTACGGCAGGATTTTTTCGACGCCCCCGCGCGGACGCGACCCGATGAATTTCCCGGCCGCATAAAGGTAGCCCAGCGGATTGACGTAGGCCCGCACCACCTTGTGTTCCCGCAGGAACGACGCGAACGTGGACGCCGAGCTGAAAAGGGCGGCGAGAATCAGGACGACGGATCCGAGCGCGAGGAGGCCCTTGCGAACCAGGGCCTGTCGCAGGGTGCCGTAGTCCACGCGCATCCGCCAGACGATCACCGCGGGCACGATGCCCAGGAACAGGACATAAAGCCCCAGTTGGAAACTCAGGAGATCGAGGGACTCCGCGAGGTCCGTCTCCACGACATTGCGCAGCATGTCGTCGTCAACGACGATGCCGTAGGTGTTGACGAAATAGGCGACGACCGACGAGACGAGGAGGAGCGTCATCGCGAACGGCTTGGTCGTGTATTTCGAGCCGACCAAGGCGAAGACAAAAACCGTCAGCGCCCCCACGACGACGCAAAGGGCGGCGTGAAAGACCAGGTAACGTCCCCCCAGGGGATAAAGGGCGAACACCTTGCCGAAAAACACCGCGTTGTACGCCACCAGCATGAAAACGGAAATCGCCAGGATCAGCACGGGCTCCTTGAGCTGGAACGGCTCCGGGCCGAACAGGGACCGGAAGGTTCGCCTGAGGCGCGTGGGCTCCGTGGTTTTCCGGGGATCGGTCATTTTCAAGGAGGCGGCGGGGAGGAGGGGGAGGGAAGGTTGCCGAGAGGGAAGACTGGAAATTTTTTAACCACGGATTACCCGCATGATTGCAGGGTCGCCGCTTGCGGCGACCTCGCGCGCCAAGTCGGCGCAAGCATCGACCTTACAAACATCCGTGAAATCCGTGGTCAAGGCTCGGTGATCGAACTCGCGGGTGTCCCGGTCCGCGTCAGAGCAGATGCTTCGCGAGGAAGCCGGCCTGGGCGGTCGCGAGTTCGGCCAGGCCCTTCTGGGCGAGGCCGAGCAGCTGCTGGAGTTGTTCGTGCGAAAAGGTGGATTCCTCGCCGCTGCTCTGCACCTCGACGAACTGGCCGCGGCCGGTCATGACGACGTTCGCGTCGACCTCGGCGTCGCGGTCCTCGAGGTAGTTCAGATCGAGCAGGGCCTCGCCCTTGAAGAGGCCGACGCTGACGGCGGCCACGGAATCGGTCAGCGGATTCTCGGTGATTTTTTTGGCATCGAGCAGTTTCTGGATGGCGAGCCGGGCGGCGAGGTAGGCGCCGGTGATGGAGGCGGTGCGCGTGCCGCCGTCGGCCTGCAGGACGTCGCAGTCGATCCACAGCGTGTGCTCGCCGAGCTTGCCGAGGTCGAGCACGGCGCGCAGGGAACGGCCGATGAGTCGCTGGATCTCGACGGTGCGGCCGTCGATCTTGCCCTTCGTGATGTCGCGCGGTTTCCGGTCGAGCGTGCTGTAGGGCAGCATCGAGTACTCGGCGGTGAGCCAGCCGCCCTTCACGCCCTGTTGTTTCATCCACGACGGGACCTTCGCCTCGATGGTGGCGGCGCAGATGACGCGGGTGGCGCCGAAGCCCAGCAGCACTGAGCCGGAGGCATAGGGGGCGACGTTGGCCTCGATGGTGACGGGGCGGAGTTGGTCGACGGTGCGGTTATCGGAGCGAGGCACAGGTGGGCTGGGTTGGTTGGGACCGGGGTTGACCGGATTCAGTCAGTTTGTCGGAGACGGCTTCGAAAGGAAATCTGCATTGCGGCCCGGAGCTTCATCGAAAACAAGAAGGATCACGGGAATGAGCGCGATTCCCTTCCGACGGGATCGCGGTTCCCTTGGGTGCGGCGCGCGGCTCAGGCGGGCGGTTCCGGGGAGGCAAGGCCTGACGATGCTTCGCGCACAACCGCATTGAATGATACGACTTCGGCCGCCTGGAAATCAGGCTTCGCCGTCGATGTCGTCTTCCCTGGCGGTGATCTCGAAAGCCGGGGGCTTTTCGGAGACCTTGTGGCTCGTGGCGCGCGGCGCCTTGTGCTCGGCCATGTGGGCGATGAGGCGGTCGTTGAAGGTTTTCGCGGGGTCGTGGCCCATGTTCTTCAGGGCCTGGACCAGCGCCGCGACCTCGACGAGGCGCGCGATGTCGCGGCCGGGGCGGACGTAGAACTCGATGTGCGGAACCCGCACGCCGAGGATGTCGTAGAAATTTTCCTCCAGGCCCGTGCGTTCCTCGATGGCGTCGGTCGACCATTCGCGGAGGGAGACGACGAGGTCGATGCGTTTCTCGAGGCGGATGCTCTTCACGCCGAACATGTCGGCTATGTTGATGATGCCGATGCCGCGGCACTCCATGTAGCCGCGGTTGAGCGGCCGGGAACTGGCGGAAAGTTCGCGCTCGTCGAGCAGCTTGATGCAGGTAAGGTCGTCGGCGACGAGCGAGTGGCCGCGCTCGATCAGGGCGAGCGCGCACTCGGACTTGCCGATGCCGCTGTCGCCGCGGATCATCACGCCGATGCCCTTGATGTCCAGGGTGGTCGCGTGCTCGGTGCTGGAGGGGGCGAACTCGTTGTCGATGCACAGCGTGGCGAGGTTCACGAAGTTCATCGTGATCATCGGCGTGCGGAAGATCGGCAGGTTCATTTCCTGCGAGACGGCCAGCAGCGGGTGGGTGGCGACGTAGTTGCGCGTGAGGACGATGCCCGGGATGCCGCGCTTGACCATCTCGGAGAAGATCTCGATCTGCTGCCGCTGGGTGAGCGTCTTGAGGTAGGTCATCTCGGCCGCGCCGAAGACCTGGATGCGCTTGTTCGCGAAATATTTGAAGAAGCCTGTCAGCGCCAGGGACGGGCGGTTGATCGACCCCTCGCGGATGAGGCGGTGCAGGCCCGGCTCGCCGGTGATCAGCTCGAGTTGCAGCTTTTCGCGGTAGGTCTCGAAGAAATGCGCCACGGTGATGCCGTGGATGGCTTTGGTGGGCATGGGCGGGAAAGGCGAATGGCCTGGGCGAAAAGCTAAAGGCGAACGCGCCCACGGCGGAAGCTTAAACCGGGGCGATCATTTCGACGACTTCGCCCTGCGCGCCACCCCTCTTCGTAGGGGACCGCAAACACCCGCGGCCGAAGTCCCCTCCAGGAAGCCGGAACGATTCAGTCGGAACCGCGAAGGACGCGAAGAAACGCGAAAATCGCGAGTCACACCTGATCCTCGGTGATGCCTGGCCGTACTCACTCTTGCGTGATCCCGGGCAAAACCGGAATTTTCCCGGCAGCTCTTCGCGGTTCTTCGCGCCCTTCGCGGTTCAATTGCATGGTTCCGGATGAAGAGGGGCTTGGCAGCCGTAGGCCCGGCGAAGGCTGCTGCCCGCAGGGCGGGGTGTGCCGGGAGTCCCGCAGCGGGCGAGGGGCCGTCGATCGGCCTACAAATTGAAATCCTGCCCCAGGTACAATTCGCGGGCCTGCGGGTTGTTGATCAGGAAGTCGCCCGAGCCCTCGGTCATGACCTTGCCTTTGTGGATGATGTAGGCGCGGTCGACGATGCGGAGCGTCTCGCGCACGTTGTGGTCGGTGATGAGCACGCCGATGCCGCGGTGCTTCAGCTGGAGGATGATCTTTTGGACCTCGGCGACGGAGATCGGGTCGACGCCCGCGAAGGGCTCGTCCATCAGGAGGAACTTGGGCCGCGTCACCAGCGCGCGGGCGATTTCAAGCCGGCGGCGCTCACCGCCGGAAAGCGTGTAGGCCTTCTGGGTGGCGAGGTGGCCCAGGCTCAATTCGTCGAGGTGGTGTTTCACGAGCGCCGGGCGCTCGGCGGACTTCACGGGCAGGGTCTCCACGATCGCCAGGATGTTCTCCGCGACGGTCAGCTTGCGAAAGACCGAGGCCTCCTGCGGCAGGTAACCCACGCCGAGACGCGCGCGCCGGTGCATGCGGAGATGCGTGGCGTCCTGTCCGTCGATGAAGACGCTGCCGGACGTCGCCGGCACGAGGCCGACGACCATGTAGAAGGTCGTGGTCTTGCCCGCGCCGTTCGGGCCGAGCAGGCCGACGACTTCGCCGGCCTGGACGTGGACGTTGACGCCGTTGACGACGGAGCGCTGGCCGTAAACCTTGACGAGGCCCTCGGTGCGGATGGCGGACTGGGTCGGCTCCATGCTCAGGGCTGTTTCGGGGCCGGGGCGGCGGATTTGTCGACGCCGAGGTCCTTGATCTCCGGCGCGGTGAGCAGGGGCTTTTCAACCTCCACGCGGCGCTGGCCGCGCAGCATGGTGATTTTCTCGCCGGCGATCCGGGTGTTCTGGTCCCGGTCCACCACGACGGGGTGATCCGAGAGGATCACCTTTTCCTGTTCCGGCAGCACCTCGGCGCGGCCGCAGGCGGCCTCGCGATCGCCCTGGATCATGCGGACGTTGCCGGTGGCGAGCATGGAGCGGAATTTCTCGAGTTTGCCCAGCGTGGCGGCCTTGTCGCCCGTGCGCACCACCACGACCTCGAGATAGTCGCAGGTCAGCCGCATGTTGGTGCCGGTGACGCGCACGTTGTCCCGGAAGGTGATGGTGGTCTCCGTGTCGGTGCTGACCATTTCGCCGCGGCCGTCGCTTTCGATCACGGTGGGCTGGGGCAGGGCGCTTTGGGCCAGGGCCGTCACGGCGAGGAGGCCGGAGGCAGCGAGGAGGCGGAGGAATTTCATTTCAGGAAGTCCTTGAATTCGGCGCGGAAGGTGACGCGGACGTGTTTGGTGATGGAAACTTTCTTGTCCTTCGGCGCGTAGCTCCAGCCGGTGCCGCCGGCTTCGAGCTGGTCGTTGATCAGGCGGATGGTGGTCTGGCCACTGACCACCGATTCGGCGGGCAGGACGAGGGCGCTCGGGCTCAGGATGATGGTGTCGACTTTTTCGTCCGCCCGTCCGGAGAAGATGGACAGGGTGAGATCCTTGATCTCGATCCGATTGCCCGCGCTGTAGCGCGCCTCGGTGCCCCGCACCATCCACGCCCGGTAGCCGTCCGGGGTCCAGCCCGGCAGGCTGAAATTCACGATGGGCTTTTCCGTGGAGACCTGGGTGGTCGCCGCCAGCGCGAGGGACGCGGGGACGAGGCCGAGCAGTAATTTTTTGAGAAGGAGGCGCACGGGGAATGCCTACTGACCGCGATGGGCGAGGATATGTTCACAGACTTCGCGCACGGCGCCGTGGCCGGCGGGCCGGGCGGGCACCAGGCGGGCGGCCTTGAGGGCGGCCGGCATGGATCCGGCGGGCGCCACGCCAATCCCGGCCCAGGCGATGGCGGGGGCGTCGATGTCATCGTCGCCCATGTAACAGACCTCGCCGGGCGCGAGGCCGAGCTGGCTGGCGAGTTCCTGCAGGGCCATGAGCTTGTCGGTGCGGCCCTGGATCACGTGGGGCACGCGCAGTTCGGTGGCGCGCACGGACGTGGCGCCCGAGGGCCGGCCGGAGATCCAGGCGACGGCCACCCCGGCCTTGTGGAGGCGGACGATGCCCATGCCGTCGAGAATGGAGAAGTGTTTGAGCTCGGTGCCGTCGCTGCTGATGCCGACGGTGCCGTCGGTCAGCACACCATCCACGTCCATGGCGAACAGGCGGATGGCCGCCCATTGGGTGGGCCGGATCTTTGTTTTAGGTGTTTTGATTTTCGACGGGGGCACGGGCGGGAAAGGCAGCTTGGGTCGCCCGGCTGCAATGGCCAATCCGAAATCCGCGATTTCCCGTGGAGGAACTTGCAAGCAAGCTCCTCCACACAGACCGGAGGCGGACTTACAGCCAGGCCGCGATCGCGTCGACGATCTTGTCCTTGCTCGGGCGATAGGCTTCCTCGAGTTCCGGCGCGAAGGGCACCGGCATGTCGAGGGCGGCGATGCGCAGCGGGGCGGCCTTGAGGGAGCTGAAATGTTCCTCGGTCAGACGGGCCACCAACTCGGCGCCGAAGCCGTGCGTGCGGCGGCCTTCATGAATCACGACCAGCCGGCCCGTGCGCGCGAGCGAGGCCTTGATGGCGTCCAGCTTGAGCGGCGCGAGCGCCCGCAGGTCGAAGAGATCGAAGGTCTTTTCGTATTCGCCGGCCAGGTAGTCGCAGGCCTCGCCGGCGAGCAACACCATCTCGCCGTAGGTCACGACCGTTGCGTCCGATCCCGTGCGCAGCTTCGCCGGTTCCCAGACCGCGCGGTAGTTCGGATCCCATTTCACCGGGTGTTTGCCGCGGCGATAAAGTCCCTTGTGTTCGAAAAGAATCACCGGGTTGTCGTCCTCGTAGGCCGCCAGGAGCGCGTTGAAGGCGTCCTGCGGGGTGGACGGATAAAGCGCCTTCAGGCCGGGGAAGGAGAGGAAGGCGGACTCGAGCTCCTGCGAGTGGAAGGAGCCGAACGTCAGCCCGCCGCCGGCCGGGAAGCGAAAGACCACCGGGCATTTCTGGCCCGCGCGGAAATGATACGTGGCCGCGTTGAGCACGATCTGCGTCGTGGCATCGGTGGAAAAATCGGCGAACTGGAACTCCTCAATCGGCCGGTGCGCATTGGTGGCGAGGCCGATCGCGTAGCCGGTGGTGGCGGATTCGCAGAGCGGGGTGCTGAACACCCGGGGACGGCCGAATTCCTCGATCAAACCCTCGGTGACCTTGAACGCGCCGCCATACGTGCCGATGTCCTGGCCCAGCACAATGGATTCGGGGCGCTCGGCCAGGATCTTTCGCAGTCCCAGCGTCAGCGCCTGGGCCATCGTGATGGCCTGCGGGGCCGCCGGCGTGGGCTGCCACGCCATGGGCGCGGCTGCGGGGGCGTACACTTCGTCGGCCATGCCTGCCGGGGTGACCGGCGGCAGCGCGAGCGACGCCTTGATGGTCGCTTCGATGAACGTGCTGACATCCGCGTCGATGGCCTCGAGTTCGGCGCCGTGGCCGGCCGCGGCGAGTTTTTCGCGGAATTTCGGGAGCGGATCCTGCGTGAGAATCGCCTCGGCTTCGCCGGGCTTCATGTAGTCGCACGTGTCGTAGGCCGCATGGCCCCGCAGACGGAAGGTTTGGGCCTCGATCAGCAGCGGACGGCCGGTCTGGCGCACGCGATCGATTGCCGCGCCGAGGGTCTTGAGGACGTGCGCGGGATCGCTGCAATCCATCGGGAAGCCCTCGATGCCGTAGCCCTTGGCGCGCTCGTAGAGGTTGGGGGAAATGAACTGCTCGCTGACCGGCGTCGAGTAGGCGTACTGGTTGTTCTCGATCACGAAAATCACGGGCGTGGACAACACGGCCGCGAGGTTGAGGGATTCGTGGACGTCGCCCGTGCTGGACGAGCCGTCGCCGAAGAACGCGAAACCCACGGCCGGGCGCCCGAGCCGGCGCTGCGAATCGGTGCCGCCGACGACGTTCGACAGCATGATGCCGAGATGGGAAATCATCGGCAGGCTGCGATTGGCGGGGTCGCCGTGGTGGATGTTGCCCTCGCGCGCCTTGGTCGGGCTGCCGCTGTTGGCAAAATACTGGCACAGGTGGTCGCCCAGATGTCCGCTCCACACCAGATGTCCGCCGAGGCCGCGGTGGGAGAAGGAAACCACGTCCACCGCCTTGTCCGCGAGCAGGGCCAGTGGGACGATCAGCGCCTCATTGCCCTGGCCGCCGGTCACGGTGCCGCGGATGAGGCCCTGCCGGAAGAGGTCGAGGATGCGGTTGTCCGCCGTGCGCGCCAGTTGCATCCACGCGTAGGTGCGCAGGAGGCTCTCGGGCTGGCCCAGTTCGGTCGGCCGGATGTCCCGGCGGTTGAACCGGCCCGGGGTGGAGGGGAAATTCATTCAGTCAAAAGTTGCCGGCCGCCGGTGACGGCTTCGAGGAAAAAGTTTTTGCCGGCGGCGGGCTGCGGGCGATTAATGCCTTTGGCTTAACCTGGTTGCGAGGGCAAGCATCCGGACCTTCAGCCCCCGAGTCGTTTTGAACCCGGGGTATTTCCTAACCGTGCAGGAACTCCCGTACGGCCGCGAAGTCCCCGGGCACCAAGCCGTGGCTCGCGGCGTGGGATTGGAGGCTGACCTTGGCGCCGGCGCGTTCGAAAAGGGCGGCGAGGCGCGCCGGGTGATCGGCCGGCACGATCGGGTCCACGTTGCCGGACGAGAGCAGCACGCGCTTCCCGGAAAGATCCGGCAGCGCGGCGGGTTCGAGCACGATCATCGGACGCAGGAGCGCGGCGGCCGCGAGGGTTTCGGGACGCAGCAGCAAAAGCGTCGCGGCGACATTCGCGCCGTTGGAGAAACCCACGGCGGTGAGCCGACCAAGGTCCAGGCGGTAATGCTTGGCGGCGGCCGTGACAAAATCGGCGAGCGCCTGGGTGCGGCGCGTGACTTCGACCGGGTCGAACACGCCCTCGCCCTGCCGCGCGAAAAAGCGGCGGGCGCCATGCTCGCTCACGTCGCCGCGCGGGCTGAGCAGGGCGGAGCCGGGCGACAGTTTCCGGGCGAGGGGGATGAGATCGTTTTCGTCGCCGCCGGTGCCGTGCAGCAGCAACAGCGGTGGCGCGGCGGCGTCTGTGCCGGGTTCGAAGCGATGGTGATAGGAGAGGGAGGGTATGTGGTTGCGCACTGAGAGCTGAGAGCTGAGAGCTTCAGAGTGAGCGGGCCTTCTTGGGGGGCCTCGTACTCTCAGCTGGTTTGTTAGCTGAGTTTTGGCAGCGCGGCTTCAATCTCCGCGCGGTGTACTTCCAGATGCGGCGGCAGGCCGAGCTTGGTGCCGAGTTGGTCGAGCGGTTCGTCGATGGCGAAGCCCGGGCCGTCAGTGGCGATTTCGAACAGCACGCCGGCGGGTTCGCGGTAGTAGATGGACTTGAAGTAAGCGCGGTCGATGACCGGGCTGACCTGCAGGCCGTCCTCGAGCAAGACATGGCGGGCGGAAACCTCGGTGGCGTCATCCGGCACCCGGAAAGCGACGTGATGGATGGTGCCCGCGCCGTTGAGTCCACGCGGCAGCGCGGGATCCGTGAACAAATCGACATACGTGCCCGGGCCTCCCTGCCCGGCGGCATAGCGGGTGCGGTGGCCTTCCTGTCCGGTGACTGTGTAGCCCATGCTTCCCGTGAGGACCTGCGCGGTCGCCGCAAGGTCCGTCAGGGCCAGCGTGGAACTATGAAAACCCCGGATCGCGACGTCGGCCGGAACATCCTGCGCGGGCGCGGCGGTGCGGGCGTCGGCCTCCCGGGTGGCGACGAGTTCGAGGCGCAATCCATCCGGATCGAGGAAGGGGAGGACGTGGTCAGCGAACCGTGGCTCGATCGCCTGTTGCGTCACGCCCAACCGCCGGAAGCGCTCCTGCCAGAAGGGCAGGGAACCGGCCGGCACGGAAAACGCCGTGGCGTACGCCTGCCCCGTGCCGGGCCGGCCGCGTCGGAGGCTGGGCCAGGGAAAGAAGGTGAGGATGGTGCCCGGCGACGCGGCATAGTCGCCGTAGTAAAGGTGATAGGTGCCGGGATCGTCCTGATTCACCGACTTCTTCACGAAGCGCAGTCCGAGGAGGCGGGTGTAGAAATCGAGGTTCTGACGCGGATCAGAGGCCATCGCGGTAATATGGTGGAGACCGGTAACGTGGGCGTGCATATAGTTTGATGTTAAAGTATAAGTGATAAAAAAGCAAATCAGCCGCGGAGCCCGACCTTTTTGCAGAGCCGGCCCAAGTCGGAGAGTTCCGTGCCGGAAAGCGCTGCCATTTCACGCGTCACGTTCGCGACAACCTTGGGAAACAGGGCACTGATGAAAGCCTGTCCCTTGTCGGTGAGCTTCACGACGACGAAGCGGCGGTCGGCGGGATCGCGCTCGCGGGCCACGTGGCCGGCCTTCTCCAGGTTATCGACGACCAGAGTGAGATTGCCACCGCTCTTGAGAAGCTTTTCCGCGAGTTCGCTTTGGCAAAGCGGTCCGATGTGGTGGAGCGCCTCGAGCACGCCGAACTGGGTGACCGTCAGGCCATCGGGCAACACCGCGTGAACCCGGGCGGATACGGACTCACCGGCACGCTGGAGCTTGATGAATGCGTTGAGGGCGTTGATCTCCTCGATCGTGCCGCGATGTCGTGTACCCATGCAGACTACTTTGATGATGTATGCTATTACGTCAAAGTAATAATGGGTCGCCTCATCCCAAGGAACCTGCTTAAATCGATGTTACGATCCAACAATGGTTTAAATGTAATCGCCTGCAAGCAGGCCTACCATTAGACACCGTCGATCTTTTGGATGCGGGCCAAGTGGCGCCCGCCTTCAAATGCCGTGGCGAGCCACACCTTGACGATCTTGATGGCTTCTTCCTCGGAAATCGTTCGCTGGCCTAGCGAGAGGCAATTGCCGTCGTTGTGGGAGCGATTCCAAATCGCGACCTGCTCGTTCCAGCAGAGGCCGCAGCGGACGCCCTTCACGCGGTTCGCCACGATGGCCTCGCCGTTGCCGGAGCCGCCGAGGACAATGCCACGTTCCACCTCGCCCTTCGCGACAGCCAGGGCGACTGGCCGGATGAAATCCGGGTAGTCGCACGATGCGTCGGAATAGGTGCCGCAGTCCTTCACGATGTGCCCCTCCGCCAGCAGCATGGCTTTGATCTTCTCCTTGTAGGCGAAGCCGGCGTGGTCCGAACCGATGGCGATGGTGAAGTTTTTCATGGAAGCGTAAATGAAAGGAGGATGAACCCGGGCGGGTTGCGAATGTCCTTATTCAGGTCACCGTACTCCTCCGCAAACCAAAATCCCATCATGCGCCCCCTCCTTCTCCTGCTGGCCCTCGGTCTCTCCGTGTTTCTGGCCGCGTGTTCCTCGACGCCCGAGGATCGTATCGCAAAAAATTCCGCCCTGTTTGACACCTTGCCGCCGCCGGTGCGCCAAAAGATCCGCGCCGGTGAAGTCGACCTGGGCTTCACCCCGGAAATGGTCCGTCTGGCGCTGGGCGAGCCGACGCGGGTTTTCAGCCGCCAGACGGAGGCCGGCGCCGCCGAATTGTGGGTCTATCACAACAATGGCCCGCGCTTCAGCTTCGGCGTGGGCGTCGGCTCCTTCGGGCGTCACTCGGCCACGAGCGTCGGCGTGTCCAGCTCCACCGGTGGCTACGATCCCGAGGAGAAGATGCGCGTCGAATTCCGCAACGGCAGCGTGACCGCGGTGGAGTACGTGAAGCGGTGAGCGGCGAAAACCTGAGACCTGAAGGACGATTCCTCGGCTCAAAAAGTTCAGGTCTCAGGTTTCAAGTTTCAGGTCTTCTAATCCGCGTCGATGACGCGGAGAAACGCCGCCGTATCCGAGAAATCCTTGAACACCGCCGTGGGCGAGTGCGCGGCGAGTTCGGCGACGCTGTACGTGCCGGTGGCGACGCCGATGGTGCGGGCGCCGATGACCTTGCCGCATTCGATGTCATGCGGGGTGTCGCCAATGATGAAGGTGTTGGCCGGGACGAATTCGACGGAATGGCGTTCCTTCGCGCGACGCAGCGCGTGCGGCCCGAGGTCGTTGCGCCGCGGGCTGTCGTCGGCAAAGGCGCCGAACTCGAAGTAGTGCCAGACCCGGTAGTGGGTGAGCTTGAATTGCGCGCCGCGACGGAGGTTGCCGGTGAGCAACCCCTGGGCGAGGTCCTTGCGGTGATGCAGCGTTTCCAGGAGTTCCAGCACGCCCGGCAGCACCTGGCCTTGGCGGCCCGCACGCAGTTCCCCCGGCAGCATCTCGAGGTAGGCTTCCAGATAGTCGTGGGAATTCTGCGGTGTGTCCGGCAGGCCGACGTGACGAAACACCGCCCCGGTGATCCAGCTGTCCGTGCGCCCGGCCCAGTCGATTTTCGACAGGTCGCACGTCACGCCGAAGCGCTTGGTCAGCGCCTTCTCCATCGCGCGCACGCCGGCGCCGTGTGAAACGATGAGGGTGCCGTCGATGTCCCAGAGGATGAGTTTTTTCAAGGTAATGGAGGAGCTTGCTGGCTAGCGATTCGGCACATCCACCCGCGGATGCCCGCGCGGAATCGCTTGCAGCAAGCGCCTACAAGAGACGGACCGGGGCCGGCGGCTCAAGCGTTGATTCGCTCCGCCTCGTCCGCGGATCGGGACTGCGCGGAGCCGGGCGGGATCGGGTGATCCCGCCCTCCCATTACATGCCGTGGATGGCGCTCTTGCTGACGGCCAGGCCGGCTTCCTTGATCGCCTCGCTCATCGTCGGGTGCGCGTGAATCGTGCGGCCGAGGTCCTCGGCGCTGCCGCCGTATTCCATGTGCGTGACGATTTCGGAGATGAGTTCGCCCGCGTTGGCGCCGAGAATCTGCGCGCCGAGGATCTTGTCCGTCTTCGCGTCGGCGATGATCTTCACGTAGCCGTCGGTGGCGTCGGCGGCGATGGCGCGGCCGTTGGCGGCGAAGTTGAACTTGCCGATGTTGACTGCGATGCCCTGGGCCTTGGCCTGATCCTCGCCGAGGCCGACGCTGGCGACCTCGGGATGCGTGTAAACGATGCCCGGGACGAGGTCCCAGTTGATGTGGCCCGCCTTGCCGGCGATCCACTCCGCGACGGCCGCGCCGTCCTCCTCGGCCTTGTGCGCGAGCATCGGGCCGGCGACGACGTCACCGATCGCCCAGATGTTCTTTGCGGTCGTGCGCAAGTGGTGGTCGACCTTGACGCGTTTCTTCTCGTCGAGTTCGACGCCGGCCTTGTCGAGGCCGAGGTTGTCGGTGTACGGCCGGCGGCCGACGGCCACGAGGACCTTGTCGGCGGGAAATTCGAGCACCTTGCCCTCGCGCTCGGCGAGGAGTTTGCCGTAGGGGCGCTGCTTGTCGGCGCCCGCGCGGGCGTCGTCAGGCGACGCCCCTACAAAGCCGGTCACCTTCGCGCCGACCTCGATCTTGAGGCCCTGTTTCTGCATGAGGCGCGTGAAATTCCGGACGATGTCGTCGTCGTAGGTCGCGATGATCTTCGGCAGGAACTCGACGACCGTCACGTCCGCGCCCAGGCGCGACCAGACGGAGCCCAGTTCGACGCCGATGACGCCGCCGCCGACCACCACGAGTTTCTTCGGCACTTCGGAAAACGCGATGGCGTGGTCGCTCGAGACGACGGTCTTGCCGTCGAACTTCATGAACGGGAGCTCGACCGGCGCGGAGCCGGTGGCGATGACGATGTTTTTCGCCGTGACCTCGGTCGTGCCCTTCCCGTCCTTGATGGCGACCGTCGTGGCGGAAGTGAAGCTCGCCTCGCCCGTGAGCACGGTGACCTTGCGCGCTTTCGCGAGCAGGGTGAGGCCGCCGGTGTTCTTGGCGACGACCTCGTCCTTGCGCTTGAGCATCGTCGGCAGGTCGACCTCGACCGAGCCGAACTTGATGCCGTGCACGGCGGCGTGGCCCTTGGCGAAGGCGACATGTTCCGACGAGTGGAGGAGGGCCTTGCTCGGGATGCAGCCGACGTTGAGGCAGGTGCCGCCGAGCGTGGCGCGCTTCTCGATCAGCGCGACCTTCAGGCCAAGCTGCGAAGCGCGAAACGCGCACACATACCCGCCGGGGCCGGCGCCGATGACGATGAGATCGAAATTTTCAGAGGACATTTTACAGAAGGAAACGAAGGGAACGAAGCAGGGACCTTTGTTTGCCTCGTTCCCTTCTGTGAGAGTTGGATTAATCAGGCGCCGATCAACAAACGGGCCGGATCTTCGATGGCCTGCTTGACCTTCACGAGGAAGGTGACGGCTTCCTTGCCGTCGACCAGCCGGTGATCGTAGCTGAGGGCGAGGTACATCATCGGGCGGATGACGACCTGGCCGTTGAGGGCGACGGGACGCTCGTTGATCGCGTGGAGACCGAGAATGGCGCTCTGCGGGGCGTTCAGGATCGGCGTCGAGAGCATCGAGCCGAAGATGCCGCCGTTCGTGATCGTGAAGACGCCGCCTTCGAGATCGGCGAGGGTGATCTTGCCGTCGCGGGCCTTCTTGGCGGCCTCGCCGATCGACTTCTCGATGTCGGCCATGCCGAGCGTGTCGCAGTTGCGGATGACCGGGACCATGAGGCCCTTTTCGGTCGAGACCGCCATGCTCACGTCATAGTAGTGATTCTGGACAATCGTGTCGCCATCGATGCGGGCGTTGACGGCCGGCACTTCCTTGAGGGCGTGGACGACGGCCTTGGTGAAGAAACTCATGAAACCGAGCTTCACGCCGTTCTTCTTCACGAAGTCGTCCTGGTATTTTTTACGCAGGTCCATGACGGCGGACATGTCGACCTCATTGAAGGTCGTGAGCATGGCCGCCTCATGCTGGGCGGAGACCAGGCGGCTGGCGATGGTTTGGCGCAGCTTGGTCATCTTGGTGCGGGTCTGGCGACCCGCAGGCGAGGGGCTAGAGGCAAGAGGCGAGGGGGCGGCGGCAGGCGCGCTCACCTTCGCTGAAGCTTCGGTGGGTGAAGGCGTCTTCGCGCCTTCAGCGGCGAGCATGTCGCCCTTCGTGACGCGGCCACCTTTGCCGGAGCCGGCAACGGAAGCGGGATCGACGCCGGACTCGGCGGCGAGGCGGCGGACGGCAGGGGATTGTTCAGCAGACTTCGCGGCCGCTGGCGCCACCGCGGGAGCAGTCGCGGCCGGAGCCGAAGCGGCGCCCGCAGCAGATTCGTCGATCGAGGCCACGACCTGGCCGATCTTCACGTCGGTGCCGGCCGGGACCTTGAAGGTGATTTTGCCGGCAACTTCGGCGGTGCCTTCGGACGTGATCTTGTCCGTCTCGAGTTCGAAGAGCGGCTGGTCTTTCTTGACGATGGCGCCATCGGCGACGTGCCATTTGGAAAGCACGCCGGAGGTGATGGATTCGCCCATCGGGGGGATTTTGACTTCAATGGCCATGGAGAGGGAGTGGTAAGGTTTAAGGGGTGAGCTTTGAGCGAATCAGAGGGTGAACGCCTTGCGGAGGAAGGTCGCGAGTTGCTGGCGGTGCAGGGCGAGGAGGCCGACGGCGGGCGAGGACGCGGCGTCGCGGCCGGCGTAGATCGCCTTGCGGCCAAAGAGCTCCTCGAGGTGCGGCGCGATGTAGGTCCACGCGCCCATGTTCTGCGGCTCCTCCTGGCACCAGATCAGGCGGGCGTCCCGGCCGTAGTCGTCGGCGAGTTCGGACAGGCGGTCGCGATGCAGCGGGTAGAGCTGCTCGAGGCGGATGATCGCGGTGTTCTCCACCTTGTTCTTTTCGCGGTAATCGATGAGGTCGTAGTAAACCTTGCCCGAGCACAGGATGACCCGCTCGGCCTTCTTCGCGGAAATCGGGTCGTCGATGATCTCCTGGAAGGCGCCCTTGGTGAAATCCTCCAGCTTCGACACCGCGGCCGGGTGGCGGAGGAGCGACTTCGGGGACATGATGACGAGCGGCTTCTTGAACTCGCGCTTCATCTGGCGGCGCAGCGCATGGAAGAGCTGGGCGGGGGTCGTCAGGTTCGCGACCTGGATGTTGTTCTCGGCGCAGGATTGCAGGAAGCGCTCGAGGCGCGCGGAGGAGTGCTCCGGGCCCTGGCCCTCGTAGCCGTGGGGCAGGAGCAGCGTGATGCCGCTCGTGCGCTGCCATTTCGATTCGCCGGCGGTGATGAACTGATCGAGCACGACCTGCGCGCCGTTGGCGAAATCGCCGAATTGCGCCTCCCAGATGCAAAGCATGTCCGGGTAATCGAGCGAGTAGCCGTAGTCGAAGCCCAGCACGGCCGCCTCCGAGAGCAGCGAGTTATAAACGCAGAATTTCGCCTGCTGGTCCGAGATCGTGTTGAGCGAGGTGAATTTCGCGCCGGTCTCCGGGTCGGTGAACACCGCATGGCGGTGGGTGAACGTGCCGCGCTCGCAATCCTGTCCGCTGACGCGGACCGGCGTGCCGTCGAGCAGCAGCGTGCCGAAGGCGAGCGCCTCGCCCATCCCCCAATCATAGGGGCCGCCGTTCTTGTGCATTTCGGCGCGGCCGTCGATGAAGCGCTTGATCTTGGCGTGGACCTTGAAGCCGGCCGGGACGGTCGTGAGCGCCTTCACGACCTGGTCGATCACCTGGGCGCTGACCGCGGTGGTGACCGGCGTGTGGTTGAAGGCGGGTTGGAAGATGGCGTTGGAGCCCTTGTAGGGATCGGTGGCGACCGTGTCCGTGGCGGCGGCCGCGGCGGCCTTGCGCTTCTCGGCCTTGGCGGCCTCGCGGGTCTTCGCCTTGGTCAGGTTCTCGTCGAGCGCGCCGGAGTACTCCGTCTTGATGGCGTCGCCCTCCGCCGTGGTGATGGAACCCTCGGCGACGAGCTGCTTGGTGTAGATCGTCGACACGAGCTCGTGCGCGGCAATCTTCTTGTAGAGCGTGGGCTGGGTGAAGGAAGGCTCGTCGGTCTCGTTGTGGCCGTGCTTCCGGTAGCAATACATGTCGATGAACACGTCGCGCTTGAACTTCACGCGGAAGTCCACCGCGAGCTGCGCCACCATGCACACGGCCTCCGGGTCGTCGCCGTTCACGTGGAAAATCGGCGCCTCGACCAGCTTCGCGATGTCGGTGCAGTAACGCGTCGACCGCGAATCCACCGGGTCGGTCGTGAAACCGATCTGGTTGTTGATGACGAAATGCACCGTGCCGCCCGTGCGGTAGCCCGGGAGCTGGGAAAAGTTAAGGGTTTCGGCGACGATGCCCTGGCCGGCGACGGCGGCGTCGCCGTGGATGAGCACCGGCATGACCTTGACGCGTTCCTTCGCGTCGCCGCGGATGCGCTGGCGCGCGCGGGCCTTGCCCTCGACGACGGGATTGACGATCTCCAGATGCGACGGGTTGGCGGCGAGGCGGACCTCGACCTTGGCGCCGGTCGTCGTGGTGAGGATGGATTCGTAACCGAGGTGATACTTCACGTCGCCATCGCCCGCGACGGTGTCGGGGATGTAGTTCTCGGAAAACTGCTCGAACAACTGGTCAAAGGACTTCCGCAGGATGCTGCAGAGGACGTTCAGGCGGCCGCGGTGGGCCATGCCCATGACGATTTCCTCGATGCCCGATTCCGGACAGTGGTCGATGATCGCGTCGAGCGCGGCGATGGTGGTCTCGCCGCCCTCGAGGGAGAAGCGCTTCTGGCCGACGTATTTTGTGTGGAGGAACTTCTCGAACAGTTCGGCCTTGTGGACCCGGCGCAGGATGCGGACCTTGAGCGGCTTGGCGAACTTCGGCTGGAGCCGGGTGGATTCGATGCGCTCCTGGAGCCAGCGGCGGGCGTCCTGGTCCTGGATGTGGGCGTATTCGACGCCGACGTGGCCGCAATAGATTTGGTTGAGGGTCGCGACGATGTCGCGGAGCTTCATCTGGCCGCCGCCGACAAAGCTGCTGACATCAAACACCGTGTCGAGATCGGCATCGCTCAGGCGGAAGTGCGCGAGCGCGAGCTTGGGGGAGGGCGGCGGCGGGTCGCTGAGCGGATCCAGGTGCGACTGGATATGGCCGATCGCGCGGTAGGCGTTGATCAGGTAATAGACGCCGGCCTGTTTGGAGGCATCGATGACGGCGCCCGCCGGGGCGCCGGTCGGGGCCTGGCCATTGCTGCCGAGGGTGAAGCCTTGGAAAAAAGCGCGCCACGTCGGATCGACCGAGTCAGGGTTGTCGAGCCAGCGCTGGTAGTATTCCTCGATGACGCCGGCATTGGCGCGTTCGGAAACAGTGACGGGATTCATGGAAATAAATGGGTTGGATATCCGCCGGGGATGACAGCTTGCCTATCACGCGGGGTAATAGTAAGCGTGGGACAGAAATGGGAGCACCGGGCTTTCGCTGACACAAGTTGATTCAAGACCAGAGCGACGGGATGAACCCGGAATAATCCCGGCACAACACGTTGATTAAGATAATTTAATTCCAGACGCGCGACATGACCGAAGCCAAAATCAAAGATGCCCTAATCCGGCTCCATGCCGGCATAAAGAATTCTGATGGGCCCGTGATTTCAACCGCCCTGACCGAGCTCGACAATCTGTTGGCCAGTCATGGGTCTGAACTCGATGGCCGGCTGCATCATTTCCTGGCCGGCCGGAGCTATGCGAAGGCCCTGGCTTACCTCGGGGGCGCGGACCAGATGACCGCCAGGCCCGCGAATCCGCCGGGTGGCTGCACGGGAGGCCGGCCATGAGCACGGACGGCAAGATTCCGACGAACGGGGGGCAGGGGCTGGGTCAAAACCCGTTCGGCGCGCTCAGTGGCGCCGGTTTGCCCGCTTTCACCCCAGCTCTGCAAGGCGGGCCGGCCGCGCCGCGGCCGGCCTCCCAGCCAGCGGGGAAGAAAGAGGTTCCCGTCAAGAACCGCGGGCGGGTTGATATCAAACGGACGACCGCGGGCCGCGGCGGCAAGACCGTGACGCTCGTCACCGGCTTTGTGGGCATCGGATTGCCCGAAAAGGAATCGCTCGCGAAAAAGATGCGCAACGCCTGCGGCTGCGGCGGCACCGTCAAGGACGGCGACATCGAAATCCAAGGCGACCAGCGCGAGAAGATCGCGCAGATCCTGACGGACGCGGGTTTCCGGCCGGTGTTTGCGGGCGGTTAGTTGCTGACGACCACCTTGCCGCTGAGCGCGGTGGTTTTGTTGCCCGAGTTGTCCACCGCGTAGGCACCGATGACGTGCGTGCCGTTGCCTGCGGTCGTGCTGTTCCAGACGTACGTGTAGGGTGCCTGGGTCAGGCCCGGCCCGAGGTTCTCGCCGTCGAGGGTGAATTGGACGCGCGCGACGGCGACGTTGTCGGTGGCAATCGCGGAGACGGTCACGGCGGTTCCGTTCACGGTGGCGCCCAGTTGCGGTCGCGACATCGACACCTGCGGAGGAATGGAGTCCGCCGGGGGCGGCGGCACCACGGCCGCGAGCGCGAGCGCGAGGTTGAGGCGACCGCCGGAAACGGTTTTGCCGGCGAGCGAGGGGAGGGGATCCGTGTTCGCAAGGAGGGCCGCGATCACCTGCCGGTAGGTGAGGGCGGGGTTCAACGACCACATCAAGGCCGCGGCGCCGGCGACATGGGGCGCGGCCATCGAGGTGCCGTCGTAGTAGCGATAGTCATTGTCGGATCCGTTCCAGGTGGAAAAGACGGGTGAGCCGGGCGCCGCGAGGTCGACCGTCGTGTGACCCCAGTTTGAAAACGAAGCGAGGGTGTCGGTCCGGGTGGTGGCGGCGACGGCGACGATGTTGTCGAACTCGTAGCTCGCGGGAAACAGGGGGTTGGCGTCGTTGTCCCCCGCGCTGTTGCCGCAGGCCGCGACGAAAATAATCCCGGCGTCGCGCAGGTTCGCGATCGCATCCCGCAACGCCTGCGAGGTGAACTGGTACGAGCCCCAGCTGGCATTGACGATCTTGGCGCCATGGGCCCGCGCATAGTCCAGACATTCGATCGCATCTGAAATGGAGCCCTCGCCGGTCGCATCGAGCGACTTGAGCGCCATCAGTTGCACGTGCCAGGCGACGCCCGTGATGCCGACGCCGTTGTAGCCGACGGCGCCGATGATGCCCGCCACATGCGTGCCATGGCCGTAGTCATCGTTCGGGTTGCCCGATTGCGTGATGGCGTTGATGCCATGGACATCGTCCACGTAGCCGTCGCCATCATCGTCGATCCCATTGGTCGCCTTGTTGTGGCCCGCGGCGTCCGTGCCCGTTTCACCCGGATTGGTCCAGAGATTGGCGCGCAGGTCCTCGTGCGTGAGACGGATTCCGGTGTCGACGACCGCGACGATCACGCCCGCGGCGGAGCGGCACAGATCCCAAGCGTCCGCCGCATCGATGTCGGCCCCGGAGGTCCCGCCGAACTGGCCGGTGTTTTTCAGGTTCCATTGGGAACCGTCGTAAAAGCGAAAATCGTTCGGCTCGATCAGCGCCTTCAGCCGGAAATCCGGTTCGGCGTATTCAACCAGGCCGCTGGCCCGGAGCGCGGCCAGCACCTCGTCGCGGCGACCGCGGGGCAGCTCGATGACCTCCAGGTCGGGGGCGCGCCCGCGCGGGCTGCGGCGGAAAAGTTTGCGCCCGCGCGTGCCGAGCTGGCGGTGCAGTGCGAGGAGATCCTGACCGGGCTTGACGCGCACCACCACGCGGTCAGCCGCGCTTAGGGCGGGTTGCGCCGCCTCGGCCATTTTGCCGCCAAAGGACAGAGACTGCGCCGGCGCGGCCAGCGGCAGGAAAAGAGCGGCCGCGCAGGCGAGCGCCGGCCAAAAAAAAAGAGCGGGCCGGCGAATGATCGCCGTCGCGCCAGCAAAGGTCGCTGCTGACATGAAAGTCGGGGTTGGGAATTTGAAACCGCCCGGTTACCGCGCGGCCGCCGCTGGCGGGACCGTGGGGTCAGCGTGGGTCGCAGGGGTGCTGGCGCGGGCGACGCCGGTCAGCAGCACGAGGGCCAGGATTCCGGCAGCAAGGTGAGCGGCGAGCCCGACGATCGGGTCGCGGCGGTTCAGGAAGAGAAGGTAGGGGCTGTTCATGGCGGGTGGATCGGTTGTCTCGCCTAAGCATAGTCCCGGTGGCTTGGAGCGTCTGCGGGGTAAAACCCGCCACCCCGGGAGTTGGGTACCCCGCTGCGACGGGGGAAGCCACGCCCTGGGGGAGGCATACCGGATAATCCGGGAAAGGGGTTTGCTGTTCCCGGCCGTCCTGGCGCGGGTGGCGGGACGGTCCGGGCCGTGACTCAGGCCGCCAGTCCTGCCGCGAGCGCCAGCGCGCTTTTGGTGCGGTTCATGATGTAAAGGTGGTAACCGGGAGCATCATGCGCGAGCAGGTCGCGGATTTGGGTGACCGCCCATTCGTTGCCGACGCTCTCGAGAATTTCCGGCACATCGCCCGCGGCTTCGAGGCGCTTGATGAGCCGGGCCGGCAGTGAGGCGCCGCACATCTCGGTAAAGCGCTTGATTTGCTTCAACGAGAGCACCGGCATGATCCCGGGAACGATTGGCACACGGATCCCGCGGGCGCGGCATTTTTCGACGAAGCGAAAGTAGACGGCATTGTCGAAGAAAAGCTGCGTCGTGACGAAGCCGGCGCCGGCGTCCACCTTGCGCTTCAAGTTGTCCAGATCCACGTCGAGGCTCGGCGCTTCCGGATGCTTTTCGGGATAACCGCCGACGCCGAGACAGAAGTCGGGATGGCGCGCCTTGAGGAGAGCGACCAGATCGCTGCCATAGCGCAGTCCGTCTTTGTACGGCACGAATTCAGTCTCACCCTTGGGGGGATCGCCGCGCAGCGTCATGATGTTGCGGTAGCCCCCGGCATGCAGTTGGTCCGCCACCCCGTTCAACTCCTCGCGACTGTGGCCGACGCAGGTGAGATGCGGCATGACGGTGAAACCGATCTCGGTGCGCAGCAGCCGGCTCACCTGCGCGGTGCGTTCGCGCGTGCTGCCGCCGGCGCCGTAGGTGACCGAGACAAAATCCGGGGCGATCCGCTTGAGCACCGCGGCGGTTTGCCGTAGGGCCTCGACGCCGGCTTCATCCTTGGGCGGGAAAAATTCCAAGGAACGCAACGGGCGTTGCTGGGCGAAGAGCTCGGAAATGGCACGATCCGCGATCATTGAGAAATCAATGCATCCGGATTTGATGATGCGTGTAAAGCCTAAGATTTGGCGTTACTTCGCAAGTGGCTTTTGGACAGTTGCTTCAAGTACCAGGAGTGTGGATGTGTCTGCCACCGTTTTCAGGGTAAAATACGGCGCCCGCCACCGCGCGTGGTTCTGGACAAAGGCGGCCGTCGGACCGGTTTTCAGCAGCACCAGGTAACGCAAACCCGACTGCTGCCAGTGCCGGGCCACGGCTTCGGAGCTCAGGGTCTCATCGAACAATGGCGCGACTTCAGGGCTCCACAACGGCGCGACCTCGGTGCCGATGGATGCGAAGAGTTTTGGGGCGCCGACATAATCGGACACCACGCGACGTCGATCGGCGAGAGGCCGGACTTTGGCGAGCACCTCCTCGTCCCAACTGCCGGCCATGGTTGGCACTTGCAGAGAAGCCTGCATCCAATCACGCGGCGCCACCCGATAGGGATTCTCCGGCAACACGAGCGTTTTGGGCAGGGATTCCAATAACACCAACGCCAGGCAAGCGGCGCCGACCTGATGCGTCGCGCGACCTTGGAGCAGGAATGCGCAGCCATAGGCGCCGGTCACGGCGAGGAGGGCGAAGGCGGGACTCAGCACCCGCAATGAATAAAACAGTCCACCCGCGGTGTAGCCCACCGACATCCACCAAAGCAGAATGGTCAGGCCCACAAACACCGCGACAATCCGGGCTTCGCGCAGCCGCCGGGCGAGCAACGTGATCAGGGCGATCAAGCCCACCGACGCGGGCAGCGCCCACAGCAGAAAATAACGTCCGAGCTGCCACCAACTGGACGAATGCGCCAGCGTTTCCCGGGCCGGGCCGCGCAAGGTGTCGTTCCAAGCGGTAAAAACGGCGTTCGTGGGAAAAAGACCCGCGAAGTTCAGGCTGTAGATGGGATTGCCGGTCATCATCCACACACGGAGCGGCCACGCGAGCGCGAGGGGCAGGGCCACGCCGGCGAGGAGCAGGAGCTGGCGACGCGGTGCGCCCATCCATGCGCTGGCACCGATGGCCGCGAGTGGAAACACCGGCCCGTATTCGCGCGAACCCGCTGCGACCACCGCGAAGATCCCGGCGAGGATCGTCCAGCGATCACCGTCCTCATCCCGCGCATGGGAAAGCGCCCACACGATTCCGGTCACGGCCAGCGCACTCAGGCCGGTTTCCTGACCCAGCGTGGCGGCCCAGGTCAGCAGCGGGCACGCGGCCGCAAAGAGCACGGCGCGGCGGGCGACGATCTCGCCGCCCCAGCGGTTGCCCAGCCGCCAGACCAACTCGTGGATCGCCAGCACCTGCAGGGCGACCACTGGCGAGGTCCACAAGGCATGTTTGCTCCCGCCGCAGGCGTAGGCCCACGCATGGAGCCCGGCGATTTCCGGCGGGATGCTTTCAGCCCAGAAGTAGCGGACGAAATCCCCGCCCGTGCGCGGTGGGTAAAAATCCAGGGAGCCGAACGACAGCATTTGCTCGGCGAGCCAGCTCCACCGGAACGTTGTGTCGGGGCCCGTCAGCGGCTGGAACCCAAGCCGCCAGGCAACGACCAGCCAGAATGCGCCGTAAACCGGCAGCCACCACCCGATGCGCGTGAAGCAGGCGAAGGACGGCGAGATTTGCGTCACCGGCGGCCGCGCCGGCACCAGCCGGGCACAGATCGTGAAGAGGGCGAGCGCCGCCGCGAGCGTCGTCAGCGAAATGACCGCGCCCGTCCAGGCGAAGACCAGCACGACGGCATACAGGACGGCCGCGGAGCACGCGAAGGCCGCGGCGAGCGACCAGGGCAGGCGGAGGGCTCGCAGGAGCTGCGATCCGGGGAGCAGGAGGCCGGCCAGCAACAGTCCCAGCCGCAGCGGGATTTCGAGGTAGGCGGGCAATGCCATGGACGGCTAGTTCGCGGCCGCCGCCTCGCGCGCCTTCTCCGTCTTCAACCGCAACTGGCCGCAGGCGGCGTCAATCGCGTGGCCCTTTTCGCGCCGCAGGGTGACGGAGACGCCCGCAGCGTCGAGGACCCGGGCAAACTTTTCCTGCCGCGTCAGGCTCGGTCGCTTCCACGGCAGTCCCTCGACGGTGTTGTAGGGAATCAGGTTCACGTGGGCGTGCAGGTCGTAGGCGATGTCGCGGAGCTTCTCGGCCTGGTCGAGCGAGTCGTTGACCTCCTCGATCAGGATGAATTCCAGCGTGACCATGCGGCCGTGCTTCTCGGAGAACTCGCGGATCGCGGGGATGAGTTCCTTGAGCGGCCATTTCTTGTTCACCGGCATGATCTGCTCGCGCACCTCATCGGTTGCGCCGTGCAGGCTGATCGCGAGGCGGATGCCCAGCGCCTCGTCGGCGAGCTGCTTGATTTTCGGCACCAGCCCGGAAGTGGAAAGCGTGATGCGGCGCGCGCCGAACCCGAGCCCCCATTCCGCGTTGAGAATCGTCAGGGCGCGGATGATCGCGTCGTAGTTGTGCAGCGGCTCGCCCATCCCCATCACGACGAGGTTGTCGAACGACACGAGTTCGGCGCGGGCGCGGGGCGTGCGGTCGTCCTCCTGCCGGCAGACCTGGATGAGCTGGTGAACGATCTCGCCGGCGGACAGGTTGCGTTTGAGTCCCTCCAGGCCGGAGGCGCAGAATTTGCAGCCCATCGCACACCCGACCTGCGTCGAAATGCAGATCGTCTTGCGGGAATTTTCCTGGCCGACCCCCAGCTGGGGCGCGCGGATGATCACGGTTTCAATCAGCGATTTGTCGCCAAGTTCAAGGAGCAGCTTGTCGGTGACGTCCTCGGATTGCTTGGTGAAGACGAATTTGGTCGGTTCGAGCTCAAAGGTCTCCGCCAGCCAGGCCCGGAAGGGGCGGGGGAGGTTGGTCATCTCGTCCCATGACTTCACGCGTTTCTTGTAGAGCCATTCCATGAGCTGCCGCGCGCGAAACGCCGGCTGGCCATGCTCCTTGAGCAGGACGGTCAGGGAATCGAGCGTCTCACCATAGATGGTCGGGTGGGTGGGCGTGTATTTCACGAAGCGGAGGGAGGGGGAGCGAAAAGTCGGCGTTGCAGTCGGACTCTCAACGCTCAACCTCCAACTTTCAACTAATCAGATGAATCTCATCCACCGGCACATCTTCGCCAACGTGGTCCTGACGTGCGGTGCCGCCGTGGGCCTGTTCGCGTTCGTGCTGATGCTGGCCAATGCCCTCAAGGATCTGCTGGGCTACGTGCTGGCGGGGCAAATCCAGATCGACACCTTCATCCGGCTGGTGGGGCTTTTGGTGCCTTTCGTGATCTCCTACGCGCTGCCGATGGGCATCCTGACGGGCATCCTGCTGGTGCTCGGCCGCATGTCGTCCGACCGGGAGATCACCGCGCTGCGTTCGTCCGGCATGAGCGTCGCCTGGCTCTCCGCGCCCATCCTGTTTTTCGCCCTGCTCGGCGTCACGCTCGCGGCCTTCGTCAATTTCCAGTTCATGCCGACCGCGCGGCTCGCCTACCAGCGCGAGCTGGCCGGCGCGGTCCAGAACAATCCCCTGAGTTTCATCGTGCCGAAGACGTTTATCCGCGATTTCCCCGGCGTCGTGATTTACGTCGGCGAAAAGCAGGCCGACATGCTCAAGGACATCTGGATCTGGGAACTGGACAAACAAAAGCGCGTGATCCACTCGGGCCGGGCGGCCACGGGCTGGGTCCGGTTTGACGAGGCCAAGAGCAAGCTGGTGCTGAGTCTCGACTACTTGCAGGCGGAGATCCACGACAACAAGGATCCGGAAGACCCGGCGAAAATCCGCAGCGGCGGCGCCACCGACCACGCGACGTTCGACCTGATGCTGGACAAGCTCACGGGGCAGCGGGCCGTGAAGGTGAAGACCAAGTGGCTGACGTTCCCCCAACTGGTCGAGGAATGGCAGCGTTTGGGCCGGCCGGACCCGGCGGTTTCCCCGGAAGACCGCGCGCAGCAGCGGATGCGCGTGCAGATCACCATCCACGAGAAATTCGCGACGGCATTTTCCGTGCTTTCATTCGCGCTCGTGGCAATTCCGCTCGGCATCAAGGTGTCCCGGAAGGAGACCTCCGCCAACCTCGGGGTCGGCCTCATGCTCGCGCTCGGTTATTATTTCGCCACGATCGCCGTGGGCTGGTTCGACAATCACCCGGCGCTCCGCCCCGACCTGCTCATGTGGCTGCCCAATCTCGCCTTCCAAAGCCTCGGGCTCTGGATGTTTTACAAGGTGGACCGCTCCTGAAATCCGTCCTCCAACCCGGTTTTTTCGTGCCCGTTTTCTGTTCCCAGCCCTCCGGTTTTGCCGGTAACCCCCCCTCGGTGCCACCGTCATGGGGGATGTGCCGGACTTTTGCACAACTCCATGGCTGATGAACCGTTCGACTTCGCCGGATGCCTGGCCCGCGTTCGCCTGCGCGACCAGGCGGCCTGCCGCCAGCTCGTCGAACAGCTCTACCCGCTCGTCAGCCGCATCGTGCGATCTCATCTCCCGCGCCGCGTGGCCGAGGAAGACCTCGCCCAGGACATCTTCCTGAAAATGTTCACGCGTCTCGAACAATATCAGGGCAACGTGCCGTTCCCGCACTGGGTTTCGCGCATCGCGGTCACGACCTGCATCGACCAGCTCCGCGCGCAGAAACGCCGGCCCGAGTTCCGCTGGGCCGACCTGTCGGAGACCGAGGCCGAGGTGCTCGACAATGTGTTGACCAATGAGCGCGATGTGGCGCCCGGCCAGGCCCTGGCGGCCCGCGAGCTCGTCCAGAAACTGCTCGCGCAGCTCAAGCCCGACGACCGCCTGGTGATCCAGTTGCTCGACCTGGAACAGAAGACGATCGCCGAGATCAGCGGCCTCACGGGCTGGAACCAGACCCTCGTCAAGGTGCGCGCCTTTCGCGCGAGACGGAAATTGCAAAAACTTTTTCAGGAACTACAAAGCAAGGAGAAGTCATGAACCGATTCGACCACCAATGGCAGAAACTGATTGTCGCCGCCCGGCAGGCGCCCGCCGATTCCGGGGCCGCCCCGTACGGTTTTGCCACCCGCCTCGCCGCGCAGGCCGCGGGATTGCCTACCGCGCCCTGGCTGCCCCTCGAGCGATTCGCGGTCCGCGGGCTCTTCCTCGCCGCCGTGTGCGGCGTGACGGCGGTGGCCTTTAACTATTCCGCGTTCTCGACCGAGCAGGACATTTATTCCACCGGCACCACCGATGTGGTGGTCGACCTGCTGGACATCTCGTGATGAACCAGCCCTGGAAGGTCATCGTCGTCCTGTTGGGTATTTTCCTGGCCGGCGGCGTCACGGGCGGATTTGTCACGGCCCGGGTTTGCAAGAACAAGCTGCTGAACCGGCCGGTGCCCGAGGAGTGGGCGCCCCGGACCCTCAAGCGCCTGGTCGAGCACCTGGAACTGACCCCGGACCAACAGGAACAAATCCGGCCAATCGTGCGGCGGCACATGGAGGAGCTGAACCGGGTGCGCAATCGCTCGATGGTCGAGACGCAAACCGTGGTCGAGGGCATGCAGCGGGAAATTTTCGACCAGCTCACGGCCGAACAGCGGCCCAAATATGAGCAGCTGAACCGGGAACTGCGCGAAGCGCGCGATGCCCGCGAAAAAACCGAACGCGAGAAGCGCCTGAAGATGGACCGTTCGTTCGGCGAAAGAGGCGAGAGGACTCCCGGCAAGGGTCCGGGAAAGCCTGCGGAAAAGCCGCCGGGCACCTGACCGGCCTTTGGGGGGAACCTGGCCTCCGGCCGGGTTCTTTCGGTGCGCGCGGGCGTCGGCCCAGCCGGTCCGGAAGGAGGACTGCCCCCCGTCGGGAGCGTCCTTTTTATTTTAGTTGCAGGAGGGGGGCACCGACCTACGTTCCGCGTCGGCCAGGCGCCATGCATGCGTAGGCGCGTGAACCCCGCCAGGGCCGGAAGGCAGCAACGGTGACGACGTCCTCCCAGTGCCGTGGAGTGCCTGGCCACTTTTTTATTTCGCGGCGGGACGGATCCCGCTTAGCCAAGATCATGCATTGAAGGTGGAGCGCACTGCCCTCAGTGCGCTGGTTTGGAAGCTTACGAGGCAAACGCACTGAGGGCAGTGCGCTCCACCTTGGAGTTTGCGGCTTTTCACACCACGGCCACCGTGTTCCTGAGGGTGCCGACCCCGGAGACCGTGATTTCCACGAGGTCGTCCGGCTGCAGGGTGAACGAATCCGGCGGCACGATACCGGTCCCCGTCAGCAGCACCGCTCCGTGCGGGAAGGTCTGGCTGCGGCAGAGATAACCTGCCAGTTCGGCGAAGCTGCGCTTGATCTGGCCGACGGACGTTTCGCCCGCGAAGATGCGCTGGTGGCCGCGCGTGATGACGATCCCGATGGTCCAGCCGCGTACCACCGCTTCCGGGGCGCCGACCACAATCCATGGACCGAGTGCGCACGAGCGATCGTAGACTTTCGCCTGGGGCAGATAGAGCAGGTTCTCGCCCTCGATGTCGCGCGCACTCATGTCATTGCCCAGGGTGCAGCCGGCCACCTCGCCGCGCGAATTCAACACGAGCGCCAGTTCCGGCTCCGGCACGCTCCACCGCGCGTCCCGCCGGATGCCGACCCGCTCGCCCGGGGCCGCCACCTTGGCGGCGAGCGATTTGAAGAAAAGCTCGGGCCGGTCCGCGGCATAGACGCGATCATAGGCGGTGGCGCTGAAATCCGACTCCGCCATCCGGGCGGCCTTGCTGCGCAGGTAGGTCACGCCCGCGGCCCACACCTCCTGCCGTTCCACCGGCGCGAGGAGGGTGACTTCCTTCAGCCGGATGCGCGGACCCGCGTTGCGGACGGCCAGCTGCAGCCGCGCGACGGGATCCGCGGCCTCGAACACCATGTGGAGTGTGGTGATGCCGGTGTCCGTCAGATCAACCACGGTGTGGTCGTCCATCACCAGTCCGATGCGGACCGGCGAATCGTCCTGCTGGAAACGGCAGACTTTCATCGGGGGAAGCGGTCCGCAATTTCCGGGTAACGTGTCGAAAGGCGACACTCTTTCCGCGATAATCTGGAACAACATTAGAACACGGCCTGGAAGATTGACGCCCTCCGTCGCGCGCCGACAGGCTGGCGTTGTGTCCGACCCCGACCACCCCACGGCCCTCGCGGGCGCCGCGCCGAGTCGCGTGCGTTACCAAGTGGTGGGTTTCGCGGTCGCGCTGGCGATCATCCAATATGTCGATCGCGTCGCGATTTCGCAGGCCATGCCCGACATCGCGGCGGAGCTGAAGTTCATCGACGCCCAGAAGGGCATGATTTTCTCGGCGTTCACGCTGGCTTACGCGCTGTTCGAGATCCCGACTGGCTGGCTGGGCGACCGGATCGGCGCGCGCCGCGTGCTGTTGCGCGTGGTGCTGTGGTGGTCCTTCTTCACCGCGGCGACCGGCTGGGCGTGGAACTACGCCTCCATGCTGGTCGTGCGCTTTCTGTTCGGCGCGGGCGAGGCGGGCTGTTTTCCGAACCTGACCAAGGCCCTCAGCGCCTGGCTGCCGAAGTCCGACCGCACGCGGGCGCAGGCGCTCATGTGGATGGGGGCGCGGTGGGGCGGGGCCGCGGCGCCGCTGCTGGTGGTGCTGGTGATGAACTTCGTCAGCTGGCGGAGCGCGTTCGTCGTGTTCGCGCTGTTCGGCGTGGCTTGGGCCGTGGTCTTTCACCGCTGGTTCCGCGACAACCCGCGCGATCATCCGGCGGTGAACGCCGGCGAACTTGCATTGCTCAGGGACAATGCGGGGAACGTCTGCGGCCACGGCCGCGTGCCCTGGCGGGAGCTCGTGACGCGCCCGACCATGTGGTTGCTGTGGGGCCAGTATTTTTTCCTGAGCTACGGCTGGTATTTTTTTGTCACGTGGCTGCCCACTTACCTGCGCGACGAGCGCGGGCTCGAGATCAAGGCCAACGTCGCGATGAAATGGCTCGGCGGGCTGCTCGAAAGCTGGGCCGGGCCCGAACTGACGTTGAAAATCCTCGCGGCCGCGCTGGCCGGCACCCCGTTGCTTTTCGGCGGGTTCGGCTCGCTGCTGGCAGGCGTGGTCTCGGCCCGGTTGGTGCGGCGCGGACGCAGCGTAACCGCCGTGCGCCGCTCGTTTGGCTTTGTAGGTCTCGCGGGCGCGGCGACGCTTTTGATGACCTCGTTCTTTATCCGGGATCCGCTGCTGGCGATGGTCGCGATGGGCCTGGCGGGTTTCTTCAACGACCTGACGCTGCCGGGCAGTTGGGCCACCTGCATGGACATCGGGGGCAAATACGCCGGGACTGTTTCCGGGAGCATGAACATGATGGGCAACTTCGGTGGCATGGCCGGCCCGTTGGTGGTCGGGTGGGTGCTCACGCTGACCGGCCGGGATTGGCAACAGGTGTTCATCGTAACCAGCATCATCTATTCGCTGGGTGCTTTCTGCTGGCTGTTCATCGACCCCGTCACTCCGTTGGAACGGGAAAAAGAGTGAGCATGGCGGACAAACCCAAACTCCAGTGCGCGGTCGTGGCGGATGGCGATGTGCTGGGCGCCGCGTCGCCGGAGATTTTCACCATCCGAACCCACGCCGCCGGCGCGAGCGGCAGCCTGCCCTTGACCGACGAGCAATTGCGCAACAGTCCGAGCGGCGACTTGTTCGGGCTGAGCCAGAATGCCGGCATGGGCTGGGCGCCGGGTGAAGTGGGGCGCCGTCAGTTTTTAATCCTAAGCACCCAGGGCGGGGTGCGGGCGCCCGATGGCCGGCCGGTGGCGCTGGGCTATCACACGGGGCACTGGGAGATCGGCCTGCTCGTGCAAGCGGCGGCGGAGGAATTCCGGCGGCTGCAGAGCCTGCCGTTCGCAGGATTTTGTTCGGATCCCTGCGACGGCCGCACGCAAGGCACTCCCGGCATGTTCGACAGCCTGCCGTTTCGAAATGATGCCGCGTTGGTGTTCCGGCGGCTCGCGCGCTCGCTCCCGCTGCGGGCCGGCGTGCTCGGCATCGCCACCTGCGACAAGGGACTTCCCGCGATGCTGATGGCGGTGGCGGGCCTGCGGGATCTTCCGGGCGTGGTGGTGCCGGGCGGAGTCACGCTGCCGCCGACCACCGGCGAGGATGCCGGCGCGGTGCAGACGCTCGGCGTCAGGTACGCGCAGGGTTTGGTCACGCTTTCCGAGGCGGCGGATCTGGGCTGCCGCGCCTGTGCCACGCCGGGCGGCGGCTGCCAATTCCTCGGCACGGCGGCCACCTCGCAGGTCGTGGGCGAAGCGCTCGGCTTGTCCCTGCCGCATGCCGCGCTCGCGCCGTCGGGGCAACCCGTGTGGCTCGACATGGCCCGACGTTCGGCGCGGGCCGTGCAACTGCTCGCCGACCGGGGTCTGTGCGGCCGCGACTTGTTGACCGATGCCAGCATCCGCAACGCCCTGGTGGTGCATGCGGCGTTTGGCGGGTCGACGAATCTCCTGCTGCACATTCCGGCGATCGCGCACGCCGCCGGCCTGCGGCGTCCGACGGTGGACGATTGGATCGAGGTCAACCGCCGCGTGCCGCGACTTGTGAGCGTGTTGCCCAACGGCCCCGTTCATCATCCCACGGTGCGGGTCTTCCTCGCGGGCGGCGTGCCGGAAGTGATGCTGCATTTGCGCCAGCTTGGCCTGCTGGACACCGGCGTGCTGACCGTGACGGGCCGGACGCTGGGCGAGAACCTTGACTGGTGGGAAAGCTCCGCCCGCCGGACGCGTTTCCGGCAACTGCTGAAGGAACTCGATGGCATCGACGCGGACGAGGTGATCCTGTCGCCGGCCCAGGCCAGGGCGCGCGGCCTGACCAACACCTTGATCTTCCCGCGCGGCAATCTCGCCCCCGAGGGCGCGGTCGTGAAGGCGACCGCGATCGATCCTTCGGTGATCGATGCAGACGGAGTTTATCTGCAGGAAGGTCCGGCGCGCGTGTTCGTCAGCGAGAAGGCGGCGATCGGGGCGATCAAGCAGGGCCGCATCCACGCGGGCGACGTCATGGTGCTCACGGGAATCGGCCCCATGGGGACCGGCATGGAGGAAACCTACCAGGTCACCGGCGCGCTCAAGTACACGCCTTTTGGCAAGGAGGTCACCTTGCTGACCGACGCGCGGTTCTCGGGGGTGTCGACCGGTGCGTGCATCGGCCACATCGGGCCGGAAGGGCTCGCGGGTGGACCGATCGGCAAAATTCTCGAAGGCGACCTTATCCGCGTCCGGCTGGATTGTCGCCGACTCGAAGGCTCAATCGACCTGGTCGGGGAGGGCGGCCGCCGGTTTTCCCCGGAGGAAGGCGCCGCGCGGCTGGCCGCGCGGAAACCGCGGCCGGACATGGCGCCGCATCCCGCGTTGCCCGACGACACCCGGTTGTGGGCCGCCTTGCAGCACGTCAGCGGCGGCACCTGGGGCGGCTGCGTGTACGATGCGGACGCGGTGGTCGCCGCCTTGCGCGGGCGGAGCTGAGCGATTTGGCATTTTTGATTTGCGATTGGGCCTCGCGGACTTGGACTGGACCCTGTGTCCGGTTCCTACCAAGTCATTGCCCGCAAGTGGCGCCCCCAGACGTTCGATGACGTTGTGGGGCAGGACCACGTGGTCCGGACGCTGAAGAACGCCATTGCCCGCAACCGGATTGCGCACGCCTACCTTTTCGTGGGTCCCCGCGGTACCGGCAAGACGAGCACGGCGCGCATTTTTGCCAAGGCGCTCAACGTCACGAACGGTCCGAAGGCCGATTTCGATCCGAACGACCCGATCGCGAAGTCCATCGCGGATGGTTCGTGCCTCGACGTGATCGAGATTGACGGCGCCTCGAACAACGGCGTCGAGCAGGTGCGCGAGCTGCGCGACACCGTTCGCTACGCGCCGGCGCAGGGTAAGTACAAGGTCTACATCATCGACGAGGTGCACATGCTCTCCACGGCGGCGTTCAACGCGCTGCTCAAGACCCTCGAGGAGCCGCCGGAGCATGCGAAGTTCATCTTCGCGACGACGGAGGTACAGAAGGTTCTGCCGACGATCATTTCCCGCTGCCAGCGCTTCGACCTGAAGCCGATCCCGACCGAGCTGATCATCCAGCGCCTGAAGAAGATTGCCGCGGCCGAGAAGATCAAGGCGAGCGACGCCGCCCTGGCCAGCATCGCCCGCATGGCCGACGGCGGCATGCGCGACGCGCAGTCCATCTTCGACCAGATGATTTCCTTCTGCGGCAACGAGGTCAACGAGGCCGATGTGCTGGATGTCTATGGCCTGGTGGCCGGCGAGAAAATCGCCGCGCTGGCGTCGGCCCTCGCGGCCGGCGACCACCGGAAGATCGTCGAGCTGGTGGACGAGGCGGATGAAAACGGTCGCGACCTTTACCGCCTGCTCGTGGACGTGCAGACCCATGTGCGGGGCGCGCTGCTGGCGGCCATCGGCAAGGGCGGCAGCAGCGATGCGCTCGGCACGGCGATGACGACGGAGCAGTTGACGCGCCTGCTGGACGGCCTCCGCGAAGGCGAGAACGGCGTGAAGCACGGCCTGTCGGAGAAAATCAATTTCGAGGTGGCGCTGCTCAAGGCCGTCGAGGCCAGCCGCGCCCGGGCGATCGATTCCCTGATCAAGGAAATCGCGACGCTGGCGGACAGCCTCCCGGAGGACGGTTTAAAAAAAAACGACTGACGAGGCGGGTTGAGGCGCCGAGGCAGGAGGAGGAATCCGGCGCGGCGGCCGATGGCCGCCGGACGGATGACGACAACGGCGATCGACCGCCGCTCCAGGACGCCCCACCGGCGGACGCGCCGGCGGGCCCATCCTCCGAGGAGGAGGCGGCGTTTCTCGCGCAGGAGCGCGAGATGGGCATCGTGACCCCGCCGCTCATGCACGAGGAGCGGGCGCCCGAGGAGAAAGGCGATCTGCCGCCCATGGAAGACCTGGTAAAGCGCATCCCGGCGCCGGTGCGCGAAGCAATGGAGGAATTGTTGCGCGCGCGTTTCGTGACGGTGAAACGGTTTCCGCAGTCGGCGCTCAAATAGGCGCGGCTGACCATCGCAGGTTAGAGCCTGCTGGCAGGCGAGGGGGACGTATTTGGCCGGCATGCCGGCCAAATCGCCTACAACCTGCCCACCGGCCACGTGTCGCCGACGGGAGCGAGCCCGTGGTGCGGCCGGGCGTAGAGATAGGTTTGCGCAGACGGAGCAAGCGGGTTCGGGGCCAGGACGACATCGATGCGTTCGTACAGGCCTTCATCGAGGCCTTCCAAGCGGTCGAGTTCGGCCAGGCAGGCATCGTCCACCACCCACAGTTCGCCCGTGACCCCGACGGTGTCGCCGGGAGCGCGAACCATGCCGGGATAGTCGCCGAGCGAATAGAGCGTGAATCCCGGCGTCGTGCGGGCGTCACCGAGGAAACGCTGGCCGGCCAGAAAGACGTGGTTGCCGCCGCCGCGCTTCAGCGTGCCGTAGACGAAGACGGTCGTCATGCGTTTGGCGCCAGCACCTCGACCACCATCGCCGTGATGTTGTCGCGGCCGGCGCGGGCGAGGGCTTCGCGCAGGAGGCTTTGGGCGCCGGAGGTGGTTTCGGCCGTGCGCACGATCTCGTCGAGCTGGCGGTCCCACAGACCGTCGGTCAGGCCGTCGGAGCAGAGCAGGAAACGGTCGCCCGGCGCGCAGGGGAGGGCGCCGCATTGCGGCTCGATGAACTGGTGCTCGGCGCCGAGGGCCTGGTTGAGGGCGTTGCGGCGGGGATGCTCGCGCGCCTCGCGCTCGCTGATCTTGCCGCTGCGCCGGAGCCAGCCGACGTAGCTGTGGTCATGCGTGAGCTGCGTGATGCCGCCGCCCGGGAGCAGGTGGTAGATGCGACTGTCCCCGATGTGGCCGAAATACATCCAGCCCGGCGTGAACCACGCGAGGCTGAGCGTGGTGCCCATGCCGCGGCATTCCTCGTAGGATTGGCCGAGCTTCAGCAGGTCGTAGTGAATCGCCCCGAAAAGTTCGCGGAGCGTGTTGTCGTAGCCGCTTTGCGGTCCCGGCACCGCCATGCGAAAGCCTTTGGGCAGGAGATGGGTGATCTTGTCCTTGGTGATGCGGCTGGCGAACTCGCCCGACTTGGCGCCGCCCATGCCATCGCTGACGGCGAAGACGAAATCCATGCTCACGGACGAGGCGTGGCCCGTTTTGCCGAGGTAGTGCACCTCACGCCCGTCGAATTCGAGCGCAAGGAACGTGTCCTCGTTGTTGGAGCGAACGTGCCCGCGATGGGTGAGGCCCGACCAGTGCAGGGTGGGGGCGGTTTGGGCCGGATCGCCCGGCGCTTCGTCCAGGATGGCGGCGAATTCGAAATCGATGATGCAAAACCGGCCGTCGGTCTTCCGGTAGGTGATGTTGCGGATTTCCGGGTCGTCGTGGCGGACGCCGAACGTCTCGAGCTCGTCGAACAGGGATTTTAGTTTCTCGGCGTTGACCTGTTCGACCCGGGAGCCGCAGTTCGTCGTGACGATCTTGAGGCCCGCCTCATCGGCTTCCACCAGGCGGGGGACGAAGCCGCAGCCCCGCCGCTCAAGGTGGCGGAGCACCCGGACTTCGTTTTCAAACCGCGCAAAGGCCTGTGGCCCGCGGAAGGTCTTGTGGACCAAGCCGTCGTAACCGATTCGAACGAGTGCGCGCTGCGTGTTTTTGACCTCGTGCATGGAACAGGTGGAAGATTCAGGCGCCGGTGCCAGTGGCAAGCATGGGCTTGGCGGCGGGCACGAGTCTGGAAGCGCTTGTTTGAAGGGGATTCGATATTCCCTCCGACGCCCCGTGTTCCTCATCGCTTGCGAGCAAGCTCCTCCAGGAAAAACCTGGGGGCAGCACTTGTAAAAGCCGAGTCATGTTCCGAAATTCTCGTTGCCTCTGGCACATGAGGTGCTGACTTGGGCCATCACTTTTGTGCAGGAAGAACTGTCGGCACCCGCCGTCCGCGCTCTCTGCAAAACCCCTAAAAACACTCGAAAAATCATGGCTAAATACAAACTGGAATACATCTGGCTCGATGGCTACACGCCGCTCGCCAACCTGCGCAGCAAGACGCAAATCAAGGAATTTGCCAGCTTCCCGAAGCTCGACGAATTGCCCAACTGGGGCTTCGACGGCAGCTCGACGCAGCAGGCCGAGGGCAAGAGCTCGGACATCGTGCTCAAGCCGGTCGCCGTATTCCCGGACTCCACCCGCAAGAACGGGGTCCTCGTGATGTGCGAGTGCTTCCAGCACACCGGCGTGCCGAGCCCGTCCAATTCCCGCGCGACGATCCCGGACGATCCGGACACGTGGTTCGGTTTCGAGCAGGAATATTTCTTCTACAAGGACGGCGCCCCGCTCGGTTTCCCGGTCGGCGGTTTCCCGGCCCCGCAGGGCCCGTACTACACCGGCGTGGGCTACAAGAACGTCGGCAGCATCGCCCGCGAGATCGTCGAGAAGCACATCGATATCTGTCTCGACGCCGGCATCAACATCGAGGGCATCAACGCCGAGGTGGCGAAGGGCCAGTGGGAATTCCAGATCTTCGGCAAGGGCTCCAAGAGCGCCGCCGACCAGATGTGGGTGGCCCGCTACATCCTCTCCCGCCTGGGCGAGACCTATGGCGTGGACATCGAGTGGCGCTGCAAGCCGATCCTCGGGGCCTTCAACCAGGCGCTCGACTGGAACGGTTCCGGCATGCATTCCAATTTCTCGACCAAGCACATGCGCGAGGTCGGCGGGAAGGACTACTTCGAGAAGCTCATGGCCGCCTTCAACCAGTTCCGCGACGAGCACATCGCCGTCTATGGCCCGGAGAATCATCTCCGCCTCACCGGCCTGCACGAGACGCAGTCGATCGACAAGTTCAGCTACGGTCTCGCCGACCGCGGCGCGTCGATCCGCATGCCGCACAGCTTCGTCAACAACGGCTACAAGGGCTACCTCGAGGACCGTCGTCCGAACTCCGCCGCCGACCCGTACCTGGTCGCCGGCCGGATCCTCAAGACGATCCAGAGCGTGCCGACGAAGTAAGGCCGGTCAGACAATCGTTCCTTTCAAGCCGCTCACCGCAGGGTGGGCGGCTTTTCTTTTGCATATTTAGAATCCCGTTTAACACCCAAACCCGTCATTCTGAGCGGAGTGAAGAATCCAGTTGGATGCTCGCATGCATGGAAGAGTGCGTGAATCCCGCTGGATTCTTCACTTCGTTCAGAATGACAAGCAAGGGACACAAAAAAGCCGCGCCCAGTGGCGCGGCTTCGAATAGAGGGCGCCGCTGCTTTACAGCGCGGCCGTGTAGTTCTTCTCCGCGGCGTCCCAGTCGACGACGTTCCAGAAGGCCGTGATGTAATCCGGGCGGCGGTTCTGGTAGTTGAGGTAGTAGGCGTGTTCCCAGACATCGAGACCGAGGACCGGCTTGCCTTCGATGCCGGCGACGGCCTTGCCCATTAGTGGGCTGTCCTGGTTGGCGGTCGAGCCGACGGCGAGCTTGCCGCCGTTGACGACGAGCCAGGCCCAGCCCGAGCCGAAGCGCGTGGCGCCGGCCTTGGCAAAGTCTTCCTTGAACTTGGCGAAGCCGCCGAGCTCGGCCTCGATGGCGGCCGCGAGCTTGCCCTTGGGGTTGCCGCCCTTGCCGGGCCCCATGATGGTCCAGAAGAAGGCGTGGTTGCTGTGGCCGCCGGCATTGTTGCGCACGCCACCGCGGATGGCCTCGGGGACCTTCGAGAGATCCGCGATCAAGGCGTTGACGTCGAGCGCGGCGAGGGCCGGGTGATCCTTCAGGAGATTGTTCGCGTTGGTGATGTAAGCCTGGTGGTGCTTGCCATGATGGATTTCCATCGTCTTCGCATCGATATGCGGTTCCAGGGCGTTCGGGGCGTAGGGCAGTTTCGGGAGTTCGTAAGCCATGATCGTAGTGGGTTGAAGGAGAGCGATAAAGGTGCACGCGTTAACGATCCCGTCAACTGTGGGGCGCGTCATTGTTTGCCGGATGGCTGAGGTGGAGGGCCCAGCTCCCGCTGGGCCGCGAACGTGATGCCGCTTGCGCGCGCACGGCCCAGCGGGAGCTGGGCCCTCCACTATTCCTCCCTTCGCTTGAGTTGGAAATACGCGCGGATCAGGTCGAGGCATGGTTTTTCCAACACGCCGCGCGTCAGCGTGAGCCGGTGATTGGATTGGGGCAGGGCGTTGAGGTCGGTCGCACCGCCGAGGCAGCCCATCTTCGGATCGGATACCGCATACACCACCCGCTTCACCCGGGACATCACCATGGCGCCCGAGCACATGGGGCACGGCTCTTTGGTCACATAAAGCGTGGCGTCATTGAGCCGCCAGTCGCCGATGGCCTGGGCCGCCTGGCCGAGGGCGAGGATTTCCGCATGGGCGGTCGGGTCCTTGGTGCGGTCGCGCCGGTTATGCGCCGAGGCGATGACTTCGCCGCCCAATTCAATCACCGCGCCGATGGGCACCTCGTCCTGCTTCCACGCGTCGATCGCCTGATTGTACGCCAGCCACATGTAAAAGTCGTCGTCCCGTCGCAATTGCGACGGGAAAACCTTGTCGAACGGGCAGGGGAGCGAGGGCTGCGCGGTATCCATGGGACCGAGGAAAACCTTGACTACGGGGGGGATTCCACAGTTACAAGGGGCTTTTATTAGCACTTCCTGCATGACCAAAACCAGCCACCCTCTCCTCTCCAACCATGTCTGACGGCAAAGCGATCGAAGTGGAGGGCAAGATCGTCACGGTGCTTCCGGGTACGATGTTCCGGGTGCAACTGACCAACGGCCATATCGTGCTGGCCCATATTTCAGGCAAACTGCGGAAGCATTTCATCAAGATTGCCGCCGGCGACTCGGTGAAGATGGAGATGAGCCCGTACGACCTGGACAAGGCGCGCATCACCTACCGCATCCGCGAGCAGAACGCGCCGCCGCCGGGCCCGCGCCGTCCGCGCCGGTACTGAGCGACCCGCCGCCATGAAAACGCGGCGTGAGGATTCGATTGGCAGGATTATCGAATCAGCTCCCGCCGACTTTCGGGAGGAGCTCGAGTCCTACCATAACACCCTCGCCCTTGAGCGAGGCATGTCGGCCAACACGCAGTCGGCTTATCTGCGCGATCTGGCCCAGGCGGCGATCGCGCTGAAAAAAATCGGCGCGGCCAACTGGAAGCGGGTGACTTCAAAGCACCTGACGGCATGGCTCCATTCCCTGAGCGACGCCAATCTGGCGGCCTCCTCCCAGGCGCGCAAACTGACCGCGATGCGCATGCTTTGCCGTCACCTGATGCACGAACACGTGCGCGAGGACAATCCCACGGAGTTGCTCGCGGGTCCGAAAATCCGGCGCAAGCTGCCGCAAACGCTTTCCCCGGGTGAAATGCAGAAGCTGCTCGGCGGACCCACCGGGACGGATGCGTATGCCATTCGTGACCGCGCGATGCTCGAGCTGGTTTATTCAAGCGGGTTGCGTGCGAGCGAAATCTGCGGGCTGACCTTGCAACAGGTCGACCTGGAGCACGGTTTCGTCCGCGTCTTCGGCAAGGGCTCGAAGGAACGCGTGGTGCCGCTGGGCGACAAGGCCCGCGATGCCGTGCAGGCCTACCTCGGTTCCGGCCGGCCGCGCCTCGTCAAGCCGAAGACCGGCAGCGAACTCTTCATCACCGAGCGCGGCAGGGCGATGTCGCGAAAGACCCTGTGGGTCATGGTGAAATCCGCCGCCGCGCGCGCCGGCTTGGAAAAATCCGTCAAGCCCCACCTGCTGCGCCATTCGTTCGCCACCCACCTGCTCGGCGGTGGCGCGGATTTGCGGGCGATCCAGGAAATGCTCGGCCACGCGAGCATCGGCACGACGCAGATCTACACGGCGGTCGAGTCCTCACGCCTGCTGGATCAGCATGCGAAACATCATCCGCGGAATAAGCGGAAGGGGGAGTGAGTGGCGTGTGGGCCGCGTCTCAACCCGCACCGTCCCGCGGACAGCGGCCTTCGTCGGGCCTGCGACGCCCAAGCCCCGCTCAAGCCGGAGCGATGCAAGGGAAGGTGGCGCGCCGCGACGGGGTGGGTCAGGGGCTGAACGGCATGGACGTTGATCCCCGATCCGTACTTGGCGAACTGCGGTCTGTCCTGTAACGTTGCCCCCATGTTACCCCGCCTGCTCTGCCTTGCCCTGGCCTCGCTTGCCCTGACGACGGGCATGGCCGCAACTCCCGCCCGGCCGAAGGTCCTGGTGTTTACCAAGTCCTCCGGCTTCCAGCATGACGCCATCAAGCTGGTCCTGAAGGATGGCCGCGAAGGCTACGCCTTCCCCGTGCTCCGGGCGCTCGGCGAGAAAAACAACATCGAGTTTGTCTACTCCAAGGACGGCAGCCTGTTCACGCCGGAGTACCTCGCGCAGTTTGCCGGTTTCGTTTTCTATACGACGGGTGACCTCACCGTGCCCAAAAGCGATGCACGCGGTGACGAACTCCCGCCGATGACCCCGGCAGGCAAAGCGGCGCTGCTGGCGGCCATCGCGGGCGGGAAGGGGTTCATCGGTTTGCATAGCGCGACGGACACCTTTCATACCGCGGGCAACAACAATCATGTGCCCGCGCGCTGGCTCGACGATGGCGCCGCGGCGGACGATTACGTGAAGATGATTGGCGGCGAGTTCATCCGTCACGGCAAACAACAGGCTGCGAAACTGACCGTCGCCGACGCAAAATTCCCCGGCGTGTCGGCCGTGCCGGCGAACTATGCGCCGATGGAGGAATGGTATTCCCTAAAGAACTTCGCGCCCAACCTGCACGTTATCCTCGTGCAGGAGACCGCCGGCATGGTGGGTGATGAGTACCAACGTCCGCCGTACCCGTCGACCTGGGCCCGGATGCACGACAAGGGCCGGGTGTTTTATTCCAACCTCGGACATCGCGAGGACATTTGGACAAGCCCCGTCTTCCAGTCGCTGCTCGAAGGCGCGCTCAATTGGACGCTCGGACGCGTCGAGGCCGACGTCACACCCAACTTGAAAACCGTCACGCCCGGCGCGAACCAGTTGCCGGTGGACCTCCCGCCACCGCCCAAGGCGCCCTAACACTCCTGCGTGACGTCCTGAACGCACCCCGGCGCTGCGCCCGCCTTTGCCAAGGCTTCGGCGCGGCAAGCGCCAGCAGCCTTCGCCGGGCCTACGGCTGCCAAGCCCCTCTCAAGCCGGAACCATTCAGGAGAAACCGCGAAGGACGCGAAGAACGCGAAAATCGCGAGTCAGACCTGACTCTCAGTGATGCCTTGCCGTAATCACTCTTGGTGATCCTGGGCAAAATCAGAATTTTCCCGACAGACCTTCGCGGTTCAATTGCATCGTTCCGGCTCGAGAGGGGATTCCGACGTGGTGCCAGCGAAGCGGTATCGGTGACTGGGGCCTCCGCGCGCGGCGAAGTGTCGGTGTGGCAACCGACGCCACCCGACGGCATGGAGCCCAGCTTACCGCTCGCGCGGCTTGAGCTGCTGCGTGATCCGTTTCTGACGCACGGCCGCCCGCCGCTCGGCGGTCCAAGCGTGGAAACCCTGGCCGCTGGTCGCGCCTTTTTCGCCGCGGGCGACGTGGGCCCGCAGGATCTCCAGTCCGCCGTCATCATTTCCCAGTTCCGGCAGCAGGTTCTCGCCGACCCGCAGGATGGTTTCCAAGCCCCCCAGGTCCGCGGCTTCGAAGGGGCCGACGATTCCATAACGCCGGCCGAGCGACGACTTCATCACGGTGTCGATGGTCGCTGCATCGGCGACGCCGGAGCGAACCAAATGCAGGGCCTCGCGCAGGATCGCGAATTGGAGGCGGTTGCCGATGAACCCCGGCACCGCCTTGCGCAGGACGACGGGCTCGGAGCCGATGGCGCGGAGCAGCGCGACGATTTCCTCGACGACCCGCGACTCCGTGCGTGCCGCCGGCACCACTTCGACCAGCGGAATGGCGTGGGGCGGGTTCCAGAAATGCGTGACGAGAAAACGCTCCGGTTGCGCGAAGCCCGCACAGAGCGCATCCGGCATGAGCCCGCTCGTGTTGCTGGCGACGATGGCCTCGGGCGCCACGACGTTTTCCAATTGCCGGTAGAGGGCTTGTTTGGCGTCCAGGATTTCCGGAATGGCCTCGACGACCAGCGAAGCCCGGCTGAGCGCGGCCAGGGACTCGACCAGCGTGATCCGCCCCTGGGTCGTGGCTGCGGCGGCGGGAGTCACGGCTCCGGCTTCCTGGAGCTCGGCGAGGATGTCCGCCATCACGCGGGGCATGGCTGCGCGGCGTTCCGCCGAGGTTTCGAACAACAGGATTTCATGGCCCGCCCGGGCAAATTGGACCGCGATGCCGGCGCCCATGAGGCCGCCGCCGATAATCCCCACGATTCGGATGCTCATGCAGGGAGGTTTTGGAAACGTGCGGCCGAGACAACCGTTTAGTGGTTTGAGCCAACAAGCGTCGCCGCCTCGTCCAAAGTGGCGGCTGTCGTCAGACGGCTGGCGCCAGCGCTTTGACGACCGCTGCTCCTTTCAATCCATGAGTAGAGCCGAAAAGCATGCTTTTGCCGCGGGACGTTTTCAGCTAGGGAAAGCTCATGAACGAAGTTCAGTTGCACGCCGAGAACGTCCGCCAGTCCGCCGCGAAGATTTCCGCGGCGCTTGGCTCCTTGAAGCCGAAGATTGCCGTCATCCTGGGCTCGGGCCTCGGCGGACTCGCGCGCCACGTGGAGAATCCCGTTGTCCTGGCCTACCGCGATCTTCCCGGATTTCCCGTGCTGACGGTGGCGGGTCACGCGGGCCAGTTGATCATCGGCAAACTCAACGGCGTGCCGGTCATCGTGCTGAATGGCCGCAAGCATTTCTACGAGACGAGCGACGCCTATCCGCTCAAGACCATGATCCGGTCCATGAAGGCCGCGGGGGTGGAAACCTTGTTTCTCTCCAACGCCGCCGGCAGCCTGCGCGCGCACATCAAGGTCAGCGAACTCATGCTGATCACGGACCACATCAATTTTCTCGGACTCAATCCGCTGGTTGGCCCGAACGACGAAACCTTTGGTCCGCGTTTTTTTCCCGTCGCCGACGCCTGGGATGCCGAACTCGGTGCGAAGATCAAGGGGGTCGCGAAGGAACAGGGCATCACCCTGCACCAAGGGGTCTACGTCGCCTTCCGCGGGCCTTCGTTCGAAACACCCGCGGAGATCCGCATGGTACAAGGGTGGGGCGGCGATGCCGTCGGCATGTCGAGCGTGCCCGACTGCCTCATCGCGCGCCACTGCGGCCTGAAGGTCGCGGGCGTGTCCTGCATCACGAACATGGGTGCGGGGCTGTCGGACGAAAAACTTTCCCACGCCCACACGTTGGAAAACGCCTCGAAGGGCGCGGGGGCCTTCGAGAAGCTCGTGCTGGCCGCGGTGAAGGTGCTTTGAGCCGGGATCGGAAATCTTGAAATCGGGAATTGGAGATCGGGAGTCCGACAATCGCCCGGGCCGGAGGGGGATGCCGATGGGAGAGGCCCGGCTTCGCGTTCACGATCCTGAGGGCTCGACCGGCATTGGATGCTTGACGCTGGCGCGCTCGTGTCGCCCTTTTGGGCGCATGGCGACGCCCACAGACGAGAATTTCAAGGACTACAAGCAGGCCGAGCGCAAGGCGCTGGAAATCCTGCGCGAGATGAAGGCGGTCAGCGCGAAGAAGACCGATATCGAGCTCGCGTTGCTGGTCGCGGTTTTCGAACTGCACAAGGCCACGCTGCCGGCTGCGACCATCGCGTCCATCCTGCAGGGTCACATCAAGCAGCTGGTGCCGCATTACGCGGCGAAACCGCCGGTGTCGGGAAATTGAGGGCAATGGTCGCGGCCACGTGTGCGCGACCGGCCTGGCCGGTCACGGTGGTGGCGATTGCATCGTTCGCCGGGGTGGCATTCCCCCGCCCGCCATGGGCTCACCCGAGTTTCTTTTTGAAGAACCCGATCGTGCGTTCCCACGACAGTTCGGCGGCGGCCTTGTCGTAGCGGGGTGTCGTGTCGTTGTGGAAGCCGTGGTTCACCCCGGGATAAATGTAGGCGGTGTACTCGACCTTGGCGGCCTTCAGCGCGGCTTCGTAGGCCGGCCAGCCTTCGTTCACGCGGGTGTCGAACTCGGCGTAATGCAAGAGGAGGGCGCCCTTGATCTTCGCGGCGTTTTCGGCGCTGGGCTGGCCGCCGTAATACGGGACCGCCGCCTTCACTCTTTCCGGCAGGCGCCACGCCAGCGTGTTCGCCATGCCGCCGCCGAAGCAAAAGCCGGTGACGCCCATCGTGCCATTGCAGGACGGATGATCGTGCAGGAACTTCACCGCAGCCACGAAATCCTCGGTGATCTTTTTGCCGTCGAGTTTCTGCTGCATCGTGCGGCCCGCGTTGTCGTCGCCGGGATAGCCGCCGAGCGGATAAAGTGCATCCGGCGCGAAGGCCACGAAGCCCGCAAGCGCCACGCGGCGGGCCACGTCCTCGATGTAGGGATTCAGGCCGCGATTCTCATGCACCACCACGACGCCGGGCAGCCGGCCGTCGGCCTTGGCGGGGCGCGCGAAGAGGCCGCGCATTTCACCACTGCCTTCCGGCGATGGATACTTCAGGTATTCGGAAACCACGCGCCCATCCTCCTTCGGCACCTGGGCCGCGAGAGCGTATTGAGGACTGAGCATTTCCAACAGGGCGGCGGCGGTAAGCCCGCCCACGGCGAACTTGGCGGCGCGTTCGAGGAAGGAGCGGCGGTCGATCTGGCCGTGGACGTAGTAGTCGTAGAGGTCGAGCAGTTCCTGGTCAAAATCCTTGGCGGTGCGGCGGTTCATGGGATCTCTGGGGTTTGAAGTTGGGAAGGAGCGACGACGGCTCCGAGAAAACTCAGGTTGCGTGAGGCAGGCAATCTTCGACCGCGGTGACTCAATTGCAACGGAACCCGAATCGGGCCAAACGCTCATGCGTTCGGCTACCGGCGTAGCTGAACGCGTGAGCGTTTGGCTGGATCGGTGGCTTTCCTGGTGCCGGTCAGGCGGTTCCGTGAGGGCCAATACGCTTAAAAAGACGAGAACCAAGGGCTGGCTGACGGTCTATCATTGAACCCGTCTGACCGGCGGGTGTGCCATGCAATCCGACGATTTTTCCCTGACGTGCCCGCTTTGCAGCCAGCTGCACGCGGCGCGAGCATTGCGGCGGGGACAGCGGGCGGAATGTGTCCGCTGCGGCACCATGATGGCGGAACGCGGCTGGGTCGGACCGGCGCCGGCGATGGCCCTGGCGATCACGGGCCTGTTCCTGGCGTTCCCGGCCATGCTGTTGCCGTGGGTGACGCTGCAACAATTCGGGCAGATGCGCGTCAGCCACCTGACCGTGGGCTTCACCGGATTGTGGTCGCACGGGTTTTGGTCGCTTGGCGCCTGGGTGCTGTTCTGCGGCGTGATCGCGCCGGTCGCGCTCCTGGTGCTCCTCGTGATGGTGCTCGCGACGGATGGCCGCGATTCGTGGCAGGGAGTGAATCGCGAACTGCGCCGGCTGGCCGCCTTCATCGAATATTGGGCCATGCCGGAGGTGCAGGTGCTTGGCGTGATGGTGGCGTTCCTCAAGCTCGGCTCGATCGTCACGGTGAAGGTGGGTCCCGGGTTGTGGTGCTACGCGCTCGCTTCGATCTGCATGCTGGCGGCATGGCGACGCTTCAGTCTGCGACCGGTCGCGAACCGCGCGGACGCGTCGCCACGGGAGGTCCCGGCGTGAATGCGATCAAGGCGGCCCCGCACGCTTCCACCCGCCAGGCGGCGGCGCTCTCGCTCGCGGCCGTGGTCATGTTGGTGCCGGCCTACGTCCTGCCGGTCATGCACCTCGGCACGCTCGGTTTGCCGGCGCAGGATACCACGATCATGGCGGGCATCGCGCAGTTGTGGGCGGACAACCTGCCGGCCCTGGCGGCCATCGTGTTCACCGCGAGTTTTGCCGTGCCGATTCTCAAGCTGGCCGGGCTCGCGTGGCTGTTGCTCGCCGCCCGCCGTCCGGGAAAACGGGATCCGCGCAAACTGGTCCGGCTCTACGGGCTCATCGATTTCATCGGGCGTTGGTCGATGCTCGACGTGTTTCTCGTCGCGTTCCTGTCCGGCGCGGTCCGCTTCGGCGTCCTGGCCGACGTCCAGCCGCGGCCCGGCATCATCGCCTTCGGCGCCGTGGTGGTGCTGACCATGCTCGCCACCCATCGCTTCGATCCCCGCGTGCTCTGGCCCGCGCCGGCGACCGCGCCAACCCACTCCGCCCTCCCTCCTTCATGAGATCAACCGCCCCCGCCCCGAGACTGACCCGCTTCCCGCGGATTCCGCTGATCTGGATCGTGCCCGTGATCGCCCTGGGTGTCGCGGCCTGGATGTTGCAGCACGAATGGCGCAACCACGGCGCGGAAATCGTGATCGAATTCGCCGATGGCGCGGGGCTCGAACCGGGGCAGACGAAGCTGGAATACAAGGGCGTTGTCGTCGGACGCGTGGTGGATGTCGCCCTCGCGCCGAATCTGCGCGGCGTCACCGTGCGCGTGCAACTGGCGCGCGATGCGGACGCCTTTGCCCGCAAGGGGGCGCAGTTCTGGATCGTCGAGCCCGAGATCGGCTTTGGGGGCATCTCCGGCTTGGAAACGCTGCTGAAAGGGTCGCGTCTCGGAGCGCGGCCCGGCACGGGCGCCGCGGCCACGCATTTCCAGGGATTGGAAAACATGCCGGCGCCTGACCGTCGGGACCAGGGTCGTGCCTTCATCCTGCAGGCCGAGCGATTGGGCAGTCTGCGGGAGCGGGCGCCGGTGTTTTATCGGGACATCAAGGTCGGCGAAGTGGAGGCGGCGTGGCTCGCCGCCGAGGCCACGGGCGTCCTGATCCGCATCCGGATCGAGACCCCGTATGTCGATCTGGTGCGCACCACGACGCGCTTTTGGAACGCCGGGGGCTCGCCGCTGCAGATCAGCCTGTTCGGCGGCGGGGCGCCGCGGAAATCGATCCAGTCCGCGATCACCGGGGCCATCGAGTTCGCCACGCCGGAGGAAGCCGCCCCGTTCGCGCCTGAGGGCGCGCGATTCGAACTCTACAAGGAATTGGACAAGGAATGGCTGAAGTGGAGTCCGCGCATCCCGGTCAACGCGCCGGACAACGATTTCGATCCGCCGCCGCGTCCCAAGGACGTGTCCAGTCTGATGCCGCGCTGATCCGGTTTGTAGCCGAACGCGTAAGGCGTTTGGCCGATCTCGCCACCGCGGAAGCCAAACGCTCACGCGTTCGGCTACGGACCGGCAATCCGGTTTGGCGGCGCCCCGCTCTCACGGCGCATAGGTAACGGTACGGGTCCCGGCCACTCCCGTTGCGATGAGGGGGCGCCCCTGGGTGTAATAGTCGGGATAGGTTTCCCCGGCGATGGTTTGGATTACCTTGACGTAGTTGGTGGCCCCGACGAGGTCGCGGTAGGCTACCGTGCTGACTCCATTCTCCAAATAGTATTGGTCGGCCGCCGCCGAGAGTTGGCGCAGGGGGCACAGGACGGCCTTGTCCTGGCTCGAAATGCGCACCTTGCGGTAGCCGATGACGCCCAGGACGGTCAGGGCACCCATGATGATGGCGACCACGAAAACAATTTCGCGCGCGGCAAACCCCCGGAGTGACGCTTGCATGACAGCCTTTGTCTAGGGGTTAGCCGCAGCGGGTGCCAGCCCGATCACCGGGTCTACATTTGCGAATAGGGCTTCGGGGCCAGGAAACGGGACGTGTTTTTCGAAGTGTTGTCCGCGTAGCGCGGATCGTTGCGTAGTTTTTGCCAGCGCGGGTCGGGGCCGAATTTTTTCCAACCGGCCAGATGCGTGGCCAGGTCCGGACCGCTGGTGAGGTAGCGAAGGTGGGGGAGATCGGGACCGGCCAGTGCCTGGCCGAAAAACACGGGGTTCATGCCGAGGTCCTGCATGACCTCGATCTCGCCGTCGTTGAACATGGCCATCTTGCTGAGCGCCTTGAGTTCGCTGTGGCTCTCGTAATCGCGCATCTCGAACACGCGCGTCGGCACGCGATCGCGCGAGAAGGCCGGCAGGTGGTGCCGGGGCATGCCTGCGAAAGCGAGCAACAGCCAGCTATCGATGCGCTCGAAGGCCGGCGCGGCCTTGGGGGCCTCCAGGTAATCCTTGCCCGCCGCCTGGATCGCCGGGTCGGCATTGAGCGTGGCGCTCACCTGCACAAAGGAATCGAGCGACGCGTGTGGAATCAGCACCCAGACCGGCGAGCTGGCCTTGGGCGTGGACGTGGCGGCTTCCTTGTTGATGTCGAGCTCGGTGAAGACACCCGTATTTTTGATGCCGGCGTTTCCGAGCGCCGGCAGGAGGGCCTTTTCAAGGTAGGCATCAAGCAGGGCGGGGTTCGCATCCGCCTTCAGCCTGGTTCCGGCCTGCAAGCGGTAGCAGCGCAGTTCGTAGTACTCCCGCGCCACCGCGGCGGCCGGCGCGGCCGAAAGCTTCGAAACCCAGGCGGCCGCCGCGGAAGCGGCCAGGGTGCCTTTGAGGAATTCACGACGGGGTAGGGGCATGTCGGGGATATTTCCGGCACAGTGAGGCACAATCAATCGCGAACGCCGGTTTGCGCCTTCCCGGACGCACGCCGCCGGGGTAGTGTTGGCGGATGATCAACATTCAGGAACTGCAGCGCTTGGCCTCGCCGGCGCCCAAACCCCAATCGCTGGCGTGGGACGGCTCGACCCTCTGGATGGGTTCGCGGGAAACGAAGGTCGTCCAGGCAATCGATCCCAAGACGTGGACCACCGGGTGGCGGACGACGGCCCCGGGCACGCCTTATGGCATGACCGTGGTGAAGGGCGAGTTGCGGGTGCTGTGCAGCGAGACCCCCGACGATCATCGCATTATCCGCCGCTGCGTTCCCGGCGAGGGTTTCGATGCGACGTATGGCGTCCCGTGCCCGGATGACACGGGTTCGCAGCTCAGCTACGACGGAACCAGTCTGGTGGTGAGCCAGTGGTATCCGCAGAAATTGATCGCGGTTGGCCCGGGCGGGGAAGTGGGGCGCGTCATCGCCGTGCCGCACGGCATCTGCGGGCAGGTGTTTGTCGACGGCTGCTTCTACCTGATCACGACGGACGCCGAGGCGACCACGGACTACTGGCTCACGCGGGTGGACCCGCGTCCCGCGACGCCGAAGATCGAGGATCTGGCCCGCGTGCCCTTCGCCGCCCGCGCGCTGGCCTACGACGGCAAAAATTTCTGGACCAACCACCGCGAGCAAGACCAGATCGTGTGCTTCGCCCGGCCGGCTGGGGCCTAGGGTTTAGAGCATTTAAAATAAATTCGTAGCCGGCTCCTGGTCGGGAAAGACGGATCATTTCCGCCACCGTCATCCTGCCTGCCCGCCTTAGGCTCGGCGGCGGCGGGAGCCGAGCGATCCAAGGGAATGCGCCTATCCGCTTGGATTCTTCGCGGGGCTCAGAATGACGGCAGCGGTAATTGGCGCGGTTTTGATCAGCGACACCTTCATTTTAAACGCTCTAGAGCATTTTCGATTTAGATAGACGCATAGGGTTAAAGCGGTAGTGTCTGGATTCACGATGACACCACTGAGTGATGATTTGCGCCGTCGCATTATTGCGGCGCGTGCAAACGGCGAAGGGACGGGCGAAGTGAGCCAGCGCTTCAGGGTGAGCCGCAAGAGCGTGGAGCGCTTTTGGAAGCAGCATAGTCTGACCGGGCAGTGCCAGCCAAAGAAGATCGGGGGCTATCGGCGTTCGCGGCTGCAAAAGCACGCCGCGACAATCAAGCGTTGGATCGGCGAACAGGCCGATCTGACCTTGGTCCAACTTCAGGAGCGCTGCAGGGAGGAGCTATCGGTCAAGATTGGCATCAATGCGCTGTGGCACCGGCTCGATCAACTGGGCCTGAGCTATAAAAAAAACGACGCACGCCGCCGAGCAAGATCGGCCTGATGTCGCGGCAGCCCGAGTTTGGTGGCGCAGCCACCAGCAAAGCTGGGATCAGCGGCGTCTGGTCTTCATCGACGAGACCGCCCTCAACACCAAGATGGCCCGGATGTATGGGCGCAGTGTCATCGGCGAACGCTGCCTCGGCAAGGTGCCTCACGGCCACTGGCAGACCTCCACCTTCATCGCGGCGCTGCGCTTCGACCGGATCGACGCTCCGTTCCTGATCGAGGGATCCGCCAACATGGAGGTCTTCGCCGCCTATGTCGGCCAGGTGCTTTGCCCGGATCTTAACGCTGGCGATGTCGTCATCCTCGACAACCTCTGCATCCATAAAACGGCCACCGTCGCCAAACTGATCGAAGCCCGTGGCGCCAGTGTGCGTTACCTCCCGCCCTACAGTCCGGACCTAAACCCCATCGAACTGGCCTTCTCCAAACTCAAATCCCATATGCGCAAGGCCGCCGCTCGCACCCTCGACGACCTGCAACTCGCCTTGGCCCAGAGTCTCACCTGCTTCGAACCCGCTCACTGCCGCGGCTTCTTTAAGCATGCTCAATATGCGACTAACTAAATCGAAAATGCTCTAGCTAGACCTCCCCGGGGGCGAGCAGCCGTTTGGGGTTGAACTACTTTGAATCCACCCAATTCCGGGCGTTGTAGAACATCTGCATCCAAGGCGAGTCCTCACCCCATTCCTTCGGGGACCAACTCATGCAGGCGCTGCGGTGCACGCGCTCGGGGTGGGGCATCATGATGGTGACGCGCCCGGTGGTCGTCGTGAGCGCGGTCATGCCGAGGGGAGAACCGTTGGGATTGAGCGGATAATGTTCGGTGATCTGGTGGTGCCCGTCGACGAAGCGGCCGGCCACGAGGCCGGAGTCGCTGAAGACGCTCGCGGCATGGACATCCTTGAATTCGGCGTACCCCTCGCCATGGGCCACGGCGATCGGGATCACGGAGCCTTCCATGCCCTGAAAAAACAGGCTGGGGCTTTTCTCGAGCTTCACCGTGACCGAACGGCCTTCGTAGCGCTCGGATTGGTTTTGGACGAACCGCGGCCACAGGTCGGCGCCGGGGATGATGTCCTTGAGGTTGCTCATCATCTGGCAGCCGTTGCACACGCCCAGGGCGAAGGCGTCCTCGCGGGCGAAGAAGGCCTTGAACTCCGCGCGGGTCTTCTCGTGAAACAGGATGCTCTTCGCCCAGCCTTCGCCGGCGCCAAGCACGTCGCCATAGCTGAAGCCGCCGCAGGCCACGACGCCGCGGAAGTCCTGAAGCGAAACGCGGCCGCTCAGGATGTCCGTCATGTGCACGTCGACCGCCTTGAAACCGGCGCGCGTGAAACAGGCGCCCATCTCGACTTCGCCGTTGACGCCCTGCTCGCGAAGAATCGCCACGGCGGGACGCGCCGCGGAAACCTGAGACCTGAAACCTGAAACCTGAGGGGTTTTGACTTCAAACGTCAGCAGCGGCCGCATACCGGGGTCTGATTTGTCGAGCCGCAGCGCGTGTTCCTGGTCGGCGGCGACGGGATTGTCGCGCATGCGGGCGATGCGGTGCGTGACATCCGACCACCAGCCGCGGAGCGTCACGAGGTTCTCGTTGAACAATTCCCGGCCCGCCTGCTTCACGCGCAGCGCAAAATGGGAGTTCAGCGTGCCGATGCGCGAGACGCAGGCCTTGAGGCCGTGTTCGCGCAGCGCGAGGTGGACGTCATCAAAATCCTCCTCGCGGACTTGGATCACGGCGCCGAGTTCCTCGTTGAACAGCGCGGCGAAAGGGTCGTGCAGGTGCGGGATTTCCAGGTCGACGCCCGTGTGTCCGGCGAAGGCCATCTCGGTCACCGTGGCGAGCAACCCGCCGTCCGAGCGATCATGATAAGCCAGCAGCTTGCCGGCGCGCCCGAGTTGCTGGATCGCGTTCCAGAAATTTTTCAGGTCGGTGGCGTTGTCCACGTCGGGCGTGGCTTCGCCCATCTGGGACACTACCTGCGCGAGGATCGATCCGCCCAGGCGGTTCTTTGCGCGACCGAGGTCGATCAGGAGAAGGACCGTTTCCCCGATCTGCCCGGGATTTTCACAGGAGGTAACGGAGGAAACAGAGGAGGAACCCGTCTCTCCGGGATTCTCCGTTGTCTTCGTTTCCTTCTGTAAAACTGAATCGTATCGCAGCTGCGGCGTCAGCGTGAGGCGGATGTCCGTGACGGCCGCAAAGGCCGAGACGATCAGCGAAACCGGCGCCGTGATCCGGTGCTGCTGCGGGCCGTCATGCCAGACGGTCGACATGCTCATCGAGTCCTTGCCGACGGGAATCGTGATGCCGAGCGCCGGGCAGAGCTCCATGCCGACGGCTTGCACGGCCGCATAAAGATCGGCGGCGTCGCCGGGCACGGCCGGGGCGGCCATCCAGTTGGCGGACAGGTTGACCTTGCCGAGGTCCCCGATCTGCGCGGCGGCGAGATTGGTGAGCGCCTCGCCGACCGCGAGGCGCGCGGAGGCGGCCGCGTTGTTGACGGCGACCGGCGTGCGTTCGCCCATGGCCATCGCCTCGCCGGTGTAGACATCGTACGTCGCGGCCGTGACGGCGCAGTCGGCCACGGGCACCTGCCACGGGCCGACCATCTGGTCGCGCGCGATGAGTCCGCCGAGCGAGCGATCGCCGATGGCGACGAGGAAGGTTTTGTCGGCCACCGCGGGATGCATCAGCACGCGCTTGGCGGCTTCGAGCAGGGTGAGGCCGCGCAGGTTCAGCGGCTTCTGCGGACGCGCCAGGGATTTTTCCTTGCGGTGCATGCGCGGCGGTTTGCCGAGCAGCACCTCGAGGGGCATGTCAATCGGCGTGGTGGCGAACTGGGGATCCTTGACGACCAGCTTCGGTTCCTCCGTGGCCTCGCCGACGACGGCGAAGGGCGCGCGCTCGCGTTCGCAAAGCTGTTTGAAAAGGGCCAGGCGGTCGGCCGGGACGGCCATCACGTAGCGTTCCTGCGACTCGTTGCACCAGATCTCGAGCGGCGACATGCTCGGCTCGTCGTTCGGAAGGGAACGGAGGTCGAATTTACCGCCCCGGCCGCCGTCGTTGACGAGTTCGGGCAGCGCGTTGGAAACGCCCCCGGCGCCGACGTCGTGGATGAACGAAATGGGATTGTCCGCCCCCAGGGCCCAGCAGCGATCGATGACCTCCTGGCAACGGCGCTCCATCTCGGCGTTGTCGCGCTGCACGCTGGCGAAATCGAGGTCCTCGCTGCCGGAGCCGCTCGCCATGGAGCTGGCCGCGCCGCCGCCGAGGCCGATGAGCATGGCCGGCCCGCCGAGCACGATGAGCTTGTCGCCGGGGTTGATCTTTCCCTTCTGGACGTGCTCGGCCTTAATGTTGCCCAATCCGCCGGCCAGCATGATCGGCTTGTGGTAGCCCCTGATTTCCGTCGCGGACGCGCCGGAAGGCTGAGAGCTGAGAGCTGAGAGCTGAGAGTTTGAATCGGCGGAGCTCTTGGCTCTAGATTCTGAGCCCTTGGCTCCCGCGACGGGCACTTCCTGCTCGAAAGTGCGGAAGTAGCCGTTGATCGCCGGGCGGCCGAATTCGTTGTTGAAGGCGGCCCCGCCGAGCGGGCCCTCGATCATGATGTCGAGCGCGGAGACGATGCGGTTCGGTTTGCCGTGGTCCTTTTCCCACGGTTGGACGGCGCCCGGCAGACGAAGATTTGAAACCGTGAATCCAACGAGGCCAACCTTGGGTTTGCCGCCGCGGCCCGTCGCGCCTTCGTCGCGAATCTCGCCGCCCGAGCCGGTCGCGGCGCCGGGGTAGGGGGAGATGGCCGTCGGGTGATTGTGCGTCTCCACCTTGCAGAGCAGGTGGATGTCCTCCTGGTGCGCGCCGTATTCGTTCGTCCGCGCATCCGCATAGAACCGGCCGCCCTTCGTGCCCACGAGCACGGCGGCGTTGTCGCGGTAGGCGGACAGGATGCCCTCCTGGTGCAGCTCGTAGGTGTTCTTGATCATTTGGAAGAGCGAGCGGTCCTTGGTGGCACCGTCGATCTCCCAGGTGGCGTTGAAAATCTTGTGGCGGCAGTGCTCGGAGTTCGCCTGCGCAAACATCATCAGCTCCACGTCCGTCGGATCCCGTTCGAGCTTCGTGAAGGCGGCGAGCAGGTAATCGATCTCGTCCTCCGCGAGCGCCAGGCCGAGGTTGGCATTGGCGCTGACCAGCGCCGCGCGGCCCTGCCGCTGCAACGGGATGGTCTGGAGCTGGCGCGGCGGCTCGTGCTGGAAAAGCAGCTCGCAGGTGGCCAGGTCGCCGAAGACCGCCTGCGTCATCCGATCGTGGAGGCGGGCCTGCAAAAGGTTCAGTTGGCCCGCATCCAGCGGCGAAAGGGGGAACGGCGGCGTTGTCACGCCGACGTCGATCGTGTAGGCGATGACGCGCTCGATGCGCTTGACGGCGGCGAGCCCGCAGGTGTGGGCGATGTCGGTGGCCTTGGAGGACCACGGGGAAATGGTGCCGGGTCGCGGCACGACGATCTGCGCGATGCCGTCGACGCGGGCGGGCTCGCGGCGGGGGCCGTAGGTCAGCAGCTGGTCCAGGATGCCCCGTTCCGTGCCGGTGAGCTCGCGCGACACGTCCACCACGTGGACGAATTCCGCCGCGAGGGCGACCACGGGCACGCCGGCCGCGCCGAGGTCTTGCTGAAGCTTGTTCAGGCGAAAAGGCGAGAGGGCAGGAGAGCCGCGAAGGATCAGCATGGTCGGAAAAAACGATACTCGCCAACATCCCCATGCCGTCAAGTGGACTGAGCCGGACAACCGCCACAAAAAGCACCAGAAGCGCAAAAAATACGGAGCGATCGCACGAACAGGATAACTTCACGCCGCTGGGATTGGCTCGGGGTTTGGTTTTGTGAAATTTTGTGCTTTTTGTGGCGATTTCACCTTGGAGTGTGAGGTATGGCGGAGAAAGCCGTTGACGAAACCGGGAAGCTGGCCCCAATAAACGCCTTTAATGTTGTGACGCACCGGAATCACTCATCGCCCACGCCAAACTACGCGGCCGGGAGGAGTGTGTTCGCCCGGGTTTTGCAGAACCGGAATTTGGTCCGAACCCCGGGCGGGCAGCAGACCGCACCCGGGCTCGGCCAGCGGAGGACGCGGTCATGAGCGAGTTCATCTCCCACGAGTGCGGCATTGCCCTGGTCCGGCTCAAGAAGCCGCTGGCTTACTACCAGGAGAAATATGGCACGCCGCTCTGGGGTTTCTACCAGTTGTTCCTGCTGATGGAAAAGCAGCACAACCGCGGCCAGGACGGCGCGGGCGTGGCCTGCGTGAAGTTCGATGTCCCCGCGGGCGAGCCCTACATGTTCCGCGAGCGCAACGTCGAGACCAACCCGCTCGACAAGATCGTCCAGGCCCAGCTCGCGCGCTACCAGACGCTGGTCACCGAGGGCGCCATCCATCCGGAGTTTCCCGAGACGGCGAAGAAGAAATTCGATTTCTGCGGCGAGCTTTACCTCGGCCACCTGCGTTACGGCACCTCCGGCGGCTACAACCTGAGCGCGTGTCATCCCTTTTTCCGCCGCAGCTCGTGGCCGACCCGCAACCTGATGCTCGCGGGCAACTTCAACCTGACCAACACCGCCGAGCTGAACGACAGCCTCATCGCGATTGGCCAGCACCCGATCTTCGCCACCGACACGCAGGCGATCCTCGAGCGCATCGGCTTCTGCCTCGATGACGAGCATGAGCGCCTCTACCGCGCGCTGCGCGGCGAGAGCCTGCCGGGCGGGGAGATCACCCGCCGGATCAACGAGGAAATCGACCCGGCGCGCGTGCTGCGGACGGCCTCGGCCAATTGGGACGGCGGCTATTCCCTCGTGGGCGTGCTGGGCAACGGCGACGCGTTTGTCGCCCGTGATCCCTCGGGCATCCGGCCGTGCCATTGGTTCGAGAACGACGAGGTGGTCGCCTTCGCTTCCGAGCGGGCGCCGCTGTGCACGGTCTTCGACTTGGAGGCTTCGCAGGTCAGCGAGGTCGAGCCGGGTTGTGCGGTGATCATGAAAAAGACGGGCAAGGTCTCGACCGAGCGCATCAAGCCCGCGCTCCCGAAGACCCAGTGCACGTTCGAGCGCATTTATTTTTCCCGTGGCAACGACTCCGACATCTACCGCGAGCGCAAGGCGCTGGGCGCCGGGTTGGCCGACCAGATTTGGCAGTCGATCAACGGCAACCTTGCGAAGACGGTTTTCAGCTTCGTCCCCAACACCGCCGAGGTGGCCTTCTTCGGCCTGATGAGCGAAATGCGCTTCCGCCGGCGCGCGGAAGTCAAGCAGACCCTCCTCGAGGCCGCCAGGAGCGGGCGGATCACCGAGTCGCTCGTCGACGACCTGATCCTCAACAACTGGCCGCGCGGGGAGAAGATCGTCACGAAGGACGTCAAGCTCCGCACCTTCATCAGCCAGGAGAAGTCGCGCAACAATCTCGCCTCGCACGTTTACGATGTGACTTACGGCGTCGTCGAGCCCGGCGACAGCCTGGTGTGCGTCGACGACTCGATCGTGCGCGGCACGACGCTGCGCCGCTCGATCCTGCGCATCCTGAAGCGGCTGAACCCGGTGAAGATCATCATCGCGTCCACGGCGCCGCAGATTCGTTATCCGGATTGCTACGGCATCGACATGTCGGAAATCGGCAAGTTCATTGCCTTCGAGGCCGCCATCACGCTGCTCAAGGAGCGCGGGCAGACGAACCTGATCGCGGACGTTTACAACCTCTGCCGCGAGGAGCTGCGCAATCCGTCCGCCGAGCCGGTCAACCACGTGCGGAAGATCTACGAGCCGTTCACCGCGGACGAGATTTCCAGGAAGATCACGCAGTTGGTCTCGCCCAAGCCGAACGGCTGGGCCGGCGAGATCGAGATCATCTTCCAGTCGATCGAGAACCTGCACAGCGCGCTGCCCAATCACACGGGGGATTGGTACTTCACCGGCAAGTATCCGACTCCCGGCGGCTACCGCGTGGTGAACCAGGCCTACGTGAACTATTTCGAGAAAGCCGAAGGCCGAAGCTACTGATTCCTACAGAAGGAAACGGAGAAAACGAAGAACTGCCCTAACGAATCCTTTGTTCCCTTAGTTTGCTTCTGTGAAAAACCAATGTCTTTAAGCTACGAAAGTTCCGGCGTCCGTTACAACCAGCTCGACGCGTTCAAGCGCGCCTGCCAGCAGGCGGCGCGGGGGACGGCGGGCGAGCTGAAAGCACATGGCTACGCCGAGCCGGCGACGACGCGCGGCGAGAGCGCTTACCTGATCGAAGGCCCGGACCACTTCCTGGCGCACGTCGAGGAAGGCTTGGGCACGAAGAACCTCGTGGCGGATGCGGTTTACAAGGCCACGGGCAAAATTTTCTACCGCGAGATCGCCATCGATACCGTGGCGACGATCGTCAACGACCTCATCACCTGTGGCGCCCGGCCGATTTCCGTGGCGATGCACGCGGCGGTGGGCGATTCCGGCTGGTTTGCCGACGCCTCCCGTATGCAGGCGCTCGTCGGAGGCTGGGCCGAGGGTTGCCATCGGGCCGGTGCGGTCTGGGGCGGCGGGGAGACGCCGACGCTCAAAAGCATCGTCAATCCCGACACCATCGTGCTGGCCGGCTCGGCCATCGGCAAAATCGAGCCGAAGTCGCAGCGGATCACGGGTGAGGTGAAGGACGGCGATGCGATCATCTTCCTGGCATCAACCGGCGTGCAAACCAACGGCCTGAGCCTGTGCCGCCTCATCGCCGACAAGCTGCCGCAAAGCTACCAGACGCCGATCGGCCATGGGGACAACCGCACGTACGGCGAGGCGTTGCTCGCGGCGTCCGCCATCTACGTGGATTTCGTGGTGAAGTGCCAGCAAGCCGGCGTGAAGCTGAACTACGTGGCGCACGTCACCGGCCACGGCTGGCGCAAGCTCATGCGGCTCGAGGAGCCGTTCGTCTACGAGATCACGGAGCCGCGCACCATTCCCGCGCTGTTCCAATTCATGATGGACGTCGGTCCGATCACGGTGCGCGAGGCGTACGCCACCTTCAACATGGGCGTGGGTTTCGCCGCGTACGTGGCGCCGTCCGCCGTGGAGGCCACGCTGGCCGCGGCGAAAGCGGCCGGGCACGAAGCCTGGGTGGCGGGCCGGGTGCGGCAGGAAGGCGGCCGCAAGGCCGTGACGATCCCGTCGCTCGGCCTCGCCTACGAGGCCGACACGCTGCAGGTGCGGTGAGGATGGCTGCAGGGGTGGAGGGCCCAGCTCCAGCTGGGCCGAATCCTCGCAGGTGATATCACGTTCGCGGCCCAGCGGGAGCTGGGCCCTCCAGAAAACCGATTAGCCGAAGCACTCGAGATACTTCACGCCCGCGCCGGTGTTGAAGAGGACGATCGACTCATCCGGTCGCACCGTCTTGTCCGCCAGCAGGTGCTTGAGCGCGGCGTACGTGGCGGCGCCCTCGGGCGCCACGAACAAGCCTTCGGCGGCGCCAACTGCGCGGACGCCGGCGATCATCTCTTCATCGCTCACGGCGACCGCGCCGCCGCCCGATTTGCGCAGAATATCGAGCATGATGAAATCACCGATCGCCTTGGGTACGCGCAGCCCGGAGGCCTTGGTCGTCGCGCCCAGATGTTCGGCCGCGGATTTTTCGCCAGCCTGGAATGCGCGGACGATCGGCTGGCAACCAGTCGCCTGCACACTGAACATGCGCGGGCGTTTCGAGCCGATCCAGCCGAGCTGTTCCATCTCGTCGAAGGCCTTCCACATGCCGACGAGGCCGGTGCCGCCGCCCGTAGGATAAATCACGACGTCCGGCAGCCTCCAGTCGAGTTGCTCGGCGAGTTCGTAGCCGAGCGTCTTCTTGCCCTCGACGCGGTACGGTTCCTTGAGCGTGGACAGGTCGAACCAGCCCTCGGCGGCCTTGCGCCTTGCGACCTCGGCGCCGCAATCGGTGATCAAGCCATGGATGAGCGTGACATGTGCGCCCAGTTCGCGGCACTCGATGACGTTTGCCTTGGGCGTGTCGACCGGCATGAAAATGTGGGCCTCGAGGCCGGCCCGGGCGGCGTAGGCGGCCAAGGCGCCGGCGGCGTTGCCGGCGGAAGGCGCGGCCAGTTTTTTCAGACCGAACTGTTTCGCCATCGAAACGGCGGTCGCCATCCCGCGGGCCTTGAAACTCTGCGTGGGGTTGAGCGACTCGTCCTTGATGAGGAGTTGGCTTAGGCCGTGTTTCGCCGCGAGCCGGGAGGCGGACAGCAGCGGCGTCAGGCCCTCGCCGAGCGTGACGATGTCGCCATCATTTTTGACCGGCAGCACCTCGCGGTAGCGCCAGAGCGATTTCACGCGGGAGGCCAGCGCGGCCTTGGTCAGGGTGCGGCCCGCGGCGGCCAGGTCGTATTGGGGATAGAGCGGCTTCCCGCAGCAGGCGCTGACATTTTGCGGGACGGAGGCGTCATGCCGCTGGCCGCAGGCGGTGCAAACAAGGTGGGTAAGGTGCACGGCGCGCAGCAGACACGCTTCCCCGCCGGGAGGCAGGCATAAAAAAACCGGCCTCGCGGGGAGGCCGGTTTGAAAGGAGGGTCTGACTTACTCGCCCGAGCGGCTGACGGTCGACGGATCGATCGGCTGCGGGGTGGTGACCGGCGGCGGCGGCGGCGTTTCGGTCTTTGTGTCAGTCTTGGGAGTATCGGACTTCGGGGTCTCGGCCGGCGGCGTGTTGGTGCCGGTGTTTTTCGGCGTGTTGTCGATCGCGGTTTGGACGTTGCCGGACTGGGACGGGGCGTTGGCCGCGGTGCTGTCGATGATGGCCTGGGACTGGGTGGGGGCGGAAACCTGCACGAGCGTGGCGATGGCGGGCGCGGCATTGGGGACAGCGGCGATAACCGCGTCGGCGACGGCGCGTAATTCCGCGGCGGTGGTTCCGCCGATGTTGTTCTCGGCCGCTACGGCCACAGTGGCCACCGCGAGGCTCAGCAAGTTGGCGATATCCTGGCCGGCGCTGGCAAATTGAGCGCTACCGATGGCTTCATTCAAAGGGATGGCGGTGGGAATCGTTTGGCCATTCAAGACGGCAGACGCTTGGCCCGCGTTCACTTGTACTCCAACCCCAAAGCCCTCAATACCGCCGGTCGCCGGAGGCGTGATGGTCACCATGCCGTTAACAACGGCGATCGCATAGTTCCCCCCCATGTAGGAAACGGTGAAGACCGTGCCACGCGCGGCGGCCACGCCCTTCGGGGTGCGGACCTGATAGTTGTTCACGGCCTTCTTGGTCGGATCGAGCTTGGCCACGAGGTTGCCGCTCTTGAGGTCGAGGATGGTGTTCTCCTTGCCGTTCGCGACGGAGATCTCAGCGACGCCGACGCTGGAGTTCTTCTTGATGGAGGTCACATAACCCTTGTGGGTCTCGAGGTAGACGTCGCCATCGGCGCCCGTGGTGATGGTGGCGCCCTGCGGGACCTTCATGCCGGCGGCCAGCGGTTTAACACTGCCGTCAGGCAGCGTGACGGACGCGGTACCCGTGACTTTGGACACGGTGGCGTCGGACGATTGGGCAAAGGCCGAAGTGACCAAGCCGACAAGGGCAGTGATAAGGAGGAACAGTTTGCGTGTGCTCATAGCGGTGTTAAAAAGGTGGGAGCGGGTGACGGAATCGTGCGAGTGCGAGCAATGCAGCAGATTGCATGACATCTGCAAGAGCGTAATTCTCCCTTCTGCAGGGAATTCCGCGTGCCGTCATTCTGTAGGACAAATGGGCAACTTACTTCTCCTGCATAACATAGACACCATCCCAATCGTCCGGCGGCGGATGGGCGGCATACTGGGAGGCAATATTGATGAAAACGAGCGAAGGATTCGACGTAACGCCGGGAGTCTGCGCGGGCTGGTTTGGCTCCAACGCGCCGCTCTGCTCGAACAGGGCTTTGGCCCCGGTCCAGTCCCGCTCATAGTAGCGGGCCAGCCCCTGGCTGAACAGGGCCAGGCATTCACGGGTGCGGTCGCTCACGTTTTCCTTCAAGCCGACGATCTCGTAGATGGGGACGGCTTGCTTGCGCCCCTTGACCACGATCCGGCCGAGCGGCCGGAACACGACGCGATCGCCGCCATGTTTTTCACAGGCGATCTTGGTGGCTTCCGAGCACATGGTGTAGGCGCCCCAGCTCTTGGCGCCGGACTCCATGCGCGCGGCGAGGTTCACGTCGTCGCTCGTCATGGTGTAGCTGAAGCGGGTGCGGCTGCCCATGTTGCCCACGACGGCGGTGCCGGTGTTGAGGCCGATGCGCGAACGCATCTGGCGGACGGTGAGCGGCCATTTCTCGCCCTGGGCCTCCCATTTCCGGCGCAGGTCATCCAGCGCATGTTGCACGCGCATCGCGGTGACACATGCGCGGTAGGCGTGGTCGGGCAGGGCAATGGGCGCGCCAAACATGGCGACGACGGCGTCGCCGATGTATTTGTCGAGCGTGCCACCTTCCTCTTGGATGATGTCGGTGCAAACCGTGAGGTACTCGTTCAGCAACTCGACCAGGCGTGCGGCCGAAAGTTTTTCCGAGAAGGTGGAGTAGCCCTGGATATCGCTGAAATAGGCCGTGATTTCCTCTGAATGCCCACCCAGTTCCGGCATCTGGCCGCTCTTCACCAGGCGGTCCACCACCTGCGGGGAAAGGTAGGCACCGAACATGCCCTTGATGGCCTGCCGGCCGCGCTGCTCCTCGAGGATGCGGCGGACGATGACCACGACCTGCAGCGCGATGAAGCCCGTGAGCGGAGCCACCACGGGAAACCACCAGCTGTGGGCGATCCAGCCCCACAGCGCGAGGGCCGCGTAGCTCACCACGCCCAGCGCCGCGCCGCCGAGCAGGATCATGAGCGAGCGGTTGGCGATCGCGATCAGGCCGGCATAACCCAGCAGCAATGCCGTGCCCCAGATCAGCCAGCCCGGCATCCGGTAGGCGTAGTCCTCGGCGAGGATGTTGTTGATGAGGTTCAGGTGCACCAACGGCAGCGGAGTGAACTCGCTCCGGGGTGAGGGCGACGCGTCGGAGTTGCCCGTTTCGAACAGGCCGACCATCAGGATCGCGTCCTTCAGATCCGGGGGCGGCGCCTGGTCGGGGTCCGGCTTCACGTATTTCGCGTACAGACCCACGAGGAGCTTGCGGTAGGGCAGCACGGGAAAGACCGACTCGGCGTCCAGCGCCTCGTAGCGGTAGTTCAGCAACAGGCACCCGCGCCGGTCGATCGGCACCCGCAGCGTCCGGTCGGGGAGGGGCACATAGACCGCGTCGCCGACCCGCACCTTCACGGCGGACGCCGGCACGTTGTAGTACCGCAGGACGGTCGCCAGGCCGAGGGAGGGAAAAAACTTGTCGCGGATCTTCACCACCAGCGGCGGCGTGCGCGGAATGCCCTCGGCGCTCACCACCCGCTCTTCGCCGACCTTGGGCATGTCGACATGCCCATAATAGCTGACCGCCCGCAGCGCCGGGTAGGGCAGGGTGGCGGACCTGTCCGTCACGAAGCCGCTGGTGTCCCCCTCGACGTCGGTAATGGGCTCGGTCAGGACCGGCGTGGCCGCGGTCGAATCGTCGGTGGGGAGTTCACTGCTGCTGACCGCCCCCGTGACGACCTCCAAGCCGCGTTCGCGGGCGGCCACCACGCCATCGGCCATGGCCTTGTCGCTTTCCGGATCGCGTTCGGAGGTGAGGAACACGTCCATCGTCAGCACCCGCGCGCCGGCGGCGGAGACGAGTTCGATCAACTGGCCGTGCCATTGCCGTGGCACGGGCCAGGGGGCCAGGTTCTCCTCGCTGTCGTCGTCATAGAGAACCAGTCGGAGCCGGGGATCGGGCGGTTTTTGGAAGGGCACCCGGTAGCGCGTGCGCCAGTCGAGGGCCTTCCACTCGAGTTGCTCGAAGGTGTCGGTCAGGTTCAGCGCCGCGGCCAGGCCGAAGCACACCAGGGGCGCCCACCAGATCTGACGGAAAGTCTTGCGGGCGTGGCTGAACATGTCGGCGCATCATGGCCGCCGGCGTTCGCCTGAGCCAAGCGATTTCTTGGCGCTTGATGACGTGGAGGGCCCAGCTCCTGCTGGGCCGGCGTGCGAACACGACGTCGCGTGCGCAGCCCAGCGGGAGCTGGGCCCTCCACAAAGCAAAAAGGCCCGCCGGGTGGCGGGCCTTTGAAGATTAATGCCGGCGCCAACTGCCGCGCGACAACCCGCCGAACTTGCGGGGCGCGGGCTGGCCGCCGTGGCCTGGGGCCGGACCCTGACCGCCGCCCTGCGGCTGGCTGGGCGAGTGCGGACGCGGAGCGTGGCCCTGGCCTTGCGGACGGGCCTGCGCCTGCTGGGGAGCCTGGCCGTGCTGCTGGCGCGGCTGGCCACCGTCGTGACGCTGACCGTGGCCCTGGCCGCCGCCGCGGTGGCCGTGTTTGATCGCGCGCGGGTCGACATAACGCTGGCCGGCGGACGACGGTCCGATGGTCGGCGCGGAATGATAGTCAAAGCCGTCGAGCTTCAGTTGCGGCACCTTCTGCCCGATGAAGCGCTCGATGTCGCGAATCTCCCCGGCCTGGTCGGGCGTGGTCAGCGTGAAGGCGTCACCGACGGCCGCGGCGCGGCCGGTGCGGCCGATGCGATGCACGTAGTCCTCGGGATTGGCGGGAATGTCGTAGTTGATCACGTGCGAGACGCCGGCGACGTCGATGCCGCGGGCGGCGATATCGGTGGCGACCATCACCTCGTATTTGCCGGACTTGAAACCCTCGAGCGCCTCGACGCGCTGCGATTGCGAGCGGTTGGCGTGGAGGACGGCGACGGAGTGGTTGGCGGACTTGAGCTTGCGGGCGATCTTGTCGGCGCCGTGCTTCGTGCGCGAAAAGATGAGGCAGCTGTGGAAGTCGGTCTTCTCGAGCAGCGCGGTGAGCAGGTCGAATTTCTTGAGCTGCGACACCGGGTAGAAGGCGTGGGTGACGGATTTGTTGACCGTGCGGGACACGCCGATTTCGACGCGCGTCGGGTTGCGCAGGGCAAAGCGGGCCACCTCCTCGATCTCGGGCGGCACGGTGGCGGAGAAGAACAGCGTCTGGCGCTCGCGCGGACACATGCCGATGATCTTCTTCACGTCCTTGACGAAACCCATGTCGAGCATGCGGTCGACCTCGTCGAGGATGAGGATCTTCAAATTGTCGAGGCGGAGGGTCTTCTCATTGAGGAAGTCCATCAGGCGGCCGGGCGTCGCGATGACGATGTCGGTGCCCGCCTGGATCTCGCTGCGCTGGCGGCCGTAGCCGACGCCGCCGTGCACCACGGTCGCCCGGATGTCCGTGAAGCGGCCGAAATCGCGGAAGGCGGTCTCCACCTGCGCGGCGAGCTCGCGCGTCGGCTCGAGCACGAGCACGCGCGGGCCACGGACCTCGTGCTTCGCCAGGCGGGCGAGGACAGGGAGGGCGAAAGCGGCGGTCTTGCCGGTGCCGGTCTGGGCCGACGCGATCAGGTCGCCGCCGCCGAGCACGACGGGGATGGCGCGAAGCTGGATGGGCGTCGGGTCGACGTAGCCCATCGCTTTGACACCGTTGATCAGGGCGGGCGGCAGCCCGAGCTTGGAAAATGGCATAGCGGACAATTAGCCGGGTAATCGTCCGCCGACGCGAGGCTAATCTATGGTGCGCTTAAGCTTCACTTCCGATCATTCCTTCGTTGCGCCCGGAACGACCGGGCCAGCGCGTGGGATTCCCGCACTTTGTGCTCTCATTTAGCGATGCGTACCCCATTGTGCCTCCATGGAAAAACGCCCGTTCAACGAACTCGGTCTGTCCCCCGAGATTCTGAAAGCCGTGGACAAGATGGGTTTCGAGGAAGCCTCGCCCATCCAGACTGCGGTCATTCCGCACGGGTTGGCGGGCAAGGACGTCGTCGGCCAGTCGGCCACGGGCTCCGGCAAGACCGCGGCCTTCGCCATCCCCGCGATCGAGAAGGTCGATGTAAAGATCCGCCAGGTGCAGGTGCTCGTGCTCTGTCCGACGCGCGAGCTCGCGGTGCAGGTCGCGGAGGAATTCGGCAAGCTGGCGTTCTTCAAGAAGGGCCTGATGGAGGTGCCGATTTACGGCGGCCAGAGCTACGAGCGGCAGTTCCGCGCGTTGCACGCCGGCGCGCAGGTCGTCATCGGCACGCCGGGTCGCGTCATGGACCACATGGCCCGCGGCACGCTCAAGCTCGATGCGCTCAAGGTGGTCGTGCTCGACGAGGCCGACCGGATGCTCGACATGGGTTTCCGCGATGACATCGAGCACATCCTGAAGTCCGTCCCGGAGCAGCGCCAGTGCCTGTTCTTCTCGGCAACGATGCCGCGCATGATCCAGGACCTCATCAAGCGCTACACCCGCGATCCCGCCTGGGTGCGCATCGAGGCGCACGCGCAGAACGCGCCGCAGGTGGAGCAGATTTATTTCGAGGTCGACCGGCGCTCGAAGATCGAGCTGCTGACGCGCCTCATCGACCTGCACGATTTCCGTTTCGGCATCATTTTCTGCAGCACGAAGATCATGGTGGATGAACTCGACGAGCACCTGCATGCCCGCGGTTATTCCACCGACCGCCTGCACGGCGACATCACGCAGGCGCAGCGCACGCGGGTGATGGACAACTTCCGCCGGCGGGGTTTCGAATTCCTGGTCGCGACCGATGTCGCGGCGCGCGGGCTCGACGTGGACGACCTCGAGGTCGTGTTTAATTTCGACCTGCCCAACGATGCCGAGGACTACACGCATCGCATCGGCCGCACCGGCCGGGCCGGCAAGAAGGGCATGGCGTTCACCTTTGTGGCCGGCCGCGAGCTCTACAAGATGCAGAACATGGTCCACTACGGCCGGCTGAAGATCCGCCGCGAGCGGGTGCCGTCGATGGACGAGGTCGAGGAGGCCCGGGGCAACGTGTTCTTCGAGCGCATCCGCTCGACGCTGGAGGAGAAAAAATTCCGTTCGCATGACCAGATGGTCGAGCGCCTGATCCAGCAGGGTTACACGAGCACGGACATCGCCTCGGCGCTGATCCACCTCCTGCAAGGCCCGGGCGACGAAGCCCCGGCCAAGGGCCCCGGCACGAAGGCCGAGCGCATTGCCGCGAACGAGGCGCCGAAGGCGAAGGTGGAACGCGCTGACCCCGGTGCGTTTTCCCCGAAAGCCCCGCCAGCCAGCACGCCGGGCTCGCCGCCTCCGCCCAAGGCTCCGGCGGGTGCGGCAACGCGCTCCGCCCCCGAAAAGCGGGTTTTTGAAAAACCCTCAGGCGACAAATTCGCCGCGCAGAAACGCACCTTCGATCGCAAGCCACGCACGGGGCGCGAGCCGGGGTTCACCACCGTGACCTTTAATGTCGGCCGCGCCCAGCTCGTCACGCCGGCGGATCTCGTCGGCAAGATCGCGGGCGTCACCCGGCTGCCGGCCAACGTCGTCGGCGCCATCGATATTCACGAGGAGCACACCAACGTCGACGTGGTCACCGAGCACGCGGAGTTGATCATGACGAAGCTTGCGGGCATCCGCGTTAAGAACCAGTCGCTCAAGCCGGTCATCGCGCCGCCCGGCGCGGAGTGAGGATGACGGCACAACCCACCCCGTCGCTGCGCGCCAGCAGCCTTCGCCGGGCCTACGTCCTTCATACTGGGGACCCAATTCCCACCGGCTGGAATCCCCTCTATGAAGCCGGAAGCATTCAGTGGAAACCGCGAAGGACGCGAAGAAACGCGAAGATCGCGAGTCAGACCTGATCCTCGGTGCTGCCTTGCCGTACTCACTCTTTCGTGATCCTGGGCAAAGTCAGAATTTTACCGGTAGCCCTTCGCGTACCTTCGCGCCCTTCGCGGTTCAATTGCATCGTTCCGGATGAAGAGGGGGGCCGTCAGGGCGGGGTGTGTCGGGTTCGGCTTGGTGAGATCTGCCTGGAATGATGAAGCTTTCCCCTGACCACCTTTCCGCGTGGGACGTCGTCCGTCTGCTCAAACTCGAGCCGCTCGACCAGGAGGGCGGTTACTTCCGGCGCACCGGGGAATCCGACGCCATCCTGCCGGACGGGCGGCGGGCGTGGTCGATCATCTATTCGCTCATCACGCCGGAGGGATTTTCCGCGATGCACCGCCTGGCCCGGGACGAGATCTGGTGTTTTCATGCCGGCGATCCGCTGGAGTCGCTGCATCTGCGCGCCGAGGGTAGCGGCGAATGGGTGAAGCTCGGCCTCCATCTCGCGGGTGGCGAGCGTCCGCAGGCGGTGGTGCCGGCGAAAACCTGGCAGGGCACGCGCCTCGCGGCGGGTGGCCGTTGGGCGCTGGTCACGTGCGTCGTCGCGCCGGAATTCCAGTGGAGCGATTTCGAACTCGGCTCGCGCGAGGCGCTGACGGCGGCTTATCCCGCGTTCGCGGAAGCCATCCGCGGCCTCACGCGGGAGGCGCCGGCGGCTGGGAAATTGTAGCCGGGAAAATAAATCTGCCCGCATACTCCTCTCCGCCGGGAAAATTTCGGCAGCACGGATTGGAACTCCCCTCCATGGAGAGGGAACGATGCAGCGGAATGACAAATTTGCTCGGTCGGGTCGGCACCGAACGAGGGTCGTCGGTTTCCATACCGGCGACTGGGACTTCCGAGCGCACCGAAATGTCGGTATCCCAGCCGGACTTTCGTTTTCAAAAGACCCCAGTACCCATCCCAGCGGCACTGGGGTCTTTTCAAATGCGCCTTCCAATCGCAATTTAGGCGGCTATGGTTCGGCCTATGCGGAAGCGCAAACAGCCCAAGAAGCCAGCCAAGCGGAGGGTTCGTCGTGAGCTCCGTAAGGACCCTAACGTGGCGGCGTTTGATTTGGTGCGGAAGATTAGCGGGGAGTGACGGCCTGCGCTACGGCGCACGCTCCGGGTCAACGTCCATCGTTCGCAGTAACGATTTTATATGGGTGGCGTATGCTGGGCCACTCATCTCTTCAATTTTCGCGAGCGCTTCCAGCATCCGCTCGCGCTTCGCCTCTTCATATGCATCCCGAAAGCTTTTCTTTGCGGGCTCACCTTCGAGCCTCTCAAGCGCTTCTTCAACACTCACTAAAAGAGCCGCTGTCTTGCCGTCCAAAAGCACGCGAGAAGCCGTCATCTCGGCGAGCAAACGGGAAAACAATTTCTCGGCCTCGTCGCTCATCAGGGAAATCCAAGATGAAAGACTGATGGGAGGCGATGAGAAATCTAACGCCTCCTTACTTCCAGATTCTGAAGCCGGATTTCCATGTCATCCAGCTTGTATTCGTGGTCATGCTTCACGAATTCGTAATCCTCTCTTAGTCCATCGAAATTCTTTTTTAGTTCGTCGAACTTTTTATCCCGCTCAATTATCGCGGCAATCAAGTTGTGGTCGGGCGGACCGCGCTCGGGTTTCAGTTTCATATTCTCCTCTCTTAAACGCTCTAATTCCACCCGTAACTCCCCAATGGCTATACGCAGATGCTCGTCGGAGTATTTCTGGCAACCGGTTAGGCCAAGCAGAAGGAAAGCAAGTAACCGCATTGAGGCACGTTACAGCCCCATGCGCTGCAAGGAGGTCACGAAGACGCCGATTATCGGGGAGCCGGACCCGATTTATATTTCGACCAGCCATAACGAGCGGCAGAACCTCACAATGCGGATGCAGATGCGCCGCTTTACGCGCCTGACTAACGGTTTTTCCAAGAAGTTCCTGAATCACGAGGCTGCCGTGCGGCTTCACTTCATGCACTACAACTTTGCGCGGGTTCACCAGACCTTGCGCTGCACGCCGGCTATGGCTGCCGGAGTAGCGAGCCATGTTTGGGACGTTGAGGAAATTGTCGCGTTGCTGGACTCCAACCCGAAGAAGGAGAAGACGGCGTGAAGACCTACGCCTATTTTACCAAGGCTGGCCATCGCGCCATATATGGCAGCGTGAAAGCGAACACGTTTCTTGCCGCCCTCGAAGACGTCACGCGCCGATGGCCCGGCAGTGAGGTTCAATCGCTTTTCTATCGTCCGGCGAACTCGTCCAAGTCGAAGACATCCGGAAGAACCCAGCCAAAATCTCCTGATAAATCCGGAACGATCGGGATGGGCAGCCCGGTCAAATAAAGCTCATTGGAATCATGCTCTTCGCGAAATCCTTTCGGAAACTGATCCACAAAAATCCTTACGCCCTCCTCTCCGTTTTCCTCCCACTTCATCCCGAAAGACTCATGCAAGAATCCATTATAACGCATGACGACCTTAACCCGGTCTTCCTTGGGGATGCGCATGACTCACCGATGCCAACCCCTTTTCAGCTTCTCCGCAATCCTCGTCAGCGGGCTCGTCTCGTGCCTCGGGACATGGCGTCGCTCGGGTTTCGGGTCCTTCTCATGCACCCACTCATACCGAAGCCCACGCGGCCGGTTTATCGGTCCCCACGAGCCGCTCAAAAGGACGCCCATGCCGCGTTTGCGGTCAACGGGCTTCGAAATAGCCCGCTCGCCCGGATGGGCAAGGCCCTTGGGGTTATGCGGGGCCGACTCGCTCTTTCTTCCAGCCAATTTCGCAATCAGTTCAGCGCGGTTCATGCCGCCAAAACAATAAACCCAAGGATTGTTTCAAATGACTATTCAAAAGATCCCAGTACCCATCCCAGCCAGCCCCTTGACAGGGGGAGCCCGGATCCGTATTTCCAAGGCCCGTTGCCCATGGAAGCCGCACTCGATCAACCGGTGCTCGTGCTTAACCGCCTCTGGCAGGCGGTGAATGTGATTGGCGCGCGCCGGGCCTTTGCCCTGCTGGCCCGCGAGCACGCGCAGGTCGTCCACCAGACGCAGGACGCGTTCCAGACTTACTCGCTGATGGATTGGATCGATTTCTCGACCTACAATCCGCCGATCGATGCGGTCGAGACCGTGCGCACCATCAATCGCAACATCCGCCTGCCGCGCGTGATACTCCTGACTTTCTTCGACCGCCTGCCGTGCAAGGAGCTGAAGCTGACGCGCAACAACGTCTTCGAGCGCGACGACGACAAGTGCCAGTACTGCGGCCACGTCTTTCCCCGCGAGGAGCTGAATCTCGACCATGTCATCCCGCGCCACTACGGCGGCAAGACGACGTGGGAGAACATCGTGTGCTCCTGCATCAAGTGCAATTCGCGCAAGGCCAACCGCCTTCCGCACGAGGCGCACATGCGGCTCATCCGCAAGCCCGTGCGCCCGAAGTGGCGCCCCGTCATCTCGCTCGTCCTCGGCAACCACAACCACGAAAAGTGGAAGGACTTCCTCGACGTCGCCTACTGGAACGTCGAGTTGGAGGAGTAAATCACCAGAAACGAAGTCATGACTGCGGCAAGCCTGACGGAGAAAGATGTGCGAGTGCTGGTCAGGCTGTTGGGCGAGGTGGCGGCCAGCCCCGGCGACCATGCGGCCAAGAAGCGGCAGCTTATGGATGGGCTTTGCAAGCTGATCAAAGCCGACGCGTGGATTTGGGCTTTGGGCAGCGCGATGACGCCCGGAGAGCAGCCAACCTACAGCACACTGGTGCACGGTGGGATTGACGATGACCGGCTGGTCAAACTGCTAAAGGCGGTGGAGCACCCGGACATGGCGGAGATGGCCGAGCCGTTTTTCCGCGAACTATTTTCCAAGCGGCCGCACATCACGCGGACCCGGCAACAAATCGTGCCCCTCGGCGTGATTGAATCCCGGCCGGTTTGGAAATTGTGGGAAGCGGCCGACATCGGGCCGATTATCATGTCCTACCGGTTGATCGACCAAGGGGCCATGAGCTGCATTGCTCTTTACCGTCGGCATCAAGCGCCGCTGTTTGGCGAGCGGGAGGCCAAGATTGCCCACATTGTGCTGAGCGAGGTGGCTTGGCTGCATTTGCAGGGCTGGGCTGATGATCGCGGCGCGACCGTGCCGCAACTTCCGCCGCGCCAGAAGATCGTGCTCAATCTTTTGGTGGAGGGCATGAGCCGGAAGGAGATCGCTTCGCGGCTCGGCATCTCGGCGCACACGGCCAACGACCATGTGAAAGCGATCTACCGGCATTTTGGGGTGAACAGCCAGGCGCAACTGGCGCGGCGTTTCTTCCAAGGCAATGGTGGCGATATCCCCTGATTTGGGGGGTGGTGACGTGGATGGGTTTCAGCTAAGCTGGGCGACACAAGCACATGGTGGAGGAGGTTGAAATATGAAGGCTGGGGTCAGCGTTTGGCCTGACGGAAGCCGTAAGCAATCTGCCATGTTTGAGCCACAGATCCTCTTATGAAGCCTACCTTGCGAGTGATTTGCCTGATGATAGCCCAAGCGGCGGTGATCCTCCCCGCCCAAACCGTAACCGAGGCGGCGGCCGGAAGCCGGAGCTACCGTTCCACCGGGCCGGCCACACCGGCGGGGAACCAGGACAACCTGAACGTCGGCGGCACCAGCCAGGGCAGTTTTACTTCGTGGGCGGCCATTGATTTCAACTTCTCCGCGGCGGATTTTGGCGGACCGGTGGCCGGGATTTCGCAGTTGAGCCTGTCGCTTTTCAAGGACGACCAGGTCTTCACGGCCGGCGGCGCCGCCAACTTCTACCTCGCACCGGTCACGACCCTGGCGCTCACCGACAGTTCGCTGGTGTTCAACAACACCTATGGCGGGGGAATCGATCCGGCGGCCGGAACCCTCGGGGCGCTCTTCTTCCTCGGCAGCGCGAATGTGGTGCAAGCCAACGGAGCCACGGACGGGCAGCTCGCCACCTTTGATTTCACCCTTTCGAGCGCCGCCAGCACCTTCCTGGCGGATCAGATCAACACGGGGGACAATGTCATCCGCCTCATCATCACCCCGGGCGACGCGGCTGCGGTGATGTCCTTCGCCGGTGTGACGAACCTGAGCTTCGGCGACCCGCAGTTGGCGGTGACGGCTGTGCCCGAGCCAGCAACTTTTGCGGTCTTGGCAGGGCTGGCGTCGCTTGGCTTGGTGCGTCGCTATAAAAAGTTAGGTCGCACAAATCTGACAGCCAACGACATGAGTTGAATAAATTTATGCCTAATCGACCTATATCAAACCTGACTGCTGCATTATTCAGCGGTTTCATCATGCTGGGGCTTCTTGGAGTTTCGGCCAGAGGGCAGACAGTATTCGCCTCCAATCTACCGAATGCGTCAGCAGGGTTCCGTGCCGTAAATACCACCAACTGGGCGGGAAGTTATTTCAAGACTGACAACTCGGCGGCGGGATTTTCCCTGAACAGCATTACTCTGCGGATGGATTCCAACGCGGTCGATAACGGGGGCTTTCTATTGGAGTTGTGGACGGGCTCATCGACGGCCGCTGAGGGCTATTTTGCATCACTGTCTGGCTCTTCTGGTCCGGTTGATGGTGATTATACCTACACCGCGTCAGGCGTCACGCTCCAGCCGAATACCTACTATTGGGCAGTGGCGCGGGTCGACAGCGGGAGTGGGCTTTACAGTATCCGCTATACGCAATCCAGCAATGGCGAGAGCGGCTCATGGATCATCGGTGATCCGGCAGGCAACGGTTCGGTCAACGATCTTTATGCGAGTCAGGACGACGGAGCGAGTTGGTATAGTCCTACTGCTGGAGTAGCCATGATGATGAGCGTTTCAGCCACCGCCATTCCCGAGCCTTCTACTTATGCCGCGCTGGCGGGGTTAGGTGCGCTTGGGCTGGTGGCGTGGCGTCGGCGGATTGTATCTCAACGATATTCCTCGCGCACCGGCGAGAACAGGTCGATCACCCGGCAGGCCGTCAGCGTCGTGCCGCCGTGCACCACGCCGCCGGGAATCAAGGCGGCCATGCCCGGCTTGAGCACCGTGGTCTCCGGGCCGATCGTGAAGCGGAATTGTCCCTCGAGTACGTGGGTGACCTGCTCGTGCGGATGCTGGTGCAAGGGCACGGCCGTGTTCGCCCGAGGACAACTTCGCCCACCGTCATGCGATCAAGATGCGCGTAGTGGCCGCGGATGGTGCCGCCAAAAATTTCCTTGGCGGCAGGGAAGCGAGGGTGGTGAAAGGCATGAAGGTGGGGGCACCCCTAATGGACGCTAATCAGCACGAATCCGAACCAAACCAAACCAAACCAAACCAAACCAAACCAAACGTCGTGGAGGGCCCAGCTCCAGCTGGGCCGCGAACGTGATATCGCAGGCGCATATCGGCCCAGCTGGAGCTGGGCCCTCCAACGATCCGTTTCTCAATGAGTGATCCATTGGTGTGGATGAGTGGTGACTAAAAAAGAATCGGTCATCAGGCAGACGCCAGCGGCAGCGTCACCCGCATCGTCGTGCCGCGCGGGCTGGAGTTGAGCAGCGTCAGCTCGCCATGGTGGTCCTTCATGATGCGGCGCGCGATGGCGAGACCGAGGCCCGTGCCGTCGGCGCGGCCGGAGAGGAACGATTCGAAGATGCGCGGGCGGATCGCCTCCGGAATGCCCGAGCCGGTGTCGGTCAGGTCCAGCTGCACCACACGGCCGAGCGGCGAGGAATCCTCGGTGCAGGCGACGGTGAGCTCGCCGCCGTGCGGCATCGCGTGCAGCGAGTTGAGCGCGAGGTTGAGGACGACCTGTTGCAACTGGCCCTTGTTGCCCTCCACGAACAGCGAGCGCGGCGGCGCGGGATAGTGCAGCTCGACGCCGGCCTGCGCGAGCTTGGCGCGGAGGAGGACGAGCGTGTCGTCGAGGATCTCCGCGAGCGACCAGCGCGAATGCAACGCGGCCGGCGTGCGGCCGAAGGAGAGCACGCGGGACACGATGCCCTCGAGTTGCTCGATCTTCTCGGTGATCACCTGCAGGTCCCGCCGGCGCGGATCATCCGTCGCAAAATCCATCCCGAGCGTGCCGTGCAGGAGCTTGATCACGAGGAGGGGATTGCGGATTTCGTGGGCGATCTCCGCCGCCAGGAGGCCGAGCGTGGTGAGGGTTTCGTTTTTCCGCAGGACCTCCTCGGATTGGAAGACGCGCGCGTACAGCCGGGCGTTCTGCAGCGCCACGGCGGCGAAACTGGCGAGGGCGGTGAACAGGCGTTTCTCGTCGTCGCTGAAGCGGTGCAGCTCGCCATAAAAAACCGACAGCACGCCGGCGGGCTTGCCTTCCAGGATCAGCGGTGCGGCCAGGGCCGAGCACAGCGAACGATCGCGCGGCAGGTCGGCGGCCTCGGAGTAGCCGGGGCCGTCGATGTTCTGGAATTCCGTGGCGCGCCCGGAGCGGATGGCCGCGGCGAGCAGCGAGACATCGGCGGACACGGTCTGCTGCTGCAGGCTCAGGCCGGTGGCTGAGAGGTCGCCGTCGGCCGACCAGGCGTGCAACCGCAGTTCGCGGCGGGCTTCATCGTAGTCATGCAGCAGGCAAAGCCGCGCATTGAAAAGCGCCCGGCCGCTCTGGGTCAGCGTCGACAGCAATTCTTCGGGGGCCAGTTGGGCGACGAGCGCATGGCCGAGTTCCACGAGCGTGGTGAGCTGCTTGGAGTTGGCGCGGAGCCGCTCATACTGCCACAGGCGATGGAGCACGGTGCCGGCCTCGGCGGCATAGCGGGCGAGCCGCGCGAGGTCGGCCGCCGTGAAGGCGCCGAGCCGGTCGGCATCGAGGTTGACGATGCCGATGGTGCGGCCGTCAAAAACCAGCGGCGCGGCCATCTCGCAGCGCACGCCGGCGCGCGCGGAAATGTACCGCGGCTCCGCGGCGACATCCGCCACGAGGAGGGGTTTGCCGTGGAGCGCCACCCAGCCGGTGATGCCCTGGCCCGGCTTGAGCGCAAAATCGCCGACGTCCGGCGGCAGGCCCTGTTGCACGCAGATTTCCAGGCCGCCGGTCTCCGGACTGAGGAGCGCGAGCGATCCGCTCTCCGCGGGAAACGCGCCCATGATGGCGGTGAGGAGCTTGCCCTGGGCATCCGCCGCACTGCTGGCGGAAGAGGCCAGCGACGCGATCCCGTAGAGCACGGAGAGATCTTTCGCGTCGTCAGATATCATCCGGGCACATGAACAGGATTGGAGGGGGATGGGGAGAGAAAATTGGGTGGGCTTGCGCGCATTTCCCTACCCCGCCCTAACGGGCACCCCTCTTCATAGAGGGGATTTCCCAAGCGGTCCCCCTATGAAGCCGGAACTATGCAATTGAACCGCGAAGGGCGCGAAGGTCCGCGAAGGTATACCGGGAAAATCCTGATTTTGCCCGGGATCACGAAAGAGTGAGTACGGCAAGGCATCACCGAGGATCATGTCTGACTCGCGACTTTCGCGTTTCTTCGCGTCCTTCGCGGTTTCTACTGAATGCTTCCGGATGAAGAGGGGTGGCGCGAAGCGACGGGGTGGGTAGCTCAGGCCGCGCCGGTCGCCGGCGCGGCCACCACCGGCGTGATCACCGCTTTCAGCGCATCGCGCAGGGCGTGCAACTTCACGCTGTCCGCCGCTTCCTCGGGCTTGTTGGGCTCGATGTAGAAGGTGTCGATGGCCACGCTGCGCTCGGTGTTGATGCGGGCGAAGGTCGTGTCGAAACCGTGGTCAGAGATTGTTTTCACCAGCCGGTAGAGGAGGCCGATCTGATCGTGGGCCTGGACCTCGACGATGATGCGGTTGAGCGAGAGCTCGTGGTAAACCTCGACGGTGGGCGGAAAGGAGGCCGGCAGCTCGGAGGCAGTCACCTTGTAGCGCGAGGCCTCGGCGAACTTCTTCGCCTGCGCGGTGATGTCGGGCAGCAGGTCCTTGTTGTTGACCAAGGCCGCCTCGACCGTGCGGGCGAAGGCTTCCATGGCGCTCTGGTTCTGCACGACGCCGCGGCCGGGCTCCACGATGTGGAAGGTGTCGATCGCGATATGGTCGGAGCGCGTGGTGATGCGCGCGGAGAGGATGCTCAGGCCCGCGACGCTGAAGGCGCCGGCGAGTTTGTAGAAGAGGCCGGCGCGGTCCCAGGTCACCACGTGGACCGTGGTGTAGCTGCGGTTGATGTCGTCCTTCCACTCGATGATCGGCTTCAGCGCCCCGAGGGAGTCGGCGGCGGAGATCGAGTGCAGCAGCCGGTTGACCATCTGGATGTGCAGCGTGATCTCGGGCGCATCGGTCTGGATGAAATAGCGCTCCGGCAGGAGATTGAAGTGCGCGGTGATCTCGTCCGGGCTGATGCCGGGAATCGTCTGGGCGATGAGGGTTTGCCGGGTCATTTCGATGCGCTCGCGGAGGCGGGTGTCGACTTTGTCGCCAAGGGTCAGGCGCTCCAGCGTGGTGTCGAACAGGCGCCGGTGGAGCGAGTTCTTGTAACCGTTCCACAGGCCGGCCGCCGTGCCGCGCGCGTCGCAATACGTGTGGACGTAGAGGTAGCGGAGCAGGTTGGGTTCGCCGATGAGCTCGGCGAAAGTGGCGGAAGTCTGGGGGTCATCGAGGTCGTGCTTCTGCCAGAACCGTGCCATCACCAAGTGATTTTTGATGATAAAATTGACCGTCTCGCGCGTCTCCGGCGCGACCTGCAGGCGCTCGAGGACGGGCGCCGCCATGACGACGCCGGCCTCGGCGTGGCCCTGGATGCCTTCGCCCTTGCCGATGTCGTGGAGGAGCAGGATGAGGTAGAGCAGGCCGGGATTGCCGGTCTTGTGGAGTTCGGTGCGGTAGTGCTCGGCGACGGGGTCGACGCCCGTGAAAATGCCGTCGAGCTCCTTGATCGTGCTGAGTGTGTGGATGTCCGCCGTGTAGCGATGGTAGTATTCGTGCTGCACGAGGCAGGTGAGCGGGGCGAATTCCGGCACGAACTTCCCCAGCACGCCCAACTCGTGCATCAGTTCCAGGGCCGGGGCCACCTTGCCGATGTCCTCGAGGATGGTGCGGAAGCTCAGGGTGGCGTCCTTCGACACAAGCACCTCCGGCGTGATCAACGGCAACGAGACGCGGATGAGCGCGGCGAGGTCGACGTCCGGCGTACAACCCAGTTGCTGGCAGTGGCGGAACACGCGGATCAGGCGGACAGGATCCTCCTGGAAGACCGTCGCGCTCCCGGCGGCGAGTTCACCGCCGCGGAGCAGGAAGCCGTCGAGGCGCTTGGTGCGATCGGCGCGACGGGCAAGCAGCATGTTTTTCAGCGAGCCGACGACACCCGGGCCGCTGGCGATGGTGAGGGCGAGGCGCTGCTCGATGATCTTCGAAGTGCGGTAGATGGCCTGCGCGTGACCGTAGTAGTCCTGCATGAACGCCTCGACGCGCTCGAGCAGCGCCTCCTGGGGATAGCCGAGGTTGGCGGCGAGGCGCGGCTGCGTTTCCAGGTTCAGCACGTCGGTCGCGTGCTTGCTCATGTAATGGAGTTCGTTGCGGACGCGGAGCAGGAACTCGTAGGCGCGTTGGAAGGCGTTGAGTTCCTCCGGCTGCAGGTATTTCTGCTGCTCGAGTTCCTCCATCCGCGTGATGCCGAGGCGAACGCGGGCCATCCAGAGCGCATTCTGGTAATCGCGCAGGCCGCCGACGCCGTTTTTGATGTCGGGTTCCTGCATGAAGACCGTGTCGCCGTGTTGCGCGCGGCGCGAACCCTGATCGGCGAGGCGGGCGGCGATGTAGGCCTTGGGGTCGTCGTTCAGGTAGTGCTTCCGGTAGGTCGCGGCGAAGGTTTCGTAGAGCGGCTCGGTGCCCGCAATGAGGCGCGACTCGAGCAGGGCGGTCTTCGTCTTGATGTCGCGTGCGGCCTCGGTGAACACCTCGTTGAGCGTGCGGGTGGAGTGGCCGATCTTGAGGCGGAGGTCCCAGAGCGGGTACAGGACGCCGTTGGAAAGGTGTTCCTGGAATTTCCCGAGGTCCTTCGCGTTAGCCGGGTAGAGGAACATCACGTCGATGTCGCTCAACGGACTCAGTTCGCTGCGGCCATAGCCGCCCAGGGCGATGAGGCACACGGGGGAGGGTGGTTCGCCGTTTTCCTTCCGCCACGAGTCGAGGGCGGCCACGAACAGCGGCTGCAGGAGGCGGTCCATGCGGCCGGCCAGCGCCTGGGCGATTTCCAGGCCGGAGCCGCCTGCCTGGTGGCGCTGCTGGATGCGCTCGCTTTCCGCCGCGAGGTAGGTCTTGCACGCCGCCAGGCGCTGCGCCGCGGAGCTTTCGCCGGTGAAGGCGGGCTGGAGGGGAGCGGAGGCGGTGGCGGAGCCGGGCATGGGAGCGGGCAGCATGAACGCCGCAATCTGCTGGGGAAAAGCGGAAATGCCACCCTGACCCGCGAAAAGCCGGCTTTAAAAATATCTGGTTGACGGCCAAATCCCGACCCGAATACTCCGCCTCTCTCACGCGGGAGTAGCTCAGTTGGTAGAGCACCACCTTGCCAAGGTGGACGTCGAGAGTTCGAGTCTCTTCTCCCGCTCCATTTCCAGTCTGAGAAAGCCACCGATTAACGTCGGTGGCTTTCTTGTTTATATTCAGCTTCTTCCGGCGGTAACGACATCACCAACGCAATCTGATTTGTTACCTTTCATTCCCCATTTTTTATCTAGGAACAGCACACCACCTTCGGTGGGTGGACGTCGTCAAATTTCCTGCGAAGGAATGGTTGGTTTATTAATTCTATTTCAACGTGTTGAGCGCGCGTCGAAATCCAATGCTTTCAGAGACCTGGGTAACGATGGGACATTGGAGTTTGTTCCAGATTGTTCTGACGCAGGTGCACCGGCAGTGTCTGGTTCAGAGGACAAGAATAGGCTTAGGCAAAGGCCGTGCCTTCACGGTCCAAACGGTCGAGGCTGGCAGTTTCGCACTATTGCCGGTTCGCGGGCACGCCGATGAGGTGCTCGGCACAGCGATTGGTGTCCATGTAGTCGAGATCGTCGGCGAGGATGAAGATGATATTCGGCAGCGGCGGCGCGGCGCGCAGGCTGGCGGCGGCCAACAGCGCGCTGGCAAGCAGGAGGAATGACGAACGGAGGCGGGACATAAATAGCGTAGGTTCCGATCTGGAACTCATGAACGAAGGAACGAGGCGACCGGGTGGTTTAAACGCGGAGGCCGAGGAGCGCGCAGGGAAGACAGCCAGACTCAGCCCCGGCTCATGTCTTCGGGGATCGGCTCTTGGGGGCCGATGGGCGGAGCCCACCAGTTCGCCTGCTTCGTGTTTGGATCGTAGGTGAGAATGCGATGCTGACTGCCCGGGGTGGGCGGCAGGTTTACGCGCGGCAGCCAGCCCGCCAGTTCCTGCTTCACGTGGCTGAACTCCGCTTTGGCGGACAGGTTTTCCCATTCGTGCGGGTCGGCGCCCATGTCGTAGAGTTCTTCCGAGCCATCCGCATAACGGATGTAGCGCCACTGCTCGGTGCGCACGCTGTGGTTGTTCTGGTTGTGGGTGGTGATGGCAGGCCAGGGGCGTGCTGCTGACGCATTCCGGCAGAGAGAACCCAGGCTGTGGCCTTCAAGGTCGGTGCGTTCAGGCAAGCCGGCGAGTTCGAGCAGGGTCGGGAAAATATCGAGCGACTCAACCGGCCGCGTGCACTTCGCACCGGAGGCAACGCCCGGCCCGGCGAAGATCAGCGGCACGTGGGTGGAGCGTTCCCAGAGTGTGTTTTTCCCGGAGATTTCCTTTTCGCCCAGGTGGTAGCCGTGGTCGCTCCAGAAGACGACGATGGTGTCGTCGGCGCGGCCGCTGGCGTCCAAGGCATCGAGGACGCGGCCCACTTGCGCGTCCATGAAGCTGATGCTCGCCAGGTAGGCGCGGACCAAGGGGCGCCATTCTTGGTATTCGCGCAGCATCTTCAGGCGCGGCTCGGGTAGCTTCCAATGGAGATACCAGGAGAACCTCGGCGTGCCTTTGCGTTCACCCTCCTTCACAGGGGGCATGACGAGGTCGGCATCGGGATAGAGGTCGAACCACTTCGGGGAAACGTAGCAGGGCACATGCGGATGATGAAATCCGCAGGCGATGAAAAATGGCTTTTCGGTGGGCGCGGTCTTCAGCGCTTCGACCGCCTGGCTCGCGATGGTGTAGTCGCCCTGGTCTTCGTCGCGTTGGGGAAACGTGCCCCAATCCATCAGCGGGTTCCTCGGTTCGGGCAGGTTGGCGATTGGCTTGGGCGGATGCTGGAGATTCGGGGTGGGCGCCCACCGGTTGAATTCAGCCGCTTGGTGAGGTGGAGGGATGCTTCCCGGGTGGTATACCTTCCCGCAGGTGAAACTGTGGTAGCCGTCGCGCGTGAACGTCTGTGGCAGCGTGACGTGGTCTTTTGTCCGGGCAATCTGCCGGATACCGGGCGCCAGGCCGTAGCTGCCGGTGGTCGACGGACGCAGCCCGGTCAGCAGGCTGTTGCGGGACGGCGTGCAGATCGGCGCCTGGCAGTGGTTGTTGGCGAAGAGAGTGCCGCGTGCCGCCAGCCGGTCGAGATTCGGCGTTTTGACCTGCGGGTGCCCGCCGAGGCAGCCGATCCAGTCGTTGAGATCGTCGCAACAGATCATGAGCACGTTCGGCTTGGACGCCGCGGCTTTGCCAGTGGCCGCTCCCAGCTGGCCAAGCGCCGTTATGGCACTGGCGGCCGCGCCCGTTTTTAGGAATGCCCGGCGGGTAATGGGGTTCATGGGTAATCTCCTTTGGGTTCCGAAAGCGATGGCCTGTTTTCTCGGCGGCCGGCCCGGTTTAGTCGCCGGCTTTGAGGTAGGTGCCGTAGCCGATGACGACCGTCGAAAGGATCAGGACCGCCATGCCGAGGGCGATCAGGGTATGCGCTTTTTTGCTGGAGCCCTTCCATTCGTGGAAAATCCAGCCCCACATGGTGGAGAAGATGATGATGCTCGCCATGTGCAGCGTCCATGACGCGAACCCGAACTTGCCCATCTGGGTTTCGCCCATCGTGTAGAAGAAGAATTGGAAATACCAAGTCGTGCCGGCGAGGGCGGAGAAGAAATAATTGCCGACCAACGGCACCTTGAGCTCCGCCGGGGCCAAGGCACCAGCTGCGGTCGCACTTCCGCCAGTCCCCGTTTGGTCGCCGCCATGCTCGCCGCCGGTTGCGCGGAGCCCGATGTGCTCGGGTTTCGCTTCGGCCGCGAAGTATTGGTAGGCGGTGCGATTCCGGATGTTCAGGATCAGGCACCAGATGAAGTTGGTGGTGAACCCGCCAAAAAGGACGACCACGAGCTTCGGCAGTCCGCTCCAGATAGGGTTCGTGTGCGCGGCGATCGAGGCGTCGCCGATCGGGTTGCCGGCGGTCAGGGCAAACGCGAAGCACGCGCTCATAATGCCCGAGAACGTCGCCACGATCATGCCCTTCTTGAAGCTGAACTCGCGGATGGATTTTTGTTTTTCCTCCGCCGGCATTTCGCGCTCCTTGGTCAGGCCGGCGAGCGCCGCGATGCCGATGCCGAGCAAACACACGGCCACGCCCGCCAGCGTGATCTGGCCCGGGGTGGTGGACGCGATCTGGCCGAGTGTTTCCGCGACCGGGATTTGTGGCAGAAAACTTTTGAAGATGGGCGGGAGGAGCGTGCCGCACGCCGCGCAATAACCGAGTGCCACGCCCATGCCGAGGGACATGCCGAGGTAGCGCATCGTGAGCCCGAAGGTCAGGCCGCCGAAGCCCCACAAGGCGCCGAAGAAATACGTCCACCAGAGGGTTGACCACGTCTGCTGCTGCAAGACGGTGCCGAGGTCATTCGTCAGGATCGACGCGAAGAGGCAGGGACAGATGATCCAGGAGAAGAAGCCGCCGACGAGCCAGTAGGTCTCCCAAGACCACTTTTTGACGCCCTTGTAGGGGACATAGAAGCTGCCGGAGGCAAGGCCGCCGAGCCAATGGAAGACAACGCCAAGAAAAGGGTTGGGGGACATGATAAATTAAGAAAGCGGTTTGTGGTCAGTGGGGTAACTGCGCCGTCAGTGGGTTGGGGCTGTAGACAGGACACCCGTCGTTTGCCGCATCAATGACATCTTCATCGCCGCTGAGTCTAACCGATCAACGCCCGGCGAGGAATTACCTATTTGATCATTGGCATGTATAATTTGCACCAACCGGAACACTCCGGTCACAACAGGTGCTGCCGCCGCCAGTGGGCGGGGGCGATGCCGAATTCGCGCTTGAACGCCGCGGAGAAGTGAAACCCTGAAAGGTAACCCAGCTCCGCAGCGATCGCGTCGAGCGTCATCGTGGTCGAGCCGATCAACCGGCGGCCTTTCTCGAGCCGCATGCGGTCGAGGTATTGTTTGGGCGACAGCCCGGTGCAGGCTTTGAATTCCCGCCGGAAGTGCGAGTAACCGACTCCGAGCTGACGGGCCAGTTTGGGCATGGATAAAGCCTCCGCGCCCGGCTCGGTGAAGAGCGCCTGCGCGCGTGCCACTGCCTGTTCGACGATGGACGGCGGGCCGCTCCGGTCGCGCTCGCTCGATTGCAGCAGGGCGAGGATGGCGAGCGAGGTGGTGCTGACTTCCGCGTTGAAGGTGGGGGAGGAGGCGCGGAACTGCCCATGCAGCTGGCGGAACAACGCCTGCAGCTTGGCCCCCTCACGCACGGCCTGCACCGGCTGGCTTGGGCTGAAGACTCCCGTGCGGATCAGGCGGCGCACGCACTCACCCTCCACTTCCATCCAAGACTCGACCCAACCAGTCTCAGGCCGGGGGGCATAGCGGTGCCATTCCCCCGGGAACAGCAGGAATACGGTGCCGGCGGTGATTTCGGAAACGCCAGCGGACCGTGATTCGAACAATCCGCTCCCTTTGAGAATATAAACCACTTGGAACGTGCCCAAGGCGCGACCGTTCTCCCACGAGAATTGACGGTCGCCCGGGTGGCCGCCCGGAGGATACGCAGCCCCGCGCGGAATGCGGGTGAAGCCGGCTGCCGTCACCGCCGCGCCCCATAGCGAAGCATCGGGATGGGGTGGAACGTAACTGAAATAATTTTGGGCCCGCTGTGTCACTTTCTGCATAAGAAATGCCAGACCGGCTATTCAAGCGCGACGCCAAAATTGATAAAACCTCCGGCAACAGCAGCCCCAGACTTCCCCAAGGAAAGGTCACGCCAGATTTTGTGTGCCCCGAAACGTTAACCCTACCCTAAAATGAATCGTTCCATGAAGAGCCTCATCCGGACTTTCCAAGTCCTCGCTGCAATGATTGCAGCCGTGATTGCCAACAGCCTACCGGCCGCGTCCATCGATGACTACGGTGCCTCCCCGAGCAACACCGCCGCCGCAAACGACATCGCCATCCAGGCGGCCCTCAATGCCACCGGTGATATTTTTGTCCCGGCAGGCATCTACAAAGTCTCTACAAAACTTACCCGGACCGGCGGTCTGGCGCTCAAAGGTGCGGGCCCGGGGCAATCTGTGCTATATTGGGAAAATGCCACCACCTATGGCATCGAGTGCACGTTCACGACCGATCGAACGGAATTTTGCGACGTCAAGGATATCGACTTCAAGACCAACGACACGGGCGGGACTTCGGTGGCGTTCAAGCTGGATGGCTCGGCGCAAATTGTCGGGACTCTCACCAACGGCACGCGCCAGATGGCGCACTTCGAGAACATCAATATCTACGGTCTCACAGCCCCGTCAGTCGCGGGGTGGGACGGCGGCATCTGGTGCAACGAGACGATCAACGTCAACCTGAGCAACTGTTACTTCAACGGGACATTTTCGGGCACCGAGGCGTCGATCAGCTCTTCATTCGCCTACAAGGTTACGTCCTCCGACGACGGGGCCGGGTCGGTCTTCAAGCTGGATAACTGCCATGCCTATTATGCGGTGCGCGCGCTCGATTTTGATACCGTCGAGGGCGTTGACGCCCATCACTGTGTGTTCGTGGCGGTTGAATATGGAATGTATGGACGGATTTCGGGCACCAAGACCTGTCCTCATTTTTCTTTGATTGATAGCCATATCAATGCCCGGTTCCGCGCGGTTGATGTCGATGGGCAGCAGCAAATCTTCATTGCCGACAACCTTATCTACCAGCGGCCGAATGCCTCGCAAAACGGCGCAGGCATTGTCCTGAGCAATGTCCGTGACGGTGAGATCGCCAATAACATCATCGTCCGTAATGGGGACACCGGCCACGATTTCCGGGGCGTGCTTCTGGCTGCGGGAACCGAGAACATCCAGGTGCATGACAACATCGGGCGCGATACCACCCTGGTCGTGGAAGCCCAGGCGTCTTCGACCTACAATCGCGCCTACCGCAACAATCTCCGCATCGTCCTGAATGCGGCGGCTGAACTTTATGCGGATAACGGCACGGGTAACGTGTTTGGAGCCCCGGTTTATTCATCGACCAATGCCGCGTTCGTGTCGGCGCCGGCCAATACAGACACGCAACTCACGGCGGTCACCATTCCCTTTGTCGGCGCGAAGCAACGCTTCGATGTCTTTGCCGAGGTGAGATGTGCGAAAGGAGCCACCGCCGGGGTGACGGACCTCTTCATCGACCAGTCAGGTGGGACCGCCAGCGTCACCTTTAATCATTCCCGCCCGGAAGTGAGCGTCAGCCAGGACCAAGCGGCGTCATCTGTCGTCAGATGGAACTTGGTCGGCATGGTCACCGTGATGGCGCCAGGCGCCAGCAACTCACTGACCCTTGCCCTGAATTGCAACTCGGCTGGGTCGGCAGCCGGTATCACTGTCGGAGGTGCCCAGCTGGTGGTGGTTGAGCGCGACTAGCATCTAGGACGGGCCCGGAATAAAGCACTCGGTGTCCTTTAAAAGCCATCGAAGGCCAGGTCTTGTTGGATAATCCAAGACCTGGCCGAATGGCTTTCGGCTCTGGTATCGATTTGAGCCAGTTTGCTTGGGCCGGGCTTTATGCCCGACTTAGGCGTCCCCTTATCGGGGATAAACCCAGCCTACACCGGAGAGACTCAAGCCCCCGTCATTTTTTCGGGGGCGGGGCGGGGCGCCAGGGAATCGTGCCGGTGGCATCGACATGGTAACCCCACTTGGCGACATAGTCAGCACCGGGAAGAAATTCGTCGCCGTTGGCCTTCAGCTTCCGCTGGAGCTGCGCATCGAGCCGGTCCTGGTCCGCTTTATACCCCGGCTGGTTGACGACATTGGTTTGTTGAAACGGATCTTTTTCGTTGTCGAACAGCAGCCAAGGGCCCTGCAAGTCGCGCACATAGGTGTAGCGGGCGGTGCGGACGCCACGGTATTCTTTCCCGCCCATCGCCCGGATCCACTGGCCAAAGGGGGCTACGCACGTGATCAAAGCGGCTCCGTCCGAGGGATCAGCTCCGCCTCGCAAGTAGCCGCTGTAGTCGATTCCCTCGGCGCTCGCTGGGACCGCCGTTCCGGCCAGGCCGAGCAGTGTCGGCATCACATCCTCGGAATTGATGGGAGCAGCGAGGCGCCTGCCTTCCTGGCCAAGACCGGCCGGCCAGCGGAGGAGAAACGGGACGCGGATGGACTCATCATAGGGCTGCTGCTTGTTCCAGGCGTCGTGCGAGCCGAGCAGGTTGCCATGGTCGGAAGTGAAGACGACGATCGTGTTCGCGGCGAGGCCGGTGTCCTTCAATGTCGCCATCAATTCGCCAAAGTAGGTGTCCAGGGCCGTGCAATGGGCATAGTAGCCGATGAGGTCGTTGCGGGCCTTTGTTTCGGCATCAGCCGGCACGTTGGGGCGCAACTTAAACGACCGGCCGGTGTATCGGTCTTTCATTTCGGGCGGCACCTGCATGTAAGGATCGTGCGGCGGTCCCCACGCCAGAAAGAGCACGAACGGCTTGGCCGCCGTCGCGTGATCCCTCAGGTATTGTCCGGCGTCGCGGGATTGGGCCTGGGCATCGTAGCCCTCCCATTTTCGCGGCGTGGTTTCGTCACCGGTATAGTAGGTCGAGTTGAGGTAGTTGTGATTGCACTCAATCGTCTTCCAGTAGTCGAAGCCGTGGCGGCGTTCGCGTGGGATGAAAGTCAACCGGCCATGGCCGTCCACGTGCCACTTGCCGATGTAGCCCGTGTCGTATCCCGCCGCCCCAAGGACATCGGCGATCGAGGGGGTGGCCGGCGCGAGGGGGGCATCGTTCAGGAACACGCCGTGCTTGAGCGGGCGCTGGCCGGTCAGGATCGAGGCGCGGGCCGGCGAACACACGGGCAGGCCGGACACCGCCTGGTCAAAGTTGCAGGCTTCGCGGGCGAATCGGTCCAGATTGGGCGTCTGCACATTTGGATCCCCGGCGAAGCCAAACGCCTGGGCCCGCCATTGGTCGGCGATGATAAAAACGATGTTGGGCTTGTTTGCCTGCGGGATGTCGCCGGCAGCGGCGTGCGCCGCAATGCCAGCGAGGCATGCGGCGAAGACCTGCAGTGGCCAGCGCATGAGGCGGCAGGGGATGTGGCTCCGGACAGTAGGGTTGGAGTTATGCATAAAAGGGGCGGGCGTTTGTGGTTCCTTATCTCGTTTCGTTTTGATCGCCCACCATGATGGCAACCGGCCCGAGCAGGCCGGAACTCAGCAAGGGAGAATCTGCTTTGTAAGGTTTTCCGACGACGAAGGTATAGCGGCCAGTCTTGAAACTCTTTCCGCCCAGAAGGCCCTCAGGCCATGTCAACGTCCGCGCTTCGGCGTCCGCCGGCTGCTGGTCGCCGATGAGCCGGTTGGGCCAGCGGTTGGCGACTTCGATTTCCAGCCGGTTTTCGGCGAATTTTACCGCGGCACCGATATTGACGCGCCACGGTGCCGTCCAAACCACGCCGAGATCGACGCCATTGAGCCTCACCCGGCAAATGTCCCGCACGGTTCCCAAGTCGAGGAACAGGCTGCCGGCCGCCGCGGGATTCGCGAGGCCTGGCGGCAAATCGAAATCCTTGCGGTAGGTGGCGATGCCCGAGAAGTAGCGGATGCCGGGTTCGAGGCGGGTGATCCAATCTTCCAAGGCAGGGAAAGTGACTCTGTCGGGTGCGCCGCGCCCTGGCTGGAAGGAAATCTCCCAAGGCCCGTCCAGGACCGCGGCGCGGTTCAGGTCGGTGAAGTTCCGGTGCACCGGGGAGGCACCGGGAGACAGGCCATTGGCGTGCCGCTCGAAGATCACAAAAAAACTCTGATGTGCCGCAAATCTCAGTGGCACGGTGACGACACCGTCGCGTTGGGCGAAGTCAGGGAGCGGACGCTCCTCGCCGGTGATGGCATCCCACTGCATCGGGGCGTGGCCCTCGGTCCGGAAGGAACAGCCGGCTGCCACCTCGCCGTCGCTGCGGTTGGCCACGAAGAAGATGTCATGGGTGGAGGTTTGCCGGTGCGTGTAGCGAATGGGGCCGTCCGAACGAAAATCCTCGGGCAGGCCGAGTTCATGCAGCAAATCCGCGGTGGCCTCGTAAGCCGGATACAAGGCCTCGCCGGCCGGGGCCGGGCCGGGGCGCAGGTTGCCACCCCAGTAGAGGAGTCCTTTCCCATACGCCCGGACGCTTTTCTCCGGAGGAACCGTTTCTGCGCCCCAAAGTGCGGTGGCCTTCTTCTGGATCGCGACATCGCAATCGGGATATCCCGAAAGGCTGGGGGAACGATGGGGAGGATTGCCGACCACGGTGGCTCCCTGCTTGAGCAGGTCCTCGATCTTTTCGAGCAAGGGCAGGGTCATCGTCTCGAAGTCCGGCAACACGAGCACGCGGTAGCTGCTGCCTTCCGGGAATTCGATCCGGCCGTCACGCACGCGGGCCCGCGCGATCAAGGTTCCTGGCGCGCAGCCGTCGAAGTTGTAGCCGGGCCGGTCGGGGAGGTTTGCATTGTCGCCCACCAGGGCCGACGCCGGCGCGCGGAAAACCTGCGGCGCACCTTCCGGGGTCAGGTAGAGGATGTCGGCAACCGTTACGCCCTGGCGCAGGAGGTAGGAACAGCGGGTGATGTAGCGGTGGACGCCGTCAACCATCGGCCACCAGGTTTGGTTGCGGTTCCAGTTGATGCCATAGGGACCGAACATCAGGCCGGGCAGGGCATCGTCGCCGAGCGGCTGATGCTGGAATGTGTGAAACAGGATCCGGTTGATGCCCGTGGCAAACGCCCAATCGAGCTGGTTCTTGATGCCCGCTGGGTGGAGCACGAAGGCGTCCCGCGCGGTGAAGGACTCCGAGCCAACGACGGGCCGGCCCATGGTGTGGGCGATGGAAGCGGCTTCGATGCAACTATAGGCGGCATTGTGCGTGTTGGCCCAGAATTCTCCTATCGGGATGTCGGCGACCCCGCCGAACTCCAGGTCGGCCGTGGGATTCATGCCGTATGGCTCGATCGAGAAACCCATGCGATTGTCGTGCGCGAATTGTTTGAAGTGCCCGGCATGGTTTTCGATCAGCAGCTCCTGGCCGGTCTGCCGCACGTCCCACAGGAAGCGTTCGGTCATCTCCGGATTGCCAATCACGCGCCCGGTGTAGGCGGGATACCAGGGTTGCGGGTCGTAACCGCGGCGCCGCATGAATTCCTCGCGGAATTTCGGCGTCCAGTTTTGCGCGCCCATTTCCCAACTGTCGATGTGCACCGCGGTCCAGCCGACGCCGGCTTTCCGCGGTTCGGTCTTCTTGAGGAGCTTGGCGGCGTATGCGGCCAGATGGCCGTCCAGCGCGGTGGCTGAAAACTTATCGGATTCGAAACCATAACCGGCTTGCGGGGCCGGCCGGGTGTTGGCGCCGTTGTTGCGCGCGCCGAAACGCATGATCGTCCAGTGGCCGCCCGGCACTTCCCAGTCGAGCGAACCGTCCGCTTGCAGCTGTTTGGTCAGATCGAGGACGGTTCCCGGCGGGATGATCGCATCGGCCGCGATGGCCGGGCCCGGGGTGGAAGGGGCCAAAAAAGACTTCACTGCCTTTCCTGCCGTGTAAGGAGAGCGGTAATAAAGCGCCTTTTCGTCGGCATCCTTGATTTCGCCTGCTTCCGCCGGGGTCGGAAACGCCAGCACGGCGACGTCACGATAATAGTCGTCGCGTTGCTTCACCAATGCCGGGGTGAGCGTATTGAAAAAAGGCTTCCGGGGTGACGGCACGGGCAACCGGCCTTGAAACCGTGACGGTCCTGTCGCTTGGGTGGTGCTGGCGACCAGATGCTGCATGGACTCTTCGGGTTTCACCCACGGCCCGCCGCTGCCGGCCCAGCCGGGGCCCGACCCGAGGATGATCTCCAAGCCCAGCCGCTCGGCCTCGCGGACGCCATGGACGAACATATCCTCCCACGCCTCGCCCATGAAATTCACGGGGCCACGCGGCACTCCAAGGTCCACTTCTTGGAAAAGCGCGCTGCCAATTCCCGACTGGGCCATGGCCTCGAGATCCGCGGTCATGGCCTGCTGGGTGCGGTTTCCATCCAGGAAATACCAATATACGCCCGGCCTTGCCGCGTCGGGCGGGTGGAGGAATTGCGCGTGCAGCGATGCCGTTGTTTCCCCACGCGCGAGGCCAGCCGTGGCAACCATGCACCCGAGGGCAGTGAGGGCCGGCAGGAGGGTTTTCATGGTCGGGGTAGTGGTGGCAGGACTGAAGAAAGCTGGAGGCTGATGGCGATCGCGTGACACGGCCGCCCGTGGGTCATGCCTGCTTACTTTTGATTCAGCAGCAATTCCTCGAGGCGCGGGTCGCCTTCCGGGGCGCGGATCGCCTTGGCGGGACCGAGCAAAGCCTTGCGCTGGTCGATGAAAGGCGTCGGTCGCACTTCCTTTTGCGGGTCGTAGTTTGGATTCAGCGCCGGCGTGTATTTCACCGCCACGTTTTCATCCAGCCAGCGGTTGAGCTTCGTAAACAGGTCCTTTGTTTTCTCCGGCATCTGCGGCGAGAGATCGTGCTGTTCTTGAAAATCGCTTTTGAGGTCGTAGAGCAGGGTGTGGCCGCTCCAATCGAAGATCAGCTTGTAGTCGCCTTCGCGGATGGCGGAGTGCGGGGCCGAAGGCACGCCGTCCTCGGGATTAACCACCTGCACGTTCAGTGGGTAATGCCAGTAAAACGTGTCGCGGGCATAGCCGTGCGATTTGTTGGTGGGATCCCGGAACAAGGAGGTCAGCGACCGGCCGTCGATCCGGTTGTAGTGCGGCTTGGGGTCGATGCCGGCCATATCCAGCAGGGTGGGGAACATGTCCTCGTAGGTGACCGGCACGTCCGACCACTGGCCGGCTGGCACGTGTCCGGGCCACCGGAAGACCAGCGGCACGCGAATGCCGCCTTCGAACATCAAGGCCTTGCCGCCCTTCAGCGGCGCATTGCTGGTGGCGGCGGGTTTTGTGTAGGTGACCCCGCCGTTGTCGCTCATGAAGACGACGACGGTGTTGTTATCCAAACCGGTTTCCTTGAGCACCTGCAAAAGGCGGCCGACCGAGTCGTCGAGGCCCTTGAGCATGGCGGCATAGGTGGCGTTGTTGTGGCCGTTCCAACCCTTCGTCGCTTTCTTTTCGAAATAGGCGATGTCTTCGGGTTTCGCCTGGAACGGCGTGTGCACGGCGAACTCGCAGAAATACAGGCAGAAGGGACGGCCGTCTTTCGCCGCGGCCTGCTCGCGGATGAAATTAACGGCGGTGTCGGTCAGCGCTTCGGTGAGGTAGGCCTTCTCGGTGGCTGGATCGGTTTTGCCCACAGCCAGCTCCGCTTGGGGCATCGTGGCGAAAACCTTCTTTTTCCGATCCCAAAGCTTGCGCCAGTCGAAATAGGGCGAACCGCCTTCGTCGAAATAAGCGAGTTCCTCGAAGCCCTGGTCATGCGGCTGCCAGCCTTTGGCGCCGTGGTTGCCGAGGTGCCACTTGCCGATGATGCCGGTGCGATAGCCGGCAAGCGCCTCGGCAAAGCTGATTTCGTCGCGCCCCTGGTCGAGCGGCTGGCCGGAAGGAACGGCATCGAGCGTGGAGCCGTTGAGCAGCGCCTGCGGACGGTCGAATTTTTCACCTTCACCCCAATAAATCGCATCAGCCGCCATGTAACCGGGCGGTGGCGTGCGGCCTTGGTTGTAGTAGGTCCGAACCGTGCCGGCGGTCGCCGTCATGAAGCCGATTTTCGCGGCGTTGCGCCCGGTGATGAGGCCGGCCCGGCTGGGGGCGCACAGATGGCAGGCATAGCCTTGGGAGAAGGCCGTGCCTTCAAGGCCAAGGCGGTCCAGGTTGGGGGTTTCGTAATACTGTTTTTCCGCAGGCACGCCGGTCAGGTGCTCGGCGTAGCGGTTGGTGTCCACATAGCCCAGATCGTCGGCGAGGATGAAAATGATGTTGGGCGGCGGTGGGGCCTTGGCCAGCAGCGGCCCCGCGGCGGCTAAGAGCAGCCCGAGCCGGACGACGGGGTGCAAACCGCAAAGGCGGGGCAAGGAACGGAGGCAGCGGGCGGAAGAGGTGAGGGCAAATGGCATGGGATGGTAAACGAGTGAGGGTGTTTTCAATTGTCGTTCGTGCTCCCGCTTTCACCGCTTTCCGTCACGACCGGAAAATTATCCGTGCGGAAGGGCATGGCGGGCAGCCCCTCGCGGTTGTAGAGATTGCAGGGCGGATTGTCGGACCAGGCATAACGGACGGCCACCGGATGCGGAATCTTCGCCGACCAGACTGCCACGGAATCGTTTTCGATGCGCGCGTCCGCCCAAACCCAGCGCCGGTCTTCGCCGCAAATGGCAAAACCTTCCACTGCGCTTGCGGGGCTGTTCCGCACCTGCGGTTTGGTAACCGGCTCGGTGGAACGCGGCTGATAATCCGCAGGCAAGGGCTTCGCGACCAAGCCGTCACCCGAGGGTTGGAACTGCACGCGGATACGGGATTCCTCGATCTTCATTCCGGCATAGACCGGCCCCTGGTAGGCCAGCGGTTTGCCATAGGTTTTGGCCAGCGAGATTCGCGCGAGCCGGTCCCCGGGAGTGTGCTTATCGCGGGGATGGATGTCGCCCTCTTCCCCGACGTCGATCAATACGGCCTGGCCCGTGTTGGGCAGCGACAGGACGTGAGCCTGGGACTCGCGCACGACGGCCCAGCGGCTTTCGCCCGGTTCCGTCGCGGGCGCGCGGAAGCTGGCCAACTGGCAATAGTAGAAAGGCAAGGGGCTCTTCTGCCAGGCTGCGCGCCAGTCATTGATGAGCATGGCGAACAGCGTGCGGTAACGATAGGCCCGCGTTTCGTTCGACTCTCCTTGATACCAGATCACGCCCTTGATTCCGAACGGGACCAGGGGGTGAATCATGCCATTGAAGAGCCACGAGGTTTGGTTCTGTGGGGCTTGGGCGGCCGCGGGCGGTTGCGGCTGTTTCGCTGCGGCCGCAGGCAGGGCGGGCAGCTGGTAGCCGACTCGCGCCTCCCAATTTCCGGTGAAGTAGACGCTGTGGTTCAGGTCGGCGGTGACGCGGACGGGCGTGAAGCTTTCCCGGCCAGTGGGGGAGAAGATCCGCACGAGCAATTCATGCGCTCCCGCGGTGGCTTTCGCCGCGGGCACTTGGAAGAGTCCACCCATTTGTCTGCCCGCCGTCTCCGCCGTGATGCGCCCGATGGCGGTGCCATCCCAATAAACCGCGACCAGGCCCGGGATCGGCCCGAGTTCGAGACGCAGGGGCTTTCCCTCCATGGTCTCACGCAAGGAAACCTGTTTGCGCAGCCAGACGGATCCCCCGGTGGGAATGCCGGCTTGGGTGAGGGAGTTCGGCACCTTGAGTTCATGCCAATCTCCCACGGACAGAGGTTGCGGCTGTCCTGCGGCCAGGTCGATTTCGGTGTCCTCGCGGTGATTTTCCTTCAGCCAGGCGCGCAGGTCCTGTTGATAGCTGGCCACGCGGGCCGGCCGGTGCCGCATGATTTCCAATTTCTGGGCGGCGTCCGTTTGCAGGAGGGGATCCCGCGCGACGGCTTCCGGACTCACCCAGGCTTCCGCGCAGGTTCCGCCAAATGCCGCGCTGATGATTCCGACGGGCGCATTCAATTCACGGCGCAGCGTCCGGCCGAAATAATAGCCGACGGCTGAGAACTTGCCCACGGTGTCCGGGCGGGCGATCCGCCATTGTCCCTCGCCCCAGTCCTGCGGTTTTTCCGAGGGGTTTTTGGTCACCGCGAATTCCCGCAGCCGGTTGTCTTCCGGCCGGCTCATTTCCTCCCTGGCGCCCGTGGTGACGGCCAGCGTCAATTCCATGTTCGACTGTCCGGAGGCGAGCCAGACTTCGCCGATCAGCACGTCGTCGATGACGACCCGGTTCGTGCCTTCGACCACCAGTTGCTGGGGGCCATCGCCGAGGGTGGAGGTATCGAGATCGACCCGCCAGCGCCCGTCAGGGCCGGCTTGGGCCGAAGCAGTGCGACCGTGGAGTGATACAGTGACGTTTTCGCCGGGGTTGGCGGCGCCCCAGACCGGCGCATGGTCCGCGCGTTGCAACACCATGTGATCGGAGAAAATTGCCGGCAGCCGGACGTCCGCGAAGAGAGGCGACGCCATCAGCAATCCCATGGAGGCGAGGTGGTGCAGGCGGGACGGCCGGGGGAAACGGTTTTTCATGAGGCGGAAAAATGAAGCCTGATTGACACCGGATCCCGCGACCGGCCGGCGCAACGGAGGGATGAAGACAAAGGCGGACTCAAAAACTCCCGGAGCGCAAGCTGCCGGGAGTCGGTGATGACGGCAAATGCAGTGGGCCCTGCCGTGGGCTTAGAATTTGATGGAGTTGGTGAGGAGGAAGGTGCGGGGCTCCCGGAGGGTGTAGAGGGCCACCGCCGGCAAGCCGGTCCCATCGAGACGGTCCACCGCGCGCAGCGGGTAGAGCGTGTAGCGATCGAAGAGGTTGCGCACATTGAGTTGGACCTGCCAGGTCAGGCGGTTGTGGAATATATTGCGCTGGTAAGATGCCATCGCCCCGAACACGGCGTAGGAGGGGGCATAATACGGCTTGGCGGGATCGAGGAGACCCTTGGCATCCACCGCATAGCCATTCACCGCTTTGCCGCGCATGTTCATGTTCAGGCCCACGGTCACACCCTTGAGTGCATGGATGCGACGGAGGTTATAACTGGTGATCATGTTGACGCCCCACTTGGAGCTGAAGTTGCCGGCTGGCACGCTTTTCAAGGCGCGCAGGTTGGCGAGGGTCTGCTCGATGTCCGCGACGACCAAGGCGACCGATTTGTTCGCACCCGTCACCGTCAGGCCCTGCCAGGCCGGCTGCGCCTTGATGGTGGGAAGGAAGAAGTCGTCGAAGTATTGGAAGGTATAGTAACCGCGGTCGGTGGTGAGCGACTCGGTCTTCGTGTAGCCATTGATGGTGAAGCGCCATTCCGGAGTCAGATTGGTGGTGACGGACGCCTCCCAACCGGTGGATTTGGTGCCCACGATATCCGATTCCGTGGTGGCCACATTGGAGTAGGGGAAGGAACGGTATTTGTTGTCACCGGTGAACTGGGCGATGGCCGTCCAGACCGCGTCGTAGTTGCTGAAATTTCCGGCCGGCGTGTTCTGGACGTTCTCGGCGGCGTTTTTGACCTCGTTGGTGTAATAGGTCAGGTCGATGAACACGCGGTTTTGGAGAAGGTTGAACCGCAGGCTGGCGTCCTTGCCTTCGCCACGCGGGTTCGGCAGGAGGTCGCCGAATTGGTTGAGCGTGCCGGCGTTGACCTGGAAGTTGTTGGAAATGTTATAGCTCAGGCTCATCCAGGGCAGCACATGGAAAACGATGCCATGCGTGCTGGTGGAACCGCCGCGTTCGGTTTTGTTGTTGGGGACGAAGGAGCTGACATCGATTCCGTCCGGACGGGGAGCGGCGGCGGTGATGGGATCCCGGAGTGCAGCCACATCGGCGGGAACCATGGACCAGTTGGTCTGGGTGTCTTTTCGCCAGCCGTTGATCAGGACGATGCGCTTGCCCCAAAAGAAGCTTTGCAGGGCGACCGCGCGGGTATCGAGCTTGGTCTCGCTGCCAATGGGGCCTTGCTGGGCAAGGAAGACCGGGGTGATCCCGCTGGGATCGGCCGCCGGGACCGGATCGCCGGCATAGAGAACGGGCATCGAGCGGAGGAAGTCACCGGCCCGGGTGCCGACCAGCCCCTTGCTTGGATCAAAATAGTAACGGAATTGCAGGACATTCTGGGCATTGTTGAAGGCCAGCGAAGGGGTTAGCCCGCTCGCATTATAGGCCTGGTTGTTGCTGCTCCAGCTGCGCGAGTTGGAATATTCGCCAAAGGCCACGACTTGGTGGCGTCCCAAATGCCGCACCCAATTCTTGCGCTGGGTGAGATCAAGGTCGTAGGAGGCGGAGGCCCGGTAGTTGTCGGCGGCGGTGGGATTATCGAGGCGGGTGGAGCCGCCTTGGGTGTAGAGCATGCCTACGTTGGGGTTGTTCGCTCCGTTGGGCAGCTTGGCATTGGGATCGACGAAGATGAAGTCCGACTGGCCGACAAGGCCGTTGATGCGGGTGATGCGGTTGTCCAACTGGTTATAGGCCAGTTCGACGAAGAAGTTGTCCCCGATCTGTTGCTCCACGAACGCGGATTTCTGGCGGTAGTCATGGATCTGGAACGAGGTGTTGCCGTGGTTGCTGACCACCGTGGGATAAATGGCGGGATCCACGAGGGAGCGGAACCCGGCGCCGACCACCGGAAAGCCGGTCGCATAGCTCGGCAGCGCACTCTGGCCGGAGTTGGTCCAGCGCATGCCGGGGACCTGCGTTCCCGCCGGTGAAAGCTGCGTGGAGGTCACGCCGGTGAAGGCGTTGTTCTCGGTGCCGGCGGGCTTGCCGGTCGCCACGTTGGTGAACGTGGGAATGATCGGGCTGCCGGCTTTGACCCAAGGGCTGTAAGCATCGTAGGCCGGCCACGGGCGAAGGGCGGGAAGCTCGACGTCGCCGCGCTCATAATTGACGCGAATGGTGGTCTTTTTAAACGGCGTGAAGGTCAGGGTTCCGAACTGGCGGCGTTGCAGGCTCTCTGTCGGGGAGCGGAAGTTGTTGGCGTTCTCGTAGAGCGCGGCGAAGCGGATCGCGAGCACCTTGGGGACAATCGGCTGGTTGTGGTCGAGTGTGAAGCGGTAGGTGCCGCGGTCATCGACCTGGTAGTCCAGGGCTGTGGCTTGCTTGAACTTGGCCCGTTTGGTGGAGGAGAGGAAGGCGCCGGCTGCGTTGCCCAGGCCGAAGAGGATGGCGTTGGGGCCGCGGGAGAAGGTGAGCGCCTCGGTGGAGAAGCGGTCGTTCGGCACATTCGAAGCGAAGAAGTCCTGGCTGACTACCGTTGTCGCGCCACCGCGCATCACGATCTTGTTCGCCTCGTTGATGGCGCTGTTGCCGGTGCCGGTGATGTCGTCGGACGTGATGAGGAAGGGATCGGCGTTCGGCGCGAACTGGACGATGCTCATCAGGCTGTTGGCGCCGAGATCCTGCAGCATCTGCTCGGTGAAAACGGTGACCGCCGACCCGACGTCGCGCAGGTCGCTCCGCATGCGCGTGCCGCTGAGCGATTGTGTGGCGAGATATCCTTCCTCCGCGGAACTGGAGACGGTGAAAGGCGAGAGGTGATAGACCTCATCGTCGGCTTTCGCGGCGGGGGAATCGGCGGAGGCGGCCACCTCCGGGCCTTTCGGAAGCGGCTTGGTCGAGGGGGTCTCCCGGCTGGGTTGGACCGGCGCCGCGGTTTGGGCGGCGAGGCCAAGGGGCAGGGCGAGCAGGCAAAGGAGCGTGCGACCCAGAGGGAGGGCGGATTGTTGCGCAGTCATGACGTTAGGGTTGGGTTTGTATAGCTGTCCGCCGGCAGGGCCGGCGGCAAGCTGGGGTGACTTTCGGGGGAGGGGTGACAGCTCCATCTGCTGGAGCGGGGGTATTGTGGTGGATGGAAAATCTTTCGTATCTGCGAAGCCAGCCGCCTTGGGTTTTATCCCGCAGTGCATGTCTTCACTGCTGCCGAGTCTAACCGATCGGCGCGCGGCGCGGAATTGTCGAAATGATCATTGGCATGTATAATTTGTGCCAAACAAAACATTCTTCGGGGCAGGGGCTGACCTATGTCACAGGGCGGGAGAGATGCCGGATTCGCGCCTGAAGGCCGCGGATGGATGAACTTTTGCGGGGCCGCGCAAGACGCGGGGGGTGTTCTTCCAAGAGGAGGGGCTGCTCCGCGCGGGATGTGAGTGGAGTCAGCTGCGGTCACATCTCCGTCCTATCGTGACGCGGGAAGATGGTGCACGGGGGATGTCTGAAGCAATCCCGGGAGTGTAGTGTCACTTTCTGCATAAAAAAAGCCAGGCCGTCTATTCAACTGCGGCGCTGAAATTGATAAAACATAAATCCCAACTGAAAGGCATCGCCGTTGAGTATGAAACCCCACCCCTTGCAATTTATCGCAGTCCTCCCGGCAAGCCGCGGCCTTGGTCCAGTAATTCCTTCCCGTTTTAAGCGCGTGGCCTGAAACTAAGCCCAAGCGGGCTCAACCCCCGGTCAAACGGCCGGCGACGCCCAACCGCCCCGATGCCTACCTCCATCCAACGAAGTGAACTCGCCCGCCTAAGTCGCGCGCTCCAGCGCGTGATTCTGTTGCTCGCCTTGCTCGTCAACGGCGCCGTGCTCGCGGCAACACCCGACGCGCTTGTCAGTGGCTGGGTCAACCCGCCGGCCAAGACCAAGCCCTGGATCTATTGGTATTGGATCAACGGCCAGGTCTCGCGGGAAGGCATCACGCGCGATCTGGAGGCGATGGCGCGCGTAGGCATCGGCCAGGCGTTCATCGGCAATATCTATCAGGAGAACCAGCCGATGGGGAATGTGCAGATGCTCAGCGATGAATGGTGGGATCTGGTCCGGTTCACGACCCGTGAAGCCGGGCGCGTCGGCGTGAACATCGGCATGTTCAACGGCCCCGGCTGGAGCCAGTCGGGCGGACCCTGGATCAAGCCGGCGCAAGCCATGCGCTACGTCGCGTCGTCGGAAACGCGCGTGACCGGCCCGATGCATTTCGAAGCCAAATTGCCCGTGCCGCGCGAACCCTTCCAGGACATCGCGGTGCTGGCGTTTCCCGCGCCGCTCAACGACACCGATACGCTCGCGGCCAAGTCGCCGCATGTGGTGTGTTCGCCGGCGGTGGCGGATGCGCAGAAGCTGGTCGACGGCGACCTCGATACGGCCATTGCGATTCCCGCCGATGCCGGCCGGGGCAGGGCGCCGTTTACGATCGAGATTGAACTCAGCCAGCCGTTGACCGCTCGGACGCTCGAGATTGTGCCGGCGCCGCAGGGCTTCGCCGCTGCGTGCGAACTGTTTGCCGAAGAAGCCGGCGGCTGGAACCCCGTCCGGAAATTCCGGTGCGAGCGTGGCAACACCACAATCAACGTCGGCCCGATGCCGCGCGGCCCGGTGACCGTTGCGTTGCCCGCGGTCAGCGCAAAACGCTTCCGCCTGGTTTTCACCGGCTATGCGGGGAAAAGCGGAAATCCGGCCATTGCCGAAATCGGTCTGTCCTCCGCCGCCCGGCTGGAATCATACGTGGAAAAGCAGCTCGGGAAAATGCACCCGACGCCTTTGCCGATGTGGGATGCCTATCTCTGGCCAACGCAGCCGGAGGCGAACGATCCCCACCTCGCGGTGCCCGCCGGAGAGGTGCGCGACCTCTCCGCCAATCTGGCGCCGGATGGAACTTTGAAATGGGACGCGCCGCCGGGCGATTGGGTCATCGTGCGCTCGGGGATGACCCCGACTGGCGCGGAAAACCATCCGGTCTCCGGGGCGGGGAAAGGACTTGAGGCCGACAAGATGAGCCGCGCGGTCGCCCAGCAGCACTTCGATGCGTATATGGGCGAGATGCTCCGGCGGATACCCGCGGAGGAACGCAAGGCCTTCACGACTGTCGTTGCCGACAGCTATGAAACCGGCCCGGAGAACTGGACCGACGGTTTCGACGCGCTGTTTCAAGCCGCTTATCACTATGACCCAAAGCCCTGGCTGCCGGTGCTCACCGGACGCATCGTGGGCAGTGCCGACCAGAGCGAACGCTTCCTGTGGGATTTGCGCCGGTTGGTGGCCGATCGTGTCGCGACCGAATATGTCGGAGGTTTGAAGGAAGCAGCCAGCGCGCAAGGCCTCGGCCTTTGGCTGGAGAACTACGGCCATTGGGGTTTCCCGAGCGAGTTTCTGAAATACGGCGGCGCTTCGGGGCGGATCGGCGGCGAATTTTGGGTGACCGGAATCCTCGGCTCGATCGAATGCCGCGCGGCCTCCTCGGCAGCCAATACTTATGGCATGCCCTTTGTCTCGGCGGAGTCGTTTACGGGTGGCCCGCCATTCCAGTATTCCCCCGGTATGCTGCGGTCGCGCGGCGACTGGTCGTTTTGCGAGGGCATCAACCATGTCGTGCTGCACGTGATGATCCACCAGCCCTGGACGGACCGGGTGCCAGGCCTCAATGCACCGTGGGGCACTGAAATCAACCCGCACAACACTTGGTTTGAGCAAAGCAAGGCGTGGATCGATTACGAACGCCGCTCATGCTGGCTGCTGCAGCAAGGCTGGCGCGTCGCCGATGTGGCTTATTTTATCGGAGAAGATGCGCCCAAGATGACGGGCGTGCGCCAACCCGCGCTGCCGGCCGGTCGTGACTTCGACTACATCAACGCCGAGGTGATCGAGACCAAACTCGAGGTGCGCGATGGCCGTCTCGTGCTCCCGCATGGCACGAGTTACCGCGTGTTGGTATTGCCGCAGCTGGCCACGATGCGGCCCGCACTTCTGCGCAAGATCCGCGATTTGGTGCAGGCCGGCGCGACCGTCCTTGGGCCTGCGCCGACACGTTCGCCAAGCCTGGCGGGATATCCTGCGGGTGATGCCGAGGTGGCGCAACTCGCCGCCGAGTTGTGGGGCGACAAGCCGGGCGCCGCAGGTGAGCATGCGGTTGGCCGAGGACGCGTGGTGTGGGGACGCACCCTTGAGGAGCTCTTTGCCCAGGACAAACTCCCGGCCGACCTTGAAATCCATGCGCCGGCCAATGCGAAGCTCCAGTTCACGCACCGGAGCGCGCCGGAGGCGGAGATTTATTTCATCACCAACCAGGACGATCGGGAGCAGACCGCGGATTTCCTGTTCCGCGAGAGTGGCCGGCAGCCCGAACTTTGGGACGCGGTGACCGGTGAACGGCGCGACTTGGGCAACTGGTCGGTGCAGGGCAACCGCACTGCCTTGCAACTGGCCTTCGCGGCGCGCCAGTCGTGGTTCGTCGTATTCCGGCGCCCGGCGCAACCCACGGGATCTTCCCAAAATGATTTCCCGGCGCCTCAAACCGTGGCGACGCTCAGCGGTGAATGGGAAGTGCGCTTCGATCCGAAGTGGGGTGGCCCGGCCTCGGCCACTTTTGCCGCGCTGACGGATTGGTCGAAGCATGCCGAACCCGGCATCAAATTCTATTCGGGGCACGCGATGTATCGTAAGACCTTCGAGCGGCCCGCGATGAACACGCCGAATGCGCGCGTCTGGCTGGATCTCGGTGAAGTGCATGACGTGGCCCGGATCCGGTTGAATGGACGCGAACTCGCGACGCTGTGGACGGCTCCGTGGCGGGCGGATGTCACCGATGCTCTTCAACCCGGCACCAACACTCTCGAAGTCGAAATCACCAACCCGTGGAACAACCGCCTAGTCGGGGATGCCGCGCTGCCGGTTGAGCAGCGGTTGACCTCACTCAGCCTGGCCACGGTGAAACCCGATGCTCCCCTCTTGCCGGCGGGCCTGCTTGGCCCCGTCACGCTCCAGGTCGCACCCTGAACCTAATCCTGCGCATTTGCCGAAACTGCCCTTATGAAAAACTTTCTCCCCACGATCGTTGCCCTCGGATGCTTGGTTGCCGTGTGTGGCGCCGCAGGACAGCAACCCGCTTCTGGCGGGCCAAAGTCGTCGCTCAACGCGCAATTTATTAATCCGCCGGATGCGGCCCGGCCGGGCGTGTATTGGTATTTCCTCGATGGCAACCGGGACGAAGCGGCCATGACGGCCGAATTGGAAACCATGGCGCGTTCCGGATTGGGCAGCGCGTTGATCCAGGAAGTGGATCTGGGAATCCCGCGGGGCCCGGTGAACTTCATGAGCGAGTCTTGGGAAAAGATGTTCGTGCACGCGGTGCGTGACGCGGAGCGGCTCGGTTTGGAAATCATGCTGGGTTCGGGCCCGGGGTGGGCAGGGAGCGGCGGGCCTTGGGTCAAACCTGAGGAATCCATGCAACACCTCGTCGCCAGCTCAACCAACGTGACCGGCCCATCGCGTTTCCAAGGCACGCTGGCGGTGCCGCCGCCGAAGAAGCCCTTTTTCGATACGCTCTCGCCAGAGCTGAAGGCCCGGCGCGACGCCTATTACAGCGATGTGACGGTGCTGGCGTTCCCGACGCCCGCGGGAACAGCGGAGATTCCGGATGCCGATGAGAAGGCTTTATATTATCGCCCGCCTTACACGTCGCGGCCCGGGGTGAAGCCGTTTTTCGCCGCTGCGCGACCTGAGCAAGCGGCACCGGCTGAATCCGCCATCGCTTCAGGGAAAGTAGTCGATCTCACAAGCAAGCTGCGCCCGGACGGCACGCTCGATTGGGAAGTCCCCGCTGGCAACTGGACGGTCATGCGCTTTGGCGCACGCAACAACGGCGCCAACAGCCGGCCGGCGCCGCATGCGGGCTATGGATTTGAAAGCGACAAGTTCTCGGCCGAGGCGCTCGACGACCATCTTCAGCAATACGCCGTGAAACTGCTGCAGCAGGTTGGGCCGAGAAAGGAAGGCGTGGGCTGGACGATGATGCACATCGACAGCTGGGAAATGGGTTCGCAGAACTGGACGCCGAAATTCCGCGAGGAGTTTACGCGCCGCCGCGGTTATGATCCGCAACCCTGGTATCCCGCCTACACCGGGCGCGTCGTGGACAGTGCGGAAAAGACCGAACGCTTCCTCTGGGATTTGCGCCAGACCGCCCAAGAGCTGGTGATCGAAAACCACGCCGGGCGCATGAAAAAATTCGCGCACGACAACGGCATGACGCTTTCGATCGAGCCCTACGACATGAACCCCACCGCCGACCTAGAGATGGGTGCGGTGGCGGATGTCCCGATGGGCGAATTCTGGGCTAACACGTATGACTCGTCTTTCAGCTGCATCGAGGCTGCCTCGATCGCACACACGATGGGACGGCCCGTCGTCGGAACGGAGTCCTTTACCGCCCGGGATGCTTACATGCTCCATCCGGCGGTGCTCAAGAACCAGATGGATTGGGCGTTTGCCACGGGTGTGAACCGGATCCTGTTCCATACCTTCCAGCACCAGCCGCTGGGCAAGGAGGCGCTGCCGGGCATGATGTTCGGTCCCTACGGCGTAAACTGGAACAGCAACCAGACTTGGTGGCCGATGGTCGACGGGGTGCACCGCTATATCACGAGGTGCTCCTACCTGCTGCGCCAAGGCGTGACGGTTGCCGACATCCTATATCTGACGCCCGAAGGCGCGCCGCAGGTGTTCCGCGCGCCGGCTTCGGCCCTGACCAGCGATGACCCGATCCTGCCAGATCGCCTGGGCTACAACTTTGATGGCTGCGCGCCGGGAATCTTGATTGCCCGGGCCCAGGTGAAAGACGGCAGGATCGAGTTCCCGGGCGGGAGCAGCTACCGCGTGCTGGTGTTGCCCCAGATCGCAACCATGACGCCGGCCTTGCTGGCCAAGATCAGCCAATTGATCGAAGCGGGTGCCACTGTCATTGGTGAACCACCGTCTCGTTCGCCGAGCCTTGTTGGATACCCCGAGAGCGATGCCCAAGTGCGCAAGGCGGCGGCGGCCATTTGGGGTTCGGATGAAGTTCCTTCAGAGGTTGGCGAGCGAACCTATGGAAAGGGCAGAATTTTCTGGGGCGGGGAGCTGCGCGTGACCTCGACCCAGTCCGCGGGCGCGTTGTATCCGGCCTACAATGCGACGGCCCGGCTGCTCCGGAAGCTGGGTGTCTCGGAAAATTTCCAGTCGAACGGCCCGATCCGCTACACACATCGGCAAACTGCCGAGCACGATATCTACTTTGTCGCCAACCGCAGCGACCGCGAGTGCGTCGCCGACTGCTCGTTCCGCACGGAAGGTGGCTCGCCGGAGTTGTGGGATCCCATGACGGGTGGCGAACGCCCGCTGTCTGATTTCGCCCGGAAGGCCGGCGTGACGACCGTGCCGCTGAAGTTTGCCGCGAACCAGAGTTTCTTCGTCGTCTTCAATCGCACGGCGCGCGGCAGCCCGGATCCGGCGAAACTCAGTAAGGCCAACTTCGCGGCCTCGCAGCAGGTCATGGCTCTCGATGGCGCTTGGGAGGTTTCGTTCCCCGCAGGACGTGGTGCGCCGGACAAAGTCACGATGGCGTCATTGCAGGATTGGACGACGCAGACGGACTCCGGCATCCGCTATTTCTCGGGCGTTGCAACCTACCGGAAGGATTTTGATTTGCCGGCTGGAGCGCCGGAGCCGAAGTCGCAGGGCGCCTTGTTCCTGGAACTGGGCACCGTGCGGGACATCTGCCGGGTGCGTCTCAATGGCGTCGATTTGGGCGCCGTGTGGACGGCGCCGTGGCGCGTTGACATCAGCACGGCGGTAAAGCGTTCCGGCAATCACCTCGAGGTTGAGGTGGCCAACCGCTGGCCCAACCGGCTCATCGGAGACCGCCAGCCGGCGGATGCCGATGCGCGTGCGCTGTCGTGGAAGGAAGGGTTCATGGCTGGAAAGACGATCAAGACCGGCCGCTACACCTTTGTCACACGGAACCCCTATAAAGCCAGCTCACCTCTGCTCAGTTCCGGCCTCCTCGGGCCGGTGACGATCACGACCAGCAGCGGAAACTAAGCGACCCATTGCCCACGAAATGAAGACACTGACCGAACCCCACACGGAAACCAGCCAGCCGCAGCGCCGGGCACGAATCGGCCTTTTCGGCATCGGACTGGAGGCCTATTGGGCTCAATTCCCGGGATTGCGCGAGCGGTTGCAGCGGTATCTCGCCAGCGTGGCGGCAAGGTTGGGCCGGCCGGAAGTGGAGGTCGTCAACGTGGGTTTGGTGGACAACCCCGACCGCGCGTTTGAAGCCGGGCGTGAATTCCGGCGGCAGGATGTCGACATTATCTTTCTCTACGTCACGACCTACGCACTTTCATCGACGGTTTTGCCCGTGGTCCAGCGCGCCAAAGTCCCGGTGGTCGTGCTCAACCTGCAGCCGACGGCGGCGATCGATTACCAAGTATTCAACCGCATGGGCGACCGCACCAAGATGACCGGCGAGTGGCTCGCGCATTGTGCGGCGTGCCCGGTGCCAGAGATCGCAAACGTGTTCAAGCGCGCGGGTGTCCGGTTCTTCCAAGTTACTGGGATGCTCGAAGACGACCCGCAATGCTGGCGGGAGATCGATGCCTGGGTGAAGGCGGCCCGGGTGGCGGCTGGCATGAACGGCAACCGGCTCGGTTTGATGGGGCATTACTACGGGGGAATGCTCGATATCCAGTCGGACGTCACGCTGCAGAGCACGACCTTCGGCACCCACATCGAACATCTGGAAGTGGACGAGCTTTCCGCGCTTCGGCGCGATGTCACCGCCGGCGAAATCGAAGCACGCTTGCGCGGGTTTCGCGAACTGCTGGACGTTCAAGCTGATTGCCCGGAAGGCGATCTCCGCGATGCCGCGCGCACTTCGGTGGCGCTGGACCGCCTCGTTGCCCGCCACCGGCTTGGCTCGCTGGCTTATTATTACAAGGGCACCGGCGTGGCGGACAATGAGGCGACCGTGGCGTCGATCATCGTCGGTTCGTCATTGCTGACCGCCCAGCATGTGCCAGTGGCAGGGGAGTATGAGGTGAAAAATGTCCAGGCGATGAAGATCATGGATCTCTTCGGCGCGGGCGGTTCGTTCACAGAATACTACGCCATGGATTTCAATGATGATGTCGTGCTCATGGGGCACGACGGTCCCGGGCACATCGCGATTGCGCAGGGCAAGACCAAGGTGCGCCCGCTCGGAGTTTACCATGGCAAGGTTGGTCGCGGCGTTTCCGTCGAGATGGCGGTGAAGCACGGGCCGGTCACCTTGCTCTCGGTGATTGAGGAGACGAACGGCAAGCTGGCGCTTTTGTGCGCCGAAGCCGAGTCGGTCGCCGGGCCGATCCTCGAGATCGGCAACACCAACTCGCGCTACCGGTTCGCCTGTGGCGCGCGGGAATTCGTCAACCGTTGGAACAGCCACGGCCCGGCGCACCATTGTGCCGTCGGCACCGGGCATATTGCGCAAGACTTGGCCAAGCTCGGCCAATTGCTGGGGATCGAGAGCTATCGCGTGTGTTGACGGTTGCTGACCATGACTGGTGGCATGAGGTCATTCATTGGAAATGTTGGCTGACTATTCGATTTAACCCGTCATAAAAATCCTGACCCCAAGCACCACGGCTCCGACCGATCGCAGGACAGCACTTTTACTACTGTTGCATGCCTCATGATCAACGTTGCGCAGACACCATCCGCTATCGTCGAACTCGCGGGCCGCGCAGTGCGAACACCCCGGACAGCGCGACTAAGAACTTAGGGTTTCGCGGCGTGCGAGAATTATAACCGAAGCTGGTCCATCACAGGCGCGATGACCGCTTGAACTAAGGTAGCAATCTAGAGTTCGGTGCGATGCTTTTTTGGGGAGAGTATAGAGTGTCGCACGTTTTTTTTGCGCGAAAAGTTCCACGCTAGATGCGCAGAATTCCGTGACAACCGACACGTTTTCTGCCTCGATATTTTCAGCAGAAACGCAGTCCACCCCGTGTGACTTTGTTCTGTTTTGTTCTCTAAAAATTACGTGGAGGTTAATTTTTTAACCACCAGCTCGATATCAACTTTGACCCACCTCGTGCCAAGGTGGACGTCGAGAGTTCGAGTCTCTTCTCCCGCTCCATTTCAAGAAAGCGTCTAGGATTTATCCTAGGCGCTTTTTTGCTTCTAGATGCGCCTCGTCAAGAGCTTGCGCAAGTTGGTCGAGCCGACCAGAAGCGAACGGGGGGCGTCTCCCGCCGGCCTTTCGCGCCTGCGTTTTGTGCGTCGGCGTGTGGATCGAGGAGGGAGTGAGCTGGGTAAAAGGTGCAGGGTTTTGGCGATGGGTAGCCGTGCCTCGTCGTGTATTCCTGAGTGGGCAGCTTAATGTCGGTCTGAAGCATGATTTCTTGAACAACGCGAGGAGCACCGCCCAAGGCTTGGGGATGGGTGCTGAGCTTTTCCTCAGGGCATGTATCTCGATGCTCTGACCATGTTCATTGCGGACTGTTATCCCGCCAAGGCAGTCACGTTTCAGCCCGCCGCTCCGCGGTGCTGGTGCACTGGCCGCGCCGGCTCGCTTCTCTCCCGCATCGATCAACTCCGGCGTACTCGTCGCCATTACCCCATGACCACCTCTCTATCTCGTGGCCTATGAGATCCCGGCCGACACTTACTTTTTTATTTTCATCGGCTATTGGGCTTGTCGCAACGGTTATCCCAAGTGGGAGAGTTGTGTCCGATCTCGCTGGTGCCGCATTGATAAATTACATAAGAAAACGAGCTATATGAACGCACTCGCGCATACCTTTCACACGATGCAGCCCGGCCTTCCCGCCGAGTTCATCACGCTGGCCGCGGCCGGCAGCAATCCATGACCCGGACCGCGGTGGCGGCCGTTTCCCGCTCCAAGCGGGTGCGTCGAACCGCCCTTCCTCGCGTCCTCGTCCTGACTACCGGCGGCACCATCCAGGGCTCGGCCCGTTCCCGGGTCGGCGCCGGTCTTGCAGACTACGAAATTGGCGGCACTTCCAGCGCCCAGCTTTTCGTCGACCTGCCCGAACTCGCCAGCTTTGCCCGCCTCGGTGTCTCCGCCTTGGCCAACGTGGACAGCGGCGTCTTCGACCTCCGCCTCCTCTGTCTGCTGCACGAACGCATCGCCACTGCGCTTGCCTCGACCAACCCCCCCGCGGGCATTGTCGTCACCCACGGCACCGATACGCTCGAGGAAACCGCCTACTTCCTCAACCTCACGCTCAAGACCACCTTGCCCGTCATCCTCACCGGTTCGATGCGCCCCGCCACGGCGCTCAGCCCTGACGGCCCGCTCAACCTCTGCGATGCCGTCCGCGTCGCCGCCGATCCGGCCAGTGCCAACCGCGGAGTCCTCGTGGTCATGAATGGCCGCATCCACGCCGCGCGCGACGTCATCAAGACGAGCGCCCGCGGCACCGACACTTTCCAATCCCCCGACACCGGCCCGCTCGGCGTCGCCGACCCCGATGTAATCCGCTTTTATCGTCAGCCCGAGTATCGCCATACCCGCCGTTCGAAGCTGCTCGGCGCCCCGCTCGCTGCGCTTCCCCGCGTCGATGTTATCGCCTCTTACCAGGAAGCCGGCCGTGAAGCCTTCGATGCCGCGGTCCTCGCCGGCGCCCGCGGGCTTGTCCTCGCGGACCCCCTGACGCCCGCCCTCAAGGCGGCCGTTCGGGACACCCCGCACATCGTTGCCGTCCTGACCAATCGCGGTCTCGGCGGTCGCGTCCGGATGGAAGGGGAGTACCATCATCTCGGCATCCTGCAGGCCGATCATCTCCCGCCCCGCAAGGCCCGCATCCTTCTCCGGCTGGCCCTCTCGCTCACAAGCAATCCCAGGAAGCTCCAGCGGATTTTCGAGGAACACTAAAATTCTCCGCGACGGCCCCACCCTCCGCTGGGCGGGACCTGCTCGTTGCGGCGAGGCGCCCCTGCAGGGTCAGGGTGCGGCTCGCCGAAGCCGGCGCGTTGAGGGCAGGGATGATTTTACCGGATTACGGCTGGGCAGTCCAGGGAAGCGACCCGAGATCGACATTCCCACCTGTGAGGATGATCCCGATCCGCCGATACGGCAGGAGCTTTTTTTCCCCAACAGCAGCGACTGGCACTGCGGAAGAAGGTTCGATGACGATCTTCAGCATCTCCCAGATGCTTTGCATGGCCCTGATAATGGACGCCTCGCTTACGGTCACGATGTCGTCCACGTTGGCTTGGATGATCGGAAAATTCGAAGAGCCGAGGGCCACCCGCAGCCCATCCGCGACGGTGTTCGGCGTGCTGCTGACCAGCTGGCCGGCGCGGAATGACTGGAAGGCATCGTTTGCCTGCTCCGGCTCAACGCCGATGACCTGAATGCGCGGATTAACGCCTTTGACCGCCACGGCGGTTCCGGCCAGCAGGCCCCCGCCTCCCACGGGGACCATCACCAGGTCGAGAGCGGGCACCTCCTCAAGGAGTTCAAGGGCGGCGGTGCCCTGGCCTGCCATGACCCGGTTGTCGTTGTAGGGATGAACGAGCGTGGCCCCGGTGATTGCCACCAACTGAGCGCACGCGGTCACCCGCGCGTGCATGGTCGGTTCACAGAAAACGATCTGGCCACCGTATCGCCGCACCGCGGCCTGCTTGGCCCTGCTGGAATTGCTTGGCATCACAATATGCGCGGGGATTCCGCGAAGCATCGCCGCCCGGGCCAGCGCGGCGGCATGATTGCCCGACGAGTGGGTCGCAACCCCGCGAGCCGCCTCGTCGTTCGGCAACGAAAAAACGGCGTTGGTGGCTCCACGCGCCTTGAAGGAACCGGTTTTCTGAAAGTTCTCACATTTGAAAAACAGGTTCGCGCCGCAAAGCTCGTCGAGCGAGCGGCTGGTCAAAACGGGAGTTTGGTGGATGTTGCCGCGGATTCGATCATGAGCCGCGCGGATCATGTCGAGGGTGAGGGGAAGTGTGCTGGTGGGAGTAGGATTCAAGATGGGATGGTATTCTGCGGGAGAGGTTCAGCGCGTCACCCGGGCCCGGCGGCCGGGGCCGTTGCGGACTCCCGGCCCACCGGAATGGCGCGGGGGAGGCAGGTCGTGTTCGCGACCGCAATGGGCCTCGCGGCAAGTGGCCGGCCAGCGATCAGGGAGCGCCGGCGTGGAAGCAGGCGGATCGAAACGCCGGGCGGGAAGGCGCGCGTCATTAGACAGGTGGCGAAAAATTCCACGGAGGATGTGTTGGCAAAGGCAGCGGCCGGAAACCGCCGCATCGTGTCTCGGGCCCTCCGGCAGATAGGGCCGCGTCCCATCGGCAACCAACCGGAGAAGACGTCGTGACCCTGGTCACGATCCTTCCTCCCCGGCTGGCACACACCGAACCAAGTTTTGTTTTCAGTAACTTTTCTTCAGCGACACATAAACGAAGCGCTGCATCGGATCGCTGAGTGGGCTGTAATACAGGCCTGCGATCCCGGTGCTGGCGATCCCCGTGAAGTAAAACGGCACGTCGCGATCGAGCACATTGTTCACGCCGATCGTGACCGTGGTGCGGTTCAGCCAGCGAGATGCCCCGGAGCGTCCGCGGGCGGACGGGAAATTATAGCTCGCCTGAACGTCGAATTCCGACGCGCTGGAAACGCGACCGCCGGTGACAAGATCGACGGCGGGAGACGTCGTAATGTTGTAGGAATCAAGGTAGCGCCAGGTCACCCCCGCGTTATAGGATTTGCGGCTCCAGAACAAACGCACGTTTCCGCGCAGTTTAAGGGGAGCGTTTGCCGTGCGGTAGGGCCAGCCAACGTCCTCGCGCGAGGGCTGTCCGACGGCCAGCTGGGTTTTGAAAGTGGTCACGAATGTTCCGAGGGCGCTGACGTCGAATTTGTTTTCGCCGAGCATGAACTTGTAGGTTGCGTTCACGTCCACGCCCTGGGTCACCAATCCGGTTGAATTGATCGGCGTCGTGTCGAGGAAGGTGATCACGCCGGGGATGCCCGCGGCCGTGTCGGCGGCGGTCGGCGCGGCCCGCGTGATCCGGCCGGCGGGGAAGAGGGATTCGTTCGCCAGCAGCGTCGTGGCAGAGAGGTTGATGATCCGATCCTGTTTCTCGATCCGGTAAAAATCCGCGCTGATCCGGAAGCCAGTCAGCCAGCGCGGCTGAAACACCACGCCGAAGTTGAAGGTCTCGGAGGTTTCGGGGCGGAGCCCCGGGTTCCCGCCGCTGATGGTGTTGTCAACGGTGTAGGATTGGTTGCGGCGCGGATCGGTGATGGTGACCGGGGTTTCGCCGGGGAGGGCAGCCCCGATGTTGCCGACGCTGGGCGGGGTGAAGCCTTCGCCATAACTGGCGCGGAACGTCAGGCCCGTGACCGGCTCGAAGCGAAAGCCAACCGCAGATGTCGTGCTTCCGTAAGAGCCTTTTCGGATGGCGGTGGCGGCTCCGTCGACCTCTCCCGACTGCTGCTCGTAACGCACCGATCCGGTGACATCCAGGCGCTTCACGAACGGCTTGGCGTTTTTCGCATGGATGAGCGGCATGGTCGTCTCGGCAAACGCGGCATAGGTCTCGCGGGTGACGTCGGGCGTAGGCGTGGCGGTGGGGGCGCCGTTGGTGCCAACCTCCGTGTCGCCGTTGAGGCCGTCGAAGGCCGAATCCAGCCGCCATTCGACTCCGAGCGTGAGCTGCGGCTCGAGCCGCGGCAGAAACCGGATGGGCCCTCCGGCCCGCAGGGAACTCGCCCACAGGGAGGTGCTCCCGCCCTGAACGTTGGTCCGGCTCAGCTCGGCCAGCATCGCCGGGTCGTTGGTGACGCCGCTATCGACCCCAATGAAGGGATTGTAGAATTTTCCGGTGAATCCCGGCAAGGTGCCGGCCAGGGCTTGGGTCAGGCGGGACGCAAGGTATGTATGCAAGGTGCGGCTCTGCGAGGCGTGGCCGAAGGACACATCGCCGTTCCAGCGCCAGTCGCCCGGGAGCGTGCCCTTCAACGAACCCAGTACATTCCAATTCGAGGATTTGGTATCCCGCGGATTATTGCCGTGGTCATTCAGCCACGACGTGATCAGCACCGGAACGCCCGCGCTGCCGAGCGCCGCGGTGCCGAAGGGATTGTAGGGGTTGGCGGCCGGAACCGAAACCTGGATGAACTCGCCGTCCTCCACGTGCGCCGTGTTTTCGCCCACATTCATCTGCAAGGTCGCCTCGGAATCCTTCGTGAAGCGGTGCGTCAACTCCGCCATGAAACTGCGGATGCCCTGCGCCTGTCGCGTCCAGTTCAGCCCGCCGCCGCCGCGAAGGCCCCAACCGTTGTTCGCGTCGTTGTCTTGATCGGGAATAAGCTGGGACGCCGTCAGGATGCCGTTCGAATTGCGCGGGACGGACGCATAGCGCGTATTGATGACCGGTAAGTTCGTGGCGGCGCCCGTCGCGCGCTGGATGTTGGTCGTCGAGCCGATGGTCGGAAACGCCAGCCCGGTGAAGAGCGAGGGATTCCGCTCGAGCACCCGCGCCCGCATGCGTTCATAGAATCCTCCCTCCCGGTTGGACATGCCGTTGGTATCGGAGTAATTCGCCGACATCATCAATTGGGTCCGGCCCTCGTTGAACACGATGCCGCCGGCGAGCGAAAAGCCGACCTTGGCGACGTCTCCCGCACTGGTGCGATTGCCATAGGTGGCCGAAATCTCCAGGCCGCGGTAATCGCTGCGCAGGATGATGTTTACCACGCCACCGGTGGCGTTGGCGCCGTAGATTGCGCCGGCGGAGCTGGGCAGGAATTCGATGTGGTCGACGGCCGAGAGCGGGATGGTATTGAGGTCAGCCTGACCGGACGCGGTGCTTGAGCCTGAGCCGCTGGGCATGCGCCGGCCGTTCACCAGCACCAGTGTATCGGAAACGCCGAGCCCGCGGAAATTGATCACGCTTACGTTGGCGTTGGTGTTGCCGATGCCCATCGGGGAGACGGCGTTCGAGGTATTCTGCGGCAGCTGGGTGATAAAATCCTGCATCGAAACCGCGCCGGTCCGGTCGATGTCCTCCCGGTTGATCACAACGTAGGGAGTGATGTCGTTCTCCGAACGAGGGCGATCCACGTTGCGGGTTTCAAAGCGATCCCCTTTGACCTCGTATTTTTCGAGGTGGAGCTGAGGCTGGGCAGCGACCGAGCTGTCCGAGGAGGTGGCTTGGGCGTGAGCCGAGGCCACCGCTCCGACGAGGGCGACAAGGATCACGGCGAGAAGACGTGTTGGTGTGTGCATGGTTCTTATGGGTTGGTTAAAGGGATGCATTGGAATGCCTGCGGCCGCGGGGGCCGCCGCCACTGCGTGTTCCGCGCCTGGCTCGATCGGGGCTTCCTGCCCGTCTGATCGCTGCGGAAGAGAGGGGGAGAGAGCGTAGAAATTTCATGTCGGCACCGAGGCGGATGGATCGCGAAGAGTATTGAATACAATATAATATCAAGCCTTTTCGGTTGAGATTAAATGCAATCTCGGCTTTACATGCTCTGCCATGTCTTTGACGGCCGCAAAAACCCCTTCCTTTATTGAGATCAATCCGAAGCCAGCGCCCGCGGTCACCATGCCGGATCGAGCATACGCCGTGCTCAAGCACAAGGTGCTTACGTGCGCCCTGGCGCCAGGAAAACGGATTATTGAAAAAAAGCTCTGTGAGGAGCTTGGCATTTCACGCACCCCTCTTCGGGAGGCGCTGAACCGGCTCGCGCACGAGGGGCTTGTCGTCCTGGCGTTTTATAAGGGTTATTCGGTCGCCCCTCTGACGGTTCAGTCCTTCCAGGAACTTTGTGAGTTGAGGCGCATGCTGGAACCCCAGGTGGCGGCCGCAGCGGCAGAGCGTGCCACCGCGGCAGACCTCGAGAACATCAAGGCCACTGCCGTGCTTGAGTACGTGCCGGGAGATCCGGAAAGTTATCTTCGCTACAATCGTGCGAATAGCGCGTTCCATCTGGCGGTGGTTCGCAGCGTGCGAAATGCGCGAGTGGAAAGCGTGTTCATGGGCATCCTGGACCAGCATCATCGTCCGACTTATCTCGGCCTCAATTTCGGCATCGACGCGGTCACGTCCACCGCCGAGCACTTTGCCATTTACGAGGCAATCCGGCAGCGAAATGCCGGCCTGGCCCGTGAGCTGGCCCATCACCACATTGCCGCCGGCGAATCACGCATCATCGCGGCGCTCAAGGCAGCCGGATATTGATTCGTGACTCTTGGGGAATGGCGCGTTCGACGATCATTACGTCGCCATGGTTATAGTCCTACTGGCCTTAGCCTCGTAGTCCTGGACTGCGGGCAGCAAGGAATCCAAACGCGGGAAGATGTCTGGAAGAGCGTTCGTTTCGGGCCAATAAAATTTGGTTTTCCTGCGAAAGCGCTTTGACACGCAGCCAAGCGACAGCCCAGCTGGTCAGTAATGCACACTCCTACCCCGGCCGAAGTGACCCCAAAGAAATACAATACACTATATATCCAAGTATTGGTGGCGATCGTCCTAGGCGTCCTGCTGGGGCATTTCTGGCCGGAAGTGGGTGTCACGCTCAGGCCGTTCGGAGACGGATTCATCAAACTGGTGAAGATGCTGATCGGGCCGATCATCTTCGTCACGGTGGTGGCGGGGCTTGGCGGAATGGGCGATATGAAGCGGGCGGGGCGCGTGGGGGCGCGCTCGTTGATCTACTTCGAAGTCATGACGACCGTGGCGCTGATCCTTGGCCTGGTCGTTTCAAATGTCTTCCAACCCGGCGCGGGCATGCATGCGGTGCCGACCGAGGCCGACATGCAGGCGGTGGCGCAATATACCAACGCCGCGAAGGAAATGCATACGGTGGATTTCCTGCTGCACATCATCCCGAATACGTTCGTCAGCGCCTTTGCCGACGGGGAACTTCTCCAGGTCCTCCTGCTCGCGATCCTCTTTGGCATCGCCCTGGCCCGGCTTGGTGACCATGGCCGGCCGATCACGAACCTCGTCAACGAGATCGCGCGCGTGATGTTCGGCATCGTCAACATCGTCACCAAACTCGCGCCGATCGCGGCGCTCGGTGCGATGGCCTTCACGGTGGGGCGGTACGGCGTGGGCTCGCTGATGTCGCTCGCCAAGCTGATGGCCTGCCTTTACCTCACGTGCGCCCTGTTCATTTTTGTGGTGCTCGGAATCGTGGCGAGGATGGCGGGATTCCGGCTGCTGAAAATTCTCAAGCTGATCCGGGAGGAACTGTTGATCGTGCTCGGCACCTCTTCGTCGGAGTCGGCGTTGCCCATGCTGATGGACAAAATGGAAAAGGCCGGCTGCGCGCGCCCGGTCGTGGGCATCGTGGTGCCGTCAGGCTATTCATTCAACCTGGATGGCACCTGCATCTACCTGACGATGGCCGCGCTCTTTATCGCGCAAGCGACCGACACCCACATCACCCTTTGGCAACAAATCGCCCTGCTGGCCACGTTGCTCATCACCTCGAAGGGCGCGTCCGGGGTGATCGGCAGTGGCTTCATCGTGCTGGCAGCCACGTTGTCGATTTCGAAGGAGATTCCCGTCGCGGGCATGGCGCTCATCCTCGGCATCGATCGGTTCATGGCTGAGGCTCGTGCCCTGACCAACTTCATCGGCAATGCGGTCGCGACACTCGTGATCGCCCGTTGGGAAGGAGCTTTCGATGAGTCGAAAGCAGGGGATATCCTTGTAAAACCTCACAGGGCAATGGATTAAGAACTTATAAAAAGGCTTGATAGAAAATCGTATTTCATATTACTTGACCCGATTGACTCACGTGATCCACCAAGGGGACCTCCCGCCGCACTCTGGATCGGCTTCTTTTTTGACCGGTCGCGCGTCTCGTCCCGGCCGGAGGCCGGATCCCATGGCAATCGTCATTGTGCGAAAAATCTATCCGCACAGGCGATCGCAGCCGGGATGTTTCCTTGCCGCTCCCGGATCACGTGAAACCGGACTCGAGGTAATTCATTTCAATCCGGAACACTTGGCGTCGCGCGTTAAGTTTCTGGCCCATCCGTCACAATAGAAACTTCGCAACACATGAAAAACAGATTTCAGCTCGGAGCATTAACGGGCCGCCGGCTTTACCTCTCGGGTTTGGCCTTGGCTGCGATCGTCACCGGATATTCCGCGGAGACCTCGGGATGGCAGAAAACAAACGAGGAAGGATCGTTTCTGCTTTATAGAAGGCAGTCCCTGATTGGCGAGGAAACCTACCGCACAGTCGTGGAAAACAATGCCATTGTCGTTAAATCGTCCCAGAGCGAGAACGAGCGCGGCAAAAAAACCGGCTTCAATGCCACCTTGCGTTTAAACGCCGATCTGACGCCTGAGTTTTATGAGAACACTTTCGTGACCGACGAAAGTGCCACAAATGTTCTCAAAGTATCCGTCGAAAAAACGGGTGTGCAGGTCACGGAAGCCACGATGGCCATGCAGGTGAAACCGGTGGGCGCCTTCTTCCCCCTGCACAGTGATATTCCTGCCGCGATGGAAATGATGCTCTATCATTACTATTTCGACCGGCAGCTCAAAACTCCGGTGATCACCTATCCGCGAGGCCAGGTATCGATCGAGTTCAGAAAGCGGGATGTCATTGAAGTGAACGGCAAGAAAATCGCTTTGAGTCGTTACCGGGTGAAAGGCATCAACTGGGGGCCGCGCACCGTTTGGCTTGATCAAGCCCACAATCTGATCGCGACGGTAAAGGCCAACACCCAGTTCCGGGAGGTGATTCGGAAGGGCTATGAGGCCGGAATGCCCGTATTTATAAACGGGCATGTGGAAGAAGAGATGGCGTCCCTGGCCGAGTACACCCGAAGGGCCGGTGGGCTGACCGGTGGAATTATTGCGCTCGTTGGAGGGGACGTGGTCGACGGCGTTTCTACGACCACCCGAAAGGACATGACCTTGGTGGTTGAGGACGGTCGGATCACCCAGATCGGGAGCAAGGCGGACGTTGCGGTTCCGAAGGGGGCCAAGGTGATCGACGTCACGGGGAAGGTGCTGATTCCCGGTTTATGGGACATGCACGCCCACGCGAATCAAGTTCAGTGGGCACCTGCTTATTTGGCAGGGGGGATCACGACCATCCGGGATAATGGCAACGAAGTTGAATTCGCCACCGCATTTAGGGACGCCATTGCGTTAAAGACCGCCATGGGCCCGGACATTCTCCTGGCGGGCATGACTGATGGCGAGGGCATCCAAGGGAACGGCATTGTCCGGGCCAGAACCCCCGAAGAGGCCCGGGCGGTTGTCGCGATGTACGTGGGGAAGGGGTATAAGCAGATAAAAATCTATAACTCGATAAACCCCGAGATACTCAAAGTGGTGTCAGCCGAGGCCCACAGGATGGGCGTCACGGTTACGGGGCATGTACCCAAATCGGTTGGGAATGCGAGAACGGCGGTTGAACTCGGCATGGATATGCTCAGCCACGACACGATGATCTTGTCCCTGTTTGCCACGGGAAAAGAGCCGCTGGATCTGAGCGAGGTGACGCCGCAACAAATCGAAGCTGCGACCCACTTCTATCTAACGCACAAAACCGTATTGGATCCCACCATTTCCTTGCGCTTGAAATCGGCGCTCCCGGTTGGCACCGGCGTCGAGAGCATTGTCCCAGCTGTCGGCAACATGCCGTACGAGTTGTGGGAAGGTAAGCGGTTCCAACAAGGATTGAGTCCCGAAAAATCCAAGAAGGCGGGAATTCATATCCAAAAGACCATGGAAATTATCGGTCATTTCGCGAGAGCCGGGGTTCCGGTGGTGGCGGGCACCGACAATGCCGTCCCCGTTCTCAGCCTCTATTTGGAAATCGAGTCTTACAGCAAACTTGGAAAACTGACGCCGCTGCAAGCGCTCCAATCGGCCACGATTGTTCCTGCACGAGCCATGGGCCTCGGCTCAACCACGGGGTCACTGGAAGTCGGCAAGGAAGCCGACATTGCGATTCTGGATAAAAATCCGCTGGAGGACATCGGTAACATCAAAACCGTCTCTGCGGTCATGACCAACGGGAGCTATTTCACCAGCAAAGTCCTTTGGCCCCTGGCCGATTTCAGCATCAGCAATTGACCCTGTGCCAACCCATCAAGCCATGAACCACACCGATTACGATCCGGAGCTGAGATTGAAAGAGCTCGGCATCATTTTGCCCGCGCCACCGGCGCCGGTCGCCAATTATGTAAATGGAGTCAGATCCGGAAACCTGATCTTTTTGGCCGGGAAGGGCCCCAGGTATTTGGATGGCACGGAAATCACCGGGAAACTGGGAGCCGGGATAACGATCGAGAAAGGTTATGAAGGGGCGTATCTGGCCGGGATCAACCAACTGGCGGTTTTGAAAGATATGCTCGGCAATCTGAATCGCGTCAGCCGGATCGTGAAGGTGCTGGGGTTTGTTAACTCCGATCCCGCGTTCATCGATCAACCCAAGGTGCTCAACGGATTTTCCGACTTGATGGGAAAAGTTTTTGGCGAAAAGGGAAAACATGCCCGCGCCGCCGTTGGCGTTGCGACTTTACCGCGAGGGCAGGCGGTCGAAGTGGAGCTAATCGTCGAGGTCATCGACTAAACTCAAAACCTACAGGGAGATTCCTCAAAAAAACATCATGCATCCCACCCTACTCGGCAAAATCCTTTCCGGCAGCGCCAAATCCATCCTGCTGTTGTTTGCGGCCTCCGCCCTGGCGACGGCGAACGCCCAGAACCGGGAAATAAACCTGAAGCCCCTGGGCGGGGCGGGCTGGGAAATCACCGAGGGAAACATCACCATCCTGATCGATCCCTATATTTCCCGGCTGAAAATGGCCGGCCCGAGTGAAGAAGCGGGCGCCGCAAACGAGGGTGATTCGCGAAAGACCTATGCGCGATCAGATGTTTACGAGTCAGACACCGCGATGATCGACAAGATCATCGGTAAAGCGGACTACATATTGGTCACGCATGGACATCAGGATCATCTCGGCGATGTTCCGTATATAGCCAAAAAGACCGGGGCCAGGGTCATCGCTTCGGAGACCAGCATCAATATCCTCAAGGCCTACGGCGTTCCCAATCAGCAACTGTACATCGTGAAGGGGGGCGAGGATTATCAATTCGAGAATATTTCGATCAAGGTCATGCCCTCGCTGCACTCACCACTGGGCGGCAAGCACTATTTCAATTCGCCGGTCTACACCAAGCCGCCGACCCCGCCGGTGAAAATCAGTGATTTCACGGAGGGAGGCACGCTGATGTTTTTCGTCCGCTACAAATTTCATACGCTCCTGGTGGCGGGTTCGATGAATTTCATCGAACGCGAGGTGCAGGGACTGACGCCGGACATCCTCATCGCCGGGGCGAACGGATCCCGGTTGGAAAGCTACAAATACGCGGAACGCCTGCTGAAAGCGACGGGTTACCCCAAGGTCGTGCTGCCCACCCATTGGGATAATTTTCGCGTTCCCTACGGCACTTCACAAGAGCGGGCGATCGAACGGAACGTGAAGCCGTTTATTGAAGAGGTGAAGGCGGTCTCCCCGAATTCGAGGGTGATCATACCGCTGGAATTGCAGACGATCACGATCCCGTAGGACCCGATCCCACGGGCTCGACTGCCCGGCTCAGCCCCAAACCGTTGTCCCGATCCATCACGATAAAACTATGACTCCAAAACCAAGCAAGTCAGTCCGGTCGAGCCCGACGCTCGGCCTCATCACCATTGCGGGATTCGCGCTTGTGGGCCTTTCCCCGGCCGCGTCGGCCCAAGCAGGGTCGCGCGTCGGCGAACCGCTGCGCTTTGAGCTTCGCGAGCTTGAATCTGTTTCGGAGACGACCGGCGGGGCCAGCATTGGCGACCTGAACGGAGACGGGCACCCTGACATCCTGCTCATGAAGGGCCGGCACTGGCCGCTGAAGTCCGTGGTTCTCCTGGGCGACGGCAAGGGCAATTTCAAGCCCGGGGCTCCGCTGCCGCAAGCGGGCGCGGGAAACCGCAGCTACTCCGCGCCGCTCGCGGACCTCAATGGCGACGGCCATCTCGATTTCATCCTCAGCAACGATCGGCCCGACGCGAAACTGATCTTTGTGGGCGATGGCAAGGGCAACTTCACGCAGTCCGGCACGTACGGCGCCCCCACCTGGCCCACGCGCAATTCCGTCATTGCCGATCTGAATGGCGACGGCTTCCCCGACATCGTGACCGCGAATCGTGGCAGCTCGAGCATGATCTCCTTCAACGACGGCAAGGGCAACTTCCCGGACTCGGTCGTACTGGGTCCCGAAACTTCCTCCAACGTTGTCGCCGGCGACATGGACGGCAACGGCTCGATGGATGTGGTCGTCGCCTTCCGCGACAAAGGGCAGTGCGTTGTTTACCTCAATGACGGGCGGGGACGCTTCCCCCGGAAGGAAACGTTCGGGCCGAAAGTGACTTCCACGCGAGCCATGGCCGTGGCCGACATGAACAAGGATGGCCGGCTGGACATCATCGCCTGTCACCAAGCGCTGGGAACCTTCATTTATCTAAATCAGGGCAAGGGCACCTTTGATGCCGGCACGCAACTCTCCGGCGCCGATGCGGTGCCTTATTCCCTCATTGCGACCGATCTGAATGGTGACGGTGCGCCGGAAATCATCGTGGGCTTCATCGACGCGCCGGGCGTGCTTTTTTGGAATGACGGCAGCGGTCAGAAGTTCACGCAATCGAAGTTCGGCGACGGCCGGGGCGGCATTTACGGCCTCGCGGTCGCCGACCTCAATCACGACGGACTGCTGGACATCGTGGCAGCACGCTCGGAAGCGCCGTCTTTTGTGTTGCTCCAGCAGAAGGGGACGCCACCGGGCGCCCAGTAACATGCCTCCATTGGGGTCGGCTTGATCGGACCAAGCCTCCTGAAAGGCCCACGCCAGGATCATCATTTCACCAAACTCGCTGATAAAACATGAACATTAAAAGAAGGGATTTCGTCAAAATGCTCCCCCTCGGCGCGATTTTGCCCGGGCAGCTTTTGAGTGGCTTGCGCGCTGAAACCAAACCGCATGACACTGACAGCAAAACACCGTCAGCCCGTTTAAAATCAGCACCGCTTGATCAGCAGAAAATTGATGAAATGTATAAAAAGGCGGTCGTTGTCGACGGGCTGATCATTGTCCGTGGATGGAATCAGGATTCCTTTGATGCACTGACCAAGTCGGGCTATACGGGTTTCAACGCATCGCTGGATTCCGGGGACATGGCAAAATCGCTCGGTAGCCTCGAACAATGGCAGAAGCACATCAGGGAAAACCCCGATCGCCTGATACTCGCCACGGGCGCTGACCATTTCGAGACGGCCAAGAAAGAGGGGAAAGCTGCCGTTATGCTGGGTTTTCAAAATTCCGATATGATCGGGAGCTCCATCGATAACCTGAATGTGCTCCACAAGGCAGGAACGCGATGGATGCAGCTCACCTATAATGAACGCAACCTGCTGGGTGACGGATGCACGGAACGGACCAATGCCGGCTTGTCCGACTTTGGGGTCGAAGCAGTGGCGTGCATGAATGAACTCGGGATTATCGTGGACCTGTCGCACTGCGGTGCGCAGACGACCACCGATGGAATTAAATTCAGCAAATCCCCCGCCACGATCAATCACTCCATGTGCAAGGCATTATATGATCATCCGCGCGGAAAAACGGATGAACAGATCCGTGCTTTGGCCGACAAGGGTGGCGTCATGGGCATTATCTGCCTGGGATACATGATCGGTCCGAATCTTGGTACCCAAACGACGCTGGAGACCTATGTCGATCACATCGAACACGCCGTTAACGTTGGGGGAATCGACCATGTTGGATTGTCATCCGATTTTGCGATCCAAGGACTGAAGGCCACGGGATCGACGCGCGAAAATTGGTATGTCCCCCGGCTCACTGGCTTCAAGGAATCCTATAAGGTGCAATGGCCTCCCTGGATTCCTGAACTCGACACCACCGATCGTTATCGCGATGTCGCCCGCGTCTTGAACAAAAGAGGTTTCAGCTCGGGGGATATCGAGAAAATACTCGGCCAAAACTGGATCAGATATTATCGGGAGACCCTAAAGGCCTGATGGTCGCGTGTCCGCCGGGTAGGCTGAGCCTCGTTTTGATGGCAATGTCACGGCGGGTGGACGTTGGCCCACGGCTCCTCACTCCGGAAGGCGGCGCGCGAATTCCACCAAATCTTCGCCGCCCCGGAGCACCCGCAGGCGGTAACGGTAGGAGAAAGGTGGGCGCAGCATCCGGAATTCTTCGTGGGGCAATTCTCCCCAGGAGTTGTCGCCGCCAAGGCCGCGCTGGTGCCAGTCGAGGTTGAGCGTCACGGTTTCGCGCCGGGGCAGCTGGTACCGGTGGCGGCTCTCGAATTGGGACGCGCAGAAGAGATCGTCCGTGGTTTCGTGCAGCGCATTGACGCTCAAATGAGGGTTTCCAATCGCGAGCAGACCCCGGCCGGCATGGTCACGCAACGCCACCCAGCGCACGGCCTCCTTGTTGCCGGTTTCCTGGGGTTTCAAATAGTCGTGGTATTGCTCGCGGACGCTGCCCGAATAAAGCCCGACGCGCGCGTCCTGGCGGTCCCAATACGTTTCTTGCGGTCCCTTGCCCAACCAGGTCAGCCGGTCAAAACCGGGCCGCAGCAATGTTTGCATGCCGAAGCGGGGGACCTCGACAAACGGCTGCGCGCCCGCCGACATCCGGGCCTCCACGGCGATCTCGCCGCATGCGAATACGGTCCACGTCAGCGAATACGGACAACCCGTGTCGCGGATGATGGCCTCGACCCGGATCACGAGGCGATCCGGCGCGGTGCGGTTCACCGACACCAGGCCCGCCGACCAGCTTTGGTGCGCCTGGCGCCAAAGCGTGAGCGTCGCTCCCTTGCCCGGCTGCGCGGGTCCGGCCATCAGGCTGCCGCGATCGTTGTCCACCGGCGCCCGCCAGAAGTGCGGGGCCAGGGGTTGCGCGAGCAACTCCGTGCCGGCGCCGGCCAATGAGACGAGCAGGCCGGTGTCCCGATCGAAGGCTGCGGAAAAATCCGCCCCCGTGACCACGTAACGGCCGTCCCGGTCGGAAAGTTGCAGGGTCGCGCCGTCCGTCGCGATCACCGCCGGCAGCGCGGTCCACGGCAGCGTGAACTGCTCCCACGCGACCTCATGCCCCGCGGCGGCCCAAGGCGTGGCGTGCTTGAGGGTGAAAGTGACCTCGAGAAAGTATTCCGCGCCGGGCGCGAGGACTGCCGGACGCACCAGCGGGAGCGCAACGGTCTTCGTTTTACGTGGAGCCAGCGTCAGCGTGTCCAGCGTGCCGGATTGCACGACCTGTCCGTCGCACAGGATCCGCCAGCCGGCGACGAGCCAGTCCTCGGCGGCTTGGAAATCCGCCCAGTTCCGCATTTCGATCTCCCCGCGGGCCAGATCGCGGGCGCGAAGCTGGATGGGTTGATGGATTTTTTTGATTTCGTGGAGGGCGGGATGGGGAAGCCGATCGGCATCGACGAGACCGTTGCCGCAGAAGTTGCCGTCCGACGCGATCCCAGGCGGGCCGAAAGTGCCGCCGTAGGCAAAGAAAGTGCCGAGTTGCGGATCGAGCGGCCGGCCGCGCGGATTGTCGAGCGGCTCGATGCCCCGGGAACGGGGAACCGGCGTGCGCAAACCCTGGTCGACCCAGTCCCAGATGAAGCCGCCCTGGAGGTGCCGCGCACCCTCGTAGATCGGACGCCAGTAGGCCCACAGGTCGCCGCAGCTGTTGCCCATGGCGTGGGCATATTCGCATTGGATGTAGGGTTTGCCGCGGTTGCCGCGTGAATAGGCCAGGGCATCGCCGGGCCGCGCATACATCGGGCACATGATGTCCGTGACCTCGGTCCCCGCATCCTGCTCGTACTGGACCGGCCGGGACGGATCGCGCTGCTTCACCCAGCGGGCGGTGGCGCGGAAGTTTTCGCCGAAGCCGGCTTCATTGCCGAGGGACCAGATGACCACGCAGGCGTGGTTCTTGTCACGTTCGACCAGCCGGACGGTCCGGTCGAGATGCGCCGGGCCCCACGAGGCCGCGTGCGCCAGGGATTGTTCGCCATAGCCCATGCCGTGCGACTCGATGTTGGCTTCGTCCACGACATACAGGCCGTATTCGTCGCAGAGCGCATACCATTCGGGGACGTTTGGATAGTGGGAGGTGCGCACGGCGTTGATGTTGCTCTGCTTCATCCGTCGAATGTCCTCGAGCATGCGCTGGCGGGTCACCACCTGGCCGAGATCCGGATCCCACTCGTGACGATTGACGCCGCGGAACAGCGTCGGTTGGCCGTTGATCAACAGGCGGCCTTCCTTGATTTCGACGGAACGGAAACCGACGCGCCAGGGGACGACCTCGAGGGGAGCCCCGCCGCCCGCGTCCCGCACGGTCAGGAGCAGCGTGTGCAGCGCCGGCACTTCCGCTGACCACCGGGCCGGGGCGGATATTTTTTTTGAAAAATGGAGTGTCGCGACCGCGCCGCCGGCCACCCGGATGCACCCCGCCTGTTCGCGGAAGAGCGCCTGTCCGTTTGGCGCGAACAAGGTGGCTTCCAGGGCGAGTTTCCGCGGGCCGGCGGCGTGATTTTCAAATTCGGCTGAAAGGTCCAGCTCGGCGCTGCCCCCGTCGTCTGCAAACGAGGTGCGCACCTCGAAATCCCGCAACCGCGCGCTTTCCGTGGACCAGAGGGTGACGTCGCGAAAGATCCCGCTCAACCGCCAGAAGTCCTGGTCCTCGAGATACGAACCGTCGCACCAGCGAAAGACCTCGACCGCGAGCAGGTTGTCGCCCGGTTGCAGGTGCGGGGTCAGCCGGAAGGTGGCGGGCGTGCGGCTGTCCTTGCTGAAGCCGAGCTTCCGGCCGTTGAGCCAGAGGGAGAAGAACGAGCTGACCCCGTCGAAGGTGAGGAACACTTCGCGCCCCGCCCAGGTCGCGGGCAGGCGGAAGGTACGCCGGTAGGCGGAGACGGAATTGTGCGGCTCGGGTATGAGCGGCGGCGTAGCGGCCTGCCACGGGTAGGTGAAGTTCGTATAGATCGGCACGCCGTAGCCTTCGAGTTCCACATTCGACGGCACCCGGATCGTGCCCCAAGGACGGTCGTCGAAACCGGTTTGTTCGAATCCGGCGATTCGCGCCGCAGGAGTCGGCGACCAGTGATACTTCCAATCCCCATTCAGCGAGAGGCGGAAGGGGGAGGAGTCGCGATCACGGGCGAGGGCCGAGGTTTCGTCGGGAAAGCGGGACATGGTCGCGGCCGGGGGCTCCGTGCCCTCGGGCAGGCGCGTCTCATCCTGCCATTCGGGAACCGTCGGAGCGCTCCCGGGAGGGGCACGGTTGGGGGGAGGGCGCTTCGGGAGTTTCACGGGAAGGAACGGAAGCTCAACGGGGCGGGGGTGGCATTGCAAAGAAACATTTCCTGAAAACAGGGAATATTTCTTAGTCGCAAAACGCGCCGGTTGCCTGCATCAGGGTGGGGACTTCCTGCCTTCACCCCGTTGACCATGATTCATTTCCCGTCGTCCGTTGTCGCGACCGCCCTCGTGATTCCCGCCCGCCTGGGCGCCGTGTTTCTCGAGCTGGCGCCGGTGGACCATCTCATTCTCGGCGTCTACTTCCTGTTCGTGCTGGGCATCGGTTGGGTGTTGCGGAAGCAATTGAAGACCAGCGCGGACTTTTTTGAGTCGGGGCGCTCGCTGCCGGCGTGGATTTGCGCGCTCGGTTTCATCGGGGCCAACCTCGGTGCGCAGGAAGTGATGGGCATGGCGGCTTCCGGCGCGAAGTACGGCATCGCCACGAGTCATTTCTACTGGCTGGGCGCGGTGCCGGCGATGCTCTTTGTCGGGCTGTTCATGATGCCGTTTTACTACGGCTCCAAGGCGCGGTCCGTGCCGGAGTACCTCAAGCTGCGTTTCGACGAGAAGACCCGCACCTTCAATGCGCTCTCCTTCGCCTTCATGACCGTGCTGTTCTCGGGGATCTCGATGTTCGCCCTCGCCAAGCTGCTGAACGCGATCCTCGGGTGGAATTTCGACGCCTGCATCGGCGTCTCGAGCGCGATCGTGCTGGTTTATATCTACTCCGGCGGCCTGACCTCCGCGATCTACAACGAGGTGCTCCAGTTTTTCCTCCTGGTGCTCGGCTTGCTGCCGCTGGTGCTGCTCGGGTTGAAGGACATTGGCGGCTGGGACGGGCTGATGCGCGAGCTCGGGGCCTACTCGGCAGCCCGGGGCATGCCGGGGGCGTGGAGTTCGTCGTGGGCCCACCTCGGCGATCCGCGCGCGAATCCGATCGGCATCGAATGGTTCGGGCTCGTGATGGGCCTCGGCTTCGTGCTGTCGTTCGGCTATTGGTGCACGGATTTCCTGGTCATCCAGCGGGCGATGGCGGCGAGGGACATGAACGCCGCGCGCCGGACGCCCATCATTGCCGCGATTCCCAAGATGCTCTTTCCCGCGCTGGTGGTGTTGCCCGGCATGCTGGCGATTGCGCTCTTTCACCGCGGCGGCACGGCGGAGATCGCGCTGCCGGTCATGGCGGACGGCACGCCCGACTACAACATGGTGATGCCGGCGATGATCGCCAAATATTTCCCCAATGGCATGCTGGGCATCGGGCTCACGGCGATGATGGCGTCGTTCATGTCGGGCATGGCGGGCAACGTGACCGCCTTCAACACGGTCTGGACCTACGATCTCTACCTGCGCTGGGTGAAGCCCGATGCCTCGGACGCCCACCTGGTCAAGGTGGGGCGCCTGACCACGGTCGTCGGGTTGTTGATCAGCGCGGCCTTCGCCTATGCGGCCGCAAAGTTCAACAACATCATGGATCTGCTGCAGCTGGTGTGCGGTTTCGTGAACGCGCCGCTCTTCGCCACCTTCCTGCTCGGCATGTTCTGGCGCCGGGCCACCGGTCACGGGGCGTTCTTCGGCCTGCTGGCGGGCACGGTTTCGGCCGTCCTCTTTCATGCCGGCACGCTCGCGGCCGGCGAGACCCCCGGACTTCTGAAAGGCGGCTGGCTGGGCGTGCACCATCTTTATGTAAGCTCGATGGCCCAGAGTTTCTGGATGGCGATCTTCGCCTTTGCCGGCTGCTTCGCCGGCACGGTCCTGATCTCGCTGCTCACGGCCCGGAACAAATCGGATGAGGAACTGCGCGGCCTGGTTTATGCCCTCACCGAGAAGCCCACCGACGCCGCCCACGCGGCGTGGTACGCGCGCCCGATGCCGCTGGCCGGGGTGGTGCTCGGGGCGACGATCCTGCTCAACGTCATCTTCTGGTAAACCCACCTTCCCGATGAAACTCGATGTGCGACAACCGATGGGCGGCCTCTTCGTGATCCACGGGGTGATCCTGGTTGGATTCGGTCTGCTCTCCGATCCCGTCATCTATGCCCGGCATTCGCTGGGCATTAACATCAACCTGCTCTGGGGCGCCGGCTTGGCCGCCTTCGGCGCGACCATGCTGTGGCTGGCTTGGAAAAGGACGCCGGAGGATGGGGCAGCGGGTCCGGCCGACGACCCGGACAAGTCAACATCGTTAAGAAATATTTCTCATCATGGAGAATAATTTCTTTAACATTCCGGAAAACCGGTCACAGTGGATTTTGTGACCCAGCGACTCCCTTCTCAGGCACCGTCCCATGTCTCCGTCTTTCGCCATCGCGACCTGCTGGGCAGGGCGGCGGCGGCGAAGTCCGCGGCGATCATTCGGGAGATGATCAGCCAGCGGGGCTGGGCCCGTCTGCTGGTGGCGACCGGCAACTCGCAGCTGGATGTGGTCCGGCACCTGGTCGCCGAGCCGGTCGAATGGGGCAAGGTGGACGTGCTGCACCTGGATGAGTATGTCGGCATCGCGCCCGACCATCCGGCCAGCTTCAATCTTTGGATCCGGACCCGGTTTGTCGAACCCACCCAACCCCGGTCGGTGGATTATTTAAACGGTCTGGCCGCCGACCCGGATGCCGAGGCGCGACGCTATTCCGCCGTGATCGCCGCCGGTCCGGTGGACATCGCCTTCGTGGGTATCGGGGAAAACGGGCACATCGCGTTCAACGAACCGCATGCCGCCGATTTCCAGGATCCGTTGCTGGTCAAGCGGGTGACCCTGGACGAGCAGAGCCGGCGCCAGCAGGTGGGGGAGGGGCACTTCCCTGACATGGCCAGCGTGCCGCGGGAGGCTTTGACCGTGAGTTGCACGGGACTGTTGCGGGCTTCGCATTGGATCTGCTGTGTGCCGGAGCGGCGCAAGGCGGCGGCGGTCCGGGCCTCCCTGGAAGGGCCGCTGACGACGCAGTGCCCCGGATCGCTCATTCGCACGCATCCGAAAGCCTTCGTCTATCTCGACACGGAATCCGCTTCCCTGCTGAGTGGGGCGCCGCCGGTCGCCGCCCTTTAAGCGCTCGCCGGCAGATTTCCCCGTCCCCGGTTGGCTTCCGCGGGGACTTGCCGAAAATCCAACTTTTCCCCCACACCCGTCCGCATGTCTTCCGTCCAGCTGTCCACCGCTGATATCATTGTGTTGGTCGGTTATCTCGTGGTCGTGTTCACCATCGGTTACTGGGCGTCCCGCCGGATTCGCACGGCCGACCAGTATTTCCTGGGCAGCCGGCACTTTGGCAAGTGGGTCATGATCGGCCAGAGCTTCGGCACGGGCACCCACGCCGAGATGCCGGTCTCGCTGGCCGGGGCGGTCTACAGCGTCGGCCTGTCGGGAATCTGGTTCCAATGGAAAAATCTGTTTGTGACCCCGTTCTACTGGCTGCTGGCGCCGCTGTTCCGGCGTTTCCGGCGCACGACGATGGCGGAGGTGTTCGACGACCGCTACGGTCCGTGGATGGGGGCGGTCTATACCTTTTTTGCCCTGGTCTTTTTCACCCTCAACCTGGCCAGCATGTTGAAAGGGGCGGCCAAGGTGATCGACCAGGCCCTGGGCGGCGGGTTGCCGGTCGACCTGCTGGTGGTGGGCATGACCTGCGTCTTCGTGATCTACAGTTTCGCCGGCGGCCTGCTGGCGACGGCGTGGACGGACTTCGTGCAGGGTTTCCTGATCATCGCGCTTTCCTTCATGTTGATTCCCCTCGGGTGGCATCTGGTGGGTGGACTGGCGGGGATGAAGGAGCAGTTGGGGCCGGCGATGTTTGCCCTGGCGACGCCCAAGGGGATCAGCGCCGGTGCCATCGTGGTGCTGACGATCAACGGCCTGGTGGGCATCGTGGCGCAACCGCACCTGATCGCGGCGGTCGGCACCGGCCGGGACGAGTCGGCCTGCCGCATCGGGCATTTCTACGGCAACATGGTCAAGCGGGTGTGCACGATCGGCTGGGCGCTCGTCGGCCTCATGACCGCGGTGCTCGTGGCCAAGGGGGTGTTCGGCGTGACACAGCTGGCGGATCCGGAGGAGGCGTTCGGTTTCGCCTGCCGGCACCTGCTGTTCCCGGGCGGAATCGGCCTGCTCATCGCCTCGCTGCTCGCCGCCAACATGGCCGGCTGCTCGGCCTTCATGGTCAATTCGGGCGCGATGATCGCCAACAGCGTCTATCGCAAATACCTCAACCCCCAACTGACGGATCGCGGCGCATTGCGGGTGGGCCGGATCGGCGGCGTGACCGTCACGGCCGCGGCGGTGATCTACGCGGTGTTTTTCATCGACCGGGTGCTCTACGCGTTTCTCTTCACCGAAACCCTGGCGACGTTTGTCGGCATCAGCGTCCTGGGCGGCATCCTCTGGCGCCGGGCGAACCGCTGGGGGGCATGCGGCAGCCTGGTTGTCGCCGTGACGGCGAACTTCCTCGGCTATGCGGTGAGCGGGCGGCGCTTCGATCATTGGGATCCGACGATTTTCCTCAGCGCGCTGGGGGCCGGCGTCGTCACCCTGCTCGTGGTCAGCCGGTTGACCCCGCCCGAGGAGGCGAAGCGCCTGGACGGGTTCTTCCACAATCTCCAGACCTCCACCGACCCCGAGGATGCGGCCGCGGCCGACAATCCCCGGCATGCCGCCGAGCGGGGCAAGCTGCTCCTGCTGGTGAATGCCCTGGCGCCCCGCCGCGGGGCGCAGGGGGTGCCGTTTTGGCAGGCTTACCGGGTTGACCTGACGGGTTTTCTGACCGGCTGCGGGCTCGTGGTCGCGTTGATCGCCTTGTTTGCGTTTGCCATCTCCTGACGAGGCTTCATGCCATTTTCCCCATGGCGAAAAAGTTAACGATGCGCGCCCTCGCGAAGGCGGCCAAGGTCAGTCCGGCGACCATCTCCCGCATCATCTCCGGCAATCCCTCGGTGGATCCGGCGATTCGCAAGCAGGTGCACGGCGTGGCGAAGCGCCTCGGGTTCGATCTCGAGAGCAAGCGCAAGGGGCGGTCCAAGGTGCTCGCCTTCCTGCTCGCCAATCGGGACGTCCTCCACAGCTTCCAGGCCCGCGTGTTGCTCGGGGCCGAGACTTACTGCGCGCAGCATCATTGGGAGCTGCTGTTCATGTCGTTCCGGTATGCGCCGGAGACACCGTCCGAAGCCCTGCACCTGCCGCAGTTGCTCAGCAACCGGACGAATGCCCGCGCGGTCATCCTGGGCGGCACCAATTATCCCAACCTGCTTTCCGCCCTCGAGGGCCGGGGCCTGCCGTTCGTGGTGCTGGGCAACAATGTCATCGGCGACTGGCCGGAGAGCCGCTGCGATACGGCTTATTCGGACGACGTGACGGGCGCGCGCGACGCCACCGCCTACCTGATCTCGAAGGGACACCGGGCGATCGGTTACTTGGGCAATCTCCAGCTGCCGTGGTTCCGGCGGTGCAGCCAGGGTTACGAGCGCGCGATGCAGGCGGCCCGCCTCACGCCCCGCATCATCGACATCCGTTCGGACGGCAGCCAGCTCGGTTACCTCGCCGCCAAAGCCCTGCTCGCGCAGCATCCCGACACCACCGCAATCCTTGCCGGTTCCGATCCGGTGGCGGCCGGGGTCTACGATGCCCTGCGCGAGGCGAACATTTCCGTGCCCACGCAGATGAGCGTCATGGGTTTCAATGATACCCAGGCCGAGATGCTCTATCCCGCCCTCACCAGCGTGCGCGAGTTTCCGGAGGAACTCGGACGGCACCTGGCGGAGTTCGCGCTGAAGCGTCTCGGCGACCCGCTGCTGCCCCCGCAGCGGCTGACCGTGCCCACGCAGCTCGTGTTGCGGGCCTCGGTGGCGGCGCGCAACGAACGGGGCTGAGAAATATTTCTCAATAGACGGAAAAGTTTCTTTACAACCGGTCGAAGCTGGTTTCAGGTCAGGTGACCGGCGCGCCGGCCAGGGATGTCGGAGGGCTCCCGGGTGGCGCGATGTCCCCTTATGTTTCCCCGAATCATTTCGCTCATGGCGGGTTCCAGTCGCCTCCGCTGGATCGCAGCCTGATTGCTCGCAGGGCCCGCTGCCGTGATTGAATCCTCCATGAACCGCCTCCGCCGCGCCCTGTTGCCCCTTTGGGCCGGCCTCGCCGTGGTTCCCGCGGTCCTGCCGGCGACCGTCCCGCGCACCGCGGAGGAGTGGATCGCCTTCCTTCCCGGCTCCGGGGATTGGAACCAGCGGTTGCGCGACGGTTCGCTTCCGCTGCTGGATCCCGAGGCGCTCCCCGGCTCGGCATGGCTGCCGGATCCGCTGCGATTCTCCGACGGCCGGCTGGTGACCGGGGCCGCCGACTGGCCCGCCCGGCGGCGCGAGCTGCTGGCCCTGTTCGAGCATTACACCACCGGGGTAATGCCGCCGCCGCCGTCCGGGATGCAGGTGACGGATCTCCGCGAGACCAAATTCGGCGGCGTTTTGCAAAGGACGCTGCAGCTGGCCTTCGGCGCCGATTCCCGCGCGCGGCTGCACGTCGAGCTCTTCGTGCCGGAAGGGCCCGGGCCGTTCCCGGTTTTCCTCACGCAGGCCAACCATCGCGCCTGGGCGCTTGTCGCCGCCAGCCGCGGCTACCTCGGTTGTGTCTACGCCGGCGCGGATGTGCAGGACGACACGCCGGGGCTGTCGGTGCTCTGGCCCGGGACGGATGCCTCGCTGCTCACGCGCCGCGCCTGGGCCGGCAGCCGTTGCGTCGACTACCTGTTCACGCTGCCGGAAGTCCGGTGCGACCAGATCGCGATCGCCGGCCACTCGCGCAACGGCAAGCAATCGCTGATTGCCGGCGCGTTTGACGAGCGCATCGCCGCGGTGATCTCGAGCAGCGCCGGGGCGGGCGGCAGCCTCCCGGCCCGGCTCGCGACGGAGTCGCGTTTCGCGGAGGGCATCGAACTCGGCACCCGCCGTTATCCGCAGTGGTATCACCCGCGGCTGCGTTTTTTCACGGGTCGGGAAAACCGGCTTCCCGTCGACCAGCACGAGTTGATTGCGTGCCTCGCGCCGCGCGCATGCCTGATCTCGACGGCCATCAACGACGGCGTGGAAAACGTCTGGATGATCGAAGGCACCTGGCGGGAGGCGCGGCGGGTTTACGCGCTTTTCGGCCGGGAATCGGCGCTGGAGCTGCGCTATCGGCCGGGCGGGCACGAGACCCGGGCGGAGGACATCGAGGGATACATCGACTGGCTCGACGGAAAATTCGGCCGGGGCCCGGTGGTCCCGGCGAGCCAGCCGATTTATCCCACGTATGCCGACTGGCGGCGGTTGAGCGGTGAGCACATCGACCCGCGGCAGTTTCCCGTCGTCGATCCCGGCCGGACGCCGGATTCGCTGGCGGCATGGAACGATGCTAAGCCCGCACGGCGCGCCCGCGTGACGTGGGCGCTCGGCGAGGCGTTGCCGGCGCCGGCCGGCCGGGCCAGCGACTATGGCAGCGAAACCGGGCCATGGGCCGAGGCGCTGTTGCGCAATCGGGTGCCGGAGGGGATCAGGAAGATTCCGCTCAATTTCGGGGCCTACCTTGCGGGCGATCTTTACCGGCCCCAGGCCGACGTCACCACGAAGCTGCCGGCCCTCGTCTGGCTCGCGCCTACGACCGTGGCCTTCGGCTACACCCCGAGCCAGGCAGTGCTCGGACGTGAATTCTACGCGGAGTGGGTCCGGGCCGGTTATGCCGTGTTTGCCTTCGACCAGATCGGGACCGGCCGGCGGGTGGAGGAAATCCAGCGCTTCTACGAACGGCATCCCCACGCCTCGATTCTCGGACGCACGCTGGCCGACACGCGCGCGGCGGTCGACGCACTGCGCCAGCAGGGCTTCATCGACCCGCAGCGGATTTATGTGATCGGCTACGGCACCGGCGGCATGGCCGCGCTGCATGCGGCCGCCCTGGATGAACGCCTCGCCGGCGCGATCTCGATCGCCGGGTTCTTCCCCATGCGGAGCGACACCGTGGACAAGGGCACGGGCGGAATCGCGCGCTGGACGGAATGGCTGCCCTTTCTCCCCCGTCTTGGCGCGTTCATCGGTCAGGAGAACCGCCTGCCTTATGACTACGACGACCTGCTGGCGCTCACTGCGCCGCGCCCGGTCGCCCTGATCCAGCCGGCGATCGATTACCAGAGCACCGCGGACGACGTCCGCGCGAGCGTGGCGAGGGCGGAAAAAATTTATGCGCTCCATCAGCGCACGGACGCGCTGCAGCTGACGGAAGTCCCCGACTACAATCACTACGGGCGCAAGGCCGCCGACGCCGTGCTGCGGGCGCTCGAAGACTTCAAATCCCGCACCCCATGAGACTCCCGATTTTCTTTCATCAACCGCTGGCGCTGGGCGTCATCCTCTGCTCGCTCCCGCTGGCGATTCGGGCGGCGCTGCCGCCGGTCGCCGAAATCCGGGCGGACCTGGACAACATCTACGCCACGAGCGCGGCGCAGCCGGCGGCCGCCCACCGCGGCCCGGTGATGCGCGCGCTGGAGCCGCTGCTGGTCCAGCAGGGGCGGGCGCTCGCCGCGCAGTTGAAGCCGTGGCCCGGCGATCCGGCGGCGGCCTTGCTGCCCTTGGAGAAAGGCACGGCTTCGAGCGAGCACGGCATCCGCCCGAATGCCGCCACCGCCAAGGGACTCGCCCTGTTGGTGCGCCTGCTGCCCGACGAGGCGTTCCCCGCCGACTTCACCCGCGCGCAGGCGCGGGCCGCCGCGCTGTCGCTCCTCCGCTATCTCGTGCACACGCACGGCGCCAGCGGCGGGACGTGCGCGGACGGCAAGCCCTGGCGCAACCAGTGGCAGTCGGCCTACTGGGCTGCGATGGCCGGCGAGGCCTGCTGGCTGCTTTGGGATGATTTGAACCCCACCGAGCGCTGGCTTGCGGCCCGCATGATCTGCGACGAAGCGGACCGGTTCGTGGAGGTCGTGCCGCCGGCCAATCTCGTCAACGATTCCAAAGCCGAGGAAAACGCGTGGAACTCCGAGGTGATCTCGCTGGCCTTTAATTTTTTCCCGGGGCATTCGCGCAATTCGACCTGGCGGGACGCGGCCATCCGGTGGATCGCGTCATCCTTTTGCACGGCGGGGGATGTCCGCAGCGAAGCCGTGGTCGACAAGCGCCCGCTCAGGGAATGGCTCACGGCGCCGAACCTGCACGAGGACTTCACGCTCGAGAACCACAGCCGCGTCCATCCGGACTACATGGCTTGCACCTACCTGCTGACCTCGCAGGTGCCGATGTATGCCTGGGGCGGGAACCGGGCGCCCACGGCGATCAACCTCAACGTCGAGGCGATCAATGCCGTCGTGAAGCGCCTCGCCACGCCCGAAGGCAGCGTCATCTACCCGAACGGACAGGACTGGGGTCTCCATCGCAACGTCGACTGGCTCGAGTATCACGGGACCATGGCCGTGCTTTATGGCGACCGGCAGTCGGCGACCTTCCTGCGGCATTCGCTCGATGCCGTCACCCGCATGGCCGCCCGCAACCCCGCGGGGCTGATCTATGCGCCCGGCGAAACGCGACTGTCCTCCGACCAGCACATGACGCTCGAATACATGGCGCATACCTACGCGCTCATGGCCCAGCTGGGTGAGGGACCCGCGCCGTTGCCGGACGAACAGGTCTGGCGCGAACTCGCGGGCAGCCGCGTGTTTGGCGCCGGCCGTTTCGGCCTTGCGCGCACCCCCGATTCGATCGCCACCTTTTCGTGGGGCGCGCAGGTGATGGGACAGGTGCTGCCGCTGCGCAAGGACCTGCTGCTCTCGCCCGAGGGCCGCGGGTTGGTGGGCTATCCGGTGATCGAAGGCCTGGAGCGGGAGGCTCCTGTCGTCAGGCGCGCGGCGGTCGCGCCGCTCGCGGAGGGGTTCGGCGTCACCGGCGTGCTTGAGCGCGGCGCCGGCGCCATCGAGCAGCGCTTCGGGTTTCTCGCGCTGCCGGACGGCCGCGTGGTCTACGTCGACTCCCTCGCGGCCACCGGTTCCGTCCGGATCAAGGAACTCAACCTCGGCACGATGGGCGTCCTCAATGATGCGAACTGGCCCTTCCACGACGGCAAACGCACGGTGTTTCATGCCGGGGGCGAGCGGACGTTTTTCGCCGCGCAGGCGAAGACGGACCCGCCCGTGACGTTCGCTTCGCCCTGGCTCAATCTCGACAACCAGCTGGGAATCGTGCGCCTCGCGGCGGCGGGACCTGCGGTGTACAACCCGGCTCCCACCGGGGCCGCCGGGCGCCTGGAGCAGCGTTTTCATCTCAGCACCGCCGCGGGCGCGGCGACATCAGCCGGCGCGCCGCTCGCCTTCGACGCTTACGTGTTTTATCCAAACCGCGACGCCGCCCAGACGCGGGCGATCGCCGCCAAGTGCGCGCTGCTGAGTGCACCCGGGGCCAATCCCCTCCGCCTGCGCCTCGACGACGGCATGGAGGTGACGTTCGACCTGGCCGCCGGCGGCCTGCAGATCGTCCCGCCCGCGCCGCCCGTGCCGGCCGCCGGCGCCGTGCAAACGCTGGCCGAGCGGGTGGCGGACCATTACCTGGCCATGCCGCGGCCGCACCATCCCGATAGCTGGATGCGCGCTTCCTTCTACATGGGTGTGCTGGCGCTCGACGTGCCGCGGCTGGACGATGCGATCCGCGGGATCGCCGCGCCGTTGGATTGGAAACTCCGCCGGCGGGTATACCACGCCGACGATCACGCCATGGGCCAGGTTTATGTTGAACTGTTTCACCGCCGGCCCGAGCCCGCCGTGATCGCGCCGCTGCAGGCCCGCTTCGATTACATCCTGGCGCACCGGAAGACGGGGAGCGTCGACCGGGCGGAAAACCCCGCCGAACCCCATTCGGTATGGAGCTGGTGCGATGCCCTGTTCATGGCGCCGCCGGCGTGGGTGGGACTGGCGCGGGCCACGGGCAATTCCGCCTACCTGGATTTTGCCGTGACGGAGTGGGAGAGGACTTCCGCTTTTCTCTATGATCCGAAGGCGCATCTTTTCTACCGCGACAACGGCTTTCTGGCCAGGCGCGAGCCCAACGGGGAAAAGATTTTTTGGGGCCGGGGCAACGGCTGGGTCGTCGCCGGTCTGGCGCGGGTGCTTGAACAATTGCCCGCCGGACATCCGGCGCGGCCGCGTTTTGAACAACAACTTCGCGAAATGGCCGCCGCGCTGGTTGCGCTGCAGCAGCCGGACGGCCTGTGGCGGAGCAGCCTGCTCGATCCCGCGAGCTACCCGGTGGCGGAGACGAGCGGTTCGGGATTCTTCTGCTACGGGCTCGCCTGGGGTATCAACCACGGGGTGCTGGATCGCGCGACCTATTTGCCCGCCACCCTCCGCGCCTGGCAGGGCCTGGTGGGTTGCGTGACCCCCGAGGGGAAGGTGACGCATGTCCAACAGGTCGGTGCGGCGCCGGTTAACTTCGATCCCGCGTTGACCGAGGACTACGGCGTCGGCGCGTTTCTTCTCGCGGCCAGCGAGGTGCGCCGGCTCGGCGGGAAGCGTCCGGTCGCCAGCGAGGCTCCTCTTGCCGCCACTCCCGCTCCCGGCATCCCCTGATTTTATCATGCGTGTTCCCCTCCGTAGTCTGCTCACTTCGCTGTTCCTGTCCTCCGCCCTGGCCGCCGTCCGCCTGCCCGGCGCCGCCGGGCCCGCTCCCGGGCCCGCGGCCGTGCTCGAGGTGATGGAACGGGTTGGAAACTGGCAGGTGCAGCACCCGGACCCCAAGCACAACCGGCCGTTGACCGGCTGGATTCATGCGGCCTACACGGTGGGCCTCGCGGAGCTGGCCGGCCTGTCGGCCCAGCCGGATTTTTTCGAGGCGCTTCTGGCCAACGGCCGGATCAATGCGTGGCAGCTCGGGCCGCGCCCCTACCACGCCGACGATCATGCCATCGGCCAGCTTTATGTGGCGCTCCACGCCCGCGAGCGCGACCCGGTCATGCTCGCGGCGATGCGGGCCCGGTTCGATACCATCCTGGCCAGCCCGGCGGTGGACAACCTGCACAATGACCCCGCGACCAATCCCCGGCGCACCGACGGCTGGTCGTGGTGCGACGCTCTGTTCATGGCGCCGCCGGCGTGGATCGGCCTCGCGCGCGTGACCGGCGACCAGCGTTACCTGGATTTCGCGGTTCGCAACTGGTGGAAGTCCTCCGACTACCTCTACGACCAGGAAGCGCACCTGTATTACCGGGACGACCGCTTTTTCAGTCAGCGCGAGGCGAACGGTGCGAAGATCTTTTGGGGGCGCGGGAACGGCTGGGTGATGGGCGGCCTGGTCCGCGTCCTGCAGGCGCTGCCGGCGAATCATCCGTCGCGCCCGCGTTTCGAGCAGCAGTTTCGCGAAATGGCCGAGGCGTTGCTGCCCTTGCAGCAAGCGGACGGCCTGTGGCGGGCGAGCTTGCTCGATCCCGCGAGCTATCCGGACAAAGAGACCAGCGGATCGGGCTTTTATTGTTATGCGTTCACCTGGGGCGTGAACGAGGGGTTGCTTGATCGCGCCCGCTTCCAGCCGGCTGCACTCAAGGCCTGGTCCGCGCTCGTTGAGTGCGTCACGCCGGAGGGCAGGCTCACGCATGTGCAACCCGTCGGGGGTTCGCCCAAGACCTTCGATCCCGTCTCGACCGAGGAGTACGGTGTTGGCGCGTTCCTGCTCGCCGGCAGCGAGATCTACCGGCTCGCCGTGCTTGGGCGCAATCCGGGCGCAATCGTATCCGTGCGCAATCCGTCGGAGCAACTGCCGCGTCTGGCGGAAACGGTGGAAGTCGACCTCGCGGCGTCCGGCCTGCCGGCGGGACCGTGCGTGGTGATGGACGGCATGGCCGGGCGTTTGCTGCCCGCGCAGGAGCTGGCGCTGGCCGGCCCGTCCGGGCCGCGGACGCTGCTTTTCCAGGTCGACCTCGCGCCCGGTGAGACGCGGACCTATCGCGTGCTGCCCGCGGCCGCGCTGGCCGCGGTGCCGGCGTTTCCGGCCAGGACCCACGCGCATTTTGCGCCGGAGCGAAAGGACGATTTCGGCTGGGAGAACGACCGGATCGCCTACCGGATGTATGGTCCCGCGCTGGCGAAGGCCGGCGGGCCCATCAGCAGCGGCCTCGACGTCTGGGCGAAGCGCACCCGCCGGCTCGTGATCGATGCCTGGTTCAAGCGGCATTACCACGTGGACGAAGGGCAGGGGCTCGATTTCTATGATGTGGGCGAGACCCGCGGGGCGGGCGGGCTTGGCATCTGGGCGAACGGCGCGCTGCATGCCTCGGGCAACTACGTCCGCTGGCGGTTGCTGGCCGAGGGGCCGGTTCGGGCGGTGTTCGAACTCGACTACGACACATGGGATGCCGCGGGCCGCGCGTTTACGGAGACCAAGCGCATTTCCCTCGATGCCGGCGCGAATCTCAATCGCGTGGAGAGCGTCCTGCACAGTCCGACCGGCGGTCCTTTCACGGTCGCGGTCGGCGTCGCGCTCCGCCAGGGCGGGGGCGACTGGGGCGCCGATCCGCAGTCTGGGGTGCTCTGGCACTGGGAACCGGATCACCGGCCGCACGGCCGCATCGGTACGGCGGTGATTGTCCCGGGCGGTTTCGCGGAAACCGTCGATGCGGCCGGCAATCGCCTGGCGCTGGCCACCGCGACGCCGGACCGGCCGTTCGTTCATTATGTCGGAGCCGGCTGGAATCAGAGCGGCGATTTCGGCAATGTCCCCGCCTGGCAGGACTATGTCCGCGATTTTGCGCAGCGGTTGCAGGCCCCGCTGGTTCTTACGATGCTTGCCTCTCCGGCCAGGCAACCCTGACTCGGTCCACCATGTCCGCTCCGTTTTTGCACCGATTCCCGCTGCATAGGCCGACCGGCTTCGGCCTGATCCTGGGCCTGCTGGCCGGGCTCGTCCTGCCGGCCCCGGCGGCTCCGACCCGCTGGGAGGAAAGCGCCGCGCGGAAAAAGGAGCTGACGCGGGACGTCGTCTGGCTTTCGCACGAGCCGATGGAATTCGAGCTGCGGAAGGGCGGTGCGCACACGACGGACATCGAGGCCGAGTACGCCCGCATGCTTGCGCCCGACAATCTCCGGCGCATGGCGGCCGCGGGCGTGCGCTTCAACCAGGTCTTTTTCTACAAGGGCTTCGGCCTCGAGTACGAACGCGCCAACTTTGAGCGGGTGAAGGCCGCGGTGGCGCTCATGCACGAGCTTGGGATGAAGACCAGCCTCTACATCGGCGGCACGATGTTCATCGAGACCTTCTACCGCGAGAACCCGGCGGCCCGCGATTGGGAGCGGCGCGACCAGGCGGGCAAATGGATCCCGTACGGCACGCAGACCTTCCGGCACTATGCCTGCGTCAACGAACCCGCCTACCGCGACTACATCAAGCAGGTGATCCGCTACGCGATCGAGGAGGTGGGGACCGACGAGGTGTTCTTCGACAACCTCATGCTGCAGGAGGAGCCGCAGTCGTGCCGCTGCCCGCGCTGCCTCGCGGCGTTCCGGGAATTCTTGCGGCGGCGCTATCCCACGCCCGGTCTCGTCCGGCGGCGTTTCGGCCTGCCCGACGTCGAGGCGGTCCGGGTGAACGAGTGGGATTCCGCGGAGCAGGCCCGGAGCCTCACCGAGATCAACGATCCGGTGCTGCAGGAGTGGACGCGATTCCGGTGCGAGTCGCTCGCGAACTATGCCGGGGAGCTGGCGCGCTACGCCAGGCAACTGAACCCGGCGGTCGCGGTGAACCTCAACCTGAAGGGCATTTACAGCTTCAACCGCTATTGGACCAACGCCGTGTACCAGCCGCTTTATGCCGGGTGCTTCGACTTCATTCACTTCGACACGGGCGGCTACGACGCGCGGCTCGATCCGCAGACCGGCGCCCTCGTGTCGCAGATCCGTTCCTACAAGCTGGCGCGCCAGCTGCAGGTGAACTGTCTCGATGTGCTCGAGGAGGACGATCTGCGCACGGCGGTGCACATGGCCTTCAGCTATCAGAAACCGCTCGCCGGCTGGCCCGGCGCGGCCTGGCACGAGGGCGTGAACCACGATTTCACGCCGCTGCTGGAATTTTTCCGGGAATACAACGACCGCTATTTCACCGGCACGCGCGAGGTCGCCGACGTGGCCGTGGTGCGGACCTGGGCTTCGCTGGCCTACAGTGTCCACGCCGCGCACGAGCCGGCCACGCTCGTCGAACAGGTTCTCATCCAGCACAAGATTCCCTTCGCGTTGCTGCACGAGGAGGAACTCGACACCATCGATCGTTATGGCGCGGTGGTTCTGGCGGGACAGGAATGCCTGTCCCAGGCGCAGGTGGACCGGCTGCTCCGTTACGTACGCGCCGGCGGCACGCTCGTGCTGGCGGGCAATTCCGGCGAATACAACGAGTGGCGGGAGCGCTGGAAGCAGCATCCGCTCCTGCCCGCCCGGACGGAGGGGAAGGGGCGGATCGTTCACCTCGAGCGGGTGCTCCCGGGCATGCCGCGCCCGGCGGGCGCGGCGGTGAACGAGGATCCCGAACCGGGCGCCACGCTGCGACCCGGCGCGCCGATGAATCCGACCCAATGGGTCCTGCCGCACAATCATGTCGCGATCAGCGCGGCGATTACCGGCGGATTGCCGGGCGGACTGGCGGTGACGACTTCCGCACCGCTCACCACGGTGCTCGAATTGCTCGCGCGGCCGGAGACGCGCGAAACCATCGTGCATTTCGTGAACTTCGATCGTCAGCATCCCACGGCGCCGGTCGAGACTTCCCTGCGCCCGCAGTTCCCGGGAACGGTCCAGTCGGTCACCTGTTTTTCGCCCGACACCAACGATCCCGTCACCGTGCCTTTCGAGATGAAGGCCGGACGCGTGCATTTCACCGTGCCCTCGGTCCGCCTCTATACCCTGGTGGTCGTCGCCCATGCGCCATGACCGCCGGCCCGGCCTCGATTTCCGCCGCGGTCCCCGGCCTGTTTGATTTTCAGGTCAACGGTTTCGCCGGCGTGGATTTTCAGTCCGACGCCATGACGGCGACCGATCTCCGCCGGGCGGTCGACGCGTTGCGGGCGGGGGGAGTGGCGGGGATTTTCCTCACGCTCATCACCGACCGCGAGGAGTCATTGTGCCGCCGGTTCCAGCGGATCGAGGCCATGCGCCAGGGGGATCCGGCGATCGCGCGGATGCTCCGCGGTTATCACCTCGAGGGCCCGTGGCTGCGCGCCGAGGCCGGTTATGGCGGCGCGCATCCGCTCGAGTTGATGGTCGCGCCGACCATCCCCGCCTTCGAGCGATTGCAGTCCGCGGCCGGCGGGAACATCCGCCTCGTGACGCTCGCGCCCGAGTGGCCGGGCAGCGCGGCGGTGATCGCCCACCTCACCGCGCAGCGGGTGCATGTTTCCCTGGGACACACCAATGCCGGCCCCGGGGAGATCGCGACAGCGATCGAAGCCGGGGCGCGCTTTTGCACGCATCTCGGCAACGGGGTGCCATCGGTGTTGCCGCGGCACGACAACATCGTGCAACGGCTGCTCGCCCGCGACGAACTGACCGCCTGTTTCATTCCGGACGGCATCCACCTGCCGCCCTTCGTGCTGCAGAACCTGGTGCGGGCGAAGCCGGCGGGACGCGTCCTGTTCACGACGGACGCCATGGCCGCCGCGGGCGCGCCGGCCGGACGCCGCCACACGCTCGGCCGCGTGGAGGTCACGGTCGGGGAGGATGGCATCGTGCGCGGACCGAACGGCGGATTTGCCGGCTCGTCCCTGACTCCGCTCCAAGGCGTGGCCAACACCGCCCGCTTTCTCCAACTCGATCCGGCCGCCGCCCGCCAGTTGTGGTCCGCCGCCCCCGCGACCGCCTTCGGCCTCACCCTGGCCGTTTGACGCCGCCTCCCCGGCGCCCCCGCGGGCTTCGCCGGAACCCGGACAGGAAACAGGGCGGCATGCCCGACGTTCCCCGCGATTTTTCACCCGCGGAAATGCCGCCAGGAAAGGAGCCGCGCAGGTCGTGAGAAACGTTTCTCGTAAAAGAGAAAATTTTCTTGACCCAATTTTAACCTCCTTTAACCCCTGAGTCCGTCAGTTTGGTTACCTAACCCATTCACCCCAAAATCAAATCATGAACCTGAGCACCGGCCTGTCGGTTTGCGTACGAGGCGTCCGCCTCCTTTGTGCATTTTTGCTTTGCAGCATCGTTCCGTCGCTCCACGCCCAGGCGTCGGGCGCGGAGCGGGCCACGGTGCGCGGCGTGGTGTCGAATCAGGCGACGCAGCAGGTTTTGGAGGGCGCGAGGATCACGGCCAGCGGCGGCCAGGAAACCTATTCGGCCGCCGACGGCACCTATCTCCTCACCGACGTGCCGGTCGGCACGGTTGCTGTCACGGTCACTTATCCCGGCCTGGACAAGGTGACGGAAGGGGTGCCGGTGGGGGCGGACGGTGCCACGCACGATTTCAAGCTCACGGCGGGGGTGTATAAGCTCGACACCGTGGTCGTCTCGAGCGCCCGGGAGGGCAACGCCGCCTCGATCGCCCGGCAGGAAAATGCCCTGACCCTTGGCAACTCGATCTCGATGGACGCCTACGGCAACGTGGCGAAGGGTGACATGGGCACGTTCCTCCAGCGTCTGCCGGGTGTGGTCGGCGAATACGGCGGCTCCGCCGTCGATGCCATCCTCGTTCGCGGCCTCTCGCAGGAGTTCACGACCGTGACGATGGACGGCGTCCGCGCCGCCAGCGCCAATCCCGATTCGCGTTCGCAGCTGGTCAGCAGCCTCCCGGCCGATTTCATCGAGAGCGTCGAAGTCGTCAAAACCCCGACCGCGGATATGGACGGCGATTCCCTGGGCGGCATCGTGAACCTGCGGCCCCGGAGTGGCTTCGATGTGGCCGGCCGCCGGGTCGTGCTGAACTTTTCCGAGTCGTATAATGCCACCTTCGGCAAGTACTTGAACCCCTCGGATCCGTCCGGCGACAAATACCTGTTCCCCCAGTTCTCGGCGCAGTACTCGGACGTGTTCAACGTGGGTGGCTACAAGCTCGGCGCGGCGCTGACGGGCACCTACCAGGAGGTCGCCGAGGCGCCTTCCACGGTTCGAGCCCAGTTTGCCGGCAATTGGGATTACAAGAGTCCGTCGGTCGCCCGCCGGGTCCTCTACGCGGACCAGGAGTTCCACGTCAACAAGCGCGCCGGCATCAACTCGAAGTTCGACCTCAAGCTTTCGAACAACTCGAAGCTCTCACTGTCCGCCAGCTACAACCGCTTCAACAACTTCATGGAGCAGAACCGGCCCCAGTACATGGACAGCGTCGTCCTAGACACCGCGGCCAGCACGGCGGACCGCTGGGTGTTCAGTCGCGCGCGCTACCGCTCGCAGCGTGACTTCCGCCAGATGGACTACCACACGAAGCGGCTCATGCTGGCGGGCGAACACCAGATTAATGACTACCAGATTTCCTGGAATGCCTCCTACGAGGACTCCCAGCGTGAGTTGAACCGGCAGAGCGCCACGGCGCGCAGCACCCGGGATTTCGGGATGGTCTATGACCGCACCAAGAGCGTGGAATTCCCGGCGCTCACGTTCACGACCGGCACGCCGCCGCCCCAGGACGACTTTGGCGCCCTCTCGTTGATCTCGATGACCGCGACCCACGAGGATTCCGGCGACACCCTGAAGAGCGCTCGCTTCGACGTGGCCCGGGAGTTCAAGCAGTGGCGCCTGCCGACGAAAATCAAGGTCGGCTTTCGCATCCGCGAGGAAGATCGCGACCGCGACGCCACGGTGCTCGCCGGCACGCTCCCGGCGGGCAGCTACGGTGCCTATCGCGACTTCGACTTCACCCACGGCTGGGCCGACGGGCGCTATGCGGCGACCCCGATCGTGAACACCCGCAAGCTCTTCTCCGACTATGGCATCGTCTACGCCGGGGGCCATTTCGACTACGGTGCCAACTTCGCCTCCGCCCTGGCGGGCGACGCGACGGAAACGACCACCAGCACCCTGGCCAACGATTACCAGACCAAGGAGACGATTCCGGCGTTCTATGGCCAGGCGGAGATCAGCCTGACGAAGAACCTCAAGACCACGCTCGGCTTGCGCCACGAGACGACCAAGACCGAACTCACCTCGCGCTACGACAACTCCACGGCGACCACGGTGGCGGCCCGCTACGCCAATTTCCAGACCATCGATGGCAACTACGACACGTGGTTCCCGAATGTGCAGTTCCGCTATGAGCCCCTCAAGCGCCTGATCCTGCGGGCCGCATTCTCCACGACCATCGGCCGCCCGCGTCTGGCCGATCTGGTCGGCCGGTTCAGCGTCAATGACGTGAACCAGACGGTCAGTTTCTCCAACCCGACCCTGAAGCCGCAAATGTCGAAGAATTTCGACCTGAGCGCGGAGTACTATTTCGAGCCCGCGGGGGTCATCTCGATCGGGGCCTTCCGCAAGGAGCTGCAGGACTTTGTCACCACCCTGGGTTTTGTCATCGAGGGCAACGAGTTTGGCCTGGATCTCAAGCAGTACGCCGGCTGGCAGGGCACCAGCCGCGTCAACACCGGCAAGGGCACGGTCGATGGCATCGAGATCAACTACTCGCAACAGTTCAACTTCCTGCCCGGCCAGCTCAAGTATCTCGGGGCGATGGCCAACTGGACGGTCCTCTCGAGCGCGGGCGATTACAACGGGCTCGTGACGAACCTGCCGTTCGCGAACAACCTCACGGGCATGCGCCCGCGTTCCGGCAACGCCGGCCTGACCTTTTCCAATGGCCGCCTGGACCTTCGCGCCATGCTGAACTACGCCTCGGACTATCTGATCTCACTCGACACCGGTGACCCCTCGTCCAGCGAGTTCTTCGGCGCGCGCACCCAGATCGACTGCTTCGGCCGTCTCACGCTGACCAAGCGGGTGAACCTGTTCATCGACGCGATCAACGTCACGGGCGAGAATCGCAACCGGTACCAGGGAGCCCCGATCCCCGGCCGCCAGGCGCAGACCAACATCTTCAGCCGCTCCTTCACGTTCGGCGTCCAGGCCAGGTTCTGACGCGCCGGTTCCACTTGGTTAGTTGGGGTCAAACTCACCTGCCGCCATCCTCACCATGCGCGATGGCGGCAGGTTTCTCATTTGGTTCCGGCGGGATCGGCTGCGGGCCGCCGCCGGGATTGGCACCCGCCGCGCCGGTCGTAACATGGGCGGCATTCCTCTCGCTATGAAGCTCACTCCTTTCCTGACAGCTTTTCTGGCCGCCTCCGTCCTGGCATCCGGCGGCCGCGCGGGGGAGGCGGCGGTCCCGCCGCCCTCGCTGCTCTTCAGCCGCGCGGATGCCGGGCGCTTCAATGCGCGGGCCGAGGCCGAGCCTTGGGTGGCAAAGCTCCGCACCGACCTGCTGCAGCGCGCGGAATCATGGCCGGCCGAGCACTTGCAGGCCTATGGGCTGAAGGAATGGTCCGCCCCGTGGGAAAGGGGCAGCTGGGGCGGGGACTATATCTGTCCCGAACACGGGGTCCGCCTGCAGTTTTCCCCGGAGCACAATATCTGTCCGGTTTGCCAGAAGGATTTCCATGGCTGGCCCTACGACCACGAGATCTTCGCCCGGCGGCATTCGGACAATTCCAGGGCCGCCCGCGAACTCGGCCTGGCTTACCTGCTCACGAACAAGGCCGCCTACGCCGCCAAGGCAAAAAAAATCCTGCTCGCTTATGCCGAGTTCTACCCGGCGCTTTCCATCGGCAGCCACAAGGACTGGCCGCGGCCGGGGAGCCGTTCCGGCGGACGGGTCAGTTCCCAGACGCTCAACGAGTCCGACTGGGTCATCGAGATGGCCTGGGCCTACGACATGGTGCGCGAGACCATGACACCGAAGGAGCGCCGCCTCGTCGAGAGCGACGTGTTGCGCAGCGCCTCGGACGTCATTGCGCGCCGCGCACGCTCGCTGGGCAACTGGACTGCGCGCCACAACGCCGCGCACCTTGCCGTCGGCCTTGTGTTGCGCGACCAGGCCCTGGTCGACCTGGCCGTGAACTCCGAATTTGGCTTCCGCGACCAGCTGCGGCGGAGCATCACCGCCGAGGGCGTTTGGTATGAAGGCTCGTGGGGCTATCATTTCTACGCGCTCAGCGCGCTGTTCCTGTCCGAGGAGATGGCGGCGCGCGCCGGGATTCCCATCCCCGAGGTGAACAAGCTGCGGCTGGCGCTCGAAGCCCCGCTGATGAATGCGCTGCCCAACGACGTCCTGCCCAACTTCAACGATTCGGGCTTCACCTCGCTGACTGGCACGTCGCCGAGCTACGACATCGGCTTCCGCCTGTTCGGGGATCGCCGCTACCTGGGCATTCTGCGCCGCTCGCCGCGTGACTTGAAATCGGCGATCTGGGGTTCGGAACACATCGACGAGGGCAGCGTGCCCGAACTGGGCAGCGCGCTGCTGCCGGAAATAGGCTTCGCCACGCTTCGCGCCGCGGGCTCCGATCACACGGTGGCCGTGAAGTTCGGGCCGCACGCGGGCGGCCACAGCCACTTCGACCGGCTCAATTTCGTCAGCTTTGCCTTCGGTCGCAACCAGGCGGTGGATCCCGGTTCGCAATCCTACGCCTACAAGACCCACAAGACGTGGGATCGCGTCACGCTGGCCCACAACACCCTGGTCGTCGACGAGTCCACGCAGGCGGAATCCGCTGGCAAGGTGTTGGAATGGCATCCGGACAGCGAGGCCACGGCCATCCGTCTGGAGGACACCACCTCCTATCCCGGCGTCCGGCTCGAGCGATTGCTGGTTCACACCGCGGGCTACACGCTCGACGTCTACACGGCGGAGGCGAGCGACGGCAAGGCGCACCGCTTCGACTGGATCTATCACAATGAAGGGGTGGGATCGTCGCCGCTCGCGCTCGCGCCCTACGCGGCGCTGCCGACGCAGAACGGTTACCAGCACCTGGGCGATCCCCGCGCCGCGGAGACGGCGGCGGACTGGGCGGCCTCGTTCAAGCAGGCGGACTCGACACTCCACCTGCGGATGCTCGGCGCACCCGGCACCACCGTCGTGCTGGGCACCGGGTTGGGCCAGAATCTGGCCGTCCCGGTGCCGTTTGCCCTCGCGCGGCGCCAGGGCACCGCGGCGCAGTTCGTCACTCTCCTGGAGCCGGCGCGTGCGGAGAGCCTGGTGCGCTCCGTGCAGCTGGCGCGGCCGGGCGTGGTGCGCATCGAATCCGCCCGCGGCGTCGACGAGATCGTGATCACCCCCGGGCAATTCAAGTTCACCCGCACCCCCTGACCGGCCGCCGCCCCCCGCCGTCCAATGCAACGCCTCTTTCCCTTCCTTTGTGCGCTGCTCGCCGTGGCGGCTCAGGCGGCGGAGTTGCCGGCACCCACCTTGCATCTTGTCGGCGACTCGACGATGGCGGACAAACCCGACCTCGGCCTGCCGGAGCGCGGCTGGGGCCAGCTTTTCCGCGAGCGGATCCTGCCGCCATTGCGCCTGGAAAATCACGCGAAGAACGGACGCAGCACGAAATCCTTCCTCGCCCAGGGACTCTGGCAGCAGGTCCTCGAAGCGCTGCAGCCGGACGACTGGGTTTTGATCCAGTTCGGCCACAACGATTCAAGCACCACCTCGCCCGGGAAAAGCGCCCCGGCGGACACGGTCTTCCGGGAAAACCTGACGCGTTTCGTGCGCGAGGCGCGCGCGCGTCGGGCGAATCCGGTTCTCATCACGCCGGTCGTGCGGCGGAACTGGACGGCCGATGGAAAACTGGCGGATGCGCACGGGGCCTATCCCGGGGTGGTGCGCGCCGTCGCGGCAGCGGAGGGCGTGCCGGTCATCGATCTCGAGGCGCGCTCCCGCATCCTCGTCAGCGGTCTCGGCCCGGAAGGTTCGAAAAAACTCTACCTCAACTTCGAGCCCGGCGAACATCCGCGGTTGCCGAAGGGGCTGCACAGCAACACCCACTTCAACGTGACCGGCGCGCGCGCCATGGCCGCGCTGGTGGTCGACGAGATCCGGCGACTGGGGTTGTCGCTCGCGCGATGGCTCACGGCCGCGGAACCACCGGCGGGTGGGACGTTCGGGCTCGCCGACGGTGGGCGCGGCGCGGATCCTGAAGCGACTGCCCCCGTTTTATGAAAAGGCCCTTCGCATCCCGCCTCGTCGTCCTGATCGCCGCCGTGAGCCTGCTGCCGGTTTGGCCGGCGCACGCCGCCGTGGAGCGGGCGCCGCGGGTTTTCTTCATCGGCGGCTCGACGATGGCGTCGTACCCGGCGACGCGGCCGGTCGTCGGATGGGGGCAGGCGATCACGGAGTTTTTCCAGAACCCCGCGCAGGTCGACAACCGCGCGCTCAGCGGCCGCAGCACCAAGAGCTTCATCGACGAGGGGCATTGGGCGGAGGTCGTGCGCGACATGCAGGCGGGCGATTTCCTGATCATGTGCTGGGGTACGAATGACAGCAGCAAGGATCCCCGGCGTCACACGGAACCACACGGAGCCTTCCGGGAGAATTTGCTCCGTTTCATCGCGGAAACCCGCGCCAAGGGGGCGACCCCGGTCCTCGCCACCCAGGTCGCTCACCGGGTTTGGAAGGAAGGAAAGTTTGCCGAACCGGCCTCCGAGTATGTGCTCGTGAATCGCGAACTGGCGGCGAGCGAGCACGTCCCGCTGATGGAGATGTTCGAACGCACCGTGGATCTGGAAAAGAGCCTGGGCGAACGCGGATCGACTTCCCTGCATCTCTACCTGCCCCCGGGTAAATACGATTCCTATCCGAAGGGTTCGAGGGACAACACACACTACAATGCCTACGGGGCCAAGCGCGTGGCCGAGCTCGCCGTGTGGGAAATCCGCCGGCTCCAGCTGCCAATCGCCGACTGGCTGATGGGGGGCGCGGACCCGGCGGCGACGGCGGCAGGCGGCGAAAGCGAACCGCGACCGGTCGACACGACAAACCGGTGAGCCCCGCCTTCGGGGACGCGCAAGGACGTCCGCAATCGCCGGCCTGGGCTTCGTCCACCCCGATTTGAATGAATTCCATGAAACACCTGCATGACGGGATGAGGCACCTGCTGTGCGGGTTCGCCCTGAGTCTGATGGTCCGCGGGGCCGAGGTCGACGTCCGGGCCTTCGGAGCCAGGGGCGACGGGCACACCGATGACACCGCGGCGATCCGCCGCGCAATCGAGGCCGCCTGTGCCGATGGCGGCGGCACGGTCTTCTTTCCCGCCGGCGAGTATCCCAGTTATTCGCTGCGCCTGCGGAGCCACCTGACGCTGCACCTGGGCCAGGGCGCGACGCTCGTGGCGGCCGAACCCAGCCCCGATCTGTCCGTCGGCTACGATGCGCCGGAGCCGAACGAAGGGGTGAACCATTACCAGGACTTCGGTCACTCGCATTGGCACAACAGCCTGATCTGGGGCGAGGATCTGACCGAGGTGGCCATTGTCGGACCCGGCCGGATTTTTGGGCGCGGCCTGAGCCGCGGCGACCCGAAGCTGCGCCGGGACTTGCTGCCGGAGGAACGGAAACTGACGGAGTTGCCGGACCGCAGGTTGCCGGCGGCCGCGCTTGCGCAAATCGCCTCCATCCAGCCCGGGCCCTTTCGACACCCGGGGCCGGACACGCTGCCCGCGGGCGTCGGCAACAAGGCGATCGCCCTGAAGAACTGCCGCAACGTGACCCTGTGCGACTTCACCCTCTACCACGGCGGACACTTCGGCATCCTCGCCACCGGGGTGGACAACCTGACATTGGACAACCTCCGCATCGATACCAACCGCGATGGCGTGGACATTGACGCCTGCCAAAACGTCCGGATGAGCAACTGCACGGTCAACGCGCCCTATGACGATGCGATCTGTCTCAAAAGCAGCTTTGCGCTCGGTCGGGTGCGCATGACGGAAAACGTCACCATCACCAACTGTCAGGTCAGCGGTTACGACGAGGGCTCGCTGCTGGACGGGACCCGCACGCGCCTGGTGCGTGGTTATACGGAGAACCGTCCGACCGGGCGCATCAAGCTCGGCACGGAGTCGAACGGCGGCTTCCGCAACATCACGATCTCGAACTGCGTTTTCGACTATTCCCGCGGGCTGGCCCTGGAAAGCGTGGACGGAGCGCTGATGGAGGACATTGCGATTTCGAACCTCACGATGCGCGACGTGCTGAACGCGCCGATCTATGTGCGGCTTGGCGCGCGCCTGCGCGGTCCGGACAGTCCCAAGGTCGGCGCCGCCCGCCGCATCCGCATCGCAAACATCATCGCGCACAACGTCTCGGCGGAGAGCGGCATTCTCATCGCCGGCCTGCCCGGCCATCCCATCGAAGACCTGTGGCTGGAGAACATCTACCTGGGTTACCTGGGCGGTGGCACGAAGGCGCAGGGCACACGGGCCATCGCCGAGGATGAACGCGGTTATCCGGAGCCGACCTATTGGGGCGTGATGCCGGCATCCGGCCTGTGGGCCAGGCATGCCGCCAACCTTAATGTCCATCGGGTCGAGATGCGCTTTGCAGAACCGGATGGCCGGCCCGCGGTGATACTGGAAGACGTCAAGGGCGTGGAACTGTCAGCCGTTCGCCTCTCGGGCGCGGCGCGGGGGCCGCTGGTCGTAAAGGCGGACGTCGAGGGCCTGGTGGTCGGACAGAGCCCGGACTTGGTCTCCACTCCCTAGCGCACCGCTTCGTAGAACTCAGCCTCGATGACCCTCGAACTCGATGAATATCTTTCCGGCCAGCTGTTCGGAAGTCAGGGTGAAGCGCTTGCGATACCAGGCCACGCCGGTCGAATGATCCACGATGTCCCGGCGGAATGCATCGTCCTCATTCCAGGCGCGGGGCAGGGCGACGGATTTCAAGGCACCATCGTCGAAACCCGGGACCGCCGCGCCGGCAGGGTCGCCGACGTGCAGCTTCCAGCCGGGATTGAAATCAATGACCAGGCGCGGCGATGGCGTCCCGGCGCCGGCGGCGGCAAGGGTGTCACCGAGCAGGGTGATCAACCCAACCCGGGCAATCGATCGTCCGGGCCGGTTGAAGGGGACGGAGAAGTTCATCCTCGGAGTGTTTCAGAAGCGTTGTCGTCCGGTCGCGGTCAGGGCAGCAGGCTCAGGGCAAACGGGGTGAACAAGGTCATCTGAGCGAGATCCTTGCCGAACGACTGGTCGCCGCTCTTGGTGAGGGCGGAACGAATGCCCTCGCGGAGGATGCGCTGGTGCTCGGGGTTGCCGGTGAGCTTCGCCTCGTAGGCGATGGCTTCGGCGCCCAGCATGAAGCTGATGTAAGAGGTCGAGGATGACAGCGGGCACGCCGAATAGCGGAAGGTCTTGGTCTCCTCGACCCAGCACTCGCGGATCATCTGGTCGATGCCGGTGGTGATGGCCTTAAGCACCTCCGGATCGCCCGTCGCGCGATGATAACGGGCGAGCGAACAGAGCGTGAGCCCTTCCATGAAGGGCACGTTTCCTTCGCACCGCGGCTCGTCGCGGTAGATCGTGTCGCGTTCCTTGCGCGTGCTGCCGGCGGGATGATAGCAGTGGGCGGGGGACAACTTCACAACCCAGCCGCGCTGCGGATCGAGGGCAGCCCGCAGGGTATGCCAGTTTTCCGTCGCCGCCTCCAGGTACTTCGGGTTGCCGCTGGCCTCGTAGGCGGACAGGACGAGAATCATCGGCCAGCCCAGCGCCCGAATGTGCGTGCCGAGCTTGCCGACCATGTGGCCGGCCACCATGTCGGCCACCTGGAGGGCCACGTCATACGCCTGCCGGTCCCCGGTAAGATGGTAGTAGAGCAGGTCGCCGTCGGCCCAGACGTGTCCCATGTCGGCGCTCAAGCCCATCTGATAGCTGGTTTCGACGGGCAGCGCGGACGTGTTGAAGTAGCCGCCGGTGTGGTTGAGGCTGTGCCGCCAGACTCCGCCGATCTCCGGCGCGGGACCGTACGGATTCTTCACCAGCGGGTTCGTCGCGTGAACCACGTCGACGTCGATGTGATGCCGCGCCGCCTGCGCGCCACGGAGGAAGAAACGGCGGTCGCCGGTCCGCAGGTATTGGACGAGCAGGGAGCCCTGCAGGTCGTATTCGAGGTTGCCCCAGTTGACGTCGCGTTCGCCATACCAGTCGCCCCAGTTGAGCAGCCCGTATTCCCGGACGTTGTCGCGGCGTTGGAGATGGGCAGCCAGCATCCGGTCGAACCAGGCGTCATAGCCGAAGAATTTTGCCGGGTCCGCGGCGGGAAAATCGCCGGCCGCCCGCGTGGCCCCGACGTAGGCGGGCTCGCAGGTGGCCAGCAACGGCTCCCCGGCCGCCGCAAAGAAGTTCGTCAGCGAATCGCCGCCGGGCGCCGCGGCAAAGAAGAAGGCGGAGATTTCGTGGGTCTTGGCCAGGCCGACCTTGAAGGTGTGCAGGCCGTGGCGAAGCGCGTAATAGAGCTTGTTCTCGTCGGCGAGCGCCTTGCCGTCGTAGAGGCCATCCGGGAATTCCGGACAAAGCCCGAGCGTGATGGCTCCGTCGCGGGTCTCGATCGACTTGGGCCATTGCTGCCAGAATTCGCGGCAGCCGAGCGCGAAGCCACCGGGGCCGCCGCTGACGCTGGTCCAGCCCGCGGCCCGCGCGCCGCCGGCGCGGCCGTCGACCGTGAAGTGATTTTCGTCGACCTGGAAGACGCGCGCCGCGGGCGTCTGCGCGGCGGCGGCGAGTTGGGCGGTGAGGCCGGCCTCCTTGAGGCTGGTCATGACGGCGCCCTGCTCGTCGTTGATGAAGGTATAACTGCAGCGTACGAACGGCTGGCCGCGAAATGCCTGCAGGCGCAGGATGTAACGGAACATCGTGCCGTCGGCCGCGCCGTGGCGGCCGGTCACGCGCACGCAGGCGCGCAGCGGGCCGGATTCCTCCACCACGATTTCCGCGGGCGCCTCCGCGGAGGAGAAGCGCTTGCCGGCGGCATCGCGCACAAACAGGCCGGCGCCGCCGCGCGTGACGCGCTCGTCGGCGGAGAAGACCCCGTCGCCGTTGCGATCGAGCCAGACCGCGCCGAACGGATCGAAGCGGGCGGCATCGAGCTCGAGGTGCAGCGGACCGGTATCGATCATGGTGACGGATTGCCGGACGGCGACGCGCACGGGCGCGGTGACGGGCGCCGGGGAGGATTCCGGATCGGTGCGGAGCAGAAAGGCGCGGCTCTGGTTCGCCGCGAAATCGGCCTGGAAATCCACGAGCAGCCAGCGCACCGAACCGTCGGGCCAGCGGGCGAGGACATTGGTCTGCAACGGCAGCGTCCGGCCCGAGCTGTCGATCAGCGCCAGATGTCCGGGGGCGGTGAGCACGCCCGGCGCGAAGGGGATGCCGGAGGTGACGGGCCACGCCGGCCGCGCGGTGCCACTGGGTTCGGCGACCGTGAACCTGATGTCGACCGCCGGCAGGGAAAGGGTTGAGAGACCGAACAGGCCGGCGATCCACAGGATTTTCATAGGGGCGGAGGGGCGCTGCACGATGGATTCGGGGACCGCGGCCGGGTGCCGCGTTCCGCCTGCAGCGGGAGTAAAAGGGTTAAGGAAACGTTTCTAATATACAAGAAACATTTCTTTACGCGGGCGATTCAGGGGAATAGATTGCGGAATGCTCCCCCGGATGTCCCTCCCTTTCGTTCGGCTGCTCGTCGCCCTGGCCGGGACGACGGTCGCGTCCGAGGCCGGCTTGGTGACGCATCCCTCGTTTCGGGTCGATTCCCGGAACCCCACCGCGGACAAGCCGCAAAGCAAGTTATGGCATGCGCAAGGCACCTGGTGGGCGCTGCTGCCGGCGGCCGCGGGGCCATCGCTCTGGGGGCGGGGGCCGGCCGGCTGGCGGGAGCAGGAAAATGTGCGGCGCACCCTGGCTGGCCGGCCGGGGCGGTGCGACGTGTGGTTCGACCAGGAGGGCGCCACGGCGGTCGGGCTGGGGGCTGATTCGCTGGCCGTCTATCGCTTCACGCCGGGAAAAAAGGCCGCCGCGGGCTGGGAGGTCCAGGAACTCGCGGCCTGGCCGGTGTCAACCACGGTGCCCTTGGAGACGGTGACAATTGCTCGTGATGAAACCGGGCGCTGGTGGGTCGCCGCCCCGGTCACGCCGCCGGGAGCAATCAGCGTGGCCAGCAAAACCAACCACAAGGTGCAGCCCTCGCGTGTGGTCCAGGTGTGGTATTCCGGCGATGCCCGCGCCTGGACCGCGTTGCCACCGCTGGCGACGGGCATCGGCGGGGATGATATCTGCATGATTACGGCGCTGGCGGGCGGTGTCGGCGTGGCGTGGTCGGATCAGAATCGCGACGAAGTCGCTTTCCGCCTGCACCGAAACGACCGCGCGCCCGAAGCCTGGGAGGCGGTGGAACGCATCGCCTCGGGGGGCAAGACCGCCGACGACCATCTCCATGCGGCCGTGGCGGGCGGGAAGCTCTGGCTCGCGACGAAGAACAGCGTCGACACGGTCGGACAGCCCCAACTGGTGTTGCGCGTGCGATCCGCCGACGGCACCTGGCGGAATTTCCCCTACGCCCCGAAGCAGGCCGGACGCGATCCCAGCCGGCCAATCGTGGTGGCGGATCCGAGCGGGAAGAAACTCATTCTGGCGCAGAGCGACTACCTGGGTAAGGGCAAAGGCGATCGCATCTCCTGGGGCATGCTCGGGGTCGACGACCCGTTGGTGACACTGGTGCTGACACCGGCGATTGAACCCGATCCCGCGAGCCATGTGCGGGTCAACGATGTCACCGGCCCCAAAGGAGCGTTTCCCGCTTCCGGTCCCCGGCTGCTGCTCGCCTCGGACGAGCAGGGCGGCGTCTACGAAGTCGATGTCCGGCCGCTGACCGGCGCGCCGTAAAACGGGCGGGGAGGGATTTGCCCGACGTCCACTGCGGCCCGTTCCGGTGTTCAAGAAACGTTTCTTAAAATCAAGAAATGTTACTTTACATGTTTGGGCCCACGCCCCACAAACGCAGCCAGCGCTTCCGTATGGCCTCCGTCCCTCCAGCCCACGCCGACTCCGGGGACAGCCATGCGCCCCGGCTGAAGCGGGTGTTGGGCCTGTGGGATTTGATCATCTACGGCATGATCATCGTGCAGATTGTCGCGCCGGTCCCGATCGCCGGCTTGCTCGAGCAGCGGTCGGACGGGCACGCCGTGCTGACCGTGATGGTGGCGTTGCTGGGCATGTTGATCACGGCCATCAGCTATGGGCGGATGGCCGTGGTGTATCCGCTGGCCGGATCGGCCTACAGCTATGTGGCGCGCAGCATCAATCCGCATCTGGGGTTTCTCGCCGGCTGGTCGATGTTCCTCGATTACCTGATCATCCCTCTCATCAGTGCGATCATCCCGGCACTGGCGATCCAGCGGTTGGTTCCGGCCGTGCCGTTCCCCGTGCTGACCTTTCTGGTCCTGCTCGGCATGACGCTGGTGAATCTTGGCGGCATCCGGGCGACGGCCAAGGCCAACCTGCTGCTCCTGCTCGGCACCTCCGCGGTCGTTGTGGTGTTCCTGGTTCTCGCCGTCCGATTCCTGCTGCACCGACAGGGGTGGGGCGGGGTGTTTTCCCTCGAGCCGATCTACAATCCCGCCACCTTCGAGGGCCCCAAGGTGTTTGCCGGCATCTCGCTGGCGGTCCTGACCTACATCGGTTTTGACGGGGTCTCGACCCTGGCGGAGGACGTGGTCAATCCCCGACGCAATGTCGTCCTGGCCACGGTGCTCGTCTGCTGCCTGACGGGGCTGCTGAGCGCCATCATGCTGTATTTCTTTCATCAGGTCATTCCCGATTGGCGCAGCGTGGCGGATCCCGACACCTATTACCTCGATGTGATGAAGGTCGTGGGCGGCCCGCTGCTCTTCACCGTGTTCTCGGTCGTCATGTGCATCAGCCAGTTTGGCGCCGGGTTCACCGGGCAGGTCAGTGCGGCCCGGCTGATGTACGGGATGGGGCGGGACAATGTGTTGCCGCGGCGGATTTTCGGACACCTGAGTCCGCTCCGGCAGAATCCCACCTACAACATCCTCATGGTCGGCGTCCTGGCCTTCGTCGGCACCGTCGCGGTCCCGTTCGCCACCGCATGCGATCTTCTGAACTTCGGCGCCTATCTCGGTTTCATGGGGGTCAACCTTTCCGTGTTCTGCAGCTATTACCTGCGGCCGCCGAAGGATCATCACCGGCATTTGGTGTGGGACGCGGGCCTGCCGCTGACGGGGGCGTTGCTTTGCCTGGTCTTCTGGCTTGGGCTGCCGCGACCGGCGATGCTGGCCGGGGGCGCCTGGCTGGCGGTGGGCGTCGTTTACTGTGCGGTCACCACGCGCGGATTTCGCGACCGACCGAAATTGTTCGGGATGCCGGAAACCCCGGCGTGAACCGATGACCCGCGTTGAGCCCAGTCTTTTTCTGGACCACGAGCCGATCGTCCGGCTCGAGTCCGCCTGGCTGCGGGTGGACGTGGCGCCGGGCGTCGGCGGGCGGGTCGTCAGCCTGGTCGACCGGACATCGGGCCACGAATTTCTCTGGCGCAACCGCGACCTGCGCCTGACCCGGCTGGCGGCGGGCAGCGAATACGATCCCCACTTCTTCGGCGGGATCGATGAACTCCTGCCCAATGACGTTCCGGAAACGCTCGATGGCGTCGCCTGTCCGGATCATGGCGAACTGTGGACCCTGCCACTCGCGCATCGGTGGAACGGTCCGGAGCTGCAACTCGAGGGCGTGCTGCCGCGGAGCGGTATCCGCTATGAACGCCGGATGCGGCTCCGGGCGGACGAGCCCTTCCTCGACCTGGATTACCGTCTCACGAATCTCTCCGCGGAGCCGCGGCATTTTCTCTGGAAACTGCACGCGGCGCTCGCGGTCGAGCCGGGCGACCGGGTCGATTGTCCGGCCGATCTGGCCCAGGTGGTGGATCCGGCCTGTTCGCGCTTCGCCAACCTGGCGCCGTTCCGCTGGCCGCAGATCGAAGGCAGCGATGCCAGCGTGATCCCACGGGCCGGACCCACCATGGATTTCTTCTATCTATCCGCGTTGCGCGAGGGCTGGATGACCTGGCGGCGGCCGCGGACCGGGTTGGAGTTCAGCTACCATTTTGACCGCCGGGTATTTCCGTTCGCCTGGCTTTTCTCCTCCCAAGGCGGCTTTTTGGGTCACATGACGGCGGTGCTCGAGCCCTGCACGACGATGCCGATCTCGGTCAATGAAGCCGCCCGTCTGAACCAATGCGCCGTCCTGCGCCCGGGCGAGTCGCTGGCAACCCGTGTTTCGATCCGCGCGGGCCGCGCGCCCCACGCATGACGCCGCGTCGCAAGGTCCTCATCACCGGCGCGGCCGCCGGCATTGGCCGCGCCACCGCCTGCCGTTTTGTCGCTGATGGCTGCGACGTCGCCGCGAATGACCGGCGGGAGCCGGCGCTGCGCGCGCTGATGGCCAGCCTGCCTCCGGGCGGCCATCTGGCCTGTCCCGGCGGCTATGACGACCCGCTGGCGGTCGAAGCCACGGAGCGGATTTTGCGGGAGTCGTGGGGCCGGGTGGATGTCCTGGTGAATTGCGCGGGGGTATCGCTGCCGGCGGATGTCATCGATTCTCCCGTCGGGGAATGGCGCCGGCCCTTCGACATCATGCTCAACGGGGCGGTCAATTTCACCCGGCTGGCCGTGGCCTTGATGCCGGCGGGTGGCCGGATCATCCACATCACGTCGATCCATGGCGAGCGGGCCGAGGCGGGTTCGAGCGCCTACGCCATGGCCAAGGCGGCGCTCAACCAGTTCTGCCGCAGCCTCGCCCTCGAGCTCGCGCCGCGCGGGATCCTCGTGAACGCCATCGCCCCGGGCTTCATTGCCACGGCCATGAGCGTGCGCCCCGATGGCGTGAACGAATTGGAGACCGACTGGTTTCGCACGAACTATGTCACCGGTCATCACCTGCCGTTGCGACGCGCGGGCCGGCCGGAGGAAGTCGCCGGCGTCGCCGCCTTTCTCGCCGGTCCGGATGCCTCCTACCTGACCGGGCAGGTGCTCACGGTGGATGGCGGGCTGACCATTACTTTCTAGTTTATGAAAATCGATTCGGTGGATTTTTTCTATCTGTCGCTGCCCGTGGTGCGCGATATCGGCGACGGCAGCCAGGATGCGCTGTTGGTGCGGGTCACGGCCGACGGCCTCGTCGGCTGGGGCGAATGCGAGGCGGCGCCCTTGGTGTCGATTGCGAGCTGGAACTGCCCGATGTCACACAGCGCCTGCAAGCCGGTGAGCGCGTCCGTGCTCGGCCAGCGTCTTGACGGAGTGGCGGATATCCGGCGCATCAATGCGCTGGTGCGGGCCCAGAGCTTCGACCTCCTGCAGGCCGACCACACGTTGTCCGGCATCGACATCGCGCTCTGGGACCTGCTTGGCAAAAAACGCGGCGAACCTGTCTGGCGGCTGTTGGGCGACCAGCGGGTCTTTCCCAAGACCGCCTATGCCTCCCAGTTGTTCGGCGACGATCCGCAGGCGACGTTGCTGGCGGCCAAGGCGGCGGCCCGGGCGGGTTTCCGGGCCGCGAAATTTGGCTGGGGGCCCTATGGCCGGGGCACGCCGCAGCTCGACGAGGAGCACGTCCGCGCCGCCCGCGAAGGGCTCGGCGACGCGGGCGTGCTGCTGGTGGACGCGGGCACGGTGTGGGGTGATGATGTGGCGAGCGGCCGGCAGCGCCTGGCGGCCCTGGAGTCGTGCGGGGCGGCCTGGTTGGAGGAGCCCTTTGTGTCCGGCGCCCTCTCCGCCTATCGCGAGCTCGCGGAAAGTTGCCGGACCGTGAAACTGGCGGGCGGCGAAGGCTGCCACAATTTCCACCAGGCCCGCAGCATGATCGACTATGCCGGCCTGGGCTACATCCAGATCGACGCCGGCCGGATCGGGGGCATCACGACCATGCGCGAGGTGGCCGAATACGCCAGGGCCCGGGGGGTGCATTTCGTCAACCACACCTTCACCACGCATCTTGCCTTGAGCGCTTCGCTCCAACCCTACAGCGGGAGCGAAACCGACCATCTGTGCGAATATCCGTTCGGGCCCTCGGCGCTCGCCCGTGAATTTACGACGACGAAAATCCTGCCGGATGCGAACGGGCAGGTGCGGGTGCCGGATCAGCCGGGACTCGGCGTGGAACCCGACTGGCGGGCCCTGCGGAACTATTTGCGGGAAGTGGAAATCAAGGTCGATGGACGCACCGTCTATTCCAGCTCGCCGGCTCCGGCGTGAGGCCAAGGCGATTCCAGCCGCGGCGTATTCCTCCATGTACTCCCAACGATTCCAGAATCAAACGGCCGTCGTCACCGGCGCATGCTCCGGCCTGGGCCTGGCCATCTCGTCACGCCTCCTCGCCGAGGGGGCGTTTGTCGCCCTCGTCGATCATGACCAGGCCGGACTCGACCGGGTGTTGCCGGGCTTCGCCGCCCGCGGTTGCGGGTTCGCCGTCGATGTGACCGACGAGCCGTCCGTCGCGTCGGCGATGGCCACGCTGAGTCAGCGCCGCGAACGGATCGACGTGCTGGTGAACTGTGTCGGCATCACCGGCCGGACCAATATTCGTTCGCACGAGGTCGCCGTTGAGGATTTCGATCAGGTTTACCGCGTGAACGTGCGCGGTCCATTTCTCGTGGCGAAGCATGTTCTTCCGGTGATGTTGCGGGCAAAAAGCGGCCGGATCCTGCACGTCGCGTCCATTGCGGGCAAGGACGGCAACGCGGGGATGGCCGCTTACTCGTCCTCCAAGGCGGCGCTCATCGGCCTCACCAAGGTGCAGGGGAAGGAGTATGCGAAGGATGGCATCACGGTGAACGCCCTGGCGCCGGCGGTCGTGCGCACGCCGTTGGTCGCGGCGATGCCGGAAGAGCAGGTGCGCTACATGACGGACAAGATTCCCATGGGGCGCTGCGGCACGCTGGACGAAGTGGCCGCGATGGCGGCGTTTATCGTCTCCGCGGAGGCGAGCTTCACCACGGGGGCGGTCTTTGACCTGACCGGCGGCCGGGCGGTGTATTGACCGCGCGCCTTCGTGGCAATTTTGGCGCGCGGCGGACAAGAAGGCCTGGACTGGACACCTCCGTCCGGTGGCGTTGACTGCCATCCTGCAATGGACACGCAACGGGGAATTTTTCGCGAGGCTGTAGCCGGCCGGGGCTTCATCATTTTTGCCTTAAGGCGGCAAAGTGCGGGCAGTGGCCGGGGGCGCCGCCCGTTCTCTTGTGCGAACGCCGGCGGCTTTGCGGGAGGGCCGCGTGGATTCCAAGGTCCGCTCGTGCATGGTTAACACTCTCCCGGCGATAACGCTGAAGAGCGGCGAGAGAGTCGGCGCCGCGATCGTGCGCGCCCCCGATCCGGCATGGGCGGAGCGGGTGGAGACGATGCTCCGGCACAAGGGCGATCCCTGGAACTGGCAGAACAGCGAACTGCTGCGTTCCCCCGTGGGATTGGCAGCGCGATTCTTCCTCCTGCACCGGGCGGGAGTGCCCTTTGCCAACATCATGCTGGTCGAGACGAATGGCATCGCCATCCTGGGGCATGTCTGGACCGAACCGGCGGATCGCGGCGCGGGCGCGAGTTCGATGCGGATGAATTGGCTGCTCGAGGATTTCCAGGCGCGCGGCGGACGGGCGCTTTTCCTTGGCACGGACTTCGACAGCGATGCCTGGCGTTATTACCAGCGGCGAGGCTTCGTGCCCGTCGAACCCGGCAGCGGTTACATGGCGCGCTACTTCCAGCCGCCGGCGGAGTTTGATCGTGCCTGCTTCGACGCTCGTGAATCGATCCTGGCGCCGCTCGACTGGCCCGACTGGCCCGCGGCGGCGCCGCTTTTCCTGGGGGATTTTCCCGGACAGGTCCGCATTGCCGCGACCAAACTCGTGGGCCGCTGCCTGCCGGAAGGCCCGCTGCTGCCGATTCTGCGCGAGCAGCGCCGGCGACGCACGGCGGGCGATCCGGCGTGCGCTTGCGTCCTGCGCGCCCAGCCGGGCGGGGCGGTCCTCGGGTTTGCCTCCCGGCAGCCCGATCCGCTCGTGCCGGATGGAATCATCGTCGATCTTTTCTGCCATCCGCATGGTTGGCGCCGCGCCGGCGAAATGCTGGCCGCCCTTGGCCCGTTTCCGTCGGGGCGGACGGTCGCCTACACCGATGCCGGGTTGGCGCCGAAGCGCGCGGTCTTGGAAGCGGCGGGCTTTCTGCCGACCACTATTTCGCCGCGGGAGTGGGCGCCGCCTCCGCATGGGCGCCCGGTCGATGACGTCGTGGTTTACGTCAAACGCTGACCCATGTGCCATGTGGCTCGAACGAGGAATCGCGAACCTGAACATTGCCCTCACCGGGTCGAACGCGATCCCCGCAAATCGTGAAACTGAAAAACTCTTGAAATGAAATCCGCTGATAAAATCAATCCGGCCGGGATGCTCCATGACTGGGGGATTCTCTGCCGCGAGATCGGCGAACGCCGGGCCGGCACGATCGGGGAGCAGCGGGCGGCGGACTTCATCGCCTCGCGCCTCGAGGCCGCCGGGTGCGCGCAGGCCCGGCAGGAAAAATTCCCCTGCCTGAGCCTGCATGGCGCCAGGGTCGGCATCCATATCCGGGAAGGGCGCCGTTGGACGCGCGTGCCGGGCGCGGCGCTGGTGGGGGCACCCGGAACGCGGGGCGGTCGTCCGGTGGAGGGCGATCTCGTCTGGCTGGAAATGCCCGAAAATGCCCGGCGGCTGACCCCCGGGAGCTTGCGGGGCCGGGTGCTGGCGTTGTTTGGCCCGCTGCCCACCGACGTGGCCACGCACCGCCGGCTGGTGGCGGCCCGCCCGGCGGCGGTGATTCACAGCGATGAACGCTTGCCGTTTGGCTGGACCAAAAACGACGGAGTCTATCCGCATTGGGCGGAGCGATACGGCATGCCCCCGACGGTCACCATTCCTTACACGGAAGCATGGCGTTGGCGCCAGGCCGGCCTGAGCCGGGTGCGTCTGGGCGTGCAGGTGGATTTGCGGCGCGGGCATTCGCAAAACGTCGTGGCCGAGCACCCCGGCAGCGACCCGCGGCTGCCGGCGGTGGTGATTTGCGCCCACCATGACACGCAATGCGGCAATCCCGGGGCCGACGACAACGGTTCGGGCGTGGTGTGCGTGCTGGCCCTGGCGCGCCTGCTGGCGGGGAAAAAGCTGCGCCGGACAATCCGCTTCATTTCCTTTGGCGCCGAGGAGCAACTCTCCGTCGGCGCCGCCGCCTATGTGACCACGCACCTGCGGGAATTGCCGCGCACGACGGGATTGGTCGTGAATTTCGACAGCGTGTCGTCGCCGCTCGGTCATTTCCAAATGCTATGTGCGGGCGACGCCGCGCTCGCCCGGCAATCCGCCCGCGCGCTCGCGGCGCGCGGCCTCGACGTGGCGCGGCAACGGGAGATCTCGCCCTTCCTCGACAATTTTCCCTTCAACTGGGCCGGCATTCCCTCCCTTTGCTTCCTGCGGAGCAATTCCCCGGGCGGACGCTGGCAGCACCACAGCCACCACGACACGTTGGAGAATTGCTCGGTGGCCGAGGTGCAGCGACTGCTGCGGGCGCTCTTGCCGTTTGTCGAGCGCCTGGCCGGGGCCCGGGCATGGACCTTTGCGAACGGTTTGCCGGCGGAACAACAAAGCGCCGCAAAGAAATTCGGGCACGAGCTGTTCGGTTTGGGGAAAGCCGGCCGATGACCACGCCATCCAGGTGAGCGACCGCGGCTCATGATTGCGCGGCGAACCGACTCACCGGGTGACCATGGCTTCACGGGGATTTTCCCGGAAGACCGCTTGCTCAACCGGGTCCGGCGGCCGGGAGGGCTTCCCGGACGGCGGCGATCAATTGTGCGGCGGTAAAGGGCTTTTCGAGCATGCGCATCGCGCCGAAAGCCTTCGCCATTTTCAGATAGTTCGCCCCCGGGCCGCGCGGGACGCCGCCGGACATGGCGATGATTCCGAGGGTGGGATGCAGGGCGCGGACTTTCTGGATCATCTCCAGGCCTTCCATCTCGGGCATGAAAATGTCGGTCACCAGCAAGTCCGGCGAGGTCTCCCGCAGGAGCGCCAGCGCGGCACGGCCGTCGGCCGCCTGCACGACCTCGTACCCGTGCATCTCCAGGAGCGTTTGCACGAGTTCGCGAATCGGTTGTTCGTCGTCGACGACGAGGATGAGGCTCATGGGCTGGGAAAGACGACGGCCGGTCTGGCCGGCCCCTGGGGGGCGGGATTGCTGGTGTGGGTTTCTTGCCGGCGAATTCGCATCAGGTGCCCGTCAGCCGGCGGATCTCCGCGAGGATCTTCGCCAGCGGGGCGGTTTTCTGCAGGTAGACGTCAACTTGGCTGGCAATGGATTGCTTCGCGACGCGCGGATCGATCAGCACGCCCGTGAGCATGATGACCGGAACGTCCGCATACATCGCGCGGAGGCGGACAATGGTTTCCAAGCCGTCGCCCTCCTCGAGTTGGAGATCGGAAATGATCAGGTCGGGCCGGGCCTGCGCCGCGATATTCAGGGCCTCGGTGGGGGAGGCGGCGGAAACGACCCGGAACCCCTGCTGGGCCAGGTGGGCCCCGAGGATTTCCCGGATGGCCGGTTCGTCGTCGAGGTGGAGAATCAATTTGCTCATAGGGAGGAAGCGGTTCGGGCCGGGGCGGGCCGCAGCAGCGCCACGCCGCCCACAACCTTGTCGTTGTCGCGGAGGGGCAGGAGGGTGAGATGCATGGGAACCACGAGCCCCTGGCTGTCAATCAACCGGGCGGAATGGTCCCGCAATTCGTGGCCGCTGCGCAACGCCTGCGTGAGCGCCGGGCCGCTGGAGGTCTGGATGATCTCCAGGAGCGGCTGGCCGAGGACGGCCTCCTCGGTCCGGCCGGTCTGGAGGACGACGGCGGGATTGATCCGGGTGATGGCCAGGGCCTTCGTGACGACGAACACCAGGTCGCTGGCGGCGTTGACGATGATCTGGTTGTAGCGGAGCTGGTGTTCGAGGGATTGCGCGGCCCACTGGCGTTCCAGGTTTTCCGCGGTGAGCCGCTCATTGGACTCGGCCAGCTCGCGGGTGCGGGCCTGCACTTTGATTTCAAGCTCGTCGTTGGCCGCCTGGAGCGTGGCGGCGAGCCGCCGGCGCGTCGCGATGTCGTCGCGGACGAGCCAGGCCACGGCGCCGAGGAGCAGCAGGTCGAGGCCGACGCAGGTGCCGACGACCCAGCGCGTGCTTTGCGCCTGGAGGTAGGCGGCATGATCGCGCTGGTCGAGCAACTCGAACTGGCCCGCGCGGATCTTCGCGGCCCGCCGCTTGATCTCGCGGAGCGTTTCAATGCCCGGATCGGCGCGGAGCCGGGCATTCAGGTCGTCCGCGCCCCGGTCCGGCCGCGCGGCGGCCAGCGCGAGCGCGCCGGTCGCGTGCTGCTGCGCCAGCGATTCCAATTCCCCGACCTGAGCCCGCACGCCGGCGTCGTCCCGCGTGAGGGCCTTGATCGTTTCAAGGTGGTCGTCCATTTCGCCGAATTCGCCGCGGGCGGCCGTGAGTTCGCGGGGATCGCCGGTCCAGACAAAGGTGCGCGCGGCGCCGTCGCCGGCGATCAGGCTGCCGACGACGCGATCGAGGGCATAGATCGTGGCATGGGTGTGGTTGACCCAGTCGGCGGTCGCCGAGGATTGGCTGATGTTGCGCAACGCGGCCGCGGCGGCGACGGCGATGACGAGGCAGAGGGCAACGAAGCCGGCGTAGATCCGGCGGAGGGTGCGGTCATTCATGGGGCGGCGCGACCGTCGGGGTCCCGGTTGGGTGGATCGGTTTTGACCACCGTGTAGCGGGTGGTCTTGCGGTTGTCGTCGTAGCTGAAGGTGTATTCGGTGGCGCTGGTCCAGTTCTTCTCGAAGGAATCCGCGACCTTGGCGGCAATCTGCCGGAGGGTGGCCCCGGCCTTCTCGAGGTTGATCGTGTAGCGGCGGTTGTTGAAATCGAGGTAGGCCTTGTTCTCGGCCACATAGCAAACCGCGTGGGCGATGTCGGTGCCGGCCAGCGCCACGCGCACGATGCGGGTGTGGTAACCTTTTTTGGACAGGACGAAGTCGGCCAGGATCGCGTAGTCGTCGCAATCGCCCGCGCGGCCGTCGAGGAACTCCTCGACCGGGAGGACATAGGGGCAGTAACTGTAGGTGAAATTCTCGAAGAGATTCCCGAATTGCTTCGGCGTGAGCTCCGGCGCGCGCTCCAGCTCCCGGAGCGTGAAGCGTTCCGTCGACTTGAGCGCGGCGTGGCCGGATCCGGCCGCGGCCAGCGCCAGGAGCAGCAGGAGCAAACGGTTCATCCCGCGGGTGCGTCCGTGCCGGGCGGGGGCTGGTTGAGCACGCCCCAGAAGGCCCCGAGCTGTTTCACGGCGTTGAAGAATTGGTCGAAATCGACCGGCTTCACCACATAGGCATTCGCGCCGAGCTTGTAACTCTCCGCCAGGTCGGGCTCCTCGCGGGAGGAGGTCAGCATGACGACGGGAATCGACTTGAGCGCGGGGTCCGCCTTGAGGTGCCGGAGCACCTCGAGGCCGTCCATGCGGGGCATCTTGATGTCCAGGAGCATGACGGCCGGCGAACCGGCCGGCCGGCCGGCAAAGCGGCCGCGGGCGTGGATGTAGTCGAGGGCCTCGACGCCGTCGCGCGCCAGGATGATTTCGTTGGCCACGCGGGCCTCGGCGAGGGCGGCGAGCGCGAGCTCGGCGTCCTTGGGATTGTCTTCGACCAGCAGAATGCGGTGGAGGGAGTTCATCATGAGGAAAGGAGGGAAGGGGGCAGGGAAAAATAGAAGACGGCGCCCACGCCGGGCTCGCCCTCGGCCCAGGTGCGGCCGCCGTGCCGGCTGATGATGCGGCGGATGTTGGCGAGGCCGATGCCGGTGCCCTCGAATTCCTCGGCGCGGTGCAGCCGTTGGAAGACCCCGAAGAGCTTGTGCGCGTAGGCCATTTCGAAACCGACGCCGTTGTCGCGGACGGAGACCACGCATTCGCCGGTGGCGGGCTCCGGGGTCGCCTTGATCGTGATGATCGCGGGATCCCGCGGGCCGGAGTACTTGACGGCGTTGGAGAAGAGGTTGACGAAGACCTGCCGGAGCATGGCCCGGTCGCCGCGCACGGTCGGCAGGGGCTCCAGTTGCCACGACAGGTGCCGTTCGGGATGCTGGGCGGTGAGGTCGCGGATCGTTTCCTCGGCGAGCACGTGGAGGTCGACCGGACCGTATTTCATCTCGGAGCGCCCCATCTGGGAGAAAACCAGCAGGTCGTCGATCAATGTGCCCATTTGCCGCGCGGACTCGGCGATGTTCGTCAGGTAACCGCGACCCTTGGCCGACACGGTCGCGGCATCGGACTTGGCCAGCAGGCCCGCGTACCCGGCGATGTGGCGCACCGGGGCGCGCAGGTCGTGCGACACGGAGTAGCTGAAGGCCTCCAGTTCCTTGTTGGCCGCCTCGTATTGGGCGGTGCGTTCGACGACGCGCTGCTCGAGGCCGCGGGTCAGGGCTTCATTGCGGTCGAGCATCTCGTTGAACGCCGTGGTCAGCAGGCCGAGTTCGTCGTGCCCGGCGGCGGGCGCCCGGACTGAATAGTCGCCGCGCTCGGAAACCGCGCGGGCCGTCTCCGCGAGCGCGAGGATCGGGGCGGAGACCTGGCCCTGCAGCACGCGGGCCAGCAGGTAGGCGAAGAGCAGGACCCCGGGTACGATGACCAGGGCGAGTTTCAACGAGTTCCCGAGAAACTCCCGGACGACGGGCGCGGTGTCGAAGGTGAGCGCCAGGGTGCCGAGCCGTTTCCCCTTTTGCATCACCGGGTAGTTGCCGCCGACCATGGCCCCGGCGAACTCGTGGCCGTCGGCGCCCGGCTGCTCCGGGAAGTCCGTGTTGGACCGCGCGGCCGGATAGACCGCGAAATAATTGCCATGGCGGTCGTAGAGCACCGCCTCCGTGACGTGGGGGTTGACGGAGAGGGCCGCCAGGATTTCCCGGGCGTCGTCCTGGTTGTCGAACGCCAGCGCCGCGGTGCTGTTGGCGGCCATGATGTGGCCGAGGGTGTCGAGCTCCCGGAGCGTCGCCCGGCGGAAAGTGCGGTATTCGTTCGCGAAGACCGCGCCTCCCATCAGCACCATGACCGCGCTGGCCGTCAGCAGGAGCATGAGCATCAGCTTGCGGCGGATCGGCTGGTCCCGGAGCTTCACGGCGTGCCTCCCACGATTTCCGCCGCGCGGAGGATCTTCGAGCTGATGGTCAGGCCGGCGCCGCGCGTCGCGTCGAGGTTGACGCGCAGGCGGACGCGGTTGTTCTCATGCAGGAACCGGATCATGATCCCCCGGTAGGCCGCGCGCTCGGCATCGCTCACCGTCAGCACGCTGCGGGTCTCCAGCGCCCCGATGATCGCCTCGATCCGGCTGGATTCCGAGCGGCTGATGAAGAGGACGTGGCAGGACTGCAGATCCGCCAGCTGGCGGGAACGGCGGACCTCGATGGGATGCGCCGCGACCTTCTCGTCGCGCACCACCTCGTCGAGCAGGGGGCCAAACGGATCATCGCCGAGCACGCCGACAATCAGCGGCGCATCCGGAGCGGCGAACGCGCCGGCCGGCCATTCCACGAATTGCGCGAAGTTGAAGAGGAAGACGGCCTTCACCTGGTATTCGCGGGAGCCGGGGACTTGCGCCGGGCTGGAAAGCCCACCGGCCATGAGGACCACCACGCAAAGCCAGCGGAGCGGGCCCGTCGGCGCGGCCCATCCGGCAGGGTTTAATAGCGCCATGTGAGTTTTGCGTAGGCGCTGCGGGGGATTTCCTGGAGCGTGCCAAATTCGGGGTGGCGGCGATCGCCGAGGTTCTGGCCGACGACGGACCACTCCCAGCATCCGGAAATCCAGGCCAGCCGCACGTCGCCGGCGATGTACGCGGGGACGACGGGATCGGCGAGGAGGGAGACATAGCGCGCGGTCACATCGAATTGCAGTCCGGGCCGCAGTTCCATCATCGACTGAAGGCTGACCTGGTCGGCCGGGTCGCGTCCGAGACTGGCGATCACGTTGGCCGCCGCCACATGCCCCGGCTTGCTGCGCAGGTCCTTTTCAAAATGATTGTAGCCCCCGCGCAGGCGCCACCAGGGAAGCGGCTGCCAGGTGCCGGACAGCTCCACGCCCCAGGAACGTCCCTCCGCGCCGTTCTCGATGGTGAAGGGGAACGCGGCGGTCTGGACGTTGTAGAGGTCGCGGTATTCGTTGAAGTAAGTTGCGAGCGAAACCACGAGGTTGGTCCGAACCTGCGTGCGGTAACCGAGCTCGTAGGCAATCAGCTTTTCCGATTCGAACTCGGGGCCGCCGTTGATGACGAAGGGCGGGGCTTTCGGGATGTGGTAATCCGTGTCGAAACGGCTGGGCGTGCGGACGGCGCGGGAGACCGCGGCCCAAACCGTTTGCTTCTCGGTCGGGGTCCAGGCGAGGCGGATGCTCGGTTGGATTTCGAAGCCGGAAAAATCGTTCTGCTCGAGCTTGGTCCCCACCGTGAGGCGCAGATGATCGGGCACGAGTTCGATTTCATCCTGCACGAATCCGCTATAGAGCTCGAGATCCCGCCGCGGCGGCAGCAGGCCGACGAGCGCCGTGCTGGTCGCGACCTCGTCGCGCATCAGGCGGATCCCGAGACCCCAGACGAAATGATGGCGGGGGCCCGGGGTGAAACTGTGCTGCAGGTCGAAATCAACCGTGGTCAGATCGTCCGAGATCGTGCTGGGCACGTCCTGGCGCCAGGTGTGGTCGTAATAGAGCTGCGTCGTGAGGACGGACTCCGCGGCCAGCGTGCGCGTCCAGCGACCGAGCAGGTTTTCCCCGCTGACGGTGGAGTCGGTGGACGCGGTCTTTTCAACCCCGTCATACAGGTCGCCCTGAAAGGTGAGGGTGCTTGCGCTGGACGGGTAGTAATCGAGGCGGAAGCCTCCTTGCGCGAAGTGCCAGGCGTCGCTGGCCGGCTGGCCATTGGCGAGGGTCGTGTTGTCGCGATCGGCGTACTGGCCATAGACGCGGTAATAGAGTTTGTCCCCGCTGCGGCCGCCGTAGCGCACGGCCGCACTGGCCTCGAGCGCCGAGCCGGCCGCCGCCGTGAGGTAGGTGCCTTGCGTGTCGCGCGCGCTCTTGGTGCTCACGTTGATCACGCCGTTCACGGCGTTCGCGCCCCAGAGCGAGCCGCCGGGGCCGCTGACGACCTCGATCCGGTCGACATCCTCCAGCAGCGTGTTCTGCGCATCCCAGAGGACGCCCGCGAAGAGCGGCGTATAGACGGACCGGCCGTCGATCATGACGAGAAGCTTGTTCGCGAAATCCCCGTTGAAGCCCCGGGCGCCGATGACCCAGCTGTAACTGCTGAGCTGGCTCACCTGCAGGTTGGGGGCGAGTCGCAGGGCCTCGGGCAGGCGGGTGGCTCCGGAGCGACGGATGTCCTCGGAGGTGACAACCTGGATTGCGGAGGGCACCTCCGTGAGCTTTTCCGCGCGCTTCGAAACCGAGGTGACCTCGAGTTCCATCAGCTCGTCGAGGCTCAGCTGCTTGAGCGCCATCACGGAAGTGATCTCGACCGCCTGGCCCCGGGTCCGCGCCGCCACGACCAGCAGGCAGGCGGCCGCCAGGGCGAAACGGAAGGGACGAAGCGGTTTGCGGGGGAGCACGGGGTGGGCGTGCGGGGGCATTTTTATTTTACGCCTCGGACCGGGTGACGGGGGACTCGTTGAGCAACCGGTGAAGGGTCTGCAACAGCAGCTCCGCGCTGAACGGCTTTGAGAGAAACGCGCCATCGGCGGGTGGAGTCCGTCGCGGATCGGAATTGTCCGCCGAGCCGCTCACGAGCACCGGCCGCACCGAGGGGTTCAAGGCGCGCACCACCTTGAGCAGCGCCAGGCCGTCGAGGTTGGGCATGTCGAGGTCGGTGACGATCGCCCTGATCTCCAGGCTCCGCGGCGCGAAGAGCGCGACCGCTTCGGTGCCGTCGGCGGCGGACAGCACCCGGTAGCCGTGGCCGGCCAGCGTGGCGCCCGTGATTTCCCGGACATTCGCGTCGTCGTCCACCACGAGGACCAGTTCCCCGTGTGCGCGGGGGATGGAGGCATGCGCCGCGGCGCCGGCCTCCGCGGCCAGGTCGTTGGGCGTGGCCGGCAGGAGAATGTGGAAGGCCGTGCCCTGGCCGGTTTGGCTGGTGAGCGTGATGGTTCCCGCGTGCTGCTTGATGATGCCGCGGACGGTCGCGAGGCCGAGGCCCGTGCCCTTGCCGGCGCCCTTCGTCGTGAAGAAGGGATCCCAGATCTTCGTCAGGATTGCCGGGGGGATGCCCGTGCCGCTGTCGCTGATGTCGATCGCGAGGTAATGTCCCGGCTTGGTCTCGGGCAGCGTGGCGGCGCCCACTTCGTCCAGGGTCCGGTTTTCCGCGCGGACGGTGAGGGTGCCGCCCTGGGGCATGGCATCCCGCGCATTCACGCACAGGTTCAGCAATATCTGGTGGAACTGGGTCGGGTTCGCCTTGATCGGCCACAACCGGCCCGGCACTTCGTCGGCGATCGCGATGTTTTTCGGAAACGTCTGCCGCATGACGCCAATGATTTCGTCGAGCAGATGCCGCGGCTGGATCAGCTGGGCCTCGCCCGTGACGCCGTGGGCGAAGCCGAGGATTTGCTTCACCAGGCCGGCGCCGCGCGTGGCGCTGTTTTCCATGCTGTTGAGGATCTTCTGGTCGCTCGGGTCGGTGTATTTCATCCGCAGGAGCGGCAGACCCATCATGAGCGGCGCGAGCACGTTGTTGAAGTCGTGGGCGATGCCGGCGGCGAGCATGCCGATGTTTTCCAGGCGCTGGACGCGCTCCATTTGCTGCTCGATCTCCCGGCGCTCGCGCGCGAGCCGCGCATCATTCAGCACCCGCTGCAGGGCCGGCACCAGCCGCTTGGGGCGGTCCTTGATGACATAATCGGCCGCGCCCGCCGTAAGTGCCTCGATCGCGCGATCCTCGCCGATCGTGCCGGAAAGAAAGATGAAGGGAATCTGCGGGGCCACCGCGCGCGCGTGACGCAGCGCCTCGAGGCCATTGTAGCCCGGCATGTTGAAATCGGACAGAATCAGGTCGGGCCCCGTGCTCACCCCGGCTTGAAAACCCTCGGAACTGGCGACGAGCTGGATCTCGCAGTCAGGCCATTGCTCCAAAATGTCGATATGGAGCAATTCAGCGTCGTGCGGGTTGTCTTCAAGATGAAGAATCTTCATGCGGTGCAGAGGGTTGGTGAGTTCCTGCTGCCTGCGCTGGCCCACGCTGGCTGGAGAAATATCTGGTGATTATTCGGTCTGTTGCAAAGAAATTACTGAAACGATGGTTAAAAATTTACGATCGCACGGATTGATCCGCAACGTTCCTTAACGATTTCAGTAAGAAAAGCGGACCGGCGAGCGTCCGGTTGCGTGCTCCCGGAATCGCCTGCAGGCAGGCCCCTGTCACCGCAGGAGTCCGGCTCAGGCCCTCAAGGAGCCGCCATTTGGCGCACGTAGAGGGGGATCGTCGCCTCGACTTTCTCGTCCACGGCGAGGTCGATTTGATAGTCGCCGAAGCGCGCGAACTTGATCTGCGGGATCACCATCACGTAGTTCAACGTCGCGGTCGATTCGTTGCCCTGGACTTTCAGGTGCACCTGGGCGCGCAGCAGCGGCATCACGCGCTGGCCGTCGGAATCGATGAAGGAGAGCGAAATGGTCTTGAGGCCTTCCTCATGCGCCTCGAAGCGGAGGCGCGCGGCGACCGCGAACACGGTGCGGTTGATCGGCGCCTCCTTCGACAGGATCCGGTCGAAGGACCCCAGGATGTTCATCTTGCCGGTCGGCTCCGCCTGGGCGAAGTCGCAGAGCGTGAGGATTTCGACTTTCATGGGCGGGACGGCACTCCCTTCACACCCCGGCGCTGCGCCCGCCTTCGCCAAGGCTTCGGCAGGCAGGCGCCACCCCTCTGCATGGAGGGGATTTCAAATCCACGCCCGCCGAAGTCCCCTCGATGCAGAGGGGTGCCGATAGGGCGGGGTGTGCAGGTGGGTGCGACAAGGGGACGAAGCGTTCGTGGCTCACTGTCCCAGCGCCACGCTGCCGCGCATGCCGGCGATCAGTTTGCGGTCGGGGTTGTCGATCAGGACCTTCACGCGGACGAGGCCGCTGGCGCCGTCGATGCGCGGGTCGATGAAGTCGATCACGCCGGTCCGGTGCAGGTCGCCGTACTCCGCAAAACGCACGGTGACGGCCTGCCCGCGCGTGAGCTTGAGGGCCTGCACGGAATCGATGAACACTTGGAGATAAACGCGGGAGATGTCCACGAGATGGAAGACGGCCTCGTTGGCGTCCACCGCCTCGCCGGCCTCCTTCTTCTTTTCCACGACGATCCCGCTGATCGGCGAGCGGATCTTGCGGCGCTCGAGCTGCTCCTTGGCGATGTCGTGCTGGAGCTTCGCGATGTCGCGGTCGATGCGTTTTTCGATCGCCTCGCCCTCGCTGACGACCTTGTCGCGAAACAGGTTCGACGTGCCCTGGGCGGCAAATTCCTTTTGCTCGAGCACCTTGGCGAAACGCTGCACGTCCGCGGCCTCGACGCGATCGATTAGGCTGGCGAGGAGCGCGTCCGCCTCCACCGCGTCGCCTTCCTTGAAGTTCACCGTGGCGAGGATGCCCTGCACGGCGGAGCTGACGGTGACTTCCTTGAAGGGCAGCAGCACGCCCTCGGCATCGGGCGTGGCGGCGATCGCCGCGGTGGCGCCCAGCGCGAGCAAGGAGAGAAGGGAGATGATTTTCATGGGGGGCGAGGGACCTGACGGGGTTCCGCCTTTAAACGCGGTCGCGCAACGTTGATCAGCGGCGGCCGCCGGTGCTCGCCGCGACGGCGGCCGCGGCGCTGGGCAGCTCGGTGGTGTAGATCTGGTGGCGCTCCAGGAGCGTGCCGACCAGGCCCCAGAGGACGGCGAGGGCCTTGTGGCCTTCGGCGACGGCTTCGAGGCGGTTGACGCGGGCCTGCGCGAGTTCGTCCTGCAGGCGGAGCACGTTGAAGCTCGTGGTGAGGCCGTTGGTCAGGCGTTTCGTTTCCGCGTCGAGGGCGGCCTCGGCGGCGGTGATGGCGTGGGTGGCCGAGGCGGCGCGCTGCTGGGCCGACAGCACGCGGGTGTGCGCGGTGTGGACCTGCGTGACGATGTGGTTGGCGGTGCGCTTCAGCTCGAACTCGGCGGCGCGCAGTTCCAGCAGGCTCTGGCGGAGGCGGGCGCGTTCCTGGGCGAAGGTGATGGGCACGGAGGCGATGATGCCGATCGTGGTGTCCGGCTGGCCGCGCTCGCCGAAGTCGCTGAAGCTGCCGCCGAAGTCCGGGCCGAGGCCGTTGAGACCGACCGACGCCTGCAAGTCGAGGCGCGGCAGCAGCTGGTTGCGGGCGTAGCGCACGCGGAGCTTCTCCGTGTCCACGCGCTGCTGGGCGATCTGGTATTCCGCGCTGCGCTCCAGCGCGAGGTTGCGGAGGGCCGTCAGCGACTCGACGAGCGTGACCTCGCCGAGCGAATCGGTGAGGTTGAACCGCGTTTCGCTCGCCGCGACGAAGTCCGGGAAAATGAGTTCGCGCAGCCGGTTCTCCGCCTCGGTCTGGAAGGAGCGGGCGCGGACCAGCTCGATCTCGGCCGAGGCCTTGGTCGACTCGGCCTGCATCACGTCGATCGGCGCCATCAACCCCTGCTGGAGGCGCTTGTCGTTTTCGTTGCGCAGGCGGTCGGCGACGCTGATGCGGTCGGTGATGACGCGCACCAGTTCGCGGGCATACTGCGCCTCGATGTAGGCGTCGAGCACGCTCGCCGCGATCTGGTCGATCCGGCCGCGCAGGCCGGTCTGGGCCTGCTTGAGTTCCATCCGCGCGATGTTGGCCTCGGTCAGCGTGGCCTTGGTGCCAAAGCCGCGGAGCAGCGGCTGCGTGAGCGTGAACGAGGCGGTGCTGGTGTATTCCGGGTAGAAGCGCGCGAGGGCCTCGCGGTTCAGCGTGTTCTTCAGCGAGTAGGACTTGATGGAGACGTTGTACCGCGTGCCCGTGGGGAGCAGGCCGCCCAACGCGCCCTCGAAGCGCAGGTTGTCCTCGTTCAGCACCTCGACCGCGCGGCCGGTGGCGAAGAAGTCGCGCGTGTTCTGCGGGCGCTCGAGCGACTCGGACAGCGCGGTGAAGTCGATGCGCGGATCGAAGTTGCCCATCGCGTAGCGGCGCTTCTGCTCCGCGACCTGCGGCTTGAGCCGCTCGATGGTGACCTCGATGTTGGTGTCGAGGGCGCGGACGACCGCCTCGCTCATGGTGAGCGGGAGTTCGGTCGACGAATCCGTCGGGGCAACGGGGGTGGCGGGCTCGTCCGCAAGGGCCAGGACTCCGGCGAAACTGAAGCCGCCAATCAGCAGGCGGGATAACGAGGTCGTCATAAGCGTATCAAGGGTTGAGGGTGTGCGTGGGAAAAGGAATCCTAGAAACCGAAATCAGCGCGGCCGGCATTCAGGTTTTCCTGAATCCATTTGTCCTGCTCGAGCACCGCGAGGCGCTGGCGGAAAGCCGCGCGCTCCGCGCGGTGCTGCGCCCAGCGGAGCACCAGGCGGCCCGCCGTCTGCGCGCCCGGCGAGCGCGCGGCGAGCATCGCGCGCAGCAGGCGGCGCGCGACGACCGGCACGAAATCGATGATGAGTTCGTCATCGCAGGACATGAACAGCCCGCCGCCGCCGGGATCGCCCTGGCGCGCGGCGCGGCCGAAGAGCTGGCGGTCGACGCGGCTCGAGCGATGCGGCTCGGTGGCAAGGACGAGCAGGCCGCCGAGCGCGGTGACGCCGTCGGCCAGGCGGATGTCGGTGCCGCGGCCGGCCATGTTGGTCGCGATGGTGACGGCGCCACGGTGGCCGGCCTGGGCGACGACCTCCGCCTCTTCCTGATGGCGGACGGCATTGAGGAGCTTGAAGGGAATGAGCTTCGGCGCCAGTTGCCGCGCGAGTTCCTCGCTCGCGGCGATGCTGCGGGTGCCGACGAGGACCGGGCGGCCGGTGTGGTGCGCCGCGGCGATCGCCGCCACCACGGCCGTCCATTTTTCCGCGGCGGTGGCGAAGCAGCGCGGGAGCTCGCGCCGGGCGCGATCCGGCCGGTGACGCGGCACCAGCACGAGCGGCCGGCGATGGACGGCCCAGATTTCCGGGGCGCACTCGCGCGCGGTGCCGGTGATGCCGCCGATGTGCCGGAAAAACCGGAAGAAGGTCTGGAAGCTCAGTTGCGCGATCGATTCCGTCGGCCGGTTGACCGGCAGGCCTTCCTTGGCCTCGACCGCCTGGTGCAGGCCCTGTTTCCACTGGCGGCCGGGCATGAGCCGGCCGGTGAATTCGTCGACGATGATCACCGCGTCGTTCTGCACCACGTAATGCTTGTCGCGGTGGAAGAACTTTTCCGCGCGCAAGGCCGTCTCCACCATTTCACGGCGCCAGTGGGGATGCTCCATGATGGCGCTGTCGAGCCGCGCGGATTGTTCGGTGATTCGCTCGAGGCCGGCGGGCGTCAGCACCACCTCGCGCTCGCGTTCATCAAGAGTGTAGTCGGCTCCCTCGGTCAGGCCGGTGGTGATCGTTCGCGCGGCAAGGACCGCGGCCACCATGGCGGCATTATCCACCTGTCGGCTGATGATGAGCGGCGTGGCGGCCTCGTCGATCATCAGGCTGTCCGCCTCGTCGACAATCGCGTGATGCAGGCCCCGGAGCACGAGTCGTCCGCCCGGCGGCAGCGGCCGGCGGAAATGCCGGCGGGCCAGGCGTTGGGCGGCATCCTGCCACGGTCCCAGGATGAGCCGGTCGCGGAGAAAATCCGCGAGCAGTTCCTTCGCCGTCGTGTACACCACCTCGGCCGCGTAATTCTCCGCGCGCTCCGGCGGCGCCATGGCCGCGAGCACGCGGCCGGTCTCCAAGCCGCACCGCCGGTAAAAGCGGGCGAGGTTGCCGGCGTCGCGTTTGGCCAGATAGTCATTGGCCGTCAGGACGTGCAGCGGCAGCTGGGTCCAGCCGAGCGGCACGACCGCCAGCGCGATGGTCAGGGTCTTGCCTTCGCCCGTCGCCATTTCCGCGATGGTCCCGTGCAGGAGGGCCAGCGCGCCGCGGAACTGCACGGGGTAGGGATCGAGCTTGAGTTCGCGCCGGGCGACCTCGGCCACGACGGGCAGCGCGGCCGCGGCGGCGGCGAGGCAGTCATGACGATGCCGGCGGACTTCGAGGCGGTGCTGCTCCAGTTGCGCCGACAGCGCCTCGTCGGAAATGGTCGCGAGCGCCGCATGCGCGGCGCTGAGGCGTTCGGCCTCCGCCGCAAAATCCGGACGGGCAAGCTGCCGCCGGCGGTGCCAGCCCATCGCGCGGTGCACCCAACCGTCCAGGCCGCGGTGCAGCGGCGGCGGCGGCACCAAGCGGGTGCGGATGACTTCGGCCGTCGGAGTCATGGGTGAATCGTCCGCTGAAGGCGGACGGCGGAGCGGGTTGACCTCACCCCGCTGGTTTGGGAACGCGCGTCTCCCCACGCGCCGGGGTCAGCGCGCGCCACCTTGTTGTGGCCAGCCGGGGGAGTGTGGGTTGAATCCATGGGCCTGCTCAGATTTGGTAACGCTGTTGCAGCATCTGGCGGAACCGCCGCCAGCCTTGGAGCAGCAAGGGCTCGGTGCCGGTGGTGAAGCGGATGAAGCCGGTCTGGCCATGCAGGAGCGCGGCCTCGCCGGCGGCGCTGACTTGGGCGATGGCCTTGAAATAGGGTTCCGCGGTCGTCAGGCCGTCGGCGTCGCCGGGTTGCACCTTGACGGGGCCGCCGGCGTTCCAGCCCAAGGCGGCGGATGGCAGGTAGGACTGGCGTCCGGGCACGAGTTGCACCTGGCTGACCGCAATCACGCGGCCCGCCTGGCCGGGCAGGCGGATTTCGGCCGGGGCGTTGGCGTGGGCGAAGAGCCGCGCCGAGTCGTCCTGGGAAACCACCGCCACAAATTCAAACGCCGCGGGTTGGATGACCTGGCCGACCAGGCGGCCGCGGCCGACGAGTTCGCCCAGCAGGTCGCGGGCGCGGGCCGAGACCCAGAGACCGGCGATCGGCGCGCGGATTTCCAAGTCGCGACGGCGCTGTTTCAAGTCCGCCAGTTCGCCTTCCGCGGCCTCGCGTCGGCGTTGCAACACGCGGACGCCGACGCCGCCCTTTTCGCGGGCCACGTTTTCCTGGAGCCGCACCTGGCGGAGCCGCGCCTCCGAGGAAGCGATGCGGAGATCGAGTTCGGGGCTGACCATGCGCATGAGGACGTCACCGGCGGCCACGGGCTGGCCCGACACGACGACGACTTCGGTCACGTAGCCATCCGCGCCCGACAGCACGCGGGCTTCCTCCCGGGCTTGGAGCAGACCGGGAGCGTACGTGTGATTGGGCCAGGGGAAGAAGGCGAGGAAGCCCAGCACGACGGCGACCAGGCCGGCCGTCACGGCAATTGCCCGCGGCCGGTGGCGCTCCAGTCGCGGTTCGCGGGCCAGGTAACGGAAATACTGTCCGATCGGCAGGATGAAGAGCGAGAACCCGCCGACGACCGCGGCGATCAGACCCAGGCCGAAGAACTTGTCGGCGACGAACAGGATGATCAGGGTGAAGACGATCAGCCGGTATATATTGGAGGCGAGGCCGAAGATCCCCAGGAAAGCCGCCTCGGCGCGCGTCGCGGCGGGGGTGGCGACCTGCTTCAGGCCGAAAAGGAAGCGCTCCGCCCAGCTCACGAGCTGCGTCCGGCTCCGCTGGTGCAGGTTCGGGGCGTCCGCGAGGTCCGCCAGTATATAGTAACCGTCGAACCGCAGCAGGGGGTTGAGGTTGAACACCAGGGTGCTGACCGAGGCCACGAAGATGACATTGTAGGCCAGGCCGTTCACCAGCCCCGCGCCGGTGCGGGCCCAGACGAACGTGGCGAGCGCCGCGATGAACAGTTCGACGTACATGCCGCCCGCGCCAACCCACACCCGCCGCCACCGTTCGCGAAAGGTCCAGCTGGAGGTGACATCGACGTAGGGCACCGGGCTGAAGACGAGCAGCATGATGCCCATCTGGTGGACCGCCCCGCCAAACACCCGGCAGGCGAAGGCGTGGCCGAATTCGTGAAAGAGTTTCGTGACGAAGAACGCCCCGAACAGCAGCGCGAGATTGCCCGGGGCGAGTACCTGCTGGCTGCGGTCGACGAGCAACTCGCGGTGGTCGATCGCCACCTTCAGTCCCCACAAACAGACCAGCGCCCAGATGGCGAAGCCGGCCCGGCTGAAAACCGGGCGCACCACGGGCAGGAGGCGCTGGAGGAACCGGTCGGGGTTCCACAAGGGAATGCGCAGAAACAAAACGCTCGCGAGGGTATTGCGGACCTGCGCCTGCCGGTGCTGGCGGAGCCGCTCGAACAACCGCTGGCTGTCGGGCGGCAGGTCGGATTGCAACAGGCTCGCGTGGTGGAGTTGCGCAAGCAGCTGGATGATTTCCGACTGGCCGGGAGCCGCGATCGGGTCCTCGCGGAGGCAGCGTCGCCAGGCCTCTTCGACGGTCAACCGGCCGGTCAGGTGAAGCAGGAAGCGTCGGGCACCGGGCCGGATGCGGTAGAAGGTGTTCGTGAACGTGTCGCTCACGACATACCAGAGCTCCCCCCGGTATTGCTGGCGGCGGATGTCCACGCTCGGCCGCAACTGCGTGCGCTGGCCCGCAATGCGGTGCCAGGACTCGCTGAACAAGGTCGCGTCGGCGGGCATCCGGCTAAGGGGCAGGGCCGGCGCTGGTCGCCGGCCGGAGGGCCGCATGCGGAACGGCCCGCCGACGGGCGGCGGCGCTACATTCCGGGAAATTGACGGTGCTCGGCATGATCCTTCCTCACAGCCACAGTTTCAGCCGGATGAAGTCCACCAGGCGGTGGGTCAGCAGCCAGAAGATGGATTTGCGGCCGGCGTCGATCTTGGCGACGCCGCTCATGCCCGGACGCCACCAGACGCTGCCGGCGGGCGCGGTGATGTGCGCCCGCAACACGAACACGTTGCCCTCGGGTTTGACGCGGGCCACCGGTTCGAGGCGGTCGACGACAACCGGATAACGCGGGTCGGGCAGGGTGGCGAAGGCGATTTCGCCCCCGCGGCTGGCGAGCACGGCGTGCGCATCGCGCTCGGGGACTTCGATCTCCACATACATGGCCTCGATCTGCGTCATGCGCATCAGGAGGTCGCCGGCTTTCACCGGCGTGCCGATGCGTTCGCGGAGGTCGCCTTCAATGACCACGCCGTCGGTGGGCGCGGTGATGTCGGCGCGGGCCAGGCGGAAGCGGACAATGTCGAGACTGGCCTGGGTCTGCTCCTTGCCGGCCGCGGCGGCGCGCATGTCGGCGAGACGCCGCTCCACCTCGGCTTGGGCCCGGTCGGCTTCGTAACGGGCGAGCTCCGCGACCTGGGAGTTTTGCTCCAGCAGCAGCTCGCGCTTGTCGAGGCGGATCAGAACGTCGCCGGCGCGGACGCGGTCGCCCACGCGCACCGGGACCTCGGCCAGGTAGCCTTCGAACGGGGCCGGCAGGTTGACCAAGGTATCGCTGCGGACGAGGAAGTTTCCTTCCACTCGGTGCGGCCAGGTGCCAAAGACGATGATCAGGACGGCGGCGGCCAGCGTGACGCCGAGGGCTTTCCACCACGTGTGTTCCGGGCCCAGCAGACGCGCGAGGCCGGCGCGGCTGTCGCGGAGGCCGCGATGCCAGATGCTGCCGTCGGTCCGCTCCAACTCGTCGAGCCGCCGGGTGGCGCGATCGAACATCACGCGGAGGGCGGTGATCTCATCCGCCGAAAAAGGCCGGTCCGAACGTTCCAAGGTCACGACCCCCACCGGTCGCTGGTCGAGCCGAAGGGGCAGGGAGGCGACATAGGCGATGCCCTGGCTTTGCGCAAAGTGACGGTGGTCACGCGCGACGTACCCGGCATCGTCGGGCTCGGGGAGGATGATTTCCTCATCCTGGTCGAAGGCCTCCTCCATGGCGGCCTCGAGGCGCTGGACGGGTTCCGTGCCGCGCTCGAAGCGCAGCAGGTCGCTGATGGCGCGCACGCGCACATAGGCATCGTTGCGCCAGCCCAGGGAAACGCGGCTGCATTTCGCCTGTCGCACGAGCTCGTTGCAGAGCGTCATGACCGCCGGGGTAAAGCGTTCCTGGCCATCCAGCATGGTGAGCAAATCGAAGGCCTGGGTAAACGCGCGGTTGTCCTCGCTCGCCAGCCGGAGGGCGCGCGTGCGGCGGTAGAGCAGGGGGAGGTCGAGTGCGCGGGCGATGCGGCGGCCGAACTCCTCCGGCGTGGGGGCCGACGCCCCGAAACGAAAGAGCACGACGCACTGCTGGCCGGGCAGGCCGGCGTCGATCAGGACGGCCGGCATCCGCACCTTGGGCTCCGCCGGCGGCCGGAATTCGCCGATCTCCTCGCGCACGGCTGATTCGAGCGCGGCATTCAGGCCGGCATCGTCCAAGGGCACGCCCAGCGGAAATTTTTCCTTAGGCGGCCACGCGGCGAAAGGCTGCCACGGACTCAAGGGATCGAGGGTGCGGCGGAGCATCAGGACATGAGGAGCGTCCCCGATGCTGGCGATCACCTCAGCGAACAAAGGCCAGAAGCCCTCCTCCGGGCCCTCATACCTCCGGCATTCCTCAAGTGTATGCGCCATAGCACAGTTGAGTTGCCTGCACGAACCGCTGTCAACCATCGTGCCCGGCACATTTTGCTTTTTAAAGATTCGTAAACGGGGTCTTGACCCCGGCCCCAGAATTTGGGGTATTGGCCCCATTGGGATGGCTCGCGAGGTTTCTCTGCCGGTAGTCCTAAGTCCGCACACGATGTCGCTTCGCCAAAGAGAATTCACGCTGGAGAGCCTTGAGCAGCGCATGCTGCTTTCCGGCGACGGCCTGATTCCGGAGCTGCCAACGGTGACCAACCTGCCGGGTTTGACGGCCGTCGACATCGTGTTGATGAACGATCACGGCGTCGCGGAAGAAACAATTTCGGGCGGCACCGACACTTCCGTTTTGGTCGACACTTCAACGCCGGTGGCGCCGGCGGATACGATCACCGACCCGACCGTCGCGATCACCGAGACAACGGTGGAGACCACGCAGACGACCGTCATCGCAACGTCGGTTGCGAACGCGACGCCGTCCGTGATCGCGCCGACCGCTGATCCGGTGGTGGACTCGGCCGCAGATTTTTCCGTGACCACGTTGACCTCGGGCAACGGTCCTCCCGCGGCGGGAAGCACTGATTCTGTTACGGTTAGCGATACGACTGATGACCTGAACGCGTGGGATCCCCCGCTCGGTGGTTTTAATTTCACTGCTACGCATAGCAATTCGACGACGCAGGCGGCCCAGTATGCGGCCCTGAATTCGCTCTTCACGACGGGTACCAGCGCTGGTCCGGTGGAGATGTACGGCACGATTGTGAAGCGGTCCGATGGCCCCAGCGACCCCACTTATTCGTTCGGCCAGCTGAGTCTCGAGGGCACCCTTTATTTCCAGCGCCACCAAGCCAACGGCCTGCCGGCATCCGCGGGCGGCCAGCCGGTCTTCGAAGTTTGGTTCGGCAACCTGACCAGCGCATCGTTGGTTTCCGGCGGCATCACCCTTTCGCTGACCGTGACCAGCGGCGGCTTCCTGATCAGCGGCGACCTCGCGAACGTCGACAGCACCGGCGGCCTGGCCGGCACCTTGAATGTGTCGGCCATTGCCCTGACCGGTTCGGTGGGCAACACGCTGAACTTCGGTTCGCTGACCAACACGACCCTTTCGCTGAACACGACCGGCGCCGCGGCCGCCGCGGACGACATCGGCGGGGCCCATGCCGCCGCCACCGGGATCGATTTCAATTTTACAAGCACGGCCAAATTCCTGCGGGTCACCGGTAACATGTCCCTGGGCCTGACGACCGCTTCGGTCGCCGTTTCGTTCTCGGGTAACTTTACGTTTGAGATCGCCGACCTGAACGGGACGGACACCGGCGGCCAGACCCTCACCTTTGCCCTGACGGGCGGAACGGCCTCCCTCAACGTGACCGGCGTCAGCCTCACCGCCACCGGCATCAGCGGCGCTTTCCTGGTCAATGCGAACGGTGTCGCCGGCTGGGCTTCCGTGACCGGCCTCAACGCCAGCATCGCCGGCCTGTCGTTCTCCGGTCTTTCGAATGTTTCGGTGAACCTCAATACGACCAACAGCACCGTGAACACCACGGTGGGGACCACCTCCATTATATATGGAGCGACCGAGACCAACTTCGTGCGGGTGGGCGGCACGGTTACCCTGGGGGTCGACCAAGGCGGGATCCAAGCGTCCCTGTCCGGTAGTTTTACATTCGACCGTTCCGTGCTCGGTGCCGATCAGGTGATCCGTATCGGCGTGTCGGGCGCCTCGAGCAGCTTCACCGCCGGCGGCCAGACCTTGGGAATCACGGGCATCGCCGGTTCCTTCGTGATCCGCCAGGACGGTTTTGCCGGCAAGGCGAGCGTCACCGGGATCAACCTCACGGGCTTCACCTTCTCGGTCTCGAGCCTGTTCTTCGAAATCAACACGACCAACACCGAGATCAACAACCTCGCGATCCCCGGCGGCCAGACCCTGAACTTCATGGGCAATGACCGGAAGAAGTTCTTCCGCATCCAGGGTGGGGTGGTCATGGGCGTGGACTTCGGCGGGGTCGCCGTGTCGCTGGATGGCACCTTCTATTTTGAACAGTACGATCCGGACGGCTCCGGCTCGGCCCCCAATGTCGTCAAGTTCGCCGCCATCGGCGCCAATGCCTCCTTCACCGCCGGGTCCGTCAAGCTCGAGGTCACCGGGGTCAACGGCGCGTTCCTGATCAGCGGCGCCGGCGTCGCGGGCTTCGTGACGGCCACCGCGATCACGCCGACCGGCCTCCCGGACGGGGTCACCGTGGGCGGCACCAACCTGAGCTTCGCCATCAATACGACCGGGGCCGCCACCGGCGCGGTCAGCTTCGGCATCGCCGACAGCGGCCAGACCGTGAGCTTCGACTACAGCGATGCCGACGAGCAGAGCTTCGTCAGCGTTGGCGGCACGATCACCCTCGGCGTCACGGCCGGCGGGGCCGACCTCGCGGTTACCGGCAGCATGGCCTTCTACGCGGGCACGGTCGACGGCACCCAGGTCGTGAAGGTGGGCCTCGATGGCCTGACGGCCAGCGTGACGATCGGCGGGATCACGGCCACCATCACGGACATTTCCGGCATCGTCGTCATCATGGACGTCGGCGTGGCCGGCCGGGTGCAGTTCGACGAGCTGACCATCCAGGGCATCAATAATTTCACGCTTTCGGCCACGGACTTTGCCTTCGAGTTCAACACGACGAAACTGGAGTTCGACGAGGCCCTGACGGTGAGCGGGGTGTCGCAGACGATGCACTACACCGCCGCGGCCGGTGAGACCGATTTCTTCCGCGGCAGCGGCACGGCGTCCCTGGCTTACACGAACGGCGGTTTCAGCACCACGCTGACCGGCACCTTCGGCTTCGAGCAGCTCACGATGCCCGACACGACCAAGGTCGTGAAGTTTGCCTTCACCGACGTGAGCTTCGACATCGCGGTCGGCACGGCCAAGCTCGTGATCAACGACGCCGACGGCTTCTTCATCTTCGGCAAGAACACGCACGGCGTGAACAGCTACGCCGGCAGGCTCACCATCTCCGATGCCGAATTGCAGGGTGTGACCGGCCTCACGCTGCAGGTTTCCGATTTCAGCTTCGAGGTGAACACCTACGGCGAGTCGGTCTCCGCCGCGATCACCCGCCCGAGCCTGCCGGCCTTCACCCTGGATTTCACCGCCAACGACCGCTGGAACTTCCTGTCGCTGGGCGGAATCCTCAACCTCAAGGTCTCCCTCGGCGGATTCGAGTTCACCCTGACGGGCGGATTCCAGTTCGAGACGACGACGGTGACCCTGAATGCCGGCACCGCGGACGAGTCGACCGAGCAAATCCTGAAGGTGGCGGTTTCCGACGCCAGCTTCACGCTGGGCATTGGCGGTAGCGCGACCGCCGTCACCCTGGCCGCCTCGCAGATCGACGGCGCATTCCTGATCCGGGGCGATGGCAGCTCGGCCGGCAAGTTGTCCGTCGGGCATCTCGCGCTGACCGGGGTCACCGGACTGACCTTCCGGGTCGATAATTTTGGCCTCGCCTTCAATAATACCGGCGGGGAGGTGGTCGAGACGACCCTGGGGCTGAGCTATACCGACCCCACCGAGTTTAATTTCCTGACCGTTTCCGGTTCGCTCTTCGTCGGCGTCGAGATGGGCGGCTTCAAGGTGGAACTCGGTGGCTCCTTCGGCTTCCAGCAGGTTATCCTTGATCCGAACGGCACGCCGCTCGACCACACGGATGATGTGACTGTCCTGAAGCTCGGCATGACGGACGTGCACTTCACGATCGCACTGGGCACGGTGGCCCTGAACATTTCCGATGTGGATGGCGCGTTCGTCATCTATGAGGACGGGTTCGCGGGCTCCCTGGATGTCGGCACGGCCGAATTGGTCGGTGTCACCGGCCTGACGCTGCGAGTGGACGATTTCCACTTCGAGATGAACAGCACGGGCCACGCAGTCGTGGAGACGATCGTGGTCGGCCCGGGCCTGACGACGGACATCGATTATCAGGACGCGGCGGAGCTGGACTTCATCACGCTTTCAGGCTCGTTGCTGGTGAGCGTGGAGATGGGCGGCTTCAAGGTGGAGTTGGGCGGTTCCTTCGGTTTCCAACAAGTAGTCCTCGATCCTCTTAACACGCCGGCGGACGACACGGATGACGTGACGATCCTGAAGCTGGGCATGACGGACGTACACTTCACGATCGAGCTGGGCACGGTGGCCCTGAACATTTCCGACGTGGATGGCGCGTTCGTCATCTATGAAGACGGGTTCGCGGGCTCGCTGGACGTGGGCCTCGCGGAACTGGTGGGCGTCACGGGCCTGACGCTGCGGGTGGATGACTTTCATTTCGAGATGAACAGCACCCATCGTGCGGTCGTCGAGTCGATCGTGGTGGGCCCAGGCCTGACGACGGACATCGACTACCAGGACGCCACGGAGTTGAATTTCATCACGTTGTCCGGCTCGCTGCTGGTCGGCGTGGAAATGGGCGGGTTTAAGATGGAGTTGGGCGGATCCTTCGGCTTCCAACAAGTGGTCCTCGATCCGCACGGCACCCCGGCGGATGATACCGACGATGTCACCATCCTGAAGCTCGGCATGACCGACGTGCACTTCACGATCGCGCTGGGCTCCGTCGCGCTGAACATCACCGATGTCGATGGGGCGTTTGTGATCTATGAAGACGGTTTTGCGGGCTCGCTGGACGTCGGCACGGTTGAATTGGTCGGTGTCACCGGCCTGACGCTCCGGGTGGATGATTTCCATTTCGAGATGAACAGCACTCAGCGTGCGGTGGTGGAGACGATCGTGGTCGGCCCGGGGCTGACGACGGACATCGATTACCAGGACGCGACGGAACTGAATTTCATCACGTTGTCCGGCTCGCTGCTGGTCGGCGTGGAAATGGGCGGATTCAAAGTAGAACTCGGTGGCTCATTCGGTTTCCAGCAGGTGGTCCTCGATCCGCACAACACGCCGACGGACGACACGGATGATGTCACCATCCTGAAGCTCGGCATGACGGACGTGCACTTCACGATCGCCTTGGGCACGGTGGCCCTGAACATTTCCGATGTGGATGGCGCGTTCGTCATCTATGAAGACGGGTTCGCGGGCTCACTGGATGTCGGCACGGCCGAATTGGTCGGTGTCACCGGCCTGACGCTCCGGGTGGATGATTTCCATTTCGAGATGAACAGCACCCGCCGTGCAGTTGTTGAGACGATCGTGGTCGGCCCGGGCCTGACGACGGATATCGACTATCAGGATGCGACGGAGCTGAACTTCATCACGCTTTCGGGCTCGCTGCTGGTCGGCGTGGAGATGGGCGGCTTCAAGGTGGAACTCGGCGGTTCGTTCGGCTTCCAACAAGTAGTCCTCGATCCGCACAACACCCCGGCGGACGACACCGATGATGTGACGATCCTGAAGCTGGGCATGACCGATGTGCACTTCACGATCGCGCTGGGCACGGTGGCCCTGAATATTTCCGATGTGGATGGCGCGTTCGTCATCTATGAAGATGGATTCGCGGGCTCGCTGGATGTGGGCCTCGCGGAGTTGGTGGGTGTCACGGGCCTGAAACTTCGGGTGGATGACTTCCACTTTGAGATGAACAGCACTCATCGTGCGGTGGTGGAGACGATCGTGGTCGGCCCGGGCCTGACGACGGACATCGATTACCAGGATGCCACGGAACTGAATTTCATCACGTTGTCCGGTTCATTGCTGGTCGGCGTGGAAATGGGCGGATTCAAGGTGGAGTTGGGCGGTTCGTTTGGTTTCCAGCAAGTCGTGCTCGATCCGCACAACACGCCGACGGACGACACGGACGATGTGACGATTCTGAAGCTGGGCATGACGGATGTGCACTTCACGATCGCGCTGGGCACGGTGGCCCTGAATATTTCCGACGTGGATGGCGCGTTCGTCATCTATGAGGACGGGTTCGCCGGTTCGCTGGACGTGGGCCTCGCGGAACTGGTGGGCGTCACGGGCCTGACGCTGCGGGTGGATGATTTCCACTTCGAGATGAACAGCACCCATCGCGCAGTGGTGGAGACGATCGTGGTCGGCCCCGGGCTGACGACGGACATCGATTACCAGGACGCGACGGAATTGAACTTCATCACGCTGTCCGGCTCGCTGCTGGTCGGCGTGAAACTGGGCGGTTTCCAGGTGGAACTGGGCGGATCCTTCGGCTTCCAGCAGGTGGTCCTCGATCCGCACAACACCCCGACGGACGACACGGACGACGTCACGATCCTGAAGCTTGGCATGACCGACGTGCACTTCACGATCGCGTTCGGTGCGGTTGCTTTGAACATCACCGATGTGGATGGCGCGTTCGTCATCTATGAGGATGGTTTCGCCGGTTCGCTCGATGTGGGCGCGATGAACATCACCAACCTGCCGGCGCTCACGCAGTTCGAGGTGACCGACTTCCACTTCGAGATGAACAGCACCCATCGGGCGGTGGTGGAGACGATCGTGGTGGGCCCGGGCTTGACCAAGACCCTGGATTACCAGGACGCGAGCGAGCTCAACTTCATCGTCCTGAGCGGCCGCCTGAAGATCGGCCTCCAGATCGCCAGCTTCACGGGGAAGCTCGATGCGACCTTCTATTTTGAACAGGTGACGCTCGACGACAACGGCACGGCGAACGATACCTCCGACGACGAGGGCTATATCAAGATCTCGGTCACCAACGGCTCGCTGATCCTTGGCGCGGGCGTTTCGCTCAGCATCACCGCCGTGAACGGCGCGTTTGTCATCATGGAGAACGGCACGGCCGGCAAACTCTCCGTCGGCAGCGTCGCGCTCACGGGCATCAGCGGCTTCAGCCTCTCGGTCCAGGACTTCTATATTGAGTTCAACAACACCCAGGCCGACGTGGTCATGGACATCCCCGTGGGCGGGGGAGGGACGCCAATCCAGCTGAATTTCACCGGCACCAGTCCGAACCGCCAGGATTTCTTCCTCATCAGCGGCTCGATCATCGTCAAGGTCGGCGGCACTCCCAGCGCGCCGCTGCTGACGCTCCGCGGCCTGAACGTCGTGATCGATACCGGCGCCACCGGCACCCAGCATGTCTTCGAAGCGGGCGAGTTGTCCGGCACCCTCGACATCCCGGCGCTGGGCTCGATCACGGTTTCGGCCCGGGACCTGGCCATCACCGCCGAGGGCAAGCTGGCGAACCGGGTGGAGGACCCCGACGGCGCCGGCCCGCTCACGGGTTTGCCCTTCGTCGTGGAAGTCACCTTTGGCGGCGCGGGCGGCCCGAATGCGCCGAATGCCTCGAGCTTCAACTGGCCGACGTGGCTGCCGATTGAGATCAGCCATCTCGCGCTCCTGTGGAACGACGTCGGCGCGCACCCCGACCAGTTCATCCTCGTTCTTTCCGCCAGCATCAAGCCCATCGCCGGTCTCCCGCTCACGTTCTCCGGGATGGTGGAGAATCTCCGCCTCGACGTGGGCAAGCTCATCGCCGGCGAGTTCCCGATCCTCGGGTTCGACGCGGCCGCCGTCCAGATCAGCGGCAACCTGTTCGGCCTCACGGTCACCGGCGGCGTGATCATCGGGATGATCGATTTCGATTCGAGCAACCACATCATCGACCGCTCGGATCCCGCCAACGCGACCGTCATCGCCAGCGGCACCATCTTCTACTTCGGCATCCGCGCGAGCATCAACATCGCCGGCATCGGCGGCGCCGGTTTCAGCCTCGGCCTGGCGGACATCGATCCCACCGCCGGCATCCAGATCGTGCCGCTCGAGGCGATGATCTCGGTCCAGGCGCCGATCATCATCGAACCCATCTCCGGCCTGACGCTCGGCTCCTTCTTCGCCCGCGTGCAGTTCGCCTCGACCCTCGCCGGCGCGCATTACGAGAACATCGCGAACCTGAAGGCGGAATCCGTGGCCAACGCCACCAACCCGACGCTCGCCGCCTGGGAGCAGGGCCTGCGGGAATCCACGCTCAGCATCTACCTGGACGCCGCCTCGGCCCCGGGTACCCCGGTCGACGTGTTCAGCAAGCCGATGGTGATCACCGCCGCGGTGACGATGTACTCGTCGTACATTTCGCAGCAGGCCCTCAACGGCACCGTGATGGTGAAGTTCGATACCGAGGGCCGCATCCTCATCATCGGCGAACTCGTCTTCGCCGGCGGCAGCATGAAGATGGATGCCAAGCTGTACGCGGATCTCACAAACACCGCGGGCGGCGTCAGCTTCAGCTTCTACGCCTCTTACGGCACCCCGCTGGCCGGCCAGAAGCCGTTCGAGATGGAAGGCTCGCTGCAAATCCGCCTGCTGGATGCCGGTCGCAACGAGCTCACCGCCGCGAGCCACGCCGGCGCGGTCTTTGTCCAGTTCAAGCTGACCGGCTCCGTCACCTTCACCACCGCGGGCGCGCTGGTCGTCAAGGCTTCCGGCAGCATCTTCATCGAGGTCGACTACTCGAACCCGGCCACCTCGGTCGTGAAGCTCGTGTTCGCCGCCTCGGTCGGCCTGGTGTCGCCCACGCCCAACCCGCTCGGACCCAATTTCGCCAACCTCGCGGGCTCGGTCGTCATCTTCGTCACCGGGGGCGAGGTCGAGATGTACGGCGCGGTGAAGCTCACCTTCACGCCCGCCGGCCTGAAGCAGTATGGCCTCGACATCAGCGCCACGGCTTTCCTGCAGATCAACACCCTCGACACCGAGCAGACGGTTTCGCTGACGTATCTCAACGGCACGACGGAATCGGTCACGATTCGCGAAAATTCCTTTAGCATCTACCTGAAGGGCGACCTGACCATCGGGCCGCCCAACAGCGCGCCGACCGCCGCGTTCCTCAAGTTCACCGGCTTTGTCATCATCGAGCTCAACTCCGACGGCCTCACCTTCGTCTTCGACGCCAGCCTGCAACTCGCCCCGGGCGGCACCCGGCTGCTGACCCTCGACGCCAAGGGCTTCATGCGGATCAATGACGCCGGCATTGCGGCCCGCCTGGATCTGACGCTGGCCGTCGATTTCCCGCCGTCGTCCGGCCTGGATTTCGACGCGAGCTTCCTGCTCATCATCAACACGACCAAGACGATCGTCACGTATGACATTCCCGAGTTCGTGCGCACGGCGGGCGGGCCGACTTCGGTGACGATTGCCCAGGCGGCGCCGACCATCGGCCCGATCGGCCCGGGCGCCCTCACCACGGCGGCGGGTGGGGCGGCGACCCCGGGCGCGGACTACTACATCATTGCGGCGACCGGCAAACTCACGGCGCTGTCCTTCGAGCTGACCGGCGACTTCTTCATCCTGATCACCGCGAATGAGGTGCAGTTGCAGGTGAACGCCGCGGTCGATTTCGCCTCGGTCGGCTCGCTGGAGGTCCACGGCTTCCTGCAGATCTCGTCCACCGGCGCCGCCGGCCTCCTCGACATCAGCACGACGCTCACGCTCCCGGGCCTCTCGATCACCAACGCCAGCTTCGTGCTGGCCTTCAATACCTACCACACGGATTACGTGTTGCCCGATGCCGTCGCCGACCAGTTCGACCTCCCGCGGGGCAGCACCCTGGACAACGACCTGATCCGGATCGAGATCAGCGGCACGGTCACCGTGGCCAGCACGCTGGTGATGGAGGGCCGGTTCTTCTTCGAGCAGTCGGGCGGCACCACCACGCTGTCGGTGGATGCCACGATTTCGATGCCGGTCATTGGCACCCTGCTGGTCGACGGCGACCTGGTGATTTACGACTCGGCCAGCGGCCATGAGGGCGTCCTCGGATCGCTCGTGGTCAGCGTCAGCAACGACAACCGCTCCGCGCTCGCGGCCATCGGGCTGACCTTCAGCGCCACGCTGCGGGTCAAGGTGAACACCACGAACGTCGCGCTCGACGACCCGGGCATCGCCGGCACGACCGACCTGATCGCCGCCGACACCATCGAGATCGACCTGAGCGGCAGCGTGACCGTCCTGAACACCTTCACGTTCAACGGCCACTTCTACTTCAAGAAGAGCGGCTCCGACCTGACGATCCGGTTCGATGCCACGCTCGACATCGCGGTGGGCGTCTTCAAGGCGACCGGCGAGTTCGTCAGCACCTCCGCCGGCTTCACCGCCCAGCTCAGCCTGTCGCTGCAAAGCACGCCGACCCTCGCCAGCATGGGCTTCAAGATCCACGGCGACTTCCTCCTGGCCATCAACTCGACCAACGGCGGGATGACCTTGAGCGGCCTCTCCGGCAATCTCGCGCCCTTCAACAACCAGACGCTGGCCGCCCACACGCTCAAGATCTACGTGAAGGGTGGGGTGACGCTCCTGGACACGCTCGAATTGACGGGCACCTTCGAACTGACCCAGGGCCCGGGCTATCTGGAGCTGAAGGTCACGGCGAGCATCAGTCTCGACGGCCTGGTCGATCTCACCGTCAACGGTTTCGCCGGCATCTATTCGGACGGCATCGTCCTGAGCGTCGACGTCACCGCGAGCTTCGGCATCTCCGGCCTCTTCGAGGCGAGCGGCCTCCTCGAGTTCCGCCTCAACACCACCGGCTCGACCCACAATGGCATCACGGCCGATTATTTCCGCATTCACGTCGGAAACCTCCAGCTGCGCCTCCTCAGCGTGCTCACGATCACCGGCAGCCTGGACTTCACCTATTCGGCCGGGGCCTTCACCCTCTCGGTCAGCGCCGGCATCGACTTCTTCGGCCTCGGCAGCATCAACGCGTCGGGTTACTTCGATTCCGACGGCAATTACTCGCTGGATTTCCACGGCCACGTCGGCATCGGCGTCGACGGCTTCTTCGGCATCTTCGGCGACATCACCTTCCATATCGACGGCAGCAACGAGAGCATCCTGCACCTCTCGGGCCGCATCAACGGCACCGCCTACCTCGTCGGCATCGGGTTCGGCGTGAATGTCGGCATCAACTGGGACGCCGCCTCCGGCCGCCTCCGCGCCTCGGTTTCCATCACGATCGATTTCTTCTTCTTCAGCGTCAGCTTCGGCGGCGACTTCGACCTGGGCTACATCAAGTCCACCGTCACCTACCAGGCGGGCGACCTGAACAACGGCCAGACGTGGAGCGGCGGCGCCCTCTACGTCAATGTCGGCGCCCGCGCCGGCTACCGCAACTACAGCACGGGCGATACCAAGGAGCAGGTTTCCATCCGCCAGGGCACCGACGGCCGCATCGAGGTGGAACTCTTCGGCACGAAGAAGAAATACGCCAACGTCACGAGCGTGTACATCGACGCGGGCTCGGACAACGACTTCGTCTACGTCGACGCCAACGTCACGGTCCCGGTCTACATCACGGGCGGCGACGGCATCGACATCCTCCAGCACAATGGCTCCGGCGCCGGCACGATTGACGGCGGCGACGGCGACGACGTCATCGACGGCGGGTCCGGCAACGACATTATCACCGGCGGCAACGGCAATGACATCCTGCGCGGCAACGGCGGCGACGACACCATCACCGGCGGCGAGGGCAACGATATCATCATCGGCGGCACGGGCGTCGACATCCTGAGCGGCAACAATGGCAACGACAACTTCGTCTGGACCGTGGGCGATGGCGACGATTCCACCCTCGACGGCGGCGCGGGCACGGACACCTACACCATCACCGGCAGCACCGGCGCCGACACCCTCACGATCAGCCCGAACGGCGCCAACTTCGACGCCGCCATCGGTGGCGTGACCCTGAACACCGTCAGCTTCGAAAGCCTCGTGGCCGACCTCCAGGACGGCGACGACAGCGTCACGATCAACCACCTGGCCTCCTCGACCCTCGTCAGCGTGGACCTCTCCCTCGGCACCGGCGGCGCCGACGTGGTGACGATCAACGGCAGCAACAGCGGGACCGACCTCTTCCGCCTCACGTCGAACGCGGATGTCGTCTCGGTGGCCCGGGTGGCGACCCTCAGCAGCCTCACGGCGCTGGTCGACTACACGATCCACGAGGGCACCTACCCGAACGACCGTCTCGTCGTGAACGGCAACGGCGGCGACGACACGATCGACGCCACCCACGTCGCCCATGCCCACCTGAAGCTGACCCTCGACGGCGGCGCGGGCAACGACACGCTCATCGGCTCCGACTTCGCCGACACCCTCAACGGCGGCACGGGCGACGACATCCTCACCGGCGGCCCCGGCATCGACACGTTCACCGACACCAGCGGCAACGACACGCTGATCGAGAACATGGACCGCAATTACACGCTGAACGGCTGGACGCTGAACGCCGGCGGTTCCGAGGCCGAGACGCTGCCGGCCGTGTTCGAGACCATCCGCCTCAACGGCGGCAACTCCGCCAACACCTTCACGATTTCGAATGTCGCCACCGTCCTCTGGCTGAACGGCGGCGAGGGCAGCGACGTGTACCTGGTCACCATCGCCGGCACGGGCGTAAGCACGGTCAACGTCGCGGATGCCGGCACCGGCGTCGGTTTCCCCAACACCAATACGCTGAAAGTGTACGGCACCACGGGGGCCGACGTCTTCCTGTTGCGCGCCGGCAGGATCCAGGTCGGCGACCTCGGCGCCCACAACGAGCTCATCACGATGGCCGGCCTGAGCGCGTTCGAGATCCACGCGGGCGACGGCGCCGATTCCTTCATCGTCGATGAGACGACGGTGGCGGCCGTCCTCTACGGTGACGATGGCGAGGACAGCTTTGTGGTCGGTCGCATCCTCGCGGCCGAGGGCCAGCCGGCCCCGGCGGGCATCACCACCATCGACACCACCCGCGGCTTCCTGAGCTACGGCAACAAGGCCACCCTTGAGATCCGCGGTGGGAACCAGAACGACTACTTCGAGATCAACCACAACCAGGCCGGGACCAGCCTCTACGGCGAATCCGGCGACGATCTCTTCTTCATCCGCACCTTCCTCGAGGAGGGCTCCGCCCTGTCGAACGTCAACGGCGGCACCGGCCTCAACACCATCCGTTACGTCCAGAACGGACCGGTCTTCATCGATGGTGGCGACGGCTTCGACCGCATCGTGCTCGAGGGCACGGAGGCGGACGATGTCTTCATCATCACCGACCAGCAGATCTTCGGCGGCGGTCGCAAAATCGACTTCGTCAACATCGAGGGCATCGTGATCCTGGGCGGCCAGGGCGACGACACCTTCTGGATCCTCGGCAACGGCCTCCCGCTCGAGATCCAGGGCGGCTCCGGCAACGACACCGTGCACCTCGGCGGCCAGGCGCCGGACTATGTGTATGATGCGCCGCCGATCATCATCGACCCGCCGGCGTACTCGGTCTGGACCCCGGTGTTCACCGCGCCGGTCACCGTCACCGTCACGATCCCCGCGCACTTCTACTTTGGCGGCTCCTTCCCGTGGTTCCACTGGGTCGACGCCCAGTCGTTCAGCTTCACGATCCCGCCGATGTTCATCGGCTTCCAGGAGACGATCATCGACCCGGCGCCGTACAGCTACGACCCGAACCCGATCACCTACCACTTCGCCAACGTCACGAACTTCAACGGCGTGGTGAACGGCGTCGAGGCCTACGAGTCCGCCAACGCGACGCCGGTCGTCCCGGGCCCGGGCGTCACCCCGACCAGCCGCACCAACCTCGGCACGATCAACGCCCCGGTGAAGATCGTCGGCGGCGATGACGCCGGCGTGGCCAATGAGAACGACCAGTTGCTGGTCCACCTCGGCAGCACCAGCACGCCGCTCACGGGCACCATGGGCGTGGCCGATGAAACCAGCGTTGATGACCACGGCGTGGTGACCCACACCCCGATCGGCCAGCTGTTGGGCTTCAATCTCCCGAATGCGTTCAGCAACCAGGGTCACGACTTCCTCGGCGGCATCACCTACCGCGGCTTGGAGTCCGCCACGTTCGACCTCGGTTCGGGCGCCGACACCTTCAATATCCTGAACACCTTCGGCGGCATCGACGTCACGGTGAACGGCAACGGCGGCAACGATACCTTCAACGTCCAGGCCAACAGCGGCGCGGTCACCCTCAACGGCGGCGACGGCAACGACACCTTCAACTTCGGCTCCGCCGCCCCGACGATGACCGGCGGCAACCTCGACGGCATCCAGGGCGCCGTCACGGTCAACGGCGGCAACAACACCGACAGCCTGAACCTCGATGATCGCGGCGATACGAGCGACAACACCTTCACTCTCACGGCGACCACCATCACCGGCCTCGACATGGTGGCGGCCGGGATCACCTACAGCGGTGTCGATTCCCTGCTGGTCGGCTTCGGCTCCGGCGCCGACACCGCCTACGTCCGCAGCCTCGGGGTCACGACGACCCTCCAGCTCAACGGGGGCAACGACACCCTGTATGTTTCCAGCGACACCGGCGCCGTCCCGACCGGCGGCAACGTCAATGCGATCGCCGCCGCGCTGAACGTGGATGGCGGCTCCGGCGGTGCGACCCTCGTGCTCGACGATACCGGCGACCCGGCGGCCAACACCGGCACGCTCACGGGCACGACCATCACCGGCCTGGGCCTGGGTGGCACGCTCACGTACGCCAGCTTCAGCATCCTGAACATCAACCTGGGTTCGGGCGGCGACCTCTTCACGATCGACAGCACCCACGCCGCCGCGACGAACCTCAACACCGGCGCCGGCGCCGACGAGGTCCGCGTCCGCACCGTCGCCGGCGCCACCAGCGTCAGCACCGCGGCCGGCGCGGACATCGTCCGGGTCGGCACGCTCGCCCCGGCGGGCGGCGGCACCCTCAACGGCATCGCCGGCCTCCTGACTCTCGACGGCGGCTCCGAAACCGACCAGCTGTTCCTCGACGAGACCGGCGACACAGGCACCAACTCCGGCACCCTCGGCGCCACCACCGTCCGCGGCCTGGGACTCGGCTCGGGCATCGATTACTCGAACTTCGACGAGTTCAACCTCGGCCTGGGCTCGGGTCAGGACACCCTCGCCATCACCGGCACGCACGCCGGCACCACGCTGGTGAACGGCAACGACGGCAACGACACCTTCACGATCAGCGGTTCGACCGGCACGCTGACGGTCAACGGCGGCAACCACGACGACACCTTCAACCTCCGCGCGATCGGCGGCGCCACCTTCCTCGACACCGGCGCCGGCACCAACACGATCAACGTCGGCAGCGCGGCCCCGGGCATGGGCGGCCACGTCAACGCCATCGCCGGCAAGCTGACCATCACGGGCGCCGGCACCGACACGCTCAATGTCGACGACACGGGCGACGCGACCGCGAACACCGGCACCCTCACGAACACCCGCCTGACCGGCCTCGGCCTGGCCGGCAACGATGCCAGCAAGGGCATCGAGTACACTGGCATCGAGACCCTGGTGATCAATCTCGGCTCGGGCGGCGATACCTTCACGGTGGTCGGCACCCACGCCGGCCTGACCACCCTGAACGCGGGCGGCGGCGACGATCGCGTCAACATTCGGACGATTTCCGGCCTGACCAATATCAACCTCGAGGCGGGTGGCGGCCGGATCTACGTCGGCACCAACGCGGGGCAGGGCGACACCGGCGGCAACGTCAACGCGATCACCACCACGCTGACGATCAACGGCGGCTCGGGCCCGGCGGTCGTGAACATCGATGACACCGGCGACACCCTGGCGAACACCGGCACCCTGACCGGCACCACGCTGACCGGCCTCGGCCTGGGCACCAACATCACCTACGCCGCGCTCACCACGCTGAACATCTTCCTCGGTTTCGGCGGCGATACCTTCACCTTCACGAGCACCCATACCGCGACGACCAACCTCGATACGGGCGCGGGCGACGACACGATCCTGGTGCGCACGGTGGCCGGCCCGACCAACATCCAGGGCGCCGCCGGCAATGACGTCTTCCGCATCGGCACGCTCGCGCCGGCGGGCAACGGCACCTTGAACAGCATCGCCGGCCTCCTGTCGGTCGATGGCGGTGCCAACACGAACCAGCTCTTCGTGGACGACACCGGTGACGCGACGAACAACACCGGCACGCTGGCGGCCACCGCCATCCGCGGCCTCGGTCTGGCGCAGGGCATCAACTACACGAACTTCGCCCGCCTCGAGCTCAGCCTCGGCTCCGGCAACGACACGTTCACGATCGAGAGCACGCACGCCACGCAGACCGTGCTCGATGCCGGCCCGGGCGCCGACGTCATCGCTATCGACAGCATCGCGGGTGAGACCTGGGTCCGCGGCAACACCGGCGCCGACGCCATCACCGTCAACCCCGGCCACGTCGTGGGTACGAACCCGATCGGCGCGGTCCTGAATCTCGATGGCAACGACGGCGGCGACCAGTACACCATCAAGCTCACCGGCGCCGGTACCTCGGTGATCAACGTGCTCGATACCGGCACGACCGGGGTCGACAACCTCCTGATCAACGACACGCCCGGCCAGGACACCTTCCTCTTCCGCACGGACTTCGTGGTCCTCCTCCAGTTCATCGGCGGCGTGCAGCAGGCGGGCTCGGAGCGGATCAACTACACCGCGGCGATCGATGGCATGCTGACCCTGACTTCGGTGGGCGGCGCGAATCACTACTACTTCGACGACAACAGCGCGAACACCACGATCAACGGGTCCGACGATGGCGACAGCCTCCAGGTCGGTCAGATCTACGGCCTCGATTTCGTGGGCGCCGGCTTCGCCCTCGGCGACCTGATCGAGACCACCCGCGGCCTGCTCACCCATGGCGTCAGCCGCTCGCTGGTGTTTAATGGCGGCACGGGCGAGGATTTCCTCCAGGTTTACCACAACCGCGCGACGCTCACCCTGAATGGCGGCGACGGCGACGACACGTTCGTGGTGCGGTCGTTCGCGCTGGTCGGTTCGCAGGATGGCGCCGAGTCCTACGACCCGCTCCGCGGCGCCACCAACGTCGCCACCGGCGGCGGCACCAACCACGTCGCCTACGCGGTCAACGCGCCGGTCACGATCGCGGGCGGCGGCGGCTTCAACACGCTCGTCATCATCGGCACGGAATTCGCCGACAACTTCGTGGTCACGATGAACGGCGTCTACGGCGCCGGCCTCTTCGTCCAGTTCACCGGCATCCAGCAGCTGATCATCTACCTCGCCGAGGGCAACGACCACGCGTGGGTGCTGGGCACCCCGGTTGGCACCTCGGTGCAGATCGTCGGCGGCCTGGGCTCCGACACGATCCACCTCGGCGGCCAGGCGGACCCGGTCACTTATGCCACGGTCGACGCCAACGGCGTGGTCAACGGCACCGCGACGCAGACGTTCGCGCTGGTCAACACGTTCGCCGACTTCCACGGCCCGCTCTTCATCGATGGCGGCATCGGCGATGGCGTGCCCCCGGTCGCGCCGGGCATCGGCCTCTTCGGCGAGGCGACCGGCCCGCTCCCGACGGTCGGCAATGCCAATGTCTTTGTGGTCGAGGCCGACCAGGTTGACTCGATCATCGCCAACAACACCGGCAGCACGGCCAACGACGTCGGCGTCCTGACCGCCAACCGCCTCTACGGGATGGGCCTGGTCGGGCCGACGGTCATTGCCGGCAACGCCTTCCTGGCGGGCGTGCGCTTCGTCGATCTGGAGGAGGTCGTCGTTCAGCTCGGTTCGGGCAACGATGACTTCACGATCGAAAGCACCCACACCGGCCGCACCGTGATCGAGGGCCGCGATGGCAACGACACGATCAACGTCCGCTCGATCTCCGGCCACACCACGGTCCTCGGCGGCAACGGCAACGACACGATCAACGTCGGCTCGCTGGCTCCTGCGACGGGCGGCAACCTCGACGGCATCGACGCCCTGCTGGCGGTTGACGGCGGCGCGGGCACCGACACCGTCAACGTCGACCAGCGCGGCAACACCGCCGGCAGCACGGGCTGGCTGACGCAGACGACGCTGACCGGTCTCGAGATGACCTCGGGCCTCGCGACGGTCAACGACACCATCAGCTTCCGCGTCAACGCGACCAGCGGCACCTACACCCTCAGCTTCGGTGCCGCCGCGCCGGAAACCCTGGCTTGGAACGCCACCGCCGACGACCTGACCGCCGCCCTCTGGCGCCTCCTCGGCAACCGCAACGCCTCCGCGCAGAAACTGGGCGGCGAGTTCATCATCAACTTCCAGGGCCTCCTCCACAGCCAGGCGGTCAACCTCGGCATCACGGGCGATGTCACCGTCGCGCACCGCATCGCGGGCGTGAATTACTACGGCACCGAGACGCTCAACCTGGACCTCGGCTCCGGTGCCGACGTGATGAACGTGCGCGGCACGACCGCCGTCACCAACCTCAACACGCGCGATGGCGACGACCGCGTGTATGTTTCCTCCGCGGCCGATCTCACCACCGGGATCGCCACGGACTTCCTCCTGGGCAATCTCGACGCGATCACCGGCACGTTGAACATCCAGGCCGGCCTCGGCCGCAATCTGCTCATGGTCAGCGACGAGGCGGCCACGGCCGGCGACGGCGCGGTGCTCCTGACCAGCAGCCTGATTCGCGGCCTCGCGCCGGCGGACATTACTTACCAGGCGGCCGCCGCAGGCGACTTCACCCAGGGTATCACGATCTGGACCGGCCGCGGCGCCGATGTGATCAACGTCACCAGCACGGACAACCGGGCGGGCGTGCGCACCACGACGACGCTGAACACCGGCGCGGGCGACGACCGCGTGACGGTTGCGCTCAGCGCCGCGTCCGACGGCTTCTTCGTTCTCAACACCCAGGACGGCGCCGACGACGTCGACGCCACGGCCTCGAGCCTCCCGCTGGTGATCTTCGGCGGCGCCGGCAGCGACACGCTCCGCGGCGGCAGCGGCGCCGACGTGATCTTCGGCGACAACGGCCGCGTCAATTACCTCGATGGCAGCACGGTGGTGGCGGTCCTCGGCGGCGGCGGCCCGGGCGACCTCACCGATGGCGTCATCCGCAACGACCTCACGCTCTTCACGGTCGACCCGGCGACGGGCTCGAGTGACTTCCTCTACGGCAACGACGGTGACGACCTCCTCCTCGGCGGCGCGGGCAACGACTTCATCGACGCGGGCGAACAGGCCAACGTCGTGGTCGGCGACCACGGGCAGGCGGTCTTCACCGCGGGCCTGTTGGTCTCGCTCGATTCCCTCCACACCGGCGGCGGCAACGATACGATCACGGCCGGCGCGGGTCGCGATATCATCCTCGGTGGCACGGGCGCCGACGTCATCACGGCCGGGGCAGGGGACAATGTGGTCCTCGGCGACCATGGCACCGTCCTCCTCTCAGGCAACGTCGTCACCACGATCACCTCGGGGGTGAACGCCGACGGCGGCGTCGACACGATCACGACGCTCGGCGGCCGCGACTTCATCCTCGGCGGCGAGGCCGGCGACGTCATCGATGCGGGCGAGGGCAACAACGCGGTCGCGGGCGACCATGGCAGCTTCACCATCACTTCCCCGACGGCGTTCAGCTTCACGTCCGCCGCGGTCACGGTTGGCGGCGACGACACGATCACGAGCGGCGCCGACGCCGACACGATCATCGGCGGGTTCGGGGCGGACACCATCACCGCCGGCAACGGCCGCAACCTAGTCTTCGGTGACCACGGCACGCTGGTCCGCGACACCGCCGCCGGTTCGATCACCGCGACCTCGACGGCCGAGTCCACGGGCGGCGTTGACACCATTACCACCGGCCTCGATGCCGACCTTATCCTCGGCGGCGCCGCGGGCGACATTCTCATCAGCGGCGCGGGCGACGACATCGTCTTCGGCGACGCCGGCACCCTGACCGTTTCGAACAACCTGCCCGTTTCCGTGGCCACCACCGCCTCGAACTCGGGCGGCGATGACAACATCCAGGGCGGCGCCGATGCGGATGTGATCCTCGGCGGCGACGGCGCGGACACGATTGATGCCGGCGACGGCCGCAACCTGGTGTTCGGCGACCATGGCTCGGTCGACTGGACCGGTTCGTTCCTGCTTTCCGCCACCACCACCGCCCCGGGCGTCGGCGGCAACGACATCATCACCACCGGCGCGAACGACGACATCGTGTTCGGCGGCACCGGCAACGACACGCTCACCACCAACGCCGGCCACGACGTGGTGTTCGGTGACCAGGGCCTGGCGTCCTTCACCGCCGGCCTCGCGACCCTCCTGACCAATGCGCCGGTGCTCGGCGGCGGCGTGGACACCATCTCCACCGGCACGGGCGACGACGTCGTGCTCGGCGGCGACCTCGGCGACATCATCAATGCCGGCTCCGACACCAACACGGTCGCCGGTGACTTCGCTTCAATCACCCGCCCGGACCTCGGCGCCGGCCGGCCGATCACGACGCTCTTCACGACCCTCTTTGCCGGCCAGGGCGGCGACGACCAGATCACCACGGGCAACGACACCGACCTCATCGCGGGCGGACATGGTTCCGACCTCATCGCGGCGGGCAATGGGGTGAACGTCATCCTCGGCGACGCCGGCGAAATCGCCCTGCCGGGCGGTGTGCTCGACTACGTTGTTACCGGCGCCACCTCGACCGGCGCCGATGTCATCACGGTCGGCACCGGCACCCACCTTATCCTCGGCGGCCTGGGTTCCGACACGATCACGGTCGCGGGCGGCACCTCGGTGGTCCTCGGCGATCAGGGCCGCATCGAGACGACCGGTTTTGCCCTCGACAGCGCGACCACGCTCAATGCGGGCGACGGCGCGGCGGACGTCATCACCGCCGGGGTGGGCGAACACTGGATCTTCGCGGGCGACGGCGCGGACAACGTCACGGTCACCAACACCGGCCTCAGCGTGGTCTTCGGCGACCACGGCAGCGTCACCCGCAGCGGCACCACGCTGACCATCGTGTCGCAGGACTTCTCCGTGGGCGGCGCCGACACCATCACGACCGGTGCGGGCATCGATATCATTCTCGGCGGTTACGGCGCGGACACGATCCAGGGCGGCGACGGCGACAACGTCGTCCTCGGCGACCACGGTCGCGTGGTGCGCGATGCCGTCACGGGTCTCGCCCTCATCACCACGATCGCCCCCACCGAGGGCGCGGCGGACGTGATCACCACGGGGGCCGGCAACGACATCATCCTCGGCGGCGCGGGCGCCGATCAGATCCACGCCGGGGCCGGCCGCAATGTCATCTTCGGCGACCACGGGGTGCTCAACTTCGTCGCCAACGACCTGCGCTCCGCCACCTCGTCGGATTACACGCTGGGCGGCGCGGACGTCATCGACGCCGGCCTCGGTTCCGACGTGATCTTCGGCGGCTTCGCGGCCGACACGATCAACGCGGGCGACGGCGACAATCTCATCTTCGGCGACCAGGGCACCTATCTCGTCACGGCGGGCGTGCCCCAGGAAGCGCACACCGACCAGCCCGCGATCGGCGCGGCGGACCTCATCACCTCCGGCGCGGGCAACGACTCCATCCTTGGCGGCCTGGCGGCCGACACGATCAACGCGGGCGACGGCAACAACTTCATCCTCGGCGACCACGGCGAGCTCCACTGGGTGCTCGGCATCCTGGCGCGGATGCTTTCGATCGATTTCACCTCCGGCGCGGGCGACACCATTCTTAGCGGCAGCGGTGCCGATGTGATCATCGCCGGGCCGGACGACGACGACGTGGATGCGGGCGCGGGCGACGACATCATCTTCGGCGACAACGCCTCCATCGAATGGACCGCGGGCGTCACCGACCTGGCCGAGACCGTGGAAACGGCCGTCGGCGGCGTCGACACCCTCGCGGGCGGCGAGGGCGACGACCTGATCTTCGGCGGCACGGGCAACGACCTGATCGACGCCGGCGCGGGCGACAACGTCGTCTTCGGCGACCATGGCGAGGCCGGCTGGGTCGACGGCATCCGTTCTTATTACCGCACCTTTGCGCCGGGCGACGCGGGCGATGACACCATCGTTTCGGGTGACGGCGATGACACGATCCTCGCGGGTGCCGGGTCCGACACCATCACGGCGGGCGACGGCAACAACCTGGTGTTCGGCGACGAGGCCGGGATCACCTACGACCTCGGTGGCGTCATCGTCGAGGCCGATTCCATCACCCCGGATGAAGGTGCGGCGGACCAGATCACGACCGGCGCGGGCAACGACACCATCGTGGGCGGCTTCGGCCGGGACACGATCAATGGCGGCGACGGCAACAATGTGGTGCTCGGCGACAACGGCGAGCTGACCTACAGCGGCGGCCTGGGCGCCCTCTACCAGACGATCACCCCGGAGAACTCCGCGGACGACGCAATCGTCACCGGTTCCGGCAACGACATCATCCTCGGCGGCAATGGTGCCGACACGATCAATGCGGGCCACGGCAACAACCTTATCTTCGGCGACGAAGGCGTGATCACCCTCTCCGCCGGCGTCGCCCGCCTCGCGGCGTCCATCGCGTTCGCCGATGGCCGCGCCGACGCCATCACGGCGGGCAATGGCCACGACCTCATCGTGGGCGGCCAGGGGGCTGACGTCATCAACGCGGGCGACGGCAACAATGTCGTCGCCGGCGACAATGCCCTGCTGACCCTGCCCGGCGGCGTGCTCGCCCAACTCGAGGCCCTCGCGCCGGCCATCGGCGGCGCCGACATCATCGTGACCGGCAACGGCCACGATGTGATCATGGCGGGCGTCGCGGGCGACGACATCAACGGCGGCGAGGGCAACAACGTCGTCATCGGCGACCACGCCACTGTCACGTTCGCCGGCAACCAGTTCGCGATGCTCACGCCGACCACGCCGGGCATCGGCGGCAACGACACGATCCGCACCGGCGCGGGCAACGACCGCATCGTCGGCGGCACCGGCACCGACTGGATCGATGCGGGCAACGGCCACAACGTGGTCGTGGGCGACCACGCCATCATCCTGCAGCCGTTCGGCATTCTCGGCACGGTCGAGTCCGTGGCCCCGGCCGACGGCGGCGCCGACCTGATCTTCACCGGCACGGGCAACGACCTGATCCTCGGCGGCACGGGTGGCGACACCATCCACGCCGGCGCCGGCAACGACCTGGTCTTCGGCGATCACGCGCTCGTCACGGGCACCATCTCACTCGAGCTCCTGCCGCTCGCCATGGCGGTCAAGCCCTTCACCTTCACCGCGACCCACACGGAGAACGTCGGCACCGATGGCCGCGCGGTGGCGGGGGATGACGTGATCTTCGGCGACGATGGCGACGACATCCTCCTCGGCCAGCAGGGCGCGGACATTATCTTCGGTGGCAACGGCGACGATGACCTGATCGGCGGCCACAACGTCAACCTCGGCCAGGACGGCGCGGACGTGCTCGACGGCGGCGCCGGCTTCGACATCCTCGCCGGCGACAACGCCACGGTGCTCCGCACCGGCAACAACATCGGCGTGCGCGCCCACGTGCTGGCCGGCACCGCGATGTTCGACGACCGCGGCAACCTCCTCGACCTCGACACGCCGCAGGCCTGGCCGACCGCCGTCCCCGAGCGCGACATCGTCATCCTCGACCACGCCTTCGACACGATCGCCGGCGTCTTCGGCGCCGACCAGATCGTAGGTGGGGCAGGGGACGACGTGATCTTCGGCCAACTCGGCAACGATTCGCTGCACGGCGACGCCACGCTGCCGGTCACCATCGCCGCCGATGGCACGATCGACCGCGCCGCGGTCCGGGCCACCGCGACCGCCCTGTTCACCACCAACCTGTGGGTGGGCGGCGATTCCGATGGCGACGACTACATCGAGGGCAACGGCGGCGAGGACCTGATCTTCGGCGGCCTCGGCCAGGATGATCTCGTGGGCGGCAGCTCGTCGCTCTTCGGCCTGCTCACCTACAACCAGCGTCCGGACGGCGGCGACACCATCTACGGTGGCAACGGCACCGCGGCCGGCTTCGAGGACATGGGCGACAGCTCGCTCAACGGCCGCGCCCGCGACTCCGACATCATCATGGGCGACAACGCCAACATCTTCCGCCTCGTCGGCCTGAACGGCGTGTCCATCGGCGCCTTCCTGACCTTCAGCTACGACCTCGCCGGCACGCAGCGGATCATCGTCCGCGCCTTCGACCTGCTCGATTACACGGTGCCGTCCTCCCCGAATGACATCGGCGGCGTGGATACGCTTTATGGCGAGGCCGGCGACGACACGATCCACGGCCAGGTCGGCGCCGACCTGATGTTCGGCAACGGCAATGACGACAATCTCTACGGCGGCCAGGGCGACGACCTGATCTACGGTGGCGGCGGCGACGACGCCATTTCCCACAGCGATGAGCTCAAGCCGCCGGCGCCGGCGCAGAACACGCCCGCGAACGGCCCGAAGGACCGGACCGATGAAGACACGGGCCCGGGCGCCACGCTGGTGCACGTCGCCTCGAATGTCCCCGGCGCGCTCTTCACGACGCCGGCCTTCGTCAAGGCCGTCTACCTGGCCGACCTCTACCTCGGCTTCAGCAATCCCACCGCGCAGATCCAGACCAACCCGGGTGCGGTGAATCCGGACGGCGGCAGCGCCTGGCGCATCTTCAGCAGCGGCATCCAGCCGTCGCACCGCTTCGGGTCGCATACCGTCGGCGATGCCGCACCGGCGACCGGTTCCTTCGACAGCACACTGCCCTCCGTCCCGGCCGGCACCATCCCCGAGTCCCCGAAGAAGCCGGCCAAACCGGAAGCGACCGAGCCGGAAGCCGACCAGACCCAGCAGCCGGACAAGCCGGCCAAGGACAAGTCGGCCGACAAGGGCGACAAGACGGACCCGCAACCGGACAAGGGCGCGGACCACCAGGGCGACCAACCCGCGGGCAAGCCGGATGACAAGTCCGAGGGGAAGACCGACGACGACGCCACGGAAAAGCCGGCGGACACACCCGAGGGTGGCAAGCCGCCGTCGTCTCCCGAGCCCGGTGAACCGCTGGTGTGATGCCACGAACAATCCGGGATCATTTCAAATGCGCCGCCTTAATCTTGGAGATTGATTCGCACCCGGCCTGCGGCTGTGATCGGCCGCGGGCCGCCGGAAACAAGCTCCCTCGCGTTTTCCCGCCACCTTCCCCGATTCAACCGATCCACTCATGAAAAAAATCGCCCTGATTCTTCTCCTGCCTGTTGTGCTCCTGACCGGTGCGTGCAGCATGTTTACCTATTCCACCACGCTCGGGATGAAGGAGAAAAAGTGGCTGCATAACGCGGTGGCCAGCGACCTCGTCTACGCCGAGGGCAACGTGAAGGCCTACCGGTCGTCGGGCTCCTATTATTATTTCAAGGACGGCGTGCTGGTGAAGGTGACGCAGTCCCTGCTGTCGGCTGACAAGATCTGAACCGCCGGCCCGGTTCGCAGCGCCGCTCCGGCCGGTTGGGAGTTGCATGAAGAAAGCCCTGCGCCTGACGCTTCTCGGCCTCGCGGGCGGGTTGCTGGGCATGCAGTTTGTCCGGTCGCCCCGCAACGAGGGCGACCCGGAGGGACCTTCGTCGATCGTGGCGCAACAGGCGGTTCCCGTGCCGGTGAAACAAATTCTCCAGCGCGCCTGCTACGATTGTCATTCGAATCGCACGGTTTATCCCTGGTACGCGTCGGTCCAGCCGGTCGGGTGGTGGCTGAACCAGCACGTGACCGAGGCGAAGGCGGAGCTGAATTTTTCCGAGTTCGCCGCCTATGACACGAAGCGGGCCGTGCGGAAGCTGCAGGCCACCGCCGACGAGGTGCACGATCGCGGCATGCCGCTGAAGTCCTACCTCCTCATCCACCGCGACGCCCGGCTGACTGATGCCGAGGTGACGCTGGTCACCCAATGGGCCGAGGACTTGGCCGATCGGCTAGAGGAGAAGTGATTCCGCGTCTTGCGTTGGGTAACCCTTTAAACTCATCCTCGTCTCGTCGCTTCCCTCCATGAAATCATTCCTCCGCCTGTCCCTCACCGCTTCCGCCCTTCTCCTTGGTTCGGCTGTTTTCGCGGCCGACGCTGCTCCCGCCGCCCCGGCCCCGGCCGCCGCCCCGGCGCCGAAGGAAAAAAAGAACGAGACCGAGCTCTCGAAGCAGATGGAAAAAATGAACGGCGCCTTCCGCAGGCTTCGCCGCCAGGCCGCCGACGCGACGAAGAATGCCGACTCCCTCGAGCAGGTCGCCATCCTCAAGAAGTACGCCGAGGCCTCCCTGAAGTACGAGCCCTTCAAGGCCACCGAGGTGCCCGCCGCCGACAAGGCGAAGATGATCGAGGGCTACAAGGCCAAGATGAACGATTTCCTCGCCAGCGTCGGCAAGCTCGAGACCGCCCTCAAGGCGGGCAACAACGAGGACGCCGCCCGGATCGTGCAGGAACTCGGCGCGATCCAGAAGGAAGGGCACAAGGAGTATAAATCGAAGTCGGTCGACTGAGTAGGTGGGGGCGTTCCTGGTGGACGCCCGCGGGCGCCGACGAGTGGCGCCCCTACGACAATCCGCCTGTCCGGGCTGGACGCCCGGCAGGAGAAACCGCTGTTCCTCGGCGGTTTTTTTGTTATCCAAGGAGGACGTGAAAGCCTCTGAATTCTTCGCCCTGCCGCCGTCGCTGGCCCGGTTCGCCCGGTTTTTCCCCGTCACCGCCACGCCGTGGGACTGGCTCAAGCAGATCGGCACAGCCCTGGAGACGGTCGAAGCCAGCGTGCCGGGCAAGGTTCCGCCGGGCGTCCATCTCGAGGGCAAGGTCTGGCTGCATCCCACCGTCAAATTGCCGCCGTTCGCCGTGATCCAGGGCCCGGCGTACATCGGCGCGGGCAGCGAGATCCGTCCGGGGGCGTTCATCCGGGGGAATGTCATCGCGGGTGAAAAGTGCGTCCTCGGCAATTCCTGCGAATTCAAGAATGCCCTGCTCCTCGATGGCGTCCAGGCGGCGCATTTCAACTACGTGGGCGACTCCATCCTCGGCAACGGCGCCCACCTCGGCGCCGGCGTCATCTGTTCCAACCTCCGGCTGGACCAGGGCGAGGTCACCGTGCGGTTGCCGAACGAGACCATCAACACCGGCCTGCGGAAGTTCGGTGCAGTGCTGGGCGACAAGGCCGAGGTGGGCTGCAACGCGGTGCTCAACCCCGGTTCGCTGCTCGGCCCCCGGGCCTTGGTCATGCCCTGCACGGCCTTCGGCGGTTATGCGCCGGCCGGCACGATCGCCCGCGCCCGCACCGCGGTGACGATGATGCCGCGCCGGGACTGAGCCCCGCGTCAGAGCGGCCTTGCTTTCCCGAGCCACTCTCATTTTCACTCTCCCTTTTTCCTTCCTCATGCCCCGCATCCTCACCGGCATCACGCCCTCCGGCACCCTCCACATCGGCAATTATTTTGGCGCCATGCGGCCGGCCATCGAATTGCAGGCCGGCGGCGACGCTTATTATTTCATCGCGGACTATCACTCGATGACGGCGCTCACCGATGCCAAGGACCGCCGCGCGTACACCCAGGGCATCGCCCTCGACTGGCTGGCCTGCGGACTCGATCCGGCGAAGGCGGTCTTCTGGCGCCAGAGCGACATCCCGGAGGTCTGCGAACTCACGTGGCTGATCGGCTCGCTCACCCCGATGGGCCTGCTCGAGCGCGCCCACAGCTACAAAGACAAGACCGCGAAGGGCATCGAGGCCAACTTCGGGTTGTTTGCGTATCCGGTTTTGATGGCCGCCGATATCCTGCTGTTCGACACCAACATCGTGCCCGTCGGCAAGGACCAGAAGCAGCATCTGGAAATGACCCGCGACATCGCCATCAAGTTCAACCACACGTACGGCGAGACGTTCGTGATTCCGGAGGAGCGCATTTCGGAAACGCTCGCGGTGATTCCCGGGCTCGACGGCCAGAAGATGTCGAAGAGCTACGGCAACACGATCGAGATCTTCGGCGACGAGAAGGCGCTGCGGAAAAAAATCATGGGCATCGTCATGGACTCGCGCACCCCGGCCGAGCCGAAGCCCGATGCGGACAAGAACCTCGCGGTCCAGCTGCTGAGGCTTTTCGCGCCGGTGGACGTTGCCGTCGATTTCGAAAACCGCCTCCGCGCCGGCGGGCTGGGTTACGGCGACCTGAAGAAGGCGTTGTTCGAGCACTATTGGAATTTCTTCGCCCCGTACCGCGCCAAGCGCGCCGAGCTTGCCGCGAATCTCGATTACGTGGAGAAAGTTCTCCGCGAAGGCGCCGACCGCGCCCGTGAGGTAGCCGCGAAGACGATGGCCCGCGCGCGCAAGCATTGCGGCCTCCGTTGAATCTGTAGCCGAACGCGTGAGCGTTTGGCTGGTTCGGATACGGCCAAACGCTCACGCGTTCGGCTACGGTTTGTCATGATGTAGGGCCCGCGCTCGCCGCGGGGCCGGGCTTGCAGCCGCATGCGCAACGGCCCGCCGACAAGCGGCGGTCCTACACACCCCGGCGCTGCGCGCCACCCCTCTTCATCCGGAACCATTCAGTCGAAACCGCGAAGGACGCGAAGAAACGCGAAGATCGCGAGTCAGACCTGATCCTCGGTGATGCCTTGCCGTCCTCACTCTTTCGTGATCCCGGGCAAAATCAGGATTTTCCCGGCATACCTTCGCGGTTCGATTGCATCGTTCCGGCTTCATAGAGGGGATCTTAATCTTCCTGGATCGAATTCCCCTCTATGAAGAGGGGTGCCCACAGGGCGGGGTGTGTCGAGCAGGGGGCACCTGTTCAGGACCAAAGCCCCGTCCCTTTCAAATGGAGGGCCCGCGCTCGTCGCGGGGCCGGGGATTGCAGGGCATGGAGGAGCTTGTTCACCAGCGATTCGGGCCGCTGTCTGTCCGCGGACTCCTGAATCGCCAGTAAACAGGCTCCTACGATTCGAACCAAGTGAAGCCCGCGCGTTTAATCCCCGAGGAATGGACAAAAAAATCCCGCCGGCGTGTGCACCGGCGGGACTCCTTGGGCGCTGAACCGGGGTTACCGGTTCAGCGCATCAAGTTTTGCGCGTAACTCCGCGTTGTCCGATTTGAGCTGTTTCATTTCGCGGTAGAGCTCCTGGATCGCCGCCAGCGCCGATCATCGAGAGGTGGCGTTGTCAGGGCCCGGGTTAAACGCCGAGCATCGGCGCCGGCGCCAGGCCGCGAGACCGAGCGCAACGAAACCGATCAGTGCCGCATAGGTCGAGGGTTCGGGGATGGCGGAGGCCGAGGTGTAGACGAGGTTCAGGTTATTGCCGCTCTGGGCGATGTTCCAGGTGCCGCCGGCGAGGTCGTTAGTGAAGGCGGAGGTGTCGAGGGTGAACTTGTCGGCGCTGAACCCGCTGATGCCGCCGCTGGCGGAGGCGATGAGAAAGGTATGATTCTCGTTGGGGGTGAAGTTCGCCGCCGCGCCGGCGACGTTGCCGAGGGTGAGCGAGGTCAGGTCGAGGTTGAACGGGTTGCCGCTGGTGGCGGTGAGGGTGAGCGTGCCGCTGATGCTGAGGAGATCCCAGCCCGGGTCAGCGCCGGCGGTGCCGGCGGCGTTGTTGAGTTCCCACAGGTAGGTGCCGCCGCCGGCCCAGGTGGTGTTGCCGGCGTGGAAGGTGCCGGGCGAGTTGCCTGAAGAGAAGGTGCCGCCGCTGGCGATGGTGAGCGCCCCGGTCGTGCCGGAACCGCTGAGCAGGCCGCCGGAGACGGTGAAGGCGCTGTTCGCCGCCGATCCGTTGAGGATCAATCCGCCCGCCGTGAGCGACGTCGCGCCGGAGTAGGTGTTGGTGCCGGCCAGGGTCATGATGCCGGCGCTGCTCTTGGTCAGGCCGCCGGTGCCGCTGATGGCGCCGGAAAAGGCGGAGTCGACCGCCTGGTCGACGGTCAGCGTGGCGCTGCCGAGGATCACGCTGCCGGCGCCCTCGAGCTTCGCGGCGGAGAGGGCGTTGCTGTTCAGATTCATCGTCGCCCCGGAGGCAATACTGACGGCTTTGCCCGACGCCAGCGCACCAGCCGAGCCCAGGGTCAAGGAGCCCGCGTTCACGGCTACATTGCCCGAGAAAGTATTGGCATAACTCAGGGTCAGGGTGCCGCCACCGGATTTGTTCAGGCTGCCGGTGCCGATGACATTGTGGGCGATAGTCACGTTGTAGCCGTTGGTGTCGATCACCGCGTCCGCGGCGTTGAGGGCGAGGGCGGTGGCACCGAAGCTGGGATTCGTGCTGGTGAAACTGGCTCCGGCTTTCAGGGTGGCTCCGGCATTCAGCGTGACGGCCGAGTCGGTGATGGCGGACGTGGTCAGGGTTGCGCCCGTGATATTGGCATAACCGCCGGATTTGACGGCGCTGGTGGTCACTTCACCTCCGGTCACGCTCAGCGCGCCTCCAATCCCCCCGGCCAGCGCGAGGGTGCCGGCGCCGGTTTTGGTGATGCTTCCGGTATTGGTGATCAGGGAATAGGCTCCCATGTCGTGGCCGACGGATATGGTATGACCATTGGTGTCGATGGTGAGCGAGCCGGGGGCGACGACGATAGTGCCCAACAAATTCAGGTTGCCGGTGGCACGCAGGGTGGCGTTGGACGAACTGACCGTTACCGAAGCGCCGGAGCCGGCGCCGATGGTCCCGCTGGCCTCGTGGATCGTGTCCCCGGCGATGGTGATTTGCGCGGACAGGGAGGGAGCAAACACCGCGCAGGCCAGCGTGGCGGAGAGGACGATCGGGCGGAGTGCGCGGCGGGAAACCGCGCTGATGGGAGGGTGCGTTGCCATGCCGCCAACCTGCGCGTCGCCGCCCAGGCGACGACGTTGCGGTGACGAGCTACGCAGATTTGTGACGGACGACGACGTGTCGGCGAGCCCGGCTCCGATCAGAGCGAAAATGTGGCGGCAAACACCAGGCGCCGCTGCCGGCGCCACAGCGCGAAACCGAGGGCACCCAGGCCGGCGAGGACGGCGTAGGTTGAGGGTTCGGGGATGGCCGAGGCCGCCGTAAAGACGAGGCTCAGGTTGTTGCCGCTTTGGGCGATGCTCCAGGAGCCGCCGGCGAGATCGTTTTGAAAGCCGGTCAGGTCGAGATCGAAGCTGTCCGCGCTGAATCCCGTGATGCCGCCGGTGGTCGCGGCGATGAGGAAGGTGTGGTCATGGCCACTGTCGAAGTTTGCCGCCAGACCGGCGACGTTGCCGAGGGTGAGGGAAGTCAGGTCGACATTGAAGCGGTTGCCGCTGGTGGCGGTAATGTTGAGGGAACCGGAAATATTCAGCAGATCCCAGCCGGCGCCGCCGATCGTCGGACCAGCGATGCCGGTGCCGCTGTTGATTTCCCAGAGGTAGGTGCCGCCGCCGGCCCAGGTGGTGTGGCCGGCGTTGAGCGTGCCGGGGGAGTTGCCCGGAGCCAACGTGCCGCCGGAATTGACGGCCAGAGCGCCGATGGTGCCGCTGCCGCTGAGGATGCCGCCGGAGAGGGTGAAGGCCGAGCCGGCCGCCGAGCCGGTGACATCGAGCCGGCCGGCGGTGAGGGTGGTGGCGCCGGTGTAGGTGTTGGCGCCGGACAGGATCAGGCGGCCGGCGCCGTTGATGGTCAGGCCGCCGATGCCAGTCAGCTCGCCGGAGAATGTGCTGGTGCCCGTCGGGGCGAGGATGATGCCCGCGCTGCCGGTATTGAAGCTGCCGGTGCCGGTCAGGCCCGTGAAGGTTGGCTGGAATCCGTTGGCGTCGAAGGCAGCGCCGGTGGCGACATGGAGCGTGGTGGCGGCGCTGAGCGCGTCAGCGCTCCCGAGCCGCAGCGTGCCGGCGGAGACGGTGGTTGCGCCGGTGTAAGTGTTGGTCCCTGAGAGCGTGAGCGTGCCGGCGCCGGCCTTGGTGAGTGCGCCGGAGCCGGACATGACGCCGGCGTAGGTGACAGCGTCGGAGCGGTTGAAGGTGACGGTGGCATTGTTGGTGATGTTGCCGTCGATGGCGCCGGAGGTGCCACCATTGCCGATCTGGAGGGTGCCGCCGGAGATGGAGGTGCCGCCGGTGTAGGTGTTGGCCCCGGTGAGGGTGAGGGTCCCGGTGCCCGCCTTGTTGAATGAGCCGGAACCGGAGACGACACCGGCGAAGACCGTCGAGGTGTTGTTGCCGCCGACAGTGAGCGTGCCGGAGCCGAGGGTGACATTGCCGGTGCCGGCGAGGGAGCCGACGGTGTCGGAGAAATTGGCGAGATTGAAGGTGGCGTCGCCGCCAACGGTGACGGCGGTCGCGTCGGCCAGGACCGAACTGGTGCCTAGCGCGAGGGTGCCGGCGAAGATGGTGGTGGCGCCGGTGTAGGTGTTGGCGCCCCCGAGCGTGAGCGTGCCGTAGCCGGTCTTGGCGAGCGAGCCGGTGCCAGAGATGATGCCCACATAGGTGAGGGCGTCGAAACGGTTAAAGGTGAGGGCCGTATGGTTGGTGATGTTGCCGGCGAGGGAGCCGGAGGTGCCGCCATTGCCGATCTGGAGGGTGCCGGCGGAGATGGTGGTGTTGCCAGAGAAGGTGTTTTCCCCGGTGAGGGTGAGCGTGTCGGCACCGAGCTTGGTGAGCGAGCCGGTGCCGGAGATGATGCCGGCGTAGGTGAGTGCGTTGGAGCGGTTGAAGATGGCGGCGGCATGGTTGGCGAGGTTGCCGGCGAGAGAGCCGGAACTGCCGCCATCGCCAATCTCGAGGGTGCCGGCGAAGACGGCGGTGCCGCCGTTGTAGGTGTTGGCCCCGGTGAGGGTGAGGGTACCGGTGCCGGTCTTGGTGAGTGAGCCAGTGCCGGAGATCACACCGGCGAAGGTCGTCGACATGTTGTTGCTACCGACCGTGAGCATCCCAGAGCCAAGGGTAACATTGCCGGAGCCGGCCAGGGAACCGACGCTCTTGATGGAATTGGCGAGGTTGAAGGTGGCGCCGCCCTCAACGGTGACGGCGGTCGCGTCGGGCAGGCCCGAACCGGCGAGGGTGCCGGCGGAGATGGTGGTGGCGCCGGTGTAGGTGTTGTTCCCGGTGAGGGTGAGCGTGCCGGAGCCGATCTTGGTGAATGAGCCGGAGCCGGAGACGACACCGGCGAAGGTCGTCGAGGTGTTGTTGCCACCGACCGTGAGCATCCCGGAGCCGAGGGTGACATCACCGGTGCCGGCGAGAGAGCCGACGGTGTCGGAGAAATTGGCGAGGTTGAAGGTGGCGCCGCTGGCAACGGTGACGGCGGTCGTGTCGGCCAGGACTGAGTTGGCGCCCAGCGCGAGCGCGCCGGCGGAGATGGTGGTGGCGCCGGTGTAGGTGTTGGCGCCCGAGAGCGTGAGCATGCCGTAGCCGGCCTTGGCGAGCGAGCCGGAGCCGGAGATAACACCGGCGAAGGTCGAGGTGGCGTTGCTACCGACCGTGAGCATCCCGGAGCCAAGGGTAACATTGCCGGAGCCGGCCAGGGAACCGACGGTCGTGATGGAATTGGCGAGGTTGAAGGTGGCACCACCGGCGACGATAACCGCAGTGGAACTGGGGAGGGCGTAGCCGCCGCCGAGGGCGAGCGTGCCGGCGGAGACGATGGTGGCGCCGGTGTAGCTGTTGGGAGATAGGAGCGTGAGAGTGCCGTCACCGAGCTTGGTGAGTGAGCCGGTGCCGGAAATCATGCCGGCGAAGGTGACAGCGTCAGAGCGGTCGAAAATGACGGCGGCATTGTTGGTGATGTTGCCGGCGAGGGAGCCGGAGGTGCCACCATTGCCGATCTGGAGGGTGCCGCCAGAGAGGATGGTGGTGCCGCCGGCGTAGGTGTTGGCCCCGGCGAGGGTGAGGGTGCTGCCGGAAACGGTCACACCTCCGCCACCGGTCAGGTCGGAATTGACGGTAACGGTGCTGCCCGAGGTCGCGGAAAGCGCGCCTCCGTAGGCTATCGTGATCGGTCCGCCGGAAAAAGAGGGACCACCGCCTTGGATGAACAGATTGTTGACCGCGACACCGGCGGCGCCCACCGTCACGGGGTCGTAGCGGCCGAGGAAGTAGGCATTGTAGCTTCCGGTGTTTGACCAGGTCTGGGACACCGCTCCCCCGTACGTCGTGCTCCAGTTGACCTGCGTGGTGTCCCAAGTCAGGGGACCGTACGTCGACCAATAGAGAGAGGTTTGGGCGTGCGCGCGAGGGACGAGCGTGATTGCGAAAAGCGCCACGGCCGCAGCCAGGCAACGGCGGGACAAGCAGCAGGAAACGGCGCGGACCAGGCGGGAAACCTCCATGCCGGCAGCTTGCAAACCGGAGGCGTTACCGCGACGCGCCGGTGACGGGTTACGCGGATTTGTGACGAACTACGCGTCCGTTTTGGCCGGGCCGAGGTGCGCGCGCAAATCGGTCAGGCAACTGCGGCTGACGGGCACGTGCTCCTTCGCCCCGACCAGCTTCAACTCCGCGGTCGCGTGGGACGCGTCGGTGACCTTCGATTCAGGTGGCACGCCGGCGACGGAAAAGAGCGAAGCCCAGAGCCCCGAAGCCGATCAGGGCCGCATAGGTCGAGGGCTCGGGGATGGCGGAGGCCGCGGTGAAGACGAGATTCAGGTTGTTGCCGCTTTGGGCGATGCTCCAGGAGCCACCGGCGAGATCGTTTTGAAAGCCGGTCAGGTCGAGGTCGAAGCTGTCCGCGCTGAAACCCGTGATGCCCCCGGTGGTCGCGGCGATGAGGAAGGTGTGGTCGTGGCCGCTGTCGAAGTTGGCCGCCAGGCCGGCGACGTTGCCGAGGGTGAGGGAGGTCAGGTCGACATTGAAGCGGTTGCCGCTGGTGGCGGTAATGTTGAGGGAGCCGGAAATAGTCAGCAGATCCCAGCCGGCGCCGCCGATCGTCGGACCCGCGACGCCGGTGCCGCTGTTGATTTCCCAAAGGTACGTGCCGCCGCCGGCCCAGGTCTCGCTGCCAGTGTTGGCGAGGCCGGGTGAATTGCCGGGCGAAAAGGTGCCGTTGAGTTGGAGCGCGCCGGTGAATGATCCCGCGCCCGCGAGCGTCGCGCCACTGGCGATGGTGACGGCGCCCGTGCCAAAGGCGGATCCGGTCGAATTGTTGATCCGCACGGTGCCCGCCTGGATGAACGTGCCGCCGGTGTAAGTCGAGGCGCCCGTGAGCTGCAATTCGCCGGCGCCCTGCTTGATGAGCAGGCTTGGGCTGGTTTCGACGATGCCACCGGCGAGAGTGGTTTGCGCGGTGTTGGTGACGTTCAGCGCCTTGAAGCCGCCAAGAGAGAGCGCGCCGGTGACGGTCAGGGCATTGCTGCCGCCGAGGGTGGAGTCCGCGGCGAGGGTCATGGAATTGGCCAGGGTCGAGCCGCCGCTGACGGCCTGCAGGGTGCCGCCGTTGAGCACGAGCGTGCTGCCGGTCGCGAGCGAGCCGCTGGCGAGGGCGAGCGCGCCGGTAGTGACGGTTGTGTTGCCGGCGAAGCTGCTGGCCCCCGTCAGGGTGAGCACGCCGGCGCCGGTTTTGAAGAGGCCGCCCGCGCCAGTGAGGCCGGTGGCGAGCGTCACATTGTTGCCATTGGTGTCGAAGGTGGCTCCGTTGCTGCCGATGGCGGCCAGCCGCGCCGAGACGTCGATCGTGTTCCCGTTGGCCCAACGCAGGCCGCCGCCGTTCAGCGTGATGTTGCCGGTGCCGAAGTTGGCGAGGCTCGACCACTGGATCGCGCCCGCGTTGACAGTCGTGCCACCGGAATAGGTGTTCGTTTTGGCGAGGATCACCACGCCGGTGCCGTCTTGCGATACGTTCCCCGTGCCAGAGATAAAGTAGTCAGCGGTGACCGTGTCACTGCGCTTGAAGGAGAGGTGCGCGTTGTTGGTGACATAGGGGTCATAGAAGATGAAATTGACGATGTCTTTAACGGAGTTAGGCAGGCTGCCTGTGATGCCGCCGTCACCCAGTTGCAGGGTGCCGGCCGCGATGGTGGTGCCGCCGTAGTTCAGATTGTTCCCGGTCATGATGAGTGTCTTGGCCGCGTCCTTGGTGAAGCTGCCTTCCCCCGACATGACGCCCGCGTAGGTGGCGTCATTGAGCAGGCCAAACTCCAGCGAGGTGCCGGAGCTGAGAATGTAACGGCCTCCATACTGCATGGCCGTGTTCGCATTGGGTCCCCCACCGCCTTCATAGCGGAGAGCGCCTTCAGTCACGCTGGTCACCGCATCGGAATTATAGTTGGCCGCCAGGATGTTGGTGACAGTCAGCTTGCCCGCTCCCGTCTTGGTAAAACCGTTGGCTGCGAAGACAGTATTACCCGTTAAGGTGCGGTCGGATTGGATTTCGAAGATCGCTGTGGCGCTGAGGAGGTTGGGCGCCCATTGAGAAGGCAGCTGCACCCCGTCGAGCAGCCGAAGCGTGCCTGCATTTACGGTGGTGGATAGAGTTCCCGAAGAAAAATTTGCGCTGGCACCGAGTTCCAGGACGCCGCCGTTGACATAAAAATTGGTGCTTCCGGCATACGATCCCCGCATCTGCAGCGTCCCGTCGATCACGTCAAAAGCAGTGGAGGAAGTGGTGGACGCATTCACCTGCAGGATCCCGTTACCCTCCTTGATCACATGGCTGGCCGGGCCGGGCGTCTTCAGCGTTCCGGTGAGGATCGTCGTGCCGAGGTCCGTGACGAACAAGGAGTTTGTGCTAGGCAAAAAGACGGTCGCGGCCGAACCGAAGGTCACTCCGATGAGGTCCACGGTATAGCCGTCCACGCGCGTCCAGAGACCGCCGGCGGTGAAAATGCTGTTGGACGTGTAGATGCTGCCGGGGGTGCCTTGGAAGACCGCGATCGAACTGGCGCTGCTGACGAAACTGAGGGACGGGGTAGTGGTGGCAGGCGTCGACCACCGCGAGGTGGTGGTGGTGTCCCAACTTCCGGATCCGCCCTGACCGTTTCCGGAGATCGCATCCCAGATATAGTAAGTCTGTGCGTGCGCGCAGTGGAGACCGATCACGGCGAGGAGGCCGGCCCCGAGCCGGTGGATGACGGAAAGGTAACCGCGGAGGCGCCACATCATCACGATGGGCTGACCGCGAGCGCCCCGGGCAGCGATGCGAGGGTGACGAACGACGCGGATTTGTGACGAGCTACGACGGGGCCGTCCCGGCGGGCCCGAGACGCGGGCGCAGTTCCGCAAGGTGGTTGCGGCTGACGGGCACGCCGTCCTTCAGGCCGGTCACGCGCAGTTCGGCCGTTTCCCGGGTATCGCGGTGGTGGCCTTCGATGCAGGCGAGGTTGACGAGCGCCTGCCGGTGCGCGCGCTGGAACTGCGCGGCGGGCAGCAAATCCTCCCACGCCTTGAGGGTGCGGCGCGTCAGCAGTCGTTCGCCGGAACGGAGGACCACGTCGGAATAATTCTCGTTGGAGAAGATGGCGCTGATCTGCTTCAGCGGCACGAAGCGGTCGCCGGCATAGGTGCGCACGAGCACCGTGTCGTCGGCCTGGAAGGCCGGCCCTCGTGCGGGGGTGCTGCCGCCGCGGCGTTTCGCGAGGGCGGCGGCGAAGCGCTCGGTGGCGACAGGCTTCAAGAGGTAATCGAGCGCGTTGACCTCGAACGCGCGGAGGGCGTGCCGGTCGAAGGCCGTGACGAAAATAATCCGGGCGTCCGGCGCGACGTCCGGCACGAGGTCAAAGCCGCTCCCGCCGACCAGCTGGACGTCGAGGAACACGAGGTCATAGTCCGCCTGCTGCAGGCGTGTCCGGGCCGTGGCCAGCGTCGCGGCCTCGCCGACCACCGTGTGGCCGGGATGCGCCGAAAGGAGCCAGCGTAACTCGGCGCGGGCGGCGGGCTCGTCGTCAATGAGGAGGATGCGAGTGTCCATGAAGCGGGGCGAGCAGGCGGAGCCGCATGATCACCCAGCCGCCCTCGGCGACAACGGTGAATTCGTGCGTGCCCGGATAATAGCGCGCGAGGCGCTGGCGAAGGTTTTCCAAACCGATGCCGTGCGACGGCGCCGAGTGCGCGCCGGGCTCGAGCCATTGGCCGGTGTTGGCGACCTCGATTTCGACGACGTCCTTCTGCCCGCGCCGCACGGTGAGGCGCACGCCGAGCCGCTCGGGGCTGGTGGCCGTGCCGTATTTGACGGCGTTCTCGACGAGCGGGAGCAGGAGAAAGGGCGGGATGCGTACTTCGTCCGCCGCCGGGTCGGCCTCCACCTCAATCGTGATCAGCTCGCCAAGCCGCGCCTGCTCGATTTCCAGATAGGCGCCGAGCAATTTGAGTTCCTGGCCGATCGTCATCGCCGCTTCCTCGTCACCGGGGCGATGGAGCGTCAACCGGCAGAAATCCGCCAGCCGCACCACCATCGCGCGCGCGGCCACGGGCTCGCGGATGATCTGGGCGCAGACGGAATTGAGCGCGTTGAAAAGGAAATGCGGGTTGAGCTGGTAGCGCAGTACCTCGAGGCGCGCCTTCTCCTCGGCGAGGCGGGCGGAGATTTTTTCATCGAGCTCCAACTTATGCAGCCGGGCGAGTTCGAGGTTTTGCGTGTGCAGTTCCCGGGTGCGATCGGACACGATCGCTTCGAGCGCGGCCGCGCGGTGACGCAGCGTGCGCGTCCGCAACCGGATGTAGGCGGCCACGCCCAGCGCGACGAGCCCCACGTAGCCCGCGGCCGCCCAGCCCGTGAGCCACCAGGGCGGCGTGAGGGCGAACGCGAACGTGGTCTCGGCGCTCGTCCGGCCGGCCAGGTCGCGGGCCTGCACCCGGAAACAGAAAGCGCGGTAGGGCAGGTTGGTGAAATCGCGCTGTGCGTCGGATGACCACTCCGACCAGTCCCCGTCGAGGCCGTCGAGTTTGGTCCGGTAAAGGGTGCCGGTTTGCCCGCGGTAATCGGGGGAATAAGTCGGCGCCGCGAAGGCGATGCGCAGGGCGTTCCGGTCGGCGGGGAGCGACGCGGCCGGGCCGGTGGGATCGAGCAGGGCGAGGCCGTCGGGCGATTCGATCCGGCGGACCACCGCATGCAGCGGCGGTGGCGGCCGGACGGGTTGCCAGTCGAGGGCGATCGAGACCAGCGCGCCCTGGCCCGCGATCCAGACGGTCCTGGCGGGCAGGTCGGCATACAGGCTGTTGCTCATGAGCCCGGCCAGGGGCTGAGAAGGCAGCGGGACGGTCCGCCAGCGTCCGGGACCGTCAGCGGCGAGCCGCACCACGCTCCGGCCGGGCGGACCGAGCCGCAGCCACCAGTCGCCCTGGGCGTCGCGGCTGGCATCGGTGGCGCCGGTCACCGCCGGATCGAAACCGGCGATGCGGACGTCCGGCACGAAACGATCGGCGGTCCGATCGTAACGCATCAGCCAGCGGGCGCTGCTGACGACGATTTCGCCGCCCAATTCGAACAGCAGGGGGTCGTCGCGGCGCAGGGCCGCGGGCAGGCCGTCGGGCTCCCCGTAACTGCGGGCGGGCGCGTCGGGACGCACGCCCTCGCGAAAATCGATCCGCCAGACGCGGCCGGTCGGGTTCATGGCCCAGACGAAGCCATCGCCGCCATCGAGCAGGTGGGACACCGGTCCGGGCACGCGTTCCACGCGCCCGAGCGACTCGAGGTCGCGGCCCCGGAAGGCGTTGATCCAGACGCCGGTGGAGGAACCTCCGATCAGCAGGTCCGGATGCCGGGGTAGCCCGATGAGCGGGGAAAAGGGATCGCGGATCAGTTGGACCAGAGTGAGGTCAGGCAGCACCTCCCGGAGGTTTCCGGACGTGGCGAACAGCCGGCCGGCGTACGCGACGAGCCGGTTCGTGCCGAGCCGCATGCCGGGGATTTCGCGAAACTGTCCATCGGGCCCGGAGCTGGCCAGACCCTCGTTGTGACCCACAAACAGACGGCCTTCGTGCCGCAACAGGACGCGCGGCCCGCCCTCGAGGCCCTGCGCGGTGCCGTGCACGGCAAAGGGGCTGTCGAGCTGCACGCGCGAAATTCCGGTGCGTTGGGCGAGCCAGAGTCCGCCCTCGGCATCCTCGGCCAGGTGATCGATGCGATTGCCGGGCAGTCCGTGTTCCCGCTGAATGTGCCGGATCAGGCGGCCTTGCGCATCGAATACCAGCAGGCCGCTGCGCACCGAGGCGCAGGCATAGCCGCCGTTGGCCAGCAGGGTGGCGGCGGTGATCTGGCTGTTGGCCAGCAGGTCGGCTGGCACGGTGATGAGCGGCTCCGCGCGCTCGGCGTTCCCGGTGGCGGCGACCAGCCCGCGATTGGTGGCGAGCAGCCAGCGGCCGGGGCCGGCCGGGCGCGCGTCGAAAACGGTCCACGAGCCGCGGCCATCGGCCATGGCGGGTCCGAGCAACAGGCGCGCGTCGGCCAGTTGGCCGTCGTGCAGGCGCACGGTCGTGCCGTTGCTCAGCGTGATTTGCAATTCGCCGTCGGCGACCCACAGGCTCGCGGCGCGCGCCGGGAGGCGGTGAACGGAAGCCGGGCCTTGATCCGGAAAAACCAGCAGCCGGTCAGGGCTCGCAAACGCGACGAAACCGGGTCCGGCCGCGGCCAGGAAGAGATTGCCCAGCGTGCGATCCGCTTCGGGCAGCCGGTCGAGTTGGGAACGGGCGCGGAGTTCGCCGGCCGCGTCTTTTTCCAACCACACGAGGTCGTCGCCTGCCGCCCAGATCCGCTGGCGGGAATCCACGGTGAGCACCGAGGCGCGGCCGCCGCCGGGCAACTCGATCAGGCGCCACGCGGCGCCGTCATATTCGAGCACGCCGAGATTGTTGGCCGCATAGATGAACCCGCTGGCGGGGTGCTGGAGGATGTGCCAGTTGACCGGCGCGCCGCCGTATTCCTCGGCCGACCACACGCGCAGGAAGGGCATGCCCGTGGTGCGCGGATCGGGAATGTTCGCGGTCTGGGCGACGAGGTGGACGAAGATGCCCAGCCACAACGCAAGCAGGCGAGGCAGGTGGAAAGCGGTGTGCACGCGTTCACCGGCGAAAAAGAGGGAAAAAGGCCGCCACGGCGAGCGGTTTGTGGCGGAAGCCGGGTTCAGGGCTTCGTCGGCGCCGACTTTTCGTCACCCCAAAGCTGCGCGTCGTTGCCGTGCTGTTTCCGCCAGGCGTCGCGCCAGCGATGGATGTCCGCGGGCCCGATGAGCGGCTTCAGGGCGCGTCCGGCCTTGTCGGGAATCGCCGGCACGCCGCTTGCTTCCGCCTGGTACCAATAGGCGACGGTGGCGAGGTCGAGGGTCAGCACGTTGTTGTGACCGTGCTCCAGCGTGAACTTGAGCGAGCGCTCGAAATGGATCGGATCGGTGAGATGAAAGCGGTACGCGTGCGTGCGCCCGAGCCAGCCGATGTCGCCGTTCGCGCGCGCGATCCCGAAGTACGGATGCATGAAGACCTCCTTCGGACACCAGCCGGTGTTGAAGTAATCCTCCGTGCCGGTGCCGGTGATCGACGGCGTGCTCTCCCCGTCGATGAAGATCATCTCGTCGCCTTCGCCGTACCAGACGGGCGTCGGGTTCTGGACGTAGTAGTTGAGACCGACGAACTGCCCGCGGCCCTTGATGTCGGCGGCGACGTAGTTGCCGGCGCCGGTGGTATTCTTGCCGACGGGACCGAGCAGCGCCCATTCGTTTTCGCCGTCGGGCGCCGCCGGCGTGATCTGCCGGTTGTACCACGCGTGGAAGCGTCCCGAGTCTTCCGGGAGTTTATCCAAGGCGGTGTAATCGATGTTGAAATAAAGCCACGTGATCGTCCTGCCGGACTGGTTTTCGATCTCGATGCGCGCGCCTTTCGCGAAGGGCATTTGGAAATAGCTGACGAGGCTGCGGCCCTCGACCGGCGCCGCGGCGAGCGGGGCGGACTTGAACGGGTAGCTTTCGTTCCAACCCTGGCCGAAGAACGGGCCGATCGGCGAGAGCACCGAGGGCTCCTTGTTTCCGTCCCAATAAATTTTAAGAATGACGTCGTTGCGGCTGAGCTGGTCGGGTGTCGGCCCGAGCGTGAACCACATGTGCGTGATCACGCCGGCGCCGGTCACATCCAGGATCGTGCGCGTCTCGCCGTCGGCAACGTTGTTCACGCGATCACTGTTGCCGCCGGTGCGGTCGGAACTGCCCACGCGGATGGATTTGGCGCCGGGTTGAAGCCGCGCCGCGGCGGCGAGATCGGTCTGGGCGGGCAACGGCAACCCGACGAGGATGGCCGCAAACAGGGGCAGCAGGAGCGTTCTAATCGGGGAGGCCGAAAACCTGAAACCTGAGGCCTGAAACCTGAAATTACTGACGGACATCTTCAAAGGCTGCTCCTGCCACGATCGATTTTCAGGTCTCGGGTTTCAGGTCTCAGGTTTTCCCTTCAGATCACCGCGTACCGCGGTTCCGGCAGCTCGGCGATGCGGTCCATGATGCGTTGCGCGGCGATTTCGTAGCGCGCCTTGCCGGCGGTCGGGTCGTCGTAGTCGGATGCCGGGATGGGCGGGCCGAACACAATGCTCACGGGGGTGCCGAACCGGGGAATCTTCGCGCCCTTGCCGAAGGCTTCGAACGAGCCGTAGACGCGACACGGCACGACGGGTACGCCGGTCTTGCAGGCCATGAAGCCGACGCCGCCCTTCGCCTTCTGCAGGTGGCCGTCGGGCGAGCGCGTGCCTTCGGGGAAGAGCACGACCGCGCGGTCCTCCTTCAGCGCCTGCAACACGCGCTTGATGGCGCCGATGTCGCCGCTGTCGCGTTCGACGGGGATGGTTTCCACCCGGTCGAGCCACCACGACATCACGCGGTTGCTCCACAGGGTCTTGCGGGCAAAGAAACGCATTTGCTTCGCGATCTGTGAACCCACGAACGGCGGGTCCAGATGGCTGGCATGATTGGAAGCGATCAGGAACGGCCCGTCCTTCGGGAAATTTTCCGTGCCGGCCACCTCGCCGCGAAACCACATGGCCCGCACCTCGGCGGCGAGATAATGGAAGAAGCCGTAGAACGGCCGCATCCGCAGGTGATCGGGGGTGAGCGGCATTTTCAGGTGGTGGCCACAAAAGGCACAGAAGGCGCAAAAATCATGAGGGGAATCGGTTTTGAGCTTTTTGTGCCTTTTGTGGCCACAGTTCAGGAAAGTTTTCCTGCGATCAGCGCGGACATTTTTTCCACGACTTGCTCCAGCGAGATGAAAGTCGAGTCGATGTCGATCGCGCCGTCCGGGCAGGTGAGGGGCGACGCCTTCCGTGAGGAGTCGAGGCGGTCGCGCTCGGCGATGGAATCCTGCCGGCCCTCGGCCGCGCGACGCTTGGCGCGCTCGACGGGATCGGCGTGCAGGAAGAAGCGGAAGTCCGCCTCGGGGAAAATCACGGAGCCGATGTCGCGGCCCTCCATGACCAATCCCCGGAAACCATGCTGGCGCCCGACCTCGGCCTGGCCGCGCTGGTAGCCCAGCAACGCGTGGCGCACCTCGGGAATCGCGGCGTAGTGGGAAACATTCTCGTTCACCTTTTGGTCGCGGATCTCATCCCCGGCCGGATGCCCGTCGACCAGCATCTGCGCGGAGCGGCCGTTGAGGCGGGTGGTCAGCTTCAAGGCCGCGAGCGCCGCCTTGAGCGCCGGCAGGTCCGTGTGCGGTACCTTGCGGGCCAGCAGTTCCGCCGTAAGATGACGGTAGAAGGAGCCTGTGTCGACGTGCAGCAGGTTGAACCGGTCGGCCAGGATCCTGGACGAGGACGATTTCCCGGAGGCGGCGCCACCGTCGATTGCGATGAGGATGAAGGGGGATGTGGACACTAGGATGATTCGGATACTGAAAAGGATGTTCCTGCGCCTGTCATCCTGAACGAAGTGAAGGATCCAGCCGGATGATCGTTTGCGGACATGATGCTGCTGGATTCTTCGCTGTGCTCAGCATGACAGGTAACGGGTATGTTCAGTCACAGGATCCCCGGCGAAGCAATTCCAGCAAGTCAAAGAATGCCGGAAAGGTCTTCGCGCAGCAGGCCGGGTCCTTGATCGTCAGCCAGGGCTGGCCGTCCTTCCGCAGGTCGTGGCACCCGAGGATGCCAAAGCTCATCGCGAAGCGGTGGTCGTGATAGGTCTCGATCTCGACGCCGGGCTTGAGCGGACGCGGGTGGATCTCGAGCGAGTCCTCGGTTTCGATCACGTGCTGACCGAGCTTTTTCAGTTCGGTCGCCATGCCGGCGACGCGGTCGGTCTCCTGCTTGCGCGTGTGGGCGATGCCGGAAATTTTCGTCGGGCCATCGAGCAGCGGGGCGATGGCGGCGAGCGTGAGAAAGGTGTCGGAAAACTCGCGGAAGTTCTGCGTGACGGCGTGACGCGCGGGACCGACCGCGGCCGCCACCTCGCGAAACCTCACATCGCCCTGCAAGGGGCCGCCGTAGTTGGTGAAGGCCAACTGGCCGCCGGTTACGAGGGGCAGCGCCAGGAAGTAGCTGGCGGCGGAGGCGTCGCCCTCGATTTGATACTGCACCGGCCGGGCCGCGAATTGCTGCAGCATCGCTTCCGTCATGGTCACGAACGGCTTTGAGCCCGCCTCACCCTTGAGCTTCATCGTGAGTGGCGATTTGGCGTGGGGTGCCACCATCAGCAGCGCGGAAAGCATCTGGCTGCTTTCGGAAGCATCCAGCTCGACCGTGCCGCCGCGCAGGCCGGCCGTCCTGAGCGTGAAGGGAAAGCTCCGCGAATCGGCCTGCGCGCCCTGGGCGGCCAGCGCCTCGAGCAGCGCCCCGATCGGGCGGCAGCGCATGGCTTCGTCGCCATCGAAATGGTAGACGCCATCGGGGCGCAGGCAGACGAATGCCGTGAGGAAGCGCGCCGCGGTGCCGGCGTTGCCGACGTGGATCTTCGCCTCGCGCGCCGGGATTTCACCGCCGCGTCCCGTGATTGTGATCGTCAGCGCCAGCTCATCCGTTGCGACCGTGAAGCCCAGCGCCTGCAGCGCGGCCACCATGATCCGCGTGTCGCGGCTGAACAGCGCGTCGTGCAGCGTGACGGTTTGCCGGCCCAGCGCCGCCAGGATCAGCGCGCGGTTCGTGATGCTCTTCGAACCCGGCAAGGTGACGCTTCCGCGCACCGGTTTGGTGAACGGGTGGATTGCGAGGGTGGGCGGGTAGGAAACGCTCATGGTTCAATTTTCAATGTTCACCGTTCAAGGATCGGCCGGGCGATGAACATTGAACCGTGGACATTGAACGATGGAAATTTCAGGGGATGGCGCGAAACTGGTCGCGATAAATTTTTCCGCGCTCGAGGATCGCCTGCACCTCGAACCAGTCGCGATTGGCGAGCGAGCGCTCGAGATGATGCAGTTCCTCCTGGTACGCGCGGACGGCCCGCAGCACCTCGTCGCGGTTTTGCTCGAGGATGGTTTTCCAAAGCTTGGGGTCGCTGCCGGCGATGCGCGTGGTGTCGCGCAGGCCGCCGCCGCTGTAGTTGCGCCAGCGGACGTCCTGCTTCGCCAGCGCGGCGCAAAGCGTGGAGGCCAGCACCTGCGGGAGGTGACTGATGTGGGCCACGATTTCGTCGTGGGCGTCGGGTGCGAAGGTGGCGACGTCGGACTCCAGCGCCTTCCAGAAAGCGGCCACGCGCTCCGCGGCCTTGGCGTCGGTCTCGGGCAGCGGGGTGACGAACGTCACGCGGCCTTTGAAGAGATCCGCGCGGCCATGTTCCCAGCCGGTCTTTTCGGAACCGGCCATCGGATGCGAGCCCACGAAATGGCCGCGGCCCGCGAGGGCCTTGTGACCGAGTCGGGAGATCTCGCCTTTCACGCTGCCGACGTCGGTGACGAGGGCGCCGGCCGCGAGGGCGGGGGCGATCTGCTGCGTCAGCGCGCCGATCTGGTCCACGGGCGCGCAGATGACGACCAGTTGCGCCTCCCGCACGGCTTCGGCCGGGCTGTCCGCCACCGCGTCGCAAAACGCCTGGCCCCGCAGTTGCAGGCGCGTTTCCGGCCGGCGGGCCCACAGGGTGATGCGTTGCGCGGCCCCATAGTGGCGCGCGGCGCGGGCGACGGAGGCGCCGAGCAGGCCGGGAGCGAGGATGGCGATCGAGTCAAACACGCGGAAAGGGAAGAGGGCGGACGGAGGGTTGTCGAGCCTGCGGGAAATGCCCGAAAACCTGAGACCTGAAACCTGAGACCTGAACCGGACTCATGCAGGTAACGGTGGAGCGTGCGTTGGTTTGAGAGGGGCGCGGCTCAGCGCACGGGGGCAATGTGCTCCACTGTTCAGTTTTGGCTTTCAGCGGCGAAATGGTCCCAAACTGCCTGAATCTGGCTGAGACCTGAATCGTCCCAAGGCTGCGCCGCAGGCACCTGCAACCGGCCCGGCAATCTTCAGGTTTCAGGTTTTCAGCGAAGCCAGCTTCAAAATCCGCGCGAACTCCGCCGGCCGGACCGGCTGCACGGACAGCCGGCTCAGTTTCACGAGGGCGATGTCCTTGAGCGCGGCGTCGGCTTTCACCTGCGCGAGCGTCACGGGCGCGGGCAGCGGTTTCACGGCGGCGAGTTCCACGGCGACCCAACCGTCCTCGTCGGCGGTCTGGTCGGGGAACGCGGCCTTCGTGATCTTCGCGAGGCCCACGATGCTCTTCGACTCGCCGCTGTGGTAGAAGAACGCCTGGTCGCCGGGGCGCATGGCATTGAGATTGATGCGCGCGGCGTAATTGCGCACGCCGGTCCAATCGGTCTTCTTGTCGCGGACGAGATCGTCCCACGAATAGGTCTCGGGTTCAGATTTCACGAGCCAGTGGTTCATGGCGCAAAAAGTTCAGCGAGCGGAAGGTGAATGCAACCTTGTTCCGTGCGTTGGCTGGAATGAAGGGCCGCCGCTGGCCGGCGGGCCGTGCCGCCGCGCCCGCCCCGATACCGCTCCGGACTGAGGCACGGCGCACTCGCCTCATTCGCGGGCGCCCGTGACGATTTATTCGTTTGCTGCCAGCGCGACGGCCCGCGGGCCAGCGGCGTCCCTCCATTTTGGTCAAAAAAAGCGGGCCGGTTTGCACCGGCCCGCCTGGTTGAGGCACGGGCCCCCGCCCGGACCTCTCGCCTTGGCCCTGACAAATCAAAAGTTGGGTGCCCGGCTGCACGGCTGAGTGCGGTCCATAGCAAGCCCAGCGTCGCAACCAGCACGCTCAGGGCCGGCTTCGGGGTGGGGAAGGAGCGGCGCGTGGCGGGGAAAGCAGGGCCGACCGGACTGATTCCAGGAACGGTTTGGCCCCTCAAACCGGAACGAGGCCATTGAACCGCGAAGGGCGCGAAGGTCCGCGAAGGGCTACCGGGAAAATTCTGATTTTGTCCAGGATCACGAAAGAGTGAGTACGGCAAGGCATCACCGAGGATCGAGTCTGACTCGCGATTTTCGCGTCCTTCGCGGTTTCTCCTGAATGGTTTCGGCTCAAAAGAGGGACGCGAAGCCCGGGCCAGTATAGCGTTGTCATCCGGGGATGCGCTTGGTCGGATGCCCGCCGCATGGACGAGCACGATCCCGAACTGCAGAAGAAGGCCCACCGGGCCCAGATGATCCTTTACGGGATCATGATTCTTTTCGGCATCCTTCCGTTTGTATTGTTGTGGTTGAAGAACCGCGGGGTATTCAACTGATCACCCGCCCGCGGTATGAACAAAACGCTGCTCGTCATCCGGATCGTCTTCATCGCCCTTTGTGCGATCGGCAGCTGGCTGCTGTGTTATACCGTGGAGGAGTGGGATCACCGGCGCGGCCTGGCGATCGGCATCGGCCTGATGATCGGCGCCCTCGTGGTGCTCGTGGACATGATGCTGAAGGGTTTTTCGCTGCGCGGCCTGACGGCCCTGACCTTCGGCCTGGCCATTGGCGCCGCCATTGCGTGGTTGATCGGCACCTCCCCGCTGCTCAATCCGCTCGGCAAGGGTGATCCGAGCACCATCTATCTCGTCCAGATGGCGCTCTTCGTCATCTGCACCTATCTCGGCACGGTCATCGCCCTCCGCGGCAAGGACGACTTCAACCTCGTGATTCCCTACGTGCGGTTCGTGCCGCATGAGGTCGACGTGCCCTTGGTCGTCGTGGACACCAGCGCGCTGATCGACGGCCGCATCGCCAAGATTTGCCAGACGCAGTTTCTCGGGGCCGCGCTGATCATCCCGACTTTCGTGCTGAACGAACTGCAGGCGATCGCGGACTCGCCCGAACCGGTGAAACAGGCCCGCGGTCGCCGCGGTCTGCAGGTGTTGAACGAGCTGCGCGCGATCAAGCACATCGATATCCGCATCCACCCGAGCGAGATTTCCCGCCGGCAGGACATCGAGGCCAAGCTCGTCTTCCTTGCGCAGTCGATGCGCGCGAAGCTGCTCACGACCGATACCAACCTCGCGACGATGGCGAAATTCCAGGGCGTGGCGTGGCTCAATCTCCATGCGCTCGAGAACGCCCTGCGGCCCGAGCTGGTCATCGGCGAAAGCATCGCCGTTGAACTCGTGAAGCCCGGCAAGGAGGAAGGCCAGGCGCTCGGTTATCTCCCGGACGGCTCGATGGTGGTGGTGAACAACGGCCGCGCCTTCGTCGGCAAGCGCGTCACCGCCGAGATCATCGGCGTCCTCCCCAGCGCCGGCGGCAAGATGGTCTTTGCCAATCTCCTCGGTGAGACCGAGGCGATTTCCTGAGACGGCTAAGACTGTCGGACAGGATCGCGGCAGGGCCCGGGTCCGTCCGCCGTCGACAGACCCCGCCCTGCGGGCACCCCCTCTCAAGCCGGAACGATGCAATTGAACCGCGAAGGGCGCGAAGGTCTAACGGGGAAATTCTGATTTTGCCCGGGATCACGCAAGAGTGAGTACGGCAAGCATCACCGAGGATCAGGTCTCACTCGCGATTTCCGCGTTTCTTCGCGTCCTTCGCGGTTTCCACTGAATGCTTCCGGCTCAAGAGGGGATCAGCGCAGCGCCGGGGTGTGTAAGGACGCCCGCCCGCGAAAAAAATCTCCCGCCCACAAATTTTCCTTGCCGTCCTAACTGTCCTAGTGCAACTAGGACGGCGTGCTCCCGTTCTCCATCACGCTGAAACCCGGCCTGCCGATCACGGAGCAGGTGATTTTTGCGGTGAAGAAGGCCGTCGTCGCGGGCCAGTTGAAGCCCGGGCAGCCGTTTCCTTCCGTGCGGGTGGTGAGTCAGGAACTGCAGATCAACCCGAACACGGCCCACAAGATTGTCGCGGCGCTCGTTGCGCAGGGCGTCCTGATCACCACGCCGGCGGTGGGCAGCGTCGTGGCGGAGCGCGCGGCCGATGATCACGCGGGGCGCGCCGAACTCCTCGGCGCCGAGGTGGAGCGGCTGGTGGTCGAGGCGAAGAAACTCGGCCTGGACCTGGACGACGTGCAGGCGGCCGTCGCCGCGCACTGGAAAAAACTCGGGCGCAAATGATCGAATGAACCCGGAATTTTATACACCGAGAACGCCGGGCTCGCGGAGTTCAAATCCAGTTATCGAACAGGCCAAATCTCCCTCCGGTCTCTGCGACCTCCTGTAAGAATCGCATCGGTATTTTCCCATGAACATCATCGAAACCAACCGGCTGTCGCGACGCTATTGGCGGACCGAGGCCTTGCGCGACCTGACCCTGGCGGTTCCCACCGGCAGCGTCTTCGCGTTGCTCGGGTCCAACGGGGCGGGGAAGACCACCGCCATCAAGGTGCTCATGAATTTGCTGGAGCCGTCCTCCGGCGAGGCCCGCGTGCTCGGCGTCGACTCGCGCCGGCTCGGCGAAAAGGAACGCGCCCAGATCGGTTACGTCTCGGAAAACCAAAAGCTGCCGCTGTGGATGACGGTTGCGCAGCTGCTCGACTATTGCCGGCCCTTTTATCCGACCTGGGACCGCGCGCTCGAGGCGAAACTGCTCGCCGAGTTCGCCCTGCCGCCTGACCGCAAGCTCAAGCACCTGTCCCGCGGCATGCTCATGAAGGCGGCCTTGCTCTCGACGCTGGCCTACCGCCCGAAGCTGCTCGTCCTGGACGAGCCGTTCAGCGGATTGGATCCGCTCGCGCGCGACGATTTTGTGCGCGGGGTGCTCGAAGCATCCGAACTGGGCGACTGGACCGTGCTGGTTTCCTCCCACGACATCGAGGAAGTGGAGCGGCTTGCGGATCATGTCGCGTTGCTGGAAAACGGGCAGCTCCGGTTGACCGAGACCACGGAATCGCTCCTCGGGCGGTTCCGGCGGATCGAAGTGACCGTCGCCGGACCGGTATCGATCGGCGCCCCGCCCGCCGGGTGGGGGGAGTTCGAGCAGAAGGGCGGTCTCGTGCGTTTCATCGCCTCGGACTTCGGTCGGGGCACGACCGAGGAAGGCTGCCGGGAATATTTTCCCGGCGGGACCGTGCTGGCGCATCCCATGACGCTGCGCGAAATTTTCGTCACGCACGCCCGCGAAACCCGGACCCAACCGAAAGGAGCCCTCGCATGAATCTCACCTGGCACATCGTCAAAAAGGACCTGCGCGCGCTGCGCTGGCCGATCGGCATCTGGTTGCTCTGTATTGTCGCCAAGCTCGGCGTGGGCGTGATCCTGCTCAACGCCGCGGGTGACGAGGGCATCGAATGGTTCCGGCAGATGGACATCATGGCGAAGGTGCTCGCCGCCGGCGAACTGCTCAGCTTCGTGCTGGTTGCCGCGCTGATCCAGGAGGACCTGATGGTGGGAACGACCGCTTTCTGGATGACGCGGCCGATTTCAGGCGCCCGCCTGCTGCGCGCCAAACTTCTGACCATCGGCCTGGTGTTCCTGCTGGCGCCGGTGCTCGTGACCTTGCCGTGGTGGCTGGGGTGTCACTACGGCATCGACGAAATCGCCTGGGCGGCGGCGGAAACGTTCGCCGTCCACGCGCTCGTCGTATTGGGCGCGCTGCTCTGGTCCGCCGTGACCGATGGCCTCGGGCGGTTCGTGATGTGGAGCCTGGTGACCTTGGTGGTGACGCCGATGTTGACGGGCATCCTGAGCCATTACATCCGCCGCGGTGGGTCCGCCTCGGTTCCGGAAATCGCTTCGACCCGGTTGATGGTCGCGCTGGCGATCCTCGGCCTCGGGATCCTGGTGGTGATGATTCATCAATATCTCACCCGCCATACCTGGCGGTCCATCGCGGTCATCGGGACCACGATGGGGCTGGTGGTCCTCACGCTCGCCTTCTGGCCGTGGGCCTGGAACATTGAGTCGCGCACCTACAGCTACCTCATCGGCCGGGCGCAGGGAGACTGGCCGGCGACCACCGAGCCTGCGGGTCTCAAGTTCACGCTTAAATCCGCCGAGTTCGGCGCGCAGTCAGCCCGGTCCAATCGCGGCGGAACTTTGCACACCTCCTACCGGGTGGAAGGGTTGTCCGAGGCGCAGGGCATCGTCAGCTATTCATCCGGCCACACCTGGCTCTGGCCGGACGGAACTTCGGAGAAGGGATATGCGATGGGCCGGTCGTCGCTGAACAGCCTGGCGACGAACGAGGTCGATGCCTTCATGAAAGGACGGACCTCTGCTTCAGGCGGTGAAGCGGATCAAATCTCGCTGTTGAGCATTGTGCCGTCGTCGACCCTGGCGAAGATCCAGGCCCAGCCGCCGGCCTACACGCTTCATGCCCGCCTGCGGCTGATGAAACACGAGGCCACGACCGTGGTGCCGGCTCAGTCCGGCGCCTGGCGGACCGATGGTACGCGCGGGGAGCGGATTGCGCTCGTGGAGAAATCGGGCGAACAGCTGTTGGTGACCTTCGTCAGTCACGGCCCCGCGCTGTGGATGGACATGGTGGGCGGCGGGCGATTGGCCCCGGCCGGCGGCTTTTCCCGCTATTTTCTGGTCAACCGGAAGAACGGCTTTGTGGACAGCGGCTCGACCGGAGCGAGCCGCCAGTCGAGCCGCATCGGCACGGTCGAGGTGGGCTGGCAGACCATGACTTTTCGGGCCTCGTCGAAAGGCGGCGGAGCCAAACCGCTGCTCGAGGCCATCAATGCCCTCGAGGACGCCGAACTGGTCAAGGTCAGCTTCAGCGAACAGGCCCGCTTCACGCACGACTTCCAACTCGACGCCGCCCGCATCGCGCAGGCGAATCCCTGAGCCACTCACGCAGGCTCCCGCACGATTCACCACTGGATGCCCGGAAAATTGAGCGGAACACGATCCGACTCGTGGAGGTGGAGCGCACTGACCCAGTGCGCTGGTTTGAGAGCGGGCGCCGCAAGCGCACTGGGTCAGTGCGCTCCACCTTTTGATTTTGGGCGGAGAAATAACTCTCCCAGCGGTATGAGTTATGGGTCGAGCCAGTCGCGGAGTTCGGATTCGGAAGCGATTTCCCGGTACATTTGATAATCGGTGGCGAGCAGCGCGGCGTACGACGGCTCGGCGAAGCGCTGGCAGTGGAGCAGCACCTTCGCTTTTTGGCCGGGCGCGCGTACGAGGCGGCCGAGCGCCTGGTTCACCTTCTGCAGGCCGGGGATTTGATAGACACGACGGAACGAAGCGTCGCGCCCGAGATTGGCCAGCGCGTTCATCCGTGTTTTTTGCACCGCATTGACCTCGGGCAGGGCGGGGCCGACGACCATCGCGTGCGTGACGCGTCCGCCAAGCAAATCGATCCCCTCCGCAAAGCTGCTGCCGAGCACGAGGAAGAGCGCGTCGCTGAACGCCAGGTTTTCCTCGATCCACGCGGTCTGCGCCGTGAGGTCGGGCAGCTTCGGTTGGAGGGCGACACGGAGGACGGAGCTTTTATGCTCCACCGCGCGCTGCACGGCCTCGGCGTAGGCGTAGGACGGGAAGAAGACGGCCACGCAATGCGTGGACGGGAAGACCTGAGACCTGAGATTGGAGACCTGAAAGGAGGCAGCCGCTTGGTGCAGGGCCTCAATGGTTTCGGCAGTGGTCCCATAATAGCTGGCACGATCGCGATAGGTGGTGCTCACGCGGAGGTCGACCGCGACATCGTAGGCGCCGGCGCGCCAGGGGGTGGGGGCGTGCAGCGTCGAGTAGGTGGACGTGGCCAGCCCGCACGACTCCGCGAATTCCCTGTAGGGCTGCAAGGTGGCCGACATCAGGAGCGCGCCGCCGAACTTCCCCAACATTTCGCCAATCGCCGGCGCCGCGTCGACGCAGGTGAATTCCAGTTCTCCTTCCCGCGCGACCCAGAGAAGGCGCGTCAGGCGATTGTCATCCAGGAACGCGGCGAGGGCGGCGAACTGCCAGAGCGTCTCCGCGTGCTCCGGCCCGAGGGCGGCGTAGTCGAGCGGTTGGGTGGAGACGAGATTGGCCAGCTTCGCGACGTGGTCGTGGATCTCGGCTTCCAAACCTGGATCGAGCGATTCCGTGGGACGCAAGGAAGCCAGCAGGCGGGCCCATTCCTCCACCGCGAGCACCAGCGTCGCCGGGGCCAGGATATGATCGAGCTCGGCGAGGAGCAGGCGCGCCTCGGTGTCGGTGGCCCGGTGGGAATGCGCGCCGGCGACGCGCGAGGGCAGGTTGTGCGCCTCGTCGATCACCAGGAGCGTCTCGGCCGGATCGAAGCCGGGTTGGTTGAAGAAGAGGCCCTGGTTGTCGGGCGCGAAGACGTAGTTGAAATCCCCGATCCAGACATCGTTGAACGCGAGCGACGCGCGGGTGATTTCATAGGGGCAGATCAACGCGTCGCGTCCGGCCGCGCGCAGCGTGTCGAGGTCGCGCGGTTGGTTTTCATCGAGGTAGAATCGCGCCAGCCCGCTGCCGGGCCAGCGTTCCGCGCAATCCTTCAAGTAATTGCAGTTGTCGCGCACGCAGTGAAATGTGTGGTTCACGCAGTGCTCGGACTTGTTGCGCACTTGCCAGAACGCCAGCTCGCCCCGCTGCTTGTCATCTAGTGGATGACTGGTATCGGGAGCGGTCATTTGGTTGAGCGTGTGCACCACCTGCAACTGCCCGGTGGATTTGCCCGTGAGCCAGATCAGGCGCGCGAAGCGGCCGCTCTTCAACTGGCCGAGCGCGAATTCCAGCACGCAGCCGGTCTTGCCGTAGCCGGTGGGGGCTTCGAAGAGCAGGCAGGAGGCTTGCGACGAGAGGCCTGAGGCGAGGTCGGCCTGGATCGTCTCCTGGCCGGGCCGCAGCGCGGGGAAGGGCGGGCGGAAAACCAGCGACCGGCGGCGCTCGGTGGCGCGGAGACGGAGGTTGAGAAACTCCACCAGCGCATCGAGCTGATGATGGACGAGGGCCTCGTCGAAGGCGGTGAGCGCGATCGTCTGCGCCAGGCCGGAGCTGGCCTCGACGAAGACCAGCTCGGCCTTCGTCTGCTTGGCGCCGCCGAGGCGGCGCATGACGACATAGGCGGCGAGCTGGCGGAAGTATTCGGGATAGTCCGCGCGCAGTTCCTCCTCGGCCGCGGGGAGGGGACGCATGACGCTCTTGATTTCGCGCAGGTTGTCACCGATGAGCTGGTCGATCCGGCCGCCGAGTTGGAACGTCCAGCCGCGGTGAATCAGGCGGCCCTCGATGACGACTTCGAAGAAAACGTCGGGACGTAAAGTCCCTTCAACCGTAAATTCCTTTTCGGTGCGGGTGCGCAGCTCGTTGTGCCAGTGTTGCCCGAGCTGGGCGCGCCAGATGCCCTGCGGTCCACCGCTCGCGTCGACCGGGCCGAGCGCGAACGAGGCGAATTCGCCCACGCTCAGGGTCACGGTCCGGTTTTCGAGGGAGAATTGCATGGGTGAAGAACCACGGAACACACGGAACCCCCAGAAGGAAAGCGGGAACGTTTGGGCTCCGCTTCCCTTGGTGGGAGGGGTTTTATACCCCGACGGCGAAGGCGGCGCGAATCCCGTCGGGATATAAAATCCCTCCCACCAAAGACCGGGTGGATTACAACCGGATCTCCGTCTCCGCGCGCAACCAGTCCTCCAGCCGGCGGGCGATGCGGGCCACGGCGTCGGCGCCGGCGGTCTGGCCGGCGAGGGGCTGGTTGAGCAATTGCGCGGCGAGGTCGCGGTCGGACTCCGACAATTGCGGCCACCATTGTTGCTTCACCGGGTAGCCTTCGTCGCGCAGCAGGCAGTAGAGCGCCTTGAGCCAGACGATGTCCGGCCGGCCGCCGCCGGCGAGCGCGGCAAAGGTGGTGCGTACCAAGGCCACGATCTCCCCACGGGAGTCGTCGGACACGGGATTGCGGCTGAGCAGCGCGCCGAGGGCGGCGGCGACGCGCAGCGCGTCGTAGGAGCGGCCGATGCCGTCATGACGCTGGATCAGGCGGTGCTCCTTGACGAACCACGAGCGGCCCTGGTTGGAGGATTCCAGCCAGAGTTCGGTCTCATCGAACAGGTCCAGGGGCGTCGCGGTGGATTTCCCCTGCGGGATGCGGTGCAGGCAGGGCAGCACGCCGTGCTCCGCGTCGAAGGCCGTCAGTTGCTCGAACGAGTCCGAGCCCGACGGTTGTTTCGACAGGATGAAACCGGTGGTCTGGAGCTGCTGGCCGGGCACCCGCCTACGCTCCGCAGGAGCTACGGCGAGGCAAGTTCGGTTTGTCCGATATTTGGAGGGCCCAGCTCCGGCTGGGCCGCGAACGCGATAGCGGGTCCGCCCGCCGGCCCAGCCGGAGCTGGGCCCTCCATCATTTAAAACCCGAACTCTCCAGCGCCGCGCGCGCCGCCGCCGGATCATGCCACGTCGGCAAAACCGCGCCGCACGAGATCACGGTTTTCATGCCGTCGCCGACCGACATCTCGAGTTCGATCAGTTCGGACGCGGGCAGAAACATGAAGAAGCCGTTGACCGGGCTGGGGCAGGTAGGGACGAACACCGCCCAATGATCCGCGGCCAGGTGCGTGTGGGGTTCCCCGTGGGTTTTGTTCGTGACGAAGCCGATGGTGTAGGCGCCCGGGCGGGGAAATTGCACGAGCACCACCTTGCTGAACTGGGTGCGGTCCTTGGCGCCAAACGTCTCGATGAACTGCTTCACGCTGTTGTAGAAGGAACCGATGCCGGGAATGTTCTGGATGAACCGTTCCGCGACGGCGCCGACGAATTGCCCGAGGAAAACCCGGGACAGGTAGCCGAGCAGCGTGATCAGCGCGAGGACGATGATGGTGGTCAGCACGTCCCAGATCAGCGCGGGCAGGTGGCTGAGCGCGTGCGGCAGGTAGGGCGAAAAAAGCGGTGTGATCGACCCGCCGACAAACCCGATGACCAGCCGGAGCGCCCAGACCGTCACCACGAGCGGTGCAACCAGCACCAACCCGGTCAGGAAGGCATTGCGCAGGGACTTGAAGCGGGACTCGGTCATGGAGGGGCGAGTGAACCAGAGATGCGCGCCGAGGCCACGATTTTTTTGGGGATGGGGAGCAGTGCGGGCTATAACCCACCTACACACCCCGCCCTGCGGGCAGCAGCCTTCGCATGGCCTACGGCTCCCACGCCCCTCTTCATAGAGGGGACCTTGCCCTAAACGGATCCCCTATCTAGCCGGAACGATGCAATTGAACCGCGAAGGGCGCGAAGGTCCGCGAAGGTATACCGGGAAAATCCTGATTTTGCCCGGGATCACGAAACAGTGAGTACGGCAGGCATCACCGAGGATCATGTCTGACTCGCGACTTTCGCGCTTCTTCGCGTCCTTCGCGGTTTCCACTCAATGGTTCCGGATCTAGAGGGGTGTGTTGGCCGCGTTACCCGAGTCGAAACTCCGGCACCGCTCCCGCCGTGCGCAGCAACTTCATCGCGCGCGCCTCGGCGGCGCGCATGCGGCGCTTTTTCGCCGGCTGCAGGTCATCGTAGCCGGCGAGATGGAGCCAGCCGTGAACGAAGTAGAGGGTGAGTTCGGTGGAGAAGGATGGTTGGAGGGGCGTCCCTTGTGGACGCCCGCGGGCGTCCACAAGGGACGCCCCTACATATCGCGCAGCCGTGTCCGCCGACACGCAGATCTCGCCGGCGAGCCCCGCGGTGGCGTCGCCCTCAAAGGTGATCACGTCGGTCGCCGTGGGATCGTCCATGAAATCCGCGTGGATTTTGGCCAGGGCGGGATCGGTGAGGAACACGAGCGAGAGCTCGCCCGGCGGACATCCCCCGAGGAATTTTCCCGCGGCGGCATCGAGCACGCCGATCGCCGCCGTGATCGCGCGCCGGTCGACGCGCAGACGCGGGTGGCGGTTGTTGATGACGACGGTGCGGGTCATGGCGTGATTCGATGGGTGGGAGGGGTTTTATACCCCGACGGGATTTTTCACGCCTTCGCTGTCGGGGTATAAAACCCCTCCCACCGAGGAAATGGCGCACCGAAACATTATGACTGCCCCACCGGCTCCGCCGACTTTGCCTGTTCGTATGCGTCGATAATCTTCTGCACGAGCGGGTGGCGGACCACGTCGGCGGCGGTGAAGTGGTGGAAATCGATGCCGGGGATGTTGCGCAGGATGCGCGGCGCCTGCACGAGGCCGGACGTCTTGTTGCGGGGCAGGTCGATCTGCGTGATGTCGCCGGTGACGATCATGCGCGAGTCGTCGCCGAGCCGGGTGAGGAACATCATCATCTGCTCGTGCGAGGTGTTCTGGGCCTCGTCGAGGATGATGTAGGCGTTCGCGAGCGTGCGGCCGCGCATGTAGGCGAGGGGGGCGATCTCGATGACGCCTTTTTCCGACAAGGTCGTGACGTCCTCCGGATCGAGCATGTCGTGCAACGCGTCGTACAGCGGCCGCAGGTAGGGCAGGATTTTTTCGCGGAGATCGCCGGGTAGAAAGCCGAGGGCCTCGCCGGCCTCGACGGCCGGGCGGGTCAGGACAATGCGCTGCACCTGGTTTTTCAGCAGGGCGGAGATCGCCGCGGCCATCGCGAGGTAGGTCTTGCCGGTGCCGGCGGGCCCGATGCCGAAGACGATCGGGTTCTTCTGGATGGACTGGAGATAAAGTTTCTGGCCCAGGGTTTTTGGGACGATGCTCTTGCGCTGGGTGGCGATGACGAGCGGCTCGTTGACGAGCGCGCGCAGGCTGGCGCCGGCGTCGCGGGTGTAGAGCTCCAGCAGCCGCACGAAGTCGGGCGTGCGGACCGCCAGGCCCTGGGTCTTGCCGGAGTTCAGCAGGTTGAAGAATTCCTCGGCGCGGGCGGTGGCCTCGGCCGGGCCGTCGATTTTCAGCCAGTCATCGCGAGTCGTGAGGCGGACGCCCAGCGCCTGTTCGGTGCGCAGGAGATTGGCTTCGGTGCCGCCATACAGCTGGTTCAGGTGGCGGGCGTTGGGGAATTTGAGAGTCTTGGAGTCAGGCACGTTGGGTGAAACTGATTTTACAGAAGGTAACTAAGTTAACAAAGGTCCAGAAACAAACGGATCGATCTTCGTTCTCTTCGTTTCCTTCTGGGGAAATGTTTGGTTGGCTGCGCTTGACTACGGTTTGTCTTCCAGGAGGTCGCGGAGGACCCAGAGGTTTGAATCCCGGTCATGATTGCTCGGCGCTCTCTGCGAGCTCCTGTGAGGGGATGCGGTTTGCCTGGGTCAGGTCTTGGCGGAGAGTTTGTCGGCGAATTCCTTCAGGCGCGCATACATGGCCGCGAGGGACTGCGGCAGCACGCGCGTCTGGCCGATGACGGGCATGAAGTTGGTGTCGCCATTCCAGCGCGGGACGATGTGCGCGTGCAGGTGGGGGATGCTGCCGCCGGCGGCCGAGCCGAGGTTGAAGCCGACGTTGAAAGCATCGGGCTTGAGCGCGGCCGCGAGCACTTGCTTGCCAAAAATAATTGCGTCCATGAGGTCCGCGCGTTCCGCCGCGGTCAGGTCCTCAATCTCGGTTGCGGCGCGAAACGGCACGGCGAGCAGATGCCCCGCATTGTAGGGATAGCGGTTGAGGATCAGGTAGGACAGTTTGCCGCGATGGACGATGAGCGCCGCGGCGTCGTCCCCGAGCCTGGGCAACTCGGCGAAAATGTTGCCGCCCTGGGGCAGGCGTGGCGTCTCAATGTATTCCATCCGCCAGTAGGCGTGCAGGTGGTCCATGTTTCCCGGCACGCTGGTTCGACCGGACGGGGATGTCAAAACAGGGATTGGGACCGCGGCGGCCGGTCTGCGCGAATCGGTAATCGTTCCGGGGCCCCACGCGCCGGCCGCTTCGCCGCGCTTGCGCCGGGTCGATCTGACGCCAAGCTTGCGCCGCATGTTGAGCGAAATCCCGCAGGTCAGGCAGGAACCCGGCGCGGGACACCGCCGGTGGTTCGAGGGCGGCGGACTCGAGCTGATTGTTTGGTATGATCCGAACAAGGCGCCTGCCGGTTTCCAGCTCTGCTATGAAGGCAGCGACCACCAGGAGCGTGCGCTGACGTGGCGGCCCGGCACCGGATTCAACCATGCGCGGGTGGACGGCGGCGATACGCGTCCGGACAAAAACATGACGCCCATTTTGGTGAAGGACGGCCCGGTGCCGTGGGATGAAATCCACCAACAGTTCGCGCGACACGGCGGAAACCTGGAACCGGGGTTGCGGGATTACGTGTTGGGAGCCTTGAAATCCGGCGCCTGCTGATGGACCGCCGGCTGATTTGGTTTGTCGGTCTGCTGCTCCCGGTCCTCGGGTGGTCCGCGATCGCGCCTCACGACTATTTCACCTGGTTCCTGGAGATCGCGCCGATCCTGATCGGGCTGCCGGTGGCGTTTGCCGTGCAACGCCGGTTTCGCCTGTCGGGATTGCTGCTCGGGCTGTTGTGGCTGCACTGCGTCATCCTGATTGTCGGCGGACACTACACCTACGCGCGCGTTCCGCTCGGCAACTGGGTCATGGAATGGCTCGGCGGGACGCGCAACAACTACGACAAGCTCGGGCACTTCGCGCAGGGATTCGTCCCGGCGATCCTCGTTCGCGAGATCCTCATCCGCACCTCGCCGCTGGGCGGCACCGGCAACGAACCGACCCGGCCGAGTCGCTGGCTGGGTTTCCTGGTGGTCAGCGTCTGCCTGGCCTTCAGCGCGTTCTACGAACTGATCGAGTGGCTCGCCGCGGTGGCTTCGGGCGCGGCGGCCGACGATTTCCTGGGCACGCAGGGCTATGCCTGGGACACGCAGACCGACATGGCGATGGCGCTCGTCGGCGCCGTGGCCGCACTGCTGTGGCTGAGCCGGTGGCATGACCGGTCGATGGGGAAGGGGGCGCGCGGGTAGTGCAGGGCTCGGCTCCCGCTGGGCCGCGGTCCTGCGATACCGGACCCTCCACAAAATGCTCCTGCCGGCTTGCACGGGGCACGCCCTTGCCTTTGCTCGGCGTCGCGTGACCGATCAACCGCAGTCTTCCTCCAAGCCACCCGCGCCCTTTCTGACGGCGCTGGGACTGTCGGCGGGGTTCATGGCGTTTGTGGCCTGGGACCAGTCGCATTGGTGGAGCCGCAAGGAGGATTACTCGTTCGGCTGGCTGGTGCCGCTGTTCACGGTGTATGTGGTTTACGACCGCTGGCCCGAAATCCTGACCCGCTTGCGCGCGGCCGGAGCGGGCCCGGCCAGTGCGCGCTGGGTGCGGTGGACGCTCAACACGGCGGCCAGTCTCGGCCTGCTCGGCGGGGCGCTCTTCTTTTTGCTCGGCGCCTTCTATCGCGCCGGCGCCGGCACGTCGCAGCCCGGGACGTTTGCGCTCACGTTGGGCATGGTGGCGATCGTGCTGCCGTTGATTTATTTCAATGCATCCAGTGGCGAGCCCGGCTCCAGCCGGGCCGCGGTCCAGCCGGAGCTGGGGCCTCCAGCCGTGCAGGGCCTCGCGGCACTCTTCGCGGATGCCCGGTTCCGCGTCGCGTCATTGTTTATTTTTCCCGTGCTGGTGTGGTTGATCTCCGCGCCGCTCGTGTCAGCCGTCGAATCCCAGATCAGCCTGTTTCTGCTGCGGAAGGTCGTGACGGTGGTCGCCTTCGTCTTCGACACGCTCGGCTACCCGCTGGAGCAGCAGGGCAACGTGCTCATGTTGCCGACCGGTCCGGTGGGCATCGCCGACGCGTGTTCGGGCATCCGCTCGCTGACGGCCTGCCTGTTTGCCGGCTCCTTTCTCGGGGCGACGTTTTTCACGGCCACGTGGAAAAAAGTGACGCTGGTCGTGGCGGCGATGGTTTTCGCCTTTGTGATGAACCTGGCGCGCAGCCTGTTTTTGACCAGCTGGGCCTACGCGTATGGTCCCGATGCCATCAACGGCACGGTCCACGACGCCGCGGGCTATGCGGTGCTGGGGCTCACGTGCGTCGGGCTGCTGTTGCTGGTGCCGTTGCTCAACGTGAAGCTGGCCGCCCCCGTGGATCCGGAGCCGGCGCACTGATCGCGAAGCGGGGCGCCGGGCGGCGCGGGCGTCAGGGCAGGTAAGGCAGCGCGGTGAGCGTGACGGGTTTCACCGTGCGTACCGCGACCTCGAGCTTGATCTCGCGGCCCGGAGGCTGGTTGACCAGGAGATTGAAGAAATCGCTCCCGTGCTTGAAGCTGCCCTTGAGCTCGGAAACCTTCCGGCCGTTGATCGACAGGATCTCGTCGCCCCTCGCCAGGCCGAGTTCCTCGGCCGCCGAGCCGGGCGAGACGCCGCTGACGTAGAGGTGGGTGACCTTTTGCGTGGCCCGGTCCCAGGTCGCCACGACGCCGATGCCGAAGCTGCAGACCGCGGTGTCCTTCACTTCCATCTTGGGCAGTTCATAAACCTCCTCGCCGGATGCCGGCGAGGGGCGGGCGGCGGACGCGGGCGGGAGCAGCAAAGCGAAGCAGAACGCGGCAAGCAGGGCGGGGCGGCGGGGTGGTTGCATGGTTTTGTTTTCCCTCGATTTCCGACGGCTGTCGAGCACCCAAGCCCATGGCGGGCACGCGGCCGCCCGCCGGTTAGGGCCCGACCGGCTTCGGCTTCACCGGGATGATCGTGAACTCGGAGGCGCGCGCGGGGTCGAGGTATTGCTTCGCGAGGTCGCTGAGCTCGGCGGCGGTCACGCTTTCGTTGTCGCTGTAACGCGTGCGGCTCCACTCGAGGCGCTCGGGGAATTCCTGGGCGGCCGCGAGCACGCTGCCGATCCAGTAGGCGTTGGTCCGTGAGCTCTCGCGCAGGGCGGTGAGCACCGGCTGCTTGGCGCGGACGAGTTCCTCGTCGGTCACGCCGCTGGCGCGCAGGTCCGCCGCGACCGCCTTGATGGCGTCGGCAATCCGGCGGGTGTCGTCGGGCGCCACCGTGGCATCGGCGATGAGATAGCCGTAGTCGGGGTAGGTGTCGCTCAGGTCCGGGCTCGCGTTGGGACTGTACGTCCCGCCGAGACCTTCGCGGATCTTCACCCGGAGGCGGTCGGCGAACACGTCGGACAGCAGGCGCAGGCGGCGCGCGAGCTTGATGTCGCGGCCGTCGGTGGCCGGCCAGTACAGGCGCACCAGCGCCTTCGGGATCTCCGACTCGATCGTGTATTCCTTCGCGACCGGGTCCGTGAGTTTGGCGACCCGCCGCGCCTCGTCATACCTCGGCTTGCTTTGCCGCTTGGGCAGCGCGCCGAACGTTTGCGCGACGGCCGTGACGGTGGCGTCAGGATCGAAATCGCCCACGATCGCGATTTCGATCGGCCCCCGGGCGAACTGTGGCGTGAGCCAGGCCTTCAACTCGTTCAGGGAGCGTCCGAGGAGGACCTCCTTGGGCGGCAGCCCGAAGCGCGGATCGCCGTTGGCGAGAAGCGGGGCGACCTGGAGCCGCAGCGGGCCGTCCGCGGTGTGGGCGAGTCGCAAGTAAAGCTGGTCGGCGGCCTTGTGGACCTGCCGGATGGATTCCGGGCGATAGCCGGGATCGGTCAGGTACGCGCAGAACAGCTGGAGCTGCAGCAACAGGTCCTCGCGATTGGTCGAGCCGGCGAACGTGAACGCGTCGTCCTGCGCGCCGAAACCGAGGCCGAGCGTCTTGCCGGCGAGCAGGCGCTGGAGGTCGTCGACGCTGTGCTTGCCGAGGCCGCCGGTGGTGAAGGCGACGTTCGCCAGCAGCTCGAGGCCGCGCTGGTCGGCGGGCAGGGTGAGCGTGCCGCCGCCGAGCCGCACCGAGATGCGGATGCGGCCGGCCTCGAAGTCGGTGGGCTTCAGGTTGAGGCGCACGCCGTTCTTGAATTCCAGCAGCGTCACGCCGAGGTCCCCGACCGTGCGCGTTTCACCGACTTTGCCCGGCTTGCCGAAATCGGTGTAGGCGAACGCGGCCGGGGCCTGCTTCGCCGGCGGCGTCACGATCGTGCGGCGGCTGGCGTTGTAGGCCGCGGTGATGTTCTGCGGCGCGCGCGGCAGCTCGAGGTTGCCGCTGACAAAGATTTTGCGCCCGCCGGCCTCGCTCCAGGTGGCCCGCAGCGCCTCCGTGCAGGCTTCCGGGGTGACGGCGACGAGGGCGGGTGCGTAGAGCGCGAGGTCGTCCTTCGGATGCATGGTGACGTTGCGGTCGAGGAGATTGTCCGCGAGCTCGTCCGCCAGCTCGTTCGAGTGGCGCGTCGGCGCCGTGCGGACCGCCTGCTCCAGATTGTTTTTCATCTCGGCGACGGCCTCGGCCAGTTCCTCGGATTGGAAACCGTGGTCCAGCGCGCGCCGCAATTCCTGTTCCGCCACCCCGAGGGCCGCGGACCACTGGTCGGGCCGGCAGTTGAGCTCGATGGAGGCGTTGCGGAAAAATTCAAACTGCTCGGTGACGCCCACAATGCCGCTGAGGAACGGCGCGCCCTCCTGCTTGGCGAGGATGGAGAGCCGGCGGTTCAGCATGCGCAGCGCCAGCGTCCGCGGCACATACCTGAGGCGGTTGGCGGCGTTGTCGGTTTCGTAGGCGTAGGGCACGACCGTTTCCAGCGCCACGTTGGTGCTGCCGGCTTCCTTCTCGGTGTGCAGGAGGGCGACCACTTCGTTGGAAGGGCTGACCGTGCCGAGGCGCGGCTCGGGCAGGGCGGGGGCGCGCGCGACGAGCGGACCGAACAGCTCTTTCACCGCCGATTCCACGGCCTTCGGGTCGAAGTCGCCCACCAGGACCAGCACCATGCGCTCGGGCCGGTACCAGGCATCGAAGAACTCCGCGAAGCGCGCGCGGTCGGCGGTCCTGATGACCTCCTCCGTGCCGATCGGCAGGCGCTGCGGGAAGCGGGTCTCGGGCACCAGAAAATCCAGCTCGGCCAGGAAGGTGCGCAGGCCCACGGAATCGCGCGCGCGTTTTTCGCTGAGGATGATGCCGCGCTCCTTGTCGATCTCGCCCGGGTCAAGCGTCAGTCCGCCCGCCACGTCGGCGAGGAACGTGAGCGACTCGTGCAGCGTCGCCGGCTTGGTGTCGGGCAGTTCCAACTGGTAGATCGTGCGATCGAAGCCCGTCGAGGCGTTGGTGTCGCCGCCGAATTCCATGCCGAGCTTCTGGAAAAATTCCACGACGTTGGCCGCCGGGAAATGCCGGCTGCCATTGAAGGCCATGTGCTCGAGGAAGTGGGCGAGGCCGCGCTGGTTGTCGTTCTCGTAGATCGAGCCCACGCGGATGGCGAGGCGGGCGCTGATGCGCCCGCGCGGCTCGGCGTTGTGGCGGAGGGCGTAGCGCAGGCCGTTGTCGAGGCGGCCCCAGGTCACGGCGGGATCGGACGGCAGGTCGCTGATCTGGTGCGGAAAATCCGCGGCCAGCGCCAGCACGGGGGCGAGCAGGACGGCGAAAAGGATGGCGCGGAGGCGGACGGGACGGGCCCGTTCGAGGGGCTCAGGGCAGGGGAGCGACATGGGAGGAAGTCTTCGGACCAGCCGCGGAACTGCAAGTTTCCAGAGCACGGGAAATGGCCTGATAAAATGGGTGGAGCGCAGCGCGCCGGGGGCAATGTGCGCCACCGGCGCCACCCCTAATTTTGTGTGGCCAATTGCCCGCGGCGGTTTCTAGTGGTGGGGAAATGATCAAAGCCAAACGCGTCAAGCAACTGCCCGAACACGTCAACGCCGCCCTGGCGAAGAAGAAGGGCCCGGTCTCGAAGTTCATCGCGCAGAATTACCGCCATTTCAACGCCGCGGCGCTGCTCGACACGGCCAAGGGCTACGAGGCCCACCTCCAGGCCGGCGGCAAGATGCTGGTGACGCTCGCCGGCGCGATGTCGACCGCGGAGCTGGGCATCACGCTCGCCGAGATGATCCGCCAGGACAAGGTCCACGCGATCGTCTGCACCGGCGCCAACCTCGAGGAGGACATCTTCAACCTCGTCGCCCACGATTATTACGAGCGGGTGCCGCATTACCGCCACCTCACGGCGGAGGACGAGCAGGATCTCGTCGACCGTCACATGAACCGCGTGACGGACACCTGCATTCCCGAAGGCGAGGCCATGCGCCGCATCGAGGCGGCCGTCGCCGAGGAGTGGGTCGCCGCCGACCAGGCCGGCGAGCATTTCTTCCCGCACGAGTTCATGTACAAGATTCTGCGCTCGGGTAAGCTTAAGAAGTATTACCAGATCGACCCGAAGAATTCCTGGATGCTCGCCGCTTGTGAGAAAAACCTGCCCATCATCGTCCCGGGTTGGGAAGACGCCACGCTCGGCAACATGTATGCCGGCCGCGTCGTGACCGGCGAAATCAAGAACGTCCATACCGTCCGCACCGGCATCGAGTACATGACCTGGCTCGCGGCGTGGTACACGAAAACCGCCAAGAAGCTCCGCAACGGCGAGGGCTCGATCGGCTTTTTCCAGATCGGCGGCGGCATCGCGGGCGACTTCCCGATCTGCGTCGTCCCGATGCTCCACCAGGATCTGGGCCGCACCGGCGTGCCGCTCTGGGGCTATTTCGCCCAGATCAGCGACTCCACGACCAGCTACGGCAGCTATTCCGGCGCCGTGCCGAACGAGAAGATCACCTGGGGCAAGCTCGGCGCGAAGACGCCGAAGTTCATCGTCGAGAGCGACGCGACCATCGTGGCCCCGCTGATCTTCGCCTGGGTGTTGGGGCAGTAAACCGAGCGAACAGGACTCACCACTAATCCACACTAATTATCCACTAATCATTAGTGCCTATTAGTGTTCATTAGTGGTTACCTGCCTTGATCTGGATTTATAGAATCCTGTTTCTTCCGCTGCTCCTGCTGGCGTCGCCGTATTATCTTTGGCGGATGCGGCGGCGCGGGGGCTATGCCGAGGGGTTCTGGCACCGCTTTGGCGAGGCGCCGGTGTTGCCACCCAAGGCGGCCGGCGCAAAACGGATCTGGCTCCAGGCGGTCAGCGTCGGCGAAATCCTCGCCATCGCCCCGCTGCTCGAGGCCTTCCAGCGCGAGGGCCACACCGAGGTTTATCTGACCACGACCACCAGCACCGGCTACCGGCTGGCGAAGGAAAAATACGCCGCGCTCACGGTGGGCATTGGCTACTTTCCCCTGGATGGGTGGATCTTCAGCCGCCGGGCCTGGCGCCGGGTGGCGCCGGACCTCGCCATCCTGATGGAAGGCGAACGCTGGCCCGAACACGTCTCCCAGGCGCGGGCGCGCGGCGTTCCGGTGATCAGTGTCAATGCGCGGATGTCCGATCGCAGCTTCAAGCGTTCGCTGCGCTTCAAGTGGGCCCTGCGGTCGCTGACGGCCGGCATCACGCGCGTGCTGTGCGCATCGAAGCGCGACGAGCAGCGCTTCAAGGCGCTCGGTTTTTTGCCGGAGCGCCTGCAGACCACGGGCAATCTCAAACTCGACGTGGATATTCCGCTGATGGGCGACGCCGACAAAACCGCGCTGCGGCGCGAACTCGGCCTGCCCATCGACGGACAGGTGCTGCTCGGTTCCTCCACGTGGGCCGGCGAGGAAACCGCGCTCATCACGGCGCTGAAGGCGGCGCGCGAGCGGGGCTTGAAGGTTGCGCTGCTCCTGGTGCCGCGCCATGCGGAACGCCGCGAGGAGTTGCGGGCCCTGCTCGAGAAATCCGGCCTGGCCTTTCATTTCCGCTCGGCGGGCGCCGCGCCGGGGATCGTCGACGTCGCGGTCGGCGACACGACCGGCGAGCTGCGGAAATTCACGCAACTGGCGGACCTGGTCTTCACCGGCAAGAGCCTGGCGCCGCACGACGGCGGCCAGACTCCCGTTGAGGCCGCGGTGCTCGGCAAGCCGGTGCTGCACGGCCCGCGCATGACGAATTTCCGCGATATCATCCGCACGCTCACCGAAGCCGGGGCGGTGCGAAAAGTGGAAACGCACAGCGAGTTGATTTCCGCGGCGGTTGAATTGCTCCAGGACGGAGGCCAGCGGGCGAAGCTGGCCGCCGCCGCCCGCGAATGGCACGAAGCCAACCGGGGCGCGACCGCGCGCACGCTGGCGGTGATTCGCACGCAGTTAGCCGGGCGGAGTGAGTAGTCCAATAGACTACCCATTCGCTTTCTGAATGGGCTCGAGAACCGGATGTCACGTATTACGTGACATCGTCAAGCGGCGCGGCTGGCGGGCGGATTTGAGAAAGGAGCAGCGGATGAATGAGTGTCGGCCGCGTTGAGGCCGGAGCCGACGGAAACTCGCACGCAGTTAGGCGGGCGGGATTAATAGTTTAATGGACTACTAATTCGCTTTCTACACAGGTTCGAGAACCGGATGTCACGTATTACGTGACATCTCCAACGGGCGGGGATCCGGTTGGGGGCCGCGCGCTTCCGCGCCGAGCACCGTCGCGACGATGGTGCGGGCGGCGGCGGGCTGCGCGAGGCGGCGGAGGTTGGCGCGCCAGTGGCGCCAGAGCCGAGCGTTGTCGGCGAAGAGGCGATCGAGGGCGGCGACGATGGCTTCCGGCGTCTCCGCGAGCGCGCCGGCGTCGTGACGGCGGATCAACTCGTAGTTGCCTTCCTCCTGGCCCGGCACGATCTGGCTGACCAAGAGCGGGCAAAGCGCGTTGATGGATTCCTGCGTCGTCGCGCCGCCGGCTTTGCTGATGGCGACGTGGTGGGTTATCAGCAGTTCGGGAATGCGGTTGGTCCAGCCGAGGATGTCGGCTTGAGCCGGCGCGCCGCGCGCGAGTTCGACCAGTTCGCGGCGCAGGCCTTCGTCGCGGCCGGCCGTGATGGTCAGGTGCCACGAGGGATTCTGCAGCAGCGCCCTCGCGATCTCCAACGCGCGCGTGCGGTCGGTGTTGATCATGAAGAGCACGCGGCGCGACTGCGCGGGGTCCGCCCGCCGTTGGGGCCCCGTGTCAGCCCAGATCTCGGGCGGGACCAGCCCGACGGGGCGGTCGGCGAAGGCGAGGTCGACGGGAAAGCCGCAGGCGTGCACGTGCGCCGGGGGCAGGCCGCGCGCGCGGAGAAAGGCGGCCGAATCCCCGTCGGTCACGAACCAGCCGGCGGAGGCCGTGCGGTACCAGACGGAGTTGATGGTCAGGGCGTCGGTGATGACGGTGTAGTGCGGACAAAACACCCGGCCCTCGCGGCGCAGTTGGTTGAGGAGCCATGCATAAACCGGGTAAGTCGACACCAGCGCGGCGGGCTCTTTCTCCGCGATCAACCGGCCCAGCAGGCGCCGGTGGCTGGCCAGGGCGCGAAAGAGCCACGGTGCGCGCGGCGATTCGTCGAGCCAGCGGTAGACGCGACTCCAAACCCTGGGGGCCGTGTTGATCAGGCGCAGGTAACCGCGCCTAGAAACCTGGTTGAGGCGAGGCGCGCGCAAGGCGAACAGGTCGACCAACTCCGCGGAGATGCCCGGCTGTTCGTTGAACGCGGCCTGCAGGGCGCGCGCCGCGCTGTTGTGGCCTTCGCCGTAGCTGGCGGTGAGGATCAGGACCTTGGGCATGGGAGGGGAAGGGGAGGCGGGACCATCAGTCCCGCAGGTGAGCGGCGGCATAAACCCTGCCCCGCGGGCCTGGAAGTCCCGTCTCCAAGGGCATTGGAAACGGCAGCGCCTCGTCGTCATCCGCCGGCGGAGAAAAACGCGCGGTGAAATCCTTGTAGCTGATCAATTCGAAGCGGCCGTCGTGGTGCTCGATGATCGCGGTCAGCGATTCCACCCAGTCGCCCGAATTCAAGTAGTGGATGTCGCCGATCAGCTTGTCGGCGGGCGTGTGGATGTGTCCGCAGATGACGCCGACGCAGCCGCGTTCCCGTGCGAGCGCGGAGACCTGGTCCTCGAACTTGCCGATGAAGCTGACCGCCTGCTTGACGCGGGCCTTGATCGCCTGGCTCAGGGAAAAGTATTCCTTGCCGCGCAGGCGGCGGAACCCGTTGTAAACGCGATTCAGGCGCAGCAGCAGGTTGTAGCCGAGGTCGCCGAGGTGGGCGAGGAACACCATGTTCTTCACGACGCCGTCAAACACGTCGCCATGCAGCACGAGGTAGCGGCCGCGCGCGGTTTCCAGGATGTAGTCCTCCACGAGGCTCAGGTGCTCGAATTGCATCGGCAGCAAGCGGCCGATAAAGTCGTCGTGGTTGCCCCGCAGGTAGATCACCTCGGTGTCGCGTTTCTGGATCATGGTGAGCACCCGGCGCACAAACTTCGTGTGGGCCTTGGTCCAGGGATCGCCGCGGCGCAGGCGCCAGCCGTCGATGATGTCGCCGTTGAGGATCAGCCGGTCGCAGCGCACGTGCTTGAGGAAGTGCGTGACCTCGCCGGCCTTGCTGTGCGGCGTGCCGAGGTGGATGTCGGACAGGATGACGGAGCGGACGTGGAGTTTGCTCATGGTGCGGCGGAAGCGGTCGATTTCAAATTTGAGATTTCAGATTTGAGATTGCCGCCGGGACACGGCGCCAGGGCCGCGGCCTCGGCGAGATCGGCGGAGAACTGCGCCACCACCTTGGCCCAGGTCCTGGCCTGCACGGCGACGGCGGCCTGCTGCCGCAGGCGCGCGACGAGGGATGGCTCCGTGGCGAGTCGCACCGCGGCAGCGATGAAGGCCGCCTCGTCGCCCAGCGGCACGAGCAGGCCGTTCTCGTCATGGCGCACGAGTTCATGGGCCGCCGCGTAATCGTAGCCGGAAAAGGCGAGCCCGCTGGCCAGCGCCTCGGCGGCGACGTTGCCGTAGGTTTCCGTCACGCTCGCGTGGAGATACAGATCGGCCGACGCGTAGTGGGTCGCCAGGGTCGCGCGATCGACAAAACCGGTGAAGCGCACGTAAGGCAGCCGGGCCGCCAGGGACGCGCGCAGCGGGCCGTCGCCCACGATGACGAAGCGGCAGCGCGGATTGGCGGCGGCCATGGCGTCGAAGGCGCGCGTGATCAACGCGTAGTTTTTCTCGCGCGCGAGGCGGCCCGTATGGATGACAACCGGGTCATCGGTCGATGCGCCCCAGGCCTGGCGCTGCGCGTCGTGGCGTCGGCCGGGCGAAAATTGGGCGACGTCCACACCCCGTGAAAGCACGCGGAGATTCCGGTAGCCGTCCGCAGCGAGCTGGGCGCAAAGTTCGCGCGTCGGCGCGAAGGTGCGGAGCGTGCGGTTGTGAAAAGTGCGGAGCCACGTTGCGGTGAGCGTGAACAGCCAGCTGAACCGGTAGTCGTGCGTGTACTGGTGGAAGTTCGTGTGAAAGCCCGACGTGACCGGAATACCCAGCGCGCGTGCGGCGGTCAGCGCGGAAAATCCCAGCGGGCCCTCCGTCGCAATGTGGACGAGGTCCGGCCGGGCCTCGCGCCAGAGCCGGCGCAGGCGGCCGCCCGCGGGCAACCCGAAGCAGAGCAGGGGATAGCCGGGGATGGGCAGGCCGGGGACTAGGTGTTGCGTGACGGCGCCGACGGCTTGCACCGCGGGCCCGCTCTTTTCGGACCGCTGGCGCGGGCGGATCACCGCGATCTCGTGGCCCAGTTGCGCGAGGCCATGGACCAGGTGTCCGAGCGTCATGGCGACGCCGTTGATTTCGGGAGAATAGGTTTCGGTTACGAGGACAAGCTTCAAGCGGGTTGGCCCGTTCGGCGGCGACCTGCCAGCCGTCGAGCGCACCGCAGCTTCACCGATGCGCGTTAAGAACCCGTGCCGGCCCCGTGACGATTGTGTAAAACGCTCCGCCGCAACGATCCGTTTTTAAGCGAAATAGGGATTGCGCGGGCTCCGCGGAAGTTTCTAACGTCTGTCTTTTAGCTTGATGCAAACCCACGGGCCCAAGCGCATCTATACTCCGCAGTCCCTCGAATTCTGGTTCGCCCGGATGGAGGTTGAGTGGGAGGAGCAATTTGACGCAGCGCATGTCGACCGCGGTCATAACATGTACCGCGACGGCGAGATCCGCGAAGTCGAGCTCGGCGCCAAGGATGCGATCATTCACCGCAAGGTGGAAAAGAAGGAGGAATACGCGGTGATCGAGTGGGACGGGGACAAGATCAAGGTCCGCTCGTCCTCCACCGACGCCCTGCTGGCCAATGCCATTGCGGTCGCAGGGTTGCACGAGATCGAGGAGCTGTTGGTGGACGAGATGTCCGCCTTGCTCCCCGGGACCGCGAAGGCCGCCGCGGCGAGCGCGAACGGCAACGGTAACGGCCACCTGCCGGCCCCCGGCGGCACGGGTGCCGGCACCGCGGTCGCCGGCAAGGCCGATGCCCCGGCGCGCGACCTGTTGCTGAGTTTCACGACGAACAACGACGGGCTCGTGTTCGTGGCCTACTGGAAGAACGGCCGCAACCGCATCCCGGCGCTGGGCAACACCTCGAACCCGCCCAGCGCCACCGAGCGCGCCAAGCTCATCGCCCTGGCCACCTACGCGCGCAAGGCGCACTTCCGGTACAACCAATTGACGCACGCCTACGCGCTCGACGCGCTGGCGGACATCCCGGGTTTCCTGCGCGACCTGCTGCCGCATTGGAAGAAGCAGTTCGCCATCGAGCTGGACGTGAAGGTCGACAACATCAAGCAGGGCGCCCGCACGATCGAGATCGAGGCCGTGGCCGATCGCCGCGGCGACGGCGGGTTGAACCTCCGCTGGATATTCCGCGCCGGGGAAAAACTCCTCACCGACGAGCAGGCCGCCGCGCTGCTCAAGCATGGCCGCTCGCCGATGCTGTTGCCCGACCTCGGGATTGTTTCGCTCACGCCGGAAAAACTCGAGGGCTACAATCAATGGAAGCGGAACCTCGAGGACACCTCCGCGGCGGGGGAGGTGCCGCCGTACCTGGTTTTCTCCCTCTTCAACGATCACCGCATCAAGGTCACGCTCGGCTCGGAGATCGAGGCCTGGCGCCAGAAGGTGATCACGCCGCCCGTCTCGCCGCCGGAGCTGCCGGACTACCTGCGCAATTACCAGCGTCGCGGCGTCGAGTGGATGCACCATCTGTGCGAGACCGAGTGCCATGGCCTGCTCGCCGACGAGATGGGCCTGGGCAAGACGGCCCAGGTGATCGCGCTGCTGCGCACCCGCCCGATGGCCAAGCTCCGGCACGTCGTGGTCTGCCCGGCGAGCGTCGTGCCCGTGTGGCGCGAGGAAATCGCCCGCTTCTATCCGGAGGCGAAGATCGACATCCTGAAATCGGGCAACGATTTCAAGGCCAACAAGGCGCCCTGCATCTGGCTCGCGAGCTACACGCAGCTCCGCAAGCACCGCCCGCTGCTCGACACCACGGATTTCGGCTACGCCATCCTCGACGAGGGCCAGTTCATCAAGAACCCCGATGCCAAGGTCACGCAGGCCTGTTTCGCCATCAAGGCGCGGCACCGGCTGGTGATGACCGGCACGCCGCTGGAAAACCGGCAGTTGGACCTGTGGTCGATCTTCCGTTACCTGCTGCCCGGCCTGCTCGGCTCGCGCGCCGGCTTCGAGACGGCGTTGGTGCAGGACCGCGAGCGCACGATGACCCGGTTGCGGCAGCAGGTCGCGCCCTTCATCCTCCGCCGCACCAAGAACGAGGTGGCGACGGAACTTCCGCCGAAGGTCGAGATGGACCTGCTCTGCCCGCTCACCGAAGTGCAGCGCGCCGAGTACGCCCGCATTTGTTCCGAGGGCCTGGCGCGGCTCGGCGAGGACATTGGCCTCGCGCTCCGCGAAAAATCCTTCGGCTTCCTCGCGCTGCTCACGCGGCTGCGGCAGGTTTGCTGCGATCCGGACCTGCTGCCCTGGCTCAATTCGCCGCTGACCGACAGCGGCAAGCTGCAGCTGCTGGTTGAGAAGCTCCAGGAAGTCGTCGCGAGCGGCCACAAGGTCGTCATCTTCTCGCAGTTCGTCACGCTCCTGGACCGCGTGCGCAGCGCGCTGGTGCAGCATTATCCCGAGCTGCCGCGCTACGAGATCACCGGCATGACGGTGGACCGGCAGAAGCCGGTGAAGGATTTCCAATCGGCGCAGGGCGCGGCGGCGATGTTGGTGAGCCTCAAGGCCGCCGGCACGGGCATCACGCTGCACGCGGCGGATTACGTGTTCCTGCTCGACCCGTGGTGGAACCCCGCGGTGGAGGACCAGGCGATCGACCGCGTGCACCGCATCGGCCAGACGAACACCGTGTTCGTGTACCGCATGGTCACGGCCGGCACGATCGAGGAGCGCATCCAGGCGCTGAAGGGCGAAAAGAAGCAGCTCTTCAACCAGGTGGTCGGCGATCACACCGGGGACTTCGAGTGGACCAAGCATTTCAGCTCGTTGAACAGCCTGATCCAGCTCAGCGCGCTCGAAACGGGCGAGGCGGAGCTGCTCAATGCGGCGGTGGCCCCGATCGGCCCGGCGCTGCCGGCGGAAATGGTGGCGGCGGTGACGGTCGAGCCGCCGGCCCCCCCGGCCTGAGGCGGGTGGCGCGCGTTGCCCTCAACGTGCTTTCACGCACGGATTCCTGCAGCGCCCTGAGGGCAAGTCGCTCCACCCGGGGCCGTGAACAATCCTTGTCAGACGAAGGACGCCCGCCATCGTGACCGCATGGAGTCTCCGCATTTCACCGAAGCCCCGCTGCTGTGAAGGAAGTGGTCCCCCATATCTACGAGCGCCTGCTGCGACTGTTGCGCTGGCGGCTTTGGATCATCGAGAAGCTCCGGCCGTCGCCGTGGCAGGAAACGCTGATCTGGGCGGCAGGCGCCGGCGTGCTCGGGGCCCTGACTGCGCTCGGCTTTCGCTGGGGCATTGATTTCGTGCACCTCCTGCTGACCGGCAACACCGGTGGCATGGTGGACTCGTTCCGCGAACTGGCGTGGTGGGAGCGGCTCGGGATTCCGGCGATCGGCGGGTTGCTGGCCGGCCTCGTCCTGTTGTTCGGCCGGCGCCTGCATCGCGGCCAGAGCTCGACGGACTACATGGAGGCGATCCTGATCGGCAGCGGGCAACTGCCGTTGCGTGCGACCATCGTGAAGAGCACCGCCGCCTTGTTTTCGATCGCGTCCGGCGGATCGATCGGGCGCGAGGGTCCCATGGTGCAACTGTCGTCGGTCGTCGCCTCCTGGCTCGGCATGCGCGGGCGGCTGTCGGCGCCGCAACTGCGCCTGCTGGTGGCCTGCGGCGCGGCAGCGGGCATCGCGTCGGCCTACAACGCGCCGATTGCCGGTTCCTTTTTCGTCGCGGAGATCATCCTCGGCACGATCGCGATGGAAAGCCTCGGGCCGCTGGCGGTGTCCGCCGTGGCGGCGACGCTGACGATGCGCGGCCTGTCCGATGCGCACACGCTGTACGCGGTGCCGACGTTCACGCTGCATTCGCTTTGGGAGATCGGGCCGTTCGTGCTGCTCGGCGTGCTGGCCGGGACGATCGCGCCGTTTTTCCTGCGGTCGCTGCGCACCGTGGAAGGCTGGTTCAGCCTCACCAAACTGCCGGTGCCGGCGAAACTGGCGCTGGGCGGGCTGGTGGTCGGAGCCCTGGCGGTCTGGAAGCCGGAAGTGTGCGGCAATGGTTACAGCGTGGTCGTGGAGATTCTCAACGGCCAGATCGTGTGGACCGTGCTCGTTCTCGTGATGGTGTGCAAGTGGGTCGCGACGGCCGCCTCCTTTGGCTCGGGCGCCCCGGGCGGGGTGTTCACGCCGACCCTGTTCATGGGGGCGAGCCTCGGTTACCTGTTCGGCTACGGCGTCAATGCCGTGTGGCCCGTCGGCGCCCAGGACCCGCGCGCGTTCGCGCTGGTGGGCATGGGGGCGTTGCTGGCCGCGGCGAGCCACGCGCCGGTGATGGCCATCATCATGCTGTTCGAGATGACGCTGAGCTATGACATCATCATGCCGCTCATGCTCTGCAGCGTCGTGGCCTACTACACGGCGCGCGGCATCGAGAACCAGTCGCTCTACAGCGAGGCGCTGAAGAAGAAGGCCGCGGAGGAACCCGAGGCCACGACGTTGCCCGGGGTGGTCGCCGACCTCGTCAAGCCCCAGGCCGCGCCGGTGCCGCTCAACGCGCGGTTCGAGGAGATCGCGCGGCTGTTCCTGCAGGCGCGGCAGGAGGAGGTTTACGTCACGACGGAGGACGGCGCCTACGCCGGCGCCATCTCGTTGCACGACATCAAGCCCTACCTCAGCGATCCGACGATCGCTGCGCACGTGATCGCCGGCGACCTGTTGCGCGACGACGTCCCGCCGGTGTCGATGATGGCGCCGCTGGCCGAGGCGCTGAGAATTTTCGCGCAGCATGCGGGGCAGACTTTGCCGGTGGTGGAGCCCGTAACCGGGCGCCTGACCGGGATGGTGGTGAAGAACGATTTGTTGCTGGCCCTGCTCGAAGGCCGCGGCGCGGAAAAGCGCGGGCAGACGCAGGCGCCGTGGAAGGCGACGTAAGGGCGGGGCGGCGAGGAGAGTTTTGAAGGAGCAGCCGTCGTCAGACGGCTGGCGCCAGCGATCTGACGATCGTGGCTACTTTCGGCAGGCGGATCGCCACGGGATTTCCCGCGTTTGTCACACGGGCGTCACGGAACCGTAACACGGGCCCCCTATGCTCCGGCCACGTTTCGGCCCAATCACCGGGACGTTTTCCAACGACAGGCACAACCCAGACCGTACACCATGTTCACCCTCAAATCGAAACTGCTCGCGTTCGCCGCCGCGCTCCTTTGCGCCGGCACCGCGCTCGCCCAAGACAGCGGCCCCTTGATCGACATCCTCGTCAAGAAGGGCCTCATCAATGACCAGGAGGCGGAGGATCTCCGCGCCGAGTTGGTGAAGGATTTCGCGGCGAGCACGTCCGCGGGCAAGCTCAACCTCAGCTCCTCGATCACCGAATTTAAACTCTCGGGCGACCTCCGCATGCGCCACCAGTACGAGACCCAGGCGCCGGCCACAGCCACCGGGCCGGTGGTCACCAACGAGCGCACCCGCGAACGCTTCCGCTTCCGGTTCAACGGCGACGTGGGCCTGCAGAAGGGCTGGACCGCGGGTTTCGCCCTCGAGACCGGCCAGGCGGCCGACTCGGGCAACCAGACCTTTGCCGGCGGCAACGACGACTACAGCCTCTTCCTGGCGCGCGCGTACGTCGGCTGGCAGCCGAACCTCAACTGGTCCTTCGTCCTCGGCAAGCAGAAGCAGCCGATCTACGCGACGGACCTGCGCTGGGACGCGGACATCAATCCGCAGGGCGCGAGCGAGGTCTACAAGCGGTTCATCGGGACCAAGGACACGTTCGAGGTCCGGGCCTTGCAGAACATCATGGACGATCGCAACGAGTCGTTCGCCGGCGCGGCCTTCAACCGGGACGCCTGGCTTTTCGAGCAGCAGGCGGTCTACACCCACTGGTTCGGTCAGGGTAATCTCAACAGCGTGATCGTCGCCCCCGGTTTTTCTAAGTACAACCAGTCCGTCCTCGGCGCGGGCAACGGCGGCGGCCAGGCCCTCACCAACGAGAATCCCTTCAATGGCACGACGCGCGCGCTGACGCTCATCACGTTTGCGGGCGAGGTCAACTGGGCCAACGTCGGCGGCGCCGGCACGGCGCTCAAGCTCTACTGGGACTCCGCCTACAATCTGCAGGCCGGCACGCGGGTCGCCCGCGTGTACGGGTTGAACACCGCGGTCTGGGACAAGGACCCGCTCGCCTGGCTGGTAGGCGTCGGCTACAGCTACGGCACCGGCAAGGTGCAGGGCGATTACAGCCTCAAGCTCGACTACCGCCAGATCGGGCTCGGCTCGTCGGATGTGAACACCAACGACTCCGACTTCGCCTTCGGCAAGCTCAGCCAGCAGGGCTTCAAGCTCGCCGGTTCCTACAACCTGACCGACTTCGTGAACTTGAATGTCACGTATTTTCACACGACCGCGATGCAGGACAACCTGACCTATACGCTGGCCAACATCGACCACTCGCAGCTCCTGCAGCTCGACCTCGTCCTCAAGTTCTAACCGCTCTCCTCCTGGAATCATTCACATGAAAAACAAGCTCATCTCCCTGTCCCTCGCGCTGCTGGCCGCCACCGTGGCCCCGGCCCAGAAGCTCGTCATCAAGGGTTCCGATACCCTGGGTGCGAAACTCGTGCCGATGCTCGCCGAGGACTACAAGGCCCGCAATTCCGGCGTCGCCTTTGAAATCGCCGCCGAGGGATCCACCACCGGCATCACGGCCATCATCGATGGCACCGCGCAAGTCGGCATGTCGAGCCGGCGCGCCAAGCCGACGGAGATGTCCGCGGCCACGGCCAAGGGCGTCACCCTGAAGCCCACGATCGTCGCCTACGACGGCATCGGCGTCATCGTCAACGGCGGCAACCCGCTTGCGACGCTGACCAAGCGCCAGGTCGAGCAGATCTTCGCCGGCGACATCACCGACTGGTCGCAGGTGGGCGGCAACCCGGGCAAGATCTCGATCTACACCCGCAACACCGCCTCCGGCACCTACGCGGACTTCAAGGAGCTCGCGATGAAGAAGCGCGAGTACGCCTCGTCCTCGCAGAAGATGGCGGGCAACGAGCAGATCGCGGCCGAGGTGGCCAAGAATCCGAACGGCATCGGCTATGTCGGCCTCGCCTACCTGCACGATCCGGGGATCAAGACAGTTTCCGTCGAGGGTTCGCTGCCCACGGAGGAAACCGTCCTCGCCAAGACCTATCCTTATGCCCGCCCGACGTTCTACTACACGAACGGTCAGCCGTCCGGCGAGGCCGCCAAGTTTGTCGAGTTCACCCTCAGCGACGAGGGCCAGCAGGTCGTCCGCAAGGTCGGCTTCGTTCCGGTCCGCAAGCTGAACTGAGCTGACGAGCAGTGTGTCCAGCCGCCCGCAGCCCATGCCCGGACTGCGGGCGGCCTTTTTTAACCGGGTTTCCGGAGGCGGGATTGATCGTCCCGCCTCGCCCGAACGCTTTGTAACCTAACCGTAACCTGCACCGGTTGACCGGCCGTTGGGGCCGCCCCGATGCTAGCGCGCACCCTTGGCATGCCTGCGACCACCGAACATCCTCCGCTCACCCGACTCACCACCCGCGAAGTGCTGCTGAAGAAGCGCCGCGGCTGGTTCCTCGGCCTGACCGGAGACGGGTTCGTGAAGTCCGTGTTCCAGGCGAACGCCGCGGTCTCGATCGTGGTGCTGGCGCTGATCACGTTCACGATCTTTAAGGACGCGATCGGCTTCATCCCGCAAAACCGCGCCAACCTGGCGATCTACCGCGAGGCCGGGCTCGAGTATGTCGATTACTACCGGGAGCAGGGCACCGCACACAGCGCGCTGTCGCGCTACCTGGCCAGCGTGCGCCAGCAGCGGTTCGACCAGCTGACGGGGCAGGAGGGGCTGGCTCCCGCCGCCGCCCAGGCGCAGCTCGCGGATTTCGATGCCTTTGCCAACCAGGTGGCCGACACCAGCGGCGAGCAGGAGACGCTGCTCGGCACGATGACCGAGCTGGTGACGGTGGTAAAGGAACGCCAGAAGATGGCCGAGGATTACACGGTCGCGCGCCAGAACCTGCTCGGGGCCATGCGGGGCGCCACGCCCGAGCGCGCGGCCTTCCTGCAGAAGGAAATCGAGGCGATCAAGATCGAGGTCATCGATTTCAAGGCCGAGATCCAGCCGCTGCTGGCGATGGCGCCCGAGGTCCGGGCGGCGAACGACCGCCAGATGGCCGCGATGAAGGCGCTGGCGGCGGCGGTCCCGAAGTTTGCGGACGCCGAGCTCAACAAGCGGATGACCAAGTTTCAGGGCTTCGTGCAGGATTATTTCGCGCTGGTCGCGGTCAACGCCCGGCGCATGGCGGCGTGGGACCAGGCCAGGCCCGTCAGCTGGCTGGAGTCGTTCAACGCCTTTGCCTTTGGGCGGGAGTGGGTGACGGCCAGCTTCTGGCAGGATTGGTACGGCATTCTCCCGCTGTTGAGCGGTTCGCTCATCATCGCGATGCTCGCGCTGTTGATCGCGCTCCCGCTCGGCGTCGCGGCGGCGATCTACGTGAACCAGGTGGCGCGGCCGCTGGAACAGCGGATCATCAAGCCCTACATCGAGTTCATCTCGGCGATCCCGAGCGTGGTCCTCGGCTTCTTCGGCATCGCGGTGCTCGGCGAAACGCTGCGCCGGCTCTCGCAGTGGCCGGCGCTGCACTGGGTGCCCGGTTTCCCGATGTCGGAGCGGCTGAACGCCACGACGGCGGCCTGCCTGCTGGCCCTGCTCGCGATCCCGACGATTTTCTCGCTGGCCGAGGATGCGATCAACAACGTGCCGCGCTCGTTCAAGGAGGCCTCGTTCGCGCTTGGGGCGACGCGGTTGCAGACGATCATCCACATCACGGTGCCGGCCGCGCTCTCCGGCATCGTGGCGGCCATCCTGCTCGGCTTCGGGCGGGTGATCGGCGAGACGATGGTCGTGCTGCTCTGCGCGGGCAATCGCATCGCGATCCCCGACTTCAGCGTGGGGGCGGGCGCGATCTTCCAGCCGGTGCACACCATGACCGGCATCATCGCGCAGGAAATGGGCGAGGTGCCGCATTACAGCCTGCACTACCGGGCGCTCTTCATGGTGGGCGTCGTCCTTTTCCTGATCTCCCTGCTCGTCAACTGGCTCGCGCAGAAAATCGTGCGCCGCTACAAGATTTCCATCGGATGAAGGCCCCGACCACCGCCGCCGCCATCTTCGGCCGGCCCACGCCCGCCAAGCGCGTCGAGGGCGCCCTTTTCTGGCTGCTGCGCCTGAGCACTTATTTTGTGCTGCTGTGCGCCGCGTTCGTGTTCTGGGACATCGGTTCCAAGGGCGCGCCGGTGGTCTTCAAGACCTCGGCGCCGTTCATCAACACGGAGTTCCTGACCGAGTCGCCGGAGACGCTGAACGTGTTCAAGCTCGACGGGAAGGCCCGGACGATGGGCGACCGGGCCTTCCGCGAATTCAAGGCGACCCACGCGGCGGAGATGAAGGGCGTGCCGGTGGAGACGTACGTTTATTCGGCGGGCGGCATCTTTCCCAACATCGTCGGCACGGTCCTGCTGGTGCTTGGCTCGATCACCATCGCCCTCGTGCTCGGGGTGCTGAGCGCCATCTACCTGAGCGAATACGCGACCGACGGCCCGTTCATCCGCTTCCTGCGGCTCTCGATCGTCAACCTCGCGGGTGTGCCGTCCATCGTGTTCGGTCTGTTCGGCTCCGGCCTGTTTGTCCTGACGCTCAAGTTCGGCCATTCCCTGCTCGCCGGGTGGCTGACGCTCGCGGCGATGGTGCTGCCGATCATCATCACCGCCTCCGAGGAATCCCTCAAGGCCGTGCCCCGGGGCTACCGCGAGGGCTCGCTCGCGCTCGGCGCCACGAAATTCCAGACGATCCTGACGAACGTGCTGCCCTACGCGCTGCCGGGCATCCTGACCTCCTCCGTGCTGTCCATCGCGCGGGTGGCGGGCGAGACGGCGCCCATCATGTTCACCGCCGCGTTCGTGATGCGGGACGAGCTGCCGTGGCAGGTGCAGAAATGGACGGACTTCGTCTTCCAGGGCGTGATGGCGCTGCCGTACCACATCTACGTCGTCGCCTCGAAGATCCCGCAGAACGAATACACGCGGGACGTCCAGTACGGCACGGCCTTCGTCTTCCTCTTCACCGTTGCGGCCATCGCGATGACCGCGGTCCTGCTGCGCCAGCGCCTCCGCAAAAAATACAAATGGTAACCACCCTCGCTCCCATGACCGAACCCGCTGTTCCCTCCGCCGCGCCCCGCCCGGTGGCCGCGACGCCGGCCGCCCCGGTCAACCCCGCGGCCCGCGCCATCATCGAGATCGACGACGTCGATTTCAACTACGGCGCGGCCCGCACGCTCCATGACGTCACGCTCAACATCAAGGAGCGCGAGGTCACCGCGTTCATCGGGCCGTCCGGCTGCGGCAAGAGCACCCTGTTGCGGTGCCTCAACCGCATGAACGACCTTATCGAGGGCGCGCACGTGTCCGCCGGGCAGATTCGCATCGACGGCGTGGACATCAACGACCCGCGCGTCGACGTGATCGAGCTGCGCAAGCGGGTGGGGATGGTGTTCCAGAAATCGAATCCCTTCCCGAAGTCGATCTACGAGAACATCACCTACGGCCTCCGCATCCAGGGGCAGAAGCAGAAGTCGAAGCTCGACGAGGTCGTCGAGCGCAGCCTGCGCGGCGCGGCGTTGTGGGACGAGGTGAAGGACCGCCTGCACGAAAGCGCGCTGGGCATGTCCGGCGGCCAGCAGCAGCGCCTGTGCATCGCGCGGGCGATCGCCGTGGTACCGGAGATCATCCTGATGGACGAGCCCTGTTCCGCCCTCGATCCGATCGCCACGGCGAAGGTGGAGGAGCTGATCCACGGATTGAAGAAGCAGTTCACGATCGTCATCGTGACCCACAACATGCAGCAGGCCGCGCGCTGTTCGGATCGCACGGCCTTCTTCTATCTCGGCAAGCTGATCGAGTACGCCGACACGCGCACGATCTTCATGAACCCCGCCAACCCGCAGACCGAAGCCTACGTCTCGGGCCGGTTTGGCTAGGACATTTTCACAGAAGGAAACGAAGGGAACCAAGGCCACCCATTGGACGCCGGAATTCCTCCCCTTCGTTTTCTTCGTTATCTCCTGTAAACAAAACTCCCATGAAACGATTCTTCGACGCCGAACTGGAAGCTTTTCGCTCCCATCTCCTGCAGATGGGCGAGCGGGCCATCGAGCAGACCCGCCTTGCCATGAAGGCCCTGACGGAAGCCGACATCGCGCTGGCCGACAAGGTCATCGCGGCCGACGACGAGCTCGACAAGCTCGAGGTGAAGATCGACGACGAGGCCATCCGCTACATGACCCTGCGCGGGCCGGTGGCCTCGGAGCTGCGCCTGATCGTGGTCGGCATGAAGGCGAGCCACGACCTGGAGCGGGTGGGGGACGAGGCCACCGGCATCGCCCGCCGCTCCCGCAAGCTGGCGATCGAGCCGCGCCTGGAGCTTTATGCCGATTTGCCGCGCATGGCGAAGATCGCCCTCGAGATGCTGCGCGATGCGCTCGACTGTTTTGTGCAGGAGGACGAGCAGAAGGCGATGAGCGTCATCCGGCGCGACTCGGAGGTGGATAACCTCAACCGGCTGCTTTACCGGCGGCTGACGAGCTACATGATCGAGAACCCCGACACGATCGCGCGCGCCCTCGAGCTGATGTTCATCTCGAAGTCGCTCGAGCGAATCGCCGACCACGCGACGAACATCGCGGAGGAGATGGTCTTCCTGTCGAAGGGCCTCGACATCCGCCACAGCGACATCGGCAAGCAGGACAATCTGCCGACCGGTGGATCGAATCCGCCGATGTAGGTCCGGTCTCTGACCGGACCAGGCCAGTCGAAGACTGGCTTTATTTATACCCGAGCGTCACGCAGAGCCGCTCGGTGAAGTAGCCCAGGAGGCCGCAGACGGGCAGGGTGAACACCCAGGCCCAGACGATGCGCTCCACGACGCCCCACTTGACGGCGCCGAAGCGCTTGACGGCGCCCACGCCCATGATCGAGGTCGAGATGGCGTGCGTCGTCGAAAGGGGAATGCCGAGGACCGAGGCGAAGTGAATGATGACGGCCGCCGTGGTTTCCGCGGCGAATCCATGGACCGGCTGCAGCTTGACCATCTTGTGTCCCATCGTGCGGATGATGCGCCAGCCACCCGCGGCGGTGCCGGCGGCCATGACCAGGGCGCAGGTGATGACGACCCACTTTTCGATCCTGAACTCGGGCGTTTGGAGAAAGCCGGTCCATTCGGGAAGATTGTCGAAGGCCCCGCTTTTCGTGCCGGTGAACAAGGCGAGCGCGATGATGCCCATCGTCTTCTGGGCGTCGTTGGAGCCATGGCTGTACGCCATCGCGCCGGCGCTGATGAGCTGCAGCTTGCCGAAAACGCCATTCACGATGCGCGGAGTCAGCCGATGAATGCAGATCGTCAGCAAAATCATCAGGATCGCGCCGCCAAAAAAACCGATCAGGGGCGAGCTGATCATCGGGAGCACGACCTTGGGCCAGAGTCCCCCGGCGCCCTTCGCGTCGGTCGTGGCCCAGTGCAGCACGTTCCAATTGTCATTGGCGGACGCCAGCGCGGCGCCGCACAGGCCGCCGATGAGCGCGTGGCTCGAGCTGGACGGCAGGCCGAACCACCACGTCAGCAGGTTCCAGATGATGGCGCCCGTCAAAGCGGAGAAGATCGTGACCATGGTCACGACGTTGGTGTCCACCAGACCCTTGCCGATGGTGCTGGCGACCGCGGTGCCCATGAGCGCACCGATGAGGTTGAAAACCGCCGCGAGGAAAATGGCCTGGCGGGGCGTCAGGACCTTGGTCGAGACGACCGTGGCGATGGCGTTGGCGGCGTCGTGAAAGCCGTTGATGTACTCGAAGACCAGCGCGGTCAGGAGGACGATCAGGAAAATGGTCATGGGGCTCGGCGGCGAAGCGGCAGGCGTGCGCTCAGGAGTATTTCAGCATGATCATGAAGACCACCTGACCGGCGTCGCGCGCCCGGTCGACCGCCGTTTCCACCAGGTCGTAAAGTTCCATGAGGATGAAGACGTCCTTGGCCTCGAACGGGCCGTTGTAGAGGTCCTTGACCAGCGACAGCATGACCTTGTCGGCCTCGCCCTCGGCGAACTGCAGCTTGGCGTGGTGGTCGGCGATGCGCTCGAGCTGGGTCCCGTTGCGGAGTTGCTTCACCATGGCCACCACGGACTCGACGGCCTGCTCGAGCAGGACCACCTGCTTCGTCAGGCTTTCGCGCGGCACGCGGGCCGGGCAAATGGTGAGGCGTTCGACGATCTTCTCGACGGTCTTCGGGATGCGGTAGAGGGCGAGCGAAAGGGCCTCGATGTCCTCGCGTTCGAGCGGCGTGACAAAGGTTTTGCAGAGTTCCTCGGTGATTTGCTGGGTGATGCGCTTGTCCTTGCGGCGCGTCTGGATGATATCGTGGATGTTCGTGGCCGGGACCGAACCGTCATTCCGGAGGATTTTCACCAGCAGGTCGGTGCTGACGCGCGCTTCCTCGGCGCTGGCTTCGAGCAAGTCATAGAACTTCTCGTCCTTACCCATGAGTTTCTTGAAGGAAATCATCCTTGCAGCGGATAGCGGAACATCGCGGAGGGCGAGGCGATTTTTACAAAAGTTCTGTCACATGCGCCGCGTGCGGAGAGCGCGGGTGGCGCCGGCGTTTGGGGGCCGGGCGGAAGTCTTTTTCGCGCCACAAAGAAGGATTTGACAGACGCTGGGTGCTCATGGACTTTCTCGGCCCTTTACGGCGGTCATAGCTCAGCTGGTTAGAGCACAAGATTGTGATTCTTGGGGTCGCGGGTTCGAATCCCGTTGACCGCCCCATTTTCCCGATGGTTTGGCGCCCTTGGGCGCATTTCCCGATGGCGAAACTCCGTTTGCTGACCTTCAACGTCGCCCACGCCCGCGGAACCCTCCCCGTGCACCAGGGATTGCGCTCGGCGGTCCGCATCCGCCGCAACCTGCTGAGGATTGCCGCGCTGATCCGGAAGCTGAAGGCGGACGTCGTGGCGGTTCAGGAAGTCGACGAGAACTCGAGTTGGAACGGCCGGTACAATCACCTGACCTTCCTCAGCGAGCATTGCGGCCTCCCGTTCACGGCGATCGGCCTGACCAACGAGCGGGCCGGGCGTTATCCGCTCAATTACGGCAACGGCGTCCTCTCGCGCTGGCCGATCAAGCACGCCGAATCCAAGACGTTTGGCCCCTCGCAATTGGGCGGCAAGGGCTACCTGCTGGTCGAGACCGAGGTCGCGGCCGGCCGCCACCTCCCGCTCATCAACCTGCACCTGCACCACGCCTCACGGAAGCAGCGGCTGCTGCAGGCCGCGGAGCTCATGACGTTCATCACGCAGCGGACCACGGAACGGCGGGGACACTGGACGGCGCCGCCGATCATCTGCGGGGATTTCAACAATGCGGCGCATATGCCGGACGCCACGGCGATGCTGCTGGGGTATTGCGAGCAGACCAACAATTACACCCTGTTGCCGAAGACCGGCCGCACGTTTCCCGCCGCGCTGCCGGCGTTCTCCCTGGATTTTGTCCTCCTGCCGGAGGAATACGGCGTCGTCCATTCGGAGATCGTCCGCTGTTATCTCTCCGACCACCTGCCGGTTCTGGTGGAATTCCAGCTGGATCAGGCTGTTTCTTAATTTTCGCTCGACCCCGGGGCGGGGGATGGGAGTCTTTGGCATTCATGGACCGCATCGCCCAGGCCTTTGCCCGCACCCGCCGCGAGAAACGCGCCGCCTTTGTGGCCTACCTGTGCGCCGGGGATCCGGATTTTGACACCTCGCTGGCGGCCTGCCGGGCGGTGATCGATGCCGGGGCGGACGTGCTGGAACTCGGCGTGCCGTTTTCCGATCCGCTGGCGGACGGCCTGACCAACCAGCTGGCGGCGCAGCGCGCGCTGGCCGGCGGGATGACCGCGGCCCGCGTGTTCGAGCTGGTGAAGCGCATCCGCGAGAAAAGCGAGGTGCCGGTCGTGTTCTACACTTACTACAACCTCGTCTTTTCAAATGGCGTGGAAAATTACGTGCGTGCCGCGAAGGCCGCCGGGGTCGACGGCATGTTGACGCTCGACCTGCCCCCGGAGGAGGCCGGCGAGTTGCAGGCCGCGTGCACCAAGCACGACCTGAAGATGGTCTTCATCGTGGCGCCGACCACGCCGGACAGCCGGCTGGCCCGCATCGGCGCCGCCGCCACGGGCTTCATTTATTATGTGTCCCGCGAGGGCGTCACGGGCGTGCGCGACCAGGTGGCCACGAACATCCCGGAGGCCATCGCGCGCATCCGCCAGCACACGGCGCTCCCCGTGGCCGTCGGCTTCGGCATTTCCACCCGCGAGCAGGTGCGCCAGGTGGCCCGCGCGGCCGACGGTGTGGTCGTCGGGAGCGTGCTGGTGAACGTGATCAAGGACAACCTCGACAACCGGGCCGGTTTGCCGGCACGGTTGCGCATTCTGGCCGCCGACCTCGTCGCCGGCGCCGCCTGATCCCATGTCCTACACGCCGCCCCCGAAAGTCCGCCGCATCCTGCTGATCGACGATGACCGTCTCCAGCAGACGCTCATGCAGGGATTGGTGCGCAATTTCCGCGACGGCTCTTCCGAACTCGAGGGGGCTCAGAGCTACAGCGAGGGCCTGAAGAAACTGCTCACGGGCCGGTACGCCGTGTGCCTCCTCGACTACCGGCTCGACTCCCAGGACGGGCTGGCGCTCCTGCGCGAGGCCCGCATCGCGGGCAACGAAACGCCGGTGATCATCCTGACGGCGGACGACAGCGAGGAAGTCGACCTTGCGGCCATGGAAGCCGGCGCGGTGGACTATCTCGTCAAGACCGCCCTGAACCCGCGCATCCTGGAGCGATCGATCCGCTACGCGCTCAAGCTGAACGAGACCCTGGCGCAGTTGCGCCAGCTCGCCCAGCGCGACGAGCTCACGCGCCTGCTCAACCGCCGGGAATTCCAGCGCATCCTCAACGAGGAATGGGACCGCAGCGTGCGGTTCAAGCGCCCGTTCACGCTCGTGATGGTGGACATCGACCATTTCAAGAAGATCAACGACACGCACGGCCACCAGGTCGGCGACGAGGTGCTGCGGCACGTGGCCAGCCTGCTGGCCGGCCAGGTACGCACGGTGGACCGCGTGGCGCGCTATGGCGGCGAGGAATTCGCGTTGATGATGATTGAAACCGACGCGAAAGGCGCCACGGAGAACATCAAGCGTCTCGGTGTGCTGCTCGCGGAAACCCCGTGCCTGGTTGAAGCCAAGAATCTCACGATTGAAGTGACGCTCAGCGCGGGCGTCGCCACCAGCCTGACCGATGCGAACAGCGCGACCGAACTGGTCGAGGTCGCCGACAAGGCCCTCTACGCCGCCAAGAAGGGCGGCCGCAACCGCATCGTGACGGCCGACGGCACGGTCGTCCCGTTTCGATCGGACTGAATGGCCGGTGCCTTTGGGTGGGAGGGGTTTTATACCAATCGCCTCAAGCTTCCGCGCTTTACATCAAGAGCCCAAAGGCCGCGCAGAAGATCCGCGAACAAGGATTTCTCCGCGTTCTTTTGGAGGGCCCAGCTTCGGCTGGGCCGCGAACGTGATAGCGCGAGCGCGCGCCGGCCCAGCGGGAGCTGGGCCCTCCACCGGAACTGCGAACCTCGGCCTTTACAGCCTGGGTGTAAAAGCTCCGGGCGCTTGGTATTTATACCCCGACCCGGTGGGCGTGGTCAGTCGGGGTGTAAAACCCCTCCCACTGGAAATATCCGTTGGGCTACTTTCCCGGCACCATGATCCGGAGGCTGCGCGGCTTGACCGTGATTTCCAGTTTTGCGGTGGTGGCGCGCGGTTCGCCGTCCGTGTGGATCCAGCCGGGCTTGGGGCGTTCGATCACAAATTGATCGCCCTGCAAGTGCGTCACCGTGGACACGCGGTTGATGGAGCCGTGGAAGAGCCGCCAGATCAGCGGCCCGGCATTGAGCAGGTTGACGCGCGGCACGGCGGTCAGGTCGAGCAGGCCATCGTGGACCGATGCATCCGGCGCGATGTAGGCGTTGTTGCCGTACTGGGAGGAGTTGGCGATTGCCAGGGTGAAGGCCTCGACGGGGATCGCGCGGCCCGCGTGGTGAATCACGTAGTTTTCCGGACGATAGGAAAACCACGCCTGGGCGCTGGAGCGGAGGTAGCCGGAAAACCCGCGCGACGTGAGCAGCGCGAACCGGCTGGCGATCAGCGCTTCAAAACCCAGGCCCGCGGCGCAGAAAAAAGGGAATCCATTGATCATGCCCGTATCGATCGCCATCGGCTGGCCTTCGAGCAGGGTGCGAAACGCGCTCTCGCCGGCCTGGTGGATGCCGAGGTGCCGGCCCAGCCCGTTGCCCGAGCCGCAGGGGATGAGTCCGAAAATTGCGGGCGTATCCACGAGCGCCGTCGCGACCTCGTTCATGGTGCCATCCCCGCCGATCGCGACGACGAGTCCGCAGCCGCCGCGCACCGCTTCCGCCGCGAGCTCGGTGGCGTGGCGGGGCCGCTCGGTGTTGACGAGCGTGGCATCGAGTCCGCGCTTCCGGATGAAAGCGAGCGCCCGTTCACGCAGAGAGGGGTTCCGGCGGTTGCTGCCGGAGTGGGGATTGAAGATGAAACGGGTCTTCAAAGGGTAAATGAGCCGGGATTAGGGCGGCTTTCGGATGCTTTGGCAAAAGGAGTTTTGCAACGATCCCGCGCAGCCGCTGCACTGGATGCCATGTCGCGTCTTCTTCATGTCCTGACGGGTTGCACCGCTGTCGGCAAAACCGAGCTCGCCCTGCGGTGGGCGGAGGCCCGGGGCGCGGAGATCGTCTCCTGCGACTCGCTGCTGTTTTATCGCGGGGCTGATATCGGCACCGCCAAGCCCACCCCCGCGGAACTCGCCCGGGTGCCGCACCACCTGATCGATATCTGCGAGGTGACCGCGCGGATGGACGTCACCCAATACGTGGCGAAGGCCCGGGTGGCGATCGACGCCATCCTGGGTCGTGGACGCCAGGTGCTGGTGACCGGGGGCAGCGGATTTTATCTGAAGTCTTTTTTTGCGCCGGTCGCCGACGAGGTGGCGGTGCCGGTAGCGTTGCGCGAGGAATTGCGGCTGAAGCTGGAGCAGGCCGGGCTGGCGGCGCTCGTGGCCGAGCTTGGCCGGTTGAACCCGGCGGGACTCGGCGCATTGGATGTGCAAAACCCGCGGCGCGTGCTGCGCGCGCTGGAACGCTGTCGCGCTTCCGGTCGCACGCTCGCGGAGCTGCAGGCCGACTTCGATGCGCAGCCCGCGGCGTTTGCGGACTGCACGGTGAAAGTGTGCGAGCTGACCCGCGACCCGGCGGAGCTCGACGAGCGCATTGCGCAGCGGGTCGACGCGATGCTGGCCGCCGGGCTCGTGCCCGAGGTGGAGGCGCTGCTGGCACGCGGGTTGAAACAAAATCCCAGCGCCGCCCAAGCCATCGGCTATCGCGAGACGATCGACTTCATCGAAGGGCGGCTGCCCCGCGCCGAGTTGGCGGGCGCCATCGTGAAGAACACCCGGGCCCTGGTGCGGAAGCAGCGCACGTGGTTCCGCACGCAACTGCCGGAGCACCGCCAGCTCTCCGCCGCGGCGGGCGCGGGGCTGGAAGCGCTGTTCGATTTGTAGGCGCCCGCTTGCGGGCGTTGGAGGCCCGCCCGCGGATCACGTGGGAATCGCCTGCAAACAGGCTCCTACTTTAAAGAAGCCCGGTGCGGGAGCTGGCGCACCAGGAGGGTCAAGCCGAGCGAAAAGAGTCCGCCCATGAGCGTCGTGCCGATGATGGTCGTCTGCAGCAGTCCCGCCGGCGTGTAGGCGTTGCGGTAAAGGGTGATTCGCGACTGGATCTCCGTTTCCGCGAGGTGCTGTAGGCGCCAGGCCGCGACCTTCACTTCCAGCGCCTGGTCGATCCACATCGGATTGATGAAATGCGTGTAGCCGGCGAGGCAGCAATAAACCAGCAGGGAGGCCACGAACGACGCGAGCACGCCGGCCCGGATGCCGGCGCCGAGGCTCAGGCGGCCGTCATAAATCGCCGCGCGCTTGATCCGCAGCAGCAGGAACAGGGCGCCGAGCAAAATGAAATTGGAGAGCAGGCCGGTGTAGGCGCCGATTTCGGGCCGGCTCGTATGGAAACCGAGCGCGTATTGCAGCGCGATCCAGAGGCACACGCCGGCGCCGCCGAGGAAGCCGTATTTGAGCTCGGGTTTCATCCGGCCAGCAAAAGTGGCCGGCTGAATTAGTCCACCAAAAGCCGGCCGCCCGCGGGCGCGAACTGCGCCGTGAAATGACGGAGTTGCCCGGGGTCGGACGTGATGGTCACGCCGCGGAGGCGGTCGCGCAGGCCGTGGACGTGGAGAATCACCTCGGCCAGGTAGTCGACGTGGCTTTGCGTGTACACGCGGCGGGGGAACGCGAGGCGGACCAGTTCCATCGGGGAAGGCTTCTCGCTGCCGTCGGGTTGCCGGCCGAACATCACCGATCCGATTTCAACCGAACGCACGCCGCCTTCGAGGTAGAGCGCCAGCGACAGCGCCCACGCGGGATAGGCGGATTGGGGAATGTGCGGCAGCATCGCCCTGGCATCGATGTAGATCGCGTGGCCACCGGGCGGCTGCACGATGGGCACGCCGGCCGCGGTGAGCTTGTCGCCGAGGTAGGCGACCGATCGGATGCGGTAACGCAGGTAGTCCTCGTCGAGCACCTCCTTGATGCCAACCGCCAGGGCCTCGAGGTCGTAGCCGGCCAGCCCGCCATAGGTGGGAAAGCCCTCGGTCAGGATGAGATTGTTGCGGCACCGCGCGGCGAGCGCGTCGTCGTTGAGCGCGAGGAAGCCGCCGATGTTGACGAGCCCGTCCTTCTTGGCGGACATCGTGCAGCCGTCGGCGCAGTCGAAGGCCTCGCGCGCGATCGCCGCCGGCGTGCGGCCGCCCTGGCCGGGCTCGCGCTGCTTGATGAACCAGGCGTTCTCGGCAAAGCGGCAGGCATCGAGGATCAGCGGCACGCCGTGCGCCTTGCACAGCGCGGAGGCCGCGTGGATGTTCGCGAGGCTGACCGGCTGGCCGCCGCCGGAATTGTTCGTGATGGTGATCATCGCGAACGGGACGCGGCCCTTGTTTTCCGCGAGACAGCGTTCGAGGACGACCAGGTCGATGTTCCCCTTGAACGGGGCAATCAGGGACGGCTGGGTCGCTTCCGCGCAGCGCAGGTCGAGGGCGGTGGCGCCGACCGCCTCGAGGTTGGCGCGCGTGGTGTCGAAATGGGTGTTGCTCGGCACAACGTCGCCCGCGCGGCAGGCGGAGGTGAACAGGATGCGTTCCGCGGCCCGGCCCTGGTGGGTCGGGATGATGTGGCGGTAGCCCGTGACGTCGCGCACGGCGGACTCGAACCGGAAGAACGACCGCGCGCCGGCATAGGATTCGTCGCCCGACATCATGCCGGCCCACTGCGCCGCCGACATCGCGCCGGTGCCGGAATCCGTCAGCAGGTCGATGATGACGTCCTCCGCCTTCAGGAGAAAGAGATTGTACGCGGCGGTCTCGAGCGCGGCGACGCGCTGGTCGCGCGTGGTGAACCGGATCGGCTCAACCGTCTTGATGCGAAACGGCTCGATGATGGTCTGGAACTGCATGGGCCGCGGGGTGCCCCAAGAAAAACCCGGCCGCCGCGGGGCGACAAGGGTTGAGTCGTAAGCCGAAAGGATGAAGCGGGTGGACCCGATGTAGGGGCGGCGCTGGACGCCGCCCGCGGGCGCCGACGAGCAGCGCCCCTACGAGCAAGCGGCCGGTTACGGCAGCGTGATCGCGTACCGCTGCAGCGAGCTGCCCTCGATGCGGTGAAGGGCGGTGATGGCGTTTTGCAGGCTGACCTTGGCCTGCAGCTCGCTCACGCGGGCGGTCTCGAGATCGTCCTGCGCCTCGAGCACCCGGCGGCTGGTCGACTGGCCGGCGTCGAATTTGGCCTTCTCGAGTTCGTACTGCTGGCCGCTCAGCTTGGCGGCGAGGACGGCGATGCGCACGCTCTCGACGTTCGTCTCGACGGAACGGACCGCGCTGCGGACCTGCACCTCGATGGTCTGCTCGATCTGCTTCAGGCGGACCTGCTCGCGGTTGAGGGTGGCGAGCGCCTGCCGGGAGCGGGCACGGCCGGAGGTCAGGCCCCAGGGATAGTTGAAGGCGAAGTCGACCTGCCAGGAATGACTCTGCCGGTCGAGCGCGTCGCCGAAGGCGTCATGGCCGCTGCCGTTGGTGCCGCTGAGGCCGAGGGCGCCGCCGACGGTCAGGTCGGGCTTGGCGTCGTCCTTGGCCACCTTGACGTCCAGCTTCAGCTGTTCGATCGCCGCCTGGGAGGAAAGATAGTCCGGCTGGTTCTGCTTCGCCATCAGGTAGGACGACGCGAAAATCGGCGTGGCCTCGGTGACCTCGGCGAAGCGCACGGTGCCGATCGCTTCATCGAGCTGGAACTGGCCGATCAGCGCGAGGAGGGCATCCTGGCGATCCTTCACGGCCTGCTCGGCGAGGATGACGTTGCGGCGGGCATTCGCCACGCCGACCTCGGCGGTCAGGACGTCGAGGTTGGTCGCGACGCCGGTGTCGCGGCGCACCTTGGCCTCGTCAAACAGGCGCTGGGCGAGGGCGTACGAAAAGTTGCGGACGTTGAGCTGCTCGCGCGCGAAGGCGAGGTTGTAGTAGGCGTTCTCGGTGGCCTGGATGACGTCGAGGACGGTGGCCTTGTAGTCGAGATTGGCGCGTTGCAGCCCGATTTCGGCGCGGTTGATGGCGGCGCGATTCACGGAGGTGCCGAAGCCGCGGAGCAGGGACTGGCGGACGGACAGGGTGAGGTCGGCGTCGTAGGCGGGATTGAGGGTCGAGGTGGCCGGGTCGAGGGAGCTGCGGTCGATGCGGCTGCTCGCGCTGACGGTGGTGCCGGTGTAGAGTTCCTGGGTGACGCCGACGCGGAGATCGGAAGTGCGGCTGCTGCTGCCCGGCACGCTTGCCTTGCCGGTGGAGCCCGTGACGGAGAGTTGCGGCTGGTAGGCGCCCTTGAGGCTTTCGATGGCGTCCTTGGCGATCAGCGGATTATAGCGGCCGGTCTCGAGATCGAAATTCTTCTGCAGCGCGCGCGCGATGCACTGTTCGAGGGTCAGTTCGGGGCCGGCGGGGGCGGCGGAGGCGCCGGGTACGGAAGTGGGCACGCTGTCCTGGGAAAAGGCGGCCGAGCAGGCGAGGAGGGCAGCCAGCGAGGCGGCGGTGAGACGGCGGGGAATCATGATCATGTAGAGAGAAGGAGGGCGGCGCTAGAACACCTGAAAAGGGCCCAAAGTTTAAGCTTTTTGTGACGGTACCCTTATTCGGGTGGTTTCAGGAAGAAAAATGCCACCGCGGCTGCGGTGGCACGAGAGGAATGGGCGGGCGGCTTTATGACAGGATGAGCGGCCCGACGCTGACCGGTGGCGCCGGCTCAGGGCTTCTCAGCTCCGACCGCCTCGGACTTCTTCAACTCACGTTCGACGAGGCCGGCCAGGTAGGCGCTGCTGTCGTTCGCGGCCGTCCGCAGCGCCATCTGATCGCGCAGCTCGACGTAGCGGGGGTTGGCCGGGGTCAGGTCGGGCAGTTTTTTCTCCTGCGCGAAAACGAGGTAGCCCTTCTGGGCGTCGGCCGCCATCTCGGACACGTCGCCGGCCGAGAGGCTCTGCAACGTGGTGATGGCCTGGTAGGGCATGTCCTGCGGCGGCTGGCGGAGCGTGAAATTGGCGAAGCTCTTGACCTCGAGTTTTTCGTTCGCGGCCACCGTGGCGAAGTTGGCGGCGGACGTCTTGGCGGCGGCCTGGAGCTGCGTGCGCAGGGCCTGGCCGCGCGCGATGAAGAGCTTCCGTTTCTCGCTGTCCTTGTAGTCGGCCAGGACGCGCTCGCGGACCTCGGTGAAGAGGGGCTTGTAGCCGGGCAGGCTCTCGTTCCACAGCAGCACGACGAAGCTGTCCGGGGTCGGCAGCGGATCCGAGAAATGGCGGTCCTTGCTCAGGCGGGCAATCTGCTCCGCGTAGTTGGCGAGCCAGGGCATGTCGGCCGGGGGATGATCGGGCGCGAATGGCGCGATGGCCTTCGCCGGGTGGCGGTGCTCGGCGAGGAAGGCGGTGAGCTCGGGGGAATTGGCGGCCAGCTTGCGATCGTAGATTGCGCTCGCGAGATCGTTGGCGGCCTTGGACGCGCCGCGTGCGCCGACGGCTTCCTTGAGGGCGGCTTCGACTTGCGCGCGGACCTTCGGGAAGTTGTCCACGGTCGCCTTGTCATCCTTCTTCTCGTCCTTCTTGTCGGCCTCGGCCGGGACCGGGAACCGTTCCGGGTTCGACGTGTAGAACGCGCGCAACTCGGCCTCGGTGGGGGCGACGGGCGGGATGAATTCGCTGCCCTTGAACTCGACGATACTCAGGCGCGGGCGAGCGGGCACCTCATAGCGGAAGGCATTTTCCTCGTGGAATTTCTTCAGGGTGTCCTCGGTCGGGTTGAGCGTCGGATTGAAGGTCGCGTAATCCAGCGTGGCCACCTGGGCGGTCCACGTGGAGTCCGCGAGGAGGAGCTGCTGTTTGACGTCATGGGGCAGCACGTAACCCGGGCCGCCGATGAGCTTGCCGAGCGCCTCGAGGCGCAGGTCGTCGCGGATGATGCGGGTGACGTCGGCCCCTGTGAAGTCGGTGCGGATCTTCAACGAGTCGCCAAACTGCGTGTAGCGCGTCTGGTCGAACTGGCCCTGCTCGTTCTGGAACAAGCGCAGGGTGAGCACCGCTTTCGAGACCTGGTCGGCGGAAGGCTGGGGCAGGCTGAGCTCGTCGGCGAGGGCGAGGCCGGCGACGCGCTGCAGCGCGTACTGCTGGAGCTGGTCGCTTTGGAAGGCGTCGTAGCCGGCCTTGAGGCGGACGCTCCACGTGGCGTCGGAGAAGATGCGGCGGGCTTCCTCGGCATTGCCCAGGTTGTGGCCGAAGAACGGCTTCTCGAGGAGCTTGCCGCTCCCGTGATCACCCGCGCCGCCCGAGGCGCTGTAGATGAACACCATGGGCACGGCCACGGCGATCAGGATCATCAGGAAAACCAGACGGAAGTGCTTCTGAAAGTAGCGTTGAATCCAGGAAATCATGGGGGAAAGGGTTGGACCCTAGAAACCGAGGGGGCGCTGTCAACAGGCGAAGCAGCGCGGTGAGGGCCCAGTTTCTTTTCCTTTCGGGGGCAGCGATTTCGTTATCTGGTCTCAACGGGTTTGAGCCGCACAACTGCCATTACTTTGGCGAATCGTTCCCGTTACACCCGGGCTTCAGGTAGTCTGAAATCCGTCCTTCGCAGTGGACAAATAACACAAGGTAACACCGTCAAATGTTTCCCTACCTCTGGCTAACTACGACGATGCTAATATGGAGTGGGTAATGTGGTTTAGAAATGAAACGATTCATCAAAACTAGCTGATTCCCTGAATGAAATTGCATCCCAGTTTATGGGATATCCCGGAAAAACATTGCTCATGGCATTCCATGGATTCGGTGTGGTGTAGCTGCAGTAATGAGATTGAATCCACTCCGCAGCATACTCGGCATTCTTGCACTCAGACCAATAACTTTGGGCAAGATAGAAACCATTATAATTTTCCGGAGTTCTGGACATTGATGGGCCGTAAGAAATCAGATGACTCTGAAAAAGTACGCCATCGTTTTGAGTTAATCCGAAAGATACTCCGTCTGCCGCACTAGATTGGTAAATCCTCATCTGCCCAAGCCCATCACACCATTGTGCGCCATAGGCATCGATGACATATAAAGTCCGGACATTGGAAATATATGTCAGGACGCCCCTCGTTGAGTATTGGGCGCGAGCTGCCGAAGCGAAACAAGTCGCGAATAATGCGGCGAAGGCGAACGATTTGAACGGTTTCATGTGCAAATAAGCTCTACCATTTACCGGTCGTGAAATCAGGGATTGCGTCAAATTGCTGTTTTTGCGACTCCGACAGAGTTGACTTGAAGTTCTGGAAAGCGCGTCGGCGCTCTTCTCCCATCCTTAGCTGTTCGGCCGTTGGTTGCCCGTTTGCTATCATGATCGGCTGATTCGAACTCATTTTGCCCCAGTCCGTCCTTTGCTCAATCGTGAGGCTGTTGGCGAATGCTTCACGATTTGCCTTAATTACCTCCGAACGCTCCTTCTCATAAATATTCTCCCAAGCCAAATTGGTGGTCTCCCCAATGGTCTCTGCGAGGATCAACCGCCAGCCGTGGTTTTTGTAATACTCAATAATCTGGGATTTTTCAGCAGTAGATAGCTTCTGCCAGTTACGATAAATATCAATCGGCATGGGCTGGACAGTGCGTAGCATCGGATTCGCTTTTGAGTTAATCCACGCCTTGGAGTAACGTTCGGGAGCAGCCGAATTCTCAAGAACGCCGATGGAGCCCTTCACCAAATATAGCGTCAAAGGCTCGTTTCCCGGCTTAGATAGAATGACCTTCTCTCCGGATAAATCCTTAACAACATAACCGAAAACCGTTTCGTTTTGGGAAACCCATTCAGAGCGTTGCGTCTGTCTATCATGAACCGAGGCATAGTGCTTGCCGTCCATTTGAAAGACACCATCGAGGGAGAAGCGCTCTTTGATGTCCACTTGGGATGCGCTTCCTAGCTTGTTCAGTGCAGTGGCGTCTGTGGCCACCAGCGGCCCGCCCAAAACGAAACTACATGCTGCTAAAAGCGACAGTCGGAAGTTCGGGGGCATCTGCAATGAAGCGTGCGAAAAACCTCCGCATCGGCAAAAAATATTTGCGCCTAAATTAAGGCGGATTCCCGTTCTTTGCAATGCGTCAGACTTTGAGTCTTACGCCACCAAAGTCCTGTGTTGCCAACGTTTCGAGATGGATGCTTCTCCAGACGAAGAAAAACCGCAGCCCAAGTAAACGGCTCTGTTGCGTAGACGGCGCGTTTACCCCGTTTCCCAGATACGACTAAGCACAGGTACTTCAAAGAAAACCTTCCTCTTATTCAGGGCTTTGGGTTCCGCACACGCCGAATCCTTGTTGTTGAGACTGTCGCATCGCTTGTTACGACTGGAAATGCGACATGACCAGCAACGCCGGCAAACCAGTCATTCCAGGTCGGTTTTTACGAGGGAAACGGCCTCCTCCGCGACCGGCGAACTCAGGTGGACGCCTTCGGGGCGAACGGGGCGTAGGTGTGGCTCGGCTGCAGCTCCTCGATCAGTTCATCCAAGGTCTGGTGGCCGAGCGCGGCCGGCAGGGCGCTGGCGAGACGCTGGTGATAAAGCGCCAGGACCGGGTCGACGTTGTCCAGCAAGCCGGCGGTCGGGGCCTCGCCGAAGTTTTCGAACTCCCGGCGAAATTCATCGAGCGTGATCTGGTTCAGCGGGCGCGCCGGCTGGTACCGGTGGTCGTTCTGGTCGGCGTTGTCGGCCGGGGGCAGCTCGGTGATGAGCTTGATCGCGCACAGCCGGTTGAGGCTTTCGTTGAGGATCTGCGACGGCACGCGGATGAGCGCGGACAACTGCGTGACCGAGTAGGCCGGGCCCGCGGCCTTGAAGCGCCGCGCGATCAGCATCAGGACCACGAGCGACATGCTTTCGCGGGTGACGTGGTTGAGGCTGTGCCAGGCGGTCTGGCTGCTGCGGTAGCGGACGTTTTGCACCGCGTAGGTGATTTGTCCGCCCACGAGCACGAAGAACCAGAAGATATAGAGGCCGATCATCAGGATCGGCATGATGCTCACCGAGCCGTAGAGGCTCTTGGAGAGGACGACGCGCTTGAAATAGAGGAACGCGAGGTAGTTGTTGAGGAAGAGCAGGGCGGTGACGAGCACCGCGCCGATGAGCGCGGCGGTCCACCGCACGCGGGTGTGCGGCACGAACCGGTAGAACAACGTCAATAAGCCGACGAGCAGCAGCACGGAGCCCGACGGCAGCATCCAGACGAAGAAGCCCTTGAGCTGCTCGCCCAGCGGGATTTTTTCGAAGAAGACGTTCAGGAAGGCGCCGGCGGAAAGCAGCGTGAGCGAGGTGAAGAACACCACGGCGCCCAGCGTGATGACGCTCCAGTAATAGACGATGCGGGCCAGCCAGCTGCGCCCGCGATGGACGCCCCAGATGTCGTTGAAGGTGTTTTCAATCGTCGTGAACAGGCCGATCACGATGACGAAAAGCGTGAGCACGCCGACGAGCCCGGCGGTGCCGGAGCGCGAGCTGGCGATGAACGTGTTGATCAACTGCACCATCTCCGGCGTCGCGATGGCTGGCGGGGTGTTGTCGGTGGTGGCGGCCGGGGTGTCGGTCTTCGGCGGCTCCGTCCCGCCGGCGCGGTCGTACTGGGCGACCTGGGGCGCGATGAAACTGATCACGCGGTTCACGGCCTGCGCGGCGAACGCGGGATCCTGGTTGCCCAGGGCGAAGCCGGAAATGAGCACCGCGATGGCGACGAGCGGCCCGAGGGCGAGGAGCGAACTGTAGCTCAGGGCCGCCGCGCGGATCGCGACGTGCATCTCGTTCAGTCCCGAGGCGGTGATCGAAACCACCCGCAGGAAGGCATACGCCCGGCTTTTGGGTGAGCGGTCCCGGATCAGGCCGGCCGCCCAGATGTCATGCGTCCACAGTTGCCGGAGCCGGGCCAGGAGCGTCTTCAGCGGCATGGGCGGACCGGGCGCGGGGCGGCGCGCCTAGGAATAGGGCAGGGCAAGGAGCATCCCGATGCCCCCCAGGCCGACCAGCGCGGCGACGGCGAGCGGGATGTAGCTCAGGAAGATCGTGCAGAAGTACAAACCCGTCGAGGCGGCGGAGACCGCGATCATCGGCGTCAACTGGCCCTGCGTCATGAACAGGAAACCGAGGAACCCGAGCCCGAACACGGCGCGGAAACGGACGAATGGGTAGATCGTGATGACGCCCAGGAAGAGCAGCAGGCCGATGACGGCATCGACCAGCCCGAGGTAGACGAACGGCTTGTCCGCCAGCTTCGCGAAATCCATCGCCATGAGCAGGTCGATGCTCGGCAGGATCAATGCGACGGCGCTGAGCAGCGAGATGACCGCGGCGGAGCGGGTGCCCCACTGGGCCGCGAGCATCATCTGGCCGCCCTTGTCCTTCTTGCCCTTGGTCTCGTCCGTCTTGCCCTCGGCCGCGGCGAGGAATTCCTGCACGGTGATGGCCGGCGCGCTGTCGGTCTTCTCCTCGTTGATCGATTTGAATTCCTTCTGCTTGAAGCCCATCTTCTTTTTCTCGGGCCAGAGGACGGCCTTCAACTCGGTGTGGGTCCCGATCTGCAGCCACTGCTCGGTGGCGGCGTCGTAGAAATAGGTTTCCGGGGTGATGTTCTTCGCCGGGTCCGTGCTCTCGGTGAGCGAGCGGAGCTGTTCCATCGAGAACGGGCCGCGGGCTTCGGTGTCGTTGAGGCCGCGGACGTAATATTCCGGGCCGGAGGAAGAAGAGGAGCCACCGGACATAGTGGCGTCATGTTGCTGGCCGGGCGGGCAGCGGCAAGAGCGAAGTCGTAAAGAAACCTGAAAGGCCGCGCGGCGGCGGCCAATGGCATTTTGGAGGAGCTCGCTTGCAAGCGATGGATGCGCGCCGTCTGCGCGGACGCCGATCGCTTGCAAGCAAGCTCCGCCAGGAAATCCTCCTTACATCCGCGCCAAATCGGTGCGCAGGCCGAGCAGGTGCAGGCCGGTCTCGAGTTCGACCAGCGTGCGGTGACACAGCAACAGGCGGCGCGCCCGCACGGCCGGGTCGTCGACGACCACCTTGTCGGCGGCGTAGAACGTGCTGAATTCGCCGGCGAGCTCGTACAGGAAGAGTCCGAGGAAATGCGGCCGCAGCGTGTTCGTGGCGAGTTGCGCCGCGTCGGCAAACTTCACGAGCTTGCGCGCGAGGGCGATTTCCTGCGGCGTTTCCGGCGCGGTGGCGGCGTCGACGGGCGGTTGCGCAGCATCGAGTCCGGCCCGGCGGAAAATGCTCCGGATGCGCGACACGGCGTAGAGGAGGTAGGCGGCGGTGTTGCCCTCGAGCGAAATCATCTTGTCCCAGGTGAACACGTAGTCGCTGGAGCGGTTTTGCGAAAGGTCGGCGTATTGCACCGAGGCGACGCCGACGATGTCCGCGATCGCGCGGCGCTCCGCCTCGGGGAAGTCGGGGTTCTTGCTGCTGACGAGCGCGAACGACCGCTCGCGCGCCTCGTTGAGCAGGTCCTTGAGCCGGATGTTTTCCCCGCTGCGGGTCTTCAACGGCTTGTTGTCCTCGCCCAGGACGGTGCCGAAGTCCACGTGCTCGAGCTGCGGCAGCTTGCGGCCGGTTTTCTCGAACCACTTTTTCGCGGTGAGGAACAGCTGGTCCATGTGGTCGCTCTGGCGGAAATCGATCACGTAGGCGGCGCCGTCGATCTTGAAATGCTCCGTGCGGTAGAGCGCGGTCGCGAGGTCGCTGGACGCGTAATTCGCGGCGCCATCCTTCTTGCGGATGATGAACGGCTGGGTCTTGAAGCGCGGGTGCTCGGGATGGAACACCACGAGCGCGCCCTGGCTCTCCTGCGCGAGGCCGCAGTCGGTGAGCTCGCGATACACGCGCTCGACCTTGTCGTTGTAGAAGGATTCCCCGAGCGTGACGTCGAACCTGATGCCGAGCTGGTCGTAGATGACCTGGAACGCCGCGAGCGAGACCTCGTTGATCCTTTTCCAGATCGCGGTGTTTTCGGGATCGCCGGCCTGCAGCTTCACGAGTTCCTGCTGCGCCTCGGCGAGCACGGCGGGGTCGGCATCGGCGGCGTTGTTGCCGGCCTTGTAGAGGCGCTCGAATTCCTCGAGTGGCTCGGCGGCGAGGGCGGCGGCGTTGAGCTGGCGCTTGTAGGCCCAGATGAGTTTGCCGAACTGCGTGCCCCAGTCGCCGATATGGTTGTCGCGAATCACCTTCGCGCCGCTGAAGGCCAGCAGGCGGCAAATGGCCTCGCCGATGACCGCCGAACGCAGGTGGCCCACGTGCATCTGCTTCGCGGTGTTGGGCGACGAGTAGTCGACGATCCAGGTCTGCCCGGCGCGGGCGGAGGCGGCCCCTTCGCGCAAATGCGGTTCGGAATCGTAGGTCCGCAGCCAGGCCAGCAGGGCGGCGGGCTTCACGCGGAAGTTGATGAACCCCGGACCCGCGAGGGTGAGGTCGAAATCCGCCGTCAACGCACCCAATTGGTCGACCAACTGCTGGCCGAGCGCGCGCGGGTTCTGCTTTTCGCGCTTGGCGAAAGCGAGCGCGCCATTGACCTGGAAATCGCCGTTGGCGGGGTCCGCCACCCGCACTTCCGGCTGGAAGCCTCGATCCACCCATCCGAGCTGGGCGGCGGCGGACCGCAGGGCCGTATCGAGGTGGCTGGCGACGTTAAAGGGCAGGGACATCGGGTCATTGAGGAATTGCGCTTGGCTTTGAGCAAGAAGGATTTTGGCGGGTTGCGCCGCCTGCCTTTTGGTGTATCCATGTCCCATGGAAACCGTCCTGGAAACCGCTGTGAGTAACGTCGTCGAGGAGCCCATTTTAGTCTCGACAAAATTGGCAAAACCCATTGCCTCCACGAGCTTTGCGCCGCAAGGCGACATCCCCCCTGCACACCTAGAGATCTCCATGAGAAAACGTCCCATTCCCACGCGTCGCTTCATCAAGCCGTCGTTTACTTCCCTGATTGAGAAGAAACGCGACGGCCAGGAATTCACGCAGGAGGAAATCCGCTACATTATCGATTCCACGCTGGATGGGGAGATGCCCCAACACCAGCAGGCCGCGCTCCTGATGGCGATTTTCTTCGCCAACATGTCGGCCCAGGAGACGGCGATTCTCACGGAGGAAATGATGCTGTCCGGCGAGGTCATCGATTTGTCGCATATCTCGAAGCCGAAGATCGACAAGTATTCGACCGGCGGCGTGGGCGACAAGACCGCCCTCGTGCTCGCGCCGCTGGCCATGGCCAGCGGCGTCGTGGTCCCGATGATGTGCGGCGTCGAGCAGGAGTTCGTCATCACGACGCTCGAAAAGCTTTCGGCCGTCCCGGGCTTCAAGAGCCACATGTCGATCCAGCATTTCGTCGACCAGCTCGCGCGCGTCGGCGGCGCCATCGCCGAGCAGAGCCCCGAGCTCGCCCCGGCGGACAAGATCTTCTACGACCTTCGCCTCGAGACCGGCACCATCCCGAGCCTTCCGCTCATCACCGGCAGCGTCCTCTCCAAGAAGCTGGCCGAGGGCGCCGAGGGCCTCGTGATCGACGTGAAGTGGGGCAACGGCTCCTTCATCAAGGATCTCGAGCAGGCGAAGCAGCTCGCCCGTTCCATGACCCGCGTCGGCCGCTCCATGAAGCGCCGCTGCGTCGCGCTCGTGACCGACATGAACCAGCCGCTCGGCGACACCGTCGGCACCGCGCTGGAAATCAAGGAGGCCATCGCGCTCCTCAAGGGCGAGGGCCCCGAGGACATGAAGGAGCTCGTGCTGAAGCTCGGCATGGAGATCGTCCGCCTCGCGGGCGTCGCCGGCTCGACGCTCTCGGCCAAGCAGACCGTGCAGCGCCACCTCACCGATGGCTCAGCCCTCGAGAAGTTCAAGGACATGATCAAGGCCCAGGGCGGCGACATCTCCTACATCGACCATCCGGAAAAATTCCCGACGGCGAAGCACATCCGCAAGCTGCCGGCCCCGAAGCGGGGCTACGTGCACACCATCAATGCCGCCATGATCGCCAAGGGCGTTTCGCTCCTCGGCGCCGGCAAGGATCCCGCGCACCACAACAAGATCGACTACGCCGTCGGCGTCTCGGAAATCAAGAAGGTCGGCACGCAGGTCAAGCAGGGCGAGCCGCTGATGATGATCCACTACAACGACGAGGCGAAGCTCGAGCAGGCGCTCAACTACTTCAAGGACGCCTACCGCCTCGCGCCGAAGCGCCCGATCCCGCCGCCGCTCGTCGTCGAGCGCGTCGCCTGAGCGGGCGGAGCGGCTTCCCGCCACGATCCTTTCAAGGCCGGTTCCCTGCGGAACCGGCCTTTTTATTTCTGCCTGCCAGATTGATGCTATCCTCCGGGGCCCGGAGCGGTCTATGCGTGGGACATTCTCGTTTTATGAACATCAATTATCTCATCTCCGTCCTGTGCATCGTGCTGTGGATCGCCGCGCTCGTCGACTGCCTGAAAGGCAACAATTCCAACAAGATCGTCTGGGTGCTGGTCATCATCCTGCTGCCGTTCCTCGGTTCGATCCTCTATTTCCTCATCGGCAAGGGACGGGCTTAGGCGGACTCCTGCACGATTCGCCATCCGGTGCCCGGAAAAAGGTGACCGCGCACTGACCCCGGTGCGCTTGAGGGCCCGCTTTCAAACCAGCGCACGGGGGCAGTGCGCGCCACCTGGCGCTGCACGCCGCGGGCCCGGATCCGGCGCCCCGGCTTTTTCTTTGCGCTCGCGCCGCGGGCCGCATTGCGTGGGCGCACATGGAAGAGGAAGCGCCCCCCGAACAGGCCCCCATCAACAGTCCCTTTCGCCCCGACCCGGGCGAGCCGCTCCCGCAGGCCCAGTGGTCGAAGCCGTGGGCGCAGCTGAAGTTCGTCTCGTTCCAGCCGGCGATTTTTCCGCGCATGCTCGGCGAGGTGTCGCGGGATGCGAAGCCCGGCGACCTGGTTTCCGTTTACGACAAGTTCGGCCACCGTGTCGGCACGGGCCTCTTCAATCCGCGCGCCAAGATGCCGCTGCGCGTCGTGGTTCATTCCCACCAGCCCATCGGCGAGGAATATTTCGAAATGGCCATTCGCCGCGCCGTCGCGCTGCGCCAGGACATGTTCAGGCTCGACGAGTCCACCGACGCCTGGCGCGTGATCAACTCCGACGGCGACGGCATCAGCGGCCTCACGGTCGACCGCTACGCCGACACGCTTTATTGCGACGTGTATTCGCTCGGCATTTTCCAGCGCCTGCCGCAGTGGCTGCCGCTCCTGCATGAGCTCTGCGGCACGAAGCACGTGCGCGTGCACGTGGACCACGACCTCGGCAGCCTCGAGGGCATCAAGCCGTCGCAGATGAAGGAGCTGACGGCCTCGGCGCCGGACAAGGTGCGCATCCGCGAGGGCGGCGTGAAATACGAGGTGGATTTCGCCGAGGGCCACAAGACCGGTTTCTTCTGCGACCAGCGCGACAACCGGAAGCGTTTCGGGCAGCTCGTGAAGGGCGCCCGCGTGCTCGACCTGTGCAGCTACACCGGCGGTTTCTCCATCAACGCCGCGCTCGGCGGCGCGAGCGAGATCACCGCCGTCGACCTCGATGAGAAGGTCATCGCGCAAGGCCGGCGGAACGCGAACCTCAACCAGGTTTCGCCGAACAAGCTGAAGTGGGTGCACGCGGACGCCTTTGCCTACGCGCGCCAGATGATGAAGAACGGCGAGCAATTCGACGCCGTGCTGTGCGACCCGCCGAAGTTCGTCATGACGCGCGAGCCCGCCGGCGCCGCCGAGGGCATGCGGAAATACGCCGACCTGAACACGATTGCGGCCAGTCTCGTGAAGCCCGGCGGCCTCTTTGTCACGTGTTCCTGTTCCGGCCTGGTCTCGCTCGAGACCTTCGAGGAATGCGTGATCAAGGGCGTCCACCGCCTGAACCGCCGCATGCAGATCTTCGACCGCACCGGCCCCGGGGTGGACCACCCCGTCTATTCCAACTGCCTCGAAAGCCGCTACCTCAAGCTCCTCTGGGTGCGGATGACCTGAGGTATGTCCCGGGCGGTAAAGCAAATGAAACCGCCGCTAGTTCTCGACAAGAGCTATGCTCACAAGAAACCGAGCATGCTAGGTGGCTTGGCCGATCAATACACAATTTGCGTTCCGTCGGCCTTTGTCTTTGAAGCTTTCACAACGGCCAAGGAAAAGCGCGTTCGTGAGCTAGGAAATTTTCCTGAATTTCGTCGGGTATGGCTGCCGGGGTTGCTCAAGAAAGAGTACGACTTGGGGAAACCGTGTGAGGTAGGGGATTTTCCGCGTCTGAATATTAATCCCGATGTTTTGAATGACGCGTGGTCATTGGCGCCGAATCTTGAGGAGGCCATCGCGTCATATCGCGCCACTGATCTCAAGCGGCAGATTGGATTCTTCCTAAGGGTGATTAAAGACCGCTGGGTACCTGGTTTTTCAGATTTGGAGATGCAGGCGGTGCACTCATCCGAAGGCGAATTTCTCGCTCTTTGGGAAAAGCTTCAGGAAGTCGCGCGCATACGTACGATCGCCAAGCAACTGAATTTCAAGCACGCTGTCCGACTTGATTCACGATGGCTTTACTACTGCTACCTCCAAGCGAAGGTGTTGCAGGCATTGGTTCTATTAAGGCGGTATCCCGGCCCAGGGAATCTACTCAGCGAGGAGAGATTGGAGCATGATATTCACGACAATGAGTACCTAACTTTGGCTCTGCATGTGGGTGCGTTGGCGACAGCGGACAACAGTCTGAAAGTGCGTAAGGCTTCGATGGCACTGCGCTTCAGGATGTTGAGGCCTAATGGGGTATTGCTGGCTAGTTGAGGGGATCCGATGTTGACGTAGAGTACCAGATGACTACCCAAATGGTATGTCAGCGACTACCATAAAGCTAGAAGCGGACTTGGTCAAAAAAGTCACCGCGTTGAAGCCAAAGGATGAGAGTATCTCGGGCTATGTGCGCGATTTGATCGAACGGGAGTACAGCGCCCGGGCCCACCGGGAGGCGGCGGTTACCTATCAGCAGTTTTTGCTCGAGAATCCACAGGAACGAACGGCAATGGAAGTGTGGGAATCCGCGCCGCTGACTGATGACGTTGAGCCCAAGAAGCCATGAAGCGCGGCACGGTTGTCTGGGTGGATTTGAGTGACGCGACCCCGCCGGAGTTGGGCAAGGTGCGGCCCGGCATTGTCGTGTCGGGCACAGCGTACAATGACGTGCTCAATACCGTGGTGGTTGTCCCGACTTCCAGCGTCGCGCCGGAGATATGGCCGTTGCGGGTCGCGGTGGGCAGTTTTGCCGCCAAGGACAGTTTTGCGGTGATCCCGGGCATCCGGCAGGTCAGGAAGGGGCGGCTGCGTGGCGCGCTCGGACAACTCTCGCACGAGCGCCTCGTCGAGCTCGATGCATGCCTCGATGCTTACCTGCGCTGAGCGGCACAAGCCGCTGGGCGTCGGAGCGTGCTACGTCTTTTGAAAGAGGACCGTGCGCACCGAGAGGGTTGCGCCCAGGCGGGTGGGGAGGAGGTTCTGCCAGGAGGCACCCTCGCGCGTGAGCCGGTGAATGGACGGGGACATTTCCACCAAGTCGACGAGGGTGGCGTGGTTCAGATCGATTTTTTCGGTCACGGACAACGGGGCGTGCGCGACGAACCCCTCGAGTTGGGCGGCGGGTTTTTCCTCGCCGATTTTTGCGAGCGGCAGGAACGCGCGGAGCTCCTGCCAGTGGTCGGGTTGGGGATACACGAACAGCGCATGGCCGCCCGGGCGCAGGATACGTTTAATTTCGGTCAGGGGCCGCGGAGCGAAGATCGATTGGACCAGGTCCAAACTGCCGTCGGCAAAGGGCAGGGGCTGCAACAAGTCCGCGCGGAGAATCAACGATTGCCTCAACGTCCGGGCCGCGAGCTTCACGGCGTCGACCGACAGGTCCAGGCCGTAGCTCGTGGGGATGTGGTGGGTCCGGATCATCCGCTCGAGAAAAAACCCCTCGCCGCAACCCAGATCCAGGAGGGAGCGAACCGGCTGCGCGAACTTCAGGGCGGCCAGCGCCGCCACCAGTGGCGCGAACACGCCCGCGCGGTGCACGCGGTCCCGTGCGAGCATCATGGCGCGGCTGTCGCCGCGGCCTTCGCCTTTCTGCCGGCCGTGCAGCAGCGAAAGATAGCCTTCCTTCGCGCAGTCGAACGCATGGCCCGCGGGGCAGCGGTAGGATTTTTCGACCGGGACCAACGCGCCGCGGCACAGCGGGCAAATCAGCGACATGACGCGGCTATTCCTTCGCGTCGTTGATCTCGATCCAGTTGCCGTCCGGATCCTGGAAATAAATCTGGTTCACGCCATCGGGCCGGCGGGTCACGGCGGCCCGGGTGCCGGCCAGGTCCTCGTAGGCAATTTTGTGCTCCCTGAGCCGGGCGACAAAGGCATCGACCGAGGGAACGGACAGGCAGAAATGCGTGCGCTTCTCCTTCGGCAAAACGCCCGGCGCGCCGGAAATAAGGTGCAACGCCATTTTCGGCCCGATCTCGAACCACGCGTGCTTGCCGTCATGAAACGGCTCCGGAATTTCCTGCAGGCCGACGACGGAGCGGTAGAAGTCCGCACTGGCCTTCAGGTCGACGACGTAAAACGCCGCGTGGTTGAAACGCGGTTGCGCCGCGGGCGGCGTGGCGGCCACGCCGCCCGCCAGGGCGAGCAGCAGGCCGATCATGCGGAAGGATTTTTTCATGGAACCACCGCAGGATGCCTGCCGGCGGGGCGGGCTCAACCAAACTCTCGGCGCGGGAAAATCGGGAGTGGACAACCCGGCGGTCGGCGCAAATCTCGGCGCCGATGCACAGCCTGAAGCATTTGTTCGACCAGAACCAAGCGTGGGCGGAGGCGATCAAGCGCCGGGACCCGGATTTTTTCCAAACGCTGGCGCGCCAGCAGAGCCCGGAATACCTGTGGATCGGTTGTTCCGACTCGCGCGTGCCGGCCAACGAGATCATCGGCCTGCTGCCCGGCGAGGTGTTCGTGCACCGCAACATCGCCAACGTGGTCGTGCACACGGACCTGAACTGCCTTTCGGTGATCCAGTTCGCCGTCGATGTGCTCAAGGTGAAGCACATCATGGTGGTCGGTCACTACGGCTGCGGCGGCGTCGGCAAGGTCATCCGCTGCGAGCGCGTCGGCCTGGCCGACAACTGGCTGCGCCACGTTCAGGACGTCCGCGAGAAACACGAGAATTGCCTGCGCTTCCTGCCGGACGACACCGCGCGCAGCTCGCGGTTGTGCGAATTGAACGCCGTCGAGCAGGCCTTCAACGTTTGCTCGACCACGATCGTCGAGGACGCCTGGGCCCGCGGCCAGCAGTTGACGGTGCACGCGTGCATCTACGGCTTGCGCGACGGCATCCTGCGCGACCTGGCGATGTCCGCGTCGAAGGTGGCGGACGTGTTGCCGGCCTACGAGGCCGCCGTCGTGGCCATCAATGGCAAGGATGCGACCACGGTGCCGTGGTAGTGGAGGGTCGGTCTCCTGGCGGGCCGGGTTGTCTTTGGTGGAGGGCCCAGCTCCCGCTGGGCCGCGAGGATGATATCGCGTCCGCATGCCGGCCCAGCCGGAGCTGGGCCCTCCACAATTAAAAAGCCCGCGGCGTGAACCGCGGGCTGAAATTTTCCGACCGGTGATCCGGATCAGGCGCGACCGAGATACGAACCGTCGGCCGTGCTGACCTTGATCAGCTCGCCGGCCTTGATGAAGAGCGGCACCTGGACGACCAGGCCGGTCTCCATCGTGGCGGGCTTCTGGACGTTCGAGGCGGTGTCGCCCTTGATACCCTCGGAGCTCTCGGTGACCTTCAGGGTGACGGAGGAGGGGATGTCGATCGTGACGGGGACGTCGTTGATGAAGAGGACGTCGGCCTTGCCGTTGGCGACGAGGTAGTTCTTCGCCTCGCCGATCATGGCGGCGTTGATCTCGAAGGTCTCGAAGGTCTCGGGATCCATGAAGGAGAAGACCTCGCGGTCGGCGTAGCTGAACTCCAGGGTGCGGCGGTCGGTCTGGAGGACATCGACGTGGTCCGGAGAGTTGAAGCGCTGCTCGAGCGACTTGCCGTAGCGCAGGTTGCGCATTTTCACCTGGACGAAGGCGCGCAGGTTGCCGGGCGTGCGGTGCTGCGTCTCCATGATGAGGTGCGGCTCGCCGTTGAAGGTGATGACTTGGCCTTTCTTGAGATCGTTGGCTGCGGGCATGACGGTTTCGGGTCGGAGGGTTTGGCTGTTGAAAGGGTACAGGAATACCCAGCCGATTTCGGGCATGTCAACAGCTGTCTCCCGAATAGGTAGCCGAACGCGGGAGCGTTTGGCTTTCGCGGCCGCCGGTCAAACGCTCCCGCGTTCGGCTACCGGGCGGTCTGACGGCCCAACCATCTCCAAGCTTGTCATTTCCAAGAGGTTTCCGACACTGCCGCGACATACCAATGAAGCAGCGCACCCTTCTGCGCGAGGTCTCCATCAAGGGCAACGCCCTGCACACTGGAGACGCCGTGCACATGACTTTCAAGCCCGCGCCCGCGAACCACGGCATCGTGTTCCGGCGGGTGGATCTGCACGGCCATCCCGAGCTCAAGCCCCGCGTCGACCAGGTCACCGACCTCGTGCGCGCCACCACCATCCAGGTCGGCCACGCCAAGCTCCACACGGTCGAGCATGTGCTCAGCGCGCTCCACGGCTACGGCATCGACAACCTCCTGATCGAGATCGATGCCAGCGAGCCGCCGATCATGGACGGCTCCGCCCGCCCGTTCGTCCAGCTCATCCAGCAGGGCGAACCCGTCGAGCAGGATGCCGAGCGCGAGTATTTCGCCCTGACCGAGACCGTCTCCGTCGCCCGCGGCAATTCCTCGATCATCGCGCTGCCGTTCGACGGCCTGAAGATCACCTGCACGTCCGCCGACGACCGCGGCATCCACACGCAGCACCTGTCGCTCGTGATCGATCCCGAGGTTTACGCCGCGCAGGTCGCCGCCTCGCGCACGTTCACCATTTACGAGGACATCGAGGAGCTCATCAAGATGGGCAAGATCAAGGGCGGTTCGCTCGATTGCGCCGTCGTGATCAAGGGCGACAAGATCATCTCGAAGGAACCGCTGCGTTTCCCCGACGAGTTCGTCCGGCACAAGATCCTCGATATCATCGGCGACATCCTGTTGCTCGGCGTGCCGCTCAAGGCGCACATCGTCGCCACGCGGCCCGGCCACGCCGTCAACGCGGAGCTGACCAAGATCCTGTTCGAGAAGTACGAGGCGTGGAAGAAGGGCGGCAAGAAGGCCGCCAAGCCCGCGGCCGCGAAGGCGGAGATCGCCACGGAGACCACGCTCGATATCCGGCGCGTGCTCGACACGCTGCCGCACCGCTACCCGTTCGTGATGCTCGACCGCGTGGTCGAGATGACCGACGACACGCTGACCGCGATCAAGAACATCACGTTCAACGAACCGTTTTTCCAGGGCCACTATCCCGGCAACCCGGTCATGCCGGGCGTCCTGCAGGTCGAGGCGATGGCGCAGGCCGCCGGCATCCTCATGATCCGGCGCACGAGCATGGAGGGGAAGACCGCTCTCTTCATGAGCTGCGACAAGGTGAAGTGGCGCAAGCCCGTCCGCCCCGGCGACCAGCTGAGCGTGAAGGTCAAGCTGACCAAGGTCCGCGGCACGATTGCCTGCGCCGAGGGCGAGTGCAGCGTCGGGGGCCAGGTGGTCTGCTCCGCCGACTTGATGTTCGCCACCGTCGACAACAGCGCGCTCGACTGACGTCCATGGCGAACCAGATTCACCCCACCGCCATCATCGAGCCCGGCGCGAAATTGGGCGAGGATGTGGTCATCGGCGCCTACGCCTTCGTCGGCGCCCAGTCGGCCATCGGTGACCGCACCGTGCTGCACCACCACGCGAGCGTCGAGGGCAACACCACCGTCGGCGCCCAGTGCGAGATCTTTCCGTTCACCTGCATCGGCTCCAAGACGCAGGACCTGAAATACAAGGGCGGCAACCCGGGCGTGCGCATCGGCGACCGGAACGTGCTCCGCGAATACGTCAGCGTCCACGGGGCCACCAAGGACGGCGAGTTCACCGTCATCGGCAACGACAACACCATCCTGGCCTACTGCCACGTCGCGCACGATTGCCAGCTCGGCAGCCACATCATCGCCAGCAATTCCGTGGGCCTCGCGGGTCACGTCATCGTCGAGGACCACGTGGCCCTCGGCGCCAAGTGCGGCGTGCACCAGTTCTGCCGCATCGGCGCCTTCGCGATGGTCGGCGCGATGTCCAAGATCGTGCAGGACGTCCCGCCCTACATCATCGCCGACGGCAACCCCGCCATCGCGCGCTCGATCAACAAGGTCGGCCTCGAGCGGAACGGATTCACGATCGACCGGCTGGAGGCGGTGAAGCAGGCCTTCCGCGTGTTCTACCGCGCCGGCCACAACCGCACGCAGGCCTTCGAGAAGATGCACGCGCACCCGCTCGGCACGAGCGACGACTTCAAGCGTTTCCTCACCTTCGTCGAACGTAGCGAGCGCGGCGTGGTCGCGGGGCGGTAGGGGGGCGCGTTGCCCCCCTACGCGCTTGGGCGGCCGCGGCCGCCCCGTCCATACCGCCTGAGTGTAGCCGCGATCGTCGGATCGCGGGCGCCAGCCGTCTCACGACGCGGGCCCCTTTAACCGGCCGGCGATCCATTCACGTCTTCGGCGTGTCGCCCAGCTTCCGCAGCATCTCGTACGTATAAAGCCCGGTGCGATGGCCGTCGCTGAATTCGAAACGAATGGCGTAATTGCCGATGCGTTCCCAGCCGGTGACCTCGATGCCGACGAAATTGCGCGGAACCTCGCCGCCATACTGGTGCCCGAAAATATCACGCTCGCCCCGCACCTCGGCGCTCGGCGAAGCCGCCCGCAGCGTGGCGAACGAAATGAAACTCTCATGCCCGTCCTCCCAACGCAGGGCCACTTCCGTACCGATCAGCTGGATGTCCGTGGGCGCGACCATGCCCTACAAGGAGCGCTGTCCCCGGCCCGATGCAAGCATTAGGTGAGGCGTTGCCGGGTGGGATTCCCTCGATGAATCTTGATAAGGGGACCTCAAACGAACGGCCTAATCCCACTCATAAGCCCCGCAAGGGTGGGCCGGACAGTCAGGGAAATACCGCGCCAGACAGGTTTACTCGGTGTCAGTCATGGCTACGCTCTGGCTGTCATGAACGCTTCCGCCTCCGCCCAACTCCCGCATGTGGTCGTCCTCGGTGCCGGCTTCGGCGGGCTTATGTTCGCCAAGGAATTCCCCTCGCACCTCGCGCGCGTCACGGTGGTTGACCGGCAGAATCACCACGTTTTCCAACCGCTGCTCTACCAGGTGGCGACGGCGGGGCTCGCGGCGCCCGACATCGCGCAACCGATCCGTTCGATCCTGCGCAAGAAGCCCAACCTGTCCGTCCTGATGGCCTCGGTGCGCTCGATCGACCTCGCCGCGCGGCGCGTGGAGCTCGATCATGGCAGCCTCGCGTTCGACTACCTCGTCATCGCGCTGGGCGGGCAGACGAGTTACTTCGGACACGACGATTGGGAGCAGTTCGCGCCGGGCCTCAAGACGCTGGACGATGCCGTCCTCCTGCGGCGCAACATGCTCCTGGCTTACGAACGGGCCGAGGTGGAAACCGACCCGAAGAAGCGCGAGGAATTGATGACCACGGTGGTCGTCGGCGGCGGCCCGACCGGCGTCGAACTCGCGGGCTCCTTCGCCGAGCTCGCGCGCACGGTGCTTTATCGCGACTTCGACCACATCGACCCGCGCCAGGCGCGCATCTTGCTCGTCGAGGGCGGCCCGCGCGTGCTCGGCACGTTTCCGGAGGATCTTTCCGCCAGCGCGCTCAGGCAGCTGACCAGACTGGGGGTGGAGGTTCGGCTGAACACGCGCGTCACCGGCATCCGCCAGGACGAAGTCGAACTCGACGGCCAGCCGCTCCGCGCCGGCAACATCGTCTGGGCCGCCGGCGTCGGGGCGAGCCCGGTCACACGCTCGCTGGGCGTGGAAACCGACCGCGCGGGCCGCATCAAGGTGCGGCCCGACCTCAGCCTGCCGGGTCATCCGAAGGTATTCGCCGTGGGCGACCTTGCGACGCTCACCGACGCGAAGGGCGTGGTCGTGCCCGGGGTGGCGCAGGGCGCCATGCAGGGCGGCACGTTTGTCGCGAAGCTCATCGCCCACGACCTGCGCGTGGGGGCGCGCCAGCCCGCGGAGCGCGGGGCGTTCGCCTATTGGGACAAGGGCAACATGGCGACGATCGGCCGCTCCAAGGCGATCGCGCAGATCGGCCGGGTGCATCTGAGCGGCATGCCGGCCTGGCTGATGTGGCTGGCGCTGCACATCGTCTTCCTCGTCGGCCTGCGCAACCGCATCTCCGTCTTCGTGAACTGGGCCTATTCCTATTTCACCTATCAACGCGGCGCCCGCATCATCATGGCGGGCACGGCTGAGTCGGGTGGAAAAACCGGACACGGTTAACGCTCCGGCCGGCAGGCGGGCCCGCTCTAAAGCTGGCCCGCTTGCTGGCCGGCCAGAAGACCGGTGCGGTATTTTCCCGGGGCTTTTTTGAGCAGACGTTGGAACGCGAGGCTCAGGTGGCGCGGGTTCTCGTAACCGCTGGCATAGGCGATCTCACTGAGCGACAGGGAGGGATCAGCCATCAACTCCTGGGCCCGTTCGAGGTGGGATCGCTGGACCACGTCGTAGACCGAGAGGTTGAGCGTCAGGCGGAAACGTTTTTCGAGCACCCGGCGCGACACGCCCGCGGCCCGCGCGACGTCCTCCACATAAATGGTGTTGCTGCGATTCTCCCGGATGTGATCGAGCGCGATGGCGACGACCTCGTCCCCCACGGCAAAGTGATCCGTGGAGCGCCGGGTGATGATTTTAGGCGGGGCGAGCAGGTGTTCCGAGGGGGCCAGGTTTCCGAGCATCATTTGCCGCAGGATCCTGGCCGCCTCATAGCCGAGTTGAAGGGTGGGCAGTTCGATGCTGGTGATTTCCGTCGGCGCAAATTCGAGACGGGTGAGGTCGTTGCCCACGCCCACCACGGCCACCTGTCGCGGTATTTCCAAACCGACCAGGTGACAGGCTTCGGCCAGTTCCAGCGCCACGCGATCATTGAAGCCCAGGATGCCCACCGGCAGGGGGAGGCGGCGAAGCCACGCGGCGAGGTCCCGCCGGACTTGCTCGGGGAAGGGGGTGGATTCCTCGCGGCGCGGCAGGACGTAGTGATCGAACGAGCCACCGGCCTGCTGGACGGCGGCTCGAAAACTCCGGTAACGCCGGAGCGAGGCGCAATGCGTGCGATTGCCGCAATAGGCGAAGTGCCGGTAGCCCCGCCGCCAGAGGTGGTCGAAGGCCATGGCACCGACCTTCTGGTCGTCGGAGTTTACCCAGGCCAGCTGGTGGGTCGCGAACTGCCCCGAGATATTCACCACCGGCAGGCCTGACTTGCACAGGATGTTTTCGTCGCGCCGCGAACCGACGCGGACAATCAGGCCGTCGAGCCGGAGACTACGGAGCTGGGCGAGTGAATAGTTGGGCGGCTGCGGCAGTTTGAGAATCGCGAAATTGGGATGCTCCCGCGCAAATCGCGCCAGCCCGCGCAGGATTCCATGCGAATGGTACGTATCGAGGCGCAGGAAGGCGCCGAGGCGCAGGGCGGCGCGGGGCATGGCGGGGAGTCGAAGGGAATGACGCAAAATGTAAATACATAAACGCAATATGCCCTAGTGCCGCGAACCCCCTTCGGATAACCTCGCCGCGGTTTTCGCTTCCTGCGATTCACCTCAACCCCAAGCTGCCATGACCCTGTCCTCCCTGCGCGCGACCGTTGCGTTGCTCCTGCTGTTGCCCCTGACTGCCTTAAGCCTGCCGGCCCAGTCCGCCGGATCCGTCGGCGGCCGGGTCCTTGATGCCAACAATCGGGCGCCGCTCCCGGGCGTCGAGATCCAGATTGTTGGCAGCGAGTACACCGCGGCGTCCGACCGCCAGGGCGGCTTCCAGCTCAACGCCCTCCCGCCGGGCGAGCACGTGCTCCGCTTTACGTATCTGGGTTACCGGGCAGTGGAACGTCCCGTGACCGTCACCGCGGGCGCGAATGCGGCCCTGGAGGTGCAGATGGGCAGCGAGGTGGTGCAGCTCGAGGCGTTCAAGGTGGAGGGCGTCCGCGAGGGCCAGGCCCGCGCGCTCAACCAACAGAAGACCGCCGGCAACATCCGCAACATCGTCGCCGCCGACGCCATCGGTAATTTCCCGGACAAGAACATTGCCGAATCGCTGCAGCGCGTGCCTGGCGTCTCGACGGTCAGCTTTCGCGGGGAGCCGCTGTACGTCACCATCCGCGGGGCGGCTCCGGGCTGGAACTCCGTAACGCTCGATGGCATGTCGCTGCTCGCGGCCAACGGTTCGCACAGTGACGCCATCGGCGGCGACATGCGGTCGGTTCAGTTGGATGTGTATTCCTCCGCTCAAGTGGGGAGTATGGAGGTCGTCAAAACGGTCACGCCCGATCTCGATGGCGACAGCGTCGGCGGCGCCGTCTTGCTGAAAGGCAAGAGCCCGTTCGACTACAACCGGCGCGTCGCCAGCATCAGCGTCGCCGGCAGCTATAACGACCTCGCCGAGGAGTCCGGGTACCGGGGCGTCGTGAGCTTTTCGGATTTGTTCGGCGCCAAGCGGGATTGGGGCCTGAGCCTGACCTATTCGCGCGAGCAGAAGAAGGAACTCGAGCAGAGTAACGAAACGAACGACTGGTTCATGATGTCGGCCACCGTCAACGGAACGCCCCTGAGTGGCTTTGTGCCGACGACCCTGCTGCAGACCTACATCCATGATGAGCGCAACCGCGAGTCGCTCAGTGGCGCGATCGAGAAGAAGGTGGGCACGGACGGCCGCCTGTTCCTCCGCGGGTTTCGCAATAATTTCAGCGAGAGCGACCAGCGCTACGGCTCGCGCTACATGCCCGGCCTGACGGCGACGGGAGGCAACCTCGACCCGACCCAGCCGGTGACGGTTTCCGCCGATGGCACCTTCACCCAGTTCACGTCGACGAAGGCGACCACCCGCCGCCAGGAACAGCCCCAGAACTTCACCAACCTGGCCAGCGGCGCCAGTGCGGGCGGTCAGTGGCAGACCGCCGACTGGGGCCTCGAGGCCGTGGTCTCCTACAGCCGGGCGACCGAGGATTTCTACACCTGGCTCGGGCAATGGACCAGCAAGTCGACCGCGAACCGGGTGGGCTTCGATTACTCCGACCCGAACTTCTGGCGTTGGAACCAGCTTTCGGGAACGAGCTTCCTCGACCTGGCCGGCCTCGGGATCAATTCGTCCCGCTACCGCAATGAGTTTTCCAAAAACGAGGAATATGCGGCGAAGCTGGACGCGAACCGGACTTTCCTGCTGGGGCCCGCGCAGACCGCCGTCAAGCTGGCCGCGGGTTGGAAGTCCCGCTGGAACACCAAGTATGATTCCAACGACGTGGCCAATTACGGCGTCATGCGTTCCGGCACGCTGGACATGAACGACACGCGGCTGGGCGGCAGCGACGCGCCGGCGCCTGCCTTTCTTGACGGCCGGTACGACTTCGGACCGTTCGCCAGCCTTTCGGGCTGGACCTCATTCTTCAACGGCAACCGGGCGGTGCTGGATCCGAAGACCGGTCTTTACGTCGATTCCACGGCGGGACTGTTTGTGCCGAACCTCTCCAGCACGCTGAACGCGACCCTCGCGAACGACTACAAGATCGATGAGGACATTCATGCCGGCTACGTCCGGGCCGATTGGAACTGGGGCAAGCTGGGCGTGATTGCCGGCGCCCGCTACGAGCTCACCGATCTCAATATCAACGCGACGCAACAAAACACGAGCGTGGCGAACACCAACCCGGCGCGGTACCAACCGTATCACCGCACGTTGGATTACAGCAACTGGATGCCCGGCGTTCACCTGCGTTACGCCGCATCCGACCGCCTGATCTTCCGCGCCGCCTGGACCAACACGCTGGCCCGCCCGAGTGCGCCGAGCATGACGCCCAACCTTTCCGTCGACCCGATCAATTTGACGATCAGCGGCGGCAATCCCGACTTGCATGCGGTGAAGTCGCTCAACTTCGACGTGTCCGCGGAATACTACCTGTCCTCGGTGGGCATCGCGTCGGTCGGGGCCTTCACCAAGTCCATCGACGGTCCCATCTACCAAAGCGTGGTGCCGGTTTCCTTCGACGCGGGCAGCGGGCCGCAGACCTTCACGTACAGCACGTACCTGAACGCAGGGCAGGCGACCTTGCGGGGCATCGAACTGAGTTACCAGCAGCAGTTGCGCTTCCTGCCGAGCCCGCTCGACGGGCTGGGCTTTTACCTCAACTACACCGTCACCGATTCGGACGTCGACGTCCCGGCCCGGCCGGGTGAAAAATTCGCGCTGTTCAACCAGTCCAAGTGGCTCGGCAACGCGGCGATCTTTTATCAAAAGTACAACCTGACGGCGCGCCTGGCCTACACGTTCCGCTCGCCGTATCTGACCACGCTGCTCCTGCCCGGCACCGACACCTACTTCGACAAGGATCACCGGCTGGACCTGCAGGTTGGCTATAAATTCCACCAGCACTGGACGCTGCAGTTCTCCGCGAACAACCTCGAGAACACGCCGGAGCGTCAATACCACGGGAACTCCTCCCGGCAGGAATTCTACGGGCTCACCGGCCGTTTCTATTCCCTCGGCCTGACCTGGGAGCTGTAACGGCCGCCGGTGATGAAAAAACGCGTCGCCTTCGTGGGCGTGGGACACCGCGCCACACGCCTGATCGATGAGCTGGCTGGTCGCGGTCGCGAGCAGGCGGAGCTGGTCGGGTTCTGTGACACCAGCCGGGTTCGCATGGCGGCGCAGAACCGCTGGCTGGCCGAGAAGCACGGCCATCCTCCCGTGCCAGCCTATGGTGCGGACGAATTCGCCCGCATGATTGCCGTGGGCCGCCCGGATGTGGTGGTGGTGGCGACCGTCGACGCCCGGCATCACGAATACATTGTTCGCAGCCTCGAGCTGGGCTGCGACGTGATCACCGAGAAGCCCATGACCACGGACGCGGCGAAATGTCGCCTGATCATGGACGCCGCGGCGCGGTCCCCGGCCCGCCGCATCAATGTGGCTTTCAACTATCGGTGGGCCCCCACCAATTCCAAGGTGAAGGAGATCATCGCTTCCGGCGTCATTGGCGCCGTCAAAAGCGTCAACCTCGAGTGGTTGCTCGATCTCAAGCACGGCGCTGACTATTTCCGGCGCTGGCACAGCGAGCGGGAAAACTCGGGCGGCTTGCTCGTGCACAAGGCGACCCACCATTTCGATCTCGTGAATTGGTGGACCGACTCCGTCCCGGCCTGGGTGTTTGGCACCGGCAATTTGGAATTTTATGGACGCAGCAATGCGGAGGCGCGCGGCCAGGCGAACCTGACCCGCTACCCCCGCTATACCGGCGAAGCCGGCGCGGCCCGCGATCCGTTCGCCCTGGATCTGGGGGCGAACCCGCATTTCCGCGCGCTCTACCTTGAGGCGGAAGCGGAAACGGGTTATATCCGCGATCGGAATGTTTTCCGCGATGGCATCGACATCGAGGACCAGGCCAGCGTCCTGGTGCGCTACCGCAACCGCATGCTGCTCACCTATACGCTCAACGCCTTCAGTTCGCGCGAAGGCATGCGCGCGGTGTTTAACGGCGACGCCGGCCGCCTCGAATACTATCAGTTCGACAAAACGCATGCCGGCAAGGGCGAGAACGATGAGGGTCACGCGGTGACCGGATCCGACACGAGCGGACGGGTGCTGACGGAGCAAACGTTCATCCGGGTGTACCCGCACCATGCGTCCGCCTACAACGTCCCGGCGGTCGCCGGCCGGGGCGGCCACTGGGGCGGCGACCCCTTGATGGTGCGACAGCTTTTCTTTTCCGGGTCGTCGGTCGATCCTCTCGGCCGCCTCGCCGGTCACGAGCAGGGGGCGGCGTCGCTCCTCGTCGGTGCGGCCGCCAATGAATCGCTGACGTCGGGGCGGCCGGTTATTTTATCCGACCTGTTTCCTTTGCGGCCCGAAGCGCGTCATCTGCACGAGCTCACCTAAGTTCCATGCCTGCCACGCACCACACCCCTGTCAGCCGGTTTTGCCGGGGGCTTGCGCTGGGGTTGGTCTCGCTGACGGTCTTCGCTTTGCGGCTGCGGGGGGAGGACGGCTACGAACTGTGGTTGCGCTACCGCCCCGAAACCGATGCCGGGTTGCGAGCGGACTATGGCGCGCACCTTGCCGGGGGCGTGGTGGCGCCGGACCGCCCGGTCATCGCCGCGGCGCGGGCGGAGCTGGTCCGGGCGCTCGCAGCCATCCTGCCGGATGCGAGCGGCGGGGGCTCGATCTATCTCGGGACTCGCGCCGATCACGCGGTGATTGCGGCGTCCGTGACGTCAGCGGAGCTGGCGGCACTTGGTGACGAGGGTTTCGTGCTCCGGACTGTCAGTCGGGAAGGCCGTCCGGCGACTGTTGTCACGGGCAGCACCGACCAGGGCGTGCTCCACGGGGTCTTTGCGCTGCTGCGGCACATCCAGCTTGGCCGACCCCTCGCGCGCCTGTCGTTGTCCGATGCTCCGCGCGTGCGGGAGCGCATCGCCAACCACTGGGATAATCCCGTGCGCACCGCGGCCTATCGCAACGAGTCCGTCGAGCGAGGCTACGCCGGCGACAGCATCTTCAAGTGGGAGGAATTGCCCGGGCGGATCGATCCCCGGCTTCAGGATTGGGCGCGCCTTCTGGCCGCGATGGGTTTGAACGGCGTGGTGGTCAATAATGTCAACACCGCCAAGCGCGGCCTGGAGGGCTGGCGGCTGCTGACTCCGGACTACCTGCCGAAGCTGGCGGCACTGGCCGGCGTGTTGCGCCCGTATGGCGTTCGCCTCTATGTCTCGGTCAATTTTTTCAGTCCGATCCTTATCGACAGACAGCCGACCGCCGACCCGCTGGATCCGGGAGTCGCGGATTGGTGGCGGGCCAAGGCCGATGAAATCTACGCCGCGATTCCCGACTTCGGTGGATTTTTGGTGAAGGCCGATTCCGAGGGCGAACCCGGGCCGCTGAAATATGGGCGCAGCCACGCCGATGGCGCCAACATGATCGCGCACGCGCTCGCGCCGCATGGCGGCAGCGTCCACTGGCGCGCCTTTGTTTATGATCGTACGACGGGTGATCGCGTCACGCAGGCTTACCAGGCCTTCAAGCCGGTCGACGGCCAGTTTGCGCCCAACGTCTTTCTCCAGGTCAAAAACGGCCCGTTGGATTTCCAAGTGCGCGAGCCGGTCTCGACCCTCCTGGGTGGCATGCAGCGCACCAACGAACTGCTCGAGGTCCAGGTCACCCAGGAATACACCGGCCAGGACAAGCACGTCTGCTACCTCGGCCCGTGGTGGCACGAGGTGCTGCAATTCGACACCCAGGCGCGCGGACCGGGCGCCACGGTCAGCCGGTTGTTGCAGGACAGGCTGAATCCCGGCACGCGCAATGGCATCGTCGGCGTCATGAACACCGGCGACGCCCGCAACTGGACCGGTCATCCGCTGGCGCAGGCCAACACCTACGCATTCGGGCGGCTGGCGTGGAACCCGGATCTTTCACCGGCGGAGATTGCCCGTGAATGGGCTCAGCTCACTTTCAGCCGCGATCCCGCGGTGATCGAAACCATCGCCCGCATCCTGCTCGATTCCTGGCCGGCTTATGAGAACTACACGGCGCCCCTCGGGCTTGGTCACCTGACCCGCCGCGGCGATCACTTCACGCCCGACCCGGCGAGCCGGACCGACTATCATGGGGCTGATGCCCAGGGAGTCGGCCTGGACCGCACCATGGCGACCGGCACGGGTTACACCAGACAATACGCCGAGCCCTGGCGGTCGCGCTACGAAAAGCTCGCGGAGTGCCCGGAGGAATTGCTGCTTTTCCTGCACCACGTCCCTTATACCTACCGCCTGCGCAACGGCTCCACGGTGATCCAGGAAATCTATGACCGCCACTTTGCCGGCTTGGAGCGCGTCCGCGGTTTTCAGCGGGAGTGGGGGACGCTCGCGGGCCGCATCGACCAGGAGCGATTTGCCGACGTGCGGGACCGCCTGGCGGCGCAGGTGGGTTATGCGGCGGACTGGTGCCGTTCCATCAATGGCTACTTCCAACACCTGTCGGGTATTCTGGACGAACGCGCCCGGCCACTGCCATGAAGACGGGTGGGCGAGCGCGGCGATCGCTCCCTGCCGTTCCGGCTGGCGGAGCGCCGAATGCCGGCATGGACCGCGGCACACTGATTTTCTCTTCCTCTTTCCGGACCGGCGGGCGCCACGACGGGGCTGGCGCCTGACTTGGATGCAGATTGTCCCCGAATAAACCGAACCCATCCCATGCTTCCCTCCAGCTTGAATCTGTTTCGTGCGCTTGGCGCCGGCCTCGCCTTGGTCATGGTCGCAACGGCCGCCGAATCGCGACCCAACATCGTGGTGATCCTCGCCGACGACATGGGCTATTCCGACATCGGCTGCTACGGATCGGAAATCCGCACGCCCAACCTCGACGCCCTGGCGGCGGACGGCCTGCGTTTCTCGCAGTTCTACACCACCCCGAAATGTTTTCCCTCGCGCGCGTCCTTCCTGACCGGGCTTTATCCCCACCAGGTCGGCATGGGGCGCAAGCCGCTGAAGTTCCAGAATTGCACGACGATCGCCGAAGTGCTCCGCGACGCCGGATACCACACGTGGATGGTCGGCAAATGGCACGGTCAGGACGTGCCGGTGAACCGCGGCTTCGAGCATTATTTCGGTCTCAACGATGGCGAAGCCAACCACTTCAACCCCGGCAACCAGCGGCCCGGCGAGCCCGTGCCCGCCACGGACAAGGGCGTGCGGCGCTGGGCGATCGACGACAAGGTCTACCAACCGTACACCCCGCCCGATGCGAAGTTCTACTCCACGGATGCGTTTACCGATTACGCGCTGAAATATTTGGACGAGCAGAAGGACGACAAGCCGTTCTTCCTCTACGTCGCGTACACCGCGCCCCACTATCCCATCCAGGCCTGGCCGGAGGATATTGCGAAGTATCGCGGACGCTATCTCGCGGGCTGGGACCGGATCCGTCAGGAACGCCACGACCGCCAATTGGCCATGGGTTTGCTGCCGGTCGATTCCCCGCTGGCACCGCGCGGCAACACCGCGCTGGCGGTGGTGCGCGACACCGGCCCGTGGATGCCCCGTTTTTGGGATGAGCAGGGCAATATCAAACGCTGGGATGAGGTGGCGGACCACGATCGCTGGGACCTGAAGATGGCCGTGTACGCGGCGATGGTGGACCGCCTGGATCAAAACGTCGGCCGCCTCCTCGCCAAATTGCGCGAACTTAAGAAGGACCAAAACACGCTCATCGTTTTCCTCTCGGACAACGGTGCGTCCTCCGGCACCCACCACTATGGCGCGCGGCCCGACCAGGCGCCGCCGTCCGGTCCCGGCCCCGTCGATTCCTTCCATACGTACGACACGCCCTGGGCCGACGTGAGCAATGCGCCCTTCTACGGCTACAAGGATACGTGCTACGAGGGAGGCAACGCCACGCCGTTGATCGTGCATTGGCCTGACCGGCTTGCGGCCAAACCGGGCGCCATCACGCCGGCGGTGGCCCACATCATGGATCTCATGCCGACGTTCATCGAACTGGCGGGCGCGAAGTATCCGGCTGCATTCAACGGCCAACCCATCCCGCCGCTGGAGGGCAAATCCCTCGTGCCCGTCCTGCGCGGGCAACCCTGGGCGGGCCATGATTATCTTTACTGGGAATACAACGGCGATCGCGCCGTGCGCCATGGCGACTGGAAGATCGTCTCCCTGCCCGGGAAAACCTGGCAGCTCTTCGACCTGAAAACCGACCGCGCCGAACAGCATGATCTCACCGCCGGACATCCCGGGGTCGCGCAGGACCTGGCGGCGCACTGGGATGCGTGGGCGAAAAAAGTCGGGGCGGACAAGCTGAAGCCCAAGCAGAATACCGAGGACTGATTTGAAATGAAAAACATTTCCCAACTCTTTTTCGCCCTGGCCCTGCCGGTGGCGCTGCTGACTGCCGGTCCCGCCGTGCACCAGGCGGACGGCATCAAGATCGGCGAGGTCCTCACCAACGAGGCCATCGTGTGGACGCGATTGACCCGGGCCGCCGGTCTCAATCGGTCCGGGACCCCGTTCGTGGCGGTGGACAAGCACCGCGCGATTCATGAAGGCATCGCCGACGGCCAGATGCCGGCTGGCGTGAAATTGGAGGACATGCAGGACGCGGTGCCCGGGGCGGCGGGCGCGGTCCGCGTCACGTGGTCACCGGAGACAGCCGCGAAGGAAACCGCGTCGACTGCATGGACGGCGGTGGATGCGGGCCGCGATTTCACGCATCAATTTCACCTGACCGGGCTCGCCCCCGGCACGTGGTACCGCGTGGTCGTGGAATCCCGTGACCCGGCGGGAATTCCCGGGGCGACGGTCGAGGGGCGTTTCAAAACCATGTTGGCGCCCGGGGCGATCGAGCCGGTGCGCTTCATCGTCACGACCTGCCATGATGACTGGCGGCGGGACAACGCCGAGCAGGGATTCGAGGCCTACGCCTCCGCGCGCACGTGGGCGCCTGATTTTTTCATCCACACGGGCGATTACGTCTACCTCGACAAGGCGCTGCCTTACGCGGTCACGGCTCCTCTGGCCCGCTTCAAATGGAACCGGACCTCGGCGTGGCCGTTTGTGCGCGACTTCTACCGAGGGGTCTCCGCCTATTTCATGAAAGACGACCATGACGCCCTCAAGAATGACTCCTTTCCCGGGGAGACCTACGGCCAACTCAGCTTCGCCCAGGGTGTGGCCATCGAGCAGGAGCAATTGCCCATGCCGGTGCGGCCATACCGCTCGCTGCGCTGGGGGCAGGACGTGGAGTTGTGGTTGATCGAAGGCCGCGAATTTAGGAGCGCGGGCGACACGCCGGATCATCCCGGCAAAACCCTGCTCGGCGCGGAGCAGAAGCGCTGGCTGTTCGAGTCGATGCGGGCCTCGACCGCCGCGTTCCGCCTGGTGATCAGCGGCGACGCCATCGTCGGACCGGACGTGGATTACAAGAGCGGGGACAAGGGCGATTCCCTCGGGAATGAATCTTTCAAGACGGAGGGTGAGGAGGTCCGCCGGTTTCTGGCCTCGCTCAAAAATGTGCTGGTTATCTCCGGCGACCGGCACTGGCAGTACCATTCGATCGACCCGGAGACCGGGTTGAATGAATTTGGCTGCGGCCCGGTGTGCTTCGGCATGGCGGAGGGCTTCGTCAAGAAAGTGAAACGCGCCCCGATGCACCAGTTCCTGCGCGTGGACGGCGGTTTTTTGTCCGTCGTGAGCGAGCGGGTCGCCGGCCAACCGACCCTGACCCTTCAGTATCACGACGTGCACGGCAACGTCCTCTACCGGTTCGCCTTCAAGCCGAAGGCCTGATCCCGCGCATTCCCGATGAGCCAGACCTCCCTCGTTCCGCCGGGTCCTGTTGAACGGCCGACCCGTTTCCGGTGGGTGATCTGCCTGCTGCTTTTCCTGATCACGGCGAACAATTACTTCGACCGTTATTTGTTCGGCATCGTGGGACCGGAACTGGTGAAGATCCTCCATTGGACGCCGCACGATTACGCCGACATCGTTTTTTGGTTTCAAGTCGCCTACGGGATCGGGTTCCTCTGTGCCGGCCGTTTCCTCGACATCATTGGCACCCGCCGCGGCATGTCGTGGCTGATCGGCATCTGGAGCGTCGCGGCCATGCTGCCCGCCGGGTTCGGCAGCCTGCTCAGTTTCAAGCTGACCCGCGGCCTGCTCGGGCTGGCCGAACCGGGCCATATGCCCGCCGCGATCAAGGTGGTGACGGAATGGTTCTCACGCGCGGAGCGGTCGCTCGCCACCGGCATCTACAAGGCGGGTTCAAATCTCAGCGCGATGTTCCTGCCTTTTGTGGTGCCCTGGCTCTTCCTCAACTATGGCTGGCGGTCGACGTTTTTGCTCACCGGTGCATCCGGCCTGGTCCTCGTGCTTCTCTGGCATTGGCTCTATCGGCAACCACGGGAGAGCCAGTGGGTGAACCCGGCGGAGTTGGCGCTCATCGAGAGCGAGCCGGTGCCGCCGCCGGCGCCGGCCACACCGTGGCGGATCCTCATGCGGCACCGCGAAACCTGGGGTTATGCGCTGATGAAGTTCCTGACCGACGCAATCTGGCATTGGTATGGCGCCATGTTCCCCTTGTTCCTGATGAAACAATTCGGGCTCAAACTGAAGGACTTCGGGCTGCCGCTGTTTATCCTCTATCTCATCGCCGATCTCGGCAGCATCGGCGGCGGCGGCCTGGCGACGTGGCTGATCAAGCGGGGCTGGTCGGTCACGCGTGCGCGCAACGCGGCAATGCTGCTCTGCTGCTGCGCCGTCCTGCCGGCCATTTACGTGCCGTTCACGTCCAGCGTCTGGACTGCCGTGGTGATCGTGGGCCTCGCCCATGCCGCGCACCAGGGCCTGACCGCCAATTTGTTTACGACGGTGTCGGACATGTATCCGCGCCAGGCCATCGGCTCCATCGTTGGTTTCGGTGGCACGGCCGGCCAGGTCGGCGCCTCGCTGATGACCCTCGTCACGGGCTGGATGCTGGCTACCGGCGGAAGTTTTACCGTCCTCTTCGTGATCGCCGGCACCGTCTATCTCCTCGCCTTCGGTCTCTTCCGGCTGATGGTTCCGCGCTACGAACCCATCGCACTGCGTTCGTGATTCCAAGTCAGGTTCACCACGCGTCTGGCTCCGCGGCGGGAGGTTTCGGCTTCTTCAATCGCCGCTCATAGCTCCGGTCGATCTCCTCGATTTCCGGCTCGGGGATGCGCGTGAAGGCGATGCGCATCGGGGCGTTCTTCGTCGCGCCGTGCGCGCCGCCGAGGTACACCGTGTTCTTCCCGAGCACCTTGTTCAGGTGGTCCACCGCCGCGAACAGCTTGCCGCGGGTTTGCTCGGTCTTTTCCTCGAACAGGTCGGGCGTGTGCAACTTCAGGTCGATCAACCCGGTCAGGTGCACGCCGATCCGCAGCGGCTTGGCGCGGGCGAATTTCGCCGGGCGTTTCTGCCACAGCTCGTTCAACGCGTGGGTGAGCCGCAGCGTGTCCTGCGTCTCGGTGAGCTGCAGCTCGCCGGACCAGCGGGTGTCGTCCGCGTAGTCGACCGACACGCTGAGCGCGGACGCATACAGCTGGGCATGACGCAGGCGCATCGCGGCTTTTTGCAAAAGGCGGTGGAGCACCGCGAGCGCCGCCGGGTGGTTGCGATCCGGCGGGGGCAGGACCGCACCGTGCCCGACCGTCTGGCCGGTCCGTTGTTCAAAGTAGGGGAGGTCCTCGCCGTGAAGGAGGCGCCAGATTTGTTCGCCACGGACCCCGCCCCAGACGCCGCGAAACTCCGCCATGGTCGCGGCGAACAGTTGCGCCATCGTCAGGATGCCGTGCTCGCTGAGGCGTCGCTGGATGTTGGGACCGATGCCGGCGATGTCGCCCGGCTGCAAATGCAGCAACTTGCCGGGCAGGTCCTCGTCGTCGAGAATCACGAGCCCGTCGGGCTTCTGCATGTCCGAGGCGACCTTCGCCAGCAGCCAGGTCGGCGCGATGCCGATCGAACTGCGCAGCAACGGCCCGACCTCGCGCGTGATCTTCGCCTTGATTTTTTGGGCCAGTTGCCGGGTTTCGTCCCGGCTCAACAGGTCGTGCAGCTTCGCCGTCACCTCGTCGATGGATTGGACCTCAATCTCGGGCACCAGCGCGGCGATGACGTCCTTCAGTTTGCGATGATAGTTGATGTAAACTTCCGGCCGCGCCTCGACGATGATGAGGTCGGGACAGAGCAGGCGCGCCTCCGCCACGCGCGCGTTGCGCTTCAGGCCGGCGGCCTTGGCCTCGAGGCTGATCGCGACGCAGCCCGTCGTTTCCGCCATCACGGGGACGATGCCGACCGGCTTGCCGCGCAGTTCGGGACGCTCCTGCTGCTCCACCGAGGCGAAGAACGAATTGAAATCGATGGTGAGGTAGCGCAGCGGCACGTCATAAAAATTGCCCGGAAGCCCGCGGAGGCAAGCGCTTGTCCGATTCTCCCGCTTCCCTGGGGCAATCGACTGCATCCCGTCTGACGTTGGGGATTTCCCGCCGGCAAGTATTGGGTTGCGGCGGGGCCAAATCTGGCCGATCAATTCCGCTTCCAGCGCGAACTTTCGTCGCGACCGGAAATCAACTTCAACCCACGTCTTCGGACACCAGGCCTGATCGCCATGCGACAAGCACTCCCGTCCCCCTTCTGCCGCCTGCAGGTTTTCCGTTGCCGGACAACTGACTGGCCGGCGTGAAAAGCATCCTCGAATTTAGCCGCGCCAAGCGGGAGGAGCGACCGGTCGTCATCCTGGCGGCCTACGATGCCCTGATGGCCCGCCTGCTGGCGGCCTCGACCGCCGATGCCATCCTGGTGGGCGATAGCGTGGCCATGGTCGTCCACGGGTTTCCGTCCACCGTCCACGCCACGATTGAAATGATGGCGACGCATACGGCGGCGGTCCGGCGGGGGGCGCCGGAGTCCGTGGTGATTGCGGACATGCCCTTCCTGAGCGTGCGGCAGGGCCGCGAGGCCGCCGTGCGGGCCGCGGGTGGGTTGATGCAGGCGGGCGCGACCGCCGTGAAGATCGAGGGCGTGGCCGGCCACGAGGACGTCATCGGGCATCTCGTCGAGAGCGGGATCCCGGTCATGGGGCATCTCGGGCTTACGCCCCAGTCCGTGCACCAGCTCGGCGGCTTTCGTTTGCAGGGCCGGACGGCGGAGGACGCCGCGCGCCTGATGGCGGAAGCGCAGGCGGTGGAAAAACTCGGCGCGTTTGGGCTGGTGCTGGAATGTGTGCCCGCCGCGCTGGCGGCTGAGATCACCCGCGCGCTCCGCATTTCCGTGATCGGCATCGGCGCCGGGGCGGCCACCGACGGCCAGGTGCTGGTGCTCGCCGACCTGCTCGGGCTCGACGCGGCGTTCCGGCCGCGGTTTGCCCGCCGCTACCGGGAAGGGCACGCGGACGCGCTGGCGGCGGTGAATGCGTTCGTGCACGATGTGCGCGCGTCCGGGTTCCCGGCGGCTGCGGAGGTGCTCGCATGAAGGTGATCCACGCGCTTTCCGAGTGGCGGCAGCTCCGCGGCAGTGCGACCTTCGCGGGTCGCTCGGTTGGATTTGTCCCGACGATGGGCGCGCTGCACGCGGGGCATCGCGCCCTGCTGGAACGGGCCCGGGCGGAGAACGACCTCGTGGTGCTCAGCATCTTCGTGAACCCGACCCAGTTCAACGACCCGAATGATCTCGAGCGCTATCCGCGCACGCTCGCCGCCGATGTGGCGCTGGCGGCGGGGCTGGCGGATCAGGTGTTCGCGCCCGCGGCCGCGGACCTGTATCCCGACGCCTACCGCTACCGCGTCACGGAGAAGGAACTGAGCGCGCGCTGGGAAGGGGCGCACCGGCCCGGTCATTTCGACGGCGTGCTGACCGTCGTGCTCAAGCTGCTCAACCTGGTGCAACCGCACCGGTCTTATTTCGGCGAGAAGGACTGGCAGCAGCTTCAGCTCGTGCGGGACATGGCCGGGGCATTTTTTCTGCCCGGCGAAATCATCGGTTGCCCGACGGTGCGGGCCGGCGACGGGCTGGCGCTCAGCTCGCGCAACGCCCGGCTTTCACCGGCGGGTCGGGCGCGCGCGCCGCATTTTCAGGACATTCTCCGCACCTCGTCCGCGGCCGCCCCCGCCGCGGCGGCGCTGCGCGCGGCGGGCTTCGAGGTCGACTACGTCGTCGATCACGACGGCCGGCGCCTCGGGGCCGTGCGATTGGAAGGGGTTCGTCTCATCGACAATGTCCGGATCTAACATCCTCTTCGTCCTCAGCGGTTCCATCGCGGGCTTCAAGGCCTGCGAGGCCCTCTCGCGGCTGGTGCAGCGCGGCCACCGCGTGCGGACCGTCGCGACCGCCGGGGCGCTGCGTTTCACCGGGGCCGCGACGCTCGAGGGCCTGACGGGCTCGTCTCCGTTGACCGACTTGTTTGCCGCGGGAGCCGCGCTCGAGCACATCAACCTCACCCGCTGGGCCGACCTCGTGCTGGTCTGCCCGGCCACGGCCAACACGATCAACCGCTTGGCGGCCGGGCTGGCGGACGATCTGCCCGGCGCCCTGTTCCTCGCGCATGACCGGAAGAAGCCGTGGCTGGTCGCGCCGGCGATGAATCCCGCGATGTGGGCGCATCCGGCCACGCAGGCGTCGGTGGAAAAACTGCGCGCGTGGGGCGTGCGTTTCCTGCCGGTCGGGGAGGGGCGGACGGCCTGTGGGGAGATCGGCGAAGGACGGCTGGCGGAACCCGACGTGATCGTCGCCGCCGCCGAATCGGCGCTCGCGCGCCCCGCGCGTCCCTTGCGCGTGCTCGTGACCGCCGGGGGCACCGTCGAACCGATCGACGGGGTCCGCGTGCTCACCAACACCAGCACCGGCGGCACCGGGGCCGGGATCGCCACGCGGCTCGCGGAGCGCGGGCATGAAGTGGTGCACCTGCGCGCCCGCGCGGCGGTGCGGGCGAACGGCTGCCGGGAGGAAACGTTCCTGACGTTTGCGGATCTTGACCAGGCCCTGGCGCGGCTTCTCGGTGAGAAACCCTTCGATGCGGTGATCCACGCGGCGGCTGTCGGCGACTACAGGGTGGAATCCGTCGCGGTCGGCGGTCGTTGGCAGCCTCCCGGCGGCGCCAAACTCGTGTCCGGTGCGGCCGCGGTCACCCTCGTGCTGCAGCCGCAGCCCAAGCTCGTCGATTCGCTGCGCGCCCGGAGTCTCAATCCGGCGCTGCGGATCGTCGCGTTCAAGCTGACGAATGACGCCACGCCCGGCGCGGCGCACGCGGCGGTGCAGGCGCTGTTTGCTCATTCCGGCGCGGATTGGGTCGTGCACAACAATCTCGCCGAACGGGTGGATGGGGCCGGTTTCCCGGCCACCATCCATGCGCCGGACGGGCTGGGGCCGGCCCGCTGCGCCACCCGCGGCGAACTGGCGGAGCGACTTGAGCAGTTGCTGGCCGGTGAACCGTCCCTCATTTTCCCTCCAACCTCATCCTCCCATGCTGCTCTGTCTTGATGTCGGCAACACCCAGATCCACGGCGGCGTGTTCGATGGCGACACGTTGCTCACCCAGTTTCGCAAATCCACGGCGCCGCTGGGCACGACCGACGAACTCGGGATTTTCTTCACCTCGGTCCTGCGGGAGAACGGGCTCGATCCGCGCCAGGTGACCGGCGTGGCCATCTGCTGCGTGGTGCCGGCGGCCCTCTACAGCCTGCGCGGTGCGGCCGAGAAATATTTCCGCTGCGAACCGTTTGTGCTCCAGGCCGGCGTTAAAACCGGCCTGAAGATCAAGTACCGCAATCCCCTCGAGGTGGGCGCCGACCGCATCGCCAACGCCATCGCCGCGGTGCAGCGGCATCCCGCGCGCGATCTGCTCGTGGTCGACCTGGGCACGGCCACCACTATCGAGGTCATCACCGCCGCCGGCGATTACCTGGGCGGCGCCATCCTGCCGGGCGTGGGCGTGTCGGCCGAGTCGCTCGCCAGCCACACGGCCAAGCTTCCTCGCGTCGAGATCACCCGGCCGGAACTGGCGCTCGGCCGTTCCTCGGTGGAAAGCATCCAGTCCGGCCTCTTTCACGGCCACGTGGGCGCGGTCCGGCATTTGATTGCGCTGGTCTCGGCGGAGGCGTTCTCCGGGCGCCGGGCGCGCGTGATCGGTACGGGCGGCTTTGCCCGGATGTTCATGTCGGAAAATCTTTTCGACGAAATCGTCCCCGAACTCGTGTTGTGGGGCCTGCGCCAGGCCGATGCCCTTAACCGCGCCGCGCCTGTCCAAACCTGATGCCCGGTGGGCCGCTGCCTGTTATGCTGCGCGCGGCGCAACACCCGGTGAATTCCGTCCTTTCCCCTGTCTAACCTTTCCATGACCGCCACTCCCACCGCGATCGAACAGGAAACCGACCGGCTGTTCCGGGCGCTGATGCACGTCGACTGCGAGCCGGGCAGGCCGTGGAACTACGAGGCCTGCCGCCGCATCGCGCCGCTCACGCTCGAAATCAACCGCCTCAAGCGCGAGCAGAACGCCGTCATCCTGGCGCATTCCTACGTCGAACCGGAGATCATCTACGGTGTCGGCGACTTCAAGGGCGACTCCTACTTCCTCAGCCAGCAGGCGCGCGACTCGCAGGCCGCCAAGATCGTGTTCGCCGGCGTGGTGTTCATGGCGGAGACGGCGAAGATTCTGTCGCCGCAGGCGACGGTCGTCGTGCCGGACCGCCACTCCGGCTGCTCGCTGGCCGATTCGATCACCGGCGCCGACGTGCGCCGGTTGAAGGGCCTTTATCCCGATGCCGCGGTGGTGTGCTACATCAACAGCACGGCCGAGGTGAAGGCGGAGTCCGACGTGTGCGTCACGTCGGCCAACGTCTACGACATCGTCGCCAACCTGCCGCAGTCGCGCATCCTGTTCGTGCCGGACCGGCTGATGGCCGACAACGTCCGTGCGGAGCTGAAACGGCGCGGGGTGGGGAAGGAGATCATTTCCTCGGACGGCACCTGCATCGTGCACGACCAGTTCACCGCGGCCGACGTCGCCGCGGCCCGCGCGAAATATCCCGGCCTCAAGATCGTGGCGCACCCGGAGTGCACGGCCGGGGTGGCGGCGGCCGCGGACTACGTGGGCAGCACCGGCGGCATGATGAAATACGTGAAGAACACGGTCGCGCCGTATTTCCTCATGCTCACGGAATGCGGGCTCGTCGGCCGGCTCCAGGTGGAGTCCGCGGAGAAACGGTTCATCGGCGGCTGCCGCCTGTGTCCCTACATGAAACTCAACTCCCTGGAGAAGATGCACCAGGTCCTGGTGGCCCCGCAGCCCGACCAGATCATCACGCTCGACGAGGACCTGCGCCGCCGCGCCGCCCGCAGCATCGAGCGGATGTTCGAACTCACCCCGAAACCCTGAACCGGATACGGATAACGTATTCTATTACGCCTTTGCCCATGACCGACGTACGCACCGCCCACTTGATTGACCTCGCCCTCGAGGAGGATGCCGGCCTCGGCGACGTGACCAGCCGCGCCATCTTTCCGCCGAAACACCGCAGCCGCGCGATCATCGATGCGAAACAGGATCTCGTGATTTGCGGCCTGGAAGTGGCCGCCGCGGTCCTGGCGCGCGTGGACCCGGGCTTTAAAATCAAGCTGCTCGCCACCGACGGCGACCGCGTGAAAAAGGGCGCGGCCGTCCTGCGCGTCGAGGGCCCGACGGCGGCGCTGCTCACCGCCGAGCGGACGGCGCTTAATTTTCTCCAGCGTCTCAGCGGCATCGCCACGCAGGCCCGGCGCTATGCGGACGCGGTTCGTGGCACGGGCGTGCGCGTCGTGGACACGCGCAAAACCACGCCGGGTTATCGCGCGCTCGAGAAATACGCGGTGCGTTGCGGAGGTTGCTTCAACCACCGTTCCTCGCTCGGCGAGCACGTCTTCATCAAGGACAACCACATTGCCGCCGCGGGGTCGCTGACCAAGGCGGTGCGTCTCTGCCAGGCGGCCGCGCCGCATGGAGCGAAGATCGAGGTCGAGGCCGGCACGCTGGCCGAGGTGCGCGAGGCGGTCCGCGCCGGCGCCGGCATCATCCTGCTCGACAACATGACGCCCGCCGAAGTGCGCGCCGCGGTGAAGGCCATTGCCGGCCGCGCGCTGGTGGAGGTGTCGGGTGGCGTGCGCTTTGAGACGCTGCGCGATTACGCGCTGCCGGGCGTGGACGTCATCAGCATCGGCGCACTCACGCACTCGGCCGTCGCGGTCGACTTGAGCCTCGCACTTAAGCCATGATTGGGGCGAACCACCGAGGCGCAGAGACCCGAAGGGTCGGGGCCTCGCTTTGTGTCTCCGTGTCTTTGTGGTTAGGAAATAATCCGGCATGAAAATCATCCACACCGACTGCCTCGTCCTCGGCGCCGGCCTCGCGGGATCGGCCTACGCCTGGCACGCCGCGCGCGCCGGCTTTAAGGTTGAGCTGCTTTCCCTCGGGGAACCGCTGCGCGCGAACAGCGACTGGGCGCAGGGCGGCATCATCTACGACACGAGTCCCGATCCCGCGCAACTCGCGCAGGACATCATGGAAGCCAGCGACGGCACGGCCAATCCGGCGGCGATCGGGCAGTTGGTGCGCGAGGGGCCGGCGGCGGTGAAGGAATTGTTGCTCGATGAGTTGCAGGTGGATTTCGATCGGGACGCCGCGGGTGAGCTCGACCTCGCGCGCGAGGGCGGGCACACGGAGCGGCGGATCATCCACGCCAAGGACGCCACGGGGCATGCGATCCTGACGGCGCTCGCGCGGCACGTTGACCGGACGCCCGGCATCACGCGGCGCAGCGGATTCGCGGCGATCGACCTCGCCACGCTGTCCCACAGTTCGCGCGAGGCGCGCGACCGTTATGAACCGCTGACCTGTTTCGGCTGCTACGCGCTCGACACCGCGAGCGGCGAGGTCGTCGCGTTCGTGGCGAAAAAAACCGTGCTCGCCACCGGCGGCCTCGGCGGGATTTTCCTGCACACGACCAACCAGCCGGGCAGCGTGGGCCACGGCGTGGCCATGGCGTATCGCGTCGGCGCGCGGCTGATGGACCTCGAGTACGTGCAGTTCCACCCGACCGTCGCGAGCCTGCCGGGCGTGGCGCCGTTCCTCGTGACGGAAGCGCTGCGCGGCGAGGGCGCGGTGCTCGTGGATGCGGCCGGCCGGCGCTTCATGGACGGGGTTCACCCGCTGGGCTCGCTGGCGCCGCGCGACGTGGTGTCGCGCGCGATCAAGCAGCACCTCGCCACCACCGGCGAGGCCTGCGTTTACCTCGACCTGTCGGCGCTCAAGCCGGAATTCATTCGCGACCGTTTTCCCGGAATTTTCCAGCGCTGTCTCGATGGCGGGCTCGACATCACCCGGGAGCGCATCCCGGTCGTGCCCGCCGCGCATTTTTCCTGCGGTGGCGTGCACACTGACCTGGAGGGACGCACCAATGTCCGGCATCTGAACGCCATCGGGGAAACCGCCTGCACCGGCCTGCATGGCGCGAATCGTCTCGCGAGCACCTCGCTGCTCGAGTGCCTCGTCAGCGCGCGCGCCGCCGCCCTGGCCGACGCGTCCGAGCTGGCGGCGCTTTTGCTTAATAAGCAAAAGTTGCCCGAGGCGCGGGACTGGGCCAGCCCGGCCCGGTCCGCGGACCTCGTGCTGATCCGGCAGGACCTGAACCAGATCCGCACCACGATGTGGAACTACGCGGGCATCATCCGCTCGCCGCGCCGGCTCGCGCGCGCCCGGCGCATTTTGCTGGAGCTGCGCGAGGACATCCAAGCGTTCTACCGCGACTGCCGGCCGACCGTAGATTTGATCGAACTCCGCAACGCCGTGCAGACCGCGCTGCTGGTCGTCCATGCCGCGTCCCTGAACCCGGTCAGCAAAGGCTGCCATTTCGTGGTCGGCGACGACGAGGCCTGAGCCGGGCGCCTGCAGGGGTGGGTGGGTTTCGCTGGGGAGAGGAGTGGAACGCACTGACCCAGTGCGCTGGTCTGAGCGCGGGCGAACCCCAGCGCACCGAGGTCAGTGCACTCCACCTTGGAGGCACTATCCGCTGGCGGCGGATTGAACCTCCGCAAGTGCCTAATTTGTGAACAACTTTTGACAATTCAGGGCGGGTTTTTACTTGATTCGCGGGGGTTAAATGGGGAGAAATGGGGCGTCGTGGGGCAGGGTGCTCCCCGATACCTTCCATGGCGCAATCCCGCACAACCGTTTATTCCGGCCGTTTTGAGCACACGCTCGACGACAAGAATCGTCTGACGATTCCGTCGTTGTGGCGCTGGGTGCACACGGACGAAGAGACGTTTCTGGCGATTCCCCATCCGGACGGTTACATCGCGGTGCTGCCGCCGGCGCGCGTGGACAAGCTCTTGGCGCAGATCGGCGAGATGAAGCTCTCGGATCGCGACGCGCAGGCCGTGAAGGCGAAGATTTTTTCGGAGGCGCTGTCGTTCACCTTCGACAAGCAGGGCCGCTTTGGCGTGAACGCCGACCTGCTCAAGCATGCCGGCATCGGCAAGGACGCGGTCCTGAGCGGCATGGGCGACACTTTCAACATCCTCAGCCCGTCGCGTTGGGCCGAGATGCAACGCGCCACCGCGGGCGAGAACTTCGGCGACATGATGCGCCGCATCGGACTCTAACCATGAAGACGATCGTCACGCTCATCCGGCCCCAGCCGCTGCCCAAGCTTTCCTCCGTCTTTTGCGCGAACCGCCGCACCCTCCTGCGCGAGCCGATCTCGATCGGGCTCCCGTGGAAGAAACTCCATGTCCGCGCCCGCTCTTGAGCTTTCCTCCCGCGCCATGAACCCGGGGCACCAACCCGTGATGTTGCACGAGGTGATGGAATACCTCGCGCCGCTTCCCGGGCAGTGCCATCTCGACTGCACTTTCGGCGGCGGCGGCCACACCCGCGCCATCCTTTCGACCGGCGCCTCCGTCGTCGCCCTGGACCGCGATCCCGCCGCCCAGCCCCGCGCCGAGGCCCTGCGCGCCGAGTTTCCCGCCACCTTCCGCCTGGTCGACCTGAACTTCGGCGACCTGGCCACGCTGCCCGACACCGGGTTCGCCGGCATCCTCTTCGACCTCGGCGTCTCCTCCTTCCAACTCGATGAAGCCGCGCGCGGCTTTGCCTTTCGCAACGATGCGCCGGCCGACATGCGCATGGACCCGCGCTCCGGCCAGCCGGCCGCCCGCTGGCTCGAGGTGGCCAGCCACGATGCGCTCGTCCGCGCCATCCGCGATCTGGGTGAGGAACAGAACTGGCGCCGCGTCGTCGGGGCGATCGAGTCCGCCCGCGGCACCGGCGCGCTGGCCCGGACCGCTTCACTCGCCCAACTCATCTCCGATGCGATCCCCGCCGCCGCCAGGCGCGAGAGCCGCATCCATCCCGCGACCCGTTCCTTCCAGGGCATCCGCATCGCGGTGAACGACGAACTCGGCGCCGTCGAGCGCGCCCTTCCGGCGGCCTTCGCCAAGCTCGCGCCCGGCGGCGTGCTCGCCGTCATCAGCTTCCACTCCCTCGAGGACCGCCCGGTGAAGCAGTTCTTCCGCACGATGTGCGGCCAGCCGGTCGACGCGAACGATGCCACGCCGCAGCAACTGCGCGTGAAGCGTGCGGATCCGCTGACGCGCAAGCCCGTCATCCCGTCCGACGCCGAGATTTCCGCCAACCCCCGCAGCCGGTCCGCGAAGCTGCGCGTCCTCCGCAAACTCTGATCCGGTCCCGCCATGAAACCACCTCCGGCCAACATCCACATCAACCGGCTGATCGCCCTCAGCCTGCTCCTGCTCCTGTTCTCCGGCTCCCTCGGCCTCGGCGCCGTCTGGGTCCGCCAGGAAATTTCCCAGACCGCCAACCGCAGCCGCTCGCTCGTGGTGAAGATCGCCGACGTCGAGCGCCGCCTGGACGACGTGAACACCGCCATTGCCGTGGCCGTCAGCCCGAACGCGCTCGACCGGCAGAACGAGGCGATGCGCCTGGGCCTGGCCTTCCCGAAGGAAGCCCAAGTCGTCCGGCTCGAGGGTTCGCCGGAGCTGCACCTGCTGGAGCGCCTGAATCGCGACAACTTCTCCCGGGCGGCCGCCGAGGCCTCCGCCCCGGGCCTGCCCGCTTTCCGCATCATCGTCGCCTCCGCTTCGATTCCCTGAGCCGCCGTCATGTCCAAGGGTTTTGCCAACAATCGCCTGACTCTCCTCGCCCTCGGCGTGGCGGCCTGCTTCATGGCGGTCGGCGTGCGCCTGGTTTACCTGCACGTCATCGACCGGGACGAGTTGTTGCGCTTCGTGGACAAGGCCCGCCGCCAGATCGTGATCGAGCATGCCCGGCGCGGCACGATCCTCGACACCCGCGGCAATCTGCTGGCGACCAGCCGCTCGGAAATGACCATCGCCATCGATGCCTGGGCGCTCGACGAGTACCTGAACATTGAGAAGAACCCCGCCAAGCGCCTGCGGCGCGCCGCCGAGCAGCGGGCGAAACACGTCCAGCTGGCGACGCTGCTCGGGATGTCCCCGGACGAAGTGGAGAAGGCCTTCGTGCCGGCCATGCGGCCCATCAAGGTTGCGGCCGACAAGCATGACGGCCAGGTCGACGGCCTGACCAAGGACCGCTGGGTGAAGCTGCGCGAGGGCGTCGACGAGGCGACGTTCGACCAGATCGAGGCGCTCAATCTGAAGGGCCTCACGGCCGAGCGCATCTACCGCCGCGTGTATCCCGGCAACGAACTCGCCGCACATCTCATCGGCTTCGTCAACAAGGAGGGCTCCGCCGCCGCGGGCGTGGAGAGCAAGTTCGACCTGTTTCTGAAGGGCGAGGACGGCTGGATCGAGTCCGAGAAGGACGGCGCCCGCCGCGAGATGGCGCAGTTCCGCAGCCGCGAGGTGCCGGTCAGGGACGGCCACGACGTCGTGCTGACCATCGATTCCACCGTGCAGCACCTGATCGAGAACGAGCTCAAGGCGATCGGGGCGAAGTACCAGCCGAAGTTCGCGAGCATCATCGTGAGCGACCCGATGACGGGCCGCATCCTGGGGATGGCGAATTACCCGACGTTCAATCTCAACGAATACAACAAGGCGCCGCTCGACGTGCAGCGGAACCGCGCGATCACCGACCAGGTGGAACCCGGCTCGGTCTTCAAGATCGTCGCGGCCGGCGCGTCGCTGGATCTCGGGCTGGTCACCCCGGCCAGCACGTTCGACTGCAGCAATGCCATCATCAACTACAAGGGCCGGGACCTGAAGCTGCCGAAGGAGGATCATGAGTTCGGCCACCTGACCGTCGCCGAGATCGTCAGCCACTCCAGCAACCGCGGCGCCGCCCAGCTGGCGATGCTGATGGGCGAGCAATCCTTCTATGAGTACGCGCGCAAGTTCGGCTTCGGCCAGCGCACCGGTTTCCAACTCGGCGGCGAGGAACGCGGCATGCTCGAACCGCCGAACAAGTGGGACGGCCTGACGATCACCCGCATGCCGATGGGCCACGCGGTGGCCGCGACCCCGCTGCAAATGCACATGGCCATGAGCGCGGTCGCCAACGGCGGCGTGCTCCTCCGCCCGCAAATCATCCAGGAAATCCGCGCCGCCAACGGCAATGTCACCCAGACGTACGGTCCCGAAAAGATCGGCCATCCCCTGAAGCCGAGCACGGCCGCGCTGCTCGCGCAACTGCTGCACGGCGTCGTCACCGATCCCGAGGGCACCGGTTACGGCTTCGAGCTCCCGGGCTTCGAGATCGCGGCCAAGACGGGCACGACGCAGAAAATCATCGACGGGCGCTACGTGACGAACCACCACGTCGGCTCCTTCGTGGGCTTCTTCCCCGCGAGCCGTCCGCAGGTGGTGCTGTCCGTCATCGTCGACGACGCCATCGTGCCCGGCGGCAAGAATTACGGCCGCGCCGTGGCTGCGCCCGCCTTCCAGCGGATCGCCGAGCAACTCGTGCAATACCTTGAGATCAAACCGGTGGCGACGCCATCCAACCGCAGCGTGCTGGCCATGTCGATGGGAGGTGCCCGGTGATCGGCTACCTCACCCCCAATTATCCGCTGGTTGCCGCCTTCCGCTCCCTGCCCAAGACGCGCACGCGGCCGGCTGATCCCGTTTCCCAGCGCATCTTCAAACTGGCCCCCAAGCTCTCCGACTATTTCCGGGACGGGGAATTCCTGAACTGCAAGGGCGACCTCGACCGCCCGATCTCGGGCCTGGCGATGGACAGCCGCCGCGTGATGCCGGGCAATCTCTTCTTCGCGCTGCCGGGCCGCCGCGCCGACGGCAATTCCTTCATCGATGAGGCCATCCAGCGCGGCGCGGTCGCCATCGTGGGGGAGAGGATCCCGTCCGGCACGGCCGCGCGCGTGACCTACCTGCAGGTCGCCGACGCCCGCCGCACGCTCGCGCTCGTTTCGCAGCGCTACTTCAATTTTCCCGACAAGTCGCTCGACCTCATCGGCGTCACCGGCACGAGCGGGAAGACGACGGTCACGACCATCCTCCAGCACCTGCTCGCCACGCCGGCGCAGCGCGTGGGCTTGATCGGCACGGTGAACTATGACCTCGGCGCGCGCGTCGTCCCGTCCTACCGCACGACGCCGGAGTCGCTCGAACTCCACGGCATGCTCGCCCAGATGCGCGACGCGGGCGTCCGCCAGGCCGTAATGGAAGTGAGCTCCCACGGCATCGAGCAGCATCGCGTGCTCGGCATGCAGTTTGGCGTCGCGGTGTTCACCAACCTCACGCGCGACCACCTCGACTACCACGGGTCGCTGGAGACGTATTTCCAGGTGAAGGCGCGGCTCTTCCACCAGCCCGCCCCGCGGGCCGCGGTGATCAATCTCGACGATTCCTATGGCCGGCAACTGGCGGCGACGGTGCCGGCGACGACGAAGCTCGTCACCTTCGGCGAAGCGGCCGACGCCACGATCCGCGCGGAGAACGTTCGGCTCGAGGCCAGGCGCGCGCTGTTCCGCCTCGTGTGGCCCGCCGGGAGCATGGAGATCGAGAGCCCCTTCATCGGCCGCTACAATGTGAGCAACCTGCTCGCCGCCTTCGCCGCCTGTTACGCCTCGGGCCGCGACCTGTCGGTGGTGGCGGCGCGCCTGAAGAGCATCGCCGCCGTCCCCGGCCGCATGGAGCGGATCGAGGAGGGCCAGCCCTTCAACGTGCTCGTGGACTACGCGCACACCGACGACGCGCTGCACCAGGCCCTGGGCATGCTGCGCGCCATCACGCCCGGCCGGTTGTTCGTGGTGTTCGGCTGCGGCGGCAACCGCGACCGCGGCAGGCGCCCGCTCATGACCGCGGCGGTGCAGCAGTACGCCGACTTTGCCTGGGGGACCGCCGACAATCCGCGCGGCGAGTCGCTGGGCCGGATTTTCGCCGACATGCGCAGCGGCGCCACGCAGGGCGACCGCCTCACCTTTGTCGAGGACCGCCGCCGCGCGATCAGCCTCGCGCTCGAGGCCGCCCGCCCGGGCGATTGCCTGCTCATCGCGGGCAAGGGCCACGAAAGCTTTCAAGAGCTCGCCGGCACCGTCGTGCCGTTCGACGACCGGCAGGTCGTCCGCGAACTCCTCGGGATGCAATCCACGAAGTCCGCCTGAGAATCCGACCATGCCTGCCTTCGCCCCAGAAAAACTCGCCACGTGGACCGGCGGGGCTTGGACCCGCATTCCGGGCGGGACGCTGACGGGCTTCGGCCAGGATACGCGCACCTTGAGCCCGGACCAGGTCTTCGTCGCGCTGAAGACCGACCGGCGGGACGGCCACGACTTTCTCAATGAGGCGCAGCAGGGTGGGGCGGCCGCCGCGCTGACCGGGCGGGAAGTGACCGGCAGCACGCTGCCGCAGCTCGTCGCCACCGACCCGCTCGCGGCCTTTCACCGGATCGCGCGCGAGCATCGCCGTGAATTTCACGGCACCGTGATCGGCGTCACGGGCAGCGTCGGGAAAACCTCGACCAAGGACCTGCTGGCGCTGCTGCTCGGCGGCAGCCCCGACGTGCTCGCGACCGAGGGCAACCTCAACAATCTCATCGGTGTTCCGCTGACCCTGACGCGGCTCGATTCCACGCATCGCGCGGCGGTGGTCGAAGCCGGCATCAGCGTGCCCGGCGAAATGGCCAGCCTGGCGGAGATGATCGAGCCCGACCACAGCGTGGTCACGCTGGTCGCGCCGGCGCACCTGGCGCAGCTCGGCTCGATCGAAGGCGTGGCGGCCGAGAAGGCCCGGCTGCCCGCGGCCAGCCGTCCGGGCGGGCTCGCGGTGTTCCCCGCCTCGTGCTGGGCCTACGAGTCGTTTCGCGCGCTGGCGAATCCGCTCGTGCTGCTGCCCGAGGGCGACGCGAAGCAAAAGATCGGCGCGCGCACGGTGAAGTTCGGCGTCTTTCACCGGCCCGACCGCACCGAGGTTTCCTTTGAAGGCCGCCGCCGGTTCGTGTTGCGCCGGGTGTCCGCGGGCATGGCGCAAAATGCCGCGCTCGCGCTCGCGCTCGCCGCGGAGCTCGGGGTCAAGGACATCGCCCTGCAGGCGCGTATCGAGCAGTGGCAGCCGTCGAAGTGGCGCGGCGAAGTGCGCCAGGCCGGCGAGGCGACGGTGTATTGCGATTTCTACAACGCCAACCCGGCCTCGATGGCGGATGCGATCGACGCGTTCAATGGCTCCGTCCCGGTCGAGCTGCCGCGGCTCTACGTCCTCGGTTCGATGGAGGAGCTCGGGCCGGACTCGGCCGACTATCACCGGAAGCTCGGCCGCCTGCTGCATCTCCGCAAGGGCGACTTCCTGTTTGCGCTCGGCGGCCAGGCCGCGGCGCTGCGCGAGGGTCTCCTCGAGAACGGGAATGACGCCGCGCAAATCGCCGTGATCACGGACGTCGCCCCCGCCCGCGAGCGCCTGGCCGGCTTCAAGGGCGCGGCCTTTCTCAAGGGCAGCCGCCGTTACCGGCTCGAAACCATCCTCGATCCGCAGACCGCCGGTGCCGCGCACTGAGATCAACCTGATCCTCCTTCCCGTTTCAGCCCATGCCCCCTGAATCCAACCCCGTGGTCGAAATCCGCCGCCTCGCCGCCGCCCGCGACGAGGCGTTGCGCCGCTACACGCAGCACCTGAGCACGATCCAACTGCGGAACAGCCGGTGGAGCGCGCTGCTTTCCCACGGCCGGTCGCCCGGCCGCGGCCGCGTGGCCGCCTTCACTTCAACCCTGAACCTGCCGACCCATGCGCACTAGCTTCAGCCCGACCGCGCAGGCCGCCCGCCTGCTGTCCGCCCGTGCCACGGCACCGGGCCAAACCCTGACCGGTTCGGCGACGGGGTCGTCGCCGGCCCCGGCGTGGAGCGCGACCGAGGAGCGGTGGTGTGAATGGCCGCGGCGGTCCCAATCGCTCGCGCCGTTCGGCAGCATCCGCCGGGCCCTCCAACAGATCCAGGCGCGCCATGCTTAGTTACCTTTCGGACTTCGCCCATGTGTGGAGCCCCCTGCGGCTTTTCCACTACATCACGATCCGCGCCGTCGGCGCGGCCGTGACGGCGTTGTTCATTGGTTTCCTGGTCGGCCCCTGGCTGATCGGCCGCTTCCGCGCGTTGAAGTTCGGCCACGGGTACATCGACGAGCGCACCGGGGCCCTGGGCGCGACCTACTTCGACAAGAAGCACACGCCGACGATGGGCGGGCTGATCATTTTCATTTCGCTCTTCTTCAGCGCCGCGCTGTGGGCCGAACCCAATGTGTGGACGGTCGTGGCGTTGTTCGTTTACACCGCGCTGACCATCCCGGGCTGGCGCGATGATTACCTGAAGGTCGTCCACAAGAACAAGGACGGCATCAAGTCCTGGGAAAAAATCGCGTGGCAGTCGTTCGCGACGATCGTGGCCCTCGGCGTCCTCCTCTGGCATCCCGCCAGCAAGGAAAAGATCCTCGAGCTCTGGCTCCCGTTCTTCAAGGCGGCCGTGATCCCGCGCATGGAGTGGTGGCTGCTGCTGCCGCTGATCTATTTCTGGATCGTGGGGTTCAGCAACGCCATCAACCTGACCGACGGACTCGATGGCCTCGCGACAGGCTGCACGATCACGGTGGCGCTGGTGTTTGCCATCATGGCCTATGCGGCCGGCAACAGCATCATCTCGCAATACCTGCTGATCAGCTACGTGCCCGGGACCGGCGAGCTCGCCGTGGTGTGCTCCGCGCTGATCGGCGCGTGCATGGCCTTTCTGTGGTTTAACTCGCACCCGGCCGAGGTGTTCATGGGCGACACCGGCTCGCTCGCGCTCGGCGGCCTGATCGGGGTGATGGCGTTCATGATCCACCAGCCGTTCACGCTGGTGATCGTCGGCGGCGTCTTCGTCCTCGAGGCCCTTTCCGTCATCCTCCAGGTGGGCTGGTTCAAATGGACGAAGCGCCGCTCCGGCACGGGCGCGCGGCTCTTCCTCATGGCGCCGATCCACCACCATTTCCAAAAGCGCGGCTGGCCCGAGACGAAGGTCGTGCTCCGCTTCTGGATCCTCTCGCTCGGCTTCGCGCTCGCGGGCCTGGCGACGCTCAAGCTCCGCTGATTTTTCCGTTCAATCCAACCACCCGCCACCATGTCTCAATCCTCCTCCGACTCCCAGCCCGCCGTCGCTTCCGCGTCCCGTCCGGTCCTCGTGCCCGCCGCCCTGATTTTCCTCGGCGTCTGGGCCTGCGTGTTCGCCGCCTTCATTTTCCTCGGACTCCGGAGCTGACGCTCCGGAAGCGCCAAGCTCCCACCGCCAAGCTTCAGAGAAACGCTGCCAAAACAAAATTCCCATGAGCCATTCCGATTTTTCCTTTGAGGTTTCCTTGGAGGTTGGCGGTTGGTCCTTGGGATTTGCGGCGGGAGCCCCGTCCCTCGCTTTCGCCTAACCGACTCACGTCCACGCCATCCCCACGCCCCCATGCCCATCGACTACAACTTCGAGCACACGCCCAATTTCCGGGACCTGACCCGCACCAGCCTGGTGCTGCTGAAGCAGCCGGTGGTACGCTCACTTTCCAAACTGCGCCGCCTCCGCCAGGGGCAGCCGGTGCCTGAGGGCCCGGTCGTGCGCACCGCCAGGACTTTCGCAGGAGTTCGCTGACAGGTTCTTTATACCAATCAATCGGAACCTTACCAATCTCGCTGTCAGCGGACACCTGCTCTTCCTTTCCATGTCATTCCTCGTCACCCCCGTCCCGCGGGCACCCTTTTCCCAAGGGAATCGGCCGCGCGCGCGTTCGGAAATCCCCGCTTGCCGGGGAGTGGCGCCAGCCGCCGGGGTGTGCAGGTTCAGCTGCTCGGAGCCGCTGTGGAAAACCTGTGAGTAACTCCCATTTTTAGATAGCAAATCTCCACCCCCCGTCCTCATATATCGCCATGAAAATCCTCCAGATCTTCGGAGCAGTTGTCGCCGTGCACCTGCTCGCGTTTATCTTCATTTTTGCGAGCCCCGGTTGTCAGTCGGGCCCGCGTAACATCCCGACGCCCGACGCCACCATGCCGGTGGGCGGCAACGCGCCTGCGCCGGTCAGCTTCAACGTCGCCACGCCGCAGCCGGTCGATCTCGGCACCGCGCCGGTCGGCTACAATCCCGCGTCACCCGCCGCCCACGCCGCGCCGACGCGCCCGGGTTCCGCCAACGCGGTGGCCATCACGCCGGCCAAGCCGACCGCCGACGTCACGTCGATCAACACCTACACGGTGGGCCGCGGCGACAGCCTCTACACGATTGCGAAGAAGCACAACCTGACGGTCGCGGAACTCGCGAAGGCGAACAGCCTGTCCGCCGGCGTCGTGCTGCAACCCGGCAAGAAGCTCATCATTCCCGTGAAGCCGGGCGCCGCGTCCGCGCCGGCCAGCCAGGCGCGCGATCTCGGCACGCTGACGCAGGCCGCACCGGCCCGGCAGCAGACCAACGGCGAAGCCATCAAGCACACGGTTGCGCCGGGTGAACCGCTCAGCGTCATCGCCCGCAAGTACGGCATCACGCTCGGCGAACTCGCCGCGGCGAACAACATCACCGATCCCTCCAAGGTGAAGGCCGGCCAGCAGCTGATCATCCCGGGCTTCAAGGCGGTTGGCTCGAAGAGCACGACCTCGAGCCGGAACCCGGCCGCGGCCGCGCCGGCGCCGAAGCCGACGGCGCCCGCCGAGATTCCGTCGGTCTCCACCAAGCCGGCCGCCACGACGCCGGCGGTCAACACGCCGCATTTCGAAATCGCGCCGCCGCCGCCGGGCCAGGACCTGGATGCGAGCATCAAGCAGCAGGGCGCCACGGAGGTGCCGACCATCAAGGTGGAAGAGAAGACCACGCCGCCGAAGAACTAAACACCGCCATGGTGGGTTCGCCGAGCGCCGCTGTTTTTCGCCGACCTCTCTCGATCACCCCCGCGAGCGTCATCGTTGTCTGCGTGGCGGCGCTGGTCTCGCTGGGACTCGTGGTGCTGTTCAGCGCGAGCTCGCCCCTGAAGGGCGGGCCTTACGCGTTCCTGTACAAGCAGCTGATCTTCCTCGCCGCCGCCATCGGCGCCGGCTGGCTGCTGGCGATCGCCGACCTCGAGCAGCTGCGCAAGTTTGCCTGGGTCGTCGCAGGAGTGTCGCTCGTATTGCTCGTGGTCGTGCTCTTCACCCGGCCGGTCAACGGCAGCCGTCGCTGGCTGAATATCGGCGGGCTCGGTCTGCAGGTGTCGGAGTTCGCCAAGCTCGCCCTGGTGTTTTCCCTCGCGCACTACCTGGCGCTCAACCAGAGCCGGCTGCATGATTTCTGGCGCGGCTTCGTGATCCCGCTCGCGTGGGTCGGGCTGTTCGCCCTGCTCGCGATCGTCGAGCCGGACTTCGGCGCCGCCATGCTGCTGGGCGCCATCGGGGTCATCCTGCTGTTCCTCGCCGGCGCGCGCCTCAAGTTTCTCCTGCCGTCCATCGGCGTGGCGATCACGGGCTTCGCCCTGCTGGTGCTCGCGAATCCCGTGCGCCTGCAACGCGTACTCTCGTTCCTCGATCCCGAGGCGAACCGCCAGGGCAGCGGTTACCAGCCCTGGCAGGCGCTGCTGGCCTTCGCCGCGGGCGGGATCGACGGCGTGGGCCTGGGCAACGGCCGGCAGCAAAATGCCTTTTTGCCCGAGGCGCATACCGACTATATCTTCGCCATCATGGGCGAGGAAATGGGCCTCATCTTCACGCTGCTCACGGTCGCGCTGTTCGTGACGATCTTCATCGCGGGTCTGATGCATGTGCGCCGCGCGCCGAACCTGTTCCAGTTCCTGCTGGTCACCGGCTGTGTCCTGCTGATCACCCTCCAGGCGATCATCAACCTGGGTGTCGTGACGAGCCTCCTGCCGTCGAAGGGCATGTCGCTCCCGTTCATCAGCGCAGGCGGCTCGAACCTGATGCTCATGGGCATGCTCGTCGGCATCATCATCAATTCACAGCGCACGTGGGAGCGGCCCAAGCCGCTCGTGCGGAAGCGGTCGCTGACGGAGGTCATCGCATGACGATGAAAGCTCCAACCGCGCAAGCCCCAAGCGCCAGGAAATTTCCAGTGAGGAAATCTCCGAAGACTCGTCGTGGTGAACCGGTGCTTGGAATTTGCCGCATTGAACCTTCTCTGGAGCTTGGCGGTTGGGGCTTGGAGCTTCCCCCGGAGGTAACTCCGTGAGCCGCTTCATCATCGCCTGCGGTGGCACCGGCGGGCACCTCTCGCCGGGCATCGCCCTGGCCGAGGCGCTCATGGCGCGCGGCCATGCCGTCACGCTCTTTATCAGCCACAAGAAGGTCGATACGCGGCTGATCGAGAAATACCCGCACCTGGACGTCGCGCGGGTCCCGAGCGCGCCGTTTGGCTGGCGGCCGGACGTCCATGCGCGCTTCCATTTGAAGCAGACGCAGGGGCTGATGTTCAGCCTGAAATTCATGCGGGCGCGCCGGCCCGACGCGATCATCGGATTCGGGGGCTTCACCAACGCCGGCGTCGTGATGGCCGCGCGCTTCCTCGGGATCCCGGTCGCGCTGCACGAGGCCAACCGCGTGCCGGGCCTCGCCATCCGCGTGCTGTCGCGTTTTGCCACGCGCCTGTATCTGCCGCCGGGCGTGCGCCTGCCGGGGCGCCGGGGCGTGGTGATCCGCCACACGGGGTTGCCGGTCCGGCAGGAAATCTCCCGCCTTGCGCGCGATGACGCACGGGCCCGCCTCGGGCTCGAGTCCTCGCAAAAGCTCCTCGTGCTCCTCGGCGGGAGCCAGGGCTCGGGCAATCTCAACCAGTGGGCCGAGCAGCACCTCGCCGCGCTGGCCCACGAGGGCATCCAGGTGTATTGCGTCACGGGCCTCGGCAAGGGCAGCGAGGGCGTGCGTGAACTGCACGACAAGAGCGGCCGCGTCGTCCGCAGCCACTTCGAATCCTTCTCCGACCGCGTGGGCGTGCTGATGTCCGCCGCGGACCTCGTGTTGAGCCGCGCCGGCGCGGGCACGCTGGCCGAGCTGGTGCGCTGCGAGACGCCGGCGATCCTGATCCCGTATCCGCACGCGGCGGACAACCACCAGTGGGCCAACGCCACCTACTTCGAACAGCAGGGCGGCGGGGTGGTCGTCGCCGACCACGCGCTCGCCGGGCTGTGCCAGGAGGTGCTCGACATCATTTTCAACGACTGGCTGCTGAACAAATTTCACACGAACCTGCACCGCATGTCGCAGGAGAACAGCATCGACACGATCGTGCACGACCTGGAGGAACTCGCCTCCGGCCAGCCGCCGCCGCGCCCGCTGTCGTCCGCGCCGGCGGCTTCCGCGACATGAGCGCTGCGCCCAAAGTTTCCGACGTCGAACTCCGCGCAGCCGCGTGGGCCGGCTTCCTCGCCGCCGTGCGGCCGCGGCTCGCGCCCGGCACGAAGCTGACGGAACGCGAGGTGCTCGGCCCGAAGACCACCTTGCGCGTCGGCGGGCCCGCCCGCGTTTATGCGGAGCCGGCGACCGTGGACGACCTCCGCCACCTGCTCGGGGAGGCGCGCCGCCGCGCGCTGCCGGTGCTGCCGCTCGGCCGGGGATCGAACCTGGTCGTGCCGGACGAGGGCGTGGACGGATTGGTGATCAACCTCGGCCATGAGAACTGGCAGACGTTTGAGGTGCGCCCGGACGGACGCGTGTGGGCGGGCGCCGGCCTGCGGTTGAAGAACCTGTGCGGCCTCGCGATCAAGGCCGGGCTGAAGGGTTTTGAATTTCTCGAGGGCATCCCCGGCAACGTCGGCGGCGCGCTGCGCATGAATGCCGGCGCGATGGGCGGCTGGATGTTCGACGTGGTGGAGGAGATCCAGCTGATCACCCGCGAGGGCGAGGTGCGCGTGCTGCCGCGGTCCGACATCCATGCAACCTACCGCCACTGCGCGGAACTGGACGACGCCATCGCGCTCGGCGCGTTGTTGCGGCCGGTGGCGAGCGGGGAGTCGAACGACATCCGCCGCCAGATCGACGTTTACCAGAAGAAGCGCGTGGAATCGCAGCCGCGCGAGCCGAGTGCGGGCTGCATCTTCAAGAACCCGCCGGGCAATTCCGCCGGCCGCCTCATCGATGAGAGCGGCTTGAAGGGCACGCGCGTGGGGGACGCCGAGGTCTCGGCCGTGCACGCCAACTTCATCGTCAATCGCGGCCAGGCGACCAGCGCCGACATCATCGGCCTCGTCCGGAAAATCCGCGCGCGCGTCAAGGAAGCCCGCGGTATCGATCTCGAACCCGAGGTGCTCCTCTACGGACAGGAATGGAGGGACGTCCTGTGAACCTTGGATTTTCGATTCCCGATTTTCGATTGGAGCCCGGGTGTTCATGCGTCGCGGGTCACGCCAATCGAAAATCGAGAATCAAAAACCGAAAATGAGCTCCCCCATCATCGCCATCCTGGCCGGCGGCACGTCCCCCGAGCGCGAGGTTTCCCTCGGCTCCGGCAAGGCGGCCGCGCTGGCCATGGCCTACAGCCATCCGACGCAATTTTTCACGGTCGACGCCGACGCGCTGCCCCCGGGACTCGACCCGGCGCGCCACATCGTGTGCTCGACGCTGCACGGCGTCTTCGGCGAGGACGGCGGCATGCAGCGGTTGCTGGAGGCCGCGGGCGTCGCCTATGCGGGCTGTGATGCGAAATCCAGCGAGCTCACTTTCGACAAATGGCGCACGCGCCAGACGGTCTCGGCGATGGGCGTGCAGGTCGCGCCGGGCCGGGTGTTCCTCGCCTCCGCCAAGCCGACGGCCGCCGCCCTGGTGGCGGAATACGGCGAGCAGATCGTGCTCAAGCCGAACCGGCAGGGCAGCAGCGTCGGGTTGCAAATCGTCTCGACCAAGGTCGGCCTCGAAATCGCCCTCAGCGGCATCCGCCAGGGCGAATGGGTCGCCGAGGAGCGCATCGTGGGCCGCGAGTTCACGGTGGGCCTGCTCCGCGGCCGCGCGATGGGCGTGGTGGAGGTCGTGCCGAAGTCCGGGGTGTTCGACTACACGAGCAAGTACACCAAGGGCCTGACGGAGTATTTCGCGCCCGCCAAGATCTCGGACGAGCTGGCCACCAAGCTGCGGGCGGCGGCCGAGTCGGCCTTCGCGGCGTGCGGGTGCCGCGACTACGCGCGCATCGACTTCATGGTCTCCAACGACGGCGAAGTGTATTTGCTGGAAATCAACACGCTCCCCGGCATGAAGGAGACGAGCCTGCTGCCGATGAGTGCCCGTTGTGTGGGGTTGGATTTTGCCGCGCTGTGCCGGGAAATGGTTGCCCCCGCCGTGGAACGATTCGCGCAGGCCGCTGCATCGCGCCCATGACCGTCCCGCCCGACCATTCCGCTCCGCCTCCCGGCCGCTCCTGGCGCAACATCCGCCAGGAAGTGAAGCCGCTGGCCATGTCGCGGAAGGGCCGCCGCCGCCAGCTGGCCGGCTGGGCCCGGCCCGTCGCGCTCGCCGCGGTCGTCGCGGGCTGCGGGTGGGGGATCTATGAACTCGCGCACTCCTGGTCGACGGACCGCGCGGCGCTCGTCACCGCCGTGCACAGCGAGCGGGTGAAGGACGTGGTGGTCATCACCGACGGCGTGCTGACGCGCGACTGGGTCAACGACGTCCTCGCGTTGCCGAAGCCCGCCAGCCTGATGGCGCTCGAGTTGCCGACCCTGCGCGACAAGCTCCTCGCGACCGGCCAGGTGCGCGTGGCCGTGCTGACCCGGAATTTTCCCGACACCCTCGTCGTCACCCTGCAGGAGCGCACGCCCGTCGCGCGCGTCCAGGCGGCGGACAGCACCGGCGCGGCCAGGCAACTGCTCGTCGCCAAGGATGGCGTCGTCTACGATGGGGTGAACTACGACAAGACCATGCTCGCCGGGCTGCCGTGGCTTGACGGGATCCGCCTGGTGAAGGCGGGCCGCGGTTTCGAACCCATCGCGGGCATGGACGAGGTTTCCGCGCTGCTTTCCACGGCGCAGCTCAATGCCCCGCACCTCTACCGCGAGTGGCTGATCGTTTCGCTTGCCCGGCTGGCGGAACGCGACGAGATCGTCGTGAAGGCGCAGGACGTCGCGGAGATCGTCTTCAGCCGGAAACGCGATTTCTTCAAGCAGATCGCCCAGCTCGCCTATGTGATCGACGAGACGCACCGCGTCGAACCCGCCCCGCTGCTGCAATCGGTCAACCTCTCCCTCGAGGGCCAGGTGCCGGTGCGGCTGCAGGCCGCGCCGGGTGCGTTCGCCACCAAGCTTCCCGCCTTCCCCCAACCTTCACAACGAAAACCAAAACGTGAGCTCTAGCAGAATCGTCGCCGCCGTCGAAATCGGCACCGGCAAAATCGCCGTCCTCGTGGGAGAGATCTCCCGCGGGCGCGCCCTCAACATCATCGGCGTGGGCGTGTCGCCCTCGCGCGGGGTGATGAAGGGCGAGGTCGTGGACTACAAGGCCGCCTGCGAGGCGACCCACCACGCCCTCGAGATGGCTGAGAAGCGCGCCGGCATCCGCATCGAGGAGGTCTGGCTCGCCCAGACCGGCGCGCACCTCGACGCCTTCTATAACGAAGCGTCGGTCAACGTGAAGTCGGCCGACAACACCGTCACCGCCCTCGACATCGCCTCCGTGTGCGACCTCGCCAAGGAAAAGGAACTGCCGGCGGGCCGCTCGCGCATCCACGAGATCCGCCGTCCGTTCCGGCTCGACGGCCGCAGCGTCCCGGACCCCGAGCACCTTTCCGGCCGCCGGCTCGAGGTCGGCTACTGGATCGTCCATGGGCCCGAGAGCAAGATCAGCGACAACATCCACGTGGTGGGCGGCTATCATCTGGAAGTCCGCGAACTCGTGCTCGCCAGCCTGGCCACCGGTTCGCTCCTCACGAGCGCCGAGGAGCGCTCGCAGGGCGTGCTGGTGATCGACATCGGCAAGGGCGTCACCGACTACGTGCTTTACCGCGACGGCCATGTGCTCGTCACCGGCACGCTGCCGGTCGCCGGCGACCACTTGACCAACGACCTCAGCATCGGCCTCCGGGTGACCACCGCGCAGGCGGAAATGCTCAAGCTGCGTCACGCCCGCGCCACGGTCGTGAGCCGCGACCGGGCCGACAAGGTCTGGCTCAACGGCGACGCCTCGTTCGGCGACCGCCAGTTGCCCAAGACGGCGATCGAAACCATTTCCGCGGCCCGCGTGCAGGAATTGCTCGAGGTGATCCGCGCCAAGCTCGGCCCCGCCTTCGTCGCGGAGCACTGCGGCGCCGGCGTCATCCTCGCGGGCGGCACCGCCAAGCTCCCGGGCATCGAGGAGGCCGCGACGCGCGTCTTCGGCCTGCCGGCCCGCCGCGGCGAGTCGCCGGGCTGGGTGAAGGAGGAACTTCAGGACCCGATGTTCAGCACCGTGCTGGGCGTCTTCCAGTTCGGCCTCCGCACCGCGCACGAGCACGCCGTCCCGCCGCGCCGCAAGACCGGCCTGCTGAGCAATCTCACCAAAATCTTCGCCGTCAACTGACCATGAGCCTTCCCCCGAACGAACTTCCCCTCGAGGCGCTGACCGACCGCGATGTCGGCATCAAGCTCATCGGCGTCGGTGGCGGCGGCTCCAATGCCGTCGACCGCCTCAAGATGGAGAACCTCGACCGCCTGCAACTGGCCGTCATCAACACCGACTTCAAGGCGCTCAGCACGTCGCCCGTCCAGGACAAGATCCTCATCGGCACCACGCTCACGCGCGGGCTCAGCGCCGGCGGCGATCCCGAGCTCGGCCGCAAGGCCGCGGAGGCCGACGCCGACAAGATCGCCGAGATCGTCAAGGGCACCGACCTGATCTTCCTCGTCGCGGGTCTCGGGGGCGGCACCGGTTCCGGCGCCACGCCCGCGGTGGCCGAAATCGCCGCCGAGGCGGGCGCCACGGTCATTGCGTTCGTGACGCTGCCCTTCACCTTCGAGGGCGGCCGCCGCCGGAAGCAGGCGGAGGACGCGCTGAACGAGTTGCGGCGCGTCTGCGATGCCGTCATCCCCCTTGCCAACGACATGCTCCTGCAGGAAAGCACCGAGCAGACGAGCGTGCTCGATTCCTTTGCCCGCGCCGACGAGTGGATCGGGCGCGGCGTGAAATCGATCTGGGGCATGCTTTCGCGCACGGGCCTGATCAACGTCGACTTCGCCGCGCTGCGCCAGGTGTTCCAGCACCGCGGCGGCAAGACGCTCTTCGGCCTCGGCGTCGGTTCCGGCGAGAATCCGGCGCAGGCCGCGCTCGAGGACCTGAAGCAGTGCCCGTTGCTGCACACGCCGGAATACGCCCGCAAGGCCGACCGCCTGCTGGTCAACATCACCGGCGGCGCGGACCTGAGCCTCACCAAGGTCAACGAACTGATGTCCGCCCTGACCGAGGAATTCGGCCGCGAGGCGCACGTCGTGATGGGGGCCGCGATCGACGAGGCCCTGCAGGGACGCGTCGAGATCTGCCTGATCGGCACGACCGATCTGGGCAGCCGCAATTTTGTCCGCCGCCCGGCACCCGCGCCGGCGAAGAAATCCGAACGCACCGCCGCGCCGACGGCGACGTCGCTCGCCCCCGAGGGCAACCGGAACATCCAGACCGCCATCACGCCCGCGGCCCCGCGGGCGGCGGTCTCGGCCGCGGACATCCACAAGGTCAAGCCCACGCAGGAGGAATTCGGTTTCGGCGGGAACGGGCCGTCCGAAAATCGCGGCACCTTCGACAAGTCCGACCGCAATCTCTTCGAAGGCCAGGACCTCGACGTGCCGACCTATCTCCGCAAGGGCATCAAGGTGCTGGTGTGAGTTGATCCCCTCGATACGGAGCGCTTGGGTGCCGTAGGCCGCGAGGTGGAGGGCTGTAGCCGAACGCGTGAGGGGTAAGCGTTTGGCTCTCCGGCCGCGGCCAAACGCTTACCCCTCACGCGCTCGGCGACCACGCCGGCGCGGTCGCCTTGTCGAAGGAGCGCTTGGTCCCCGGCGATCGAAGAGTGGGAGCGGGTGAACGGCTGGGCGGGCCCGACCAAGGCGTTTTTACAGGAGGCCGCAGAGCGCGCAGAGATCAGGTGTTCGCACCTGGCAGAATCAAACGGGACACGCCGTCTATCAGCCTCGATTCGTGGAAGTTGATGAGGAGGCCCAGCGGCACGTTAAGCAGTTTCATATAGCTAAGGAGCTGGGCCTTATGGGCTGGCACGATTCGCTCGACTGACTTGGCTTCGATCAACACGCAGTTCTCGACCAGGACAGCGAATCGTAGTGGTTCTTCACGAGCGAATCCCTTGTAGGTGACGATGATTATTTTCTGACTGGTTGCCGCAAGCTTCCTGAGCTCCAGCTCCCGCAAGAGACACCATTCGTAGATCGGTTCAACCAAACCAGGGCCTTTGTCGCGATGAATCTCGATGGCTCCACCAATAATTGTCTCGGTGAGCCGGGACGCCTTCAAATAATTCGGATGTATAACAGGTCTCTGCGAACTCTGCGACCTCCTGTGATACAATCATTATTTTCACTCCTACCCATCGGCTCGGTGCGCCCTCCGGTGGTTAAAAACTACGCAGCTTGACCGGGTATTCAGAACAAGCACTGTGACGGCCAATCCATGTTTATCGACGAAACCACCATCAAGGCCCGCGCTGGCGACGGCGGGCGCGGCTGTGCCAGCTTCCGGCGCGAGAAATACGAGCCGTGGGGCGGACCCAACGGCGGCGACGGCGGCAAGGGCGGCGACGTCATCCTGCGCGGCGACGACGACCAGAACAATCTCGTCGACTTCAAGTTCAAGCCGCACTGGAACGGCGAACGCGGCGAACACGGCCAGGGCGCCGATTGCAACGGCCGCGAGGGCCGGCCCGCGATCCTGCGCGTGCCGCTCGGCACCATCGCCTACAAGGTCGACACCGGCGAGAAGATCGCCGAGATCCTCGAGGACGGCCAGGAGATCGTCCTGCTGAAGGGCGGCAAGGGCGGCTTCGGCAACACGCGGTTCAAGTCGTCCGTCACCCGCGCCCCGCGCAAGACCGGCCCGGGCGAACCGGGCGAAACCGGCGAGTTCCGCCTCGAGTTGAAGAGCATCGCGGACGTCGGCCTCGTCGGCTTCCCGAATGCCGGCAAGTCGTCGCTGACCAACCTCATCACCAAGGCGCGCCCGAAGGTGGCGGCCTATCCGTTCACCACGCTCCAGCCGCAGATCGGCGTGATCGAGTACCCCGACGAGTACGAGCGCCTCGTGCTGGCGGACGTCCCGGGCCTGATCGCCGGCGCCAGCGAGAACAAGGGCCTTGGCCATCGATTCCTCAAGCACATCGAGCGCTGCAAGCTGCTCCTGATCATCCTCGACCTCGCCGGCACGGACAACCGCGACCCGCGTGACGACTACAAGCAGTTGTTGAAGGAGCTCGAGCTCTACGACGAGTCGCTGCTCGACAAGCCCCGCCTCGTCGCCGCCAACAAGCTGGATGAGCCGGCGGCGGTGGAGAACCTGAAGAAATTCAAGAAGCGCTATCCGAAGGTGGAAGTCGTCGCGATTTCCTGCCTGTCGGAAGAGGGCATCCCGAAGCTGCGGAAGGAACTCTTGAAGCGGGTGAAGAAGCTGCGGCCCAAAAAGGGCCGGGCGGCTCCGAAACAGTAGGTCGGGCCTGCGCCCGGCGGTCGGGGCAAGCCGCCGATCTGCAAAATCCACTCAAATGCGCCTGCCCAAAGAAAAGAAATCGCCAAGGCGGGCTTCCTGAGTAGATTCCCCCAGCGATGCAGACTGAATACCGTCCCTTGCTGATGCGCGCCAACCGGTTGCTCGGTTCGGCGCTCATTGAGCATAACCTCGTGAAGTTCGAGGACCTTGAGGCGGCCAACGAGCGTTTGCTGGAAGTGGCGGCCACCGGCCAGGTGCGGCAGAGCTCCGTGCTCGGCATCCTAGTTTATGAGAAGAAGGTTTTGAAGGAAGAGGACGTGCTGCACCACGTCGTGGACGACCACGGCGTCGGGGTCGTCGACCTGCGCGGTTACGAGGTGCCGGAAGAGGTCAAGAAGGAGATGGACCTCGATGCCTGCTGGGCGACGTGGAGCGTGCCCTTTGACCGCGAGGAGGATTTTCATTTCGTGGCGACCGCCTATTACCTGAGCCCGGCGGTGCGCTCCTATTGGGAAAAGAAACTCGGCGGCCAGATCATCTGGCAGGCCACCACGATGGACATCGTGGCGGATTTCCTGGATCGCCTGCACGCCGAGCGCGGCGAGGGCGCCAAGAAGTCGACGACGCGCGCGCCTTTCCCCGCGGCCGGCGCCGGCGGCAGCAATTCCCCGGTCTCCGGCTCGCGTCCGCCCATGGGCGGCAGCGTCGCGCCGTTCCCGATGCCCGGGGCCAAAACCTCCAGTTGAGCCATGCCACTCGGACGCACGCAGACGCAGATCATCGACAAGCTCGAGGAGATGGGAAAACTTTCCGCCGAGGCGAAAGGCACGCTCGTGGCGCGGCCCGACGAGCCGACGGGCGACCAGCTCGACCAGATTCTCCAGGCGGACCATCACATCACGATGTTCCAGTTGCTGCTGGCCAAGTGCCGCGCGCTGGGCCTCGCGCCGTTCAACGTCGCCCGCTACAAGGTCCACACCAATACCTTTGAGAAGATCGACCTCGAGTTCTGCCAGAAGAACCTGATCCTGCCGGTGGGGCAGGTGGGCGATTTCCTGCTCGTGGCGTTCGCGAACCCGTTCGACACGACGGTCGCGACGAAAATCCAGGACAAGACCGGCCAGCGCGTCGTCCGGCTCCTCGGCCGCGAGGCCGACATCCGCGAGAAGCTCAAGAAGGACCAGGTCCACGACGAGGTGCAGTTCTCGGACGTCGTTGACCAGCTCGGCACGCAGTTCGCCGACGACGAAGAGGCGGAGATCAAGGATGAGGATCTGGAGAACGAGGATTCGGCGCCGATCATCCAACTCGCCAACCGCATCATCGAGGACGCCTATTTTGCCGGCACGTCCGACATTCACATCGAGCCGTGGGAGAAGGAAGTCGTCGTGCGGTACCGCATCGACGGCCTGACCCAGGAAAAGCTCCGCCTGCCCGCGAAGGTCGCCGGCGCCCTCGTCGCCCGCATCAAGATCATGTGCAACCTGGACATCGCGGAACGCCGCCTGCCCCAGGACGGCCGCATCGTCTTCAAGCAGTATAACAAGAAGAACATCGACGTGGATCTCCGCGTGTCCACCGCGCCGCTCAATTACGGCGAGGGCGTGGTCATGCGCATCCTCGACAAGCAGAAGTCGACGCTGCCGCTCCCCGCGCTCGGCTTCACCGAGGCGAATCTGGCGAAATACCGCGACTGCATCCGCCAGCCCTACGGCATGATTTTGCACTGCGGCCCGACCGGCTCCGGCAAGTCGATGACGCTTTACTCGGCGCTCAACGAGGTGAACACGCCCGACGTGGTCATCCGCACGGCCGAGGATCCGATCGAATACACGCTGCCCGGCATCAACCAGATGCAGATGCACCGGCAGATCGGCCTGACGTTTGCCGCCGCGCTGCGCGCCTTCCTGCGCCAGGATCCCGACATCATCCTCGTCGGCGAAATCCGCGACAAGGAGACGGCGAACATCGCCGTCGAGGCTGCGCTCACCGGCCACATGCTCATCTCGACGCTGCACACGAACGATGCGCCGAGCACGATTGCCCGCCTTACGGACATGGGCATCGAGCCGTTCATGATTTCCTCGTCGCTCGTGTGCGTGTGCGCCCAGCGCCTGATGCGCCGCGTGTGCAAGGTGTGCCGCGTCGCCTACGAACCCGACGGCCGCGAGAAGGACATGCTGCAGCGGGGCCTGGGCTGGAGCGGCCAGATCTACAAGGCGAACCCCAAGGGCTGCTCGAAGTGCAACAGCACCGGCTACAAGGGCCGCGTCGGCATCCACGAATTGCTCGTCAACAACGAGGAACTCATCGAGGCGATCAACAAGGAGGCCGAGACCGCCGAGTTGAAGCGCATCTGCATGAAGAGCGGCATGAAGACCCTGCACCAGGACAGCCTGTGGAAGGTGAAGGAAGGCCTGACCACGCTCGCCGAGGCGCTGAGCACCGTTCCGCAGGACATGGAGCTCCGCGACGGCGCGAAGGCGCACTGAGCTGAATTTTGGAGGGCCGGTCTCCCGCCCGGCCATGGTCAGTCGGGAGACTGACCCTCCACCAAGGCATTGGCTTCCTACCTGCCCGAATTCCTCACGATTGTCATCGCGCATGCGCTCGCGGTGGCCAGTCCGGGGCCGGACTTCGCGCTCGTGTTGCGCCAGAGCCTCGCGCACGGCCGGCGCGCGGCGATTTGGAGCAGCGTCGGCATCGGTTGCGGCCTCTCGTTTCACATCGCGTATTGCATCCTCGGGCTGGGCTTTTTCCTGAAGAACACCCCGGCGGCGCTCGCCACGATTCAGTATCTCGGTGCGGCCTACCTTGCGTGGGTGGGCGTGCAGGCGTTGCGGGCCGGGGAACGCACCGGGGACGTCGACCTGGCATCGGCCGGTGCGCCGAACGACCGCGCGGCGTGGACCACGGGGTTTGTGGTGAACCTGCTCAATCCCAAGGTGGCGCTGTTCTTCATTTCGCTCTTCGCCCTCGCGGTGGATGCGCGCACGCCGAAGCTCGTGCAGGCGGGCTACGGCCTGTGGATGACCATCGCGACGATCGCGTGGTTTTGCCTGGTGTCGGTCGTGTTCACGCGCGGGGAGGTGCGCCGCCGTTTCCTGCGCCACGGCCACTGGATCGATCGTGCGCTCGGCGTGGTGTTCATCGGCTTCGCGGTGAGCCTGGTCATCGCGAAGCTGGGATAGAAAATTACCGAGGCCAACCGCGCTCCACCTTCCCTTGCATCGTTCCGGCTTCATGGAGGGGATGCTGGATCGAACCCCCTCTATGAAGCCGGAACGATGCAGTGGAAACCGCGAAGGACGCGAAGAAACGCGAAAATCGCGAGTCAGACCTGATCCTCGGTGCGGCCTTGTCGTACTCATTATTCGTGATCCCGGGCAAAATCAGGATTTTCCCGGTAGTCCTTCGCGGATCTTCGCGTTCTTCGCGGTTTAATGGCATCGTTCTGGATGAGGAGGGGTGGCGCGCAGCGCCGGGGTGTGTAGGGAAGCGCGCCGACTCCGTCCGCGCCTTCGCTGTCCTTCGTCAAGGCTGCCGAAGACGAACCGAAGTCACCGCCCGGCCTGAACCACCGCCGCCGGGAACGGCGTTGCCGTCTCCGCCTGCGCGGCGTTGGCGGCCAGCATCATGGCGCTGAGCTCGGTGGCGCCGCGGGCGAACTGGCTGTAGACACTGTGCTCGAGCGGCGTTGCCCCCGGCGGGGAATGGAGCGCCAGCGAGTCCAGGGACGCCCGGAGCGTCGCGAGCCGCGCGGCATCCGTCTGTCCGCGCTCGGCGATGGCCGCCAGGGTTTCGAGCGCTTCAAAGGCGGTCTGCACGAAGCGGCCGGGCTCCGGACGCTGGACCGCCGTGCCCGCGGAAAGGTGGATCGCCACGACGGTCAGCGCCCGCGTGAGCCGCTGGTTGCCGTTGGCGAGCGCCGCGTAGGTTTCGATCCCCGCCTGCTGGTTCTTGGGGTCGCCCGAGAGCCGCTGGAGCGAGGCGAAGACCATGCTGTTGGCTTTTTCCGCCGCGCGCTTGCGCGCGATGGCGCCGTCGTCGTAGCCGCCGCCGGACGCGAGGCGGTCGCCGAGCACGCGGACGTAGTCGCGATTGGCGCGCAGGGCGCGCGCGAGGATGCCGGGGAAGAACTTCCGCTCCCACGCCGGCCAGAAAAGCTGCGCGGCCAGCAGCGCGATGAGGCCGCCGGCGGCGGTGACGCCCAGGCGCTCGAGGGTGAAGCCCAGCGTGACCTTGGTGGCGGTTTCCGTGATCAGCACCACGAACAGCGTCACGAAGAAGACCGCGTAGCCGTAGTTGCGCTTCAGGAAGAACGCGAAGAGGAACATCGTCACGGCCATCGCGGTGACGAGCACGGCCTTCGGCAGCGCGAGCCACAGCAGCAGGCTCGCCACCACGCTGCCCGCGAGGGTGCCGAAGACGCGCTGGCCGGCGCGCAGGCGGGTCGAGCCGTAGTCGGGTTGCATGACGACGAGAATGGTCAGCGGCAGCCAGTAGCCGTGGCTCAGGTTGAGGAGCTTGAAGATGGCGACGCCGGCGACCTCCAGCACGGTGAGGCGGGCGATGTAGCGGACGAGCGCGGGGTCCAGCCGCCACGAGAAATTGAGCGCCGAGGCGAGCGGGCGCATGGTCCAGGTGTGGAGGTCGAACAACTCCACGGAGAAGGCCGCGTGTTCGTTCGCGCGGTCGACGGTGGCGCGGAGGCTGGTGCTCAGTTGCGGGATGAGCTGGGCGATCTGTTGCAGGATGAAGGTGAGCTGGACGGCGTCGGGTGCGCGTCCGGTCTGCGTGAGCATGCGGTCCTGCAGCGCCTGGATGAGGTTGCCGAGCCGGCGGAAGCGGATCTCCGCGGCGGCGAGGTGTGCCGGCTGGCGGGACACGACCGTGACGGCGGTGTTGCGCGCGAGGTTGGTCAGCGACGTGAGGACCGGACCGAAGCTGGGCGCGAGGGCGGGGAAGTCCGGCCGGGCCATGATGGTTTCGAGCGCGGTGTTGAACGCGACGAGCCGGGTGGCGAAGCGGGCCGCGGCCTGGTTGAGTTCCTCAAGTTCCTTGAGGTGAGGGCGCTGGCGTCCGGCATGGGCGGCGGCCAGCGTTGCCGTGGTTTGGTCGAGCGCCGTGCGCAGCAGGGCTTCCTGCGCGGCGATGCGCTGATGGCGGGCGGCCGGGGTGGCTTTGTCGTCCGGCTCGAAGGCGACGAGGAGATCCGACAAGGCCAGCCAGGTGTCCGCCACGGCGCGGCGCAGCGGGTGCTGGGCGCGAAACGGCCAGAGCGAGACCTGGACGAAGATGCCCCACAGGCCGCCGCCGAGGCCGGCGAGGAAGTGCTGGTTGGCGATCGCCTCGCCGCCGGGGAGGGCCAGCCCCAGCATGAGGAGGAAGGCGGAGTTGATCGCCAGCGAAATTCCGTAGTCGGGGCTGAGGTGACGCCAGACGCCGCCCAGGATGATGACGAGCGCCATCGCGCCCAGGGCGGAGGGCAGGTGTCCGCCCGCGATGCCGCCCAGCCAGCAGGCGCCGGCGACGATGGCGGTCATGAAAAGGAGCAGGCTCAGCCGGAGCGGGTAGGAGCCGCGGATGTCCAGCATGGCGATGTTCTGCGCCGCGATGGCGGCAAACGACGCGTCGATCGGCAGGTGAAACCACGACGTCGCCAGGAACGCCCCCATGAATCCGACGGTCGCCCTTAGCCCGCGGTTGATATCCGGCTGGAGGCGCTGTTCCTCCAGGTAATGCCGGATACGGGCGATGAGTTCGGTCATTGCACCTCCATAGTCACCAACCCGGGCCCGGCGTCACGCGTTTTGTCCGGCGGTCAACCCTGGGGATTTCGCAGCCAAGGCATGCCCGTCGTCGCCGGGGCCAAGGACCGGCGAAACGGCGTGCGCGTCTGCTCGCCGATCACTTCGTACCCGCCGACTTGGCGAAATCCTTTTCGAACTTCGCCTGGTCCGCTTTTTCCTTCCCTGCTTTTCCGGTGAGCACACCGCCGAGGGATTCGGAGTAGGTGGTCTCCATCGCGGAAACCTCCTTGGCGGCAATGCGCGTGGCGCGCTCCTCCGGGTAGCCCTTCGCCTTCAGTTCGTCGATCCGTGCGCGCATGCGCTCCTCGCGATTGTCGGTCATCCCTGTCGTCACCGTGGGCTTCGTGTCCGAGGAGGCGCGGTGGCCATGGCAGCCACCGGCCGACAAACCAATAAGAGCGGTCGCGAAGACCAGAGCGGTTTTGTTCATGGGAGGAGGGGAAGTGAAAGTGCGATCGATTATCGCCCGGGCATCAGCCCGGAAATTGATCCGGCAATTTGCTCGAACTGAGACCAACCCGTCCGGGTTTGCGCGAGGGATCGAGCCGCTTGTCCAGGAAGGCCAGGCCGTTCAGCATCAACGCGCTTGTCGCGTAAGAGAGCCCCGCCAGCAGGAGCGTGGCCGCGGCATTCACCATCAGGATTTTCGCCACCAGGCCGAAAACATCGGGGTCACTGATATTCATGCGGGAAGTCCTGGCTTTGGCGAAAGTTCACGCGGGGTCGCGCGCGAAGCGAATGGAGTCAGGCGCTTCGGCGGGTTTCCGTTTTTCCAGGAACCAGCAAAAGCCCGCCGTGAGCAGGGCGAAAAGGGCGCCGCGGGTGAAAAACCAGGCCGCCATGTCCCGGCGATGCAGGAGCACCCGGTGCCTGAGTTTGAGGCTGTCGATCTGTGCGCGCTCTGCCGGGGAGAGTCCCGCTGGCACCATGGAAACGATGTACCTTGACGGAGACACGGGGAAAATCCGGGTCTGGCTCGCCTGCTCCCGGGCGTGCGCCCTGGCGGCGGCCAGTTCCTGTCCGGCAGCGCGGGCCGGCGGGTCGGTGAGGAAAAAACAAACGCCGGCCGCACAGGCGACCGCCGTGAACGCAAGCAAGGTGGCGAGGGCGTAATTTTTCACGCGAGAAAAGCGATTGAGCGGGCGTTTTCTTAGTGATGGCGGTCGTTTGATTGGGCGGCTCGGGCCTGCAAGCCTTCCTTTCATTTTTCCTGGTAGCGTCCTTCCGGGTTCCAGTTTTGCAGAGCAGCCAATCGCTCTTCGGTGATACGGCTGAAAACCTGATTGTGAACCAGCGGCTGGATGCTGCCTCCCCGGTAAACGTTCCCTTCGGCCTGCGTCTGCGCCGTTCGATAGTCCCGCCACTTGCCGGCGGCGGCGACGAACAATGCCAGGGTCTCACGATCCAAATCCTGCTTGATCCGTTCTTCCAGCGTCGTGACTTTTCGATCCAAATACTGCGCGAGTTCTCCCGAGCGTAAATTCAGGTCAGTCTGTGACTGGCCCGCGGTGAGCGCCGACCGCAAACGTGCGAGCTCCTGGTCGGGCGAGGCCTCAGCGTGGCTGGCGAACAGCAGTGAAATGAAAATGCCGAAGACCGGCTTCATCCTGGTTCGTCCGACAACTGGATGAACCAAGCCGCGGCACGGGAGAGCGGACGAGGTGGGGAGCGCCGGGATCACGCGAGGGAAGATGGAGGGCAGGGAGGTGGTGGGCAAGGCTGGAGGCCCAACCTGCAATCAAATGATCGTGCTTGGAAAAGGGCTGCTCCTTTCGAGGCGCGCTCGCTGGAGATCCCCTCTCGAGAGGGGGGCCGCAGGACGGGGTGTGTCGAGGATGGACGATCGCCTCCACGCGCGCGCACGCTCCCGCTCGATCTATAATTTGATTCCAACGCCAAACGCTCCCGTGTTCAGCTACAGTCTCGAGCGGTTTCGAACCGCGCGGATGCGGCGACGGTGTGCGGGCTTTTCTTCCGGGCAGGTCCAGCCGCGGCCCGGGTTCCTCACGGTTTGTCCTGCGGCTCGCCGCCCCAGCGCCAGCCGGGCTTCTCGCCTTTCCAGTAACAGATGCCGACGAGAGTGGCGCCGAGCACGATGGAGTAGCCGACAAACCACCACGCATGGGTGACGGCCAGCCGCATCCCGGGAACCAGGGCGGCGACGAAACCGATCATCACCACCCAGCCTTGCCAGCGCCGCGGAATGCCCCAACCCCAGCCATAAGTCTTCGCGGGAAACCAGGCTTCGTTTTTTGGGAGGGGCATCGGGGCGGGGAATTCGGGTGATCGACTCGTTCTCTCAACCGTTCCCGTGCTGTCGATCAATTCGGATTCCAGGAGAACGGTTACGGGAATGAGAACGCGAAGGATTTTATCCCGCCGCGGGACTTCGCCGGTCCGCGAGCAGGCACAGCAGGCTGCCGGCGTAGGCGGCGATGACCAGGTAGGAGAGGTGATGGCTGCCCACGGCCATGCCGAGGTATTCGGAGAAACCGCCGACCATGGCGCCGATCAGGTTCGCGCCGAACAGCGCCGCGGGATTCACCGTGTCCCGGAAACCGGTCGAGAAAATCAGCCCGGCGAAAAACACCGGCAGCGGCACCACCAGCAGGGCCCACGCGAGGCGTCCGCCGAGATCGAGGGTGAGGATGGCCTCGCGCGGCACGAAGCAGAGCAGCGCGAGCGCGGCGAACAGCGGCACGTAGAATCCGAGCGACCGGCGGGCCACCCGCCCGGCCACGAAGTTCGAGGCGAGGACCATGAGCAGCACGCCGAGCACGACGATCAGCGTCACGAGCCAGGTCGCGCCGAAAAAGAGCGAGCAGTCCGTGATGCTTTTCGTTTCCAGCAACAGGAACCCCATGCCGAGCAGCGCAAAATGGAGGTCGTTGCGGCCGAAGGAACGCCCGCGCAGGGTGCCGACCGCGAGCAGCGACACCACGAGCAGGCCGCCGATCACGATCAGGTAGTCGGTGGGGACGGTTTTCTTCGCGAGATACAGGAACGGCCAGTCGTCGGTGGCGGGCGCGACCTGGGGCATGGCCGGCATCACGGCCAGTTGGAGATTGTTGATCCTCATCGGCGGCGGCGCGGGCAGCTGGCTCTTCGGCACGCAGAACACGACGTGCCCCGGTTCCTGGTAGAAGATCGGGACCTGGCCGGTCGCCTCGGCGACCATGCGGTAAAGTTTGAGCAGGAGGAAATGCTGGCTGTAGCCGAACGAGAGCATGAGGATGCCGTCGTTGTTCAGGAGATTGTAGGCGGTGCGGATGCTCTCGACCGTGTAAACATAACCGTCGAGGCGCAGGTTGCTCATCGAGCTGAACAGCGCCTGCGAATCGAGGTAGCCGAACGTGACGAGGTCATAGCCCGGTTTCGCCTTGGAAATGAAGGAGCGCGCGTCGTCGACGTGCAGCGTCACGCGCGGGTCATTGTACGGGGCGTCGGCATTGAAGCGCCGCGAGATGGCGGCGACGACCGGGTCGATCTCGACCGCGTCGACGTGGGCCGCGCCGGCGGCGAGCGCGCCCTGCACGTCGGCCCCGCCGCCGGCGCCGACGACGAGCACTTTCTGGCGCGGGCCGCCGAGAATGTAGGGAACGCGGTATTGGGCGGATTGCGTCGCGGCCAGCGCCGCGACGGGCGCGCCGGGGGTGTAACGGGCGGCGTTCTGCGAGCCGTCGATGTGGTAGAAGTCCTGGTTGACGCTGACGACATACAGCGGCGGATCCTGCATGGTCGTGATGTTGGCCGGCGGCTCGAGGGCCGCCTGCTTCGTTTCCACGTCCCGCACCACGATGTGGTAGTAAGGCGACCACCGTGTGGCGGCATCGTTGGCCGCGAACATGCCGTAGAGCACGAGGGCGAACACCGGCGCGGCCCACGCCCAGCGGCGCACGGGGACGAGCGCCAGATACATTCCCATGACCGCGGCCATGCCCGTCACGGGCGAGAAGTGCAGCAGGGAAAACAAACCGAAGCACAGCGTGCCGCAGAGGCTGCCGCCGAGATCCCACGCGTACGCCGTCAGGCGGGGCAGGGCGCCGAAGAGTCCGCCCATTTGCTGGCCGATCGGGACGAAGACCAGGGCGTTGACGATGAACAAGCCGAACAGGATCGAGAAATTGACCAGCTGCATGTTCGCGGCGCCGAAGCGCATTTCGGCGGCACTCGCGCCGATCGTCAGGTGGCGGCACAGCAGCAGCACGCCGATGTACACGGCCAGCAGGACCGGGAACCAGCCGAAGAGCCGCCACTTGCGTCCGCTCGCAATGGCGCCGACGCCCAGGCCCAGGAACGAACTCAGCAGCATCAGGTTGGCGTAATAAGCGACGAGCCGCACCACCGAGGGCACCCACCGGATCACCATGAGCTCGAGAAAGAGCGCGGTGAACGACAGGATGAACATCTGCCACTTGAGCGGGATTTTCGTCGACGCTTCCGGCTGGGATTCAGTCATGGTGTGCGCCCCGATTCAGTCGAAGCGCCCGATGGCTGGCAAGCGGGCAAGTGCGCAGAAATCTGTGAAGATTCGACTGAGCCGTGCCGCGGGTGGGCGTTCCCTGCACACCCCGGCGCTGCGCCCGGCCCCTCTTCATAGAGGGGACCCGATTCGGAATCCCCTCTATGAAGAGGGGTGCCCGCAGGGCGGGGTGTGGAGGGAGCCCCCGCCGGGAAGTATCACGCGAACACCGCGCCGCCGAGCAACTGCTCGCCATCATAGAGCGCGAGGATCTGGCCGGAGGCGAGGGCGCGCTGGGGCTGTTCGAATCTGATATGGGCACCCATTGTAGGGGCGCCGCTTGCCGGCGCCCGGGCGTCCCCGGCAGGAACGAACTCAATGAACACCCGCGGGTCGCGGTAGCGGACCTTGCACTCGAGGCGGCGGGGGGTGGTGACGGGCTCGCCGATGAAGCTGACGCTGTGCACGTGACATTCGCGGGCCCACAGGCCGGGGGCTTCAGGGCCGTCGAAGGCCACGAGCAACGCATGGTCGGCCGCGCGCTTGCCGGTGACGACGTACGCCTTGTCGTCGGTGTTCGAGGGAATGCGAATGCCGCGGCGCTGGCCGATCGTGTAGTAGTGAAGCCCGCGGTGCTCGCCGAGAATTTTGCCGTCGGTCGCGCGCACGATCGGACCCGGGTGGTCCGGTACGTAGGTTTTGAGGAAGTCGGCCATCTTCACTTCGCCAATGAAGCAGATGCCCTGGCTGTCTTTTTTTTGGGCGGTGGGCAGGTGGGCGTCGGCGGCGACGGCGCGCAGTTCGGGCTTGGTGAGGTCGCCGATGGGGAAGCGCGCGGCCGCGAGCTGCGCCTGCGAGAGCAGCGCGAGGAAGTAGGATTGGTCCTTGTTTTTGTCCCGGCCCTCCAGGAGGGCGAAGCTGCCCTGGTTCGAGGTGGGAGGGGTTTCATACCCCGACTCCTGCGCGCTGCGGTCGTCGGGTCGGGGTATAAAACCCCTCCCACCAGCGGAACGATCAATCGCAACCCGCCGCGCATAATGTCCCGTCGCCACGGCCGCGAAGCCTTCCCGCTTCGCGTAGGCGGCGAACACGCCGAACTTCATCTCGCGGTTGCACATCACGTCGGGATTGGGCGTGAGGCCGCGCTGGTAGCCATCGAGGAGGTAGTCGACGACGAGCCGGCGGTAGTCCTGCATCAGGTTCACGACGCGAAACTCGATGCCGATCTTGTCCGCGACGGCGCGCGCGTCCTCGATGTCCTGCATCCACGGGCAATGGCCGATGACGTTGTCCTCGTTGATCCAGTTCTTCATGTACGCCCCGACGATGGCGTGTCCCTGCTGCTTGAGCCGCAGCGCGGCGACGGAGCTGTCGACTCCGCCGGACATGGCGACGAGGATGCGTTCACGGGACATGCGGGAAGACATTAATGTTCAGCGTTCATTGTCCAATGTTCATTTATCATTTCGACCGCCGGAAATCCGATAGGAACAATGAACATTGCACGATGGACGCTGAACAATCTCCCCTTTCTCCCTGCTTGCGGTGGCGCGGCAAGTGCTGGAGAACGGGGGTCTGCCCGTGAACACCCGCGCTCCCTTCAATCTCGACCAGGCCCAGCGGATTGCCCGTGCGTGGCTGAGCTCGACGTCGTCCGGGATCATCGAGCTCGATGCCGACTGGACGGGCGCGTCGCTGCCGCTGCTGGCGCCGGGCGACCAGGCGTTTGCCTTTGCCGACCTGCGTCCCGCGGCGCCATCGCTCTATGCCGACGAGGCCGCCTATTTCGTGGACGATGCGGGCGAGGTGGTGTTCGTGCTGGATCCGGCCGAGCACAGCTGGATCGATTTCGGAAAAATGCCGGTGTACGTGGCCGGCAGCTTCAACGGCTGGCAGGAGGCGGTGGGGCAGGCGGAATGGTGCCTCGAGGCGGGCGAGCTGAATGGCCGCGCCCTCTGGTTGCTGCGCCGGCCCGCGGGGCCGCTGCTCGCCGAGCCGCCGCACCAGTTCAAGTTCGTCACCGGCGACAGCCGCTGGCTGGACCTGCCGCGGGAGGCGACCAACGCCGTGCCCGACGGCAAGGGGCACTTCAACCGCGCGCTGCTGAGCCACCGCACGGGGCGGAATCTTTTCCAGTTCGACACGACCGTGCCCGTGACGCTCGACCGCACCTATTCCGTCATCCACGTGCGCGACGGCCGCGAGGCGCCGAAGACCCGCGTGCGGCTCGGCAAGTTTTTCCACGAGATGCGCAGTGACCTGCCGCTCGGGGCGATCGTGCGGCGGGGCGAGACCACCTTCCGGCTGTTCGCGCCGCGCGCGAAGCACGTGCGGCTGTTCCTGGCCGAGAAGCCAGGCGAGTTGGACAAGGCTTTCGGCTACGAGCTGGACCGGCGGGAGGAGGAGGGGAGTTGGCGGGGCGTTTGGGAGGCCCACCTCGACCGGAACCTGCACAATTGGTATTACTGGTATTCCATCAGCGGCCCGCAGGATGTCTTCGGCAATTTCCAGCCCGGCGAAAAGGTGCTCGATCCCTACGCCCAGGCGGCGCTGGGGCGCGCGGGTCCGGGCATCGTGCTCGATCCGACCTGGGTGGGGCGGGCGGACCGCCGCTTCGCCACGCCGGCCTGGCAGGACCTGGTGATGGTGGAGGGCCACGTGCGTGACCTGGCTGCGCACGCGCCCATCGGGCTGACCGCCGACGAGCGGCTCGGCTTCACCGGGCTGCGCAAATGGGTCGAGAGTCCGGATTTCTACCTGAAGCAACTCGGCGTGAACTGCATCGAGCTGCAACCCGTCCACGAGTTCGATAACAAGACCCGCGAGGAATACCAGTGGGGCTACATGAACGCCAGTTACTTTGCCCCGGCGAGCGCCTACGGCCTGGATCCGGCGCGGGCGTCGCCGGTCCGCGAGTTCCAGGAGCTGGTCGCGGCGTTCCACCGCCAGGGCATCGCGGTCGTGCTCGACGTGGTCTTCAACCACGTCGGCGAGCCGGCGCACCTGCTGTTCGTCGACAAGCTCTACTATTTCGAACTCGACCACGAGGGCGCCCTCGAGAACTGGAGCGGCTGCGGCAACGACCTGCGCGCCCGCTCGGCCATGACCCGGCGGCTCATCATCGACAGCCTCATCCATTACCTCGAGGTCTTCGGCGTGGATGGCTTCCGCTTCGACCTCGCCGAGCTGATCGGCGTGGATGTCCTGCGCGAAATCGAGACGGCGGTGAAGAAGGTGAAACCCGACGTCATCCTCATCGCCGAGCCCTGGAGTTTCCGCGGGCACATCGCCGCGGCGCTGCGGCCGACCGGGTTTGCGTCGTGGAACGACGGTTACCGGAACTTCCTCCGCGACTACGTGCGCGGGCTCGGGGCCTCGGACCGGCTGGAGTACTTCATCAAGGGCTCGCCGTGGCACTTCGCGTTCTGGCCGGCGCAGACGGTCAATTACACGGAGTCGCACGACGACCGCACGTGGATCGACATGATCACGGAGAATGCGGACCAGAACGGTTTTAATCCGACGCCGAACGACCGGCAGCGCACGCACCTGATGGCGGCGGTCCTACTGGCGTCGATTGGCATCCCGATGCTCGCGGCGGGACAGGACTTCCTGCGCTCGAAGCACGGCGTGAACAACACCTACCTGCGCGGCGACCTCAATGCGCTCGATTATCACCGCATCGCGCGCTTCCCGGCGACGCACGCGTATTTCGCCGCGTGGATCGCCTTCCGGCGCTCGGAGCGCGGCCGGTTGCTGCGGCAGTGGTCGCGTCCGAGCGAGGGTTTCTTCCAGGCCTTCCAGGGGCCAAAACTCGCCTCGCTGGTGCTCATCTACAACGCCGACGGCAGCCAGGGGCGCGCGCGGCTGATGTTCGCCATCAACCCGACGCTGGAAAATACCCGCGTGGAAATCGGCGAGGTCGCGGAATGGAAGTGGGCGCTCGTGGCCGACCAGGAGTTTTTCTATCCGGAAGGCCGGCGCCCGCCGGGTTACGGGCCTTCGCCCGACCTGTTCATCCCGGCGCTGGGCTGCAGCCTGTGGTGGTGTGAACGGTAGGGCGGGGGCGGCACCGCGGAAAACCTAAGACCTGAACGGGGATTGGGTGGAGGGCCCAGCTCCAGCTGGGCCGTGCGGTCGGGGGCGATATCACGTTCGCGGCCCAGCTGGAGCTGGGCCCTCCACCCAAGACTTGAAAAGGCGGCTGCATAACGCCTTGGCCCCCTTCCGGTCTCAGATTTTCTGTGCTGCCGCTCGACGGCGGCACCTGTGTAATATCGCCGTCATCGCACTTGCCATGGAACATCGTGTGCTTTTCATTGCGGGGGATTGCCGGGTCATCCGGCGGTCAAGTTCAACCGACCACAATCCTCACCCAACATGGCTGTTAAAGTCGCTATCAATGGTTTCGGCCGCATCGGCCGCCTCGTTTTCCGCGCCCTCGTCGAACAGGGCCTCCTCGGCAAGGAGCTCGACGTCGTCGCCGTCGGCGACATCGTGCCGGCCGATAACCTGGCGTACCTGCTGAAATACGACTCCACGCAGGGCAAGTTCCAGGGCACGGTTTCGTCCAAGAAGTCGGCCGCCGACAAGGCCGAGGACGATGTGCTGGTGGTCAACGGCAAGGACATCCATGTCGTCAGCGCCAAGACCCCGGCCGAGCTGCCGTGGGCGAAGTTCGGCGTCGATCTCGTGATCGAGTCGACCGGCCTGTTCACCGAGGCCGAGAAGGCGAAGGGCCATATCACCGCCGGCGCCAAGAAGGTCATCATTTCCGCTCCCGCCAAGGGCGAGGACATCACCGTCGTCATCGGCGTGAACGACGACAAGCTCGACCTCAGCAAGCACAGCATCATTTCCAACGCCTCCTGCACCACGAACTGCCTCGCGCCGCTCGTCCACGTGCTCCTCAAGGAAGGCTTCGGTCTCGAGGAAGGCCTCATGACCACCATCCACTCCTACACCGCCACGCAGAAGACCGTGGACGGCCCGTCGAAGAAGGACTGGAAGGGCGGCCGTTCCGCCGCGGTCAACATCATCCCGGCTGCGACCGGCGCCGCCAAGGCGACCGCGCTGGTCCTCCCGGAAACCAAGGGCAAGCTCACCGGCATGTCCTTCCGCGTGCCGACCCCGACCGTCTCGGTCGTGGACCTCACCTTCCGCGCCACCCGGGACACCTCGCTCGCCGAGATCAACGCGGCCGTCAAGAAGGCCTCGGAGACCTACCTGAAGGGCATCCTCGGCTACACCAGCGACGAGGTCGTTTCCTCGGACTTCATCCACGACAAGCAGTCGTCGATCTACGACGCCGGCTCCTCCATCGAGCTCAACAAGCGCTTCTTTAAGCTCGTGTCCTGGTACGACAACGAGTGGGGCTATTCCAACCGCGTCGTCGACCTGACCAAGAAGATCGCGGCGGCGCTGTAAAAAGGCGCCGTCCAGGAGCCAGCATCGAGTAGCGAGTAGCGAGCATCCGGCTCCTGCTCGCTTTCTTTTTGCACTACTCGCTACCCGCTACTCACTACTCGCTACTTCCATCCTTCCTCCCATGGCCAAATTTAAATCCATCCGCGACCTCGACCTTTCCGGCAAGCGCGTGCTCATGCGCGTCGACTTCAACGTCCCGCAGGACAAGAAGACCGGCGTCATCACGAACAACCAGCGGATCGCCGCCGCGTTGCCGACCATCAAGTACGCGCTCGAGCAGGGCGCCGCGGTCATCCTGATGTCGCACCTGGGCCGGCCGGACGGCCGGAAGATCGACAAGTTTTCCCTCAAGCCGGTCGCCGTGGAACTCGAGAAGCTGCTGGGCGTGCACGTGACCTTCGCCAACGACTGCATCGGGCCCGAGGTGGAAACGCAGGCGAAGGCCCTCCGGCCCGGCCAGGTGCTCCTGTTGGAAAACCTGCGCTTCTACATCGAGGAGGAGGGCAAGGTGAAGCTGGAGGACGGTTCCTCCAAGAAGGCGGATCCGGCGGCGGTCGTGACGTTCCGCGAGTCCCTTTCGAAGCTCGGCGACGTCTACGTCAACGATGCCTTCGGCACGGCGCACCGCGCGCACAGCTCGATGGTCGGCATCGCGCTGAAGGACAAGGCCGCCGGTTTCCTCGTCGAGGCCGAGCTGAACGCCTTTGCGAAGGTGCTCGATCATCCGCAGCGCCCGCTGCTGGCAATCCTCGGCGGCGCGAAGATCGCCGACAAGATTCCGCTCATCAACAATCTCCTCGAGAAGGCCAACGAGCTCATCATCGGCGGCGGCATGGCCTTCACTTTCAAGAAGGAACTCGAGGGCATGGCGATCGGCGACAGCCTCTTCGATCCCGAGGGCGCCAAGATCGCGCAGGAGCTTTTCGCCAAGGCGAAGGCCAGGGGCGTGAAGATCACGCTGCCGGTGGATTTCGTGATCGCCGACAAGTTCGACGCCCAGGCCAACACGAAGGTCGTCACGGACAAGGAAGGCATTCCCGCCGGCTGGATGGGCCTCGATGCCGGCCCGAAGTCGATCGAACTTTACGCGCAGGCCGTCGGCCGAGCCCGGACCGTCATCTGGAACGGACCGTCCGGCGTGTTTGAATTCGAAAAGTTCGCCGGCTCGACGAAGGCCATGGCCGCCGCGATCGCGCAGGCGACGGCGTCCGGCGCGACGACCGTGGTCGGCGGCGGCGACACCGCGACCGCGGCCAAGAAGTTCAAGGTCGACGACCAGGTGACGCATTGCTCCACCGGCGGCGGCGCCAGCCTCGAGTTCCTCGAAGGCAAGGCCCTCCCGGGCGTGGTGTTTTTGGAGACCTGAGAGTTCCCGGCGTGGAGGGCCCAGCTCCCGCTGGGCCGGTTTGCGAGGGTGATATCACGTTCGCGGCCCAGCGGGAGCTGGGCCCTCCACGGGTGAGGCCATCGGCCCACGGTGCTGATTTTCTCCTCGCTACCCGCTACCCGCTACTCACTACTTCTCTCCCCTATGTTCCGCAAGAAAGTCATCGCTGGTAACTGGAAGATGAACAAGACGGCCAGCGAGGCCGCCGCCCTCGCCAAGGACATCATTGACGAGATTGGCCGCGAGACGTCGGTCGACGTCGTGCTGTGCCCGCCGTTCACGGTGCTGTCCGCGGTGGCTCACGTGCTCGAGGGCCAGGCTGTCAAGCTCGGCGGCCAGAACATGCACCCGGAGAAGAACGGGGCCTACACCGGGGAGATTTCCGCGGAGATGCTGCGCACGCTGTACGTGACGCACGTCATCCTCGGCCACAGCGAGCGTCGCACCTATTTCGGCGAGACGGACGCCTTCATCAACCGGAAGGTTCTCGCCGCGCTGGCCAACCAGTTGAAGCCGATCCTGTGCGTGGGCGAGACGCTCGCCGAGCGCGAGGCCGGCGCGACGCTCGCGGTCGTGCAGAAGCACATCGAGGGCGGCCTGGCGGGCGTGAAGCCCGAGCAGATCACCACGGTGATCATCGCCTACGAGCCGGTGTGGGCCATCGGCACCGGCAAGGTGGCGACGACGGAGCAGGCGCAGGAGGTGCATGCGTACATCCGCGACCTGCTGACGAAGCTTTATGGCGCCCCGCTGGCGCAGAAGGTGCGGATCCTTTACGGCGGCTCGATGAAGCCCGCCAACGCCCCCGAATTGCTCGCGCAAAAGGACATCGACGGCGGCCTGATCGGCGGCGCCTCGCTCGAGGCCCGTTCGTTCATCGATTTGGTGAAGGCCGCCGACGCGGCGAAGTGAGGAGCGCACTGTAGCTACGGCCGAACGGAGGTCGCGCCCCCCTTTCGCAATATCGACGTGGAGGGCCCAGCTCCCGCTGGGCCGGCGTGCGATGATAATATCACGGTCGCGGCCCAGCGGGACTGGTCAACGACGCCTCCCGGCCATTTCCGCGTTGCCGCCGCGGAAGCCAGTCCGATTAGATGGCCTGCATGCGCCGCCTCATAGGCCTCCTCGGCTTTCTGATCGGGACCACCCTGGTCCCGGCGGCAGAGCACGAGTTCACGGCCCCGGGTTGGGCGATTGAGGCGCGGCTGCCGGTGGCGCCGGGGACGGACGGGATCCTCACGGCTTCCCCCCAGGGCGATATCAAGGCGCAGCGTTTTTTCACGGAGCAGAATGGCGAGCGCACTTTCCTCGTCCGCTTCCAATATCCCATGGCGATGTTGCCGGGACAGGAAACCGGGGTGTACGTGAAGAACTTCGGCGACATGCTGAAGTCGCGTCCGGGCGAGGTGAAGTTGCGCGACCGCTTCGTCCTGGGACCGTTCGAGGGCGAGCGACTGGTCATTGCGCAGCGCCGCGACCGCACGATCCGCGAGGTGCGGTTGATCGTCATCGGCTCGACGCTCTACCTGTTCAGCGCCGAGTGGCCGGAAGGCGGACCCGGCGCCGCGCGCGCCGACCTGTTTTTCAAAAGCATCCAGTTGTTGCCCGACTACACCAACGCGCTCCTCGTGCAGGAGCGGGAGCGCTTCCGCGAACTGGTCGCCGGGAAATTCCGGCTGCACTACGATGCCACGCGGTGGTATCGCGACCCGGCGGACACCGAGCCCGGCATCTTCAACTTCCTGCGCCTCGACCAGAAGGCCGAGGCGCAGTTGATCGCCGAGGCGGTGCCCATCGAGGGCAGCATCGAGGCCGCCGTGATCAACACGGCCCGCGAAGGCGCGGAAAGCGTGACGGTCCGCAAGCGCGGCCAGAAAATCCGCGGCAGCGTCAGCGTCACCGAGCTTGAATTTGTCGCCCGCGTGGAGAGCGCCACGTATGTGAACCACGGCTTCTTCTACAGCGGCGCCGAGGGCGCCGTGCAGTTGCGCGGCTGGGCGAAGGACGTCGATTACGCCGGCGTGAGCGGCGACATCACCGAACTGCTCGAGGGCCTGGCGATCGGCGGGAAGTAAGCGGTAGCTGAACGCGTAAGGGGAGCGTTTGGCTGCAGGGAGATCCATGCCTTCCAGGAGGGCCAGTCTGCGACTGGCCTGGGCCGGTCACATGAACACCGGCCCTACTTCGTCCGCGCCGCCATGTTCTCCACGAGGGCGACCAGGAACGGTGCGCCGCCGGGCAGGCGGGCCAGCGCGGCCTTGGCGGCGTCGCTGTATTCGCGGGCGTAGCGACGCGATGCGTCGAGGCCGTGCAGCTTCACGTAAGTGGTTTTGTCCGCCTTGGCGTCCTTGCCCGCCGTCTTGCCGAGCGTCGCCGTGTCGGCGGTGGCATCGAGGATGTCGTCGATGATTTGAAACGCCAGGCCGAGCTTCTCGCCGGCGGCGCGCAGGATTTCGATCCGCTCGAGCGAGGCCCCGGCGACGACGCCGCCCATCACCAGTGACACGGTGATCATGGCGGCGGTTTTCTTGAGGTGAATGGAGCGCAGGTGTTCGACCGTTACGTGCGGGTTCTTTTCCGCCTGGAGATCCTCGACCTGTCCGCCGATCAGCTGAAAACCGCCGGCCGCCCAACCGAGTTCCAGGGATAGCTTGGCGCTGATGGCCGGCCGGTCGCCGTAACTCAGGGCGAGTTGCAGAAACGCATGCGTCAGCAACGCGTCGCCCGCCAGCAAGGCGAGCGCTTCATCAAACTGTTTGTGCAGGGTGGGGCGACCGCGCCGCAGGTCGTCGTTGTCCATGCACGGCAGGTCATCGTGGATCAGCGAATAGGTGTGGATGTACTCCACGACGGCCGCGGCCGCATCCGCCGAGGAGGGCGGGGCGCCCAGCAGGTCGGCGGCGGCCAGGACCAGGATGGGACGCAGCCGTTTGCCGCCCGCCGCCAGCGCATAGTCCGTCGCGGCATTCAGGCGCGCCGGTCCGTGCTTCGGACGGAAGTCCTGCACCGCGCGCTCGGCGCGCTCGCGGTAGGCCTGTAACTGGGCGGTAAAATCCATGGCGGGACGCGTTGAGGTCAACGCGCTAAGCGGCTTGGGGTCAAGCCGCTCCACCAGGTAATTGGGGCGGCGCCGGCCAAGAAGAGACTCGCCAAGCCGGGGGGCGCAAATCATACGTGGAGCCACTTTTCCGGATGCCCACCTACGAATACGTCTGCACCAAATGCGGCCACGAAATGGAAGCCTTCCAATCGATGAAGGACGCCCCGCTCAAGCAATGCCCGTCCTGCAAAAAGGCCGGCCTGAAGCGCAAGGTCGGCGGCGGCGCGGGGTTGATTTTCAAGGGCTCGGGCTTTTATATCACCGACTATAAGAAGAAGTCCGGCACGCCCGACCCCAAACCCGCTTCCAAGTCCCCTGATTCCAAGTCCGCGGCCCCGGCCGCCAAATAACCCCTGACCATGGCTGACTCGAAACTCGAAAAAGCACTGTACGGCCCGAGCATGACGGAAGTCGCTTTGGGCGCCGTGCTCGGCCTGATCGCCGGGGTGCTGGTGGCGGCCCTGTACCTGATGTTCAAGCCGGTCGCCCAGGTGAAGGAAATGCCGAAGGAAGACAAGGTGGTGAAGGGCATGGTCTATTTCATCCCCGGCAGTGAGAGCAGCGGGAAGAGCCGGGGCCTCGCGGCAAAACAGAAGACAATCCTGGGCAGCCCGACCTTCGCAGTCGATCTCGGGGAAGACGAACTGAATGCCTGGGCCAGCACCCTGGCGTCCCCCGCGCCCGCACCCGCGGCGGCCCCGAAGGCGGGCGCCCCGGCTCCGGCCCCGGGCGCCGCCAAGCCGGCTGGCGACGGCATCTTCAATCCAGGCAAACCCAATTTCCGCATCGTGGACGGCAAGCTCCAGATCGGCGCCAAGTGCCTGCTCAATTGGTATGGCCTGACCTACGAGGTGATGGTCGTGACGACCGGCACGTTCTCGAAGTCCGGCGACTCCGTCGTCTATTCCCCTTCCACTCTCTATCTCGGTTCCTGCCCGGTGCACATGTTGCCGGCCCTCGCCGGTCCGCTGATGTCCCACCTGGTCTCGAAGGAGAAGGTGCCGGACGACGTGCGGACCGCGTGGCACAAGATCGACAGCGCCACGATCGAGAACGGCGTGCTGAAGCTCGTCGCGCAGTGAGGGGTGGGGCGAGCCCCGGAAAACCGTCTCCGCGGATGACGCAGCTCAACGCGGAGGGATTGGTTTCATTGATCCGCGCAGCCCCGCGCGCAATGGATTTGGGTCGTGCGCACACTCCATGTCGCAGAACCTGAAAAACATCAGCGTCGTCGCGACGGCGACCGTGCTGTCCCGCGTGCTGGGGCTCGTGCGCGAGATCCTGATTGCCGCGGTTTTCGGCACCAGCGCGCTGGCGTCGGCATACGCGTCGGCTTTCACGCTGCCGAACATGTTCCGGCGCCTGCTCGGCGAGGGCGCGCTCACGGCTGCGTTCGTGCCGACGCTGGCCCATGAACTCGAGCGGGGTCAGCGCTCCGCCGCTTTCGCCCTGGTGAGCAAGGTGGCGAGCTGGTTGCTCGTCGTCACGGGCGGCCTGGTCGCACTCGCCGTCCTCGCCGCGGCCAACACGGAGGCGTTGTTCCGGCTGGGCCATGGGTTCGGCCTGCAGCCGGACACGATGGGACGCCTGGTGCTCGCGGCCGACCTGGCGGTGATCCTGTTTCCCTACATGATCTTCGTCTGCCTGGCGGCGGCCTTCAGCGCGGCCTGCCAGGTGCTCGGACGTTTCACCGAGCCGGCCTTGTCGCCGGTCTGGTTGAACCTGTGCGTCATCGGAGCGCTCGGCGCGGGGGCCTGGTGGGCCTGGGGCGACCAGGCGCGGATGAACCTGCTGTGCGTCGGCACGCTGGTGGGCGGATTCCTGCAGATGGCGGTGCCGGCCGGCGTGCTGTGGAAGGAGGGCTGGCGTCCGCGCTTCGATCTTCGCGCCGACGAACGCGTGCGGGAAATCGCCGGCCTGATGGCGCCGACCATCATCGGTTCGTCGATCTACCTGATCAATATTTCGACCTCGCGCTACATCGGCCTGTCGTTGAACAACAGTGCGGTGCAGGTGCTGAACCTCGCGACGCGCGTCATGGAGCTGCCGATCGGCGTCTTCGCGGCGGCGATTGCCACGGTGGTGTTTCCGCTCATCGCGCGTCACGCCTCGAAGCAGGACTGGAAGGCGCTCGCGCACGACTATCACAAGGGCCTGCGCCTGGTGCTGATCGTCAACGTTCCCGCCGCCGTGGGCCTGGCGCTTTTGAGCGAGCCGATCACGCGCCTGCTGTTCCAGCGCGGCGCCTTCACGGCCGAGGGCACGGCGTTGATGACGCCGATCCTCGCGGTTTACGCGCTCGGGCTGCCTTTCCTTTCGTTCACCACGGTGGCGCTCCGCGGATTCTATTCGCTGAAGGACACCGCCACGCCGGTGTGGGCCGCGGGCATCAGCTTTGTCGTGAACCTCGGGTTGAGCATCGTGCTGATGGACTGGCTGTCCACCGTGGGCCTCGCGCTGGCCAGCAACTTCGCGGTGCTCGCGCAGGCGATTTTCCTGCAGGTGGCGTTGTCGCGCCGGCTGCCGGGTTTGGGCTTCGCCGCGCTGCTGCCCAGCCTCGGCAAGATTCTCGTGGCCAGTTTCCTGATGGGCGCGGTGGTCTGGGGCGGCACGCGGCTGGTGGCCACGCTGCCGCTGGGCGTGCGGTTGCGGGATCTGATCAACGTGGCCGGTCTGATCCCCGCGGCCTGCGCCTTCTACGGCGGTTTGCTGTGGGTGCTGAAGATCGAGGGCCGCGAGGAACTCGGCGCAGTCTGGCGGAAGCTCCGGGCAAAATTTTAAATCCCTGGTGGAGGGCCCGGCTCCAGCCGGGCCGGGCTCCCGGCGGCATTAACCGCGAAGGACGCGAAGAAACGCGAAGGGATTAATACCAATCGCTTCAAACTTCTGCGCTTTACACCAAGATCCCAAAGGCCGCGAAGAAGATCCCCGGACCAAAATTTCTCTGCGTTCATTTGGAGGGCCCGGCTCCAGCTGGGCCGCGAACATGATATCGCGGGCGCGCGCCGGCCCAGCCGGAGCTGGGCCCTCCACCGGAACTGCGAACCTCGGCCTTTGCGGGCGCTCCCTCAACCGGCTGAACCCTCCTCTTTGACTTCGGTGACAGGCCGGCCATGGTGGGGCGCATGGCTGAGCCGATTCCTGTCACGCACAACGCCGCCGACCACCGCTATGAAGCCACGGTTGACGGACATCGCTCGGTTTGTGATTACGAGCTCGTGGACGGGAAAATGATTCTCACCCACACCTTCGTGCCGCCCGAGTTGCGGGGGCGGGGCCTGGCGGAACAGTTGGTGCGCGCAGCCCTGATGGATGCACGCAAGGCGGGCCAAAAGGTGGTCCCGGCGTGCTCCTACGTCGCGCTCTTCATCCAGCGCCACAAGGAGTTCGCGGACTTGGTGGGTTGATCGCGTAGGGGCGTCGCTTGCCGACGCCCGCCTGCACGCGAGCCGTCGAAGTTCACGGGCGTCGGCAAGCGGCGCCCCTACAATAAAAAACCCGCGGCTTGGGACCGCGGGTTCGGAAAGGGCAGGGAGTCGAACTCAGGCCTTCTGCACGAGGCCGGCCTTGATGGCCTTGACCGAGACCCACATGCGCTTGGTGCCGCCGTTGGGGAGCTTGACCTTGATCCACTGCAAGTTCGGACGGAACAGGCGGGTCGTCATGCTGGTGACGTGCGTGCCGATGCCGCCGCTCTTCTTGGACTGACCCTTGCGGTTGATGATCTTGCCCTTGGTCGGGCGTTTACCGGTGATAGCGCAAATTCGTGCCATGGTGTTTCTTGAGTTGAAAGGTCAGGAGTAAAGGACCGCTCTTCGCCTTAGCAAGGGAAATTTGGAAAACCTTCAGGAAGAGCCTTACTGACGTAAAGCGTACAGGGCCTGAAACTTCTGTCCCATGTTGGCGGGATGGAGCAACTGCATCACCATTCGCTTCCGCGGGCTGAAACTGCCGGCCTCCGCCTGGGTGATCGCCGCCAAGGCCTCGGTGGCGTGGTGCATGAAAAACGCCTCCTGTGAGTTCACACTGGCCTGGCCGAAGCCGGATTGGACGAGGCCGTCCTCCAGCCAGTCCCAACAGACGTGTCCGGTGATGTCCTGCTTGCCCGGACGCGCGTACAGGTCGTTGCCCATTTTCTGGCGATGGTAGGTCCGCAACGTGCCTGCCGGCGTGTGCTCGGCGAGTTCCGCCCAGGACTTGCCGTAGTCGAACGCGAGGAAGAGCCCGGACCATTTCGGCGAGGTGATGCGCTGCAGGACGGGGACCGTGAGCGTCGGCAGGTCGATGTGGTAGTTTTCCTCGGCGGTTTTCGGCAGGCGGTCGGCGAAAGCCGCCAGTTCGGGTGAAAAGGCCGGCAATTCCACTTCGCGCAGGTGCCGGCCTTGGAGGGCCACCCCGAGTTCCCGCCAGCGGCCCTCGCGCCAGACGACGCGCGAGAAGGGCTGGGCGTCGAACAGCTCGTTGGAAAACACCACGCTCCGGGCCGGAAACACGAAGGGTTGCCCGTAGGAGATCGTTTTGTAGGCGGCGAAAGGGTGGGCGACATCGCGCAGGATGCCGGCGCCGGGTTCCGCGGCGACCTCGACGAAGGTGAAGTCGGCGGGTTTCCCCGGCGCGAGCAGTTTCGTCACGGCGGCGACGACCAGCTCGCCAAACACCGGGCTGAACGTGGTTGCGGTGAAGAAATCCGCCTTGGCATCACGGCCGACGCGCTTGAAGTCGCGGGTGTAATAGCCCGCCGTCGGGTGATACATCGCCAGCTCCATGTAGCGCGCAAACGGAACACCGGTCGCGGCATTGGGTTCTGAAGCGAAGATTTCGAAAAAGTCAGACGAGGAAGCCATTTTTAAAATTGTGCAGGATGATCGGCACGCCCCGGGTTTTCCAAGTCTAGGCAGCGCGCATATCACTATTTGCCAACTCAACCATTTCCGCCCACGTAAAGTCATGCTTAAACGGATTCTACACACCCCGCCCTGTCGGACGCCCCTCTTCATGGAGGGGATTTTCGACCGCGTGGGCTGGATTCCCTCGATGAAGAGGGGTGGCGCAACGCGCCGGGGTGTGCAGGGCTGCCGCGGGCCACGACTTGGTCGGTGAGTCGGCCACACACCCTCCTTCCATGCTAAAACGCTTCCTTCTCATCACGTTTGCCGTGGCGGCCGGGTTTGGCCTCGCCCAGTTTGCCGGACGGAGCGGCGCGCCGAGTTGGTGGCCGGACCGCGAACGCGACCGGAATGTGAAGTATTTCCGCGAGGTGTTGCAGCTGGTGAAGGAAAACTACGTCGGCGACGCCCCGGCCAGCTACGACGAGCTCACCCGCGCCGCGCTTGAGGGCATGCTGGGGCAGCTCGACCCGCACTCCCAGTTTCTCCGCGCCGATGCCTACCAGGAAACCGAGGAGGAAATGAGCAACGCCTTCGGTGGCGTCGGCATCCAGGTGGAGACGCGCGACGACCAGATCGTGATCATCACCCCCATCGCCGGCACGCCCGCGGAACGCGCGGGCCTGCGCCGCGGCGACCGCCTGATCAAAATCGACGGCAAGACCATCGAAAACCCGACCGTGGAGAAAACGGTGCGCCTCGTGCGCGGCGAGCCGGACACGATGGTGACGGTCACCGTTTACCGGCCGTCCACGAAGCAGACCCTGGACTTCCCGCTCAAGCGCGCCCGCATCCGCCTCGACAGCGTGCGCAACGCCACGATGCGGCCGGGCGGCCTCGGCTATTTGCAAATCACCCAGTTCAGCGAGCGGACCGGGAAGGAGTTCAAGGCCGCGCTCGCCGGCCTCGAAAAACAGGGGATGCGCGGCCTCGTGATCGACCTGCGCAACAATCCGGGCGGGCTCCTCGACGCGGCGATCGACGTCTGCAACGAGTTTTTCAACGATCGCGAGCTGATCGTTTACACCCAGGGCCGCACGCCGGAGTCGCGGGAAAACTTCCTGGCCGACAACGGCCACCCGCCGCGCAACTACCCGATCGCCATCCTGGTCAACGGCGGCACCGCGAGCGCGGCGGAAATCGTTTCCGGCGCCATGAAGGACACCAGGCGCGCCGTCATCGTCGGCGAGAAAACCTTCGGCAAGGGCTCCGTGCAAAGCATCATCGAGATGCAGAACGGCGAGGGCGTGCGGCTGACGACGGCGCGCTACTACACGCCGAGTGGCGTGACCATCCACGAGAAGGGCATCCAGCCGCACGTGGAAATCGAGATTTCGGCGGACGACGAGGCCAAGCTCCGCCTGCAGCAGTCGCGTCCGGACCTGACGGCGCCCGTGGAATTCAACGAGCGCTTCGGTTTCCAGCAAATCGAGGACGTCCAGCTCAACGCCGCCGAGGAAGTGCTGACCGGCGTGCTGGCGGCGAAGGGGAAATGAAATCCATGGAATTTTCTCCGAATGTAGGGCCGGCGCTGGTCGCCGGGCCGCGAGCGGAAGTGATGTTCGCTTGCGGACAACGGCCCGCCGACCAGCGGCGGCCCTACACTCCAGCCGCATGATCCTCGCCCTCGAAAGTTCCTGCGACGAGACCGCGGTCGCGCTCTTCGATCCCGCCCGCGGGCTGGCGGGCGAGTGGGTGCACAGCCAGATCGCCTTGCATGAGGCTTACGGCGGCGTCGTGCCGGACCTCGCGAGCCGCGAGCACCTTTCGCATTTCGCGCCTTTGCTGACGCGCGCCCTGGCGACGGTGCCCGCCGGGACGATTGCAAAAATCGCCGTGACCCACGGTCCGGGCCTCGCCGCCTGTCTGGCGATGGGTTTGTCCACCGCGAAGAGCCTCGGACTGGCCTGGGGCGTGCCGGTGGTGGGCGTGAATCATCTGCGCGCCCACGCGTTCTCGCCCTTCATCGCGCTGCAGGCGGCGGGTCCGGCGGACTTTGACGCGGAGTTCGCAAAACTCCTGCCGCATCTCGGGCTGCTGGTGTCCGGCGGCAACACGGCGTTGTTCAGCATCGATGAGTCGCGACGCATCAAACTGCTGGCCTCGACGATGGATGACGCCGCCGGGGAGGCATTGGACAAGGGGGCCAAGCTGCTCGGTCTCGGCTACCCCGGCGGGCCCCAGGTCGAGAAACTGGCCGCGACGGGCAGTGCGTCGGCCTTCGAGTTTCCCAAGGCCGTCGCGCAACGGTCGTCCCTCGAGTTCAGTTTCTCCGGCTTGAAGACCAGCCTGCGCTATCAATTGGAGAAAATGCCGGCGGGGGACGTCGAGCGTCGCAAGGCCGATCTCTGCGCCAGTTATCAGGCGGCGGTGTTCAGCATGCTGGTGCGGAAATCGGCGCTGGCGCTGGAGCGTGGATTTGTGGAGGGCCGGTCTCCCGACCGGACGGGGTCGGACGGGAGGCCGACCCTCCAGGAAGGCTCGCCCTATCGCAGCTTCGGTTTGTCCGGCGGCGTCGCGAACAACCGGACCTTGCAACGGGAATTGGAAAAAGTGGCGCGCGCCCAAAACATTCCGTTCTTCCGCGCGCAGCCGCAGCATACCGGCGACAACGCCGGGATGATCGCCTTCGCCGCCTGGGCCGAGCGCGAGGCGGGCGGCGTCAGCGAAGCCGGCATGGAACTCGGCATCGCGCCGAGCCTGCCGCTGGCAGGCTGATCTCAAATCTCAGATTTCAAATTTGAGATCGAGCCGCACCGCGGCTCAGTGCCAGAGCCACAGAAACACCAATCCCGAACCGATCGCGTAGAGCGCGGCATCGAGGAGATACTTCACGCTTTGCGACCACGGGCGGCCGGTCCAGATCGATTCGGTGACCGTCCCGAAACCGTGGGCGATGAAAGTGATCGCTCCCACAAGTTTCGCGGCGGAACGCGCGAAAGCGTGGTCCAGGGGAATGAGCCGCGACGCCAGGAACGCCGCCACCGCGGCGATGACGAGGCTCCAAAGAAACCAAGTGCCCAGATACTTGCCCAGGTTCGGCACGCCGTTCGGCAGGATCGTGACGTGTCCCACGGGACCTTCCAGGTACTTCTTCTGCATTTCCGGCGTGGCCATGTCCTTCATCTCCTTGCATTGCGGGATGACATAGCGGCCGGGCGCCGGGTTGGCGGTGCGAATCGCGTCGCGGATCGCGTCCTCGTTGGCAAAGAACCCGTAGTCGGAGGCATGCCACTTGATGACCATGTGAACGAGGGAACTGATGATGAACACGACCACTGCGCTGAGCAGGATCGGCAGCCAGAGGGAGAGCAGGGCATTCATGGGGTGGGAGGGGTGCACCCGAGTATTCGCAGAAAGGGCCGGGAGGCTAAAGCCGGAAATGGGGTGGGGCCGGTCGCTTGACCGGCCCCACGGCGCGCGCGTGTCCCTCAGGCCGGACGGAGACCGGCCCTACTTTTTCAATTTCTCGCGCAGGTACGGCGCGGTCGGGCTGCCCTTCGTCTTCAACAAGCCGGCGAGGGGACCCTGGTACATGATCTTGCCGCCGGTTGGGCCGCCGTTCGGCCCGAGCTCCACAATGTAGTCGGCCTCGGCGAGGAGGTCGAGGTGGTGCTCGATGACGACCACGGTGTGGCCGTGATCGACGAGGCTGTGCAGGACCTTGATGAGCTTCTCGCAATCGCTGAGGTGGAGACCGATGGTCGGTTCCTCGAGGAGGTAGAGGTTGCGGACGGCGATGTTGTGCGAGCGCTCCTTGTAAGTGGCGAGGCCCTTGGTGAGTTCGGTGACCAGCTTCAGGCGCTGGGCCTCGCCGCCCGAGAGCGACGGACTGCTCTGGCCGAGCGTGAGGTAACCGAGGCCGCAATCGACCATCAGCTTGCACACCTGGGACAGTTGGGAATGGAAATCGAAGAAGACCGCGGCCTCGTCGAAGGAGAGCTTCAACACCTCGCCGATGGTCTTGTTCTTCCAGGTAATGTCCGCGAGCTCCGGGCCGAAGCGTGTCCCGCCGCACGCGTCGCACGGCAGGTACGAGTCCGGCATGAACGCCATTTCCAGTTTGATGCGTCCGGCGCCGGCGCAGGTTTCGCAGCGTCCGCCGGGCACGTTGAACGAGAACCGGCTCGCCGTGTAGCCGCGCATCTTCGACTCCGGCAGCGAGGCGAAGAACTGGCGGATCAAATCGAAGACGCCGAGGTAGGTCGCCGGCGTGGAGCGCGGCGTCTTGCCGATGGGCGATTGGTCGACTTCCACGACGGTGCGGAAACCATTCGCGCCGCGGAGCTCGGCGAAGGGGAAAACCTGAGACCTGAGACCGGAAACCTGAGGATCATCGGATTCGAAACCCGTGAGTTTGGCGAACTCCTTGCCGGTGAGCTTGCCCTTCCTGGCCTTGATGGCGGTGGCTACCGCGGGGTGGAGGACGTCGCGGAACAGGGTCGATTTGCCGGCGCCGCTGGGCCCGCAGACCATCGTGAGCTTCCCGAGCGGCACCCGCAGGCTTTGATTCTGCAGGTTCCGGTAGTTGATGTCCGTGAGTTCGAGCCAGTCTTGTAGGGGCGCCGCTTGACGGCGCCCGCGGGCGCCGTCAAGCGGCGCCCCTACGTTGCGATATTCCCCGCGGATCGGGTGCGGAATGCCCTTGGCCAGGAAGAGGCCGGTGAGGGAGGCGGCGTTCTGCTTGATGCCCGCCGGACTTTCGTTGGCGAGGACGCTGCCGCCGTGCACGCCGGCGCCGGGGCCGAGGTCGATGATGCGGTCGGCGCGCTCCATCAGGACGTCGTCGTGCTCCACGACGAGCACCGTGTTGCCCTTGTCACGGAGCGACTCGAGCGTCTCGATCAACCGGTCGTTGTCGCGCGCGTGCAGGCCGATCGACGGCTCGTCGAGCACGTAGAGCACGCCGGACAGGTTCGAGCCGAGCTGCGCCGCGAGGCGGATGCGCTGGGCCTCGCCACCGGAAAGGGTCTCGGTCGGGCGGTCGAGTTGCAGGTAGTCCAGACCCACCTGCCCGAGGAAACGCAGGCGCTCCTCGATCTGCGGCACGATGTCCTGCGTGATGAGCTTGCCGCGATTGTCCAACTGGAGATTGCGCAACGTCGCGAGCAAGTCGTCGGGCGTGTGCCGGGTGAGCTCGGGCAGCGAGATGCTTCCCAATTTGAGATTTGAAATTTGAGATTTGAAATTGCCGCGGAGCGGCAGGCGGACCGCCCGGGCGATGCGATTGAGGCGCTCGCCGTGGCAGGTGGGGCAGGGCTTGCCGTGCGCGGACACATCGTCGGGATCGAATTCCCTCAGCGCGTCGGCCACTTCGTCGGAACGTTCCTCATCCTCGTCCGGCGTCAGCATCCAGTCATAAATCCGCCCGTGTCCGCGACACGTGGGGCACCAGCCCTTCGGCGAGTTGAAGGAGAAATGCTTGGGATCCAGTTCGGGAAAGGATTCGCCGCTCGTGATGTCGGTGCGCGTCGTCGAAAACCAGCTCAGGATCTCGCCGCTGGGCGTCAGCAGAAAGCAGGCGCCTTTGCCGAGGCGGAGAGCCCGGTCGAGTTGAGAGCTAAGAGCTGAAAGTCTGGAGCCTGGTTTCGAACTCTTGGCTTTGGACTCTGAACTCTGAGCTGCCTTCAAGTCCGCGACCACGACTTCCACATCGTGTTCCTTATAGCGGTCGAGCTTTTGAAAAGTGTCGACGCGCAGCAGGCGGCCGTCGGCGCGCATGAGTTCGTAGCCCTGCTTGCCGATCCACTTGGCGATCGGCTCGTGGTGGCCCTTGCGGCCGCGGACGAGCGGGGCGCAGAGATAAAGGTGCTTCGCCTTTTTGGCTTTTGGCGAGGCGAGGATCTTGTCGAGCAACTGGCGGAGCTGGCCCGGCGACAGCGGCGTGACGGGCCGGCCGGTTTCGGGATGGTGCTGGATGCCGAGACGCGCGTAGAGGAGACGCAGGTACTGGGCGACCTCGGTGATGGTCGCGACGGTGGATTTGCGCGAGCCGCGGGTGACGCGCTGCTCGATGGCGACGGTCGGCGGGATGCCGGTGAGCCGGTCGATGTCGGGCCGCGGCAACTGTTCGACGAACTGCCGGGCGTACGGCGACATCGACTCCATGAAGCGCCGCTGCCCCTCGGCAAAGATGATGTCGAACGCGAGGGTGGACTTGCCCGAGCCGGAGACGCCGGTGACGACCGACAGCTGCCGGTGCGGGATCGAGACGGAGATGTTCTTGAGGTTGTTTTCGCGCGCCCCGATGACTTGGAGAGCCGAGGGCTGGGCGCTGAGCGCGGAGGCCTCGGGCTGGTAAGGAGCGGCGTCTTCCGCGGCAGCGAGCGCGGGCGCCTCCCCGGCGGACAACGCGTGGCGGAGGAAAGGCGTGGTGGCGGTTGCGGCGCCGATGATTTTTTCCGGCGGGCCTTCGGCGATGATTTGGCCGCCCTGCGCACCGGCTTCGGGGCCGACCTCGAGGATCCAGTCGGCGGATTTCAGGACGTCGAGATTGTGCTCGATGACCACGATGCTGTGCCCGCGGTCGACGATGCGCTGCAACACGGCGAGCAGGCGCTTCACGTCGTGGCGGTGCAGGCCGGTGGTCGGCTCGTCGAGCAGGAGCAGGGCGCCGGTGGCAATCTCAGATTTGAAATTCGAGATTTGAGATCCCTCACCGGCGAAATCGCTCAGGTAGCGGACGAGCTTCAGGCGCTGCGATTCGCCGCCGCTCAAGGTGTTCAAGGGCTGGCCGAGCGGGAGATAACCGAGGCCGACCTCATCGAGCGCGGCGAGGCGGCGGTGGATTTCGGGGTACTCGGCGAAAACGCGCAACGAGTCGCCCACGGTGGTTGCGAGGATATCGGCCACCGAGTGGCCGTTCCAGGTGATGGCGAGGACCTCGGGCTTGAAGCGCTTGCCCTCGCAGATCGGGCAGGGGACGAAGACGTCCGACAAAAACTGCATCTCGACGCGCTCGCTGCCGAGGCCCTGGCAATTGTCGCAGCGACCGTCGCCGCTGTTGAAGGAGAAGCTCGACGAGTTGAAACCGGCTTCCTGCGCGGCGGGCACGGTGGCGTAGAGGTCGCGGATGAGTTCCCACGCCTCGCAATAGAGCGCGGGGTTGGAGCGCGGCGTGCGGCTGAGCGGCGACTGGTCGACGAGCACGACTTCCGAGAAAGCGAGGTCGGACTTCACGGCCTCGATTTCCGCGGGGTCCTCGGTCATCAGGTTGCGCTGCGTGAGCAGGCCCTGGCAGATGACGTTGTCGAGCAGGGTGGACTTGCCCGAGCCGGACACGCCGGAAAGGCAGACCAGGCGCTGCAGGGGCAATGAAAAGCTCAGGTTCCGGATGTTGTGTTTCGAGGCGTTTTTGAAATGCAGCCAGTGATTGGGGGTGTTATGGGAGGGTCGGTTTCCAACCGACCTGGACCGGCCGGAAGACCCGTCCTCCACCGATCTCCGCTGGGGCGGCGTCTCGATCCGTTCGCGGCCGGAGAAGTAGGCGCCGGTGATGCTTTTCGGGGAGGTCAGCATGCCGCTGATCGTGCCTTGGAAAACGATGTGGCCGCCCCGCGCGCCGGGTTCGGGGCCGACTTCGATCACGTGGTCGGCGGCGCGGATCATGGCCTCGTCGTGCTCGACGACGACGACGGTGTTGCCGGCATCAGTCAGCGTGCGGATGATGCCCAGCAGGCGGTCGATGTCGCGCGGGTGCAGGCCGACGGACGGTTCATCGAGGACGAACAGTGTGTCGACCAGCGACGTGCCCAGGCACGAGGTGAGGTTGACGCGCTGCACCTCGCCGCCGGACAGCGTGCGCGACGTGCGGTCGAGCGTCAGGTAACCGAGCCCAACCTGGACCAGGTAGCGGAGGCGCGTGACGATCGAGTCGTGAGCGATGGAGGCACTGTGCGCCTCGTGGGTTCCGTGGCGGGCGGCCAGGGAGGTATCGGACTCGACGGCGGCCAGCAGTTCGCTGATCGGCAGTTGATAAAGCTGGGGCAGGGTGTGGCCGCGCCATTTCCAACACAGCGCCTCGGGCTGGAGGCGGGCGCCGTGACACTCCGGGCAGGTGTTGTAAGCCCGATAGCGCGAGAGGAAGACGCGCACGTGCATCTTGTAAGTCGTCTTCTCGAGGTAACGGAAGAAACCCTTCACGCCGTACCAGTACTTGGGCCACTGGTTGGTCTCGCCGTCGTAGCCCGGCGAGCCATCGATCACGAAAGCCTTCTGCTCCGGCGTGAGCGTGGCGAAGGGGACCTTGGTCGGCAGGCCCACCTTCTTCGCAAACTGGATCAGGTCCTTTTTCGATTCCCCGTAGATCTCACCTTCCCAGGCCTTGATGGCGCCTTCCTCGATGGACAGGGAATGATCGGGAATGGTCAGGCGGTAATCGATGTCGATCACGCGGCCGAAGCCGCGGCACTTCGGGCAGGCGCCGAGCGGGGAATTGAACGAGAACAGGCCGGGCGTGGCCGGCCGGAACGTGCGGCCGGTCTTTGGTGAATGCAGCCCGCGCGAGAAGTGACCGGCGGGGGGGAAGGGCTGAGAGCTGAGAGCTGAGGGCTGAGAGCCAAACAAGAACACCTCGCCTTTGCCGAAATGGAGGGCGGATTCGCAGGCCTCGAGGAAGCGCGACTTGTTGTCAGCGGTAATTAGAAGCCGGTCCTGGATGACGAAGAGGAACTTCGAACTTTGAACTTCGAACTTTGAACTTCGAACTTTCGCGCTGCCGCTCAGTTGCTCGAGGAGTTCATCGATCTTCTGGACTTCAAGGCTCGGATTCGAAGTTCGACGTTCAGCGTTCGACGTTCGAGGTTCCACGAGCACGCGAGTGTAGCCCTGGCCCTTCACGCTCGTGAGCACCTCGGTCCATTTCAAATTGTCGGGCTTGGTGACCTTGAAACCCAGCAGCAGCGTGGCCGCCGGGTGCGCGGCGTGGGTCTTGGTCCAGATGGTCTGCGGGGTGTCGTCCTCGACCTTCTCGCCGGTCGCGGGATCGAAGCATTCCGCCACGTGGCTGAACCAGACCTTGGCGAAATCGGTGAGCTCCGTCATCGTGCCGACGGTCGAGCGCGAGGTCTTGACGGTGTTGGACTGCTCGATGGCGATCGACGGCCGGATGTTCTCGATCGAGTCGACCTTCGGCTTGTCGAGCAGGTCGAGGAACTGCCGCGTGTAGGCGCTGAAGGTCTCGACGTAGCGCCGCTGCCCCTCGGCGTGGAGGGTGTCGAAGACGAGCGAGGACTTGCCGGCGCCGCTCAGGCCGGTGACCACGACGAATTTTCCCAGCGGCAGGTCGAGATCGAAGCCTTTGAGGTTGTTCTGGCGGACGCCACGCAGGCGGATGGACTCGGGAGCGGAGGAAGTCGGCACGGGAGGCTCCACTGAATGATGACGATTCCGCGGAAGGCAAATCCCGCCCGAGCAGGGGCTGCGTCTCCTGACATAACGCTGTCAGGAGAGGGGCTGTCCAACGGTAGGCTAAATGGGGAGATGGAGCGCACTGACCCAGTGCGCTTGGGTGCGTGCGTCCTCAAACCAGCGCACCGGGATCAGTGCGCTCCACCTTCACCGGCGCAGGGACGCATTAAAGCGTCTTGAACCGGCTCGGCTCGGTTCTCGGTTTCTTGATGACCGCTGCCGGATTGGTCAGCTCGCGGAACAGGCCCAGGTGGGCTTGGATCTGGCGCTCGGGGACGAAGTTCGCCTGGGCGTGCTCGCGGCCATGGTGGGCGAAGCGGCGGCGGTCGGCGGGCTGGCGGATCAGGCGATCGAGCGCGGCGACGAAGGCGGCTTGATCGTGGTTGGCGATGAGGTAGCCCGACTTGTCCGGCACAAAACATTCGCCCACGCCCACGATATCGTAGGCGACGGCCGGCAGGCCATGCAGCTGGGCCTCGATGAGGAAATTGGAGAGGGACTCGCTTTGGGAGGCGAGGACGGCGATGTCGGACGCCAGGTAAAGCTGGGTCGGGTCCGATTGGTAGCCCAGGAACTTCACACGCGCCCCCAACCCGAGGTCGTGGGCGAGGCGCTCGCATTTTCTCCGGGCCGGGCCGTCGCCCGCGAGCCAGAGCTGCCAGTCGAGATACCCGGGCAGCTTCGCGCAGAGTTCGATCAACTCGCGCTGGTTTTTCTCCTTTCGGAACATGGCGACGTTGAGCAACACGACGGTCGTCGGGTTGGCGCCGTGGTAGCGCCGCAGGGCGTTGTTGCGCGGCGCGGTTTCGTCGGTGAACCGGAGCAGGGAATTATGGATGACGGTGATCTTGTGCGCCGGGATATCGTGGTCATCCATGAGCACGCGCTTGGCCACGTGGCTGTTGGCGACGATGTGCCGGCAGATTTTGAGCGACCGGACGAAGAGCCATGGCAGGAGCTTGCCGGTGCGCATCGTGCAGATGACGGCGGCGCGCGGCAGCCGGCGCTGGATGAAGCCCGCGTAACAGTTCGCCATGCGGCCCATGCAGAGCACGAGGTCCGGCGCGGCCTCCTCGGCCGCCTTCAGGAGGCCGGGGGCAAACCAGTCGAGGCGGGTGTCAAAGGGCTGGAGGGAGCGGAACGCGAAGGGCTGCTGCTCGCCGTCGATTTCCAGGACGCCCCGCGGGCGGAAGGTGAGAAGGGTGACCTCGTGGCCGGCGCGGGCGAACGCGGTGGCCATGAGGACCGACTGGCGCTCGGTGCCGCCGCTGCGAAGGTAGTCCTGGACGATGAGAATTTTCATTGCTCCGCGGCGGGGCGCGGCAAAAGGTTGCCGCCATCATTCAATGAACCATCCGTTCGTCAATCTGCTGGTGCGGTGGCTGGTGCTGGCCCTCGGCGTTGCCCTGAGCACGAAGATCGTGCCGGGCATCAGCTATGATACCGGCACGACGCTTTTCCTCGTCGTGGTGGTGCTGAGCTTCCTCAACGTCGTGGTGAAGCCGATCCTGCTGCTCTTCACGCTCCCGTTCATCGTCCTCACGCTCGGCCTGGGCATCTGGCTGGTGAACGCCTTGCTGCTGTATTTCGTCGGCCGGATGATCACCGGCTTCCACGTCGCGTCCTTCGGCTCGGCCCTGGTGGGCGCGCTCATCATCAGCCTGACCAACCTCGTCATGAACCGCCTCATGGCCCCGCCGAGGAAACCACCGGGCAACCCGCCGCCCGGCGGGGGCAAGCGCGAGGACGTGATTGATATCTAAGCGCCGCGACGGCGCAGCTGAGAGCTGAGAGTCCAGAGCTGAGAGCCGTCCTGCAATCTCTAGACTCTGAGCTCCAGCCTCTCCGCTGCCCGCCTCCGACTTTCCGTTTGACGGACCCGCCCCGGGAAGCGACTTTGCCCGTTCACAAACTCCCTCTATGGCAGACGATATTTACGACTTGGTGATCATCGGTGGCGGCCCGGCCGGCTATGTCGGCGCGATTCGCGCCGGACAGCTCGGCAAGAAGGTCGCCGTGATCGAAATGGAGCGCGCCGGCGGCACCTGCCTCAACTGGGGCTGCATCCCGACCAAGGCCCTCCTCAAGAGCGCCGAGCTCTACCGCACCATCCAGAAGGCGGACAGCTACGGCCTCAGCGTGACGGGCGTGTCGTTCGATTTCGCCAAGGTCGTCGAACGCTCGCGCGGCGTCGCGGCCCAGATGGCCAAGGGCGTCGAGTTCCTCTTCAAAAAGAACAAGGTCGATTATTTCGTCGGCAAGGGCTCCGTCACCGTCCCCGGCATGGTCGAGATCACCGAGGGCGAGCATAAGGGAAAGTTTTTCCGCACGAAAAACATCCTCCTCTGCACCGGCCAGAAGCCGCGCCCCCTGCCGGGCCTGCCGGTCGACGGCACGCGCGTGATGACCTCCCGTGAGGCGCTCGCCGCCAAGGCCGCGCCGAAGACAATGGCGATCATCGGCGCCGGCGCCATCGGCGTGGAGTTTGCTTATTTTTTCAACGCCTTCGGCACGAAGGTGACCTTGATCGAGATGCTGCCGCAGATCCTGCCCGTCGAGGACGAGGAGGTGGCCAAGCTGCTCGAACGCAGCTTCACGAAGCAGGGCATCGCGGTGCATACCGGCACCAAGAGCGAGAACATCCGCGTCGGCGCCAAGAGTGTGAAGCTCGACCTCGTGAAGGACGGCGCCAAGACCGAGCTCGAGGTCGACACCGTCCTCGTCGCCATCGGCATCACGTCCGCGCTCGACGGCCTGACGTCCGCCAAGGTGAAGCTCGAACTCGACCGCGGGTTCGTGAAGGTGGACAACAATTACCAGACCTCGACGCCGGGCATCTACGCCGCCGGCGACATCCAGGGCCCGCCCTGGCTCGCGCACGTCGCGTCCTTCCGCGCCATCCAGGCGGTCGAAGGCATGTTCGGCCACACCAAGCCGAAGCAGGTCGGCATCTTCCCGGGCTGCACCTATTGCCAGCCGCAGGTCGCCAGCACGGGGCTGACCGAGAAGCAGGCCAAGGAAAAAAAACTCGACTACAAGGTCGGCAAGTTCCCCTTCACCGCGGTCGGCAAGGCCGTGGCGGCGGGCGACACCGAGGGCTTCGTCAAGGTCATCGCCGACGCGAAGACCGGCGAGATCTACGGCGTGCACATCATCGGCAACGAGGCCACCGAGCTCATTGCCGAGTACGGCCTGGCGATGAACCTCGAGGCCACGGTCGATGAGATCCATCACTCGATCCACGCCCACCCGACGCTCTCCGAGGCGCTCGGCGAGGCGGCGCTGGCGACGCTCGGGAAGGCGATTCACACCTGAGTCGCCTCACCTGTAGCCGCGAAGAACGCGAAGGCCGGCGAGATGCCGGCCTTTTTTATTGGTTGGTTAAGTTAGACCAAGGGAAGTCGCGGGCATCCACCACGGCTGCATGATCGGTTTCAGCTTAAAATACCTGAAACCGTCATTCTGAGCGCAGCGAAGAATCCACGCGTTCGTTCGCGGCATCGGGTTCGCTGCCGTGGATCCTTCGCTGCGCTCAGGATGACGGTAGAGGGGACTGCAGGATGTTCCGTGGCAGTTACTCTACTACGGTACGTGGTTGTCTTCCCGAGCGACACACCCCGCCCTGCGGGCACCCCTCTCAAGAGGGGATCTTTGTTGGCGCCACGTCGAGATCCCCTCTCGAGAGGGGTGGCGCGCAGCGCCGGGGTGTGTTCAGTACGTAACGTAGCAGTGTTAGACCGCGTCCGAAACTTTTTCCAACGGCGCACCCGCCCGGCAAAGCGGGCACTCGTCCGGCTTTCACATTCCGAAGGACATGCGGCTGACGCATGCGAGCGACAGATGATTGTCCGCGGCGAACTTGTCCGCGGCTTCGCCGAAAATGATCAGCGCGCCGCAAGCGACGGGCCGCGCCCCGCACGCGAGCAGGTCGGCATGGGTGCCCTTCACCGCGGAGCCGGCGCTGATCGCGTCGTCGACGAGGGCGATGCGTTGGTCGCGAATTTTTTCGCGGTCCGCCGCCGGCACCCGGTATTGAATGGGGAAGAGGCCGGTGGCGTCGGCTGGTTCGAAACGTTCCGTGCGAAAGGCGGGCACACCAAGCTGGGCACCGATCATCTCCGCCAGCTGGGCGCCCCCGGTGGCGGGGCCGCAGATCGCCTCGATCCCGTGCGGAGCGAGCCGACGGGCCAGTTCATTCACGAACGGCTGCAACCGGGCGCGGTCGACAAATAATTGGTCCAGGTGGAACCAGCGTTCGCTGTGGTAGCCGGATTCCATCCGGAAATGGCCGCGACGGCCGGCGAGGAGGGCGGAGAGATCGGCGGGCACGGGGTTTCAAATGCTGGCGCCAGGGGAAGGTCCGCCTCCGCCAAGGCTAGGGCGGACCTTTTTCAATCGGCTCCCGATTGAAAAATGGTGCGAGTGCCGGGAGTCGAACCCGGATCAGCAGCTTCGGAGGCGGCTACACTATCCATTGTGCTACACTCGCAAATAACAGGTCGCCCAGCTTTCGCGGCGCGGACAGGAGTTCAAGCAGGTTTTATTGGTTTTGTCTCGGGCAGCAGGTCGCGGAGCCGCCGGGAGGATGAAAGGCGGGGCTGGTTGGAGGGCTTGCTTGCAAGCTCCTCCAAAAGCTGCGCCGCATCCCGCGTCCTTTACAGTCGGGAATGGGCCCAGCGGGAGCTGGGCCCTCCACCATATGGACCTCAGTGCTTCACTTGCACGGTCGCCGTCAGCGGCTGGCCGATTTCCTTCAGGAGGTCCTGGAACCACGGCTGGGTGGTGTCGAAGGCCTTGCCGCCCTTGATGCGGGGGAATTCGATCGCGCGCAGCTCGTTGCCGCGTTCCTCGTCGTGGCCGATCAGGCCCGTGACGCCGGCCTGCGCGCACTCGACGGCCTTCAACACGCAGGTGTCGATGAGCTTGAAATCCTCGTCGTTGGCCGGCGCGGACCGCGCGAAATAACCGCTCTTCTGTACGAGCGTCTTCTCGGCGCCGATGAGCTTGGCGAACTGCTCGGCGAACCACTTGCCGGGGTTGATGGTGTCGAGGCGCACATGGCCGAAGGCATCGCGGTCGACCGTCGCGCCGCGCGCGGTCATCTCGGCGATGATGCTTTCCAGGCCGGCACCCTCGCTGACGAACAGGTTGATGTTGCCCTGCCGGTCCATGAGCGCGCGGAGGCGCTTTGCCTCGGCTTCGACGTCGAGCGCAAGTTCGGGGAGATAAATGGCGTGCACGCCGTAGCGCTCCTTCGCGAGCCCGATGCCGGGGACCCAGGACTTCGCGGCCAGGCTCTTCTGGTATTCACGGGCGGTCGCGGCGGTGAGCCAGCCGCAGTTGCGGCCCATCACCTCGTGGACGATGAGCATGCGCGCGCTGGCGCCGAGTTCGGTGACGACGTTCGAAAAGAACCGCGCGCCCTGCTCGGCGGCGGTGACGGCCCCGAGGCTTTGGCGGATCGGGATGATGTCGTTGTCGATCGTCTTGGGCAGGCCGATGACGTTCAGCTTGTAATTGTTTTTCTGCAGGTGCGCGGCGAGGTCGGCGGCCGTCGTGTTGGTGTCGTCGCCACCGACGGTGTGGAGAATGTCGACGGCGTCCTTGGTGAGCTGGGCCGCGGCCACCTCGAGCGGGTGCTGGCCTTCCTGCACGAGGCCGCGCTTCACGGCGTCCTTGACGTTGGTGAGCTTGACGCGGCTGTTGCCGATGACGCTGCCGCCGTAATTCTTCAACACGCCCGCCTGGGCACGGATCTCCGGCGTGACCTTGATGCTGTCGCCGAGGAGCAGGCCCTTGTAGCCCGAGCGGTAGCAGATGATGTCCCAGTCCGGGCACTGCTTGGTGTAGTGGACGATGAGCTGGCCGACGGCGGCGCTGAGGCAGGGGGCGTGGCCGCCCGCAGTGAGGATCGCGACTTTCTTCTTGGAGGAGCTCATGGGAATTGGAGCGGCCAAAGTGCCACGTCCGGTCAGGCGGAGGCAATCGCGATTCCTCGCAACCGCCCCGCCTATAGGTCATAGGGGCCTGATCAGCCCGCCACCGGCTATGCCTGGGAGGCAGCCTTCCGCGACTTCAGCCACTCGCGGCCGAGTTCGATCACGATCGGCACCACGGACACGATGATGATGGCGAGGATCACGAGCTTGAAATTCTTCTGCACGAAGGGCTGGTTGCCGAACAGGAAGCCCGCGTAGGTGAAGAAATAGATCCAGACGAACCCGCCGATGAGGTTGTAGGCCATGAAGCGCGCGTAGGTCATCGAACCGACGCCGGCGACGAACGGCACGAAGGTGCGCACGATCGGCACGAAGCGCGCGAGGATGACCGCGCGGCCGCCATATTTTTCAAAAAAGGCGTGGGCCTTCGCGAGGTGTTTCTTGCGGAGCCAGACCGAGTCCTCGCGCTTGAACACCGCGGGGCCGATCTTGCGGCCGATCCAATAGTTCAGCGTGTCGCCCAGGAAGGCCGCGACGAAGAGCAGCAGCGCCATCACGTGGACGTTGAGTCCGGTCTCCGGCTTGGCGCAGAAGGCGCCGGCGGCAAAGAGCAGCGAGTCGCCCGGCAGCAGCGGCAGCACGACGAGGCCGGTCTCGGCGAAGATGATCAGGAACAGGACGCCATAGGTCCACATGCCGTAGTCGGCGATGATCTCCGCCAGGTGACGGTCGATGTGGATGATGAAGTCGACGAGCTTCTTGATGAGGTCGATCATGGGCGTGGGGGAATGAAAAAGGGCAGGTCGCGTGCGAGCCTGCCCTCAGAAAGGATGCGAACGTGACTTAAACGTCGGCCTTGGTCTTGCGGAGACCCTGGACGCGGTCGCCCGCCTTCCACTGGCCGCGCTTCTTGAGCAGAGCCACGCGCTCGAAGCGCTTGAGAACGTTGCGTTTGACGACGAGACCGCCGCCGGAGGCCTTGAGACTGGGATGCTGGGACATAAAAGGGAGGTTGGTTAACGTGGATTCTGTCTTGGGAAGGGGGCGGATGTAGAGTTCGCGATTGCCCATGACAAGTATTTTTCGCCCACCTGCTCGGCATTGACCTCAATCCACTGCGGCACGGCGAAGGGATGGTGGCGATGAATCCATGCGCTCAGATCGGAAGCATTGGCTGGCAAGTACTTGAACCAGATGCGGTATTCCTCGGCCGACTCCAGCTTTCCTTCCCAGTGATAGTAAGAAGTGATCGGCCCGTCGACCTGCGCGCACGCCGCCAGCCGTTCCGCGACCGCGCCGCGGGCGAGCCGGTCCGCATCCTCTCGTTGGGCGGTCGTTGTCCAAGCCACGAACATGCCGGCAGGCTCACCGGAAAGAGCCCGCTTGTCAAAGCCGGCGCCGGGCGTGGGTGGGAGAGACCGCCGCGCGCGGCCGGGTTATTTCGCCGTGCCGGGCTTCACGTCCGATTCCAGCACTTCCAAGTCGCGGATTTTCACCGTGGCGCGGGCGTCGTTGTACATCTGCAGGCCGGTCGTGTTTTCCCCGAAGTAGGGGGTGGCGACGCGCAGCATGGTGTCGAGCACGTCGGCAAATTTCTGGCCCGGCTGGCGCGGTGCGGCCACGAAGGTGGTCCACTGGCGCTTGGCGTCCTTGCCCTTCGTCATCAGGTCCGCGTGTTTGAACGCGTCGACCACGACCAGGTAGTACTCGCGGGTGGAATCGTATTCCCCCGGCGCGGCCATGGCCAGCGCCTGGCTCGCGACGCCGGCGACTTCGGGCGCGCCGCCACCCGGCGAGCCCGGCGTGCTACCGAAACCGAAACCGCGGGCGTTCTCGTTCGCGGCCGCGGCGCCCAGGGCCGAGTCGTTGCCGCCGGCCCGGCTGTCCCAGGCGACATCGCCGCCGAGGGAAGTGAGGCTGCGTCCTTGCGGACGCGGGACGAGCCCGTCGCGCCATGTCAGCTGGTTCATGCGCACGGTCGGATTCAACCAAAGCCGCTGGCCGCCGTGCACGCGGAGAATCAGGTCAACCTTGTCCGGTTGGATCACGCGGCCCTGCGCATCGGTCGCGTTCACGAAGCCCTTTTTGGCCAGGGTGTCGGCCAGCCGCTCGCAGATCTGTTCGTAGGTGAGGTCCGTCTCGTAGAGATCGCCCGGCATGAAGACGTAGCGCTGGGGTGTCGCCAGGGGCTGCAAAGCCGGCGTGGCCGGGTTGGCCTTCAGTTTCTCGTCGGCGAGGCGATAGAGTTCCTCCTGGGGCGTGGCCGCATAGTTGACGGAGGAAACGGAGACCGGGGCCGGCGGGCGGGGGGCGGTTTGGGCGGGACGGTTGGCGGCCTGAAGATCGAGGGCGAGCAGGCCGGCGAGGGCCAGCATCGTGAAGCGTGGGGATTGCATGCGGGGGGAGGTTTTGAAAAACGGTGGATTTGACCAGCCAGTGAATGACGAACGGCCGGAAGACGGGTCAGGTGGAGACCGATCACCCGCCGGCGCGTGGCTAGTACCCGTCAGACGGGCCGGCGGTTACACAACTCTTTATTCTCCACCGCGAAATCCGCCGGGCCACGGCTGGTTTGCCCGGGTTATCCCGGTCGGAAAGGCCCCAAAACGAGGCAATTTGCCTCTCATAATTAACCCTTGACGCTCCGGGAGTCAGACCTAGGTGTTTCCCTTCCATTTTCCGCACCCATGAGAGACGAATACATCCGCGACGCCCAGAAAATCATCCAGGACCCGAACATTCTGATCAATGTGGTTTCCCGCCGCGTGAAGCAGCTCCGTCGGGGCAGCCGCCCGCTCGTGGAGTCGCTGGAGAAGCTCAGCCCCGAGGACATCGCGCTGCGCGAGGTCATCGAAGGCAAGATCAGCTACGAGCTGCACACGGCCTGAGGCCGATCCAACGCGTTGAGGGCGCCGGCTTTTGCCGGGCTTCGGCAGGCAAGACGCGTTCCATCCTGTTTTCGCGAAGCGAGGCTCCGGCCTCGCTTCTTTTGTTTGCCGACCCGCGGGGTCTCGCCAACAGTGATTCGTCTTTGGTCGGTCACCGCGCGGTGGCGCGGAGCCGGGGCGATCCACGTGGATGGCCCCGCCGCTTCGCTCCTCGCAATGACCGGACAGGGACGTTTTATTATTCCATGGCCGCCAAGTCGAAAGATTCATCCCGCTACACCGAGCTTCGCAATTCGAAGGCTCTGCGGGATTATTTCATCCACGACAAGTTCGAGGCGGGCATCAAGCTGACCGGCACCGAGGTGAAGTCGATTCGCGCGGGCAAGGCGCAGATCACCGATGCCTTTGCCCGGATCGAGAAGGGCGGGGTGTGGCTCTACGGCGCCTACATCCAGGAATACTCCCATGGCGGGGCGACCCAGCACGCGCCGCGCCGCGTGCGCCAGCTGCTCCTCCACGCGAGCGAGATCCGCAAGCTCGCGCAGGCGGTCGAGACCGGCGGCATGTCGATCGTCGCGCTCCGCATGTATTTCAAGGAGGCCCTGGTGAAGGTGGAGATCGCGACCGCCTCCGGCAAAAAGCAGTTCGACAAGCGGGCCGACCTCAAAAAGCGTGAGCAGAATCTCGAGGCCCGCTCGGCCCTCAAGCACCGTCCATGAGCAAAAAACTCCCGAACCGCGTCACCGTCCGCGTGCCCGGCAGCACCTCCAACTGCGGCTCCGGCTTCGACACGCTCGGGCTGGCGCTCTCGATCTACAATGACATCACGCTGACGCGCGGCGACTGGCGCGGCTCCCGTCCGACGACGGCGAGCGACACGCACGGCCTCGACATGGCGGATGAGGCGGCGTCGCTGTTCTTCGTGCGGGCCGGCGTCGAGGAATTCGGCTACGAACTCAGCATCACCGGCGACGTGCCGATGTCGCGCGGGCTGGGCTCGAGCGTCACGCTCCGCGCCGGCGTCGTCGCGGCACTCAATGAACTCTCCGGCGCCAAGCTTTCGAAGGAGGACCTCTGCAGCCTCGTGACGCAGCTCGAGGGTCATCCGGACAACGCGACGCCGGCCGTGATCGGCGGCTTCTGCGTGGCCCGCTGCGATCCGCACACCGGCGAGCTGCTCGGCGTCCTGCGCAAGCCGATCGCGCGCGACCTCTGTTTCGTCGTGGTGTCGCCCGACCAGGAACTCGAGACCAAGAAGGCGCGCGGCATCCTGCCGAAGGAGCTGCCGTATTTCGACGCCATCAAGAGCGTGAACAGCGCCGCGTACGTCGTCGCCGCGATCCTCTCCGGCGAATACGACCGCCTGCGCGATGCCGTCCGCGACTTTCTCCACGAACCGTACCGTCTCCCGCTGATTCCCGGCGCCAAGAACGCCATCGAGGCCGGCGTGGCCGCGGGCGCGCTCACGGGCTGGCTGAGCGGCAGCGGTTCCAGCGTGCTCTGCGTGGCCCGGCCCCTCAAGGCCACGAAGGTCGGCCGCGCCATGGCCGCCGCATTCGCGGCGCACAAGCTGCCGGCGACCGTGCACCTGCTTTACGCCGACAACAACGGCCTGCGGATCGTGGCGCGCGGCCGGTGAGTGCATTTTTGGAGGGCTGGCCTCCGGCCGGCCATGGTCGGTGAGGAGCCCGACCCTCCACCAATCATGCCGGAAACGGCGTGCCCGACCGCATCACCTTCGGGGGGTTGGTATCGGGCCAGTACTTCACGAGCTCGGCGGCGAGGGCCGTCCACTTGAACGGTTTCCGCACGATCGCCTTCAACGAAGGCACCGCCGCGAGTTCCCGTTCCGTGAAGCTCATGTTGTAGGCCGTGATCATCACGACCGGGATCTGGGGATTGGTCTTCTGCACGGCCTGGATGAACTGCAGGCCGTTCATGTCCGGCATCTGGTAATCCGTGATGATCATGCCCACATTCAGGGAAGGCAGCGCCCGAATCGCGTCCGCCGGCTTCGTGAACCCATGCACCGGCCGGTCAAGGTGTTCGCCCAGCAACTGCTGCAGCAGGTCGATGTAGGAGAACTCGTCGTCCACGAGCATGACGATCTTTTCCCCGGGTTTGGGCGCGGAATTGGACATGGTGAAGGGTAGGCCGCGGCCCGTGCGGCGAGGGTTCTTCTAGGGGAAAACGGCTTGCCGTCGAGCGCATTAAGGCGTCCAACCATCGCAGATGCTTCACGTGGTGTTGTTTCAACCGCAAATCCCGCAAAATACGGGCAATGTCGGCCGGATGTGCGCGGTGACGCGGAGCCGGCTCCACCTCATTCATCCGCTGGGGTTTGAGGTGACCGATCGCAACCTGAAGCGCGCCGGCATGGACTACTGGCATTCGCTGGATGTGCATCACCACGCGGATTGGGCGGCGTTTAAAGCCAGCGCCGCGGCGCCGCGCCGGCTGTGGCTGTTCACGACGCATGCCACGCGGACATTCTGGGACGTGGCGTACGCGGATGGCGACGGCCTGGTCTTCGGCAACGAGGAAGCCGGTGCGCCCGATTGGCTGCACGCCGAACTGGGCGATGCGCAGCGCATCAAGATCCCGCACGCGAACGGCCAGCTGCGCTCGCTGAACCTTTCCACCTCCGCCGGCATCGCCACCTATGAGGCGCTGCGGCAGGTGGGGATGCCGGGTGGTTCGTCATGAGCCTGTAAGATTGAGGTCCAACGGTGTCTGATTGGGAAAGCCTCCTTATGAACCCGCCGAAGTCCCGCCTGCATCCCCGCCATCGCGTTGTGCGGTGGAACGAAACTGCTCCCAAGGCGTCCCCTTCGCCGGCCATGCGTTTTCGCGTCCTGCTGCGTCTGCTCGGTTCCGCCGTTCTTCTGACGGCGGCCAGCGCGCCGGCCCGCGATGTTTCGGTCACGGCCAGCGCCACCGCCGGGGCGGACTACGTGCGGCCGCACGATGCCAAGGGCGCGCCGCTGCCCGAGACCTATGTCTTCGCCGAGGGGAGGTTCTTCGGGGGCAACATCCGGGACGGCAGCCTGGAGCAAATGACCTTCGCCGACATCACCCGGACGCTCGCGGTCAGCCTGGCCAAACAAAGCTATCTCCCCACGCCGGACGCGGCGTCCGCGGGCCTCCTCATCATGGTGCACTGGGGTACGACGGACGCCTACGACGATCCGATGAAGGAGGCCAATCAGCAGGCCTTGAATGATGCCCTGACGACATTGCGCGGTGCGGAGTCGGCGAACCAAATGACCGATACCTCCGCAGTGAGGGCGGCCATGAGCGCGGTCAACTCGTCCACCCAAGGCCAGGCGTCCGTCATCGAGCGCAACGCGGTGCTGCTGGGTTATGCGCGCAGTCTCCGGAAGCAGCGCGAGAAGTTTGACCCGGCCGAGGAGACCCGGCTGAGCACCGAACTGGCCGAGGAACGCTATTTCGTCGTGCTCATGGCCTACGACAACCAGGCGCGGCTGAAGGATAAAAAATCCCGGCCATTGTGGGTTACGCGCCTCAGCGTGCGCTCGGCCGGCAATAACTTCACCGAGGCGATGCCGGCCCTGGCCCGGGCCGGCGCGGAGATTTTCGGCCAGCAGCGGGAGGATCTCGTGCGGGTGAAAACGCCACTGCGTCCCGGTTCGGTCAAACTCGGCGAACTCGAGGTGCTGGGCCCCGTCGGCGACCAGCCGGCTCCGGCGCCGGGGAAATGACGGGCGCCATCGCGGGACACCCGAAACCGAACTAACGCGCGATGTGCGGAATCGCGCTGATCAGGGTCTTCGTGTAAGCGTGCTGCGGACGTTCCATCACGTCCACGGCTGAGCCGATTTCGACAATCTTTCCCTGGTACATGACGGCGATGCGATCGGAGATGTGCTTCACCACGGACAGGTCGTGCGCGATGAAGATCAAGGTCAGGTCCATCGTCCGGACCAGCCCGGCCAGCAAATTGAGGATCTGCGCCTGGATGGAAACGTCGAGGGCCGACACCGGCTCGTCGGCGATGATCACCTTGGGCTGCAACGCGAGCGCGCGGGCGATGGCGATGCGCTGGCGCTGTCCGCCGGAGAATTCATGCGGGTATTTCTGCATGAAGCGGGGCGGCAGTCCCACTTGTTCCAGCAACTGGATGACGCGCGCCGGCACCTGGTCGCGCGGCACGACGGCATGGACCAACAGCGGCTCGGCGAGCGTGGAATAGACGGTCAGGCGCGGGTTCAGCGACGCGAAGGGATCCTGGAACACCATTTGCAAATCCCGGCGCGCGGCCTGGAGTTCGCCCGCGCCGGCGGCGGTGAGGTCGCGGCTGCCGACCAGGACGGTGCCGGCGGTCACCGGCGCCAGTTGCATGATGGCGCGCGAAAGCGTGGACTTGCCGCTGCCGGATTCGCCCACCAGGCCCAGCACCTCGCCCCGGCGGACGGCGAAGCTCACGTCATCCACGGCTTTCACGGTGCCCGTCTGGCGCTTGAAGATGCCGCCGGACTCGATCGGGAAGTAGGTCTTCAGCCCGGTCACCTCGATGGCGTTTTCGGCCGCCGGAGCGCGGCGGACGTGCGTCGCCGCCGCTGGATCCTCCGGCGGCAGCTCAAAACGTTTCAGCAGCTCGGCCTCCGTCACCGGCTTCGACAGGTCGGGCGGCAATCCGGGAATCGTGAAGAGTTCGCGCCCCTTTTCCTGGAGCGCCGGGATGCAGCGTTGCAGGGCTTTGGTGTAGGGATGCTGCGGCGATTGAAAGAGGACGCGCGTCGGCGCGGACTCGACGATCCGGCCGGCGTACATGACCTGGACGCGGTCGCAGAGGCCGGAGACGACCGCCAGGTCGTGCGTGATGAAGATCACGGCCATGCCGAGTTCGCGCTGGAGGCGCTTGAGCAGCTCGAGGATCTGGGCCTGGACGGTCACGTCGAGCGCCGTGGTGGGTTCGTCCGCGATCAACAGGTCGGGCTTGGTGATGAGCGCCATGGCGATCATCACGCGCTGCCGCATGCCACCGGAGAATTCGTGCGGGTAACTGTGCAGCCGTGCGGCGGCGTTGGGAATGCCGACCGCCTCGAGCATGGCCAGGCCGCGCGCGAGGGCGTCGGTCTTGGAAATCTTTTCGTGAATGAGCAGGGGCTCGATCAGTTGTTCCGAGATGCGCAGGTAGGGATTCAGCGACGTCATCGGATCCTGGAAGATCATGGCGATGCGCTTGCCGCGGATGGCGCGGAGCTCCGCCGGCGGGCACTGCAACAGGTCGGTCCCGTCGAACAACGCGCGGCCGCTTTCGACCCGGCCCGGCGGCTGGGGAATGAGGCCCATCAGGGTGGCGCAGGTGACGGATTTGCCGGAGCCCGACTCGCCGACGATGCCGAGCGTCTCGCCTTTCTCCAGGGAGAAGCTCACCCCGTCCACTGCGCGATAGACGCCGCGGCGCGTATGGAAGTAGGTGCGGAGGTCCGTGACTTCGAGCAGGGGCATCGGCCGGAAAGCTGCGGGCGCGGGGTTTTTCCGGCAACGTTAAACACGGCGAGGTTTTCTATTTTATAAAGCAGTTTTACGCCGAAGGTGCAGCGCGGCGCCCCGGGATCTGGATTCCGACGTTGGCCCCGCGGTCACTTTTGCTGGTCCAGCAAATCGCCGAAGAGCGTTTCGTAACGCTCGATCATCCGGCCGAGCGAGAATCGTGCCGGGGCATCGGCCTGGCCGCGCTCGACAATCGCCTCGACCGCGGGTCCGCCGGCGAGCACCGCGGTGAGGACCCGCGCCAGCGCGGCCTCGTCGCCCTTGGGGAAAAGCCAGCCGTTGACGCCGGGTTGGATGATGTCGGTCACCCCGGGGGCGATGCTGCCGATCGCGGCGCAGCCGGCCACCATGTATTCGATCAGCACCAGCGGCAGGCCTTCGTAGTGGGTCGAAAGCACCGCGGCCCGGCACCGCGCGAACAGCGGCACCGCATCGCTCACGCGGCCGGGAAACTCCACGCGATCCGCGAGGCCCAGCTTGCGGGCCAGCCGTTCGCAGGCCCGCCGGTGCGAGGCCTTGCCGTCGCCGCCGAGGATGAGCCGCCCGGTCCACCCGGCGTCGGCGAGCCGCCGCGTCGCGCGGACGAGGGTGAGCTGGTCCTTCTGCCGGGCGAAGCGGGCCAGCATGACGATGTCCTGGCTGCGTGCGGCGAAAGGCGTGGCGGCGGCGGCCTGGCAGGTCACCGGCGCGCCGTTATGAATGATTTCCAGGCGGGGCCCGGCGAGGCCCAGTGCGCGCACGTGGTCGGCGACGCCTTGGGAAACACAGATCGTCGCCGTGGTACGGGCCGCGAGGGCCTGCGCGGCCCAGCGCCGCCAGAAAGGATAGCGCTCGCAGTTCTGTTCAACATGCAGCACGACCGGCACGCCCGCGGCCAGGGCGGCCTGGCGGCCCCAGAGATGCTCGCTGTTGCCGTGCGCCGCGAAGATTTGCGGACGGAAATCGGCGATGACCGCGGCCAGCTGGCGCAAGGTGGCGTGTTTCCAACCGCTGTCCACCCAGGCGGTGCGCAGGCCGGCGGCGTCAATCTGCGCCTGCATCGCGGCGGGGAAGGGCACTTTCTTCCGCCGCAGCACGAGCAGCGGTTCGTAGCTGCCGGTGCGCAGGTGGCCGCAGGCCAGCTCGAGCGCGACCTTCGTGGCGCCGGAGCCGCCGCCCGTGACGAAATGAATGACGCGGGGCCGGGCGCTCATGACTTCGCGATCGTCGCGAGATAAGGCTCCACCGCGGCCTGCACTTGGGCCACCGCCACCCGGAGCAACGGCCGCGGGCCGCTGACGTCGTCGGGGCGCACGATCGTGTGTTGCGTGTCCCACGGATGCCAGCGCCACGGCTCCAGCGGTCCGAAGAGTCCGACGACCGGCACATGAAATGAAGCGGCGAGATGCAGCAGCCCGGTGTCGATGCCGATCGCCAGGTCCATGCGCTTGAAGAGCGAGTTCGACTCCTTGATCGAGAGCGCGCGGCTCCAGTCGATCATGTCGCGGACCAGCGGCGCCGGCAGCGCGGCGCGAATCTGCCCATAGTAACCCGCGAGTCCGGGCGAATCGCAGAGATGGACCTCGCAGCCGCGCTCGTTGACGAGCCAGGCAATGAGTTGGGCAAAGCGTTCCGGGGCCCAATCCTTCGCCTCGAGCACGGATTTTGCACAAACGAAAACCCGCGGCCGCTTCCCGGCGGGCAGACCGGCCGCCACCTTCGCGTCGGCCGCCGGGTCCGTCCAATTTTCATTGTAGGTGTCCGCGACCGGAATGCCGTCGGCGCGCAGGACGTCCAGGAAGCATTCGACCTCGTGTTTGTCGGCGTACGGCGTGCTCCGTTGGAGCAGCCAGCCGCGATTGTCGGTCGCGAAGCCCACCCGGTGCGGAATGCCCGCGAGCAGCGGGAGGATGGCGCTCGAGAAGGAGCGGCGGAGGATATAGCAGCGGTCGTATTGCCGCGCGCGGAGGAAACCCGCGGCGCCGAGCAGGCTCGTGGGGAATTTCGCCGCGCGCCGTTTTTCACCCTTCAGGCGGGGCCCATAGTAAAGCAGCTCGTCCTTGTAGGGACACAGCGCGAGCGTGTCGCCGGAAACCGGTTCGCCGAGCACGTCGATCGTCGCGTGGGGAAACGCCCGGCGCAGGTTGCGCAGGGCGGGGATGGCGAGGACGGTGTCCCCGATGAAGCGGTAGCGGATCACCAGGATGCGCAATGGACGCGGGTCGGGCCAGGCCATGGGTGGAAACAGTAGCGAGGAGCGGGTAGAGGGTAGCGAGTAGAAAGTGCGGCGGTCAGCCCGGACGGATTGAGGTGCCCGCTACCCGGTGCTCGTGGCTCGCTCCTTCCTGGTCAGTAGACCTCCGGATAGCCCTCGCCGCGCGCCTTGAAGCGTTTGTGCACCCAGAAGTATTGTTCGGGCGCGAGGCGCACGTGCTCCTCGATGAGGCGGTTGATGCGCGCGGCATCGGCCGCGGCGTCCTTCGTGGGAAAATTTTCCAGCGCCGGCAGGATCGTCAGCGTGTAGGAATAATCCGCCTCGCGCTTCGCGAAGAACGGCACGACGGCACAGCCGGTCATCCCGGCGATCTTGCTGGTGGCGGTGTTGGTGATGGCCGGCACCCCGAAGAAGGGGAGAATCTCGGAGGACTTGGTGCGCTTGCCCTGGTCCGGCGCGTACCAGATGGGCGCGTTGCCGCGCAATCCGCGCACCAGGGCGCGCAGGTCGTCGAAATGCACGGCGGGCGACATGTGCCGCGCGCGCTGCCGGCGCATGAGGTGGGCGACCACGGGGTTGTTCGGATCGCGATAGAGGCCGCCCATGAGGTGGGCGTCGGACATGAAGCGCCCGCCGATTTCAAGCGTGGTGAAGTGGGCCGTCAGCAGCAGCGCGCCCCGGCCGCGGGCGAGGGCGGCGTGGAGGTGTTCGAGCCCGCGGATGCGGTGGGGCGGGAGATCGGCGGGCGGCGCCCACCAGCCGGCGCAAACCTCAAACAGGCCCAGGGTGAGGGAATCGTAGTGCCCGCGCGCGAGGGCCTGGAGTTCCGCCGGGGATTTTTCCGGAAAGCAGAGGCGCAGGTTGGTGAACACCACGCGGCGGCGGATGCGGACCACGTGAAACACGATCCAGCCGAGACCGCGGGCGAGCCGGCGCTTTTCGGGCCACGGCAGTTTGTCCGCGAGCCAGAGGAACGCCACCACCGCCCACATCGGCCAGTGCTGGGGCAGCCACAGCCGCGGGTGCTCGCCGGCCTGGCTCATGCGCCTCCGGACTTGGGCGCGTTGCGGTAGAGCTGCGGGTTGAGCGCCGGGTCGTTGTACATCTTGAATTGGAAATACGCGGAAAAGGTGCGGCGCTTCGCCACCACGTCGGCGAGCAGGTCGGCCAGGCAGCCGGTGAGGTCGGCCCGCTGCTGGCGGATGCGCGCGAGTTTTTCCGCGCATTTCGCCTGGTGGGCGGCGGTGGCCTCGGGACGGACCGTCTCCTCGTGCATGTGGTATTCCTTCAGCGCGAGGATCGACAGGCGGTCGATCATCATGCCGGGCGTCTCGGAATTGCGCGGGCAGCCGGACGCCGGCGGGTTGAGCGCGGCCACGATCGCCTTGTCCATTTCCTCCGCGAAATTATTCCGCTCCTGGTTGAAGCGGTCGATGGCGCGCTTGGCCTTGTACACCGCCTCGAAGCCAAGGTCGTCGCGGCGGGCGACATCCTCCTCGTGCCACAGCGAGAAATTGCGCAGGTGGTTTTCCTCGAGGAGCCGGAGGAAACCGTCACCGGTGGCGGCGGGCGTGACTTGGTGCCAGCGGGCGGTGAGCGCGGTCTGGTGGGTGGCGATTTCCTGGGCGTCGAATTTCATGGGCTGGATGCGGCAGAATTGAGTTGGACAAAAGGAGCGCGGACACAAGCCTGCGCATGCCGAGCGATGCAAAGCCTTCTCGTCATCAAGCCGTCGTCCCTCGGCGACATCGTGCATGCGCTGCAGGTGGTGCAGACCCTCGCGAAGGAGCGGCCCGCCTGCCGCATCAGCTGGGTCGTGCGGGAGCGGTTCGCGGGCCTGGTCCAGGCGGCGCCGTTCGTGCACGAGGTGATCATTTTCCGCCGGCGCGACGGCTGGCGCGCGTTCCTCCGGTTGCTGCGCGAACTGCGCGGCCGCCGGTTCGACGCGGTGTGGGACATGCAGGGCCTGTTGCGTTCCGGCCTGATGACCGCGGCCGCACGGGCGCCAGCGAAATGGGGCCGGCCCGATGCGCGGGAGGGCGCGGGCATATTCTACAACCGGCGCGTCGCCCCGCCGGCGGGACCCGGCCCTCACCACGCGTTGGAGATATTGCAGCCGTTTCTGGCCGCCGCCGGGGTCACGCCACGGCTCGATTTCCCGCTGCAGCTGCGTCCCGGCGAAACGTTTCCCTGGCACGGATTTTTTTCCGGCGACCCGCGGACCACCTTTGTGATCTTCACCGACAGCCGCGGTGCGGAGAAGGAATGGCCCCGGTTTAATGAACTGACGGCGCTGCTGTTCCGCGCGATCCCGGGGTGCCGGGTGGCCTGGTGCGCCGGCAAGTCCGCGAAACCCGAGGTCCCGGTGCCGGCCGAGCGTTTCCTGAATCTCACCGGCTGTCCCCTGGACCAGATGATTGCGCTGGTGCGCGCGCCGGCGACGTTCATCGGCAACGACAGCGGGCCGATGCATTTGTCGGCGGCGTCGGGCAACCGGGTCGTCGCCATCTTCGGCCCGACCTCGCCACGCCGCTTCGGGCCGTTTCCGCTGGATCACCCCAAGCACCGGGCCGTCGAGGCCCCCGACGGCCAGCTCGATCGCCTGGAGCCGGCCATGGTGCTGGCCGCGCTCGAGGAACTGCGCGCCCGGCCCAATCCGTAGTTGGAGTTCCCGCGGACATCGCCGCCCGCCGTCGTGGGTCGCTGGCCAGCCGTCTCACGTCGGCTGGCCCCTTCATTCAGCTGCGAAAGCCGGGTAAATCCGCGCGAAATTGTCATAGCACCCGCTTCGCGTTTGCGTTTCGGCGCGTGCCCGCAAACTTCGGAACGCCCCGCCGACCTCGGGGTCCCATTGGTCCGCCATGCCGGAAATGCTCATCATCAAGCCCTCCGCCCTCCGGGATATCGTCCACGGATTGCAGGTGGCCGCGTCCATCAAGGCGCAGCGGCCGGAGTGGCGCATTTCGTGGATTGTGCGCGACATCTTTTCGCCGCTCGTGCGGTCGTGTGCCGCGGTGGACCAGGTCTACGTGTTCCGCCGCAACGAGGGCGCGCGCGGCTTCGTGCAAATGATGCGCGAGGTGCGGAAACAAAATTTCGACCTCGTGCTGGATTTCCAAGGTTTGCTGCGGACCGGCCTCATGACGAAGTGGGCACGCGGCAAGCGGAAGGTCGGCCGGCGCGATGCGCGGGAAGGGGCCGGCTTGTTCTATGATGAGAAGGTCGCCCTGCCGCCGGCCGGCAGCGCGAGTCACGTCCTCGAAATCCTGCTGCAGTTCTGCCCGGTGGTCGGCGCCGAGGCGCGGCTGGCCGGACCGTTGCGCTTTCGCGAACTCGAGCGCCTCAATCTCAGCTTCATGGAGCCGCGCAAGGGCCAGCGGCCGATCCTGATTTTCCCCGACAGCGGCCAGAGCAACAAGAAATGGCCGGGCTATGTCCAGTTGACGGCGCTGCTCATCCGCGAGGGCGGGCGCAAGGTCGTGTGGGCGGGCAATAATTACCTGCCGTGCAAGGAGTCCTTTCCCGACGGCTCGTTTCTCAATCTCACGGGCAACACCAGCCTGACGTCGCTCCCGGCCCTGCTCGGCCGGTCCGGCTGGGTGATTTCAAACGACAGCGGCCCGATGCACCTCGCGGCCGCGATGGGGCTGCGCACGATCGGGCTCTTCGGCCCGACCGATCCGCGGCAATACGGTCCGTATCCCATCAAGAGCCCGACGAATTACGCCATCCAGGCGCCGGTCGGCGACCTCAGCCTGCTTTCGGCAAAGGAAGTCTTTTTCCTGTTCAACCGGATCGAGGCATCGCTGCAGAGGGCGCAGGCCCGCGCGGCGATGGCGCATGCGTGACGGAGGGTCGGTCTCCGACCGGCCCATTCGCGATTTGCACGTTCATCCGTCGGCAAGCGACCGCCTTCCATTCAAGGCCAGGTCGGTCGAAGACCGGCCCCACTCCCGCCAAATTTAGCCTGTTCAAGAGGGCGGTTCCGCGTTGAATGCCTCCTCCCATGCTCGATCCCAAGCTCCTTCGTGAATCGCCTGAAACCGTGCGCGCCGCCATCGCGCGGAAGCACCTCGACGTCGACCTCGACGGCGTGCTGGCGCTCGATAACGAATGGCGCCGGCAACTCGCCGGGGTCGAGGCGCTCCGGGGCAAACAAAAGGCCGCGAACAACGAGATGGCGGCGTTGCCGAAGGGTTCGCCGGAGTTCATCGCCAAGGTCCAGGAAATGAAGGGCGTCTCGGCGCAGGTGAAGTCCGCCGAGGAGGCGGTGAAGCCGCTCGAGGAAAAGCTGCACGCCGCGATGCTGTCGCTGCCCAACATTCCCCACGCCACGGTGCCGGACGGCCGGACGCCCGAGCAGAATGTCGTGCATGCGACCCATGGTTCCATCGACGCGACGTCGAAGCTGGCGGTCCCGCATTGGGAAATCGGCGGCTTCGTCAATCTGATCGATTTTCCGCGCGGCGCGAAGGTCACCGGCGCGGGTTTCCCGTTCTTCATCGGCGAGGGCGCGAAACTGTCGCGCGCGCTGCTGCAGTTCTTTTTGGACGAGGACGTGAAGGCCGGCTACACCGAGGTTAGCCCGCCGATCTTCGTCAATGCCGCCAGCGCGACCGCCACCGGCCAGTTGCCCGACAAGGAGGGCCAGATGTATGAGACGGCCGACAAGCTTTACGCCGTCCCGACCGCCGAGGTGCCGCTCACGAACTTTTTCCGCGACGAGATCCTCGAGGAGTCGTCGCTGCCCGTTTACCGCTGCGCGTACACGCCGTGCTTCCGCCGTGAGGCCGGCAGCTACGGCAAGGACGTGCGCGGCCTGAACCGCGTGCACCAGTTCGACAAGGTCGAGCTGCTCAAGTGGGTGCATCCGTCGAGCAGCTACGACGAGCTCGAGAAGTTGCGCGGCGACGCCGAGAACCTCCTGCGGAAGCTGGAGCTGCCTTACCGCGTGCTGTTGATGTGCGGCGGCGACCTCGGTTTCGCGCAGTCCAAGAAGTACGACCTGGAAGTGTGGGCCGCCGGCCAGAAGCGCTGGCTCGAGGTGTCGAGCTGCTCGAACTTCGAGTCGTTCCAGGCGCGCCGCGCGCAGATCCGTTTTCGCAGCAAGGAATCGGGCAAGCCCGAACTCGTGCACACGCTCAACGGCTCCGGCCTGGCGGTGCCGCGCGTGCTCGCGGCGCTCCTCGAGAACAACCTGCAGGCCGACGGCCGTGTGAAGCTGCCGGCGGCGCTCGTGCCTTACTTCGGCAAGGAGTTCGTGACCTTTAAATAAGCGGAGGGCCCGGCTCCCGCCGGGCCGCGGCCGACCGGGAGGTCGGCCCTCCACAACAGCCTTTCCCGTGGCAACCAAGCGACAACCCGACTGGCCCGCCATTGCCGCGGCGTGCGCGGCGCGGATTGACCACCGGCAGCTGCATCCGGCTGCCATGCTGCGCGCACGGGAGGAATACCGGCGGGAAACCCGCCGGGGCGGCAAACCGTCGCGCTGGGCCCTGGCGTTTTCGGGCGGGGCCGACTCGCTTGCGCTGTTGCTGATTCTCTGGGCGGAAGGACCGGGACGCTGGGGCCGGGATTTTGTCGTCCTTCATTTTAATCACCGGCTCCGCGGCCGCGCGGCGGACGCGGACGAGAAATTCTGCCGGGAGGTGTGCGCTGCGCTCGGCGTGACGTTTGTCGCGGGACGGTGGAAAACTGCCGGGCGGGATTCGCGCCCGACGGCCAGTGAAGCCCAGGCCCGCGCCGCGCGCTTCGAATTCTTCCAGCGCGAGATGAGCCGCCGGAAGATCCGCCTGCTTTGGCTGGCGCACCAGCAGGACGACATCGCCGAATCGATGCTCATGCGGCTCGCGCGGGGCAGCGGCGCCGCGGGCCTGGCCGCGCCCCGGCCGGTTCAGCCGATGGGGGAGGATCGCCTGCGGCTGCGTCCTTTGCTCACTTTGAAAAAATCCGCGATCGTCGCGGCATTGAACGAGGCGGGCGCACCGTGGCGGGAGGACGATTCCAACGCGGGCAGTGATTATTTTCGGAACCGCGTCCGCCAGCGCGTGCTGCCGGCCTGGAACCGGGCGGCCGGGCGCGATGCTCTGGCCGGGGCGGCGGTGTCGCGCGAGTTGCTCGACGAGGACGATGCGGCGCTGGAGTCCTGGGTGGACGACCTGAACCCGGTGGATCGTCGGGGCCGGCTGGCCGTTTCGCGGCTGGCCGGAAAGCCCCGGGCGGTCGTTCGGCGGGCGCTTCATCGCTGGCTGCTGGCGGTGGGACCTGAAACCGATCTCTCGCGCCAAGGCTTCACCTGTTTGCTGGACATCGTCGGGAAGGGAAGCGACACGCGATTCAGCCTCGGTGCCGGTGGTTTCGCCGTGCTGCGGAGCGGTTGGTTGTCCTACAAAAAGGGCTGACCGCGCCAGGTGACGGCGAATCGTGGAAATTCGCGTAATCTTTCCGCCCGTCCTTCGTTTGACTTATCCCAGGGGAACCTACACCTTCCCAAACCAGTCATATCAACCACTTCCCCATGCCTGAACACGACGACAACAAGAAGCGCAGCCCACTGAAAAGCCTCCCGCCGGACGGGTTTCCAATTAAAACCGGGCTGATCTGGTTCGCCATCATCGGGGCCATCGTCGCGCTCTTCCTGCTCAATCCCAGCCGCGCGCCCCAGCCGGCGGTGCTCAAGGTCCAGCAGGTCATCGACCTCGCGGAGGAAGGGAAAGTCGCCAAGGGTTCCATTCGCCAGGACAACACCGGCGGCCGCGATTGGGCGGAAATCACGGGCGAGACCAAGGAAGTCATTCTCAAGAACGAGACCGGGCCGACCAAGTCGTTCGTCGCCCAGGGCCGCGTAACGGATTCGAATTTCGACGCCCTGCAGAAAACCAAGGTGTTTGACGACAAGCCCGCCACCACGGCGATGACGCAGCTCCTCCTGAACGTGCTGCCGTTTATTATTGTCATTGGATTACTCTATTTCCTGTTTGTCAGGCAGTTGCGACAGGCCGGCAAGGGTGCCCTGAGCTTCGGCAAGAGCCGGGCGAAGATGCTGACCCGCGACAAGGACCGGGCGACGTTCGCGGACGTGGCCGGCTGTGACGAGGCGAAGGAAGAGGTCAGCGAAGTGGTCGAGTTTCTGCGCGATCCCAAGAAGTTCCAGAAGATTGGCGGCCGCATTCCCAAAGGCATCCTGATGGTCGGGCCCCCGGGTACCGGCAAGACACTCCTCGCGAAGGCGATCGCCGGCGAGGCCGATGTCCCGTTCTTCTCGATCAGCGGCTCGGATTTCGTGGAAATGTTCGTCGGCGTCGGCGCCAGCCGCGTCCGCGACATGTTCGAACAGGGACGCAAGAATGCCCCCTGCCTGATTTTCATCGACGAAATCGATGCCGTCGGCCGCCAGCGCGGCGCCGGCCTGGGCGGTGGCAACGATGAGCGCGAACAGACGCTCAACTCGCTGCTCGTTGAGATGGACGGCTTCGATACCCAGGAAGGCGTCATCATCATCGCCGCGACCAACCGCCCCGACGTGCTCGACAGCGCGTTGCTGCGCCCGGGTCGTTTCGACCGCCAGGTTTACATCGATCTGCCTGACATCATCGGCCGCGAGCAAATCCTCCGGGTTCATGCCCGCCGGATCACGCTCTCGGAGAATGTCGACCTCGCGATCATTGCCCGGGGCACGCCCGGCCTGTCCGGTGCGGAACTCGCCAATCTCCTCAACGAGGCCGCCCTGCTCGCCGCCCGTCGCAACAAGAAGAAGGTGGAGATGGTCGATATCGACGACGCCCGCGACAAGGTCCTGTGGGGCCGCGAACGCCGCCGCGTCATGGACGACAACGAGAAGAAATCCCTGGCCTGGCACGAGGCCGGCCACGCGATCGTCCAAGCCGTGCTCGATGACGGCACCATGCCCGTCCACAAGGCCACGATCATTCCCCGCGGCCAGAGCCTGGGCAGCGTCACCTACCTGCCGACGAAGGACATCCTTTCCAGCTCCAAGAAGAAGCTGCTCGACCGCGTGTGCGTCGCGATGGCCGGCCGCATCGGCGAGAAACTCATCACGAACGACATCAGCAATGGCGCCGCGAGCGACATCAAGATGGCGACGAACACCGCCCGCGCGATGGTGTGCGACTACGGCATGAGCGACCTCGGCCCGATCGCCCTCGGCGAGAACCAGGACACGGTGTTCCTCGGCCGCGACATCACCCGTTCCCAGCACTTGAGCGAGGACACCGCCCGCCAGATCGACCAGGCGATCTCGGAAATCATCAACAGCCAGTACACCCGGTCCGAGCAGATCATCAACGAACACCGCTCCGCGCTCGACAAGGTCGCCCAGGCGCTGCTCGAGCACGAGACCATCGAGGGCCGCCACGTGCTCGAGATCCTGAAGGAAGGCGAAATCAAGTCGCCCATCGTGTTGGTCAAGCAGCCGCCCCGTCAGGGATCGGATCACGGCAACGGCCGGCCCGCGGCCAAGCCGTCGGCGGACGCCCCGGGTGGCACGCCCGCGCCGAGTCCGGCCTGAGTGTAAAATCGTCCTTGGATTTCTAAAAAGAGGCCGGCATCCTGCCGGCCTCTTTTATTTATGAACATCTGCTGCATTGGCGCCGGCTACGTGGGTGGTCCGACCATGGCCATGATTGCCCTGAAGTGTCCTGACATCACCGTGACGGTTGTGGACATGAACGCCGCCCGCATTGCGGCCTGGAACAGCGGCAAGCTGCCGATTTTCGAGCCGGGTTTGGACGACGTCGTGAACCAGTCCCGCGGCAAGAACCTCTTTTTCTCCACCGATGTGGCCGGCCAGATCAAGAAGGCCGACATCATCTTCGTGGCCGTCAACACGCCGACCAAGACCTACGGCGTCGGCGCCGGCCGCGCGGCGGACCTGCGTTACATCGAATCCGTGGCCCGCACGATCGCGGAGCACGCGGACACTGGCAAGATCATCGTCGAGAAGTCGACCATCCCCGTGAAGACCGCCGAGTCGATCAAGACCATCGTCGCTTCGAATTCCAAGGGGTTGAAGTTCTCGGTCCTGTCGAACCCCGAATTCCTCGCCGAGGGCACGGCCGTCAAGGACCTGCTCAACCCGGATCGCGTGCTCATCGGCGGCGAGCGCACCCCGGAAGGGGAGAAGGCCATGGCGACCCTCGTCGGTGTCTATGCCCGCTGGGTGCCTGCGGACCGGATCATCACGACCAACCTCTGGTCGTCCGAGCTCTCGAAGCTGGTCGCCAACGCGTTCCTCGCGCAGCGCATCTCCTCCATTAATTCCATCTCGGCCCTGTGCGAGGCGACGGGGGCGGACGTCGACGAAGTGGCCAACGCCATCGGGAAGGACAGCCGCATCGGCCCGAAATTCCTCAAGAGCTCGGTGGGCTTCGGTGGCTCGTGTTTCCAGAAGGACATTCTCAACCTGACGTACCTGTGCGAGAGCTTCGGCCTGCCCGAGGTCGCCGCGTACTGGACGAGCGTCGTCGGCATCAACGACTGGCAGAAGAAACGGTTCGCGAGCCGCATCGTGAAGGAGCTGTTCAACACGGTCGCCGACAAGAAAATCGCCGTGCTCGGCTTTGCGTTCAAGAAGGACACCAACGACACGCGCGAATCGGCCGCGATCAACGTGGTGCGCGATCTCCTGCTCGAGCACGCCAAGGTGTCGGTGTACGATCCCAAGGTGCCGGCGGACGAGATCAAGGCGGACACGCTCGGCAAGGGCGTCGACAACCCGCGGCTGACGATCGCGAAGGACGCCTACGAAGCCTGCGCGGGCGCCCACGCCATTGCCATCGTCACCGAGTGGGACGAGTTCAAGACGCTCGACTACGCGAAGATCTTTGCCGCCATGCCCAAGCCGGCGTTCGTGTTTGACGGCCGCAACATCGTCGACCTCGCCGCGCTGCGGAAGATCGGTTTCCGCGCCTCGGGCATCGGCAAGCCCGAGCCGCATTTCGGCCGGCGGACGGAAGATCTCGCCTGATCGGTGGAGGGCCCAGCTCCCGCTGGGCCGGCGGGCGCAAGTGATATCACGTTCGCGGCCCAGCGGGAGCTGGGCCCTCCACATTGCCGCGGGCAAATCCGTGCGGGTTGGCCCATCTTCAAATAAACCCGAGCGGCTGGTAGTCCCTGCCCAGGATCGCGCTCGATTTGCAGCCGAGCCAGCGGTGGAGGACCGTCGAGTAAACCGCGCGGAAATCGGTGCTGTATTGCATGTCCTGGTTGCGCGCCAGATCCAGGTTCGGCGCCGAGCCATGCAAACCGGGCTGGAGGCGCGAGCCCATCACGAACAGGGGCGCCGCGGTCCCGTGGTCGGTGCCGCGACTTTCGTTTTCGCTCGGGCGCCGGCCGAATTCCGAGAAGGTCATCGTCAGGACCTGCCCGTCGAGCTGCTTGGCCTCCAGGTCCGCCTGGAAGGCCGCCAGGCCTTCGGAGAGTGTCTTCAACAGGCCGGCGTGCGTGTTGAGCTGGTTGTTGTGCGTGTCGAAGCCGCCGAGCGAGACGTAGTACACGCGGGTCGCGGTGCCGGCGGCGATGAGCGCGGCCACGTTGCGCAATGAACCGCCGAACGGCGTGCCGGGATACGCGGCTTTCGTCTGGTAGTTGGCGAGGACCTTCTGGAATTTCTTCTCGGTCACGAGCGCGTCCATCATGGTGTGACGCAGGTAACCGGCATTGTCGTGGTCGTCGTGACCGGCGGGCGCCTGCACCATTTGCTCGAGCAGCGCGAGATTCTCGGACTGCTGGCGCCGGCTCCGCCCCGCCGCGAGGCTGAAGGTCGGATGCGGGTGTGCGCTGAGGAAGGATTGCGGGACCTCGTTGCTGATGTTGACGCCGCACGGGTCGCCCTGCGGCGCGCCGGTGCAGGCATTGTCGAAGAAGCGGCCCAGCCAGCCGGTGGGGAGGAATTCGTTGCTCTCGCTGCCGGTCTCCCAGATTTCCGTCGAACGGAAGTGGCTGCGGTTGGGATTGGGATAACCGACGTTCTGCACGATGCCGAGTTTGCCGTCCTTGAGCAGACCCTGCAGCGCGGCGCACCCGCCATTGAGCGCGATCGAGTCATCGATCTTCAGGAGATCCTTCTCCGCCAAACCCAAGGTCGGGCGCAGCCGGCGATAGTTCGGATCGGCGAACGGCACCACCGTGTTGAGTCCGTCATTGCCGCCGGCCAGCTGCACCATCACCAGGATGGTCCGGTCCTTCTCCGGCGCGGGCGCCTGGGCGTAAGCGGATTCAACCAGGAAGCCCGGCGCGAAGCGGCTGAAGGCGAGCAGGCCCACGCCCCTGGCGCCGTATTTCAAAAATTCGCGACGCGTGGACGGGAGGAAATGCGCGGGATTTTTCATGCGAGGATCTGGTGGGAGGAGCCTGCTGGCAGGCGCCTCCCTTAACACAGTTGGTAATTCGGGGACTCGAGCAAAGTGGCGAGGGCCGCGCGGGTGGCCCCGGCCGCCTGGCTGTGCTTGACGCTGCGTTCGAGGAAAGCAGTGACCTGTTTTTCGAGATCGGTGCCCGCCAACTCGGGCACGTAGCGTTTCACCAACTCACGGGCGCGGGCGGCGGCGGGCAGTTTCGACCAGTCCGCAAGCCGCTGTTCGTCGAGCGTGAAATTGGTGATGCCGTCGGCAAAGGCCGCGGCCAGCTCGAGCTTTTCGTCCCCGTTGAGGTTGTCCTCGTTCAGCGGGGTGAGCAGCGCCTGGATGAGCTGACGGCGGGCGGCCAGCGTGGCGGAGTTGATCCAACTGCGGCCGCCGACCCACCCGCGGACGTTCGGCGGATCGAACGGCATCTGGCCCATCGCGCGCAGGCTCGCGATCAACTGGCGGGGCAGGGGAGCGACGCTCAGGTTGAGGTCCTGCAGCAGTCCCACATAGAACTGGATCGGCATCTTGATATAGCCGGCGCGGTATTCGGGCGCATGGAAAATACGGCTGCTGAAAAAGCGGATCGCGAGGGCGCGCAGGTCATAGCCCCCCTCCGCCCACCACGCGCCCAAGGCGTCGGTGAGTTCCGCCGGCAGGGGCGTTTCGCTGAGATAGAAACGGACCATCTCCTTCGGCAGGAAGGTGCCGGCGGCTTTTTGCTGGAAGACGAGTCCGATGACGTCGTCGCCCGAGAAATTTCCCGTCTGCCCGAAGATCGTCTTGCTGCCATTGTCATGCTGGCGCGGGACGAAGGCAAATTCGCCCAGGCGCTGGCGATAACCGGTGAACGCGCGCGCCGCCTGCTTGATGTCGTTTTCCGTGTAGTTGCCCTCGCCGAGCGTGAAGAGTTCGAAGAGCTCCCGCGCGAAATTCTCGTTCGGCGCCTTCGGCTGGCTTTGCTGCAGGTCGAGATAAACCACCATCGCGGGCGAGCGGGAAACGGCCTTGGCCAGGTTGATCGCGCTCCCGAGCGCAGCCTGGCGGAGGATGTCCTGGTGCTGGAAGATCAGCGCGGCGTTTCTCACCTTCTCGACGCCGATGACCCACACATCCGACAAAAAGAGCAGCCATTTCTCCGCGGGGGAATTTTCCGGGCGGCTGGCGAGTTGGAGCCACTTGATCGTGAAATCGAACAGGGCCTCGCGGGACCGCTGCTGGGCTTCCTGCTGCGCCCGGCGCTTTTCCTCGGGGGTGCCGGTGGCCAGCTGGCGGGCGGTTTCGTCGTAGTCGTCCTCAATGCTGGCGACCTGTCGCGGTTTCGGCAGCAGCGGCATGGCGGCAAACGCGCGTTCGACGGACCGGACGGGCCCGTCCTGCAACGCGCGGGCGAGTTCCGCCGGCGTGGCGCTGAAGCCGATGCGCTTCAACAGGTGGCGCGCGGCCGCTTCGTTCCATTCCCGGGCGGGCAGCGGCTGCCACGCTTCGGCGGCCGCGAGGGGTTTCGATGACTGGCCCATAAAACTTGGCTAGGTGACGGGACGCGCGGGTGGCGGTTTCAAATGGACCGCCGGTTTTCGGGGCGGTTGCGGTAAGCACTTCCAACCCAATCGCGGCGGAGCGCTTGGGCCGGATGACTCATTTCGTGGCGTTCGCCGCGCTGTGCACCTGCGCCGACCACTTCTTGTAGTCCGGCGCCTCGTGCTGGAAGGCATCCGGCATTTCGACTGCGCGGAACAAATCCATGCCGGCGATCGCGGGCAGGATTTGGGCGAGGTCGTAACTGCAGGTGGCAACCGGGCGGGGCGGCTGGGCCCAGGCGCGAAAGTTTTCCGGCGTCAGCAGTTCCTCGGCGGGCAGTTTGTCCGCGGCGACCCGTTGGAGCGGGCCGGGCGAACCCTCGGCGGCGATGGGTTGCACGTGCCAGGTGTCGCGCCGGGCATCCGCGACGAGGGCGAGCGGCCCGGTCCTCGTGCGGCGGGCGAAACAACCGGCGACGGCCAGGCTCTGGTAGGTATAAGCGGGCCGCGGCTGCAGCACCTGCCACGTGCGAATGGCCATCGCGACGGTGCGCGTGCCCAGCATCGAGCCCGGGCCTTCACAGAAGACAAAGGCGTCCACGTCCGCGAGTTTGACGCCGCCGGCGGCGAAGACCGCGTCCGCACCCTTGAACAGCGCGCTACCCGCCTCCGCCAGGTCTTGCTGCCAGTGGGCCGCTCCGGCCCGGACCAGACCGACCTGGACGCGCATCGATGCGGCGTCGAGGATCAGCAGGCGCGGATGGCTGGCCAAAAGCTGGGTGAGGGAGGACATTTGGGCGGGGAAGATTGGGTCATGTTTCCGCCCGCTCCAAGCTCCAACATCCAAGCCTCAGAGAATGACTTAAACGACAGGTGTCCGGCTGGACACCGGGTTGGGAACTGAAGTTTCCCTGGTGCTTGGAGGGCGGCGCTGGGAGCTTTAGAAACGGGCCTTGACCGTGCCATCCGGGGTGACTTACCTCGACCCTTTTCCACTCAAAGAACCATCCAGATTTAAAGCCGTGAACGTTCAAATCACCGACATCAACGAGACCCGCAAAACGCTGACCGTGACCCTCGACAAGGGCGAAGTGGACGGCGAATACAACGCCATCCTCGGCGAATTCACCAAGCAGGTCAGCCTGCCGGGTTTTCGTCCCGGCAAGGCCCCGGCCGCAATGGTTGCCAAGCGCTTCGGCAAGGAGCTGAAGGATGAGTTCAAGCAGAAGGTCATCGGCAAGGCGTATCGCGACGGCCTCGATCAGTCGAAGCTCGCGGTGCTCTCGCTGGTTGACGTCGAGGAAGGTTCGATCGAGCCCGGCCTGTCCGCGGCGATCAAGCTCACGGTCGATGTGCGCCCCGATTTCAAGCTGCCCGATTATGCCGGTCTCAGCACCGAGATCGCCCCGACCGAGCCGACCGAGGCCGAGGTCGACACGGTGATCGAGGGCCTGCGCGCCGAGCGCGCCGACTTCAAGGTGGCCGAGCGCGCCGCCGCCAAGGGCGACTACGTCCGTTTCGGCTACACGGGCACGCTCGAGGGCAAGCCGCTGACCGAGGTCGTGGGCGACAAGGGCATCTATGCCGCCGCTCCGCAGACCTGGGAGGAAGTCGAGGGCGCCAACGAAGGCCTGCTCCCCGGTGTTTCCAAGCAACTCGCGGGCCTCAAGGCCACCGACAAGAAGGATGTTGCCGTCACGTTCCCGGCCGAGTTTGCCGCGGTGCCGGCGCTCGCCGGCAAGACCGTCAGCTACGCGATCGAGGTCCAGGAAGTCCGCGAGCGCGTGCTGCCGCCGATGGACGAGGCTTTCTTCAAGGCCAACCAGGCCGATGATCTCGCCGGCCTCAAGTCGCAGGTCTCGACCAATCTGAAAATGCGCAAGGAGTACGAGAACCGCGCCGCGCAGCGCCGGCAGATCACCGACGCGCTCGTCGCGCAGGCCAATTTCCCCGTGCCGGACAGCCTGATCGCCTCCGAGCGCGATGGCGTGCTCCGCCAGTTCATCGAGGAGAACATGCGCCGCGGCATCCCGCAGGAGCAGTTCGAGCAAAACAAGAAGGAGCTCTACGAGAGCGCCACCAAGGCCGCCATCTCGCGCGTCAAGGTGCAGCTCATCCTCGCGAAGATCGCGGAGGCGGAGAAGCTCGCGGTCGCCGAGAAGGATTTCAACAACTGGATCATGCGCGAGGCCATGCGCTCCGGCCAGAAGCCCGAGAAGCTCGCCAAGGAACTGGGCAAGGACCGCGAACAGCTCCGCGCCATCCAGCAGCAGCTGCTTTTCGACAAGGCCCTTGATTTTCTCGTCGCCAAGGCTACCGTGAAAACGGCTACCGCCAACGCATGAGCTATTACGTTCCCATCGTCCTCGAAAACACCGGCCGCGGAGAGCGGTCGATGGATATTTACAGCCGCCTCCTCAAGGATCGCATCATTTTCATCGGCACGCCGATCGACGATGTCGTCGCGAACCTCGTGATCGCGCAGATGTTGTTCCTCCAGATGGAGGACCCGAAGAAGGACATCCACCTCTACATCAACTCGCCGGGTGGCGTGGTGACGGGTGGCATGGCCATCTACGACACCATGAATTTCCTGCAGTGTGACATTGTCACCTACTGCATCGGCATGGCGGCCAGCATGAGCACCGTGCTCCTCGCGGCCGGCACCAAGGGCAAGCGCTTCGCGCTCCCCAACAGCCGCGTGATGATCCACCAGCCCTCGGGCGGCGCGGGCGGCCAGGCGGCTGACATCGCCATCCAGGCGAAGGAAATCCTCCGCTGGCGCAAGACCCTCAACGAGACCATCGCCCGCCACACCGGCAAGACCCCGGAACAGGTGGAGAAGGACTCGGACCGCGACTATTACCTGAGCGCCGACGAGGCCAAGACCTACGGGCTGGTCGACCATGTGGTCGCCTCGACCCGGGACGCCCAGAAAATCGCCGGCGTGGCCGCGGCCTGAGCGATTTCATGTAGGGGCGCCGCTGGCCGGCGCCCGCGGGCGTCCTCAAGGGACGCCCCTACAAGAGTCCCGGGGGAAATCGCCTCGACTAATCCCGCCAAACGCTGTCTATACCGTCATGGCCAAATCCTCCCGCATGACCCTGTGCTCCTTCTGCGGCAAGTCGCAGGCGGAAGTCCGCAAGATCATCGCGGGTCCGGGCGTGTACATTTGCGATTCGTGCGTGAACGTCTGCAAGACGATCATCGACCGCGAGGTGAAGGCCCCGGCGGCCGAGGGCGCCAAACCGGCCTTCCGCCTGGTCAAGCCGGCCGAGATCAAGAAGGTCCTCGATGACCACGTCATCGGCCAGGATCACGCGAAGAAGGTCCTCTCGGTCGCCGTCTACAACCATTACAAGCGCCTCAATTTCGACGCCGGCCAGGGCAACGTCCGCGATGTCGCGTCCATGCCGGCCGAGTTCAACGACGTCGAGGTCGAGAAGAGCAACATCTTGCTCGTCGGCCCGACCGGCTCCGGCAAGACCCTGCTGGCCCGCTCGCTGGCGCGCATCCTCGACGTGCCGTTTGCGATTTCCGATGCCACCACGCTGACCGAGGCGGGTTACGTGGGTGAGGATGTCGAGAACGTCGTCCTCCGGCTTCTGCAGTCCGCCAACTACGATGTGAAGAAGGCCGAATGCGGCATCATCTACATCGACGAAATCGACAAGATCCGCCGCACCACGGAAAACGTTTCGATCACGCGCGACGTCTCCGGCGAGGGCGTGCAGCAGGCGCTGCTCAAGATTCTCGAGGGCACGACGTGCAACGTCCCCCCGCAGGGCGGCCGCAAGCACCCGAACCAGGAGTACATCCAGGTCAACACGGCCAACATCCTTTTCATCTGCGGCGGCGCGTTCGTCGGCCTCAACGAGGTCATCAAGAAGCGCCTCGGCCAGCGTTCGCTCGGGTTCCACGTCAACAAGAACGACCACGACCTGACCCCGGACGAGATGATGCGCGGTGTCGCCCCGGAGGATTTGATCCGCTTCGGCATGATCCCCGAGTTCATCGGCCGCCTGCCGGTCGTCTCGGTGCTCGACGAGCTGAAGGTGGAGGACCTCGAGAAGGTCCTGCTGCGCACGAAGAATGCGATGGTGAAGCAGTACTCGAAGCTTTTCGCGATGGACGGCGTGCAGCTCAAGTTCACGCGCGACGCCATCGTGGCCATCGCCAAGCGGGCGATCGAGCTCAAGACCGGGGCGCGGGCCCTGCGGGCCATTCTCGAGAAGATCATGCTCGAGGTCATGTATGACCTGCCGCAACGCGATGACATCGTCGAGGTCGTGATCGACCAGGCGGTGGTTGAGGGCCGCCGCAAACCGCAGCTCCGCAAGCCCGGTCGCGGCGCCTCGTCGGACAAGAACGCGGCTTGAGGGCGGCAGGGTAGGGCGGGTCTTTGACCGGCCTTTTTTATGGGCGACTTTGTTAAAGTCGGTGGGCGGATTTTGTACCTGAGATCTCCGCTTTTGAACCAGTCATTGCGAGGAGCGTAGGGACGAAGCAATTGGCTGTGCGCCCACGTGGATCGCCACGGTCGCCGGGCCGGCCTCGCGATGACCACACTTCGAAGGCACCGCGGCGCGGGATAAAGGGCCGAAGCGTGAGGCGGTTGGTCTTATAAGATCCCGGACCAGAAATTCTCTGCGTTCTTTTGGAGGGCCCAGCTCCGGCTGGGCCGCGAACGTGATCTCGCGGGCGCGCGCGCGGCCCAGCCGAAGCTGGGCCCTCCACCGGAACGGCGAATCTCGGCCTTTGCGGCCTTGGGGTACAAGCTGCGGGCGCTTGGGATTATATCCCGGCGGATGGGTGCTGCCTTCGCAGTCGGGGTATAAAACCCCTCCCACCGGGATCAGTTACCAGTTGAAGCTCTCGCCTTTCCCGACCGACTTGGCGAAAGCCATGAAGAGCTTCACGCAATTTTCCACGTCCTCGAGGTCGACGACCTCGCTGGGCGTGTGCATGTAGCGCAGCGGAATGGACACCAGGCCGCAGGCGACGCCGCCGCGGGCCATCTGGACGGCGCGGGCATCCGTGCCGGTCGGGCGCGGGTCGGCTTCCAGTTGGTACGGAATCTTCGCTTTCTTGGCGCAGGCCACCAGCCGCTCATAAACCTTCGGGTTGATGTTCGGGCCGCGGCAGATGATCGGGCCGCCGCCGAGCTTGGTCTCGCCGAATTTGCGCGGGTCGCAATCCGGGTGATCCGTGGCATGGCCGACGTCGACAATGAGCGCGACGTGCGGGTCCACCGAGAACGCCGAGGTCTGCGCGCCGCGGGTGCCGATTTCCTCCTGGGTGGTGGCGACGGACACGATCTTGGGGCCGAGTTTCCCGCGCTCCTTGGAAAGGCGGATCAGGGTTTCGCCCACGACGTACGCGCCGACCTTGTTGTCGAAGGCGCGCGCGGTGCCGATGCTGCCGGTGATCAGTGCGAACTCATGGTCATAGGTCGCCACGTCGCCGATGGCCACGCGGGCGAGCGCCTCGGCCTTGGTCTTCGCGCCGATATCCATCCAGATCTCGTGGATCTCGGGGACCTTCTTGCGCTCGGCGTCCTCCATCAGGTGGATGGCGCGCTTGCCGGTCACGCCCCGCACGGGGCCGTTGGCCGTCTGGATGATCACGCGCCGGCCGGAGATGATGCTGCGATCATGGCCGCCGATCGTGTCGAAATAGAGGAAACCGTCCTTGTTGACGTACGTGATGATCAACCCGAGTTCATCCATGTGGCCCGCCATCATGAGGGTGGGGCCGCCCTTGGGGTTCAGGGTCGCGAGGCGGTTGCCAATGGCATCGTTCGCATAGGCGTCGGCATGCGGCTTGACGAACCTGTCGTACACGGCCTGGGCCTGCGCCTCCGCGCCAGAGGGGGACTTGGCCTTGAGCAACTCGGTGAGGAACACGGGAGCGGAGTAGTCGGACATGCCTTACCATCAAGTCAAAGACGGCCGACCCGCAAAGGCAAAATCGCGGCCGCCCGGCCTCCGTCGCAGGACAAGCGGTGCGAGCTGGCCTCCCCCGGCCACTCTCGAAAAGGGGTCATGCTGCGAATATTCGGGTCAGGACTCTCGAAAAGGGGTCATGCTGCGAATATTCGGGTCAGGCGTTTCCACAAGGGATCCGCTGCCTGGAGAGTCAGACGATAACGAGTCAGGTTGCTGCTGAGCGCGGGGCCCCCGCCGAGATGGAGCCGGCGGGCCAGCCAGCCGTT
>CAZEUN010000002.1:0-432601 GCA_964515595.1 uncultured Oleiharenicola sp. | reverse complement strand
GCATCGTTCCGGATGAAGAGGGGCCTGGGAGCCGTAGGCCCGGCGAAGGCTGCTGTCCGTGGGGCGGGGTGTGTAGCGCCTTGTAAATTTGTGGTCCAAGGGTTGCGGGAGCCGGCGGCGGCTGGACACGCCGGGGGTTTATTTGCAGCCTGCCCACCCATGAACGAGGCCGATCTCGAGCAATGCCGGACGCTCCTGGGGGTGACATCGGTGGCCACGCACGAGGAGCTCGAACGGGCGTTCATGAAAAAGAACTTCGCCCTCATCAAGGGGAACACCGGCGACGAGCCGAGGCAGAACGTCGACATCGAGCGCCAGCGCCTGCGCACCGCGCACGAGCGGCTCGTGGAAAACCTGAAGGCGCAGGTCGAGGCCAAGGCCGCCGCCCCGAAGCTGCCGCCGGTGCCCGGCCCGAACCGGTCCGCGGCCGACGCCGTCTGGCAGACCAAGCGCGCGGCGCCGTCCGCGACGCTGCTCACGCCGCCGGTGGTGAAGCCGCATGACCCGGCCGACGACGAATTCGCGCTGCTGCGTTTCGATCACTGGGGCGTGAACACGTTCGTGCCCCCGCTGTTGCTCGGGGCCGCGTGGCTTGCGAACATCAGCCCCGCCGGGTTTTTCCTGAAAGGCTTCCACGTGTGGATGCACGAGTTCGGCCATGCGACCGCCGCGTGGATGTGCGGCTTCCGGGCGACGCCGCTGCCGATCGGCTGGACGCCCGTGGAGCCGGTCCATTCGCACTTCGTCTATGGCGGGCTGTTGATCCTCTTCGCGCTCCTGTTCGCCGCGGGCTGGAAGGAGCGGAAAATCTGGCCGATGATCTTCGCGGTCCTGCTCGTGGGCGCGCAGTTCTACACGACGTGGATCCTCTCGGATTACCGCCAGGAATTCTGGTGGGGCGCCTTCGGCGGCGTGGGCGGCGAGTTTTACCTGAGCACGCTGTTCATGATGTTTTTCTGGGTGCAACTGCCGGACAAATTCCGCTGGGGCGCGTGCCGCTATGTGTTCTTCTTCATCGGCGCCGCGGCCTTCCTCAACATCTGGCTCCGGTGGCGCGATGTTTACCGCGGGCTCGAGGAAATTCCGTTCGGTTCGATGATCAACGGCGAGGACGACCAGGGCGGCGACATGAACCGCCTGATGGACGGTTATGGTTGGACGAAATTCCAGATCCGCCGCAATTACCTGCTCCTCGGCTACGGCTGCTGGGCCGCGCTCGCGTTAACGTGGGCCGTGTTCGCGCTGCGCCTCAACAAGGCGGCGGACTGGGTGGCGGGAAAGATAGCGGGTGGAAAACCTGAAACCTGAAACCTGAGACCTGAAGGGTTCGAACCCATGTAGGGCCCGCGCTTGTCGCGGGGCCGGGCTCCTTGCGCACGACTTGAGGTGGGAGGGGTTTCACACCCCGACAGCGCAATCGGCATCGATCCGGTCGGGGTATAAACCGGAACCATTCAGTGGAAACCGCGAAGGACGCGAAGAAACGCGAAGATCGCGAGTCAGGCCTGATCCTCGGTGATGCCTTGCCGTACTCACTCTTTCGTGATCCCGGGCAAAATCAGGATTTTCCCAGTATACCTTCGCGGACCTTCGCGCTCTTCGCGGTTCAATTGCATCGTTCCGGATAAAACCCCTTCCGCCCGCGGGAAATTCACTTTCCCAACCCCGCCTGCCACTTCGCGTACGCCGCCGGCAATTCCTTTGCGCGATCGTTGAACCAGCCGTAACCCTTCCGGCGCTCGGGGCTGAGTTCGGTCACCCTATAATGCACCGTGCGGTCGCGCTCGCCGAAGATCGGCCGGCCGGTGCCGATCTCATAGTAACGCGCCCAGAGTTCGGCGCCGGGCTTCGCGACCAGCGCGGTGCCCGTGGCGGCTTCGCGGTCCCAGACGACGTCCTTGATGACGTGTTGTTTGAACCAGGCCATCGCCCCGTCGACCGACGCCACGATTTGCGGCGACGGGTTCGGCAGGGTCATGAGGAAACGCACGAGACCCGCGCTCTCGGAGGAACACTCGGCAGTCGGTTCGAAATTGCGCGCGGCGCAGGGCTTCAGCGTGAGCGCATCGTGCTGCTGGCCCCAGACGATGAGCCGGCCGTTGGTGTCGTGAAGCTGCGTGGCGAGCACGCAGTCGACGCCGCGGGCGAGGCTTTTCGCGGCGGCGGCGGCCAGGTCGGCGGACACGAACGCGAATTGCTTCCGGCGGTCCGCGCAGTCGCGCAGCAGCTCGAGGATGTGAACCATCGCGTCGTCGTTGTACGTGATGGCGTCGTGATAACCGCCCGCGAGCGGGTAGATCTGCGGGAAGCCGCCTTGCGGGTATTGCGCCGCGAAGATGTAGCCGAGGCCGCGGTCGAAGGCGCCGCGCCACGCGGGGGCATTCGCCTGATCGGCGCCCGCGTGGATCACGAGCGCGAGGAAGCGCAGCTCGTAGATCGTCGAGTCGTTGTCGAACGTGCCGGCGCTCCAGCCATCGTGATGGTCGTCGGCTGGCGCCGGATCGCGCGTGTAGACGCCGCCCTTGGTCCAGCCGCCGGACGGGCGTTGCCAGGCCACAATGTGGTCGGCGAGGGCGCGCGCCTCGGCCGACGCATACCAGGCGGCGGGCGCATTCAGCTTCAGCTGCGTGCTGTAAACGGCGGGAATGGGGGCGGGGTTGACGAGCGGTTTGGCGCGATTCTCGACGGGGTCGGTCGGTTTCGCCGCGGGTCGCGCGTGGCTCGACGAGGCCTGCCAATAGGCGCGCCAGGCCGGTTGCTCGGCGGCGGGCAGGGCCGCGATGCGGGCCGCGGTGACGGGCAGAAAGGCATCGGGTTCCCAGGGGCGGGGCGGCGGAGTCGGGTCAGCCGCATGGCTCGCAGCCAGCGACGACACCGTGAAACCCAACCAGGCAAGGAGACGGAGCAGGCGGGGCATGTTTTTTGGGGGGATTTAAAAGTGGAGGGCCCAGCTCCCGCTGGGCCGCGAACGTGATATCGCGAGCGCACGCCGGCCCAGCGGGAGCTGGGCCCTCCACCTGACCTCACCGCACCACGCGGGCGCCGCCGCCGGAAATCTGCTTTTCGACTTCCTTGCGCGTGGCCATCGACGTGTCGCCGGGGGTGGTCGATGCGAGCGCGCCGTGGGCCGCGCCGTAGTCGACCGCCTTCTGGGCGTCGTTGAACTCGAGGAAACCGAACTGCAGGCCGGAGGCGAAGCTGTCGCCGCCGCCCACGCGGTCGAGGATCTCGAGACGCGGGTACTGGCGGCTCTCGTGAAACTTGCCGTCGTGCCAGAGGATCGCGGACCAGTCGTTGACGGTCGCGGTGTGGACGTGGCGCAGCGTGGTCGCGGCGACCTTGAAGTTGGCGAACTCCTTCACCGCCGTCTCGATCATGCCCTTGAAGGCGTCAGTCTCGATGTGCTTGAGATCCTCGGCGCCCTTCACGGCGAAGCCGAGCGAGGCGGTGAAGTCCTCCTCGTTGCCGATCATGACATCGACGTACTTCGCGATCTCGCGGTTGACCTCCTGGGCCTTCTTGAGGCCGCCGATGGTCTTCCAGAGGGACGGACGGTAATTGAGGTCGTAGGAAACGATGGTGCCGTGCTTCTTCGCGGCCTTCACGGCCTCGACGGTCAGCTCTGCGGTCGTGGGGGAGAGCGCGGCGAAGATGCCGCCGGTGTGAAACCAGCGCGCGCCGAGCTTGCCGAAGATATGGTCCCAGTCGAAGTCGCCCGGCTTGAGCTGCGAGGCGGCGGTGTTGCCGCGGTCGGGATTGCCGACAGCGCCGCGCACGCCGAAGCCGCGCTCGGTGAAGTTCAGGCCGTTGCGGACGCTGCGGCCGATGCCGTCGTCCTCGCGCCACTTGATGAAGTCGGTCGCGACGCCGCCCTGCATGATGAAGTCCTCGATCAGGTGGCCGACCTCGTTGTCGACGAAGGCGGTGCAGACGGCGGTCTTGTAGCCGAAGCATTTCCGGAGGCCGCGCGACGTGTTGTATTCGCCGCCGCCCTCCCAGGCCTGGAAGCCGCGGGCGGTGCGGATGCGACCCTCGCCGGGGTCGAGGCGCAGCATGACTTCGCCGAGGGAGATTTGATCGAAGGCGGTGGAACCAGCGGGTTTGATTTGAAGGCTCATGGGAATGACGGATGTTGGATTTTTTGTAGGGGCGGCGCTCGACGCCGCCCGCGGGCGCCGGCAAGCGGCGCCCCTACAGGAAAGGTTATTTGGTCGACGCCTTGTTGGCGGCCGCGACGAATTCCTTCGCGCGGGCGGTGATCGCGGCCCAGTCCTTGTTCTTGAGCGCCGTGGGGTTCACGAGCGCGGAGCCGGCGGCGGTGGCGAAGGCGCCGTTCTTGAGGAACTCGCCCACGGTCTCGGGCGTGACGCCGCCCGTGGGCATCACCTCGATCTTCGGGAACGGGGCCTTGATGGACTTGATGTACGCCGGGCCGAAGAACTCGGCGGGGAAAATCTTGATGACGTCGACGCCGAGTTCCCAGGAGTTGTACACCTCCGTCGGCGTGAGCGAGCCGCCGAGCACGGGCACGCCCACTTCCTGGCAGGCCTTGATGACCTCGGGGCGGACGGCGGGCGTGACGATGAACTTCGCGCCGGCCGCGATGCCCTTCCGCGCGGTGTCGGCGTCCAGCACGGTGCCGAGGCCGAGGAGCACCTGCGGGAGTTCTTGGGAAACCCTGGCGCACAGTTCGATCGCGCCGGGCGTCGTCATGGTGAGCTCGATGCAATTCAGGCCGCCGGCGGAAAGGGCGCGCGCGCAGTCGAGGAGGCTGTCCGGGCCATCGGCGCGGATGAGCGCGATGACTTTCTCGGACTTGATGCGGTTCAGGACGTCTTGTTTGGACATGGGAGGGCGGCGCGGGGCGCCGGGTTATAAAGAGAGGAGTTGAGAGTTGAGGGAAAACGCAGACGGCGGGAAACTTTTTTTCCTGTCATGCCCTCCGTAGGGGCGGCGCCGGCACAAGCGAGTGCCCGGCGGGGGCGATGAGGCGATGGGGGCGATGGGCATGGGATAGGATTAAATTCAGTGGTCGTGTGGGAGGGGTTTTACACCCCGACAACGAGCGCGGCATCAATCCCGTCGGGGTATAAAACCCCTCCCACCCGTTGAGTGTATGACAGAGCGTTCACCCGCGCGGCGCCGTGTACCCGAGCAGCCGGGAAAGCTCGGCGGCGGCGGACTTCACCTTGCCGGCCATTTCCGGGATGCGTTCCTTGGTGAAGCGGACGGTGGACGCGGTGATGCCGATGGCGGCGGCCACGGTGCCGTCCGACGCGAAGACCGGCGCGGCCAGGCACCGGATGCCCGGGGCGAATTCCTCGTCGTCGACGCTGTAGCCGCGTTTCCGCGTCAGCTCGATCTCGCGCTTGATCTCGCCGAGGGTCGTGAGGGTGTGGGGTGTGCGCTTGGCGGGCCGCTCGGTGCCGCTGCCGTAGAATTCGTTGAGACGATGGTGGTGGAGGAAGGCGAGGAGGGTTTTCCCCGTCGACGAGCAGTGCAGCTCGGCGAGGAAACCCGGCCGCGAGGCGGCGCGCAGCGGATGCGGGCTGTCCTGCACCGCGACGATCAGCGAACGGTCGTCGCACGGGATGGCGAGGTGCGCGGTCTCGTCGGTCTGCCCGGTGAGTTTTTCCAGGACCGGCAGCGCGGCGGTGCGGATCTCGGTGCCCGCGAGGGAGGCGTTGCCGAGCTGGATGAGGACGGGCCCGAGTTCGTACAAGGCGCCCTGCTTGCGCACCAGGCCCTCGAGGTGCAGCGTCGACATGATGCGCAGCGTGGTCGTCACCGGGATGCGCAGCGTGCGGCCGATGTCGGCGATCTTGAAGCCGTCCGGGCTGCCGCCGAGCAGCTTCAGGATGCGGCAGGCGTTGCGCAGATTGGGAATGACGTAGCGTTCCTGGCTGGCGGAGGTGGCGGCGGGAGCAGGCGGTGAGGTGGGCACGGGTGGAAACGTTGTCCGCGAAAAAGCGGGTGGGGTGGAGCATGCATAGGGCCGGCCGCCCATTGTTCAAATATGGAGTGCGGGTTCATGAATGAAATTATGCCGCGGTGGCCAAAGAGGGGCTCCTGGCATGTAATAATAATTAGATTTCCCTTGCGCCCGGAGTGGCGAGCGGGTCTAAATCGGCCCGCCCCCTTCCCCCCGCGGATCATCCCGCCCGAAAATTTGGTTGCCCCCGTCCCCGCCAAAACTATTCATAGGTGGACGTTTAGTTCATTAGTGAAAACCCCTGTTTAGCGTTCCGACCCCCATCGTCCGTCGTTGTCGCTGCCGCGCGAGTGGCTGCGCGTCGATGGATGGCCGTTTGTTCAACCCCTGACCCTAACCCCCACCCCCACCCAGCCATGGAAAATAGCCCCCACCGTTGGCCGCGTCTGGCCGTCCTGAGCCGTCGCGTCGCCTCCATCCTCAACGGCCAGACCGGCCGTTTGCTCTGCGCCCTGGCGCTCGCCGCCGGCCTGGCCCTGCCGGCGCAGGCCCAATCCGGCACCGGCAGCATCACCGGCCGCGTGCTCAACGTCGGTAACAGCAAGTACGTCGGCAACGCCGTCGTGACCGTCGAGGGCACGAACCTCGAGACGCTCACCAACGATTACGGCGAGTACCGCCTGTATGGCGTTCCCGCCGGCGAAGCCAGGCTCAAGGTGTCGTCGAACGGCCTCGATGCCGAAACCGCGACGGTCACGGTCCCGGCCGGCGGCACCGCCAGCCATGATTTCAGCCTCACCAGCGCCGAACGTTACGGGGCGGACAAGACCGTCCAGCTCGACACCTTCGTCGTCGCGGCCAACCGCGAGTTCGAGGGCAACGCGATCGCGACGAACGAACAGCGTTTCGCCAAGGGCCTCAAGGTCGTCATGGCCGCCGATGCGTTCGGCGACGTCACCGAGGGCAACGTCGGCGAGTTCCTGAAGTTCCTGCCGGGCGTGTCCGTCGACTACGTGGCCGCGGACGTCCGCACGGTGTCCGTGCGCGGCTTCGCCTCCAACTTCACCAACGTCTATCTCGACGGCATGCCGACCACGAGTTCCAACTCGGGCGCGGCCGGCCGCCAGTTCGAATTCGAGCAGGCGTCGATCAACAACGCCGCGCGCGTCGAGGTGCTCAAGGTCCCGACCCCCGACCTGCCGGCCAACGGCATCGGCGGCAACGTCAACCTCGTCAGCAAGAGCTCCCTCGAGCGCAAGGGCGCGCAGTTCAACTACCGCGCCTACCTGAGCATCAACAACGAGAACCTGAAGCTTTCGAAGACCCCCGGTCCCCGCAATGAAAGCAGCTACAAGGTGCTGCCGGGTTTCGATTTCGACTACACCCTGCCGGTCAACAAGAACTTCGGCCTGGTCGTCACCGGCCTCTCCTCGAGCCAGTTCAACGAGCAGCACCGCTGGCAGACCACCAACAACTACCAGCAGGGCGGCGGCACCATCGCCAACCCGCTCATGCAGCAGTGGCAGCTCCAGGACGGCCCGAAGTTCACGGACCGGCAGTCGGCCAGCATCAAGGCGGACTGGAGGCTCTCGGACAGCCAGCGCGTGTCGCTGATGATCCAGGACAGCTACTACCATTCCTTCTTCGGCAATCGTAACCTGAACTTCGACATCGGCACGACCACGACGACGGCGGCGGCCGGCGGCACGACGCTGCAGTTCGGCCCGACGTTCGCCCAGAGCGCGACCGGCACGTTCAGCGCCACCGATCCGTACGGCAACCGCGGTCGCATCACCCAGGGCACCTCCTTCCGCGACAAGTACGGCAACACTTTCGCGGCCAACGCCCGTTACGTCTACGCCGGTCCCGTCTGGGACCTCGAGGCGGGCGCGCACGAGGCCAAGTCGCGCACCTGGTACCGCGTCCTCGGCCGCGGCCACTTCGCGAACATCGGCACCCGCCTCGTCGGCGTGTCCAATCTCCGCGCGGACAACGTCAACAACCCGGACACCCTGACCTTCGCCGCCCGTGATGCCGGCGGCGCCGTGATCGATCCCTACAACATCGCCAACTACCGCCTGACGACGCTCACCGACGATCCGATCGACGGCGTGGCCGAGATGAAGGGCGGTTATGCGGACCTCAAGCGCGACTTCGAGCTCGGCAAGTTCCCGCTCACGGTCAAGGTCGGCACCCGGGTCACCGAGGAGTCCAAGGACAACCGCCGCGCCACCCGTAGCTGGACCTTCGTCGGCGCCGACGGCGTGGCCAACACGGCGGACGATGCCGCCGCGCCCTACGTCGACACGAACTACCGCGGCGTCGATCCCTACTGGGGCTCCAAGCCGATCGACTGGGTCGACGCCTACAAGCTGGCCTCGGAACTCCAGGCCCATCCGAACTACTTCCAGGAAAACGCCGCCACGAGCGAGACCTTCCGCATCAACAACTCGGAAAAGATCACCGAGACCGTCACGGCCTATTACCTGCAGCTCGAGGGCAAGCTGCTGAACAACCGCCTGTCGTTTGTGACCGGCGTCCGCTACGAAAAGACGAAGGACAAGGGCGAGGGCGTGCTCAACAACCCGAGCGCCGTCTGGCAGCGCAACGCCAACGGCTCCTACGTGATCGCCAACGGCGGGCGCGTGCCCCGCACCGACATCGGCGCGCTGACGGTCACCACCACCAACGGCGTCATCACCAACGCGGTGCCCAACTCGGTGCAGGCGGTGCAGGCGGTCCTGACGGAGCGCGGCTTCAAGCCCGTCCGCAGCTACGACGACTACTACCCGAGCCTGAATTTCACGTACAACGCCACGGAGAACCTGCTCGTGCGCCTGGGTTATGCCCGCACGATGGGCCGGCCGGATTACACCCAGATCATCCCGAACACCGTGGTGAACTTTGATCCCAACGACCCGAGCGCGCCCGGCACCCTCACGATCCGCAACACGGGCCTCAAGCCCTATGCCGCGAACAACTACGACCTGTCGCTGGAGTATTACTTCAAGAAGAGCGGCTACATCTCCGCGGGTGTCTTTCACAAGGACATCAAGAACTTCTTCGACTCCGTGAACCGCACGGTCGACTCCGGGCTCGCGGAGGAGCTGGGCGTCGGTCCCGAGTTCATCGGCTGGGGGGCGACCACGACCATCAACGGCGCGGGCACCGCCAAGATCACGGGCTACGAGGCCAGCGTGAACCGGCAGCTCGATTTCCTCCCAGGTTATCTGCGCTATATCGGCATCAATGCCAACTACACCAAGCTCGAGCTCTCGGGCGCCAGCTTGAGCGCGTTCACGCTGTTCATCCCGGAGACCGGCAACATCGCGATCAGTTGGAACAAGAAGCCCCTCAGCGCGAAGATCAACTTCAACTACCGCGGCCGCGAAATCGGTACGTCGGCCACCTCGGTGGCGGCCCAGACCGGCGGCCAATATGGCGCCTCCGCCAACGGGTTCTATGAATACTACAAGGCCCGCTGGAACTGCGACGTGAACGTGGAGTACACGCTCTCGAAGCGCTTCAAGATCTTCGCCAACGCGCGCAACATCTTCAACGCCCAGCAGGTCATCGAACGCTACTCCGAGACGATGAACAGCGCGGACTACGCCCGCTCCTTCCGTCGCGAAGAGTTCGGCATCCAGCTCGCGGCCGGTCTCAAGGGCACATTCTAACCGATTCGACCAAACTTCATGTTAAGACGCTGCCCGGGGTTTACGCCCCGGGCAGCTTTATCTAGATCAGCAACGATTCCCTCGCCCGGCCGCCCGGTGCGGTCCCACGCTCCGGAATCCTTTCCATGCAAATTCACGAAACCAGCTACCCGCGCCTCGCCAACACCCTGCCCACCGACCAGCTCCGCGCGGAGTTCCTTGTCGGCGGCCTGTTCACGCCCGGCGCGGCCCACTTCCGCTACTGGGAAACCGACCGCACCATCCTCGGCGGCATCACGCCCGGCGCGACCGCGCTGCCGCTGCCGAACCCGGCGGAGGTGCGCAGCGAGTTCTTCCTCGAGCGACGCGAAGCGGGGGTGATCAACCTCGGCGGCGCGGGCAGCATCACCGTGGACGGCATCACGCACGCGATGGAGCCGCTCGACGCGCTCTACCTCGGCCGCGGCGCGCGCGAGGTTTCGTTTGCCTCGCGCTCGGCGGACGCGCCGGCGCGCTTCTATTTCCTGTCCTACCCGGCGCACACCGCCTACCCGGTCCGCCACATCCCGAACCAGGGCGCCAAGGGCGACCGCCTCGGCACGCGCGAAACCGCGAACGAGCGCACGATCTACAAGCTCATCCACCCGGGCGCGTTCCCCACCTGCCAGCTCGTCATGGGCTTCACCCGCCTTGAGCCGGGCTGCGTCTGGAACACGATGCCGCCGCACACGCACCTCCGCCGCTCCGAGGTGTATTGCTACTTCAACGTCCCCGCCGGCCAGGCGGTCTTCCATTTCATGGGCGAGCCGGCCGCCACCCGCCACCTCGTCGTCCGCGATCTCGACGCCGTCCTCTCCCCGCCGTGGTCCATCCACTCCGGCTGCGGCACGCAGGCGTATTCGTTCGTCTGGGGCATGGGCGGCGAAAACCAGGATTTTCCGGACATGGATCCCGCGCCGGTGGCGAAACTGAGATAAATCATTCGATTCAACCGTAGGGGCGTCCCTGGTGGACGCCCGCGGGCGCCGGCAAGCGGCGCCCCTACAAAAACCATTCATGCCCACCATTCTCGATAGTTTCCGCCTCGACGGCAAAGTCGCGATCGTCACCGGCGCCTCGCGCGGGCTCGGCGCCGCCATGGCGCAGTCCCTGGCCGAGGCCGGCGCGGACGTCGTGCTCGTCGCCCGCGGCGACCTGGCGCCGTTGCAAAAGGCGATCACCGCCACCGGCCGCCGCAGCATCGTCGTCCCCGCCGATGTCGGCACGCCCGCTGCGGCCGCGAAGATCGTCGCCGCCGCCTACGAGGCCTTCGGCCGCGCCGACATCCTCGTCAACAACGCCGGCATCATCCGCCGCGCCAATCTCCTGGAGTTTTCCGAGCAGGACTGGACGGACGTCCTCAATGTGAACCTCACCGGCGCGTTCCGCCTCAGCCAGCGTTTCGCCGCCGAACTCGCCGCGCGCAAATCGCCGGGCAAGATCATCAACGTCGCCTCGATGCTTTCCTTCCAGGGCGGCGTCCGCGTCGTGTCCTACACCGCTTCCAAGAGCGCGCTGGCGGGCGTCACGCGCGCGATGGCCAACGAGCTCGCCCCGACGGGCATCAACGTGAACGCCATCGCGCCCGGCTACATGGCCACCGACAACACCGCGGCCCTGCAGGCCGACCCGGTCCGCAACAAGGCGATCCTCGACCGCATCCCTGCCGGCCGTTGGGGCACGCCGGCCGACCTCGCCGGCGCCGTGATCTTTCTCGCCGCCCCGGCGTCCGACTACATGCACGGCCACATCCTCGCGGTCGATGGCGGCTGGCTCGTGCGGTGAATTCTTAACAAAGTGAAGAATCCGCCGAAATTTTCGCCGCGAGAGTTGTTTTCAAAATATCCTTGGTCAGATCTGCGGGTGGTGGGAGGGGTTTTATACCCCGACGGCCACTTCCGCGGCTGGCATCCCGTCGGGGCGCAAAGCCCCTTTCACCCAAACCCGGCATCCTGTTTCATATGAAGTCCATTTTGCTGAAATCCTCCGCCTTGCTTTTGGCCCTGCTGTCATCGGCGCTCGCCGCCGATAAGTTCACCGTCACCGTCACCCACGACTTCGCGGGCGCGCGCCCGGCCGAGACGATTTCGATTCCGTGGGCGGACGTGAACAAGGCGCTCCCGCACGCGCTGCTGCAGCACATCGCCGTCAAGGATGCCCAGGGCAACGTGCTGCCGTACCAGGTGACCAACGTCGCCCCCGAGGCCAAGGATCCCAACAAGGTTGGCGTGGCGTACGGCGAGCTCCTCTTCCAGCACGACTTCGCCGCCGGCGAGAAATCGGCCACGTTCACGGTGGAAAAAACCGAGGCGGTCGCGCCGGTCTTCCCGTCGAAGGTGTTTGCCCGCTACGTGCCGGAGCGCCTCGACGACTTCGCCTGGGAAAACGACAAGGTCGCGCACCGCACCTACGGCTCCGCCCTCGGCGCGGCCCGCGGGCCGGGTGAGGAAGGGAAGGAAGTGCTCGTCACCAGCGCCCTCGACATCTGGTGCAAGCGTGTGAGCTATCTCGTCGTCGACCGCTGGTACAACAAGGGTCACGACCACTATCACCATGATGAGGGCGAGGGCATGGACATGTACAACGCCGGCACCTCGCGCGGCGCGGGCGGCACGGGCATTTGGGACGGCACGCGGCTGTTTCCCGGTCGCAATTACAAGAACTGGAAAATCATCGCGAACGGTCCCATCCGCGCGATCTTCGAGCTGACGTACGACACCTGGGCCGCGGGCGGCCTCACGGTTTCCGAGGTCAAGCGCTTCACCGTCGACGCCGGCAGCAACTTCGACCGGGTCGACAGCACCTTCATCGCCCAGGTCGGGCCGAAGACCTTCACCGTCGCCATCGGCTTGAACAAGGACAGCGCCGACAAGGGCCAGAGCGGCACCGTCACTGTCGACAAGGACGAGGCGGCCGGCTGGCTCAGCCAGTGGGAGGTCCAGAAGAGCAACGGCTCGCTCGGCGTCAGCATCATCGTGCCGGATAATTTTGCCGGCTACGCCGAGGACCCGGTCAACCAACTCGTGCTCGCGAAGGCCGCCTCCGCCCAGCCGCTGCGTTATTATCTCGGCTCCGGTTGGTCCCAGGCCGGTGAGTTCACGACGAAGGCATCCTGGAACGCCTACGTCGCCGCCTTCGCCGCGCGTCTCAAGTCGCCGCTGAAGATTTCCCTCACGCAATGAGCCGTCGCCCGCCGCTCCGAATGCCCGCCCTCGGCCTGCCGGCTTTGACCCGGCCGGCCGCGGCGGCAGACGACGGCGCGGCGCTGGCGACCTGCGTGAATGCCGACGGCAAGCGTACGCACATGCAACCAGTCGGCTTCACCCCCGTCACGTTCGACGCCGACCACTCCGAGCCCTTCGGCGTCGGCGCCTTCCTCCTCGCCGGCAGCGAGGTCAGCAAACTGCAGCCTTCCTCCCAACCTCAGCGATTCTTGAAAGAGACTACTAGCAACACACGAACATTCAGCATGGGGTGGGAGGGGTTTTATACCCCGACCGCGTAGGCGGCACCAATCCCGTCGGGGTGTAAAACCCCTCCCACTCAAATCGCTGAATCGCCTGCAAGCCGGCTCCGGCAAAAATCACCTCTCAACCCAACCCAATTCCATGAATCTCCGCTCCCTCGTCGCTTTGCTTCTGGTTCCCGGTGCCCTGCTCGCCGCGGACACGCCGCCCTCCCGCTTCAACGGCGCGACCCCGCTCGAGTGGTCCGTCAAGATGGCCGACTCCGAGATGGCCCGCCGCGGCGACCGCCATTTCTTCGGCGGGGGCGAGCGCGCCCGGATCGATTACACGACGGCGTTCTTCGGGACCGCGCTCGTCAAACTCGCCGAGCGCACCGGCAACCAGGCCTACGCCGACTATGGCCTGAAGTTCGGCACTTCCTTTGTCGCGCCGGACGGCTCGATCCGCACGTACAAGGTCGAGGAGTACAACATCGACAACATTCCGCCCGGGAAAGTGATGCTCCTCGCCTGGGAACGCGGCAACCACTCGCCGGAGCTGCGCCAGGCGATCGACACGCTCTACGCGCAGATGCAGAAGCAGCCGCGCACGAGCGACGGCGGGTATTGGCACAAGCTGCGTTATCCGAATCAAATGTGGCTCGACGGCCTTTTCATGGCGTCGCCCTTCCTCGCGAACTACGGCAAGACATTCCAGGAGCCGGCGGCATTCGATGAGGTCGCGAAGCAAATCCTGCTGATGGACCAGCACGGCTACGACGCGAAGACGGGCCTTTATTACCATGCCTGGGACGAGACCCGCTCGCGGCCGTGGGCGAACAAGCAGACCGGCCAATCGCCGAATTTCTGGGGCCGCGCCGTCGGTTGGTACGGCATGGCGATTGTCGACTCGCTCGACTTCTTCTCGCCGACGCATCCCCAGGTCGAGCACATCAACGAGATCCTGCGCAAGGTCGCCGACGGGCTCGTGCGCTGGCAGGACCCGCAGACCGGCCTCTGGTGGCAGGTGCTGGACCAGGGCAGCCGCCCGGGCAATTACCTCGAGGCCACCGCGTCCTCCATGTTCGTCTACACGCTCGCGAAGGGCATCAACCGCGGCTATCTCCCGCGTGAAAAATACCTGCCGGCCGTGCTCAAGGGTTATGAGGGCATCGTCCGCGACCTGATCCGCCAGAACGCCGACGACTCGATCAGCCTGACCCGTTGCTGTGAAGTCGCGGGCCTCGATTACACCACGGCCAAGGGAAAGCCGCGCGACGGCTCGTTTGAATATTACGTCAGCGAACCGATCGTCGAGAACGACCTCAAGGGTGTCCCGGCCTTCATCCTCGCCGGCATCGAGCTCGAGCAGATCCTCGGCACGAAGGAAGCTCCGTTCATGGCGCGCGGCTGGATGGATTACGAAAAGGTGCTTGCGCGCATCAAGGCCCCGACGTTTCCGAACCGCGATTTCCCGATCACCGATTTCGGGGCCAGGCCGGGCGCGGATGTGACCGCCGCCATCACGGCCGCGATCGCGGCCTGTCACCAGGCCGGCGGCGGCCGCGTGGTGGTGCCGGCGGGCGAGTGGGTGACCGGCGCCGTGCATCTCCAGAGCAACGTCAACCTGCACATCGCCAGGGATGCGACGCTCAAGTTCTCCACCAATCCCGCGGACTACCCGACGGTCTTCACCCGCTGGGAGGGCGTCGAGGTCATGAATTACTCGCCGCTCATCTACGCCTATGAACAGGAGAACATCGCGATCACCGGCGAGGGCACGCTCGACGGCCAGGCCGCGGAGGACAACTGGTGGGGCTGGGTGCGCCGCAAGGACGGCAAGCCCGCGCTCGCCACCGCCGACCGCAACGCCCTGAACAAAATGGGCGAGGACGGCGTCCCGGTCGCGCAGCGCATCTTCGGCGCCGGCCATTACCTGCGGCCGAACTTCGTGCAGCCCTACAAGTGCCGGAACATCCTGATCGAGGGCGTGACCATCCTGCGCTCGCCGATGTGGGAGCTGCACCCGGTGCTGTCGCAGAACATCACGGTGCGCGGCGTGAAGATCCGCAGCCATGGCCCGAACAACGACGGCTTCGATCCCGAGTCGTGCCGCGACATGCTGGTGGAGGACACGATTTTCGACACGGGTGACGATTGCATCGCCATCAAGTCCGGCCGCAACAACGACGGCCGGCGCGTCAACGTCCCGACCGAGAACTTCATCGTCCGCCGCTCCAAGATGCTCGATGGCCACGGCGGCGTGGTGCTCGGCAGCGAGTGCTCGGGCGGCATCCGCAACGTCTTCGTCGAGGATTGCGAGATGGACAGCGAGAACCTCGACCGCGCCTTCCGTTTCAAGAGCAACGCCGTGCGCGGCGGCGTTTTGGAAAACTTCTTCGCCCGCAACGTGAAGATCGGCCGGGTGGGGGAGGCGGTGCTGACGATCGACCTGCTTTATGAGGAAGGCGCGAAGGGCCCGTACAAGCCCGTCGTCCGCAACATCCAACTCGAGAACATCACCAGCACGGCCAGCCCGCGCCTGATGTATATCCGCGGCTTCGCGGGCGCGGTCATCGAGAACATCCGCATCAGCAATTCCACCTTTACCGGCGTGACCGACACGGAGGTTGTGTCCTACACCGGCAACATCACGCTGAACAACGTGACGATCATCCCCGCGAAGGCCGGCAAGAGCCTGAACTCGGTCCCGGCCCCGAAATGAGGCTCATCCAGTACGTCGCCGTCTCCTGGGTGGGAGGGGTTTTATACCCCGAACGCGCCGGCGACATCGATTCCGTCGGAGTATAAAACCCCTCCCACCGCAAGAGATCCAGCGCTTTCACTGCCCCCCAAACCAATCCTTTCCTCACCCCAACCCCCCGCACACCGCGATGAGCAAGCTGAACGAAATCAACGAACAGGTCGGCAAATACCGCTGGACCATCTGCGCCCTGGTCTTCTTTGCGACGACCATCAACTACCTCGATCGCAATGTCCTCGGTCTGCTCAAGGACACGCTGGCCGCGCAAGGGGTCTTCGGCCTCGAGAAGGCCGACCAGGAGCTGAACTATTCCAACGTCGTCATCTGCTTCACCATCGCCTACGCGGTCGGCATGGTGCTCGCGGGGCGCATCATCGACTGGCTCGGCACGAAGCAGGGCTACGCCTACTCGCTGATCGGCTGGAGCATCGCGGCCATCGGCCACGCCTTCGGCCATCACACGTGGAGCTTCGGCTTCTGGCGCGCCATGCTCGGGTTCTCGGAAGCCGGCAATTTTCCCGCGGCCAACAAGACCATCGCCGAGTGGTTTCCCCGCAAGGAGCGCGCCTTCGCCACCGGCCTCTACAATTCCGGCGCCAACGTGGGCGCCATCGTCGCGCCGCTCACCGTGCCCTACATCGCCCAGTGGTGGGGTTGGGAGTGGGCCTTCATCCTGACGGGCGCGATCGGTCTCATCTGGTTGTTTTTCTGGTACCGCACGTATGGTTCGCCCGCCGACAAGGTGAAGAGCGGCCAGTTGCAGGCGGCGGAGTATGCCTACATCCACAGCGACAAGGACGAGCAGGTGGCCGACGCCGCCACCACCAAGGTCTCCTGGTTCCGCCTCCTCGGGTTTCGCCAGACCTGGGCCTTCGTCATGGGCAAGTTCCTGACCGATGGCATCTGGTGGTTCTTCATGTTCTGGCTGCCTTCGTTCCTCGGCGGCGAGAACAACCGGAAGATCGAAGCCTACCGCGCGGCGCATCCGGAGTTCACCGGCGATCCGACGACGGTGCCGGGAGTCATCAGCTGGACCCTCGCGGTGGCGGTGGTCTATACCGTGGCCACCGGCGGCTCGATCCTCGGCGGCTGGTTGCCGAAGAAGTTCATCAACGGCGGCATGGACGCCAGCAAGGCGCGCAAGCTGGCCATGTTCATCTACGCGTGCTTCCCGCTCACGGTGCTGGCCGCCTCCTGGCTGGGCTCGATCAACACCTGGCTTGCAGTTGCCACCATCGCGATCGCGTGTTCCGCCCACCAGGCCTGGTCGGCGAACATCTTCACCACCGTGTCCGACATGTTCCCGAAGCGCGCGGTGGCGTCCGTCACCGGCCTCGGCGGCATGGCCGGCGCGCTCGGCGGCGTCCTCATCGCCCGCATCGCCGGCCTGCTGCTCGCGCATTACACGGCGCTCGGCCACGTCGAGGCGGGCTACGGCATCCTTTTCATGATCTGCGGCTCCATCTACCTGGTGGCCTGGCTGGTCATGCACGCGCTGGCCCCGAAGTTCAAGCCGGTGCAGCTCTAAGGTGACGGGCATGGCTTCCGCGCGGTCCCTGCTTCTGCTCCTTGCGGTCGCCGTGACGGCCGACGCGGAGGCGCGCGCGGTCGCGGCCAGCATTCGGGAATACCAAATGAAGGAAGGCGGCTGGCCGCAGCATTCAACGCGCACGAGCGCGAGCGTCGCACGGGTTACGCCTGCCTGGGCGACTGGCCCGCTGGATTGCTGGCGAAGGAAAACCCCCGCTGGCGGGAGAACAACCAACGGCCATGAATGATTTCCGCCCCAGCTGCGGGCTGCGCAGCCTGCTCTTTGCCGGAGCTTGTTTACACGCGGGCCTTTCCGCCGCCACGCCCAAGCCTGACGTCATCGTCGCCCTCGACGGCAGCGGCCAGTATCAATCCGTGCAGGAAGCCATCAGCGCCGCGCCGATGCGCACGGACCCGGCGGCGCCGCGCTGGGTCATCCTCGTCAAGGCCGGCACATACAACGAGCGCATCTACGTCCAGCGCGAGCGCGGCCACATCCACGTGCTCGGCGAGGATCGCGGGAAAACCGTCATCGCCTACAACCTGAACGCCAACCTGCCCGGGCCGGACGGCAAGCCGATCGGCACGTTCCGCACGCCGACGCTCCAGATCGACGGTGACGGCATGCTCTGGGAAAATCTCACCCTCGCGAACACCGCCGGTCCGGTCGGCCAGGCGCTGGCCCTGCGCGCCGATGGCGACCGCCTGGAATTCCGCCGCTGCCGGTTTCTCGGCTGGCAGGACACGATCCTCGTCAACCGCGGCCGGCATTACTTCGAGGACTGCTACATCGAGGGCCACGTGGACTTCATCTTCGGCGGCGCCACCGCGTATTTCGACCGGTGCCATCTCCATGCGCTGCGTGACGGCTACCTCACCGCGGCGTCCACGCCGAAGGACACGCCTTACGGCTACGTCTTCGCCGACTGCAAAATCACGGGGACGGAGGGAGCCAGGACATTTCTCGGCCGGCCCTGGCGGGTTTACGCGCGGACGATTTTCCTGCGCACGGAAATGTCCGCCGCCGTGCGGCCCGAAGGCTGGAGCAACTGGGGCAAGCCCGACGCCGAACAGACGACGTTCTACGCCGAGTTCGGCAGCACCGGCCCGGGCGCCAACGAAGCCGCGCGCGTCAAATGGGCCAAACCCCTGACGGCCGCCGAGGCGGCCGCGCTGACGCCGGCGAAGGTGCTCGCCGGTTCCGATGGCTGGAATCCGACGGCGCCCTGAGCCATGGTTTTCCTCACCGCATTCCTGGATGGGAGCCTGGGTGGGAGGGGTTTTACACCCCGACTCAGGATGTTCACATTCAGTCGGGGTATAAAACCCCTCCCACCCAACGCGCCTGTAGGGGCGCCGCTTGACGGCGCCCGCGGGCGTCCACCAGGGACGCCCCTACCATAAAACTCCAACCTCCGGCATCATGCCCCGGTCCATTCTCAGTCTGGTCTGCTTCGTTTTCCTCATTGGCTTCGCCCGCGCCGCCGACCAACCGGTGCACATCGTCCTGGTCGGCGACTCGACCGTGAACGACGGCGGCGGGTGGGGCTACGGTTTCCGGCAGTTCGTGACGAAGGACGTCGTGGTCACCAATACCGCGCAAAACGGACGCAGCTCGAAAAGTTTCCGCACCGAGGGATTTTGGGACCAGGCGATCGCCGCGAAAGGCGACTACTACCTGATTCAATTCGGGCACAACGACCAGCCCGGCAAGGGTCCGCAGCGCGAAACGGATCCGGCGACGACTTTCACCGCGAATCTGACGCGGTACATCGACGAAGTTCGGGCGCAGGGCGGGCAGCCGGTACTCGTCACGTCGCTGACCCGGCGCATCTTTTCGAAGACCGATTCCCGGCGTATCGAATCCACGCTGACGCCCTGGGCCGATGCGGTGAAGAAGCTCGGGGCGGTGAAAAACATCCCGGTTATCGACCTGCACGCGATCAGCATCGCGTACTGCGAGTCGATCGGGCCGGAGCGCACCGCCGCCTTTAATTTCCGCGATGCGAGCGGCAAGAACGACACCACTCATCTCCAAGGCGACGGGCGCGTCGTGTTTGCCCGGCTGGTCGTTGACGAACTGCGCAAGGTGGTCCCGGCCCTCGCTCCGTACCTGCGTGCGGAGCCCGTTCAGCCAGGACCCGCTCCGGACCAGCCGATCGCGGGCGGGAGATCAAACCCTGCCCCTCAAGTTTCGCTTCCACCAAAATGAGCTTTCGAAGTCCGGCCCTGGCCCTGATCGCCTTGGTTTCCGCGCACGGGCAACCGCCCGCGTGGTCGCCTGACCCCGGCGACGGCACCTACCGGAATCCGATCATTCACGCCGACTACTCCGACCCGGATGCCATCCGCGTGGGCGACGATTACTGGATGACTGCATCCAGCTTCAGTCATGTGCCCGGGCTGCCGATCCTGCATTCGAAGGACCTCGTGAATTGGGAACTGGTCGCCCACGCGCTGCCCAGGCTCGTGCCGGAGGAAGTCTTCCGCACCCCGCAACACGGCAAGGGCGTGTGGGCGCCGGCCATCCGCCACCACGCGGGCAAATTCTGGATCTATTATCCGGACCCGGATTTCGGCATCTACCTCGTCACCGCCACCGACGCACGCGGTCCGTGGAGCGCGCCGGTGCTGGTCAGGGGCGGACGCGGCCTGATCGATCCGTGCCCGTTGTGGGACGATGATGGCCGGGTCTATCTCATCCACGGGTGGGCCAACAGCCGCGCCAACGTGAAGAACGTGCTCACCCTGCTCGAGCTCGACGCCACGGGCACCACGGTGATCGATGACTTTGGTTGGGTCATCAACGGTCACAAGCTGCCCGGCTACACGACGCTCGAGGGGCCGAAGCTCTACAAGCGCAACGGCTGGTATTATGTGTTTGCTCCCGCCGGCGGCGTGAAGCCCGGCTGGCAGTCGGTGTTTCGCTCAAGGAACATCCGCGGGCCGTACGAGGACCGCATCGTCCTCGCGCAGGGGAACTCACCCGTCAACGGACCGCACCAAGGCGCGCTCGTCGACACGCCGGCCGGCGAATCCTGGTTTCTGCATTTCCAAGACAAGGATGCGTATGGTCGCATCGTGCACCTGCAGCCCGTACGCTGGGAAAACGATTGGCCCCTGATGGGCACGGGCGTTGCGACCGGGGCCGCCACCGGCGACCCAGTCCTCGTCTATAAAAAGCCCAACGCGGGATCCGCTATCCAAGTCCCGCCGACCAGCGATGATTTCAATTCACCACCGCTCGGCCTCCAATGGCAGTGGCAGGCGAATCCGAAGCCCGACTGGTTCTCACTCACCGCACAACCCGGCCGGTTGCGGCTCTTTGCCCAACCCGAACCTCAGCCAGGCAATCTCTACGACGCGCCGAATCTGTTGCTGCAGAAATTTCCGGCGCTGGAGTTCACCGCCACGGCCGTCCTCGACCGGGCGACGGCGGCGCAGGCGGGCCTCATCGTGTTCGGCTACGACTATGCATGGATCGGCGTGCGCGAGGGCCGGCTGGTGCAGGTCACGGTCCTGAATGCCATGGATAAACCGGTCGCGAAGGAGGTCGTCGCCGCGGACCGGCTGGCCGACCCGGTGCATTTGCGCGTGGAGGTGGCCGCCGGCGGCAAATGCCGTTTCAGTTACAGCCTCGACGGAAAAACCTTCAAGCCGCTCGGCGAGCCCTTCACGGCGAGCGTCGGCCGCTGGGTCGGCGCGAAGGTCGGCTTGTTCGCCGCGGGTGCGGCGGGCGGCTTCGCGGATTATGACGCATTTCTGGTCGGAGCGCCGGCGCGCTGAGCCGTGATCAGTGGCGGACCGGAATAATCTCCTGTAGCCATTCCCCGGGTGTGGCGTCATGGGGGCGTGCGCCTCCCCCGGACGATCCGCCGTTTATTTTTTCCCTGCCGCGTGGCGGCCCGTTTGCCGCGGTGATGCGCGGGCAATTTTTTTTCAATCCAGGCTGGCCAGCGCCGGCCTCATGACTATCCCCATTTTCCTTTGCGCTTCCTTCCTCTCATTTCCTTTCTCCTCCTGGGCGGTGCGCTCGCCGCGCAGACCGTCGAGGTCCCGGCCGCGGGCGCCGACCAGCCGCTGGCGCTGCCGAAGTTCTCGGTGCAGGAACACGACGGTGACGAAAACTTTGACGGGACCGGCATGGGCTCCACCGACGAGGAGATGCGGGCCGAGCCCTTCGCCAACGACCTCACGATGACGGACGTCTCCGTCGAGGAGAGCCTCGACATCGAGGTCTCGGCGGAGTTGAGCGCCATCAGCACGCCGTCGCCCGCCGCGGCCGCCGCGGGCGAGGGCCGGCTCAACCTGCGCGGGTTTCCCACGCCCACGCTGCGCAATGGGTTTATCCAAATCGGGATTCCCGAGACGCTCAACGTCGGCAAAACCATCGTCATCCAGGGCCCGCTCGTCCCCGTGCTGGGCCGGGCCGCGCCGGGGGGCATCCAGAATTTCATCACCACGCGCCCGCAGGCCCGGGATCGCAACAAGCTCGAGGTGAACGCGACGACGCTTAACCGCCAGAAGCTCTCATGGGAGGCGACCGGCGCCGTCGTGAGGAAAAAGCTCTGGCATCGGCTCGCCGTCGACCTGAGCGAGCGGCGCGGGCCCGAGGATTTCGTGCGCGAGCAGGACCTGGTGGTCAGCGGCGCGCTGACCCTGAAGCACAGTCGCGCGGCGAGCAGCCTCGTCAGCGTGGACTACCGCCGGCTCGACGCCCAGGTGACGCCCGGCATCCCCGAATACAAGCTGAGCGCCGGCCAGAAAGTGATCGGGCCGTATCTGCCGCTCGCGCTGTTCAACGCCAGCGGGCCCAATGCCGGGGTGCTGCGGCAGAGCCTCGTGCTGGGCGGGCAGTTCGAAGGCCAGCTGTCGCGGACCATCGCCCTGCGGGCGGCGGTCGAGGGCTGGTGGCGCGCGATCGACCAGGACCGGTTCACGACCTCCCAGCTCGTGCTCGACACCGGCCTCTTCGAAGGCACGCGCGAACCCCGCCATATCGAGCAGCGCCAGCAGGCCCTGGCCACGCACCTCGAGCTGACCGCGCGTTTCCGCACCGGGAAGATCGAGCACAAGCTGCTCGGCTACGCCGGGGTGACGTGGGGCGACTACAACCGCGAGGATCGGGCGCTCTCCACGGCGGACCGCAACGCGCTGCCGGTGGCCGTGCGGCGGTTCAACCCCTTCGCGCCCGATTACCTCTTTCCGGAGTACAGCGAGGCGTTGTATTCCCGCGTCCTCACCGACCGGATGGAGGGAGCGCGCTACACCTCGCTCGAGGCCAGCGATCGCATGGCGTTCAAGCGGGGCCTCACGGTGGTCACCACGGGCTTCCGCATGGACGAGGTCGACCTGGCGGTGGCCGACCGCCGCCAGGCGGCGCCGATCCCGCACACGCACGACCGCACGGTGCAGTTGAGCTATCACCTTGGCGTGAACCAACAGCTGATCCGCAACCACCTGCTCGCGTTCGCCAGCGCCAGCACGGCGTTCGATCCCTCGACTCCCGTCGACACGCGCACCGGGCGCATCCAGGACAACGAGACGACCCTCGGTTACGAGGCGGGCCTGAAGGGCCGCAACGCGTCCGGGAAGCTGGATTATTCCTCGTCGGTCTTCCTGCTCTACAACCGCAACATCTCGCGCCGCAATCCGCTGTACGACGATCCGGTGCTCGACGCGAACCAGACGCAGCCGCAGCTCGTCGCGGCGGGCGAGGAGCGCTTCGCCGGATTCCGGGGGGAGGGCCGTTACAAGTTCACCGAACACTACAGCCTCTCGTTCAAGGGCGTGCACATGGACGCGGTCACGACGAAATCGCCCGCGCTCGGGCCCGAGGTGGGGCGGCAGATCGCGCGATTGCCGGAGAACACGGGGACCGTGCAGTTTCGCTACTCGCCGCCGCAGGGACTCGGTTTCAGCTGGGGCACGGCCGTCAGCTATGTCGGGTCCTACGTGGCGTATTACGAGGACGCGAAGCGCGCCTACCTCGAGTACCCGGGTTACGGATTGCTGAGCCTGAATACCGGCTACGCGTGGAAGCGCGGCGAGCGGCAGTTCAACGTCGGCGTCAGCCTGCGCAACGCGCTCGATCGCGACCTGCTGGCCACGAATGCCCGGATCGGCGCCGGTCGCGAGCTGGCGTTCTCGGGCCGGATGAATTTCTGAGCCGATTGGTCCGGGCGGGAGGGGTTTTATACCCCGACGCGAATGCGACATGATTCCCGTCGGGGTATAAAACCCCTCCCACCCAAATCATCTGACTCTCCCGCCAAATTAGGACACGTCCGCGGGTGTCTCGGGGCTTGCTGTACGGAGCTGAAATCGGTCTCATGAACGTCCGCCCTTTTCACCTGTGAAAATCTCCGGGGCGGGCGGATTCACCCCCTTCTTTTTCATGAGCAAAACCGATTATCTTTCCCAATTGTTCGGACTGAATGGCAAGGTGGCCGTCGTCATCGGCGGCACCGGCGAGTTATGCGGCGCGATGGCCGAGGGCCTCGCGGGCGCGGGCGCCGAGGTGGTCATCGTCGGGCGCAGCTTGGAAAAAGCCGAGGCCCGCCTGAAGAAAATCGCCGCGGCCGGCGGCAAGGCCTGGTTCCACGCGGCCGAGGCCACCAGCAAGGCCGAGGTCGAGGCGCTGCGCGACGCCGTCGTGAAGAAGTCCGGCCGCATCGACATCGTGATCAACGGCGCCGGCATCAATTCCGCCACCCCGTTCTTCGACATCACCGAGGAGGAATTCGAACGCATCGTGCGCGTGAACCTCAAGGGCGTGTTCCTCGGCTGCCAGGTTTTCGGCAAGTTTCTCGTCGAGCAGGGCCAGGGTGGCTCGATCATCAACCTCGGTTCCATGTCGGGCGTCGTCCCGCTGTCGCGCGTATTCACCTACTCGGCCACCAAGGGCGCGGTGCACAACCTCTCGCTCAACCTCGCCCGCGAGTGGGCGCCGCACAAGGTGCGCGTCAACGTCCTCGTCCCCGGCTTCTTCCCGGCCGAGCAGAACAAGAAGATCCTCTCGCCCGAGCGCGTGACCAGCATCATGGGCCACACCCCGATGAAGCGCTTCGGCGAGGCGCGCGAGCTGATCGGCGCGACCCTCCTGCTGGCGTCCGACGGCGCCGGCTCGTTCATCACCGGCGAGGAACTGATCGTCGACGGCGGGTACCATGCGATGACGATCTGAGGATTGCTGGAGGGCTCAGCTCCAGCTGAGCCGCGGCCCAGCTGGAGCTGGGCCCTCCACCCGGCTCTAGCCTAGCCTATCAACTCTCAACTCTCAGCTCACTTCTCATGTCCGCCATCAACGATTTTCTCCTCAAGAACAACCTGCGCATCGCGCAGAATCCGTGCGTGTCGCCTGACTTCTGTCTCGACTGGCCCGCGCTGCAGGCCGACGTCAAGGCGGGCAGGGTCACCGAATACCAGAAGAGCCGCGTCGCCACCCAGGCCGGCGAGTTCACGCTCGTCGAAAACGCCCACGGCGACTGCGCTTGGAAACTGGCGGGGACGGGCGCCCCGCTCGCCGACGGCCTCGCCCACGCGGGCGCGACGTATTTCCCCGCTTCCTGGGCGAACCTGCTCAAGCTGAAGAACCTCATCCAGGAGCATGACCCGGCATCGACCGTCTTCCCGACGGGCACCGCCCAACTCGGTCGCAGCACGCTCGGCGTCGGCGCGCGCTTCACGACGTTGCACTGGCCGGCCGTCGAGTGGGCGATGAGCGCGCTCGAGGTCGGCATGACGGCCAACCAGAACTCGATCCCGCGCGAACTCGTGTACGACGTCGACGCCATGCTCGGCCACCGGCTCGACACCGTGCCGTTCCCCTTCATCGGCACGAACGTGCCGGAAGGCCACCAGGGCCAGAGCGTGGAAGGCATGAGCCACGGCTGCGTGCTTTCGAAGCTCAAGACCGGCTTCCACCACCGCAAGATCGCCTGGTCGTTCAACGCCGACCACCAGCCGATCGGCGGCAAGTTCGACGTCCGCGAGGACGCGCTCGTCAAGGGCTGCCTGCTTGCCAGCTACATCACGTTCGACCTGTCGCCCGAGCTTGCCCTCAACCAAAAAGCGGACGTGTCCACGATTCCTGCCGAGGTGGTGAAGCAAGCGCGGGCCCGGGTAGGGGCGGCGCTCGACGCCGCCCGCGGGCGTCCGCAAGGAACGCCCCTACAAGAGGAGGATTTCACCCAATTGCTGGGTTCGGTCTGGCCTTCCCTGCAGAAGATGAAGCGCCGCGACGAGAAATACGCCGCCGCCCGCGCCGCCGCGTTCACGACCGACGTCGGCCGCAAGTATCTGCGCGAACTTTCCATCGACGAGCTGCCCGGCCTCACGACGCCCGAAACCACCGCCATCATGCTCGCGCTCTGCGAGGTGCTCGGCATGCCGGTCAACTTCGTGGCGCCGGCCTTCGGTTTCCAGAAGAACACGCCGTATCCGGACAACGCCGCGCTGAAGAAGCTCATCGAGGCGCAGTGGGCGGTGTGCAGGCAGTTCAATGTCTCGATCGGTTTCCACTCGGGTTCCGGCAAGTCGGCCGAGAATTACCAGGTGATGGGCGCGGTCACGGGCAGTGCGCTCGAGATCAAGACCAGCGGACGCTACACGTACGAGATGGGCGTCGCGATTTCGCAGTCGAAGAATGCCGCCGACGCCGCGCTGTGGAAGGATTGGTACAAGTTCACCGTGGACATGGCGGTCGCCGGCGCGTTCAGCGCCGACGCCACCGAGCAGAAAATGGCGCGGATCTTCGTGACCACGTCGCTCGAGAATCATGTAGGGGCGTCGCTTGACGACGCCCGCGGGCGTCGTCAAGCGACGCCCCTACCTGACGTCTTCGCCTCGCCGGCCGCCTGTCGCGCCGCGCTCGAGGCGCTGCCGCCGTCGGCCGAGCACATGATCTTCTTCGAATACAACTTCCTCTACGTGCTCGCCGCCGGCGGCCGGCCGGAGAAGTCCGCCCTCGGCGACCACACGCCTGCCGGCTACCGCCAGCGCGCGCGGTTCTATGCGGTCAGCGCGGAGACCCGCCTGCTCTTTGCGAAGCGCATCGCCGCCTACCTCATCTTCCTCGCTGAAAACACCGGCCTGGCCTCCAAGGAGCGCTGCGCCGCGACGAGCAAGCTGCTCGCGAGCTACCGCACGCTCGAAGCGATGCTGAACGACATCAGCCGCTGATCCCCCAACCTTTCACAGAAGGAAACCAAGAGAACGAAGGTTTGATCGATTGGTCTTCGTCTTCGTTTCCTCCGTTACCTTCTGTAAAAACCTGCTTCATGAAATCTTTCATCCACGACGATTTTCTTCTCCAGACCGACGCCGCGCGCGATCTCTACCATCACTTCGCCAAGGCGGAGCCGATCTTCGACTACCACTGCCACCTCCCGCAGGCGTTGATCGCGAACAACCACCAGTTCGGCGACCTGTCGGAGATCTGGCTGGGCGGCGACCATTACAAGTGGCGCGCCATGCGCGCCAGCGGCGTGCAGGAGCGCGTGTGCACCGGCGACGCCCCGGCCCGCGAGAAGTTCGACGCCTGGTGCGCCGCCGTGCCGAACACGTTGGGCAACCCGCTCTATCATTGGTCGCACCTCGAGCTGAAGCGCTACTTCGGCCTCGACGAGATCATCAGCCCGAAGACGGCGGACAAAATCTGGAAACAGGCCAACGAAAAACTGGCCGGCATGCGCGTCCACGACATCCTGGCCGCCAACCAGGTCGCGGTCATCTGCACCACCGACGACCCGGCGGACCCGCTCACGGATCATGCGCGCATCGCGAAGCTCGGCCTCAAGACGAGGGTTTATCCGACCTTCCGGCCGGACAAGGCCCTCGGCGTGAACGCGCCGGCCGCCTTCAACGCCTGGCTCGAGAAGCTCGGCGGCGAGGCCGGGGTGACCATCAGGACCTTCGAAGACCTGCTCACCGCGCTGCGCAAGCGTCACGACGACTTTCACGCCGCCGGCGGCCGCCTGTCCGATCACGGCATGGAGAGCGCGCTGGCCGAGCCCTGCACGGTCGCCGAGGCCACGGCGATCTTCGATGCCGCCCGCGCCGGCCGGGCCGCCTCGCCGGCCGACTGGGCGAAGTATGGTTCCTACCTGATGCTCGAGTTCGGCCGCTGGGACGCGAAGAAGGGCTGGACGAAGCAGCTCCACCTCGGCGCGCTGCGGAACAACAACACCCGCCTCCTCAAGGCCCTCGGGCCCGACACCGGCTTCGACAGCATTGGCGATTTCAGCCAGGCGCGGGCGCTCGGCCGCTACCTCGACGCCCTCGACACGACAGGCGAGCTTCCGCGCACCGTTCTCTATAATCTGAATCCGGCGGACAATTACGCCTTCGCGACGATGGCGGGCAATTTCCAGGACGGCTCGGTGGCCGGCAAGATCCAGTTCGGCTCCGGCTGGTGGTTCCTCGACCAGAAGGAGGCGATGGAGTGGCAGATGAATGCACTCGCGAATCTCGGCCTGCTCAGCCGTTTCGTCGGCATGCTCACGGATTCGCGCAGTTTCCTCAGCTACACGCGTCACGAGTATTTCCGCCGCACGCTCTGCAATTTCATCGGCACGCTCGTCGAGCGCGGTGAAATCCCGAACGACCGCGAGGAAGTCGGCGGCATGGTGAAGAACATCTGCTTCGCCAACGCGCGTGACTATTTCCGACTGGGGCTGGATCCGGCGTATTCGGCCTGATTCCGAATCCTGGAGGGACGGTCTCCTGACCCTCCATTGCGGACAGCGGGCCTCCGGTCCGTCGCGGTCGGTCAGGAGACCGACCCTCCCGTTGAGGTGTAGCCATCGTCGGATGGCTGGTTGGACGGACCAGCGATATCTCGATCGCGGCTACTTCTCCTTCGGTGTCTGCGGCGGAGCGGGCGGTTCGCGGCGTGGCGACAACGCAATGCGGAAGCCACTGCCGGGACCGGTGAAAGTCAAGACGGTACGAAGGCGGGAGCCCGAGCGACACTGTCCGGGGGTGTTGGCGTAGGCCCCGCCGCGCAAGATTCGCAACATGGCCGCGGAAGGACCTTCATAGCCGTTCATCGGGTCAACCACCTGGCCGCCCGGGTAGCCGCCATAGCCGTCGAGACACCACTCCCAAACGTTGCCGTGCATATCGTAGAAGCCCCAGGCGTTGGGCTGCCTCTGCGCCACCGGGTGGGTTTGGCTGCCGCCATTGGGCTTGAACCACGCCAGGTCCGCGAGGTTGCCCGCATAGGGGCTGGTCGTGCCGGCTCGGCAGGCATATTCCCACTGCGCCTCGGTGGGCAGCGTGTATTCGTACCCCGCCGGCAGCCGGCCGGCGGCGCGCTCCCGGTCGGTGAGTTTGCGCCCGAACTCCACCGCATTGCTCCAGGCGATGTTTTCCACCGGGCGGTCCGAGCCCTTGAAAAAACTGGGCGACGGGAGGTTGTCCATGACGGCACGCCATTGCTCCTGGGTCACCTCGGTGCGGCCGAGCCAGTAGCCGCGGCTGAACATGACGAGCGTGTCGTCGTCGCTGCCCAGCGGATTGGCCATCAGGAAAGAGCCGGGTTGGATCCAGATCAGCGGGATGTCGGCCGATAGGTTGGTGAAATCCTTTCCGGGTTCCGCCTCGTGATTGGCGATGGCGAGCGGAGCGCCCGTCCGCGCGGGCAAACGCGCCGGATCGTCCTTGGAAAGGGCGATTTGCTGGACGAGGTGGGCGCGGTAGGCGAGCAGTCGGGGATCGTCCGGGTATTGGATCAGCCACATTTCCACGAGGCGCAGCGCGTGATCAGTGCGGCCGGATTCGCCGACTTGCTGCAGGTTTCCGAAATACGGATAAAGCGTCGGCTCGGCGGCGGACAGGCTCAGGGCGCAGGCCGCGAACGCAGCCCGGCCCGTTCGGAGAAAAGTGATCACGGCGGCGGGTGGAGGGAGTGCGCCGTAAAGAGGGACTTGCGCCAAGCCCAAATGCCGCGACGCTGCCGGCGGTCGCCCTGCACGGCGCGATCTGCCGTCCCTCCCTCATGCGCACCGGTTCCGGTTTTCTTCCCCTGGTTTGCCTGATGCTCCTCGGCGCGGCATTGACGCCGGGTGCAGGCGCCCCGGCCGGAGAAACGGAAACCGGCCGGCCCTTGTTGCGGCACTATGCTCCCGGCGAGCATTTCCGCCAGATCGGCAGCCAGCGGGTGACGCAGGATGTCACGGGCCTGATGGTATTCGGCAGCCAAAGCGAGCTGCTCTATTTCGATGGCGCCCGCTGGAGATGGACCGACATGTCCGGGGAATCGGCGGCAGTCAGGCAGTTCACCCGGACCGCGGACGGAACGATCTACGTGGCCGGCGCCGGGGCCATCGGTTTCGTCCGCGGCGCGGGCCGGACGGCGGAGTTTGCCTCGCTGGCGGACCGGCTGCCCCCGGGGGCGGACAACATCGACGAATTGCGCGACGCGGTGGCAGTCGGGCAGACGGTTTATTTTTCCGACGACGAGAAGCTGCTCGTCTGGGAGAACGGGAAATTCACGGCGATTCCTTATCCCACGCCACCGGGCTCGCATGGGACGCGGTTGCACCGGGTCGGAGACACAGTTTATGCGACCGCCCTCGGGCGTCCGCTCGTGCGGTTTACGGGCAGGGCCGCGGCGATCCAGACGGTGGCGGACGATCCGGTGCTGCGGGAAAATAAAATAATCTCCATTGAAGCGGGCGAAGGGGATTCGCTGGTGCTCTTGACGGCGGAACGTGGCTTTCACCGGTTGCGCCCGGACGGGCGGGTGGAGTCGATGCCCACGCCGATGAACCGCTGGCTGCAGGGCCGCCGCGTCTACTGTGCCATGCGGTTGCCCGATGGATCGCGCGTGGTCGGGTTTTCCGCCGTGAGCGGCAATCGCGGCGTGCGCTTCGGTCCCGATGGACGCTACCTCGGACCGCTCGACACCAGCATCGGCCTGCTCGTGAACGAAGTGCGCAGCTTCTTCGTGGACAGCGAGGGCGGGCTGTGGATCGGCATGGACACGGGCGCGGCGCGACTGGAGTGGCCTTCGCCGGTGTCGCTGTTCGACGCCACGAACGGGCTCGGCCAGGGGCGCTTGGTTGATGTGGTTCGCCACGCGGGGGTGCTGTATGCGGCCACGAGCGAGGGCCTTTTCCGGCTCGTGCCGGAGGACGCGGACGGCCGCATGGCGCATTTCGAGCGGGTGGATGGACGGGAATTTTCCAGCTTGGTTTCGCACCCGCACGGTTTGCTGGCTCTTGGCGTGGAAGGATTGTTTTTGCTGGAAAAGGGGAAGCTGGCGCCGCTGTTGTCCTTGCGACCGGGCGGGGGCGCGCTCCTGCATTCGCGACTCAATCCGGATCGCGTGTGGGTCGGCACGCCCGGTGGCTTGCAAGCGGTGTGGCATACGGCGCAGGGCTGGATCCATGAGGTCGTGACGCCCGCCTTGAACGAGAGCTGCGCGGACTTGGCGGAGTCGGCCGATGGGACTTTGTGGATGTCCACGCCGGACCGCGGGCTGTTTCGAGTGACGCCGGCCGACGGGCCGGGCGCGGTGGTGCGGTTCGAACGTTTCACCGGCGGGCGTGGCATGCCGGCCGCGTTTCGCCGGGTTCGGCTTATCGAGCTGGCGAATGACGCGGCCTTTCTGGCCGAGGGCGATCAAGTGATCCGGCGCTACGAGGCGGGCACCGGTGCGTTTGTGCCGGTCGCTGACGGATCGATGACGGTGGAGGAAGCACTCGGGGAACCCTCCGCGATTGCGCCCGGGACCGCGGGAGCGTGGTGGCTGGCCGGGCCGAACGGGTTGCGTCGGCTCGCGCCTGGCCAGCCGACGCGGTTGTTGCCGCACATGATCCTGGCGGCCGTGGGTTCGGTGGCGCGGATCTGGGAGGAAAATCGCGATGGCGGATCCGTGCTCTGGGTGGGTGGCGATCGCGGGCTGGCCCGGATCGATCTCTCGCGCGAATTTCCCGCGCCGACGCCGTTCGCCACACAGCTGGGATCGATGGGGGTGAGCGCAGGCGCCGAACTGCCGCGCCGGCACGAGGCACTGACTTTTAACCATGTGGCCTCCCGGCAGCAGCCCGGGAGCGACGTGGTTTACCAGACGCGGCTCGTTGGGCTGGATGAGGATTGGTCGGAGTGGTCCACGCGACGTGAACGCAGTTTCGTCAATCTGTCGCCGGGCAGCTATCGTTTCATGGTGCGGGCCCGCGATGCCGATGGCCAGCTCACCGTGCCCGCCGAGCTCGGGTTCGCCGTGTTGCCGCTTTGGTGGGCGAGCGGGTGGGCGATTTTCGGCTATGCGGTGGCGGGCACGGCACTCATCGCGGGGCTCGTGCAGTTTCGCACCCGCGCGCTGCGCCGACATGCGGAACGACTCGGGGCGATTGTCGCGGAACGCACCGCGGAGCTCGAACGAAAGAACACCGAACTCGTCCGCCTCAACCGGCTCGAGCTCGATGAAAAAATCTCCGCTCGGCTCGCCGAGGAAAAGGCGCGTCTCGAGGTCCTGCGCTACCAGCTCAATCCGCATTTCCTCTTCAACACGCTGGCGTCGATCAGCGCGGTCCTGCCCGGGAGCGATTCCCCGGCGCGGCAGATGGTGGAGCGGCTGGCGGATTTCTGCCGGTTGACGCTGCACCGGACAGACGAGCGCGACTGGACCACGCTGGGCGGGGAGATTCACCTGCTCCGTGCCTACCTGGAAATCGAACAGTCGCGCTGGGGCGATTTGCTCGACGTTGAGCTGGCGCACGATCCCGCGCTCGACGGCGAGCCGTTGCCGCATTTCCTGCTGCTTCCGCTGGTCGAAAACGCGCTCAAATACGGTCGCGCCACCAGCGTGGACCGCGTGGGGCTCCGGCTGACCACGCGGCGGGGGGAGGCTGGCGCGCTCATCCTGGAAGTGGCGAACACCGGCGAGTGGGTGGAGCCCACTGGCCAGAAAACCGTTTCGTCGCTCGGCATCGGCCTCGACAACCTGCGCGAACGGCTCGTCCGCCATTATCCGCGCCGGCACCGGCTGGAGATCGCGGCGGCGCATGGGTGGGTCACGGTGACGTTGCATATCACCACGCCGGCCGCAGAGTGAACGCGCATGCCCGTCGCCCTCCTCATTGAAGACGAGTCGACCGCGCGCGCCGACCTGCGCGCGAAGCTGGCGGCACATCCCGACGTCACCATTGTGGCCGAGGCGGCGACACTGAAAGCGGGCCGCGCGCTGCTGGCGCGAACGGACTACGACCTCGTGTTTCTCGACATCCAGCTCATCGGCGGGAGTTCCTTCGAGCTCGTGTCGGCGGTGCGTCCGGGAGCGCGCGTGATTTTCGTCACGGCCTACGACACCCACGCGGTGCGCGCCTTCGAGGTCAACGCGCTCGACTACCTGTTGAAGCCGGTGACGCCCGCGCGTCTCGCGGCGGCGTTGCAGCGCTTGGGCAGCGCGCCCGCGCTGGAGGCAGAACCCGCCCTGGGCGGTCCCGCCGGCGCGGGGTTCAAGCTCGAGGACACGGTTTACCTGCGCGGCGGCCGGGAGGCGCGGTTTGTGCCGGTGACGGACATCAGCGGGATCGCCGCCCAGGATAATTATAGCGAGGTGCAGCTCTCCGACGGCACGAAGCTCCTGATCCGGAAAAGCCTCAAGACGTGGGAGGACGCCTTGCCGGCCAGCCATTTCATGCGCGTGCATCGCACCCAGATTGTGAACCTCGCGCGCATCACGCGTTACGAACGCGATGCCGACGAACACACCGTGCTTCACGTGCAAGGACTCGCGGAGCCCGTGCTCGCCAGCCGCTCGCGTTGGAGTGAATTGCGCGACCGTTTGGCGCTGATCCGGGCGGAGCCGTAGGGGCTTGAGGGGATCGGAATGGAGGGTCGGTCTCCTGACCGACCGCGGGCGAGGACGCGCTCTCATTCGGGATTAGGTCTCCGAACGGGGATCATTTCGCGCCCGCGGTCGGCCGGGCGGCCGACCCTCCGGGAGACACTCCGCCCCGTCGACGAGCAGCGACCCTCCATTTCGAACGCCCGCACGGCCTTTCCGCAGTTGGCCACACCCGCTCCGCAATTGGCCCCCGCGAAATCGACACTCCGGGAGCGGCCTTGTTGTTGTTTCGCAAAGACATGATCACCCCGTTGTCCTTGCACGGCTTGCTGCGATCGGTCGTCCGCCGTCTGGAACGGTCGGGCGTGGGTTGGTTGTTTTTAGCGGTGCTGGGCGCGAGTCCGCTGGCCGCGCAGCCTACGGGCGGGCAGGTCGTCGCGGGCGCCGCCACGATTTCGACCAGTCCTGGCGCCCTCACGGTTACGCAATCCTCCGACCGGGCGATCATCCACTGGCAGGATTTTTCCATCGCCAGTGGCGGGCTCGCGCGGTTCGTCCAACCGGACGCCACCAGCGCCACGCTCAACCGCGTCATCTCCGGGCTGCCGTCGTCGCTCGCCGGTTCACTCGAGGCCAACGGCCGTGTTTTCCTGATCAATCCCAACGGCGTCATCGTCGGCGCGCAGGCCCGCATCGACACCGGTGGATTTCTCGCGAGCACGCTCGAGGTCGCGAACGACGCCTTCCTCGCGGGTGGCGATCTGCATTTTCGCGGCGACTCAACCGCGGCGATCCAGAATCTCGGTGCGATCAACGCGCTGGGCGGCGATGTTTTCCTGATCGCGCGGCAGGTGGAGAATTCAGGGACGATCACCGCGGCCAACGGCGCGGCGGGGCTCGCGGCCGGGTCCGAGGTGTTGCTCACGACCGGCGGCGACGAGCGTATCTTTGTCCAGGCCGCGGCAGCGCCCGGCACCGTCGTCAACGCCGGTCTCCTCGCCGCCGCCACGGCGGAGCTGAAGGCCGCGGGCGGCAACGCCTACGCCCTCGCGATCAATAATTCCGGCACGGTGCGCGCCACGGGCAGCGCGGTGCGGAACGGCCAGCTCTGGCTGGTCGCGGCCGGTGACGGCACGGTGGAAAATTCCGGCACGCTCGAGGCCCGGGGCGCGACCGGGGGCGGGCGAATCCTGGTTTTGGGCGGTACCCAAGCGGGTGGGCGGGTGACAGTCAGCGGCACGCTCGACGCCAGCTCGGCCGGGGGCGACGGCGGGTTCATCGAAACTTCCGCCGCCAGCGTGCAAGTAACCGACGGGGCGCGGGTCACGACGGCGGCTCCGAATGGCCGCAACGGCACCTGGCTGATCGATCCGGTGGACTTCACCATTGCCGCCAGCGGTGGTGACATGACGGGCGCCGCGGTGGGCACGGCGCTGGCGGGTGGCAATTTCACCATTCAAAGCACCACGGGCGGCACCGGCACGGCGGGCGACGTGAATGTGAACGATGCGGTCAGCTGGTCCGCCAACAGGCTGACGCTCAACGCCCAGAACAACATCAACTTTAACGCACTCCTGAACGGATCGGGCACCGCGAGCCTGACCCTGGAATACGGCCAGGGTGCGGTGGCGGCCGGCAATCCCGCCACCTACCGGATCAAGGCCGCGATCAATCTGCCGGCCGGAAACAATTTCAGCACCAAGCTGGGCTCGAACGGCGCACCACGAAACTTCACCGTGATCACGAGCTTGGGCGCGGCCGGCAGCACGACGGCTACCGATCTGCAGGGCATGGCCGGCAACCTGGCCGGCCTTTACGCGCTGGGCGCCGACATTGATGCGACGGCGACGAGCGGCTGGAATGCCGGCGCCGGGTTCGCCCCGATTGGGACCTCGGCGGCCCGCTACACCGGCACCTTCGATGGTTTGGGCCATGCCGTCAGCGGCCTCACGATTGCGCGCCCGACCCAGAACGATGTCGGGCTGGTTGGTTATCTGGGCGTCGGCGGCGAGTTGAGAAACATTGGCCTGGCGGGTGGCAGCGTCACCGGCATGACCGGCGTCGGCGCACTGCTGGGCAACAACTCCGGCTCGGTGAGTTATGCCTCGGCCGCCACCACCGTGAGCGGCCGCAACAATGTGGGCGGCCTCGTCGGCGCGAGCCTGGGGCCGATCGCCAACGTCTGGGCCACGGGCAATGTGAGCAATGTCGCCGGCGGCACCGGTTTTGTCGGAGGCTTGGTTGGCAACAGCGCGACCGGCGGATCGATCACGAATGGATGGGCGTCGGGCAATGTCACCGCCCTCGGTCCCAATGCCGGCGGGCTGGTGGGATTCAACTCGACCAGTGTGATCAGCAATACCTACGCCACCGGCGCGGTCAGCGGCACGACCATCGTCGGCGGCCTGGTGGGCAGTGTGTTCGGCAACATCAATAACAGCTACGCGACCGGCGCGGTGTCGGGTTCGACCAGCCGTGTCGGCGGCCTCGCGGGCCACATCTACGCGGGGATGACCGTGAGCAACTCCTACGCCACGGGCAGCGTGTCGGGCCCCAGCCTGGTGGGCGGGTTCGCGGGCAGCTCGGATGGCACCGTGACCAACGGTTATTGGGACAGCACCGTCACGGCCACGGGCATGGGCAGTGGCTCCGGCGCCACCGGCCGCACGACCATGGAGATGAAGGCGCTCGCCTCCTTCACCGGCTTCGACCTCAGCGGCACCGGCGGCAGCAGCTCCGTCTGGCGCATTTATGAGGGTAACACCACCCCTTGGCTGCGTGTGTTCCTGACGCCGCTGACGGTGACTCCAAACAACGACACGCGAACCTACAGTGGCGCGGCCTACTCCGGCGGCAACGGCGTCACCTACTCCGTGGCCAGCCCCAGCCCGGCGCTTGCCGGTGCCCTCGCCTATGGCGGCGGCGCGCAATCGGCGCGGGATGCGGGCACGTATGCCATCATCGCATCCGGGCTGTTCTCGGTGCAGCAGGGTTACGACCTCAGTTATGCCGCCGGCACCCTGACCATCAACCCCGCCAATCTGGTCCTCACGGGCACGCGCGTCTACGACGGTTCGACGGCCTTCGCTGGCGCCAACCTGACCGCCACCGGCGTCAACGGCGAGTCCTTCACCGTCACCGGCGCGGGCGGCTCTGGCAACCTGAGCACCAAGAACGTCCAGACCAGCCAGGCCCTGGCCAGCGTGACTGGCCTGACCCTCGGCACCGGCAACTCCGGCGCCGCCCTGGCCTCCAACTACAACGCCCTGGCCAGCGCGGGCTCCGCGGTGAGTGTCACGGCCAAGGTTCTCACCATCGTGGGTTTTGCCTCGGACAACAAAGTCTATGACGGCACCCCGGCCGCGGTCATCGCCACGCCCGGCACGCTGTCTGGCGTGATCTCCGGCGACACGGTGGGCTTCTCTCAAACCGGCGCCACTTTCGATACCAAGGACATCGGCACGGACAAGACCACCACGCTGAACGGCGTCACGCTCACCGGCAGTGGCGATGAGGCCAACTACCTTTATACCGCGACGACCACGGACCAGTCGGACATCGCGGTGGCCACTCTGACTTACACCGCCGATCCCGCCAACCGGACCTATGGCTCGGCCAATCCGGCGCTCTCGGGCACGATCACCGGTTTTGTCCCCGGCGAGACCCAGACCAATGCGACGACCGGCACGCTGGCCTTCACCACCACGGCCACGGTGACGACGAACGTCGGCACCTATGCGATCAACGGATCCGGCCTGACGGCGAACGATGGCAATTATGTCTTCATGCAGGCGCCGGCCAATGCCACGGCCCTGACCATCAATCGCGCCAGCCTGATCCTGACCGGCACGCGGGTGTACAACGGCGCCACGGCCTTTGCGGGAGAGAACCTGACGGCGACGGGCGTCAACGGGGAAACCTTTGCCGTGACCGGCACCGGCGACCTGAGCAATTTGAGCACGCGGAACGTGCAGACCAACCAGGCGCTCGCGACTGTCACCGCGCTCGCTTTGGGCGGCAGCAGCAACGGCGGCCTGACGGGCAACTACACGGCCTTGAGCGTGACGGGCTCCGCGGTGAGCGTGACGCCGGCCAGCCTGACGGTGAGCGCCACCGATGCGGTGAAAATCTACGACGGCGGCACGACCGCGACGAGTTATGCCACCCTGCTTGCGGGCAGTTTGTCCGAAGGCGACTTCCTCGACGGCGGCACGTTTGCCTTCACGAACAAGGATGTGGGTCTCGGCGACAAGACGGTCACCGTGGCCGACGTCGCGGTCAACGATGGCAACAGCGGCCACAACTACACGCTGACGCTGGTGGATAACACGACGAGCACGATCGACCCGGCGGACCTGGTCCTGACGGGCACGCAGGTCTATAACGGCACGACTGATTTTGCGGGCCCGCGGTTGACGGCGACCGGCGTGAACGGGGAGACGTTTGCCGTGACCGGCAACGGCGTGTTGGGCCGCCGCGATGTGCAGGATAACGAAGCGCTCGCGGATCTGTCCGGACTGGCGCTTGGGACGGGCAACTCGGCCGCGGCCGTGGCTGGCAATTACAACCCCATCGCCGGCGCCGAGTCCGCGGTGAGCGTGACGCCCGCCGACCTGACGGCGAGCACGGGCAACGTGATCAAAATCTACGATGGCAATACGACGGCCGTCGGGACCCCCGTGGTGACGCTCGGCACGCTGTTCACCGGTGACACGCTGGCCGGCGGCACGTTTGCCTTCGTGGGCAAAAATGTCGGCCCCGGCAACAAGACGGTGACGGTGGCCGGCATCACGGTGGATGACGGCAACAACGGTGACAATTACACCCTGACGTTCGTGGACAACACGACCAGCACGATCAACCCGGCGACCCTCACCTATGTGGCGAACACCGGGACCCGCCCCGTCAACACCGCCAATCCCGCCTTCAGCGGCAGCGTGACGGGTTTCGCGTTCGGCGAGACCGTGGCCACCGCGACCACCGGCACGCTGGCCTTCGGCACCCCGGCAACGGTGGCCAGTCCGGTGGGTACCTACGCGATCAACGGTTCGGGCCTCACCGCCAACTTCGGCAACTACACGTTCGTGCAGGCGCCGCCCAACGCCACGGCATTCACGATCACGGCGTCGACCACGCCGCCGGCCAACGTGCCGTTGACGATCACGGCGGATAACCAAACGAAGCTCTACGGCGCCGCGCTGCCCGCTTTCACCGCGACCTTCGCCGGTTTCGTTAATGGCGATACGTCGGCGAGCGTGACCGGCCTGCAATTCAGCACCACCGCGACGATGGGCAGCAACGTGGGCACCTACACGATCACCCCGTTCGGGGCGGTGGCTCCGTCCACGTATGTCGTCGGCTACGTGCCCGGCCTGCTGACGATTTCGCGCGCGCCGCTCACCATCACCGCGAACAATCTCTCGCAACTTTTCGGCGCGCCCGCGCCCGCGTTCACCGCCAGTTTCTCCGGCCTCGTGAATGGCGACACTTCGGCGGTGGTCAGCGGATTGAGCTTTACGACCCCGCCGATTCTGGCGGCGGGGAATTTCCCCATCGTGCCCCAGGGGGCAACCGCCGCCAATTACTCGCTGTTCTTCGTCAACGGCACCTTGCAAGTCACGCTGCCCACGGTGAGCGTGGGTTCGGATGAAGTGCCGGTGGTGGTGATTGGCAACGAGCCCGCGCTGACGCCGGAGTTCGCGCTCGTCGAGCGGGATGGCCGGCTGGTGCTGGTGGCGGTGGGGGATCCGGGCGACGAGTCGCTGCCCCCGGACGAACGGCTGACACTGACGCTGGGCGAAGCCACGGAACTGCCGACTTTCGAGAACCGCGCGGGTGTGGGCGACAGTTTCATCGCCGGTCGCGTGACCGGGATGAACCTCGGCGGCTTTGAACTGGTCGCCTCGATTCCCGGCGGAAATTCCGGCCGGGCGGACTCCGCGCTGGTGCCCGAGCCGGGCCTTTTCCGCGAGACGTCGATGAGCATGGGCGGGTTCAACGTCATCTATCATGAGGCGCTGGTCGACGTGCAGGCGCAACGCGCCGGGCAGGCTTCCCTCGGTTCCAGCTACCGCGAGTTTTCCGATTCCGACAATCCGCAGGTCAACCTGGTCCGCACCAAGGTCGAGCGAAAGCCCGGCGAGAGTACCGCGGCGCCCACCGGGCCCGGCAGTTTATGAGCCAATTTCCCTTTCGCGCCAATTCATGGGTGATGTTCGCAATCGCGGCGCTTGCCGCTCGCGCGCAAACTTACGAACAAGTCGCACCCAAGACCCCGCCCGTCGCGCCGGCCGCGCTTCCCGCGGAAGCCGCGCCTGCGGCGGAGGCGGCGGACGACCGCGTGCTGGTGCCGGCTTTGACCGGCCTGGCCTTCCTGGCTGGAGCGGAAAAATTTCGGAGCGAGGGTGCGCCGGCGGCCGGCCTGCAGGTTTCGGGCGAGCCCCTGCTGGAGACGGCGGAGTTCACCGCGCTGGTCTCGCCGTACCTCGGCCAGCCGCTGACCCGGCGCACGCTCGACCGGCTGACCCGCGAGGTGGTGCTGCATTTTCGCCAGCGCGGCCGGCCGGTGGTCGACGTGTTGGTGCCGGAACAGAATATCTCGAGCGGTCACGTGCAGATCCTTGTGATGCAGGGCCGGCTCGGCGAGGTGCGGGTCGAGGGCAACAGGTGGTTCACCGCGGGGCAAATCGCGTCCTCCGTCCGCGCGCCGCGCGGCGAAATCATCGAAGGCGCGCCGCTGCTCGCCGATTTGGTGTGGATCAACCGCAACCCGTTCCGGCAGGTCGATCTCGTGTTCATGCGCGGCCGCGGCCAGGCCGAAACGGACGTGGTCCTGCGCACGCGCGATCGCCATCCGCTGCGGCTTTATGCCGGTTACGAGGATTCCGGCAATGCGCTCACGGGCTACGACCGCGTGCTCGCCGGCGTGAACTGGGGCAATGCGTTTGGCCGCGACGAGCAGTTGAACTATCAGCTCAGCGCGAGTCCCGACTTCAAGAAACTCGTCGCGCACTCCGGCAGCTATATCATGCCGCTTCCTCACCTGCGGCACACGCTGACGGTCTTTGGCAGCTACGCCGAGAGCCAGCCCGAGCTGGCCGGTGGATTTTTCGCCCTCGCGGGCCGGAGCTGGCAGGCCAGCGCGCGCTACCGGCTGCCGCTGGCGGCCCGCGGCGCCTGGACGAGCGAGTTTACGGCCGGCGCCGACTTCAAGCGTAGCAATAACAACCTCTCGTTTGGCGGCACCCAGGTGTTCGCCGAGGAAACTGATGTCGTCCAGGGCATCCTCGCATTCAGCACGCGCCATGCCGACCGGCGCGGCACAACCACCGGTGAACTCACGCTCGCACTCAGCCCGGGCGGTCTCACAGCCGGCAATCACACCCCGGCCTACCAGGCCGCGCGGGGCGGCGCCCGGCCCGACTATGCCTACGCCAAGCTCGAGGTGGAGCGCGTGATGAAACTCTCCTCCACCTGGTCCTGGCTCGCGCGCGGCACGGCCCAACTGGCCAGCACCAACCTGCTCGGCAGCGAGCAGCTCGGCCTGGGCGGCGCGGGCAGCCTGCGAGGCTACGAGGAACGCGAAGCCAACGGCGACGATGGTTTCGTGCTCGTTAATGAACTGCATGGCCCGGCGCGCAACCTGGGCTCCGGCGGGCGGCTCGATCCGTTCGTGTTCGTCGATTTCGGCGTGGTGGGCCGCCATGATCCGCTGCCGGTCGAGCCGGGGCGCTCGACCCTCGCCAGCGCCGGCCTCGGCCTGCGCTACAACTGGCGCGGTCATCTCAGTGTCCGGGCCGATTACGGCTGGCAGCTCAAGGCCAGTGGCGTGTCCGACGGCCGCCGCGAGGCTCGCGGCCATCTCAGTGTCGTGCTGGCGTATTGATTGTCTCTGGCGGAAGGTGGACCGCACTGACCCCCGTGCGCTGGTTCGGGAGCTTTCGTGGCCCACGCCTGCTTTCCGGCCCGCGCTGGATCCGGTCTGCGTCGGCTGAGCCCGCAGCGGCGGGGCAATGATTGTCGTTTACATGCCGCGGACCGCGCGGGCATGGTAACCGCGCTTTCCCCGCAGCCATGGCCAGTCTCACCGATGTAGCCCGTCACGCAAACGTCTCGATCGCGACCGTATCGCGCGTGATCAACAACTCCGACAAGGTGGTGCCGGACACGCGGGCGCTCGTCCACAAGGCGATGGCGGAACTCGGCTTCAAGCCCAACCGCGTGGCGCGGCGGCTGCGTCAGCGCGGAGGCGTCCGGCACCTGCTGGGCCTGATCATCCCCGACATCCAGAACCCGTTCTTCGCGGAAATGGCGCGCGGGGTGGAGGACGTGGCCTACGCGAACAAGTTTGCCGTGATGCTGTGCAACTCGGACGAGGATTTGAAGAAGGAGGAGTTCTACCTCGATGTGCTCCAGTCCGAGTCGGTCGACGGCATCATTCTCCCGCCGATCAACGAGCGCGATGCCGCGGTGCTTCGGCTGGTCGAGAGCGGGCTCCCCATCGTGACGGTGGACCGCAGTCTTTCCCATCAGGCGATGGACAAGGTCGAGGTGGACAACCGCCGCGGCGCCTTCGAGGCGGTCGAGCACCTGATCAAGCTCGGGCACCGGCGCATCGGCTTGATCGCCGGTCGCATGAACGTGTCCACCAGCCGCGAACGCCGGCAGGGTTACGAGGACGCCCACGCCACCTACAAGGTCCCGCTGAAGGCCGACTATGTGCGCGGCGGCGATTTCAAGCAGGCGAGCGGCCGCGCGATGGCCGACGAACTGCTGGACCTGGCGGAGCCGCCCACCGCGCTGTTCGTCCTGAACAACCTGATGACCGTCGGCGCGCTCGAGGCGATTCACCGGCGGAAGCTGAAAATTCCCAAGGAAATTGCGGTGATCGGCTTCGACGATCTGCCCTGGGCGGAAGCGCTCGATCCGCCACTCACCGTCGTGCGGCAACCGGCGTACGCGGTGGGCCAGGCCGCGGCGGAACTCCTGTTGAAGCGCTTGGAAGACCCAAAACGCGCGGAAACGCACCTCAAGCTGCTCCCAAAATTGGTTCTTCGAAGCTCCTGTTAGTTAGCTGAATACGGAGAAACCTGGAGGATCAACTTGTTTTAGGTAAACGTTTACATTGATTTCGGCAAAATAACGGTTCAATAACGGTCTCGTATGCCCCTTACCCCTTTTGGGTGCTTCCGTGCGGTGCCCCGTGTTCTCCTGCTGGGGGTGCTCGTTGGCGCGTCCGCTTGCGTGGCGGGCGCGGAGAAACCGGCCGACGCGAAACCGCCGCCGCGGCTCGCGCTCGTTGTTTCGATCGATCAGTTCCGCGTCGATTACCTGGACCGGTTCGCCCCGTATTTTGGCGAAGGCGGTTTCAAGCGGTTGCGCGCGGGCGGACTCGATTATTTGGAATGTCACTACCGCCATGCGGTGACCAAGACGGCGCCGGGTCACGCGACCATCCTGAGCGGAGTGCACGCTGACGTGCACGGCATCGTCGGAAACGAATGGGTGGACCTCGATAACTGGCAGGTGATCGAGTCGGTGGAGGATCACTCGGTGTCGATCATCGGCGCGGCGCCGCGCGCCGGACGTTCCCCGGGCGGCGTGCTGGAAGCGAAGGCGGGAAGATCCCCGCGCAATTTTCTCGCCACGACGGTCGGCGATCAGCTGAAGCTGCGTTTCGGCCCGCAGTCGCATGTTTTCTCCGTCGCGCACAAGGACCGGAGCGCCATCCTGCTGGGCGGCAAGCTGGCCGACTCGGCCTACTGGGTGCAGGACGGACGGCTCGTCACCTCCACTTATTATCGCACCCAGCTCCCGGCCTGGGTCGAGGCCTTCAACGCGGCCGGCCGCGTGGAAAAACAATTTGGCCGGACGTGGGACCGGTTGCTCGCGCCGTCCGTGTACGATGCCGTCCAGGGCGCCGATGATGCACCCGGCGAGAATACCGACTTCGGCTTCGGCCGGACGATGCCCAAGAAGATCGATGGGGGCGCGACGCAGCTCGGGCCGAAATTCTACGAGGCCTTCGAGACCACCCCGGCCGCGTCCGAACTCGTCGGCGAGTTTGCCGAGCTGGCGCTCAAGGAAGAGCAGCTCGGCCGCCATGCCGCGCCGGACCTGCTGTGCGTGGGCTTTTCGCAGATCGACAAGATCGGCCACGCGTACGGTCCGGACAGTCATGAGATGATGGATTCCGTGATCCGGCTCGATCGCATCCTCGCCCGGTTGCTCGACGCCGTCGACCGCGAGATCGGCCTGGCGAACTGTGTGGTGGTGCTCACGGCCGACCACGGTTCAAGTCCGCTGCCCGAGCACGTGCAGGCGCTCCGGCCCGATATTCCCGCGGGTCGGCTCGACACCGCCGCCGCGGACCAGGCGGTGACGACGGCGCTGGAAAAGGCGTTCGGTCCGGCCCCGGCGAACGACTACTGGTGCCTGCGCGACAACTTCGGCTACCACCTGCGGCCCACCGTGCTCGCGGCGCGGCACGTCAGTGCGGCGGATGCGGCCCGGGTCATGCAACGGGCGCTGCTCGGCCGCCCCGAGATCGCCACCGCCTTCACGGCCGGCGAAGTCCTGGAGATGACCACCGAGGGTGACGCGCTCACCGCGCAGACGCGCCGCAGCTATTTTCCCGGTCGCAGCCCGGATGTCGTCTTCGTGCTCAAGCCCTACTTCATCGACCGGCCCAACACCGGCACGAATCACGGCACGCCCTACGACTACGACAACCACGTCCCGCTGCTCTGGTTTGGCGCGGGGGTTCCAACGGGTCGGCGCGCCGAACGGGTGGGTGTGGACGATCTCGCGCCGACGCTCGCCGGATTGCTGGGCGTGCCGGCGCCGCCGCAGGCCCGTGGCCACCGTCTTTTTTAAACCGGCCATGGCTCCCGAGACGCCCACCCTCCTTGAAATGCGCGGCATCGCCAAGCGCTACCCCGGGGTCGTGGCGCTGGACGGGGTCGACCTCGAGGTGCGGCGGGGCGAAGTCCATGTGCTCCTCGGTGAAAATGGCGCGGGGAAGTCCACGTTGATGAAGATCCTGGCCGGCGCGGTGGCGCGCGACGCCGGTACCATCACGCTGGCCGGGCAGGCGCCGGACATCCGCTCGCCGCGCGACGCGCAGGCGGCCGGCATCAGCATCATCTACCAGGAGTTCAACCTGGTGCCGTACCTGACGGTGGCGGAGAATATTTTCCTCGGACGCGAACCCGCGACGAAGTTCCCCGGGGTGATCGACCGGAACCGGATGGCGGCGGCCGCGACGCAATTGCTCCAGGGCCTCGGGGTCGCCATTTCACCACAGGCGATCGTCGAGCACCTGGGGGTCGCCGAGCAGCAAATGGTGGAGGTCGCCAAGGCGCTTTCGATCGACGCCAAGATCCTGGTGATGGATGAGCCGACCTCCGCGCTTTCCGACCAGGAAATCGCCCGGCTTTTCCAGGTCATCCGCGGCCTGCGCGCCCGCGGCGTCGCGGTGATCTACATCTCCCACCGCATGGAGGAACTTTTCCGCATCGGCGACCGGGTCACGGTCATGCGCGACGGTCGCCACGTTGCGACCCGCGACCTCGCCGGCACGCAACTCAACGAGCTGGTCAGCCTCATGGTCGGGCGCGACCTGACGGAGCACTTTCCGAAAAAGCCCGTGGCGCCCGGCGAGGAGTTGCTGCGCGTCGAGCACCTGAGCCGGCGCGGCGTGTTGCACGACGTCTCGCTCACTCTGCGACGCGGTGAAGTCGTCGGCCTGGCCGGCCTGATGGGTTCCGGCCGCACCGAGCTGGCGCGCGCGATTTTCGGAGCCGATCCCATCGACGGCGGCCAGGTCACCGTCAAGGGCCGCGCGGTGGAGATCGCGTCGCCCCGCCAGGCGATCGGGCTCGGCCTCGGCCTGCTCACCGAGGACCGCAAGCGCCAGGGCCTGGTGCTTTGCCTCGATGTCCGCGCCAACACCTGCCTCGCGAGCATCGACCGCTTTTGTTCCGCCGGCGTGGTCAGTCCCGGCCGAGAAACCGCGGCGGCCCAGGCCCTGGCGGCGGAGTTGCGGGTGAAGACGCCCGACCTCCAGCAGCGCGTGGTCAACCTGAGCGGCGGCAACCAGCAGAAGGTGGTGCTCGCGAAATGGCTTTGTCGTGAATCCGACATCCTGATCTTCGACGAGCCGACGCGCGGCATCGACGTGGGCTCGAAGGTGGAGATCTACCAGCTCATCAACCGGCTCGCCGCCGAGGGCAAGGCGATCCTCATGATCTCCTCGGAGCTGCCGGAGATCCTCGGGATGAGCGACCGCATCCTTGTGATGAACCGCGGGCGGATCGCCGGCGAGTTCGCCGCGGCGGAAGCCACGCAGGAAAAAATTCTCCACTGCGCCCTCGGCGCCCACGCTGCATGAAACTGCCCCCGCTCATCGCCCGCCACGCCCGCCAGTTCGGCACCTTCGCGGTGTTCGTCGTCCTGTGCGCGGTCATCAGCCTGCTCACCCCGCACTTCTTCACCGTGCCCAACCTGCTGAACGTCGCCCAGCAGACCGTGATCAACGCGATCATCGCCGTCGGCCTGACCTTCGTGATCATCTCCGGCGGCATCGACCTGTCCGTCGGCTCCATCCTCGCCTTCGCGGGCGTGGTCATGGCCCACACCCTGCGGCTCGGCTGGCCGCTGCCGCTCGCGATGACCGCCGGCATCGCGGTGGGCGCGGGCTGCGGCCTGGTCAACGGGCTGCTGATCTCCTTCGGCCGGCTGCCGCCCTTCATCGCGACGCTGGGCATGATGAGCGTCGCGCGCGGCGGGGCGTTGCTCGCGACGGATGGCCGCCCGGTCTCGGGCTTCGACGAATCCTTCCGCTGGCTCGCCACCGGCGAAGTGGCCAGGATTCCCGTTCCCGTGCTGGTCATGCTCGCGGTGTATGCGGCGGCGTATTTCATCCTCCAGCGCACGCGCTTCGGCCGCTACACCTTCGCCATCGGCGGAAACGAGGAGGCCTCCGTGCTCTCCGGCGTCCCGGTGCGGCTTTACAAGATCGGCATCTACGCGCTGGGCGGCGCCCTGGCGGCCCTCTCCGCGATCCTGCTGACGGCGCGCCTCAATTCGGCCCAGCCAATCGCCGGCATCAACTACGAGCTCGACGCCATCGCGGCCACCGTGATCGGCGGCACCAGCCTGATGGGCGGGCAGGGGTCCGTCATCGGCACCCTCATCGGCGCGCTCATCATGGGCGTGCTGCGCAACGGTCTCAACCTGCTCGGCGTTTCCTCCTTCATCCAGCAGGTCGTGATCGGCGTGGTGATCATCGCCGCCGTGCTGCTCGACACTTTCTTCAAGCAATCGAAACGCTAACCCCATCCCCATGAAAACCCTGCTCCCCTTCGCCGTCGCGGCCGCCTTGCTGGCCGGCTGCGGCAAAAAAGCCGACACGACCGCCGGCGCCGCCCCGGCGCCGGGCAAGCCGGTCGTCGCCCTCGTCGTCAAGACCCTGAATCATCCCTTCTTCATCGACATGCAGAAGGGGGCCGAGGAGGCGGCGAAGGCCGCCGGGGTCGAGCTCGTCGTGCAGGCCGCGGAGCGCGAGATCGATGTCGAGCGCCAGATGCAGATCATCGAGAACCTCATCCAGCGGAAGGTGCATGTGCTCATCGTCGCCCCGAGCGGCTCGCGCGAGATCGTGCCCGTGGTGGTGAAGGCCAACCAGGCCAACATTCCCGTGCTGGTGGTCGACACGCGCGTCGACGCCCCGGCGCTCAAGGCCGCCGGCGGCAGGACCGCGACGTTCATCGGCTCGGACAATTATGAAGGCGGCAAGCTCGCCGGCGAATTCCTCCGGCAGAAGATGGGGGGCAAGGCCCGCATCGCCGTGCTCGAGGGCATCCCGGGCCACGAGACGGGCGACGCCCGGCTCCGTGGTTTCAAGGACGGGATCAAGGGCGGCGCGGGCATGGTCATCGTGGCCTCGCAGCCGGCCAACTGGGAACGCGACCAGGGCTATAATGTTTTCCAAAACATCCTGCAGGCGCATCCCGACGTGAACGCGCTGTTCGCCGCCAACGACCTCATGGCGCTCGGCGCGCTCGAGGCCATCGCCGCCGCCGGCAAGACGGGCCAGGTCACCGTCGTGGGCTTCGACGCCCTCGAGGAGGCGCGCGCCGCCGTCAAGCAGGGCACGATGGCCGGGACGGTTGCGCAGGATCCCGCCCAGATGGGCCGCGTCGGCGTCGAGTGGGCCGCGCGGATCCTCAAGGGCGAGACGCCGCCCGCCGACATCGGCGTGCCCATCCAGTTCGTGAAGTGATTTTTTCCCTATGAACACACCCATTAACATCGGAGTCGTGGGGCTCGGCCGCCTGGGCCGGCTCTACGCGAGGTATTTCACCAACCGCCTGCCCGGCGCGCGTCTCTACGGCGTGACGGACATCCAGCCCGAGGCCGTCAAGGCCGCGGTCGCGGAGACCGGCGCCAAGGGCTTCGCGAGCACGGCTGAGCTCCTCGCGGACAAGGCGGTGGATGCCGTCGTGGTCATGACGCCGACCAAGCTGCATGGCGAGGTCGTCATCGCGGCGGCCGCGGCGAAGAAGGCGATCTTCTGCGAAAAACCGCTGTCGCTCGAAATCGCCGAGGGCGAGGCGATGAAGGCGGCCGTCGCCAGGCACGGCGTCTTTTTCCAACTCGGTTTCATGCGGCGCTTCGACAAGGCATACGCCGCCGCCAAGCAGCGCATCGACGCGGGCGAGATCGGCACGCCGGTGATCTTCAAGTCCACCTCGAAGGACGCCCTCCCGCCGCCGGTCGAATACCTGCGTCCGGCGAGCAGCGGCGGGCTGTTCATCGACATGGGCATCCATGATTTCGATCTCGCGCGCTGGTACATGGGCGAGGTGAAGGATGTCTACAGCGTCGGCAACTCGATCGCCTTCCCGGAGATTTCCAAGGTGGGCGACGTGGAGAACGGCCTCAGCCAGATGAATTTTGTCAACGGCGGCATCGGCACCATCAGCCTCAGCCGCATCGGCATCTACGGCTACGGCATCCACACGGAAATCGTCGGCACCAAGGGCACGATCCAGATCGGTTACGATCGCGAGACGGCGATCCTGATGATGACGAAGGACCGCATCTCGCACGACACCGTGCCGGGTTTCTACGAGCGCTTCGAGCAGGCCTACATTTCGCAGCTCCAGGACTTCGTGGACAACCTCGTGAAGGGCCGGCCTGCGCCCATCGTGGCCGACGACGGCATCCGCGCCCAGCGCATCGCGATCGCGGCCACCAAGTCGCTCCACAGCGGCAAGGCCGAGGCCGTGGTTTGATTTAGTTTAGTTAGGGTGAGCCAGGGGCGGACTGCGGTCCGCCCCTTTTTTATTTATCCGTAGGGGCGTCGCTTGACGACGCCCGGGCGCCGTCAAGCGACGCCCTACAGGTAAGACCCAGGCAAGGAGTGAGGAGCGTGCCCGGAGCGCTTTCCGAGCTCACAGTGCCGACAGCCAGCCGCCGTCCACGTAGATGATCTGGCCGTTCACAAAGTCGGCCGCAGGGGAGGCGAGGAAGACGGCGGCGCCGGCGAGGTCGTCGGGCGTGCCCCAGCGGCCGGCGGGCGTGCGCATCTTCACCCACGCATCGAATTCGGGCTTGGCCGCGAGGTGCGCGGTCATGTCGCTCAGGATATAACCGGGACCGATGCCGTTGGCCTGGATGTTGTGCTGCGCCCACTCGACGGTCATCGCCTTCGTCAGCATCTTCAGGCCGCCCTTCGCCGCCATGTAGTTGCCGGTCGTGGGGCGTCCGCCTTCGCTCATCAGCGAACAGATGTTGATGATCTTGCCGCGCCGGCGCCCGACCATGCCCGCGGCCACCGCCTGGGCGACGTAGAACGCCCCGCTCAGATTGACGTCGAGCACCTCCTGCCACTTCGCCGGCTCCAGGTCGAGCAGCGCGCCGTAACGATGGATGCCGGCGTTGTTGATCAGGATGTCGATCGGGCCCGCGGTTTGTTCGACCTGGCGAACGCCCGCTTTCACGGCGGCGGAGTCGGTGACATTGAACAGCGCGATGTGCGCCGTGCGGCCCCGGGCCCGCAGTCCGGCCGCCGCCGATTCCGCGCGGCCGGCATCGACATCGTTGATGATCACTTCCGCCCCGGCTTCAGCCAAGGCCTCGGCGAAACGCAGGCCCAATCCACGTCCGGAGCCGGTGATGAGGGCGCGACGGCCCGCCAGGGAAAAGGCATTCATGAGGGTAAGGCGGTGACCGGGGCGGATTTATCCAGCAGGCCCCGGCATGACGCAATATTTTCGAGGCGCCGGGATTTTTTCCTTTACGTCCGGACGAGTAAAGGGAAAATGTAATCGTTTTCATAGAGTACCCCCGGATGTCCTCTTCCCACCCCACCGCCGGCAAGGTAGCCGGTCCCCGCCGCGGCTTCGCGCGAGGTTCGACCTGGCTCACGCGTGAGAGCGAGCCGCGGTCCATCGCGCGGATGGATTTCGGCATTGTCCGCCAGGACCGCGGCGAAATCCAGCGAGCCACGTCCGCGAAGGAATCGCTGTGGGTATTGCTCCAAGGCAAAGCTCGCCTGACGTTTGGGGGCCGGTCCGTGACCGTTGCCCGCCGGTCGGTTTTCGAGGACGGCCCGGTGGCGCTTAACTTCGGTGCGCGCGAGGCCGTGGAGATCCGCTCGCTCGCCGCGGGAACCGAATGGGCGGTCATGCGCGCGGACAATCCGCGGATGCGCGGTGTGCGGCTCTATCAGCCCGGTGAGGTGACGCTCGAGAACCGCGGCGCCGGCCTGGCCCAGGGCGCCTGCCTGCGGCTGGTCCGCACCATCTATGATTACTCCACGCGGCGCGATTCGGCGTTCGTGATCGGGGAGGTCGTGAACCTGCCCGGCCGCTGGTCGAGTTATCCCCCGCATCACCACGCGCAGCCGGAGATCTATCATTACCGGTTCACCGGCGCGCCGGGCTACGGCCATGCTGAGGTGGGGGAAAACGTTTACAAAGTGAAGGATGGCGACACCACGGTGATCCCGGGTGGCTTGGACCATGCCCAGGTCTCCTCGCCCGGCTATGGCATGTATTACCTGTGGGTGGTTCGTCACCTGCCGGGGAATCCCTACAAGGGTTTCCAGGTGACGCCGGAGTACCGCTGGCTGCTCGACCCGAAGAATCAGGGCTGGAAGCCGGCGAAGTCGCTTTTCAAATGAAGACCGTCCGCACCACCACCGCCGCGGCCATCGTCCGCTTCCTGCAGGCCCAGTATGTGCGGCGCGACGGCGTCGAACACCGCCTGATCAACGGCATCGCGGGCATCTTCGGCCATGGCAATGTTTCCGGCCTCGGCCAGGCGATCGAGGAGTTCGGCGGGCGGGCGCTTCCTTTCTACCAGCCGAAGAACGAGCAGGCGATGGTGCACATGGCCATCGCTTACGCGAAAACCAGGCAGCGCCTCGGCGCGCTCGCCTGCACGTCGTCGGTCGGACCTGGCGCGACGAACATGGTGACCGGCGCCGCCACCGCGACCATCAATCGCCTGCCGGTGCTCCTGTTGCCGGGCGATATCTTTGCCAACCGGCGGCCGGGCCCGGTGCTCCAGCAACTCGAGTCCCCCGGCAGTCAGGACGTGAGCGTCAACGACTGCTTCCGGCCGGTCTCGAAATACTGGGACCGCATCAACCGGCCGGAACAAATCCTCACGGCGCTGCCCGAGGCGATGCGGATTCTCGCGGACCCCGCGGAAACCGGCGCGGTCACGATCGCGCTGCCGGAGGACGTCCAGGCCGAGGCCTTTGATTGCCCGGTGCATTTCTTCCGCAAGAAGGTTTACGACCTCTGGCGCCCGGCGGCCGCGGGTGAGGCGGTTCGCCAGGCGGCGGCGATCCTGCGCGCGGCGAAGCGTCCGCTGATCATTGCAGGCGGCGGCGTGCACTATTCCGACGCCGTCGCCGCGTTGCAAAAATTAGCCGAGGCCGGCGGGATTCCCGTCGCCGTGACCCAGGCAGGGAAGGGGTCCCTGCTCGAAAGCCATCCGCTGGGCCTCGGCGCGGTCGGCGTCACCGGCACGCTGGCCGCCAACCGCCTCGCCACCGCGGCGGACGTCGTGGTGGTCGTCGGCACGCGGTTGTCCGATTTCACCACCGCGTCCAAGACGCAGTTCCAGGACCCGCGGGTCCGCTTCATCAGCATCAACATCAACGCCGCCGACGCCGCGAAGCACGGCGCGCTGCCGCTCCCCGGCGACGCCCGCGCGACGCTTGGCGCCCTCGGCCGCGCGCTCGCGGGCTGGCGCGTGCCGCCCGCGCACCGTCGCGCGATCGCCGGCGCCAAGGCGGCTTGGGAAAAGCCCTGGCGCGCGATGACGTCGCCGGCGCGGCGGAGCCCGGACGGATTGCTTTACCAAAGCCAGGTGATCCGCGTGCTGAACGAGTTCACGGATGCGCGCAGCACGGTGGTCCACGCCGCGGGCGGCATTCCGGGCGACATCCACAAGCTCTGGCGCGGCCATTCGGCGACGGACTATCATTCCGAGTATGGCTACTCGTGCATGGGTTATGAAATCGCCGGCGCCCTCGGGGTGAAGCTGGCCGACCCGCGGCGCGAAGCCTACGCGCTGCTCGGTGACGGGAGCTACCTCATGCTCAATCAGGAGATCGTCACGGCGGTGCAGGAGAAACTGAAGATCACCATCGTCCTGACCGACAACCACGGCTTCGGCTGCATCCACAACCTGCAGCGCGCGTGCGGTGGCCGCAGCTTCGGCAACGAATTCCGCGTGCGCACCGCCGGCCGCGGCCGGCTCGAAGGCGCGCCGGTGCCCGTGGATTTCATGGCGAATGCGCGCAGCCTGGGCGCGACGGTGTTTTCCGCGGACAACGAGGCTGCGCTCAAGTCCGCCCTCGCCGCGGCCCGCCGGGAAAGGAACACCTGCCTGATCTACATCCCCGTGACGCCCGGCTCCGTGATGCAGGGTTTCTCGTGGTGGGACGTGCCCCCGGCCGCGGTGTCGGGCGTGGGTTCGGTCCGCGCCGCGCGCGCGCGTTACGACCGCGCCGTCCGGCGCCAGCAATTTTATTACTGATGATCGCTTCCGTGCCCACTTCCGCTCCCGTGCTTGCCGGCTGTCAGGTCGGCGCCAATCCCATCATCTGGAGCAACGACGATTTCAATGACCTCGCCGGCGATGTGCCGCTCGAGGTGATTCTCCGCGAGATGCAGGCGGCGGGATTTGCGGGCAGCGAGCTCGGTCACGCCTACCCGCGCTCGGCGGGCCCGCTGGGGGAGGCGCTCGCCCGCCACCAGCTCAAGCTCGTGAGCGGCTGGCACAGCACCTACCTCGCGGGCGGCGATCTGGCGACCGAGGAAAAGAGTTTCCGGAACCACCTGGCCTTGCTGAAGGCCCTCGGCGCCCCGGTGGTCATCGTGGCCGAATGCACGCGTTCCGTGCATGGCGATCGCAATACCGCGCTGGGCTTTGCGGACCACGACCGCCCGCGTCTCTCCGAGACCGAATGGCCGAAGCTGGGCGCGGGCCTCGCCCGCTTCGCGGCGTTGTGCGCGGAGGAGGGCCTGCAGTTGGTTTATCATCACCACATGGGCACGGTCATCCAGAGCGAAGCCGAGCTCGACCGTCTCCTGGCGGGCGTGCCGGCGCTGCAATTGCTGCTCGACCCGGGGCACCTCGCCTTTGCCGGGGTCGATCCGCTCGGGGTCGTGCGGCGTCATGGCGCGCGCATCGCCCATGTGCACTTGAAGAGCGTGCGTCCGGAGGTCGCGAAGCGCGTCCGCCGCGAAGGCTGGTCCTTCTACCGCGCGGTGCGCGAGGGCGTCTTCACGATCCCGGGCGACGGCATGGTGGATTTCCCCGCGCTCTTCGCCGAACTGGCGAAACATCGCTACCGCGGCTGGCTCGTCGTCGAGGCGGAGGAGGACCCCGTCCGCGTCCCCGCGCTGCCCAAGGCCCTCAAGGCCCGCGAATACGTCCGCACCCACGCCGGAGTCTGACCCTTACCATGAGCGCCACCGTCCCGACCGTTTCCCGCATGTCCCAGATGACCGCGCTTGGTGCGGACTGGTGGAACGATTCCGGCGCGCCGCACGAGCTCGCCGAGGCCGTGGCCCTGGGGGCGGTGGGCGGGACTTCGAATCCCGTCATCGTCTCGCAGGCGGCCAAGGCCAACCCGGCGCTGGTCAACCCGATCATCGACCGGCTGGCGCGGGAATTTCCCGCCGACACCGAGGACGACCTTGCGTGGAAACTCATCCACGAGCTGGCGATCAGTTCCGCGGCCAAGCTGCGCCCGGTCTATGACGCGACGCGCGGCGCGAAGGGATTTCTCTCCGTCCAGATCAGCCCGAAATACTACCCGAGCAAGGACCGCATGGTCGCGCAGGCCGTGCAGCTGGCGGCGCTGGCCCCGAACATCGCCATCAAGGCGCCCGCGACGGAGACCGGGATTGCCGCCATGGAGGAAATGACCGCGCGCGGGATCCGCATCAATGCGACCGTCAGCTTCTCCGTCGCACAGGCGCTGGCGGTCTCCGCCGCGCTGGAGCGCGGCCTCAAGCGCGCGAGGGCCGCCGGACACAATGCGGACGCCATCCGCCCCTACATCACGCTGATGATCGGCCGCGTCGACGACCAACTGAAGCGCGCCGCCGAGGCGCAGAAGATCGCGGTCACGCCCGCCATCGAGTGGGCCGGCATCGCGGTCTTCAAGCACGCCCACCAGCTCTTCAAGTCCCGCGGCCTGCCGGGCACGCTGCTCGCCGCCGCTTACCGGCACGACGGCCACTGGTCCCAGATCATCGGCCCCGACGTCCTGCAAACCGTCCCCTACAACTGGTGGACCAAGTTCAACACCGGTGCCGCCGCGCCGGCGCTCACGCTCGGGCAGCCGGTCGACGGCGCGATCCTCGCGGAACTGCGGGCAAAATTCCCCGACTTCCTCCGGGCCTACGACGAGCACGGGATGCGCCCGGCCGAGTTCGTCCGCTACGGCGCCACCGTTCACACCCTGCACCAATTCCTGGGCGGCTACGCCGACCTGCTTGCGCTCGTGCGCGCCCGCATGCTGCCCCTCTGATTTCCATGTCCACCGCCCCCGCCGCCTCCGCCCCCCTCTGCCCGTTCCTGATCGACGGCGAATGGGTGCGTCCCACCCAGCTTCCGACCTCCCCGGTCTTCAACCCGTCGACGGGTGAAGTCATCGGCACCGTGCCCCTCGCCGGCGCCGCCGAGGTCGACACCGCGGTGCAGGCCGCGCAGGCCGCCTTCCCGGGCTGGGCGGCGACGCCTGTCATCGACCGCGCGCGGATCCTGTTCCGCTACCGCGCGCTCGTGGAGCAGCATTTCGATGAAATCGCCCGCACCATCTCGCGCGAGCACGGCAAAACCTACGCGGAGTCGCGCGGCGACCTGTTCCGCGGGCTTGAGGTGATCGAGTTCGCCTGTGGCGGACCGACCCTGGTGATGGGCGACATGCTCGGCCAGGTCGCGCGCGGCGTGGATTGCGACACCATGCGCTGCCCGCTCGGAGTCTGCGTGGGCATCACGCCGTTTAATTTTCCCGCGATGATCCCGCTGTGGATGTTCCCGCTCGCGCTGGTCACCGGCAACACCTTCATCCTGAAGCCGAGCGAGCGCGTGCCCTTCACGGCGATCCGCCTGGCGGAACTCCTGGCCGAGGCCGGCCTGCCGAAGGGCGTCTTCAACCTCATCCACGGCGGCAAGCCCTGCGTGGACGCGCTGCTGGCGCATCCGCTCGTGAAGGCGGTTTCGTTTGTCGGCTCCACCCCGATCGCGCGCTACATCCACCAGACCGCCTCGCAGCACGGCAAGCGCGTGCAGGCGAACGGCGGCGCGAAGAATTTTGTGGTCGTCATGCCGGACTCCGACGTGACCAGGACCGTGGAAGGCGTGATGAACGCCGCCTTCGGCTGCGCCGGCGAGCGATGCATGGCCGGCTCCTCCGTGCTGACGGTCGGCAACCGCGGCCAGCACCTGATGGGCGAGCTCGCCGCGGCGGCGAAAAAATTGAAGGTCGGCCGCACCGACGGCGAGGCGCAGCCGGACATGGGCGCGCTGATCACCGCGGCCCATCGCGATCGCGTGCTGGGCATGGTGGATTCGGGCGTGCGGGCCGGGGCCCGCATCGTGGCCGACGGCCGCGGCGTGAAGGTGCCCGACGCGCCGCGCGGGTTTTATCTCGGGGCCACCATCGTGGAGGATGTTCGCGCGGAGATGGACCTGGTGCGGGAGGAAGTCTTCGGCCCCGTGCTCAACGTGCTGCACCTGGACGACCTCGATGCGGCGATCGCGCTGGCGAACAAGTCCGCCTACGGCAACGGCGCCGCCCTCTTCACCAACAACGGCCGCGCCGCCCGCGAGTTCAAGCATCGCGTTCAATGCGGCATGATCGGCATCAACATCGGCGTGCCCGCGTCGCTGGCGATGTTTCCCTTCAGCGGCTGGAACGACTCGTTCTTCGGCGACCTGCACATCCAGGGCCGCGAGGCGGTGTGGTTCTACACCCAACAAAAGGTCACCACCACCCGCTGGCTGGCGGACGGCGTGGGGGACGTCTGGCGCAAATGAACTCCTTCACCGTCCCGTGACCGGAACGTCACCCCAACTTCACCCCCGCGGGATTCCCCTCCGCGCCGCGCTGCCCTTTTCTTAGTCACCATGTTCACCAACCCAAGACACCCCATGACATCGTTACCCCCTGTCAGTCCCCCGGCCGGCGTGCTCCGCCGTTTGCTCGTTTGTGCGCTCGGTTTGTCGCTCACCCTGGCCAGCGCGTCGGCGCAAAGCGGCAACGGTTCGCTGGCCGGCCGGATCACCGACGCCGCCAAGGGCACGCCGCTCGTCGGCGCCCTGGTCAGCGTCGCCGGCACGAGCCTGGAAACCTCGACCGATCGCGAGGGCGAATACTATTTCGCCAGCATCGGACCCGGCGACCACAGCATCCACGTGTCCTACCTCGGCCTCGACTCCAAGGATTTCGCCGTCTCGGTCGGCGTCGGCCAGCGCGCCCACCTGGACATCAAGATGGGCGAGGAGGTCGTGAAGCTGACGAAGCTCACCGTGCAGGGCCAGCGCGAGGGCCAGGCCCGCGCGCTCAACCAGCAGCGTTCCTCGGAAAACCTCAAGGAGATCATCACGACCGACGTCATCGGCCGCTTCCCCGACCAGAACGCCTCCGAGACCCTGCAGCGCATGTCCGGCGTCGCCCTCGAGCGCGACCAGGGCGACGGCCGCTTCGTTTCCGTGCGCGGCCTCTACGCCGACTTGAACAGCACCCAGCTGAACGGCGTCAACATCCCGTCCTCGGAAAAGGACACGCGCCGCGTCAACCTGGACACGATCCCGACCGATCTGCTCGAGAGCGTCGAGCTGACCAAGGCCGTCACGCCCGACATGGACGCCGACGCCATCGGTGGCGCCATCAACCTCAAGACGAAGACCGCCTTCAGTTCCGCGGGCCGCATCCTCGCCGGCTCGATCGAGGGCGTGTACAACCAGTACGCCAAGGACATGGGCCACAAGGTCTCCGCGACCTACGGCGACAAGTTTGCCGGCGACCGCTGGGGTTTCCTCGTGTCGCTCAGCGACCAGAGCATCCTCCACGCCGCGCTCGACAGCGAGATGAGCACGCCGTGGCTGCTCAAGAGCGGCGTAATGGTTCCGAACGGCAACATCGACATCCGCGAGTACAACGTGCTGCGCGAGCGCCGCGGCCTCAGCGGCTCGCTGGATTTCCACCCGGACCGCGACAACGCGTTCTATATCCACGCGACGCTGAACAAATTTGCGGACACCGAGCACCGGTATCGCGAGCTGTTCCGCAACACCGCGGCCGCCACGACGGTGGTCGACGCCACCCACGGCACGGTCGCCAACCGGCCGATCCAGATCGACCTGAAGAATCGCGAGGAGGACAATAACTTCTGGAATCTCAGCGCCGGCGGCGAACACACCCGCGGCGACTTCCATTTCGACTACGTGCTGTCCTATGCGCACGCCGATCTCCCCGACCACCACCGCTTCGAGCCGGTGTTCCAAAGCGGCAACACGAGCTGGGGCTACGATCTCACCAACCCCGACATCCCGGTGATCAGCGGCGGCGCGTTCGCGTCGGTGCCGGCCAGCAACTTCACGGTGAACAGCATCCGCCTGCGCGACGCCCTCCAGCAGGACCAGGAGTACACCACGGCGTTCAACCTGAAGAAGGACGTGAAGTGGGGCACCCTCCCGGGTTACTGGAAGGTTGGCGTGAAGTACCGCGCCCGCGAGAAAATCGCCGACACCGAGGACTTCCGCTACGGCGCGACCAGCACCATCAACCTCGGTTCTTATCTTCGCCCGAGCACCTTCCGCAGCGAGTCGGTCAACCCGTTCCTGACGCTGGACGAGCAGACGTTCACCTCCTACTTCGACAACAACAAGGGCGCCTTCGCGTTCAACGCCATCACCTCGGCCTTCGGCTCGAAAGCGGTGGACTATGTCAGCCACGAGAACGTCGGCTCCGTCTACGGCATGGCCAGCGTGACCTCCGGCGGGCTCACGGTCCTCGGCGGCGTGCGCGTCGAGCGCACGGCCTTCAAGACCACCGGCTGGCTCATCACCGCGCCCAACACCGCGTCGCAGGTCTTCACGCAGTCCACCGTCACCCACGACTACACCGACGTGCTCCCGGGCCTGCATGTGATCTACAAGCTGAACAATCGCGCGCAGTTCCGCGCGTCGGTCACGCAGACGCTCTCGCGCCCGAACTACGGCAATTCCGCCTACACGATCGTGCTCGACGACTCCGCCAACACCGACACGCGCGGCAACCCGGCGCTGAAGCCGTTTCACTCGGACAACTTCGACCTGTCCTTCGAGTATTACCCCCGCACGCTCGGCGTGTTCTCGCTCGGGGTGTTCCACAAGGACATCTCGGACTTCATCTTCACGCAGACGCTTGTTGGCCAGGGCCAGGGCGGCCGGGACCTGGTGATCCCGCTCAACGGCAACACCGCCAAGATGAACGGCCTCGAAGCCACCTGGCAGCAGCAGCTCACCATGCTGCCGTCACCCTTCGACGGGCTCGGGCTCTACGCCAACGCCACGCTCACCAGCGGCCGGACCGACTATGGCCTGGCCCGTCCGAACGAGAACGTCGCGTTCTCCCGCCAGTCGAAGCGCATCGCGAACCTCGCGATCAGCTACGAGAAATACGGCTTCTTCCTGCGCGCGTCGCTCAACTACCGCAGCCCCTTCATCGAGGAGGGCAGCTTCGGCACCAACGCCGACACCGACCAGTGGGTCGACGATCACACGCAGATCGACGTGAGCGCGAATTACAAGCTGACCAGGAATTTCACGCTCTACGCGGAAATCCTCAACCTGACGGAGGAGCCCTACATCCTGCGCTGGGGCTCCGGCGGCGGCCCCGGCGCCCTGCTGCGCAAATCCGAGTTCTACAAGTCGACCGTCGATTTCGGCGTGCGCTACAAATACTGACCCGCCGGGCGGATTACCGCGTTGTAATCCGCCGGCAGCAGCCGCGCAATCCAGACCGGCCATCCTGCGCCGGTCTGGATTTTCCTTCACTCATGAAAAAATTCCTTTGCCCCCTCTGCCTGGCCATCGCCACCGGCTGCGCCGCCGCCCCCGGCAAGACCGCGCCGGAAGCCGATGCGCTCAAACCGCGCGTCATCACGGAACCCACCCGCTGGGACACCGACGATCCGGCCTTCTGGATTCCCGCGGACCGAACCAAAACGCTCGTCGTTGGCACCGACAAGAATTCCGATGGCGCCCTCTATGTCTATGATCTCGCTGGCAGGATTGTGCAGCGCGTCGGCGATTTGAAGCGGCCGAACAACGTGGACATCGCCTACGGGCTGATCCTGGGCGGCAAGCCCGTCGACATCGCCGTCACCACCGAGCGCGAGATGGACCGCCTGCGCATCTTCGCGCTGCCGGACATGCGCTGCGTGGACCGGGGCGACCTCGTGGTCTTCAGCGGCGACAGGAACCGCCTGCCGATGGGCATCGCGCTTTACAAGCGGCCGAAGGATGGCGCCCTGTTTGCGATCGTCGGTGGCAAGTCCGGCCCGGCCGAAGGTTACCTCGGCCAGTACCGGCTCGAGGACGATGGCACCGGGCACGTGAAGATGACGCTCGTCCGCCAGTTCGGCGCTTATTCGGGAAAAAAGGAAATCGAGGCCATCGCGGTCGATGCCGAACTCGGCTACGTTTATTACTCCGACGAGACCCATGGTGTGCACAAATACCCCGCCGATCCCGACGCGCCGGATGCCAACAAGGAACTCGCGCTCTTCGCCACCACCGGCTTTGCCTCCGACCACGAGGGCATCTCGATCTACAAGTTCGACGACGGCACCGGCTACATCCTCGTGTCCGACCAGCAGAACAACGCCTTCCGCGTCTTCCCCCGCGAGGGCACCGCCGGCAAACCGCATGACCACCCGTTCCTCAAGTCGGTCAACGTGTCCGCAATCGAGAGCGACGGCAGCGAGGTCACCAGCACGGCGCTCCCCGGTTACCCGCACGGCCTGTTCGTGGCCATGTCCAACGGCAGGGTGTTCCACTACTACTCGTGGGATGATATCGCCGGCCCCGATCTCCGCAAGGCGGCGGACGGCGTGTCCGTCAAAAAATAACCAGGTTTCCATTATGAAAATTCGGACGCTCTTTCTCGCCGGCCTGTTGGCCACCGGTTCCCTTTTTGCGCAAGTGCCGGCCCCGGACGGCAGCGTGCGCTTCCTCGCCTTCGGCGATTGGGGTCGCGACGGCCAGGACTTTCAGAAGCCCGTGGCCGAACAGATGGGCCGGGTCGCCGCGGCCGACCGCAGCCAGTTCCTCATCGTGCTGGGCGATAATTTCTACAGCGACGGCGTGCCGAGCGTCGAGGCTTCGCAATGGAAGACCTCCTTCGAGGACGTCTACACCGCGCCGGCCCTGCAGATTCCGTGGTATGTCGCCCTCGGCAACCACGACTATCACGTCAATGCGCAGGCGCAGGTCGACTACACGCTGTTCAGCCCGCGGTGGAAGATGCCGGCGCGTTACTACACGGTGACGCGTCGCATCGACGCGGCGACCACCGTCGAGTTTTTCATCCTCGATTCGTCAGCCTACATCGAAAGCTACCGCCGCGATGATAAGAAGGGTTACGGCGATGTGAAAACGCAGGACCCGGCGGCGCAGACGGCCTGGCTCGAGGCGGAACTCAGGAAGTCCACCGCGCAATGGAAAATCGTCTGCGCCCACCACCCGGTTTATTCCTGCAGCGGCAAGCACGGTGACACCGCCGAACTCGTCCGGCACGTCGAGCCGCTCCTCGAGAAATACGGCGTGCAGGTGTTCCTCAACGGCCACGAGCACGACCTGCAGCACCTGCGGGTTGGCGCGATCAACTACTTCTGTTCCGGTGCGGGCTCGAAGGTCCGGCCGACGCAAAAGGACGAGCGGACCCTCTACAGCCTCGGGGACACCGGCGGCTTCCTCGCGGTGCGGATCACGGCCGGGGAATTTCACGGCCGCTTCATCGACTACACCGGCAAGGAAGTCTACGCGGTCACGCTCCCGCGGGTGCCGGTCAGGTAACGCGGCCGTATGCGCACGGGTGGCATCCTGTGGTTTCTCGCCGCCTGGAGCGCGGCCGTCGCCGGGCCGCGGGCGCACTCGCACAACGATTACGAGCAGCCGCGGCCGCTGGTCGACGCCCTGGCGCAGGGCTTCGACAGCATCGAGGCGGATGTCTGGCTCGTGAACGGCCGCCTGCTCGTCGCGCACGAGCTCGCGCAGGCGCAGCCCGGGCGCACGCTCGAGTCCCTTTACCTGGATCCGTTGCGGGAACGGACGCAGCGCAACCCGCGCTCGCTCATTCTCCTGATCGACGTGAAAACCGACGCGGAGGAAACCTGGCGCGCGCTGGACGCCGTGCTGGCCGGCTACGCCGATCTGGGCGAGCGCGTGCAGTTCATCGTTTCCGGCAATCGCCCCCGCGCGCTCATGGCGGCGCAACCGTGGCGCCGGGCGGCGATGGATGGACGCCTCGAAGACCTTGCCGGGGATGCCCCGGCGGGCCTGATCCCCCTCGTGAGTGACAACTGGGCGAAGCATTTCACCTGGCGTGGGGTCGGGGAGTTTCCGGCCGGGGAGCGCGGGCAGCTTGAGCGGATCGTCGCGCAGGCCCACGCCCAGAAGCGTCTGCTGCGCTTCTGGGGCACGCCGGACGACCCCGCGGTTTGGAGGGAATTGCGCCGGGCGGGCGTCGACTTCATCGGCACCGATCACCTGGTGGAGCTGCGGCGATTTTTGGCCGCGCCGTGACCATGCGCATCCTGGTCATCGAGGACGATCCGAAGCTCGCGGCCTTCATCGCGGGCGGCCTGAAGCAGGGCGGCTTTGCCGTGGACCACGCGGCGGACGGCCTCGACGGCCTCGCGCTGGCGCGCCAGGGGCATTACGCGGCCGCCGTGGTGGACCTGATGCTGCCGAAGCTTGACGGCCTGGCGCTCATCGGGGCTTTGCGCGACGAGAGGAACCGGCTGCCGGTGATCATCCTCAGTGCACGGGCGCAGCTCGACGACCGCATCCGCGGGCTGCAGGCGGGGGGCGACGACTACCTGGCCAAGCCGTTCGCCTTCTCCGAACTGCACGCCCGCTTGCAATCGCTCCTCCGGCGCAGCCAACCCGGCGAGGCCGTCACCGAACTTCGCGCCGGCGGAGTGAGCCTCAACCTCCTCACCCGGGAGGTCACGCGCGAGGGGCGGCGGCTTGAACTCCAGGCGCGGGAGTTCGCGTTGCTCGAGCTGCTCCTGCGGCACGCGGGCCGCGTGTTGACGAAAACCTTCCTGCTCGAGCGGCTGTGGGACTATAGCTTCGATCCCCAAACGAACGTGGTGGACGTGCTCGTCTGCCGCTTGCGCGGCAAGGTCGATCGCGATTTCGAAGCCAAGCTCATCCGCACCGTTCGGGGGGCGGGGTATGTCCTCAAGGTGGATTAGGCGGGTGACCGGCGCGTTCAGCTTCCGGCTGAACGTCTATTACGCCGCGTTCTTCCTGCTGCTGGCGGCGGTGTTCGGCGTCTTCGCCTATCGCGAGCTGCTCGTGACGCTGCGGAAGAAGGACCGCGATCTCGTGAAGTCGCAGTTGGAGCAACTGGTCACGCGCTACGAGCAGGGCGGGGCGGGCCGCCTGCGCGCGGATTTGGGGGACGCGGAACAGTTGAGGAAAAACGTGTTCTTTGTGCGGCTGGCGACGGCGGCGGGCGCGCCGGAGTTCGTCGTGCAGCCGGCGCCGGACCGGGGCCGGGGCGATCTCGACCTCGCGGGCATCACGCTGGCCGACGCGCCGGAGCCGGGCGCCAAGCCGACGTGGCAGGAAGTGCCGACGACGGACGGCAGCCGCAGTTGGGTCATCTATACGGCCCGTCTTTCCGACGGCCGCCTGCTGCAGGCCGGCGCGCGCACCTCCGACCGGCAGGAATTGGTGGGGGAGTTTGCGGACGTCTTTGTCACCGCGATCCTGCCCGCGATCCTGTTCGGCATCATCGGCGGCATCTGGCTGACCTTCCGCGCGCTCGCGCCCGTGCGGGAGATCCTGCGCACGGTGCGCCGCATCCTGGACACCGGCGACCTCAGCGCCCGCGTGCCCGCGCGCCGCAGCGAGGATGAACTGGGCGAACTCACCGCCGTCCTCAACCGCATGCTCGTGCGCAACGAGACCGTGATGCGCGGCATGCGCGAGGCCCTGGACAATGTCGCGCACGACCTGCGCACGCCGCTTGCGCGCATGCGCAACAGCGCCGAGGTGGCATTGCAGAATCCCGCCGATGCGGCGTCCGCCCGCGAGGCGCTGGCGGACGCCGTCGAGGAGAGCGAGCGCGTGCTCACCATGCTGCAGGCGCTCATGGATATTTCCGAGGCCGAGACCGGCGTGATGAAACTGCGCCGCGAGCCGGTGGCCGTCGCCGGCCTGCTGCGCGGCGTGGCGGATCTTTATGAATACGTCGCGGAGGAAAAGAAAATCCACCTGAGCGTCGAGGCGCCGGCCGACCTGGCCGTGACCGCGGACCGCATCCGTTTGCAGCAGGCCGTGGCGAACCTGGCGGACAACGCGCTCAAGTACAGCCCGGCCGACTCGGCCGTCATCCTCGGCGCACGCCGGGCCGGCGGGTCCGTCGAGATTTTCGTGACGGACCAGGGCCCGGGCATCCCGCCCGAGGATCTGCCGCGCATCTGGGAGCGGTTGTTCCGCGGCGACAAGAGCCGCTCGCAGCGCGGCCTCGGGCTCGGGCTGAGTTTCGTGCAGGCCATTGCGCACGCGCATGGCGGGCGGGCCGACGTCACGACCGCCCCGGACCGGGGCGCGCGGTTCACGCTCACGCTGCCGGGCTGATCTTTTATGAAAACCATCCGCCGCGTGCATCTTTATCTCGGGTGCTTTTTCGCCCCGCTCCTGGTGATGTTCGCCTTTACCGGCGTGCTGCAGACCTTCGAACTGCACGAATCGGCGAAGGACGGATCGTACACCGCCCCGCGCTGGCTCCGGACCGCCGCCAACCTGCACAAGCACGCCGCCCTTTCGAAAGCCGCTTCGCCTGCCGCCATGCGGGTCCTCGTCACCGCGATGAGCCTGGCCCTGGTGCTTACGATGATCCTGGGCGTTGTGCTGGCCTTCAAGACCGGGCGCACCGCCTGGCCGGTGGCCGGCTGCCTGGTCCTGGGGGTGGTCGTGCCACTGGTCCTGCTGCTGCTGGCGACGCCGTCGGGACACTGATGCAGACTTTAACCGGCGACCGGACGGAGGACGTCCACCTTGCCGCGGGATGACCGAATTGTAATCCTCGCCCCATTCATCGGTAATGCCCGGTGGTCAAAGTGAGCGGGTATGAAATGCACCAAACTTTTCCTCCTCGGGCTGTCGGCCCTTTTGTCCTGCCCGGCCGCCGATGATTTTAAAATGGGCCGGCGCATCCCGCTGCCCGGTGACGGCAGTTGGGATTACCTGACGGTCGACGCGCCGTCGCGCCGGCTCTACGTTACGCATGGCACGCGCGTGCACGTGCTCGACCTCGACCTGAAGACCGTCGTGGGCGAAATCGCCCCCACACCCGGCGTCCATGGCGTGGCCCTCGCGCCGGACCTGAACCGCGGGTTCACCAGCAATGGCGTGGATGCGACCGTGACGGTCTTCGACCTGAAGACCCTCGCGACCCTCCAGTCACTCAAAGTTCCCGGCACGAAGCCCGACTCGATCCTCTACGATGCGTTCACCAGGCGGGTCTTCACTTTCAACGGCGACAGCGGCAACTCCACGGCCTTCGACGCCGCGACGGGCGAGGTGCTCGGCACCGTCGATCTCGGCGGCGGCCCGGAGTTCGCCGTGAGCGACGGCGCCGGCAACTGTTACGTCAACCTCGAGGAGGAAGCGGTCGTCGTCCGCCTCGACCCGCAGAAACTGGCGGTCACCGCCCGCTGGCCGCTCGCGCCCGGCGCGGCCGCCACCGCGCTCGCGCTGGACCGGGCGAACCACCGCCTGCTCTCCGCCTGCCGCTCGAAAAACCTCATGGTGCTCAACAGTGACACCGGCGCGATCGTCGCCAACCTGCCGATCGGCGGCGGGGCGGACGCCATCGCCCTTGATCCTGCGCATAAGCGCGCCTACGTCGGCTGCGGCCAGGGCGAGGTGACGGTCATCGACTGGACGGATGCGGATCATTACCAAGTGGAGGCGCACATCCCGACGCCGGTCGGCGCCAAGACGCTCGCTTTCGATCCGAAGGAAAACCGGGTCTATGTGTCCGTCGCGCAATTTGAACCCGCCCCGGCCCCGACCGGCGAGATGTCCGCCCCAAAGGCGCCCATCCTGCCCGGCACGTTCGGTCTGCTCGTCATCAAGGCCACCAAGGATTAATCTCATGAAACCCCTGCTGCGCTTCCTGCCCCTTTACTTTCTCCTCGGCCTCGCGCGCCTCGCGGCGCAGGGCGGGCCGCCGATGATCACCGACGATCCCGGCACGCCGGGTGACGGTCATTGGGAAATCAATGTGGCCCTGACGACCGAGCGCCGCCCGGGTGAACAGATTTCCGAGCTGCCGCTGCTCGATCTCAACTATGGCATCGGCGATCGCCTCCAGCTGAAATACGAGGCGGCGTGGCTGCGGCTGGATGAGGGCGGTGACCGTCACGACGGCCTCAGCAATTCGCTCGCCGGCGTCAAATGGCGCTTCTACGACGCGGGCGAGAAGGCTTGGTCGGCCTCGGTTTACCCGCAGATCGAGTTCAACAACCCCGGCTCGCACGCCGATGATCGCGGGCTCGCCGAACCGGGGACGGCCTTTGAACTGCCGTTCCAGGTAATGAAGGATTTCGGAGCCTTCGAATTCAACGCCGACCTCGGTTACGTCTGGCGTCACGGCGGCAACGAGTGGTTCGGCGGCGTGGCGATCGGGCGCGAACTGGCCCATGGCGTCGAAGGGGCCGTTGAGCTCCATTTCGAGAGCGACGCGTCTTTCAAGGAAACAGCGCTCACGGCCAATGTGGGTCTGCGCGTCGATCTCTCGGCAAGATACACCCTGCTGATGTCGGCCGGCCGCGAATTGCGCAACGCCCGCGAACCGCGCGCGACATTCATCGGTTACCTGGGTTTGCAGATGAAGCTCTGATACCAATCGCCTCAAGCTTCCGCCCTTTACCTCAAGAGCCCCGAAGCCGCGCGGAAGATCCTCGGACCAGGATTTCTCCGCGTTCTTTTGGAAGGCCCAGCTCCCGCTGGGCCGCGAACGTGATGGCGCGGGCGCGCGCCGGCCCAGCCGGAGCTGGGCCCTCCACCGGAACTGCTAACCTCGGCCTTTGCGTCTTGGTGCAAAAGCTCCGGGCGCTTGGTCCGAGGCGGAATCCCGTGGGCGCAGGTCCTGATCGTCTGCAAGCAGGCTCCTGCGGTTGCCTGAGTCGGGCTGGGACCGGACGCGTCAGTTTTGCGTGAAGGTGTGACCGATGGTGTTCAACTGGCCGCTGATGCGGCGCAGGATGTTGAGCATGTCCATGAACCGGGTGCTGGCGGCGATCGCGGCGGAGTCCGTGGCCAGCTCCGCGTAGTGGCGCTTTTGCACGCTGAAGCACCATTCCTTCAACTCGTCGCTTTCCTGCAAAAACCGGCCGGCGAGCTCGCGGTCCCGCGTGGCCAGCACCGAGATCGCCGTGTCGAAACGCCGCTGGACGCGGCGATAGAGTTCCTGCAGGTCGGCCAGTTCCGCGGGGGAGAAACTGACCTGCTCGCCCGCGTGGGCGCGCACGGAGCCGCACAGGGACTTGTCGACGACGTCGGCGATCGACTCGAGCTGGCTGGCGAAGTTCAGCAGGCCGAATTTCAGCTGTTGGTCCTGCGGCGACAGGGCCTCGGCATTGATCTGGCTGAGGTACGCCTTGATGGCGGCGTTCAGTTCGTCGACGCGGTCATCCTGGCGCTGGACGACGGCCGCCAGCGCGGCATCACGCGTGAGGAAGGCCTGCCAGGCGCCCTCGAACATCCCCTTGACCGCATCCGCCTCGCGCAGCGTCTCGCGCGTGGCGTTGGCGAGGGCAAAGGCCGGGGTCTGCAACGCCTCCGGGTCGAGGTGGGTGGCGGGCGCGCCGGCGCCGGGCACCGGCGGGGAGGCCTGGAGGGCGCGTTGCAGCAGCCGGCCGAGCGGGGCGGCGAGCAGCACGCCGGCGGCGGTGACGACGAGGTTGAAGCCGGTGTGGAAATCCGCCGCGTGGCGCGCGATCGACTCCGGATGTCCCGCGAGCTGCGCGCTGATCCACGGCAGCAGGGCGAGTCCCGCCGCGATGCCCGCGCCTTTGAGCAGCAGGTTGGCGACGGCGAGCCGCCGCCCTTCCCACGTGGAGAACCCGGCGACCAGGGAAGTGAGGCCGATGCCGAGATTGGTGCCCAGCACCACGATCAGCAGCAGGTCCAGCCCGGTGGTGCCCGCGCTGGTGACCGCCAGGGCCAGGCCCAGCGTGGCCGTCGAGCTTTGCATGGCCAGCGTGAGCGCCGCGGCGAAGACCAGCACCAGCAACGGGTAGTTGGCGAGGATGCCCATGACGGTGTTGAAATCGGGGTTCGCCGTCAGTTGCTCCGCCGCGCTGCTGGTGATCGTCATGGCCAGAAACACGAAGCCCAGGCCCAGGGCGGCCTGGCCCATGCCGCGAAACGATTCGCGTTCGAACCCGCGGTAAAGGATCAGCCCGCCGACGAGCAGGACCGCATAATAGTCGAACACGCGCAGCGCGATCAGTTGCACCGTCACCGTGATGCCGAGGTTGGCGCCGAGCAGGAAGCCGAGGGCGGATTCCGCCGGCAGCCGGCCGGCGCGGAGCAGTTGCAAGGCGACGAGTGTTTGCGCCGTGGACGAGGGCGCGACGGTGCCGAACGCGAGCCCGGCCGCGGCCGCCTGCCACGGGCGGTGCGCCGAACGTTCCACCCAGGCGTACAGTTGCTGGCCGAAGATCCGTTCGAGTCCCTTGCGGAGAAACTGGATGCCAAACAGGATCAGGGCGACGCCGCCCGCGATGTTCAAGAGCGTCATGGCAGACAAAAGGATTGGCTGGGTCCGACCCGCTGTCACGACCGGAAGTGCCACGCAATCTTCCGGCGCACTCCTCGGGCCAGGGCGTGCCGCGATGCATTCGTCCGGCGGTTAGGGATGAATCTGCTCCGGGATCTGGGCGGCCAAAACGCTCACGCGTTCGGCTACGAAATGCGTGCCCGATGCCGGTAGCCGAACCCGTGAGCGTTTGGCCGCGTGCGCGCGAATGTTACAACAACCGGTGATCCCGCGCCCAGCGGACGAACTCGTGCTCCAGTTGGTCGAAGGAATCGATGACGAACAACGTGTCCTGGAAATGCCAGATGTCGTAGGCCTGCGCGGCGAGCGTCTCGGGGCGGTAGGGCACCTTCTTCACCTTGTCGGTGAGAGAGTGCTGCGTCTCGCCGGAGGAGGAGATAATGCCGTTGCCGTAGATGCGCGGGCCGGCGGGATTCTTGATCAGGCCGAACTCGACCGTGAACCAGTAGATGCGCGTCAGGCCCTCCTCGACCGCCGGGTCCTTGCACGCCAGCGCGGCCTGCCCGATCTTCTGGTAGAAGTTGGCGAAGCGCGGATGCATGATCATCGGCGTGTGGCCGAAGATGTCGTGGAAACAATCCGGCGCCGGCGTGTAATCGAGCTCGGAGCGCGCGCGGATGTAGTCGGTGCACGGAAAGATGCGGCGCGCGAGGTAGGAAAAGAAATCGTGCGCATCGAGCAGGCCCGGCGTGCGCGCGATCTGCCAGTGGGTGGCTTGCTCGAGTTTGCGCGAGACATCGGCCAGCGCCGGAATGCGGTCCTTTTCCAATTTAAGCGCGTCGAGGCCGGTGAGGAATTCATCCGCGGCGCGGCCGGGGAGCAGGGATTCCATTCGCGCATAGAGCGTGCGCCAGACGTCCTGTTCGTCCGCCGTGTAGGCAGGGTAGCGGCATTCCGCGCCGACGGGCAGCGGCGCCGTGAGCTTGTGGGGGATGCAGCGCGGGTCGTCCGCGCCGGTCTGGGGTTCAGGGTGAGCGGGGGTATTCTGCATGCGCGCACTATGCGCCGGCAGCGCCCTGAAATCCACGGGAAAGCCGCAATTAGGCCGAAAGGGCTAAGGGGCAGGGGCGGCAGCGCCAGGGATGTCCTGCCTCCCCTTTTATTTCGACGCCTGCAGGCGCGCAGCCAGGGCGAGGCGCAGGTCCTCGATGTCCCAGTAATTCTTGACCACCTTTTGATAGGCGGGGGTCGCCATGGTCAGGAGCAGGCGGCCGCCGAGGTTTTTCATGCCGGCCTGCATCGAGCTGTGCACGAAGGCCTGCTGCCGCGCGGCGAATCCGCCGATGTCGCGGGCTTCCGCGAGCGCCGCCAGTTCGCTCACGTGGTCGCCGTAAAGGTTGGCCGTGGCGTGGGGATTGATGACGAAGCGCGTGAGCGCGTTGAGGGCGCGCGGCACCGATTGGCCGCCGCCCCAGCTCATGGCGTTCATCGTTTCGCTGAAGGTGAGGCGGTCCAGCATCGGCGTGAACAGGGCGTATTCCACCTGGACGATGCGGCGCGCGCCGGCGGACGCGTTGCCATCGGCCACGGCCGCGAGCAGTCGCGCCCGGGAACTCGCGCCGGGATTGGTGCGATCGAGGATGAAGCCGGCGGTCTCGTAGCACATCCTCTGCACGACGCGGGCGATCATCAGGCGCACCAGCGTGCGCGAGGAGGTCTCGAATTTCCGCGCGGCTTCCAGCATCGGCATCAGGGTGGCGACCGCCTCATCGCCGTGGCCGTCGAGGGCCTGCAGGCTTGCGAGGGCGCAGGTTCGCTGGGACAGGAAACGCCACACGTGGAAACCCGGGATGTCGGCATCGTAGGCCGGCGGCGTGAGGTCGCCGATCCGGTCGAACGCGTTGAGCCGCGCGAGCCACGCCCGTTGCGGCGCGCCGGCGGCCCAGTCGGCTTCGATCGCGGCGCGGTTCCTGGTGATGAACTCCGTCCATTTCTCCGCGTCCTTGGCGGCGACGTTGAAGTTGATTTTCGAGCGATACTGGATGAACGCCTTCGCCTCCTCGGTGGGGTGCTGTTTTCCATATTCCATCAGCACGGCGTAACTGCGGTCGGCCCCGTCGAAGGCGGGCGCCACTTCGTCGACGGTCAGGGGATGACGCAGGCCCGCCTCATCCCAGGCCAGCCAGGCGAGGAAACCGATGGCGACCAGCGAAGCCGCCGCGAGCACGGGCCAGCGCAGCCAGTGGCGGCGCGAAGCCCAGATCGCCAGGCCGAGCGGCAACAGGAGGACGAGTCCGCCCACGGTCGCGATCACCGCGCCCGGTGGTTTGTTGGCGTCCTGAAAATAAGTCTCCAGCGCGGCAAAGGTGGCGCCCAGGTACCACAAGGCGGCGATCAGCGTGAAGGCCAGCACCAGCAGCCCGATGACCACGGAGCGCAACAAGCGGAGCGGCAGCGGCGCCCGCGGGACGGGGGTGGGGGGAGGATTCATGGCGACGGAACGAGGTGGCAGGGGAAGTTCGCGCCGCGGCGCCGGTCAGGAGCCGCCCCAGGGCGGAATCGTCTCGCCCGGCTTCGGCGGCGGGCCGGGCGGCTTCATGTTGGTCCGCGGTTTGCGGCGATCGATGCCGTCCCAGATTTTGGGCGCCGGGACGAGTGTTTCGGCGAGGTGCAGCGGGAGCTTGGCCAGGACGTAGAGCAGCGGGAGCGTGGCGAGCAACGCGAGGGCGGACGTGTTGGGCGTGAGGCCGCCGAAGAGCGCCGCGGAGACCGCCATGATCATGATCGCCGCCCAGATGAGCGTGCTGGCGAGCGTGGGCCAGACGAGGACCTTGAGCCAGGTGCGCGCGGGCCGGCGGGAACGCCACAGCGGCGAGGCCGTCAGCGCCAGCACGGTGCCGAACAATACGACGCCGGCGAGGCCGCTTGTGAGGATCGTGCCGATCACAAAGCAGAACGCGTCGGGCAGCCCGAAAATCTTGGTCACGAACAGGCCGAGCTTCACGTTGGCGTTGGGGGCCGAGAACAGGTCGTCGCGATCGTAGAGCGAGGTGAAGCGGCCGGACTCGATGTGCTGGTGACGGCGCAGGTAGGTGTCGACGCGCTGGTCGAAGCGGGCCGGGTCGGTGCGGCGGAGCGTAGTCGCGCGCGGCACGAGGGGCACGCCGTCGAACACGCCGGCGACTTCCGGGTAGTCGTGCTTCAGGGCGGCCCGGGCGGCGGTGACATTGAACGGCGCCGTCGGCTTCATCAGGTGCCAGCCATATTCGCTTTCGCGCAGGCGGTTCGCGAACAAACGGATCAGCGCGACCGGGTGCTGGTCGAGGGCGACGGCGGACAGCCGGTAGTTGAAATTGGCCCAGCCGTCGGCGAAGGCCGGCGACGCGGCCGTCAGGCCCCAAACGGCCGCGGCTCCCGCGACCAGGAGGATGGCGCCATTGCGAAGCGCGCGGAGGATCTCCCGGCGCAGCCACGGGGCAAACTTCTCGTTGGAGATGCCGGTGGACTTGATGGGATTCATGCGCGTGTGATCCCGAGCAAGACAGGCTTGGGGACGGTTGTCACGCTTAGGGTATTATCCCCGGTGCTCTTTTGTGACCGTAGCCGAACGCGTGAGCGTTTGGCCGTTTTCGGCATGCTCCCAGCCAAACGCTCACGCGTTCGGCTACTTGGTGTTTCCTCACCGATTCAGCAACGCCGCCACCCGCGTCCGTCCGCGGACGCTGAGTTTGGCGAAGATCGCGGCGAGCTGCGTCTTGATCGTCAGCGGACTCCGGCGCAGCTCCGCGGCGATCTCGGCGGTGCGCAGGCCTTCGCGGACGCGCATCGCCACTTCGCGCTCCCGTTCGGTCAGGCGGGCGAGCAGCGCGACGGCGCCGGGTGACAGCTGGCGGTCGCGATCGCCCCGCGGACGCCGGTAGTCGAGCTGGATGTGAAAAGCGGGCGCGGCCTGACCGGCGGCGGAGTGCAGCTTGATGCGCGCGTGCAGGCCGCGGCTGTTGTCGCTGACGACCTTCGTCGGGCTGGCCGGCGCCGGATCGGCGCGGAGTTCCAGGCAGGCGGCGATGAGCGGATCGGGCACACGAAAAGCGCTGCGCGCGCGCAGCGCGGCGGCGTGGCGCTCGCCGTGGTTCCAAACCGCGCACGCGCGCGCGGCCTCGTCATTGAACCACAGCGGCCGGCCCGCGGCATCCAGCAGGAGCAGGCCAACCGGCACGTCCTCCAGCATGGCCAGCACATGGTCGAGCAGCGGGGCGGGGGTCTCGGTCGGCATAGGCTGAACGGAGTAAATGGCCGTCAGGCCCGCGGGCGCAAGGCTGTTTACTCCGTCCGGCGTATGGCCGCCGCGAGGGCGGCCGGGTAGAGTGCCGGCCGCCCTGAAATTTTTCACAGAAGGAAACGAAGCTGACCAAGAAACTCAGAAAGCGGAATCCATGAACATCCCGGCTTCATGGCGGCTGAATCAGCCCGCCTTCGTTCTCTCCGTTGCCTTCTGTAAAACAAAATCCCCGCCATGAGCCGCACCTTTTTTGAAAAACCCGTCGAACGCAAAACCGGCGTGAATCCGCTCGGCCTGCGCGGTTTCGACCACATCGAGTTCTACGTCGACAACGCCGACCAGTGGCGCGACTTCTTCGTCCAGAAATACGGCATGTCGCCGCGCGCCTATGGCGACAACTCCACCGGCCTCTCCGGCCGCCGCGCGCACGTCGTCGGCCAGGGGCGCGTCAACTTCGTCGTCAGCGAACCGCAGGGCACGGGCGAGAAGGCGGATTTCCTCCGGCATCACCTCCAGAAGCACGGCTGCGGCGTGCGCGACGTGGCCTTCAAGGTGAAGGACGCGAAGCACGCGTTCGCCGAGGCGCAGCGCCGCGGCGCGAACGCCGTGCGCGGGCTGCACGAGAATGCCAACATCGTCCACGCGGCCATCGCGGCCTATGGCGACACGATCCACAGCTTCGTCGAGCGCCGGGGCCACGGCGAGTTCCTGCCGGGCTTCGTCAACGTCGCGGGCGGCATCGACGACCGCGAGATCAACTTCGCGATGATCGACCATGTCGTCGCCAACGTGGAGTCGATGGACGAGTGGGTGACGTACTACGAGCAGGTGTTCGGCTTCGACCTGTTCATGCATTTCGACATCAACACCGGCCGGTCCGCGCTGATGTCGAAGGTCGTCAGTTCGACCGACGGCTGGGTGAAGCTGCCGATCAACGAGCCGTCGTCCGCCAATTCGCAGATCCAGGAATTTCTCGACCAGTACAACGGCGCCGGCGTCCAGCACATCGCGCTGCTCACGCCCGACATCACCGCGACGATCGACGAGATGCGGAAGATGGGCCAGGAGTTCCTCGACGTGCCGGACAGTTATTACGACGGCGAGTTCGACACGCGCGTGGGGAAGATCCAGGAGAACAAGGAGGATCTGAAGAAGCTCAAGATCCTCGTCGATCGCGACAACGAGGAGGGCTACTTGCTCCAGCTTTTCACGAAATGCGTTTTCGCGCGGCCGACCCTGTTCTTCGAGGTCATCCAGCGGCGCGGCCGCTCGATCGGCTTCGGCGAGGGCAACTTTCGCGCGCTGTTCGAGGCCATCGAGCGCGAGCAGGCAAAGCGTGGAACGCTTTGAGTGAGGGTGAAAGTGACAGTGAAAGTGTTCCCCTGACCCACTCTTGCTGATCCCCTCACTTTCACTCTCACTCTCACTCTCACCTTAACCTTCGTCGCCCATGCCCCAATACCTCAAGCTCGGGACGGTCCCCCGGAAACATCACCTCAAGTTCCCGCGCGACGCGGCGGCGAGCTACAAGGGCGAGGGGCTCCATTACGAGCACGTCATCACGACGGAGGGTTTCGACCGCGCCTACAGCATCGTCTATCACCTGAAGCCGCCGACGCGGGTCAAGAGCGTGGAGCTCTTCAAGGAGTTTGCGTTGAAGCCCGGCGCCCCCACGCCGTTGCGGCATCATCACTTGAAGTCCGCTGGCATGAAGCGCGCCGGCGATCCCTACACGGGTCGCGTGCCGCTGATGTTCAATGCCGACATCGGCGCGTACCGCTGCCGGCCGTCGACCGCGATGGAGTCCGGTTATGATTTCTACCGCAACGGCCAGAGCGACGATGTGATCTTCGTCTGGGCCGGCGGCGGCTGGCTCGAGTCGCAATACGGCCGGCTCCGCTACAAGCAGGACGACTACATCGTCATCCCGCGCGGCACCATCTACCGGCTCGTGCCGGACGACATTGCGCAGGAGGACTATCTCATCATCGAGTCGACCCATCCCGTGCGCATCCCCGAGCGCTATCTGCACCAGGAAGGCCAGATCCGCATGGGCGCGCCTTACAGCGAGCGCGATTTCCACGGGCCGACGGAAATGCTGACCGTGGATCGCGAGGGCGACTTTGCCGTGCTGACGAAGGACCGCACGCGCTTCACGCGAAATGTGATGGCGGGCCACCCGCACGATGTCGTGGGCTGGGACGGCTATCTCTATCCATTCACGTTCAACGCGAACGACTTTGAGCCGCTGACCGGCACGGTGCACCTGCCGCCGCCGGTGCACCAGACGTTTGAAATGCACGGGTTCGTGATGTGCACGTTCGCACCGCGCTACCTCGACCACCACCCCGAGGCGATCAAGGTGCCGTGGGCGCACGACAACACGGAAGCCGACGAGGTGCTCTTTTATGTGCGCGGCCAGTTCGGCTCGCGCAAGGGCGTCGAGCCCGGCTCGTTCACGCTGCACCCGCAGGGCATCCCGCACGGCCCGCACCCGGGCACGACGCTGAAAAGCTTCGAGCACACCCGCACCGAGGAACTCGCGGTGATGTTCGACACGCAGTACCCGCTCGAGCTGACCGCCGAGGCTCTCGCGATGGATGATCCCAATTATCCGCTGTCGTGGCTGGGGTGATTTCTACAGAAGGTAACGAAGGAAACCAAGGTATTGGATTTTGTCTTTCTTCGTTCCCTCCGTTTCCTTCTGTAAAACCATGATCGTCGATTTCCAAAAGCTCCCGCCGCGTGAATCGTACCCGTGGCTGATCAACGCCATCAATCCGCGGCCCATCGCCTGGGTTTCCACGATCTCCGCGAGCGGCCAGACGAACCTCGCGCCGTTCTCGTTTTTCCAGGGCATCTGCGCCAGCCCGCCGACGCTGATGTTCTGCGGCGCCAACGACCGGGCCGGAAAGAAGAAGGACAGTGTGACAAACGTCGAGGAGGTGCCCGAGTTCGTGGTGAACGTCGTGCCGTATGCATTGCGCGATCCGATGAACCTCACGTCGGCGCCGCTGCCGCACGGCGAGAGCGAGTTCGATAAATTCAACATCGCGACCGCGCCTTCGACCTTGGTGAAACCCCCGCGCGTCGCTGACTCCCCTGTGTCTTTCGAGTGCAAACTCGATCGGATCGTGCGCATCGGCGAGGGCCCGCTCGCGGGCAACGTCGTGTTCGGCACGATCCTGTGCGCGCATGTCAGCGAGTCGGTGATCACCGACGGCGCGCTCGACCCGCAGAAGCTCGACACCATCGGTCGCATGGGCGGCAATTACTATACGCGGACACGGGAGCTGTTTGAAATCCAGCGGCCCAAGTGAATGGAAGCTCCAAGCGCCAACCGCCAAGCTCCAATGAAACACCAGACACCAAACACCCAATCAGCTCTTAAAGTTTTCCTGCTTGGGAGCTTTTCTGGAGCTTGGCGGTTGGAGCTTGGAGCTTAACCAACGCAAATTCCCGTCCCATGCCCGACATCGTCATCCTTTCCGCCACCCGCACCCCCATCGGCGCCTTCCAGGGCGCCTACGCCGGCGTGCCCGCCACCAAGCTTGGCGCCGCCGCCATTAAAAGTGCCGTCGCCAAGGCGGGCATCGCCGCGGCCGATGTCACCGATTGCCTCATGGGCAACGTGCTCCAGGCCGGCCTCGGCCAGGCGCCGGCCCGCCAGGCCGCGCTCGGCGCGGGGCTGCCGCCGTCCGTGCGCTGCGTCACGGTGCACAAGGTCTGCGGCTCGGGGCTGCAGACCGTGATGGGCGCCGCGCACTTTCTCGCCGGCGGCATGGGCACGATCGCCGTGGCCGGCGGCATGGAGAACATGACGCTCGCACCCTATTTGTTGCCGAAGGCCCGCGAGGGATTTCGCATCGGGCACCAGCAGGTGATCGACTCGATGATCACCGACGGTTTGTGGGATCCGTACAACAATCTGCACATGGGCAACTGTGCCGAGCAGTGCGCGGCGAAATACCAGTTCACGCGCGAGCAGCAGGACGCGTACGCCATCGAGAGTTTCAAACGCGCCAACGCCGCGCAGCAGGAGGGCAAGTTCGCCGCCGAGATCACGCCGTTTGAAATCACCGATGCGAAGGGCAACGTCACCCGGATCGAGCATGATGAGGGTCCGGCGAAGGTGAAGTACGACAAAATCCCGACGCTGAAGCCCGCCTTTCAAAAGGACGGCACCATCACGCCGGCCAACGCCTCCTCGATCAACGACGGCGCGGCCGCGCTCGTGCTCGCGACGGCGGACACCGCCAAGGTGAAGGGTTTGAAGCCCGTCGCGCGCCTCGCCGGCTTCGGTGGCCACGCGCAGGATCCGGTGTGGTTCACGACCGCGCCGGTCCAGGCCACCCAGTCGGCGCTCGCGCGCGCGGGGTGGTCGGTGCAGGACGTCGACCTGTGGGAAGTAAACGAGGCTTTCGCCGTCGTGCCGATGGCATTCATGCAGGAACTCGGGATTTCCCACGACAAGGTGAACGTCCGCGGTGGCGCCATCGCCCTGGGCCATCCCATCGGTGCCAGCGGCGCGCGCATCCTCGTGACCCTGATCGCGTCGCTCCAGGAACGCGGTTTGAAACGCGGCGTCGCCGCCATCTGCATCGGCGGCGGCGAAGGCCTGGCCGCGTGCGTGGAGCTGATTTGATTTTATTTTTTAACCACGGATTTCACGGATCACACGGATGAGATCTTCACATCCGGTCATTCTGAGCGCAGCGAAGAATCCAAAACGCCAGCACATGAAATCCGTGGATACTTGGATCCTTCGCTGCGCTCAGGATGACGGGCTTTGTGGATTCCATCGCATCCGTGTGATCCGTGAAATCCGTGGTTAAAATTCCGCCCATGAGCAAAGTTTACCCCAACGCCACCGCCGCCCTCGCGGGACTTCTGCATGACAACCTGACCATCGCCGCGGGCGGGTTTGGTCTCTGCGGCATTCCGGAGAACCTCATCGCGGCGCTGCGCGACAGCGGCGTGAAGGGCCTGACCATCGTCGGCAACAACGCCGGTGTCGACGGCTTCGGCATGGGGGTGCTCCTCTCGACGCGCCAGGTGAAAAAGGTGATGGCGTCCTACGTCGGCGAGAACAAGGAATTCGAGCGCCAGGTGCTGGCCGGCGAACTCGAGCTCGAGCTTATCCCCCAGGGCACGCTGGCCGAGCGGTTGCGCGCGGGTGGCGCGGGCATCCCGGGCTTCTACACGCGCACGGCGTTCGGCACGAAGCTGGCGGAAGGGAAGGAAACGAAGGTTTTCGACGGCAAGGAATATGTGCTCGAGCCCGGCATCAGGGCCGACGTCTCGTTCGTGAAGGCGTGGAAGGGCGACAAGTCCGGCAACCTCGTCTTTCGGAAAACCGCGCGGAATTTCAACCCGATGATCGCCACCTGCGGCCAGGTGTGTGTCGCCGAGGTCGAGGAACTGGTCGAGGTGGGCCAGCTCGAGCCGGACTCGATCCACACGCCGGGGATCTACGTGGACCGCATCATCCAGGGGACAAATTACGAGAAGCGCATCGAGTTCCGCACGGTGCAGGGGAGCGCGGCATCGAAGAAGGAGACGCCGGTTCGCGAGCTGATGGCGAAGCGCGCGGCGCAGGAATTGCGCGATGGTTACTATGTCAATCTGGGCATCGGCATCCCGACGCTCGTCGCGAATTTCATTCCGCCGGGCATGAACGTCACGCTGCAGTCCGAGAACGGTCTGCTCGGCATCGGGCCGTTTCCGAGCGAGGACCGCATCGATCCCGACCTGATCAACGCCGGCAAGCAGACGATCTCGACGATTCCCGGCTCGGCGTTCTTCTCGAGTGCGGACTCCTTTGCGATGATCCGTGGCGGTCACATCGACCTGTCGATCCTCGGCGCGCTCGAGGTGGCCGACAATGGCGACATCGCGAACTGGATGGTCCCGGGAAAAATGGTGAAGGGCCCCGGCGGCGCGATGGATCTGGTCGCCGGCGTGCGGCGGGTCGTGGTCGTCATGGAGCACACCGCGAAGGACGGCAGCCCCAAGATTCTCAAGCAGTGCACGCTGCCGATCACCGGCAAGGGCGTGGTCAGCCTCATCATCACCGACCTCTGCGTGTTCGCAGTGAAGCCGGGTGGGGGACTCGTGTTGATCGAGCTGCATCCCGGCGTGACGCTCGACGAGGTGAAGGCGAAGACGGGGGCGGCGTTTGAGTCGAACTTGAAATAAACGTGGAGGGCCCAGCTCCCGCTGGGCCGGCGTGCGCGGGTGATATCACGTTCGCGGTCCAGCAGGAGCTGGACCCTCCACCGACCCACCCCGCCCTGCGGGCACCTCTCTTCAGGGAGGAGGCTTCGGCAGCGTGGGTTTGAGTCTCCCTCTTGAAACCGGAACGATGCAATTGAACCGCGAAGGACGCGAAGGGCTGCGGGGAGAATTCTGATTTGGCCCAGGATCACGCAAGAGTGAGTACGGCAAGGCATCGCCGAGGATCAGGTCTGACTCGCGATTTTCGCGCTTCTTCGCGTCCTTTGCGGTTTCCACTGAATGGTTTCCGCTGGAGAGGCGACGCTTGCCGCGCCGAAACCTTGGCGAAAGCGGGCCGAGCGGCGGGGTGTGGCGGGCGCCTCCGCAGAGACGGCCCGGCCCTCCCGTTCTACTAATTCACGACAGTTTATTATTTAACCCCTCGACAGGAGGCGGCTTCCGCCTGAACTAACGGGTCCACCCCATGCCCCCGCAGGATGCCGAGCAAGCCCGCTGGTTTACCGAGGAAGTGCAGCCGCACGAACCGGCGCTCCGCGGCTACCTGCGCAACAAGTTCCCCGCGCATCCGGATATCGACGACCTCGTCCAGGAAACCTATGCGCGGTTGCTGCAGGCGCGCGAGGAGCATCCGGTGCATTCGCCGCGCTCGTTTCTTTTCGCCACCGCGCGCAATGCCGCGTTCGATTTCTTCCGCCGGCGCCAGGTGGTGGCGATCGACGGGCTGGCCGAAATCGAGCTCCTGCCCGTCCTGGAAGACCGGCCGGGCGTGGCCGAAACCGTCTGCCACGACCAGGAGCTCTCGCTGCTCGCCGCCGCGATCCAGGCGCTGCCCGAACGCTGCCGACAGGTCATGACGCTGCGCAAGATCTACGGACTTTCCCATCGCGACATCGCGCGCCAGCTCGGGATCTCCGAGCACACCGTCAACGCCCAGCTCGCCATCGGCGTGCTGCGGCTGCGGACCTATCTGCGCGCCCATGGCGTGACCCGGACTCACGACTGATGAAATCCCGCCCTTTTCATTCGCCCATCACGGGGCCCGATGCCGCCGCCATCGAGGCCGCCGCCGCCGTTTGGATTGGCCGGCGCGACGGCGGCATGAACGAGGCGGAAACCGCCACCTTTATCCGCTGGCTGCAACAGGACGCCCGCCATGCCGAGGTGTTCGCGGAGTTGGACGCCACATGGAAAAGTTTCAACCGCCTTGGCGTCGCGCGGCCCGCCGCACCCGCGGCGCCGGACGCGGACCTGCTCGCGCCGCGCCGCCGCCGGAGCCATCGCGCCTTGTGGACCGCGTCCGCGCTGACCGCGGCGGCGGCCGTGGTGTTCCTGTCGCTGGCCTGGCCGCGCCCGCTCGCGCCGGCGGGACTCCGGCAGAATCTGATGACCGCGGTTGGCGTGCTGCAGCGCACCGAGCTGCCCGATGGCTCCGTCGTGCAGGTCAACACCGACAGCCAGGTTGAGGTCCAGTACACCGCCACCGAACGCCGCGTGCGGCTCGTGCGGGGTGAGGCCCATTTCACGGTCGCGAAGAATCCCGACCGGCCGTTCATCGTCAGTGCCGGCCAGGTGGCGGTCCGCGCCGTCGGCACGGCTTTCAATGTCCGGCTGCGCTCCACCGCCGTCGAGGTGCTGGTGACCGAGGGCAAGGTCCAGGTGAACGACAGCGTGCAAGGCGGCTCGCTCATGATGCCGTCGGCCGGGGGCGGGACGCCGGTGCTCCTCGCCGGGGAGCGTGCCTTGATCCCCATGCAGGCCGTCACGGGCCGCGCCGCCGCGGCCGTTTCCGCGGTCGCGCCCGTCGAGGTCGGCCGTGCGCTCGCCTGGCAGCAGCGCCGCCTGGAGTTCTACGATGTGCCGTTGCGCGAGGTCGTCGCGGAATTCAATCGCTACAACACGCACCAGATCGTCATCGACGATTCGCGCCTGCTGGAGCAACGGTTCACCGCCGCGTTCCGGCCGGATGGCTGGCCGGAATTCCTTCGCCTCCTGGAGGAAAGCCCCAACTACAACGTCGTCGTCGAGCGCGGCGAAACCCGGACCGTCCTGCGGCTGGCCAAGTAGTTTTCCCGTTCTTGTAGGGGCGCCGCTCGCCGGCGCCCGGGGGCGTCCGCCAGGAACGCCTCACTTCAATATATTCTCCTAGTTATATTCGTGGCTTAAACCGTCTTCCCCATTGCCGGCGGGTCACCCCCTTAAACAATCCCCGGCCTTTCTCCTCATGACCAAGCACCTCACGTCCCGCCGGCCCCTGGGCCGGTTCGTTCCTTCTGCGTTCCGGATGGCCTGCGCCTTCCTCTTTGCGTGCGCGCTGGGCACCGGCCTGGCCGCGGCCGAATCCGCCCGCCAGGATTACGCGATTCCCGCGGGCCCGGCTGACGTCGCGCTCAAGCAGTTTTCCGCCCAGTCGGGCGAGCAGTTGCTCTATTCGACCGGCGCCGTCGCCGGCGTGGCCACCCCGGCCGTCACCGGCCGCCTCACCGCGCGCGAGGCGCTCGACCGCCTGGTGGCGGGCACCGAGCTGACCGTGCGCCAGGACGAACGCACCGGCGCGCTCGCGGTCGCCCGGCGCAATGCCGTCGCCGATCCCGGCGTCGCCGCGCCCCAGCCGGCCGCCGGCCGCGCCGAGGAGGGCGCCGTCGTCCTCGACAAGTTCACCGTCACCGGGTCGAACATCCGCCGCCTCGACCAGGAGCGGGTGCTGCCGGTCACCGTGCTCGACCGGGACATCATGGACGCGCGCGATGCGTCGCAGCCCTCCGATCTCCTCACGGCGCTGCCGCAGGTCACCGGCCTCCCGGGCAACGAGACCGCGACCCTCGGCGCCACCGCCCGCGGCGACAACGCCGCGGTGTCCCTGCGGGGCATCCCGTCGAGCAACACGCTCGTGCTCCTCAACGGCCGCCGCCTGCCGCCGCATCCGATCAGCCAGGGCGAGGCGGGTGTGCCCACGCTTTCCACCAACATCAACCAGCTCCCCAACCGCGGCCTCGATCGCGTCGAGGTTCTCCGCGACGGAGCCTCGTCCATCTACGGCACGGATGCCGTCGCCGGCGTCGTGAACTATATCACCCGCCCGGCCTACAATGGCACCGAGCTGGCGCTGCGCTATGGCATCACCGAGTTGGGCGACGGCCAGGAAATGCGCGCGACGCTCACGCACGGCTTCGCCTTCGCCGGCGGCAAGGGCCGCGCCATGATTGTCGCCGACCTGTTCGACCGCGACCCGATGTTTGCCCGCGACCGCCATTTCTCGGCGGAGGCCGACAACTCCTACCGCGCGCCCGCGCCGTGGAACGTTTCCACCAACACCACCTTCAACCTGCGCTCGGCGACGACGGAATACGGCAATTTCTCCACGGGCACCGTGAATGCCACCACCGGCGTCTTCACCGCCGCGCGCCCCACCGGCGTGCCGGCCGCGCTGGTCGCCAGCTCCGGGACGTTCTTCCTCGCGCCGACGGCGACCGGGGTCGGCTTCTACACCGCCACGCCGCCGCGCGATGGCGTCACCCACGACTATTATTGGAACAACAACGCCTACCGCGTCATCCAGCCGCAATCCACCCGCGGCAACCTCTACGCCAGCGCCAGCTACGAGCTCCGGCCGGAGCTCACGGTCTTCGGCGAGGTCATGGGCTACAACGCCCGTTCGGTCACCGTGCGCGAGCCCGACGGCATCACCGCTTCCACCGACGGCGACATTGTCGTGCCGGCCAACAACCCGTGGAATCCCTTCGGCGAGCGCTTCTGGTCGCCGACCGGCGCGCCCAACGCCGATGGCTCCGCCCGCCTCACCGGCACGCCGTCCGCCGTCCGCATCACCAACAAGCGCCTGACCGACCTCGCGGACCGCACCGCCATCGTCGACAGCACCTCGTGGCGCGTGCTCGGCGGCGTGCGGGGCAAGCTCTTCGACACGTGGAACTGGGAGGCGGCCGTGCTCAAGGCCGAGGCCCGCGTGACCGACGACGAGGTCGGCCCGAGCCGGAAGAGTCTCATCATTAATGCCATCAACCAGACCGATCCCGCGAAGGCGTTCAACCCCTTCACCCGCACGTTCGCCGTGCAGGGCGGCACGCTCGTGGTGGCCGGCAATTACGTGAATCCCGAGAGCGTGCAGTCGACCTTCCGTTCCGAATTCATCCGCGAGGGCCGCACCGGCCTGACCAGCGCCGACTTCCGCGCCTCGGGCGATTTGCTCCCCCTCTGGGGCGGCAACAGCATCGGGGGCGCCTTCGGCGGCGAATACCGTTACGAGATCTATGACGACACCCGCCCGGCCTTCGCCGGCCTGAATCCGCCCGGCTCGGGCCTCGACCCGACGTCCAATGACTTCCTCGGCTTTTCGCCGAACTCCGACACGCATGGCAACCGCCACGTGGCCGCCGCCTACGTCGAGACCGTCGTCCCGCTCGTCGGCAACAAGTTCAAGCTGCCCCTGGTCCAGTCGCTGGAGCTCTCCGCCTCCGCGCGGTTTGAAAGCTACACGGATTTCGGCGAAACCACCAAGCCGAAGCTCGGCCTCAACTGGAAGCCGGCGCCGTGGGTGATGGTCCGCGCCTCCTACAACCAGGGCTTCCACGCCCCGAACCTCGCGCAACTCTTCACGGGCACGCTCATCCGCACCGTCACCGGCAGCCAGGACACCTACCGCAGCGCCGTCACCGGCCTGCCCACCGACGGTCCCTCCAACCGCCGCAGCGTCGCCTCGGGCAATCCCAACCTGCAGCCCGAGAAGTCCACCGGCAAGTCCGCCGGCTTCGTGGTGGAGGTGCCGGGCATCAAGGGCCTGTCGTTTTCCTTCGATTACTGGGAGATCCGCCAGAAGGACGTGATCGCCTCCTCCGGTTCTATCGCGGACGACACCGCGGCCCTCATCGCCGCCACCCAGGCCGCCCTCGCCGGCGGCACGGCCATTGGCAGCATCGATCTCGGCTCGGGCACCGCCGCCTACAAAGGCGACGGCTCCGTCGTCCGCCTCGCCGTCACGCAGGCCGACCGCGATTTCTTCGCCACCTACAACGCCTCGCGCACGCCGGCCAACCAGCGCGCCGTCGTCGGGGCCATCGACATCCTGCGCACGACTTACTTCAACAAGTCCGAGGAGTTCGTGAACGGCTACGATCTCGACGTCACCTACAAGTTCCCGCGCCTCGCGATCGGCAACTTCACGGTGAACAGCACCTGGACGTACCTGAACGACTTCCACGCCTACAACAGCGCCGGCGCCTCCCGCACCGACCTGCGCTGGTCCAACTCCGCGAATGTCGGCGGCGCCGCCCCCAAGTGGCGCGGCACGACGACGCTCAGCTGGCGCAGGCAGCAGTGGTCCGCCAACCTCGCGGCCTTCTACACCGGCAACTATGCCGACGCCGGCGCCACCACGACCCTGTCCACCTTCGACTCGCTCGGCAACCCGTCCTACATCACCCCGTATTTCACCAACGGCGCCTACAGCTACCGCTACGTGGTGAGCGACTCGCTGAGCTACAACACCAGTGTGTCCTACCGCTTCCGCGCGAAAAACAAATGGATCGGTGACACCACGGTCCGCGTCGGCGTGGTCAACCTCCTCGACAAGGAGCCGCCGCTCTCCAGCGACTCGCGCGGTTACGATCCGTCGGTCTACAACCTGATGGCCCGCGGCCGCACCTACTCGCTGCAGCTCACGCGGCAGTTCTGACCCCGTTCCGGGGCAAATTCCAAACGCCAATGGCCAGGGGCCAGACGATCCTTTGGTTTGGCGTTTGTGATTTGGCCTTTGGCGTTTCCCCCAGCCGCCCGATCCGCTCCACCGCTACCGCATGAAACTGTTGCGCTCCCTCTACGTGCAGGTGCTGCTCGCGATCGTGGCGGGCGTGCTGCTGGGCTGGCAGAACCCGGAGCTCGGCGCGCAGCTCAAGCCGCTGGGGGACGCGTTCATCAAGCTGATCAAGATGCTGATCGCGCCGATCATCTTCACGACGGTCGTCGTGGGGATCGCCGGCATGAGCGACATGAAGAAGGTCGGCCGGGTGGGGGTGAAGGCGCTGATTTATTTCGAGGTCATCACGACCGTCGCGCTGGTCATCGGCCTGCTGGTGGTGAACTGGGTGCAGCCCGGCGCCGGCATCAACGCCGATCCCGCCACGCTCGATGCGAAGGCGGTCACGCAGTACACCACCGCGGCCAGCCACACCAGCACGCTGGAGTGGCTGATGAACATCATCCCGGCGACGTTCATCGGCGCATTCACCGGCGGCGACCTCCTGCAGGTCCTGCTGGTCGCGCTGCTCTTCGGTTTTGCCCTCGCGCGCATGGGTGAACGGGGCAAGCCCGTCTACGACCTCCTGCAGCAGGCTTCGCATGTTTTCTTCGGCATCGTCGGCTTCATCACCAAGCTCGCGCCGATCGCGGCCTTCGGCGCGATGGCCTTCACGGTGGGCAAGTACGGCCTGGATTCCCTGCTCTCGCTCGGGAAACTGATGATCTGCGTCTACGTGACGTGCGGGCTATTTATTTTCGTGGTGCTCGGGCTGGTGGCCCGCCTGCACGGCTTCAGCCTCTGGCGCCTGCTGGCGTTCATCAAGGAGGAGCTGTTGATTGTGCTCGGCACGTCGTCGTCCGAGAGCGTGCTGCCGCGCATGATGCAGCGCATGGAGGAGATCGGCTGCGCCAAACCGGTCGTCGGCATCGTCCTCCCGGCCGGCTATTCCTTCAATCTCGACGGCACGTGCATCTACCTGACGATGGCCGCCATGTTCGTCGCGCAGGCGACCAACACCGATCTCACGCTCGCCCAGGAACTCGGCATCCTCGCGGTGCTGCTGGTCACCTCGAAGGGCGCGGCGGGCGTCACGGGCAGCGGGTTTGTCACGCTCGCCGCCACGCTCACCACCGTCGGCCACATCCCGGTCGCCGGCATCGCGCTCCTCATCGGCGTGGACCGCTTCATGTCCGAGGCCCGCGCGCTGACCAACCTTTGCGGCAACGCCGTCGCGATGGTGGTGGTCGCGATGTGGGAGGGCGAATTCGACCGGGGCAAGGGCGCGAGGATTCTGATCAAGCCGCCTGGCAATTCTTCATGATTGGGGTGGGAGGGGTTTTATACCCCGACCCGCTGATGCCCGAACCAGTCGGGGTGTGAAACCCCTCCTACCTTTTCAAATACAGCCCATGAAAAAACTATTAGCCCTTTTGAGCGTTTTCGCCGCCACCCTTTCCGCCGCGCCCGTTCCCCCCGGCATCGGCGCCCAGGACATCCCCACCACCGGCGGCGTCATCAAGGTCTTCACCTACAAGCCGTCGCTCTACAAGGACGGGCCGCTGGTGCTCGTGTTTCACGGCGTGAACCGCAACGCCGAGGACTACCGCAACTTCGCGATCGCCGTCGCCGAGCGCTTCAAGGTCATCGTCGCCGCGCCGCTGTTCGACAAGGAACGCTTTCCCTCCGACGCCTATATCCGCGGCGGCCTGCTCAACCAGGACGGTTCGCTGCGGCCGCGCGAGCAATGGACCTACGCGCTCGTCCCGCAGCTCGTCGCGGCGCTGCGGGCCGATGAAGGCAAACCGGCGCTGCCCTATTACCTGATCGGCCATTCCGCGGGCGGGCAGTTCCTCGCGCGGCTCGCGGCGTTTTATCCCACGGAGGCGAAGCGCATCGTCGCGGGGAATCCGGGCAGCCATCTGTTTCCGCGCACCGATTGGAAATTCGGCTACGGCTTCGGCGGGCTCCCGGCGGAAATCAGCGACGAGGCGGCGCTCAAGCGGTATCTCGCCGCGCCGCTGACGATTTACCTGGGCACGGGCGACATCCTGACGACCAGCGAGAATCTCGACAAGTCGCCCGAGGCGCTGCGGCAAGGCGCCTTCCGGCTGGCGCGCGGCCGGGCGTGTTTCGAGTTCGCGCAGAAACTCGCGGCGGAACGCGGTTGGATCTTCAACTGGCGCAAGGTCGAGACCCCCGACATCGGCCACGACGGCGGCGGCATGTTCGCGGCGCCGGAAATGGCGGAGGCGATGCTCGGGTCCGGCCGGTAGGGCGGATTAGTCGAGGGCTGAGAGCTGAGAGCTTAGGGCTGAGAGCCGAGAGCTTAGAGCTTAGAGCTGAGGGCAGGAACTGGATATGCTCAAACCAGTCTCCGGGCTCTTACGGCATTTCAGCAAAGCCGTCGCCGTTTTAAGTTTCAGAGAAACGGATTGTTCCCGAGACCGTCATCCTGCCTGCCCGCCTTAGGCTCGGCGGCGGCGGGAGCCGAGCGAAGCAGCCAAGGGAATGCGCACATCCGTTTGGATTCTTCGCGGGGCTCAAAATGACGGCAGCGGTAATAGGCACGGTTTTGATCGGCTACATCTTAATCTAAAACGCTCTTGGCTCTGGACTCTACCCTCTCAGCTCTTTGATGCGACTGGTCGCACAAAACCGGGCGTTCACCCCTGGCCCGTTGCCAACCCGGACTTTTCCTCCTAGCGGCATGGCTTCTCCCCGATGAAACATCCCCATCACCTCTTCGTGGCGCTCGGCCTGGCCGTCGCCTCCCTGCCACCGCTCACCGCGGCCGACGCCATGATCCCGCTGAAATTCAGCGCGGCGACGATGGATCCGGCGGCCGACCCGCGCGCCGACTTCAATGCCTACGCCAACGGCGGCTGGCTCAAGGTCACCGGGATCCCGGCGGACAAATCCCGCTGGGGCACCGCCGACATGCTCGGGCAGAACAATTGGACGCGCATCCGCGGCATCCTCGAGGAAGCGGCCGCCAACCCCGGGGCGTCCGGCTCCCCGGTGCAGAAGGTCGGCGACTTCTTTGCCTCGGCCATGGACGAGCAGGCGATCGAGGCGGCGGGCATCAGGCCGGTCGCCGGCGAGCTGGCGAAGATCGACGCCATTGCGAATCTGGCGGATCTCGCCGCGTACGTCGCCGACACCCATGCGCACAATGGCAACGCCTTCTTCGGCATCTTTCCCTACGCCGACCAGAAGGACAACAATGTCATGCAGCTCATCGCCGGCCAGGGCGGCCTGAGCCTGCCGACCCGGGATTACTACCTCGACGAGAAATACGCGAAGTTCCTGCCGCAGTTCACCGAGCACATCGCGAAGATCTTCCAGCTCGCCGGCGCCACGTCGGAGGCGGCGACGAAGGACGCCGCGACCGTGCTCCTGCTCGAAACCGAACTGGCGAAGATCTCGAAGTCCATCACCGAGCTCCGCGACCCGATCGCCAACTACAACAAGATGACGATCGACGAGGCCGCGGCGCTGATGCCCGCGTTTCCGTTCAAGGCCTACCTCAAGGCCGTCGGGCTGCCCGCTTCCGAGACGAGCCTCAACGTCGGCCAGCCCGCGTTCTTCAAGGGCATGGACAAGCTCCTCACCGAGCAGCCGCTCGCGAGTTGGAAGGTTTATCTCCGCTGGCAGGCGCTGACGGGCGCCGCGCCGTACCTGACGTCGGCCTTCGACCGGGAAAACTTCCGCTTCTTCGGCACCGTGCTCAACGGCACGCCCGCCCAGGAGCCGCGCTGGCAGCGCGCGGCCCGCGTGCTGGACGCCAACGTCGGCTTCGCGGTCGGCGAGATCTACGTCGCCAAATACTTCCCGCCCGAGGTGAAGGGCAAGCTCGAGGCCATGATCCAGAACATGCGCGATGTGTTGCACGACCGCATCACCCAGCTCGAGTGGATGACGGCGCCGACGAAGGCCAAGGCCCTCGAGAAACTCACCAAGCTCCGCGTCGTGGTCGGTTATCCCGCCAAATGGCGCGACTACTCGGGCCTCACGATCTCGCGCGACAGCTACTACGGCAACGTGCGCGCCGCCGCCGCGTTCGAGTCGCAGCGCCAGATGGCGAAGTTCGGCCGGCCGTTCGACAAGACCGAGTGGCTCCGCGGCCCGCAGCAGGTCAACGCCTATTACCAGCCCTCCGCCGGGCAGCTCGTGTTCCTCGCAGGCATCCTGCAGGCGCCTTATTTCGATCCGTCCATGGACGATGCCGTTAACTATGGCGCGATCGTCGCCGTCATCGGCCACGAGATCTCCCACGGTTTCGACGACAAGGGCCGCCTCTACGATGCCAACGGCAACCTCGCCGACTGGTGGACGAAGGAGGATGCCGACGCGTTCACCGCCCGCGTCACGAAGCTCGTGGACCAGTTCAACGGCTACGAGGTGCTCCCGGGTCTGAAGGTCAACGGCGCGCAGACCCTCGGCGAGAACATCGGCGACCTCGGCGGCGTCTCGATCGCCTACGAGGCCTTGCAGCGTTCGCTGAAGGGCAAGGAGCGCCCGCTCATCGACGGACTCACACCCGAGCAGCGCTTCTTCATCTCCTGGGCGCAGGTCTGGCGCACGAAATACCGCGACGACGCGCTCCGCCGCTACGTGGCGAGCGACGTGCACTCGCCGGGCACCGTGCGCGCCATCGGTCCGCTGGTGAATCTCCAGGAATTCTTCGACGCCTTCGGGATCAAGGCGGGCGACCCGATGTGGCGCGCGCCGGAATTGCGGGCGAAGATTTGGTGAGGTGCCGCGACGCCATCGCCTAAATACACCCCGCCCTGTCGGGCAGCAGCCTTCGCCGGGCCTACGGCTGCCAAGTCCCTATGTAGAGGGGACCAATGCTTGCGGAGATCCCCTCTGGAGCCGGAACGATGCAATTGAACCGCGAAGGGCGCGAAGGTCCGCGAAGGTATACCGGGAAAATCCTGATTTTGCCCGGGATCACGAAACAGTGAGTACGGCAGGCATCACCGAGGATCATGTCTGACTCGCGACTTTCGCGCTTCTTCGCGTCCTTCGCGGTTTCCACTGAATGGTTCCGGCTGGAGAGGGGTGGCGCTTGCCCGCCGAAGCCTTGGCGAAGGTGGGCGCAGCGCCGGGGTGTGTGGGTTCGGCCCCCGCTTTCCGCGCGGCCCCTTTGCGCCTGCACTCTTGCCTCCCGCACGTGGATCCCGTGTCATAAGCCTTCTATGAAACTCCCCTGTCTGCCCGCGGCGGCGCTCGTGCTTGCCGCGGTCCTTCCGCTCGCCGCCGCCGACACGCGCCGCGTCCCGCGTTTCAGCACCGACTATATGAACAAGTCCGTCGCCCCCGGCGCGGACTTTGCACAGTACGCGTTCGGGAACTGGCAGAAGGACAACCCGATCCCGGCGGACAAGTCGCGGTGGGGCTCCTTCAACGAGCTCGACCAGTACAATCAGGCCGGCCTGCGCACGATTCTGGAGACGGCCGCGGGCAAGTCGCACGAGCCGGGCTCGGTCGAGCAAAAGGTGGGCGACTTCTTTGCGTCGGGCATGGACACCGCCGCCATCGACGCCGCCGGCGTCAAGCCCCTCGCGACCGATCTCGCGCAGATCGACGCGATCGCTAACCTCGACGATCTCGCCCGCACCCTGGCGGGGCTGCACAACGAGGGCGTGGGCGGTTTCTTCCGGGTGTTCGTCGATGCCGACGAAAAGAACAGCACGATGAACGCGCTGCAGGCCAACCAGGGCGGGCTGAGCCTGCCGAGCAGGGATTACTATTTCGCCGACCAGTTCGCCAAGGCTCGCGCCGGGTTCGTCGAGCACGTCGCGAAAATGTTCGTGCTCGCCGGGGAAACCCCGGAGGCCGCGGCCGCGCACGCCCAGACGGTTTTTGAAGCCGAGAAAAGCCTCGCCACCAAGGCCCGCACGCCGGTCGAGCTCCGCGACTCGCTGGCCAATTACAACAAGATGCCGACGGCCGGGTTCGCCGCGAAGATGCCGGCGTTCCCCTTCACCGCCTACCTCGCCGAGCGCGGCATCGGCGGCCCCGCGGCGGCCGAGATCATTGTCGGCCAGCCGGAGTTCTTCGAGGGCCTGCAGGCCCAGCTGACCGCCCGGCCGCTCGCCGATTGGAAGACCTACCTGCGCTACCGCCTCCTGCGCACGGCCGGGCCGTACCTGGCCGCGCCGCTGGAAGAGGAGATTTTCCGCTTCTACAGCACCGAGCTCCAGGGCACGCCCGCGATGGAACCGCGCTGGCAACGGACCGCCCGCGTCATCGACGGCCAGATCGGCGAGGCCCTCGGCCAGCTTTACGTCGCGCAATATTATCCGCCGGAGGCCAGGGCCAAGATGACCGAGATGATCGCAAATGTCGTGGCGGTCATGCACGACCGCCTGGGCAAACTCGACTGGATGACGGAGGCCACCCGGCAGAAGGCGCTGGCGAAGTTCGACCGCTTCTACGCGAAGATCGGCCACCCCGATCAGTGGAAGACGTATGCGACGGTCGACGTGAAGCGCGGCAATTATTACGGCAACGTCCGCGCCGCCGCCGGCGCGGAGATCAAGCGCCGCCTGGCGCGCCTCGGCCAGCCGGTCGACAAGAAGGAATGGGCGATGTCGCCGCCGACGGTGAATGCCTATTTCGACCCGACGGCCAACAACATCAATTTCCCGGCCGGCATCCTGCAGCCGCCGTTCTTCGACTTCACGCTCGATGACGCCGTGAACTACGGCGGCATCGCGGCCGTCATCGGCCACGAGATCACCCATGGCTTCGACGACCAGGGCCGGCACTATGACGCCGAGGGCAACCTCAGCGACTGGTGGACGCCGGAGGACGCGAAGGCCTTCGACGCGCGCGCCCAGAAGGTCGTGGACCAGTTCAATGGGTACGAGGTGCTGCCCGGCCTGCATGTGAACGGCCGCCTGACTCTCGGGGAAAACATCGCCGATCTCGGCGGGGTGAGCCTCGCGTACGAGGCGCTCCAACGCTCCCTGCAGGGCAAGGAACGGAAATTGATCGACGGCCTGACGCCCGAGCAACGGTTCTTCCTCTCGTGGTCGCAGGTGTGGCGCACGAGCGCGCGCGACAATGAGGCCCGCCGCCTGGCGACCATCGATCCCCACGCGCCCGGCCGTTTCCGGGCCATCGGCCCGCTCGTCAACATGCAGGAATTCTTCGACGCCTTCGGCATCAAGGAAGGGGACCCGATGTGGCGCTCCCCGGAATTGCGGGCGAAGATTTGGTGAGCGGTGGGGTGTGTTGGATTTCAATCCAACACACCTAGCCCTTCGCCCGCAGCACGTCGTTGGCCTTGGTCGCGGCGGCGAGACGGTTCTCGACGCCGAGGCGCTCGAGCAATTGCTCGACGTGCTTGTCGATCGTGCGGGGACTCGCGCCGAGGATGATGGCGATCTCGGCGTTGGTCTTGCCCTGCGCGATCCAGTAAAGCACCTCGCCCTGGCGCGGCGTCAGGCCGAGCACAATCAGGTCGGCCGGGCCCGGGGGCGTATGCTCCTCCACGAGGTAGAGCATGCTGAGCGCGTCGTCGCCGCGCTTCGTGAAACGGTTGAGCAGCAGCGCGCCGGCCTTGCTGACGTAGCGCTCGACCGAGACGAACTCCGGCGGCAGGTGCCCGGGCCGGTGTTGCGGCAGGTGCTTGTGCAGTAGGTGGGCGGCGCGCAGCGTCTGGAAAATGATGCGGCCCTCGCGATCGGAGACGAGCAGGGCGCGGTCGAGCGACTGCGCGAGCTGCGCCTCGGCATCGAGCCGGAGCGTGACCTCGGCCTCGAGCTGTTCGTTCTGCCGTTGCAACGCCTGGCGCGCCGCCCGCAGGTCCAGGTGGGTGCGCACGCGGGCCAGCACCTCGGGCGGGTGGACCGGTTTGCTGATGTAGTCGACGGCCCCGGTCTCCAGCGCGCGCACCTTCTGGGCGGGCTCGTCGACCGATGTCATGAAGATGATCGGCAGCTCCGTCCAGGCGGCGTGCTTCCGGATTTCCCGGCAGGTCGCGAAGCCATCCATGCCGGGCATGATGACGTCGAGCAGCACGAGGTCCACCGGCTGGCGCATCAACAGCTCGAGGGCGCGCGGGCCGCTCTCGGCGATCAGCACGCGCAGGCCGGCGCCACCCATGGTTTCCAGCACCACGCCGAGATTGGCGGGGGTGTCATCGACGACGAGAACGGTGGCGGGGTTTTTCATTGGGCGGCGCGCAACAACTCGCGCACCCGCTCAAGCTGGTAAGCGGCGGCATGCTTTTCAAGTTGGTCGATGAATGATGACGCGGATGGCTGGCGGTCGCGCGCCGCCCGGAGCGCCGTGCGCAGCGCGGTGATGTCACCGGCGTCCGCCGCCGCCAGTAGGCCGGGCACGAGCTCGGGCGAAAGGGGCGCGGTGCCGGCGGGGGCGGCGGTTTCCCCGCGCCAGGTCAGGCCGAGGTGTTGGGTGAGCTGGGCGATGAGCTGGCTGGTCGCAAAAGGCTTGGGCAGGAAATCCTGGCTGCCGGCCTGCGCCGCGGCCGCGGCGTCGAAGGTCAGCACCGAAGCCGACGTCAGCACGATGGGTACGGCGGCCGTCGCCGGCCGCGCACGCAGGCGCCGGGTCAGCTCGAGCCCGTCGAGGCCGGGCAGCTTCACGTCGAGAAAGGCGATGTCCGGCGCCGGCTGGCGGTCGATCATCGCGAGGGCTTCCTCCGCGCTGCCGTAGCTGTCGCAGGCGAAACCCAGCGGCGACAACAGCTCGATGAGGAGGGTGCGGTTGACGGCATGATCGTCCACGATGAGCACGCGGCGTGCCGGGCCCTCGTAGCCGCCGGCGGCGAACGGGGGCCGGCTGGAGTTGGCCGGGGCCTCCGCGGCGGGCAGCGGCAGGCTGAAGAAAAACCGGCTGCCGCGGCCGGGCTCGCTCTCGACCCGGAGCTCCCCGCCGAGCAGCTGCACGAGGCGGCGGGTGATGACGAGGCCGAGACCGGTGCCGGACTCGCCCGCGGGCCGGCTGGCGGCCTGCGCGAACGGCTGGAAGAGTTGCGCGAGGTCGGCCGCGGAGAGACCGACGCCGGTGTCGCTGACGCTGAACGTCCAGCCATCCGCGCCGCCCGCGGTGATCTCGAGGCGCACGCCGCCGTGGCGGGTGAACTTCACGGCGTTGGACAGCAGGTTGTCGAGCACTTGGCGAAGTTTCTGCGGATCGCCGCGCACGAAGGCCGGCACCTCCGCCGGCAGGGTGAGGACGAATTCGAGGCCCTTGGCCCGGGCCGCCGCCTCGTGCAGCGAGGCGACTTCGCGGAGCAGGGGAGCGGGCGCGAAGGCGGCGTCATGCCGCTCGATGCGGCCGGCCTCGATCTTCGAGAAGTCGAGCACCTCGTTGATCAGGCGCAGCAGGTGGGTGCCGCTGGTATGGACGATCTGCGCGCGCTCGCGCTGCGGGCCGGTGAGCGTGCGATCGTTGAGCAGCACCTGGGCGTAGCCGATCACGCCGTTGAGGGGCGTGCGCAGCTCGTGGCTCATGTGCGCGAGGAAGGTGCTCTTCGCGCGGTTGGCCGCCTGCGCGTCGTCGCGGGCCACCGCGAGTTCGGCGGTGCGGTCGGTCACGAGTTTTTCCAGCCGCACCCGCTCCAACTCGGCGGCGCGCAGGCGCCAGCGCACGCCGGCGTAGACCGCGCCCAGCGCGAGCAGGGCGTAGACGACGAAGGCCCCGGTGGATCGCGGCCACGGCGGGGAGACGGCGAAGCGAAGCTGGGCGACGGTGCTGACCGTGCCGAGGGAATCGATGGCCCGGGCCTCGAAGGTGAAGGGACCGCCCTCGAGGTTGGTGTAGGTGAAGCGCGGGTTCGCGGTGGGCTCGGACCAGGTTTCGCTGAAGCCGACCAGCCGCGCCTGGTACTTCAGCCCGTCGAGCGCCCCGAAGTGCGGCGCAGCCAGGTCGAACACGATCGGGTCGCGCGAGTAGGCGAATTTCAAAGCCTGCGCGGGATCGGCGGGCAGCCCGCGGCCGCGGCCCCCGGCGGTGATGGCGCGGACATGGACCGGCCACGGGGCGGTGGTGTCCGCGGAGACGCCTTGTTCGATGCGCACGGTGTTGTTGTAGCCGCGCGCCCAGAACACGTCGCCCTTCGGCGTCGTCTCGACCCACATCACCGCCGCGCCGGCGAAGCCGATTTCCTGCAACGCCTCGGGCGAGGCCGTCTGCCAGACCGGTCGGCCGCCGGGCCCGGGCGCGAAACGCCCGAGCGGCGGCGTGGCGATGAGCGTCGATTCGCGGAAGGCCGAGGCCCAGGTCTCGCCCCGGCTGCCGACGGCGCTGGGCGTGATCATCGGGGCCACGCCATCCTCGAAGGTGTAGCGATCTTCCGGCACGAAGGTTTTGCGCGCGGCGTCGAAGCGCCGGGATCCCTTGTCGGTGAAGAACACCGTGCCGGCGTGGCCGGGCGTCACGGTGGTCCAGACGATGCCGTCGGGCAGCCCGTGGCCGCGGTGATAGTGCTCGTAGGTCGCCTGGGTCCAGTCGGTCGTCGTCTCGGCATTCGGGATCCGCCAGAAGCCGCGGTTGTAGGTGGACAGCCAGAGGGTGCCGTCGGCTTCGAGGATGATGTTGTGCGCGTCGCCCAGGTCCAGGCGCTCGCCGAGCTTGCGCCAGCCGGTGGCGTCGTGCTGCACGACCGTCAGGCCGGCGACGCCGGCGATGTAGAAGCGGCCGGGCACCCGGGCCGAGCGCACCATCGCGTAGCCGCTGTTGCTGCCGCTGGGCACGAGGAGTTCCTCACGCGCGGTGTCGGGGTCGAGCCGATGCAAGCCGGTGCCGGCGAGCACGAGCATCTGGTCCTGGTAGGTTTCGATGCCGAAAATATGGGCGAGCTGCTCGTTGATCCGCACGAAGCGCGCACCGTGGCCGCCGGCATCCGGCGGCTCCAGGCGGTAGAGGCCGTCGTAGGTGCCGGCGTAGAGCCGGTCGCGATGCCGGCCCCAGATGTCAATCGTGCCGGGCGTCGGGCCGTTGCTGGCGTCGAAGACCGTGACGTTGCTCCCGAAGGCCAGCCGCGCGAGGCCGGAGTTGTAGCCGAGCCAGAGCCCGTCCTCGTGATCGGCGGCGAGGCTGATGATGGAATTGTCGGCAAGCCCCGAGGTGCGGTCGACGCGGCGAAACGTCGTCAGGTCGGGCGCGAGCAACAGGAGGCCCTGGCCGGAGGTGCCCACCGCCACAATCCCGCCGGGGAGGGTCAGCAGCGCGTTGACGCGGACCGCCCGGACCGTGTCGTCGAGCGGGCCCGGCAGCCGCGCCAGCGTGCCGGTGGCGGGGTCGAGGACAAAGGCCCCCGCCGACTGCAGGCAAAACAGCGTCCGCCCGTCGGCCAGCACGGTGGAGACCAGCGTCCCCTGGGCATTGAGTGCCGCGGAGTCCGTCAACGGCGTGAGTTTGCCGGAATTGAAACGAACCAGGCCGAGGCGCGTGACGTGACCGATGACTTCGTTGCCCACCAGGTGCAGCGTGGCGCGGCGTCCGGGCTCGATGGCGGTGAATTCCATGCGATCGTCCTGGATGCGCAGGAATCCGCGCGGGCTGGCCAGATAGACCGCGTCGCCCCGGACCAGCAGGCCGGTGGTGCGATCCCACGGCAGGGCCTCGGCCGGCAGCCGGTCGCGGAGGGAATGATAGGTGCGCCCACCGTCGTGATCGGTGCTGAAGTAGCCGAACTCGTCGTTGCCTCCCGCCCACACCCGGCCATCGGGGCCGCGCGCCGTCAGGTAGACCTGCGCCGCCGGCATGGGCAGATGCGTCCAGCGCGCGCCGTCGAATTCGATGATGCCCTCCTGGTTGCCGAAATAGAGGAACTGCTGCGGACCCTGCGACAGACCGAACACCTGCGGGTGCCCGCGGTATTCGGTCGGACGGTAGTCGCGGAAAACCGGCCGGCCCGCCTCGGGTGAAAAAATTCCCTGCGCCCCGCCCGTGACCGCCGCCAGCAGGATGAAAACGAGGGAGCTGGAGGGGAGGACTCTCGGAAAGCGGCGCCGCATTGCCGGCGAAAGTAGGCGGTCGGCTCCGATCCGGTCAATCGCGTTAGGCCGGTCGGACTGGGGTATGGCGCGACGTTCAACTCACCCCGAACACACCTCAGCCTTCGGCCACCCCTCTCGAGAGGGGATCTTCGCTGGCGTGAATCCCCTCTCGAGCCGGAACTATGCAATTGAACCGCGAAGGGCGCGAAGGTCCGCGAAGGTATACCGGGAAAATCCTGATTTTGCCCGGGATCACGAAAGAGTGAGTACGGCAAGGCATCACCGAGGATCAGGTCTGACTCGCGACTTTCGCGTTTCTTCGCGTCCTTCGCGGTTTCCACTGAATGGTTCCGGCTCGAGAGGGGTGGCGCGCAGCGACGGGGTGTGTTCAGCCGCGCAACGAAATCGTGCCAGCCCCGGCCTGCATTGCCCCGTTGCCAACCGGGACGGTTTTCGCCTAGTTGTCGTGCCCCCTATGAAACCAACCCGCCTCCTCCTCGCGGCCCTCAGTCTCGTCGCGGTCCAGTCGCTCGCGGCTGCCGACCTCCCGCCCGTCCCGCGCTTCAGCATTGATTCCATGGACAAGTCCGTCGCGCCGGGCGTCGACTTCGCGCGCTACGCGTGGGGCAACTGGTCGAAGGACAACCCGCTGCCGGCGGACAAGTCGCGCTGGGGCGCGTTCGGCGAGGTCGATCAATACAACCAGGCCGCGCTGAAGGGCATCCTCGAGACGGTCGCGGGCAAGTCGCACGAGCCGGGCTCCGTGGAACAGAAGGTCGGCGATTTCTTCTCGTCCGCGATGAACACCGCCGCCATCGACGCCGCGGGCACGAAGCCCATCGCCACCGACCTCGCGCAGGTCGCCGCGATCAGCAATCTCACCGACCTGGCGCACACGCTGGCCGTGCTGCACAACCAGGGCGTGCCCGGCATGTTCGCCGTCGTGGTTTTCGCCGACCAGAAGAAGAGCGACACCAATGCGCTCTACGCCTTCCAAGGCGGGCTCAGCCTGCCGAGCAAGGACTACTACACCGAGGAAAAGCACGCGAAGTTCCGCGACGGCTTTGTGCGCCACGTCACGAAGATGTTCGAGCTGGCCGGTGACACGCCGGCCGCCGCGGCCGCGGGCGCGAAGACGATCCTCGATCTCGAAACCGCGATCGCCGCGAACGCCAAGACCCCGACGGAACTCCGCGATCGCGTCGCCAACTACAACAAGATGCCCACGACGGACCTCATCGCGAAGGTGCCGGCGTTCCCGTTCAAGGCCTACCTCGCCGACCGGGGCATCGGCGGCCCGGCCGCGGCCGACATCATCGTCGGCCAGCCGAAGTTCTTCGAGGGCCTGCAGGGATTGCTCGCCGCGCGTCCGCTCGACGACTGGAAAACGTACCTGCGCTACAAGATCCTCCGCAACGCCGGCCCGTACCTCGCCGCGCCGTTCGAGCAGGAGGTTTTCCGCTTTTTCAGCACCGAACTCCAGGGCACGCCCGCGCAGGAGCCGCGCTGGCAGCGCGCCGCCCGCGTGGTGGATGACGAGATCGGCGAGGCGCTCGGCCAGCTCTACGTCGCCCAGTATTACCCGCCACAGGCCAAGGCCCGCATGGCCGAGATGATCGCGAACATCACCGCCGTCATGAAGGACCGGCTCGGGAAGCTCGAGTGGATGACCGAGGCCACGCGCCAGAAGGCGCTCGCGAAGTTCGACCGTTTCTACGCCAAGATCGGCCATCCCGACAAATGGAAGAACTACGCGAGCGTGAACATCGTTCGCGACAATTACTTCGCGAACGTCCGCGCCGCGACCGAGTTCGAGGTGAAGCGCAACCTGGCGAAGCTGGGCCGGCCGGTCGACAAGAGCGAATGGTCGATGACGCCCCCGACCGTGAACGCCTACTTCCAGCCGACCGCGAACAACATCAACTTCCCGGCGGGCATCCTGCAGCCGCCGTTCTTCGACTTCACGCTCGACGACGCCGTCAACTACGGCGGCATCGGCGCCGTCATCGGCCACGAGATCACCCACGGCTTCGACGACCAGGGCCGCCGCTACGATGCGGATGGCAACCTCGCCGACTGGTGGACGGAGGCCGACGCCAAGGCGTTCGAGGCGCGCGCGCAGAAAGTGATCGACCAATACGACGCCTACGAGGCGCTGCCCGGCCTGCATGTGAAGGGCAAGCTGACGCTCGGCGAGAACATCGCCGACCTCGGCGGTCTCTCCATCGCCTACGAGGCGCTGCAGCGCTCGTTGCAGGGCAAGGAGCGGAAGCTGATCGATGGCTTCACGCCGGAGCAGCGTTTCTTCCTCTCCTGGGCGCAGGTCTGGCGCACCAACATCCGCGACAACGAGGCCAAGCGCCGCGTTGAAGTCGATTCGCACTCGCCCGGTCGCTTCCGTTCCATCGGGCCGCTCGTGAACCTGCAGGAATTCTACGACGCCTTTGGCATCAAGGAAGGCGACCCGATGTGGCGCGCCCCGGAATTGCGGGCGAAGATTTGGTAGGCGGTCGCGATTTAAAGATCCGCGAGCACGCTACACCCCCGTCGCTTCGCGCCCGAAGGGCGGGGTATGTTGCTTGGTAGACTGTAGGGTCGCCGCTTGCCGGCGGGCCGTCGCGCGCCCGCGATTCAACCCCGGCCCCGCGACAAGCGCGGGCCCTCCACAAAAGCCCTCACGCCGCGGGTGGCTTTGGCAGCAGCTTCGCCACCACCACCAGCAGCACCACGACCACCAGCGCGAGCGCGCCCCAGAACAGGTAGCTGACGTTCATGCCCGCGAAGCGTCCGGCTTGGTCCGCCGGGGCCGGCGCGGCCGCATCGAGCTGCACGCCCTGGCGGCTGGCGGTGAGAAGCTTCACGGCGACGAGGCTCAGGTCATAGCGCGGCGCGGACGCCTTCCGGTTGCCATAGGCCAGCGTGAAGCCGTCGGTGTCGGCGACTTTGAAAATCAATCGCACGACCGGGTACGTGACCTGCGCGTTGCCCAGCGCGATCGGGGGATTGTCGCCGTTGTCGGATTCGATCCACAGCGTGTTGCTTCGCAAACGCTCGGGAAGATCGAAGACGCGGGTTTCGGGCACGCCGGGTTCCGGGGTGCGGCTCCAGGCGCCGCTCGCGAGGGTTTTCTCAACCGTGCCGCCGTCCGGCCCGGGGATTTTTTCGTAGATTCGGAACTGACGCTGGAAAAGCGGCGTGGTGGACGCCAGCGCGATGCGCTGCAGCGGCAGACCGGGTTGCGGGAGCGTCAGTTGCCACACGCTCATGCTCGGTCGCTTGGCATCGGGCGCCGCGACGGGCGTCAGCGTCAGCGCGCGGGCGAGCGCCGGGCGTTCCAGCACGTAGGGAATCTGGTTTCCGGCGCGCAGCAGGCGCAGGTCCGCGCCGTCCGTGCGGGTTTGTGCCAGCGCGGCGGGATCCAATTCCAGTTCCTGCACGCCGGCCCTGGCCATCGTGAGCGCGCGCCGAACGGGCCAGTCCTGCGCATCGAGCGGCGCGCCCGTCAGCGGAATATCGGGCAGCGGTGTCTCCGCGAGCGATTCGCGCGGGCGGTAGCCGGGCATCGGTTCGAGTCCGCCGGCCGTGACGCCCGCCGCCGAAGCGCTGCGCAAGTTGCCGGCGAAAGCCGCCAGGTCGTAGCGCGGAGGCGCGGCTTGGGCATTCCCGGAGAGCAGTTGATAACTGCCGGCCGTCGCGGCGAGGAAGAACAGGTTCACGGCGTTTTGTCGCGCGGTCACGCCGTCGATCGCGAGCGGCGGCGAATCGCCATTGTGGATGTGCACCAGGAGTTCGCGCGTGGCCGGGATGAAGTTAAGGGGGATGGCCAGCTCCGCCTGCGCGGGGGCGCCGTCGAGGGCAACGCGGTACACGGTGCCGGTGGCCACGGTGCGTTCGCCGGGAATGGCATCGCGCACCTCGCGAATCGCGACGGTGACGCGCCGCATGAAGAGCGGATCACGTGTGACGAGCGCGAGCTCGCCGAGCGGCACGTTTTTGCCGTCGAGCGTGACGGTGAGCACGGTTTCGCCGGCGAATTCATCGCGTCGCGTGATGGTTGCGCCCACGGGGACCAGGTCGGGCATTGGGGTCGTCGGGGCCGGCCGGAGGCGCGCGCCGGTCACGGCAATCGTGCGCGAGCGGAAATCATCCAGGGTCACGCGAATGAAGGCCGCGGACTTCCCGGGGAGGCGGAGGCGCAGGTGCTCGGCGCCGAACTGTCGGAAAAGCGGGACCGCCGCGCCGGCCGAGGTCCATTGGACGCCATCGTTGGAAACGTCCACGTGGGCCGCCTTGAGGAAGTACGGCACGGGTGTTTCCAGGTCGACGGCCTCGAGCGCTCCGCCGGTGCCCGTCTCGATCAGCACCTGCGTGGTGTCATTCTCCGTGATGCTGCGAACTGATTTCGGCGCAAAGGCCGCGGCCCGCTCCGGGCCGCGCACGGAGAGGTCGCGATCCAGCAGGTAGGCGACTTCCTGGCCGTTGGGGTCGAGCAGCCGCAGGTCGGCGAGGCTCATTTGCGCGGCGTCGAAGGTCTGCGCCGGCGGCGCGAGCCGGACGAGCCCGGGCGCGGCCACGACCACCGTCTGCCGGTTGGACCATTCGGTCGGCGTCAGGGCGGCATGGCCGGCCGCCGCCGCGAGGGTCAGGGCGACCGCCGCAACCCGACGGGAGGGTCGGAGGAATGCCTTCAAATTGGAGGCGCTTGCTTGCAAACGATTCGGCGCCGGCGGACGACGGCACGCCTCGTCTGTGAGCAAGCGCCTGCCTGGAGAGAATGGAGCGGACATATGAAATTGCTTATTCGCCGGTGGTCTTGCCCTGCGGGTCCTTGCCGCCCGGCAGGAAGCGCTGGTACGCGAGCGAGGCCAGGATGGCGATGACCGCGAGGGCGAAGAGGGCGCCGATGCGATAGAGGGCCTCGAGCCGCGCCAGGTCGTGGAAGAAAAGTTTCAGCAGCGCGACGCTCAGCAACCCGATCGCGGCGTAGCGCGCGGCGCGGGTTTGGCGCCAGATCCCGGCGGCGAGCAGGCCGAGGGCGAACAGCGCCCAGCCGATGGTGTAGGACATGTCGCGCGCGAGGTTGCCGGAGAACTGGAACGCGAGGGCGCGCGTGCCCGGCAGGGTGAAGTAGTCCGCAATCTCGATGTTGAGCAGCAGGAACGCGAGGATCGTGCCGAACGCGTTGAAGAGCGGCGGGGCGTCGACGCCCAGCACGCGCGCGCGCGGGGGCGCGGTCAGGTGCGCGGCGGCGAACAGCGCGGCGGTGACGACGCCGTAGGCATAGAGGTACCAGTTGAAGACCGCGGTGTCGCCGCGGACGTGGTACCCGAGCACCGCCGGGTTGAGCGCGAGCCGCGCGAAGGCGATGACGAGCAGCACGGCGCCCGTGGCCCGCAGGCCCGGGTGCGGCACGCGGTGGAAGAGCCACAGTAGCGCCGCGCCCTCGAGCGCCCACGCCACCGTGAGCCATTGCCGGTCAAACTGGATCGGGAAGATCAGCGTGATGAAAAACAGGCCGACGCCGCCGAACCACGCGAGCTGGTTGAGGCGTTGGCCCGGATCCGCCGCGGGCGACTTCAGGACGGCGACCAGGCTGAGGAGCGGGGCCACGGTGAACAGCGCCGGCACGGCCCCGAGGAAATTGCCCGGCCAGTCCGGCTTCAACGCCTGGTACGTCATCCAGAAATGGGCCACGCCGCTGAGCGCCGCCACGGCCCACGGACCCGTGAGGCCGGCGAACTGTTTCCGGAAGAGAAACGGGTAGATCGCGAACGCCGCATAGAAGGCGACATACCAGGCCACGGGCCCGTTGTTGGCCGCGGCCTCGAAATGACGCGCGTGCCACGCGAACTCGAGCGCGGTCATGCCGACGAGTGCGCAGGCCGGCAGCCATTCGACGACCAGCAGGCGCGCGAGGCCGAGCGTCAGGATCACCAGCAGCAGGCCGAGGCCGAACACCATCGATGGATCCGGCACAGTCAGCCGGGCGCACGCCATGATGAGCAGGAGAAACGGCAGCAGCGACGCCACGGCGGGCAACTGGGTGCGCAGGTCGCCGGGCAGCGCGCTGTTCAATGCCGGGAGCTTGCTGCCGAGACGGCGCACCAGCCAGAGGCTCGCGACAAAGAAGAACACGGCGAAGAAGCCGATCACGAGCAGCAGCGACGGCGTCATGACCATGGCCGCCGGCAGCTTGAGGATGCAGAGGCCCGTGGCGGCGAGCGTCAGGAACAACACCGCGGCCACGCCGATCAGCGAGGCGCTGATCAGCGCGAGCCCGATGGCGATCAGGTCGACGAGCAGGATGGCCACCCAGAGGAGCAGCGGCACGGTTGTCAGCTTGAAGATCGGCACGAGCAGCAGGAGCAGCGCGAGCGGGGGGAACAACTGGCTCCACCAGGTCGGCGCCGAGGCCGGGTGCCGGCGCTCGAGGAGCAGCGGGAAGACCGCATGCAGCGCCGCGAACAGCAGGTACATGCCGAGCGCCCACGGCAGCAGCGCGTCGGTGAGGTGTTGCGTCGTCCAGACCGACAGCAGGCCGAACACCGCCAGGCCGGCGACGAGGTGCAGGCGGGGCAGGGCATCGTCCAGCCAGGCCAGGGCGAGCAGCAGGAGATCGCACGCCAGGATGAACGTGAACAACAGGCCGGGGCGCGCGCCGACTTCGGCGTGGTTCATCAAAAACAGCGCGAAGGCCAGGCCCACCGCCGGCAGGCCGACGGCGGACCAAAGAATGGGGAAGGTCGCCTGCTCCCGCCGGCGGGCGATGAGGTAGAGTCCGAAATAGATTGCGGAAAAAATCAGGCAGACCGCCACGACGACGGGCGCCTGCGCGGGTTGGAAGGTTTCGGCCGCCCAGCGGACCATGAGGATGGCCGTGAGCCCCGCCGCCCCGGCCACGAGTCCGCCGAGTTCTTCGCGCCACGCGAGGAAGAACAGGCCGAGGCTCGCCAGGAACACATGGCCGAAAAACAATCCCGTCCGCGCGGCCGGCTCGGGATAGCCGAGGAAGAACCACGCAAAGCCGAAGGCCACCAACGGAAGCACCAGCGCCGTCTGGCCGAGGACCGCGGCGGAGCGGCCGAGCCGGCGCGCGACTTCCACCGCACCGATGAAGAGCGCGCTGAAGCCCAGCGTCACGACCATCGCCGTGACGGTTTTTTCGGGTGCATAGAATTTGCCGGCCCAGCCGATCATCATGAGCACCGTGCCGCCGGCGCCAAGCGGCACCAGGTAGTGCCAGCGCCGGTGCAGCGCCACGGCGACCAGGCCGATGTCGAGCAACGCGAGGTACCCGAATAGTCCGGCGGGATTGTCCACGCCGGTGTTGATCAACACCGGCGTCAGGAAACCACCGAGCAGGCCGAGGATCGCGATGGCCTGGGCGTTGAGCCGCACGGCGAGCACGAAGGCCGTCGCGGTGATCAGCGTCATCAACAGGAACGTCGGTACCGGACCGAAGAACTCGAAGTGGTAGATCGACCGGCAGGCGAAGGTGACGGTGTAGAGCGAGACAATGCCGGCGCCGATCAGGACATCGGCGGTGATGGCATGGCGCGGGCGCGGCATGCGCAGGCCGCCGGCCACGAGGCCCGCGGCAAACACGAAGCCGATCGCGGCGCGCACGGCCGGCGGGATCAGGTCGTGGTCGAACGAATACTTGATGAAGAAGGCGACGCCGAGCAGGAGCGCCAGCCCGCCGAGCCAGGCGAAGAGCTTGGCGCCCATGAACTGCTCCCAGTTGATGTTGTCCAGCCAGCCCGGCTTCGGCGGAGGCGGCGTATAAACGGGGCGCGGCGTGGCGACGACGACGGCGGGCGGAGCAACCAGCGGCGGCAGCGGCGGCTCGCTGGCTGCGATCAATTCCGGCTTGGCCTGCGTTTCCGGTGGCGTCGGTGTGGGGCCACCGATGTCGACCGGAGTGATTTCCAAAGGGGCTTCGTGGACGGTCGGTGCAAGGGATGCGCCTGCAATTTTTTCGGGGGCGGGAGGCGCGACGACCTCGCGAATGACGGGCGCGGGAGCAACGAACGCGGGCTGGATGGGCGCTGGCGCGGGCGGTGCGCTGGCCGCCGTCAGATTGGCCAGGGCCGACCGGAGCTTCCTCACTTCGGCTTCGAGATCCTGGATGCGCCCGGCTTGCCGGTCCTGGCGGTCGGCTTGGGAGCCGGTCTTCATGAAGGTCCAGATCGGGAAAACGACCAGGACGGCGAACAAATACACCGCCAGCAAAACAAGGAGTGCTTCCATAGTGGGGGGCCGCGGGCGGGATTAGTGACGGGGGTGGGCGGGGATGGCAAGACTGCCGCGGGATGGCTCGGAGTGCAGTGACATGGGCCGGACCTTATCGGAAAACCCCGCGTCCGCGGTAATCGATAAATCCAATGCCGCCATTGGTTATCTGCTGCTCTGAACTGGAGGAGCCGGTTTACCCGGAACGATGCAATGGAACCGCGAAGGGCGCGAAGGTCCGCGAAGGGCTGCGGGAAGAATTTTGTTTTTGCCCGGGATCACGAAGGAGTGAGTCCGGCAAGGCATCGCATTTTCGCGTTTCTTCGCGTCCTTCGCGGTTTCTCCTGAATGGTCCCGGATGACGCAGGCTGGCGCGAAGCGACAGGTGTTCCGAATCGCTTCTCAGCAAGCTCCTGCAGCAAAGCGTCGAGGCCTCTCCGCCAGTTCACTCTTGCCGCGGCCTTTTCCGCCGGGCGTCATCAGGCACGATGAGCAAGACAATCTGGACCAACCATGGCTTCCGCCCCGACGCCCTCGAATTATTCAAGCAGGGGCTCGCGGCAGGCGGATACCGCCTGATCCACTCCCCGAAGTCCTCGGCCTCGGTGCTCGCCGCCGGCGCGTCCGACCCGTCGATGAACGAGGCGGACGTCGCGTTCGGCCAGCCAGACGTTGGCGACATCGTGCGCCTCGCGCGCCTGCGCTACGTGGCGCTGTCCACCGCCGGTTACACGCGTTACGACACCCCGGAGTTCCGCGCCGCCATGACCGGCCGCGGCACGTGCGTGACGAGTTCCTCGCAGGTCTTTGCCGATCCCTGCGCGCAACAAATGCTCGCCGCGATGCTCGCGCTGACCCGCAACCTCCCTTCGCAACTGCGCAACCAGGACGGCCCGCGCGAGTGGCGTTACCTGGAGGATCGTTTCACCGCGTCGGTCATCACCGGGCAGCACGTGCTGCTGCTCGGCTTCGGCGCCATCGGCCGGCGGATGGCGGAACTGCTCAAGCCTTTCGACTGCCAGATCACGGCCTACCGGCGTGCCCCGAAAGGCGATGAAGGCGTGCAGATCGTCACCGACGCCGGCCTGACCGCCGCGCTCGGCGCCGCCGACCACGTGGTCAACCTGCTCCCCGACTCGCCCGCGACCCGGTTGCTGATGAACACCGCCCGCTTCGCCGCCATGAAACCTGGCGCCCGCTTTTACAACGTCGGGCGCGGCACGACGGTCGACCAGGACGCATTGATCGCCGCCCTGCAATCCGGCCGCGTCAACGCCGCCTACCTCGACGTGATGGAACCCGAGCCGCTGCCGCCCGCGCACCCGCTGTGGTCGGCCCCGAACTGCTACATCACCTGTCACCTCGGCGGCGGCACCGGCGACCAGGACGTGAAGCTGGTGCGCCAGTTTTTGGAGAACTTGAAGCGCTTCGAGCAGGGTGAGGCGCTGATCGACCGGATTATCTGAGTGTGGCTTTTGCCGGGCGCGCGGCCTCCGCAAAAAGCCACACCGCACGATTCAACCATTGAATCTGAACCGCTTGCTCACAATCTTCGGCGCGTGGTCGGTAGCCGAACGTGGTTTCCCTGTGGCGGAATAACACTGTTGGGCAAAGAAGATGAATACTCTAATCACTTGGATCATCATTTTCGCAGTAGTCTTTGGGCTATGGCAGTTCTCAAACCGCAAGCAGCGCATCAAAGAGCCGCGTCTCGGTTTTCTTGATCTGACTGGAGGTTCCGCCGCGTCCCTGGTTGAAGAAGACAAATCCGCCTTGCAGGGTCTCTTCAGCTCGCAAGAAAAATCCAATCATGCAGTTCCGCAGTGCGATGTTCTATTTCTCTACGCTTCCATTGGTGACGGCGGTGCCCTGGAAGGAACGGAGCGATATTTGCGAGCCACCATTCGTGATTCGGGCGCGAAAGTTGTTGTGGTTGCCTCCGAGAATCCGAACCCCAAGCCGAGCGGTAAGCCGGTCTACGGCCACGCCAATCTCGTCATTACCATAGCTCGCAATGGCGCATCCTTCCCGAGGTTTTTTCGGGAGCTCTTTGGCGAAATGAAGAAGGGGACCTCCATGCCGATGGCGTGGGTGAAGCTCGCGCCTCAAATCCCGAACCTCGATCACCCAGATACTCCGAGCACAATCTTTCTTTGCGAAGTCGGCGGGATCAGTTTCCGATGAAGAAAATGAATGGTTTCAGGTTTGAAGTGCGACAGAAGTGAGGCGGTGGTGGCGTTTGAAGTAGTTGCGAGTCTCGGAGCGGAAGATCTTCAAAAGAGATCTTCAAAAGGGGTCAGGTTGCTTTATTCCTGCTGGGTTTCCCTCTGGCAGCACCGATGCAACGATCGGGAATAAAGCAACCTGACCCCTTTTGGGTCGTGCTGGGCAGTGCGCGCCATCTTTCAGGTTCCGGCGGCGACTTTTAAATCGCCCTACTGTTTGTACACCGTTCCGCCCTTCATCACGAAGCTGACTTTTGTCATGAGCGAGATATCGGCGAGCGGGTCGCCGGGGACGGCGACGAGGTCGGCGAACTTGCCGGTCTCGACGGTCCCCAGTTCCTGCTCGGCGCCGAGGAGCTTGGCGGCTTCGAGCGTGGAGGTCTTGATGGCGTCCATCGGCTTCATGCCCGCGTTGACCATGTAGACGAACTCCCTGGCGTTCTCGCCGTGCGGGGCGACGCCCTGGTCGGTGCCGAAGGCGATCTTCACGCCGGCCTGGTAGGCGCGTTGGAAGGTGGCGGTCATTTGCGGACCGACGAGCAAGGCCTTCGCCGCAACGGAGGGCGGGAGGAAGCCGGGGACCCTGGCTTTTTCCATGACGAAATTTCCCGCGCTGAGGGTCGGGACGTAATAGGTGCCGTGCTCCTTCATGAGCGCGACGATTTCGTCTGTCATGAACGTGCCGTGCTCGATCGAGTCAACACCGGCGAGGATCGCGCGCTTCATGCCCTCGGTGCCGTGGGCGTGCACCGCCACCTTCACCCCGTACTCGTGCGCGATCTCCACGACGGCCTTGACCTCATCGCTCGTCATCTGCGCGCCGTGGGCGCTGTCACCGAGGCTCAGCACGCCGCCGGTCGTCATGATCTTGATCACGTCGACGCCGTGTTTCACGTGATCGCGCACCGCGGCGCGGGCGCCGTCGGCGCCGTTGAAAATTTCCGGACGCGGGAAAGCGTGGATGATCTCGTCGCTGTAACCATTCGTGCCGTCCGCATGGCTGCCGGTCGTGCCGATGGACGGGCCGGCCGTGTACACGCGCGGGCCGTCGACCCAGCCCGCGGCGATGGCCTTGCGCAGCGCGCGGGTGGAGTACCCGGTGTCGCCGAGGTTGCGCACCGTGGTGAAGCCGGCGAGGAGGGTCTTCTTCGCGTAGAACGCCGCGCGCAGCGCATAGTCGCCGGGGTTGAGATAGAAGCCCTCGGTGTACGACGTCGGCGATTGCTGGCCGTCGAGATGCACGTGCATGTCCATCAGGCCGGGCAGCACCGTGGCGTTCTTCAGGTCGATGACCATGTCGCCGGCAGCCGCGGCGGTATAGCCGTCGGCGAGGCCGGTGATGCGATCGCCGTCGACGGTAATTGTTACATTTTTGCGAACCGTGTCGGCGCGGCCATCGATCAGGGCGCCGGCGTGGATGAGGGTCTTGGCGGGGGCAAGGGCGGCCGCGAACAGGGCGGCCACCGTGACAAGGAAGCGGCAGGGGAGGCGCATAAGATTTTGTGTCTGAGCGGGTCGCCGCGCGCAACCGCCAAACGGAGAGGGCCGTGGGTGGGAGGGGTTTTATACCCCGATGGGATCGATGCCGCCTTCGCCGTCGGGGTGTAAAACTCACCCGCCGATGAGGATGAGGCTCGTCGCAAAGGCATCCGGTCGCGTCGACAAATCGTAGGGATTCTGGAATATCCATCGTGCGCGCGGCTCTTATCCGCCGCCAGCCGACTGGCTGTCACTTTCCCCGCTCCGGGGGAAGCAACCCCAAACTAGAATCCGTATCACATGAACAAGTCCTCCAAGACCATCATCACGGCCGCGGCGATCGCGGGCCTGTACCTCGGTGCCATGGCCGTCAAAACCTATGCCGCCGACGCCGGTTCGTCCGCTCCGAAATCCGAGAAGAGCAAGGACGGCTGTAACGGCAAAGACGGCTGCAGCGGCAAGAAAGACGCCAAGGCCTCCTGCAAGGGCCACAACGACTGCAAGGGCAAGGGCGGTTGCAAGTCCTCGGACAACGGCTGCAAGGGCAAGAACTCCTGCAAGGGCAAGGGTGGTTGCGCGGCCGACATGAAGTCCGACAAGGGCGAGAAGAAGGAAGAGGCCAAGAAGAGCTGAGTGTGTTTCATGTGAACGGACCGCTGCCGTTCATTTTCCCTGCGGGAGGCCGGGCGTGGCCCGGCCTCCCTTGTTGTCTTGAGAATCCCGCTGGAGCGCGCTTCCTTCAGCGCCGGAAGGGTGCGTGTCGGTTTCCGCACCGACGCGATCGCCGGGATGGAAACCGGCGACCACCATCGATCTGAAACCTGCCCCATGCCCGCCAACAAATTCAACGGCTACACCGACTACGGCATCGGCATCGGCCTGCGCATCCCGCACTACGACCACATCCTGAGCCGACAGCCCACGGTCGATTGGTTCGAGATCATCTCGGAAAACTTCATGGTCGACGGCGGGCGTCCCCTCGAGGTGCTCGACCGGATCCTGGCGCAATACCGCGTCGTCCAGCATGGCGTGGCCTTGTACCTCGGCTCGGCCGATGGCCCCAACAAGGAACACCTGCGGCGCCTGAAGACGCTGACGAAGCGCACGAAAACCCCGTGGCTCTCGGACCACCTTTGCTGGGGCAGCGTGGATGGCACCTACTCGCATGACCTGCTGCCGATGCCTTACACGAAGGCCGCGGCGAGGAAGACCGCCGCCAACATCCGCCAGGTCCGCGATTACCTGGAGCTGCCCATCGCGGTCGAGAACGTCAGTTCCTACACCGAGTTTCATGTCTCGGAAATGACCGAGTGGGAATTCCTCTCCGAGGTCGTCGAGCTCGCCGACTGCGGGGTGCTGCTCGACGTGAACAACATCTACGTCTCGTCGAAGAACCACGGTTTCAATCCCTATGATTACCTCGACAACGTCCCGCACCACCGCGTCGCGCAGATGCACGTCGCGGGTCACACGAAGTTCGAGAAATACATTTTGGACACGCACGACCACCCCGTGCTCGACCCGGTGTGGAAGCTCTACGCGCATGCGACAAAATTGTGCGGCGTCACCGCCACGCTGCTCGAGTGGGACGACAAGATCCCTTCATTCGACGAAGTCCATCACGAGGCGCTGAAGGCGAATGAGTTCATCGCGGAGGCGAGGGCGGCGAAGATGGCAACGCCGGCCTCACGTCGCGTCGGCTTGCGCAAATGATGCACGCACCCCGTCGCTTCGCGCCAGCAGCCTCCGCCCGGTTCGCGGCGCCCACGCCCCTCTCTGGAGCGGATCGAGAAATCGGTAGCCGAACGCGTGAGCGTTTGGCGGGTGCGAATGCACCAAACGCTTACGCGTTCGGCTACGCCCTCTAGCGCATGCCCGCCAAAGCCAAGCGCCTCGCCCCGACGAAAGTCGCCTCCACCGGCGACCTGGCGGATCTCCAGCGCGCCATGTGGAAGGTGGTGTCGCGCCCGTTGACCAGCGACAGCCGCATGCAACCGCGCTGGACCGATGGCCGGCCGACCGGCGAGGTCGCGGCGGAGATTGCGAAGCCCAACGACCGGCTGACTTCGTTCGAGCGGCTCGAGATCTACAACCGCATGTATTGGTTCCGCGTGCTCGACAGCCTTTACGAGGATTGCCCCGGCCTGCGCGCCGTGCTCGGCGACGACAGGTTCATCCGCCTCGCGGAGGCGTACCTGGTCAAATACCCGTCCGGCTCCTTCACCTTGCGCAACCTGCCGGCGCGGCTGGCGCAGTTCATCCGCGAGGAGCCGCGCCACACCGCGCCGCACACCGCGTTGTGTCACGACCTGGCGCGCTTCGAGTGGGCGCGGGTGGAGGTCTTCGATACGGCGGCGCAACCGGTCTTCACGATGGACGATCTGCTCGACGTGCCGGCCGGAAAACAAGGCCGGCTCAAGCTCGCGCTCCAGCCGTACCTGCAACTGCTCGAGCTCGACCACCCGGTGGATGATTTCATCCTCGCGGTGAAGCAGCGCGAGGCGGAGTTGTTGCGGGGTGACGCCAGCAACGCGCCGACCGGATTGCGCCGGCGCAAGGAACGGAAGACCCGGCTGCCGGCCCGCGCGCGCACGCACGTCGCCGTGCACCGCATCGACGGCCAGATTTATTTCAAGCGGCTGGAGCCGGCCGCCTTTCAAATCCTCACCGCGTTGCGCGCCGGCCGCACGCTCGAGCAGGCGCTGGCCACCGGCCTTCCGCGGGTGAAAAAGTCCCGCGGGAACTGGGCCGCGCAAGTGCAAGCCTGGTTCAGGAACTGGATGGAGCTTCGCTGGCTGTGCCGGCGGTAGCAAACCGGTGACCCGCGAATGGACGCGAATCCGCACCAATCCCAACCCACTGATACCACAGATTCAACCGGCCCCGGGTTTTGATTGGTGTTCATCGGTGGTTAAACTCGGTGAAAACATTCGCGTGAATTCGCATCATTCGCGGGCAAGCACGATGGGGAATAGAATCCGGTTTGGCTGCTCCCACCCGCCATGCAACTCCGTCCGCTGCTGACCAAGTTCGATACCCTCGCCGCGACCCTGCAGTCGCCGCTGCTTTTGATCATCCGGCTTTATTGGGGCCTGTCCTTTGCCCAGACCGGCTGGGGCAAGCTGATGGATCTCGATCGCACCGCGGGATTTTTCGCCGAGCTCGGCATCCCGCTGCCCAAGCTCAACGCCGTGATGGCAGGTGCCACCGAGTGCGGCGGCGGCATCCTGCTGGCGCTCGGTTTGTTTGCGCGGCCCGCGGCGGTGCCGCTCATCGTTTGCATGAGCGTGGCGTACGCCACCGCCGACCGGGAGGCGCTCATGGCCCTCACGAGCGAGCCGGACAAGTTCGTCGCGGCGACGCCGTTCCTGTTCCTGCTGGCCTCGCTGGTCGTGCTCGCCTTCGGCCCCGGCAAATTCTCGCTCGACGCGCTCGTGGCGCGGAGGAAGGGGGGAGCGCGCTGATGCTGAGCGCTCCACCTGACATTGCGCCGGTTACGTCCTGAACACACCCCGGCGCTGCGCGCCACCCCTCTCTAGAAGGGATCCGTATCAGCGGAATCGAGATCCCCTCTAGAGAGGGGTGCCCGCACGGCGGGGTGTGTTCAGGACGTGACGAAGTAGTTCCAGGGTTCACTCGCAGCCCGACCTACAAAACCGCCCGCACGTCAGGCCTGCGGCGTCGACGTCGACGTGTCCGTTGTCGCTGTCACGGACGTGGGCGCGGCGGCAACCGGCGGCGGATTGCAGAGTTCCTCGTAAGCGTAGAGCACGGCCCCGACGGCGAGCGGCAGGGTGAAGATGACGCCGATGATGAGTCCGATCAGTCCGAGCATCGCGAGGATGCCGCCGAGCAGCATCGTGAAGAATACGCGGAACCATTGTTTCGAAATGACCCGGCGACTGACTTCCATCGCCGTCCACGGGCTGAGTCCCTGGTCGATCACGAGCGGAAAGGTGAAGGCCCAGCTGACCGTCAGGTAGATGATCGGCAGGCTGCACACGCTGATGCCCGCGATCATCACCATGCCCATCGCGGCCGGAACGTGTCCCTTGGCGATCAAGGCAAAGCCGATGGCCCAGGGGCAGATCAGCACGATGACGGCGGCGATGGTCAGCAGGATGATCAACACGTTGGCGAGCGCGAGCGGGCCAAAGGCCCGGGAGAAGCCGGCGAACGCATCGCCAAACTCGCGGGGCTCGCCCCGCATCTTGCCCAGGTAGTAATAATAGAGGCCGCCGTAAAACACGCCGGTGAGGACGAAGTTGACGATGAATCCGAGGAACGGGATGGCGCCGAGGATGCCGGGGATGAGGAAAATGACGAAGGTGACGCCGACCAGCGGCAGCAGGTGGGCCTTCCAAAGTTCGAAGGTGCGGGACAGCGCCTCGAACACGTCCAGCTTCCCGGCGCGCGCGATGAGATCGTCCGCATAGGCCTTGGCATCGACGGGTCCGGTTGGGCGGGCAATGGAGTCGGCCGCGCTGCCCGGCGCAAAGGTCGGGCTGGCGGAGGACGGGGGCGGGGGCGCTGCGCTGAATTCAGGAAACTCGCCGAGGGTCTTCCATTCGGTTTCATCCGCGCGCCGCGCCTTCGTCTGCAAATTCGCGCGGCCGCCGCTGATCCACTCATGAACCCTGCCGGCCGTCACCGGCCCGTATTCTTTTCCATCGGCCCCGAGAATAGTGAACATGATGGCGGACTTTGGCGGCGCGAGGCGCGAGGTCAACGCTGGGTCGAGGGTGGGCGCGGGTCCACCTTGCACACCCCGCCGTGCGGGCAACAGCCTTCGCCGGCCTCCGGCTGCCAAGCCCCTCTCCAGAGGGGATCCTTTGCATGGCGTCGTTCCGAAGATTGGGTGGGAGGGGTTTTATCCCCCGACTGCCGACGCGTATTTTTGTCGGGGTATAAAACCCTTCCCGCCAGGTGGACGACCGTGCCGTCGCGATGCGGCCTACTCATCCCCCGACTTCTCATGCACGCGCCGGCGCAGTTGCTTGGTGAGTTTTTTCATCTGCGCCTTGTGCTGTTGCGCGGCGGGACGATCCACGCGCCGCACCTCGTGCGCGGTGGCGCGCAGCATGCGCAGGTAACTTTGCCAGCGCGCCAGTTCGAGCGAACCGTCGGCGAGGGCGGCCTGGACCGCGCAGCCGGGTTCCACGGTGTGGGTGCAGTTGCGGAATTTGCACTGGCCGGCAATGGCCGCCACATCCTGGAACGCCGCGGCCACATCCCCCGCCGCTTCCCACGGCTGGATTTCCCGCATGCCCGGGGTGTCGATGATGATCGCGCCTTCCGGGGTGATGAGGAGTTCCCGCTGGGTCGTGGTGTGGCGGCCCTTGTTGTCGGCTTCGCGCACCTCCTGCGTGAGCTGCACCTGATCGCCCATCAGGCGGTTGATGAGCGTGGATTTGCCCACACCCGAGGAACCGAGCAGCGCGATCGTCCGGCCGGGTTGCAACCAGGGCGCCAGCGCCTTGAGGCCGCGGCGGGTCTTCGCGCTGATCACGACGACCGGCACCGCGGGCACGGCGGCCGTGATTTCCGCCTGCAGGGATTGTATGTCCTCCGTGAGATCGACCTTGTTGAGCACGATCACGGGCCGGGCGCCGCTCGCATAGGCGGCGGCGAGGTAGCGCTCCAGGCGATGGAGGTGGTGATTGCCGTCGAGCGAGCTGACGAGGAACACCGTGTCGACGTTGGCGGCCACGATTTGCTCGAGCACTTCCTCGCCTGCGGCACGGCGCGAAAACCGGGTGAGGCGCGGCAGGACGCCCTGAATGGCTACGCGGGTGGCGTCGCCGGTTTGCGCGGTCACGGCCACCCAGTCGCCGATGGCCGGGTAGTCCGCCGGCGCCTTCGCCGCATGGATGAAACGGCCGCTGCACTCGCCCAGGCGGGCGCCTTCCTCGCCGGTGACCTCGCAATAGCCCTTCAACTCGAGCGTGACGCGCGCGGGCACACAACCCTCTGCCGCGTAGGGGGCGAAAGCCCGGGCAAAGTGGTCATTCCAACCGAGTTCGGCGAGGGTCACGGCCGCCATGGTTGGCCGGCGCGCACCCGGGGCGCAATGCCGCGTTTCAGGGCGCGCGGGCCTACGCGGTTCTGCGTACAAACCGGGGAATCCCCTAGATTTTCGGCCTTTAGTAGGGCAGGAGAGCCGGTGAAATCATGCCCAGCCTTGCCTCACAGACGCCGAACCTCCTTAGTAGCCGTGTAGTGTGTTACGCCCAATCCATGATGAATCCGCGCTTCCAGCCACATGGCTGAAATATTTTTCCGGATCCATTCGTTTTCCTCTAATCCTGAATCGGCCATGCCCACCAAACTGAAGCTATTGCTCACCCTCGTTGTCTTCGGCGTCAGCCACGCCTTTGCTCAAAACCCCGCGCCGGCCAAGGCCGCCAGCCCCGGCGTCACCGTCGCCATCTTCACGACCAATCGCGCCGGCGAAGTCGGCGCCGCTCAACTCGGCGCACTCGAGGATTACGTCACCGGCCGGGTGACCGACCTGAACGTCCGCGTCATCAGCGGCGAAACCGCGCTGAACGCCGCCAGCAGCCTGGCTCCGGGCGCGGCGACCACCGCCCTCGATGCGCAACTGGCCGACAGCACCTCCGCGGTGCGCCTGGCCCAGACCCTCGGCGCCACGCACCTCCTGCAGGTCTCGATCTCCGGCTTCGACGCGAGCACCAACACCGTCGATGCCTACGGCGTCAAGATGGTGAACGAGGAGGACACCGCGCGCGTCACCTACAAGATTCTCGATGGCAACAGCGGCGCCAGCCTCGCGGCGGACACCGTGAAGGTTTCCAAGGTGGTCCAGCAGTCGAAGGGCAACCAGACCGACCGCTCCGAGATCCTCAACGGCCTCCTGGCCGACGCCGCCGACAAGGTCGCCGCCAGCCTCAAGCGCCAGCTTGACCGCGGCCGCATCACGACCTCCGCCGCGCAGGGCAATGTCTCGGTCACGTTCACCACGGAGCTCGCCGATGTCTACATCCCGGACGTCCGCATCAACCCGGAGAACACGCTCACGATTTCCGAGAGCAAGTACAAGGTGTCCGCGCTCATGGTCACGATCGAGGTCGACGGCATCGCGGTCGGCACCGCCCCGGGCAAGCTCGAGGTGAAGGCCGGCCTGCACAAGCTCCGCGTCGTCCGCGAGGGCTTCAAGCCGTGGGAACGCACGGTCAATTTCTCCCAGGGCCAGAAGTTCAACGTGCCGCTGGAACTGAGCGAGGCCGGCTACGCCCGCTGGCAGGATGCGACGAAGTTCGTCAACGACCTGAAGAACGGCGCCAAGCTGACCGACGCGCAGGTCAAGGTTCTCGAGGGCCAGGCCAAGATGTTTCAAAACAGCGGCTTCAAGGTGAACACCACCGACGGCGTCACGATCAACGCGGGCCCGTCGGCCCGCTCCCTGTTCGGCTGGTAATCCCCCGCAACCCTCCCCCTTCAGCCCACCACCCGCCATGAAATCCGGCCGCATCGTTCTCGCCCTCCTCGCCTCGGTTGCCCTCTGCCTGCCTTGCGCGCAGGCCCAGGAAGCCGCGGGCAAAAAGAAACTCGCGATCACCAAGATGGTCGCCACGCCCTCCCTCGAAGCCCGCATGAAGAAGCAGGGCGTCGGGCTCTCGCTCAGCTCCGTGATCGAGGCCCTCGACTCCCAGGTGCACGACCGCGTGCTCAACACCCGCCGCTTCGAGGTGCTCGAGCGGTCCGACGCCGACGCCCTCGCCACCGAGAGCGCCGCCACCGGCCAGGCGTTCGCCTTCAACAAGGCGGACTACATCCTGACCATCCGCGTCGACTCGTTCAATGATCGCATGGAGGAGCGCCGCCTCGCCTCGCTTGGCAAGACCGTGCGCGCCCGCGTCATCGAACTCTCCGCCGTCGCCAAGATCACCGAGGTCGCCACGCAGCGCTCCGTCGCCAGCACGAACTTCAAGGTGTCGAAGCGCGATTCGGAGAACCGCTCCGAGAACACCACCGCCCGCGTGGGCGAGGCGTCCGACGACCTCATGATCCAGGCGGTCGGCGAGATGGCGCAGAAGATCGCCACCCGCGCGGCCGACGTCGTGTCCCCCGCGCGCATCATCGGCAAGCGCGACAAGATCGTCACGATCAACCGCAACGACCAGTCCGGCGTCGAGGTCGGCCAGGTGTGGGAGGTCTTCACGCTCGGCGACGAGCTGACGGATCCCGACACCGGCGAGAAGACCCGCGAGGAAGTGCTCGTCGGCAAGGTGAAGATCAACCGCGTGACGCCCCAGAATTCCCAGGCTGAAATCATCGAGGACACCGGCATCGATCGCGGCGCCATTGTCCGCCTGGCGGAGGAAGCCACCGAGTCGTAACACCCCGCGACCCGGCGCTTCCGTTGGTTCACCCACTCGTTCCCTCGCACATCATGTACACACCCACGTCCCCCATTCGCGGCCTCCGGGCCGCCCAGGTTGCCGGCGCTTTTGCGCTCCTCCTGCTCGCTGGTTGCGCCAGCTACGATCAGCAAACCGCCCAGTTCGCCGCCACCACGAAGACCGGCAACGCCGGCTCGGCGGTGATCGAGATCGACAAGCAGGTCGCCGCCAATGCCGGCAAGAAGGATGAACTCATCTACCGCCTTGAACAGGGCGCCACGATGATGTCCGCCGCCCTGTCCGACCCGTCCTCGGTGCCGGATATCCGCCCGCCCGTGGTCCCCGCCAAGAAGGGCGAGGCGCCGGCCGCCGCGCTGCCCGAGCCGACGCCCGAGGAAGTGCACAAGTACTACCTCACGCGCGCGGTCAATGCGTTCGACCTCGCGGAAAAGCGCGTGGACCAGTGGGAGGAGGAGGCCAAGGTCAAGGTGGGCGCGGAAGTCGGCGCCGCCTTCACCAACCAGGCCAACATCCCGTATCGCGGCCGGACCTATGACAAGGTGATGATGAACACCTACAAGGCCGTCGGCTACCTCGCCCTGGGCGACAAGGACAAGGCCCGCGTCGAGCTCAACCGTTCGCTCCAGCGCCAGCGCGACGCCGTCGCGGCGAATGAAAAGCGCATCGCCGCCCTCCAGGACGAGCAGGCCAAGGCGGCCCGCGGCGAACTGAAGGACGAGAGCGGCAAGTCCGCCGCCTACGATTCCAAGAAGGCGTTGAACGACCCGAAGACGGGCCCGGGCCTGCAGGCCGCCCTCGACGCGTCGCTCGCGCCGATGAAGCCCTATGGCGACTACGTGAACCCGTTCTCGGTGTTCATGGACGGCCTGTTCTTCACCGTGCTCGGCGAAGGCGGCTCCGATCTCGAGCGCGGCCGCAAGTCCTTCGAGCGCGTCGCCGCCATGGTGCCGGAAAACACCTTTGTGCGCGCCGACCTCGACGCCGCCACCCTCGCCGCCGAGGGCAAGTCCCCCGAGGGTGTCACCTACGTGATCTTCGAAACCGGCACCGCGGCCGCCCGCGACCAGGTGCGCGTCGACATCCCGACGTTCCTCGTGTCGAGCCGCATGCCGTACGTCGGCGCCGCCTTCCCGAAGCTGAAGTTCAACGAGGCCTACATCCCGAGCCTCGGCATCACGGCCGGCGAGCAGACGGTCTCGACCTCGACGGTCGCGAGCATGGACAGCGTCATCGCGAACGACTTCAAGAACGAGTGGCCGACGATCGTCACCAAGACGATCATCACCACCGCCACCAAGGCGATCGTCGCCGCGGTCGCGCAGAAGGCCGCCGAGGACCGCGGCGGCATGTGGGCCGGCCTCGCCGCCGGCCTGATCATGGGCGCCGTCAATTCCGCGACCAACATCGCCGACACGCGTTCCTGGACATCGCTGCCGAAGGAATTCCAGTACGCGCGCGTCGCCACCCCGGCGAGCCGCGAGCTGACCCTCACCGCCGGCGGCACCCAAAAGACCGTTGCCCTCGCTCCGGGCGCCGTCAACGTCGTCTACGTCAAGTCGGCGTCGCCCACCGCGCCGCTGCTTGTTTCCTCCTTCGTCCTCAAATGAACATGACCTCCTCCCTCCGCCTCGGCGGGGCGTTCTCGATCGCGACCCTGGCGCTGCTCCTTAGCGGCTGCCAGAACGTGAACACGTACGAAAACGCCGAGTCCCGCGCCACGCCGACCTACGTCGCCGACAAGCGCGTCATCACCGACAACACCTTGGCCGGCACGGTCCGGGTGGTGTCGATCAACCAGGCCACCGTCTCGGGCAACCTGCTCAAGATCCAGGCCACGGTTGAGAACCTCAAGAGCTCCCTGCGCACGGTGAACTACAAGTTCGAGTGGGTGGACCAGGACGGCATGTCCGTCAGTTCCCCCAACGAGACCTGGAAGAGCCTGCAGCTGCAGGGCCGCGAGACGCAGACCATCTCCACCGTCGCGGTTTCGCCGAAGGCCGTGGATTTCAAGCTCAAGTTCCGCGAGTAATCCTTACACCCAATGAAACTGACCGTTCCTTCCAAGATCGTCGCCGGGCTGGCCATCAGCGCTTCGCTGCTGCTCACCGGTTGCGAATCCCCGACCGAAACCCGCACCGTCGACGCCAAGGGCCCCGAGGCCATCAACACGTCGGCGATCAACTCGCAGGACTGGGCCAACGCCGCGGACCAGCTGTTGAATTCGTTGCTCTCGAGCGACGCACTCAACAACGCCCCGCGCAAGCCCGCCGTCCTCGCCGTGGACCGCATCATCAACAACACCTCCCTGATGGTCGACACCGACCTGCTGATCAAAAAGATCCGCGTCGGTCTCACCCAGACGGGCAAGGTCGCCATCACGAACACGATGGGCCTCGGCGAACGCGCCGTGGTGGCCAGCGAGGCGGCCGAGCTCGAGGAGATGCAGAGCGGCAAGAAGGCGAAGACCCTCGTGCCGGACTACACGCTCTACGCGAAGCTCATCCAGCAGACCGACCGCAACAGCAAGCTGACGCAGAACACCTACTCGTTCCAGATGTCGCTGGTGCAGGTGAAGACCGGCCTGACGGTGTGGGAGGAGGAGAAGCAGATCTCCAAGCAGACGAAGGCCCGTCCGTCCGTCGGCTGGTAAGTCTCCGCAAAACCCTCAAAAGCAAAACGCACCCGGCCGCGGGTGCGTTTTTTTTATTGGAGGGCCCGGCTCCCGCTGGATTAATTCTTCCGTTCGATCGGCCGGCCGTTTTCGTCCACTTCGATTTCCACCGGGATCTTGATGATCCGGCCATCGGCGGTCTTCTCCTCGCGCCAGGTGCGCACGTAGCGGTGCTCGTTGGTGAAGGTGGACTTCGTGGCGGCCGCGGCGCCCTCGGCCACGCCGACGCCCAGGCCCACCACGTTGCTGCCGACCGCGCCCACCGCGGTGCCGACGGCCGTGCCGATGGCGGGACCGGGCTGGTTGTTGTTCGTGACCCTTGAATCGGTCGTGTTGCAGCCCGTCAAAGACAGGGCGGCGCCCACCGCGAGCGCGGGGAATAGTGTGCTGGTTTTCATAGGGAAAGTGACTGTCCGGAGGCTACCCGGCGGCAGGGAGGCGGCAACCTTGGAATTGGCCGGGGGTGGTCGCCGGTTTCCATGCCGGTGACAGGCGTCGGCGTGGCAACCGACGCCCCCTTCACTCCGCCAATACCTGGCGCTTGGTGGCGTCCGGGTGCGGGCGATAGAACAGCGCCGTGCGGCCCACGGCGCCCACACACAAACACGGCGCCTCCACGGCCATTCTTTCGACCATCGCGGCGCGCTCATCGCGATCGGCGGCCTCGAAACGCACCTTGATCAGCTCGCGCGTGTCGAGCTGGCGGTTGAGTTCCGTGAACAGCGCGGGTGTCGGGCCCTGGCGGCCGATGCGGAGCGAGTCGCTGAGCAACTGGCCGAGCCCGCGAAGGTGGGTGCGTTGCGCACCGGTGAGAGTGGGAAGAGTCATAAGATTAACCACAGATGAACACAGATCAGCACGGATAAAAGGGGATTCTTGGCCAGTGTGACCTTATCTGCCCTCATCGGTGTCAATCTGCGGCTTAGAAAGTATTCAACGGCAGTTCGCGCCATTGCGCGGGATTGAGCGGGCCGAGGTCGAGCGGGCCGAAACGTGCGCGATGGAGCGTCAGCACCTCCACCCCCTGGCTGGCGAACATGCGCCGCACCTGGTGATAACGGCCCTCGGTCAGCGTCAGCTCGGCTTCGCGCGGGGAAATGATGTTCAATGCCGCCGGCGCACAGGGCTCCTGCTCGTCCTTCAAGACCAGGGTGCCGCTGGCAAACAGCGGGATGAGCGCGGGACTGAGGTCCGCATTGACAGTGGCGCGATAGGTTTTGGGCACCTTGTGTTTGGGCGACGTGAGGCGGTGCACGAGCTCGCTCTGGTCCGTCAGCAACAGCAGGCCGCTCGTGTCCTTGTCCAGCCGGCCGATGCTGGTGACCTGCGGGTTGCGCGCGCGCCAGCGCGGCGGGAGGAGGGAATAGACAGTGGGCCCCTCGCGTTCGTCATGGGAGCAAACCAGTCCGACCGGCTTGTGTAGCAGCAGGAGCAGGCCGCCGGGATGGTCGAGCGGTTCGCCATCAACGCGGACGTCGGCCGGATCCGCCTTGGCGCCGAAATCATCGGCCACTTTTGCACCCACGCTGACGCGGCCGGCCTGGATCCAGCCGCGCGCCTCCCGGCGGGAACAGTAGCCGAGGTTGGCGAGGAGTTGGTCGAGCCGGCGCATGGGTCCCTTGATGCGTCAGGCGACGCCCCGGGCGCAATCCTAATGGCCTTGGCAAGGGCAACCGATGGGCAGCTTCTGGCAACGAATGGCAAGAATAGCGGCGGGATTGCGTGTTTAATGGGGCATGCAAACGACGTTTTACCCCCGTCTTCCCTTGAAGGCGCACGGCTGGCCCCCGGCCCCCGCCACGCGGCGATCCCTCGCGCCGGTGCGCAGCCAGGCGGGCGACTGGCACTATGCGGGACTGGTCCGCCGCCGGATATCCTGGCTGGCTGTGCTGGTTTCCGCCGGCCTTCATGGCCTGCTCTTGTGGGGCGGCGGTCCGCGTCCCGCGCCGCGGCCGGTCGTCGTGGCCGAGGCCGAGCGGGTGATTCAGATGGAAATGCCGCCTCTCGACGACGACCACGAGGAACCGGTGGAGGAACTGGACCACGGCGACGAAATGCCCGCCGTCGAGGTGCCGCGGCTGGTCGATCTCCCGTCCACCGTCAGTTTGAATTCGTTCGTCCAACCGCTCGAAATGACTAGCGCGCTTCAAACCAGCCTCGACGCGTCGAAGCTCACCGCCATCCCGGTCCGGATTGCCCAGGCCGGGACGCGTCCGGGGGGCGGACTCAAGAACCTGTTCGATCTCTCGCAGCTGGACCGCGTGCCGGAACCGATCGTCCAGCCCGCGCCGGTATTTCCCGTTACACTCAAGCAGCAGGTCGATCGGGCTGATGTCGTCGTGGAATTCATCGTGGATACGCGGGGCGAAACCCGCGACATCCGCGTCGTTTCCTCGACGCACCCGGGATTCGAGCAGGCCGCGGCCGATGGCGTGGCCAAATGGCGTTTTCGCGCCGGCATCAAGGATGGACGCAAGGTCAACACGCGCATGCGCGTGCCCATCCGGTTCGTGGTGGAGCGGGATTGACCGGGCCGGCTACCAAGCCGTCCGGAAACCGCCGAGGGCGAGGCGGGGCGTGCCGGTGTTGACGAGACCGTCGGGGGTCCGGCCGGTTTCGACCCGGGCGTCGCCGAGGTTTTCGATCGTCAGGAAAAATTCGCCGCGGCCGGTCGTCCAACTCGCGCCGAGATCCGCGATGGCGGCGGTGCCGAGGATGAGCAGGTTTTCATCGTCCTCGAATTGCCGGCCGATCACCCGCAGCCGCGGGGTCAGCGTGAGCCGACCGGCGCGCCAGGCGGCGCCGAATGACGCGCTGTGCCGCGGGACCTGGGCGAGCCGCTTGCCCGCGAGGGCCGGGGCCAGCGTGGACCGCTGCACGACGGCGTCGTTGTAGAGATACGCGGCGGTGAACGACAGACGCCGGTCCGGCCGCCATTCCGCGGACAGCTCCACGCCGCGCACGCGCAGCCGGTCGAGGTTGAGCCGCTGGCGTCCCGTGCCGCCGGCCGGGACAAAGCCCACGATGGGAAACGTGCCCGGACCGCGGGCGAGGGTGACGTTGCCCACCGCATCGCGCAGCGCGTTGGAGAAAACGGTGGCGCCCAGTTTGACGCGATCGGGTCCATGCGCGCCGTGAATGTCGGCCGGGGCCGGTATGAACCATTCGATGCCGAGTTCACCGCTGGTCACGCGCTCGGTTTTCAAATCGGCGTTGGCTTCGGTGATCACATTGCCGACGCGGAACGGCCGGTAGAGCTCGTTGAGCGTGGGCCGGCGGAAGGCCTGCTGGCCGGCGAGCCGCAGGCGCCAGGCGGTGCCCGGCGTCCAGACCACGCCGGCGCTGGGACTGAGTTCCACGCCGTCCCGATCGGCATGGTGATCGTCGCGGAGCACGGTCCCGCTGAGGCGGTCGGTTTCGCGACGGTGGCCGTCGGTCTCGCGCCAGCCGTCGAGCCGGCCGCCGAGCGTGAGATGCCAGTCCGCGGCAAGGGGCCGTTCATGCAAGGCGAACAGTCCGGCGAATGCCTGCGTGCCGCCCGCGATCCGCTGGCGCGTGAAGTCGCCGGCGCTGAAGGTGAAGTTTTCCCGTGTCTCGCCCCGCACGCGTCGCAGGTCGGCGCCCGCGCCCGTGCGCGCCCCGCTGGCGTGGGTCCAGACCCCGGTCCAGGCGGCGCCGAGCGCGGCGGCGGGCACGGCGAACTGGTCGCTGGCGGGCGTCTCCGCCGTGCGCGTGGCGTTGACCGAAACGAAGGTGCTGCTGAAGGACTGGTCCTGCCCGTAGGCGAGCGCGGTCCACGAAAATGTTTTGTCCGGTCGCACCGCGAGCGCCACGGAACCGGAGGTTTCGTCGGACGCATTGCGCTGGTAGGCGGTGCCGTTGCCGCGCTTCTCGGCGAACGTGCGGCCCGTGACCGTGAGCGTGGCGTCGGCGCCCACCGCCTGCGTCCAGCGCGCGCTGGCCCAGCGGTGCCGGCTCCACGCGGCGAGGTCCACCGGCCCGCGATCTTCCGGCGCCACGAGGGAAAACCCGTCGGTGGCGAAGATGCGCCCGGCGAGCTGCAGGCTGCCGGGGCCCGCGCGCTGATTGAGCACGATCTCGGCGCTGCGCGTGGAAAAGTCCCCGTAGCTCGCCGCGACCCGCCCGCTCGGCTGGTCGTTCATGAGGTGGCCGGTCTCCGGGTCGGTGAGCAACTGGATCACGCCGCCGAGCGCGGCATTGCCCCAGGCGGTGGCGCCGCCGCCGCGGACGAGTTCGACCGCGGCGAGCGATTCGCGCGGCACCTGGCTCCACGGCACCCAGCCGCCGAAGGGATCGTTGAGTGGCACGCCATCGAGCAACACGAGCGAGCGGCTCGCGCCACTCGGACCGAGTCCGCGCAGGGAAACGCCCTGTGCCGTGGGATTCGCGGTGAAGCTGTCGCTGCGCCGAAACAGGCTGAACCCCGGCACGGAACGCAGCGCCCCGTCGAGCGTGGCCGTCGGCGCGGCGCGCACTTCCTGCCCGCCCAGTGTCACCAGCGAGAACGGCACCTGCGCCGGCGGCTGCGGGGCGCGCGTTGCCGTCACCGTGACCGGCGTGAGCACGACGGGATCGACGCGGATCCCCTGCGCCCCGGCCCATGATCCGAGGAAGAGAAATCCCAGCGCACGGGCCGTTCGCTTCACGGCGTCTTGCGCAGGGTTGCGACTTGGGCCGGCGTCACGTCCGCGCCGCCGTCGGCGTAAGCCTGGCGCAGGAAGGTCGCGAGATCGGCGGCCTGCGTGTCATTGAGCGACGGCGCGAACCCGGGCATGAGGTTCGAGTATTTGGGGCGGTCGGCGGGCAACACGGCCGCGGGACCATGGAGGATCACGCGGACCAGCGTGGCCGGATCGCCGCGGACGATGGGATTGCCGATGAGCGATGGTTGCAGGTTGGGCACGCCGCTGCCGTCCGCCATGTGGCAGGACGCGCAGAGTTGCGCATAGAGCGCCTGGCCGCGGGGATTGGCCGCGGTGGCCGCGGGTTTGCCGGGAGCGGCGGGTCCGGTGGCGGTTTTGACCGCCGGCGCGGACGTCACGGGTTGGTCGCCGACGTAGATCACCCGCCAGATGCGGCCCTTCTCGGTATCCGAGATGTACAACGAACCGTCAGGGCCGACCGCCACGCCGCCCGGGCGATAGCGCGCGTCGCCGGGCGACGTGAAATTGGAGCGGCCGGCGAAATTGTCGGCGAACACTTCATATTGTCCGCTGGGCTGTCCGTCGGCGCCGAACGGAATGAAGGAAACATTGTAGCCGCGCTGCGGGAGCGGCGCGCGGTTCCACGACCCGTGGAAGGCCACGAACATGCCGCCGCGGTAGCGCTCGGGAAACTGCGAGCCGTTGTAGTACGCCATTTGCAAGGGAGCCCAGTGCGCGGGGAAGGCGATGAGGGGATCGGGGTACTTGCCGGTCTCCGCGCGCTTCCGGCCGTCGCCGCCGAACTCCGGCGAGACCATGCGGGCCTTCTGCAGCGGGTCGTAGTACGTGTACGGCCAGCCGAGATTCAGGCCTTCCTTCAATTGATGGAATTCCTCCGCCGGCAGCTCGGCGCCGTCGGCGATCGAGTAATGCTCGGGGTCGACGTCGTGCAAATTGTCGCGGCCATGCATGACGAAGAAGGCGCTCTTTGAAATGGGGTTCCAGGCGACGCCGACGACGTGACGGTGCCCGGTCGAGAAATGGAAGCCGTCGGCTTGTTTCTGGTTGGGCTTGGCCGCGTCGAAGCGCCAGAAGCCGCCGTGGATCTGCAAAAAGTCCGTCGCGTCCGAGCCCTTCGCGCCGAACCGGCGGTCATTGGCGCCGCCGTAGGAGTTGGACGGCGAGCCGGTTTCCACGAACAGCGCACCGGCATCGTCGAAGAAGAACGACTTCGTCTCGTGCGTGCGCTGGTTGGGCAGGTCGGCCACGATGCGCTCGGGCGCGGCGCCGGGCACGAGCTCGCCGGGCGTGTATTTGTAGCGGTAGACGTCCTTGTCGGTGGAATGGTAGAGCCAGCCATCATGAAAGAGCAGGCCCGAGCCGCCGCCTTCGCCGAATTCCTTCACCAGGTCCGCGCGACCGTCGCCGTCGCTGTCGCGCAGCGCGAGCAACGGTCCGCGCTTGGTCTTGGCATACACATCGCCGTTCGGGGCGACCGCGATGAACCGGAGGTTGTCCGCGCGTTTGCCGGCCTTGCGGTCGCCGACGAGGTTGTCCGCGAACACGAGCGCGCGAAACCCGGGCGGCAGGAGGAGGCCGCCGTTGTCGGCGTCGGGCGCAGGCAGGCTCGTTTGGGCCGCTTCGGCGGCGCGGCCGACGGGAGCGAGACTCAGGGTGGCAAGGACGGTGCACAGGATCAGGGTTCTCATGGGTGCGGGCAGGTTGGCCGGGGGGCGGGGACGCGAAACGGGATGTGGCTACAGGGTGCGACAGCGTTTGGCGAGCCGCGGCCGGGGAATTCCGCCGGCTGGCCGGGGAATTTAAGCTGGCGTCAGGGGAGGGGATACGGGATGCCTGAACGTCCATATGGCGAACTGGGAATACAAAGTCATCAGCAGCGGGAAGGGCGGATTCGCCTCCCCGGCCCTGATGGAAAAATTTATCAACGATCTCGGCAAGGAACAGTGGGAGATCATCAACTTCCACACCGCGCCGGACAACGCGCTCGCCTTCACCGGGCTCGCGCGGCGTTCCGTGGAGCGCGACTGGACGCTGGAGGACGCGGTCGCCGCCGCGGCGCGCGCCGAGGCCGACAAGCTGCGCGCGGAATTCGAGGCGAAGTTCAAGGCCGGCAGCGCCACGGGCGCGGCCGCCCCGGAGGAGAAATCCGGCGACTTCATCGAGGAGAAGGCCGCCGGCGACGACGGGCTGCGCCGCCCGCGCGACACGTCGCGCGACGACGACCCGGACGCCCCCGAGGACGAGCACGCGCCGAAGGACGAGTGGGACAAGATTTCCGCGGAGGACGAGCTCCCGAGCTTTTTCGATGCCATGAAACCGCACATGCGCCGCAACCAGCGCGGCCCGGGCATGTCGGTCGGCGTGGATTACCTCGCCAAAAAATGGCAGTTTGAGGAGGCGGACATCAAGGGCGCGCTCGTGGAGTGCGGGCTGTCGATCCCGGCCGATGAGAACGCCAAGCCCGTGTACGTCGAATACGACGGCGACCTCTATTGGGTGAACATCAACCGCCGCGGCGAGATCTGGATCAACACGCGCGAAAAGCCGCAGCCGGTGTTCCGCATCGTTCCCGGCAAGCGCCTGGCCGACGAGGAAGTGCCCGCCGAGATGGCCGCCGCTCCGCAGGAGCCGCGCGACGATTCCCGGCGCGACGAGCGCCAGCGTGACGACCGTCACCGGGACGAACGGCGCGAGGAGCGTGCCCGTCCGCCGCAACCGTCCGCCCAGAACCAGCCGCCCCGCGAGGAGAACACCGGGCCCAAGACCTTCCTCGACAAGCTGCGCGGCATGATGCGGCGCAACCGTCACGGTCACGGCTGGTCCGGCAGCTTCCCCTACCTCACCAAGGCCCTGCACCTCGACGAGGCGCAACTGCTCGAGCAACTCGGCGCGTTTGGGCTCAGGCTGGCGGGCGAGGGCGAGCCGCCGGTCCGCGCGAACGACAACGGCTTCGCCTACTGGCTGAACCGCAACCAGCGCGGCGAAATCTGGATCAATGCCGGGCGCGAGCGTGACGAGCGGGGCCCGGCGGGCGAAGGCGGAGGGCAGCGGTCCGAGGCGGCGCCCGACCAGGGCAATCCGCGGAATCTCGGCGGCAGCCTGCCGCCCGAGGAGCCGGCGGGCAACGGCCAGCCTGCGGCGACCCCGCTGCCGCCGGAAAATATTCTCACCGCCGTGCGCCTGCTCATGCAGCCGAAGAAGCGCGGCGAAGGCGTCACCGCCCCGCTCAGCGACCTTTCCTCGCGTCTCGAGAAAACGGACGACCAGGTCATGGCGCTGCTCGCGTCGGCCGGCCTGCAATTGCCTGAGACTCCGAAGGGCAAGCCCACCTTTGCCGAGCACGGGGGCGAAATCTACTGGCTCAACGCGAACGCCAAGGGCCAGGTGTGGCTCAACGCCAAGCAATCCGCCGCGACGAAGAAGGCGAAGGGGAAGAAAAGCGCGGAACCGGAGGCATAATTTTGGCCGGAAAAGGAGCAGCGGTCGTCAGACCGCTGGCGCCAGCCGTCTGACGACGGCCGGCACTTTCAATCATCGCAACCGGGCGCTCACTCCCCCACCGGGAACGGCGCCTGCGTCTCCGGGTGGAACCGGGCGAGTGCGGCGAGCTGGTCGGCGATGAGCCGCGTCGAGTGGCAGCGCGGCATTTTGCTGGCACCGGCGGTCTTGTGGTGCTTTCCCGCCCATTGCTCGAACACGCCGGGCATCACGAGCCGCACCTGCGGCGAGTGGATCGTGCGCTCGTTGCGCCGCAGGGCGTAGTCGCGGTTGCGCGTCGCGAGTTCGGCGTCGAATTCCGGACCGAGCACATTGGCCGTCGGCGTGCGCAGCGTGTGCGTGTGCAGCTCGAGCCACCACTCGTGACACCGTACCTCCTGGCCGGCGGCGATGCGCTGTTGGTAGGGGGCGACGTGGAAGTTCACCACGCGCCAGCCGTTGCGGGCGCACACCGCGAGCATCGTGTCCATCAATTCGCGCTCGGTCACCTGCTCGCCGAACGGGTTGAGGTACAGCCCGGTGCGGCCGACGAACTGGAGGCGCGGCGGGCTGATCGACACGAAGCGCACGATATCCCCGATGGCGCAGCGGCAGAGCCCGGCGGGGGTCGTGAGGAACGGGACGTAGTCGACGCCGGCCTTGACCTTGTCGAGCGGCACGCATTGGGCGCCGAGTTGCGCGAGGTTGCCTTCGTGGTAATCGGCGAGCGGGAGGAACTCGTAGTGGATCCCGGCGTCCGTCAGCAGGCGCAGCCCCGGCTGGTGGGTGTCATCCTGCGCGGCGAAAACACCTTCCGCCGCGGCGTAGAGCTCGTGAAACGCGACACTGGTCAGCGCCGCGCGCAGGGTTTCGCCAAACAGGCCGAGCGGCGCGCCGAAGTGCACGAAACATTCGAGATTGGGCCACACCGTTTGCAGATTGGGAATGACCGGGCGGCCTTCCTCATCCCGCCCGCGCACGGCCTCGGCAAAGGCGGCCACGGCGCCGGGCACGCCGCCGATCAGGGCGAGGTCGGTTTGCCAGAGCGTTTCCGCCGACGCCGCGGTCTTGTCCGCGCCGTCCGGCAGGTGCGCGACCGCCGGCGGAAGCGCGTAGAGATTCGCCCCGACCCACGGCGTCAGGCAGTGGGCGAGCAGGGCGTCGAGGCCGCCGCGCTGGACGCCGTCCGTCCTGGTCAGCGTGGTGCTGGCGCCCAGGTGCGCGTGGCGGCCGAGGAACAGGCCCGCGTGGCCCGCGCGCGCGGCATAGAGAAACAACGCGTCGCGCAGACCGGCGCGGTAGTGTTGCAGCATCGCGTCCGGCACCGGCAGGAGCCGGGGGGCGAGGCCGGTCGTGCCGGCGGTCTCGACGAACAGGCGGCAGCGGCCCGGCACCAACACGTCGGGCTCGCCCGCCGCCATGCGCGCGACCAGCGGGTCGAAGTAATGATGCGTGCGGAGCGGCACGGCGCCGCGGAACTGTTGGTAGGAGGTATCCGCCGCCAGCCCGTGTTCGCGGCCGAATTCCGTCCCCACGAACGACTGCATCGCCGCGGCGAAGGCGGCCTTCTGCCCGGCCGCGTCGGCGCCCGGACGCCGCAGGCGCCGCGCCAGCCGCGTGACGCGGAAAGCCGCCCAAAGGTTAACCAGGAAGCGTGGGGCCAGCGTCATGTGGGAACGAAGAGCTAGCAGCACGGGAAGCGGCACGCCAAGCCGGATTCCGCAAGGCGGTGCGCTGGTTGCCCCTCGAGACCGGCGGGAGGGGCGCCACCGCGGGAAAATAATTCTTCAAGGTTGCCGCGCCCGCCGGGCGGCCCACTGTGGCGCGCATCCCATGCCCCTGCCGCCGGTCCTTTTCGAAGATGATGCCGTGATTGCGTTCGACAAGCCGAGCGGCCTGTTGATCGCGCCCGACCGGTGGGACAAGTCGCGCGAGAACCTGATGGACTTGGTGCATGAAAAAATGGGGCACGGCGTCGCGAACGTGCACCGCATAGATGCGGACACCAGCGGGGTCGTCTTGTGCGCGAAAACCAAGCCGGCGCTGGATTTCATCAGCGGCCAGTTCCAGTCCAAGACCGTCGGCAAGGTGTACCACGCGATCACGGTCGGGCTGCCGGCCGTCACGCCGGCCGCGGAGGGCGCGATTTCCAGCGACACGTTCACCATCGACCTGGTTTTGAAGGAGGACGACGCGAAGCCCGGCCGGATGTGCGTCGTGAAGAAGCACGGCAAGGCCAGCGTCACGGAATGCACCGTGCTCGAGCGTTTCCCGCAGCCCGCGGGCCGGCCGGGTTTCGCGTGGCTCGAGTGCCGGCCGCAGACCGGCCGGACGCACCAGATCCGGGTGCACCTGGCCGCGACCGGCACGCCGATTCTCAACGACCCGTTTTATGGCAACGAGACGCGCCTGCTGCTTTCCGACCTCAAGCGCGGCTACAAGGGGCGCGATGACGAGAAGCCGCTGATCTCGCGGCTGGCGCTGCATGCCGCCGGATTGACCTTCACGCATCCGGTGAGTCGCGAGAAGATGACGCTGACCTCGCCGCTGCCCAATGACCTCGAGGTGGCGTTGAAGTATCTGAGAAAATTTGCGCGCGGCGCCGGCCGGCGCTGATCCTTCTTTGGGTTTCTTGATTGGTCGTGGCGAGGCATTCAGGAGAAACCGCGAAGGACGCGAAGAAACGCGAAAATCGCGAGTCAGCCATGATCCTTGGTGACGCGTTGTCGTCCTCACGCTTTCGTGATCCCGGGCAAAATCAGAATTTTCCCGGTAGCCTTTCGCGGTTCAATTGCATCGTTCCGGCTCGAGAGGGGCTTGGCAGCCGTAGGCCCGGCGGAGCGATGCCTTGGCTCATCGGGAAAAGCCACCTCCGTTTGGGTTAAAACCCTCGCCGGAGCTTTACTTCATCCGGACGGAACGGTTGAATGGCGCCCAATCAAGCATGACCCCGAGCGATCCTACCCCGGTGACTCATTCCGTTGACGCGGAAGGTATTGGCTGGCTGGTCTTCGATGATCCGTCGGCCCGGGCCAACGTCTTCAATCCGACCACGCAGGCGGCCTTGCGCGCGGGCATCGCGGCGCTGGCGGCGCAGCCGCTGAAGGCCGTGGTGGTGGTGAGCGGCAAGGAAAAGATCTTCATCGCCGGCGCCGATTTGAAGTGGCTCGCGGTCCTGCCGGATGCGCAGTCCGCGAAACAACTCTCGCGCGACGGCCAGGAATTGTTTGCGCAACTCGAAAACCTGAAGGTGCCGGTCGTCTGCGCCATCCACGGCGCGTGCGCCGGCGGCGGTTATGAGCTGGCGCTGGCGTGTCACTGGCGGCTCGCGAGCGACGCGAAGGAGACGGTCATCGGCCTGCCGGAGGTTGGCATCGGCGTGATTCCCGGCTGGGGCGGTTGCGCGCGGCTGCCGCGGCTGATCGGCGCGGAAGCGGCGGTGGGTCACATGCTGAAGGCCGCGCTCGTGCCGGCGAAGGCGGCGCACGCCGCGGGGCTGGTCGACGAACTCGTGCCCGCCGCCGAATTGAGGGCGCGCGCCAAGGCCGCGGCGCTGCGGCTTGCCGCCGAGGGCCGGCCCAGGCGGCCGGCGCCGCCGGAGGCGTCCGCGGATTTCTTTGCCACGCAGCGCAAGGCGGTGCTCGCGAAACAGCGCGGCCAGCCGGCCCCGCTGGCGGTGCTCGATGCGGTCGAGAAAGGCGCGGGCCTGCCGCTCGGCCCGGCGCTCGATCTGGAGGCCGCGCTGTTCGGCGGCGTCGCCGCGGGCGAGACGGCGAAAAACCTGATCCATGTTTTCCACCTCAAGGAAGCCGGCAAAAAGGCCGGCCTGGACGCGTGGTTTCCGAACGAACCGGCCGCGGCGAAGGCGGCCGAACCCTTCCGCATCATCGGCGTCCTCGGCGCCGGCGTGATGGGTTCCGGCATCGCGCAGTGGTGCGCGTCGCGCGGTTTCGGCGTGATGCTCTGCGACACCGACAAGGAGGCGGTCGAGCGCGGCATCAAGGTGATCCGCGCACTGTTCAAACAGCAGGAGGAGCGCGGCCAGATCAGTTCCGCCGACGCCCACCGGATGATGGGCGGCATCGGCATCACGACGAGCCTCGAGGATTTCGACGTGTGCGACCTCGTGATCGAGGCGATCGTCGAGAACGTCGCGGCCAAGCAAAAGCTCTTTGCGCAACTCTCCAAGGTGATGGCGCCCGATTGCGTGTTCGCCTCGAACACGTCGGCCCTGCCGCTCGAGGAACTGGCGTCGACGGCGACCAACCCCGGTCGCGTGCTCGGCCTCCATTTCTTCAATCCGGTCGGCCGCATGCCGCTCGTCGAGATGGTGCTCGGCCAGCACACGACGCGCGCCACGGCGGAGCGCGCGCTGGCCTTCGTGAAGGCGCTCGGCAAGACGCCCGTGATCTGCCGCTCGTCGCCCGGCTTCCTGGTGACGCGCGTGCTCTTCTTTTATCTCAACGAGGCGTGCCGCCAGTGGGAGCAGGGCGTGCCGACGGAGGTCATCGACCGCGCGCTGCGCGACTGGGGCTGGCCGATGGGGCCGATGCGCCTGATCGACGAAGTCGGCGTGGACGTGACCGATTTCATCTTCGACGAGATGCAGCACTATTTTCCCGGGCGCTTCCACGCGGCCACGGTGTGCAAGCGCATGCTCGCGGCCGGACTCAAGGGACGCAAAAACGGCACGGGCGCGGGCTTCTATGAATACGGCGGCGGCCAGGAGCGCCCGAACCCGGCCATGGATTCCTTCAAGCCCGCCGCGGTGGCGTCCGCGGAGACCGCCGGACTCGCGGACCGGCTCAACGGGGTGATGATCGACGAAACCAAGCGCGTGCTCGCCGAGGGCGTGTTGAAGACGCCGAACGATGCCGACCTCGCGCTGCTCCTCGGCGCAGGCTTCCCGGCATTCCGCGGCGGCCTGATGCGCCACGCGAAGAGCCTCGGGGCGGTTTGAGGGTTGGCGGTGGGAGGGGTTTTATACCCCGACAGCGAAAGCGACATCAATCCCGTCGGGGTATAAAACCCCTCCCACTAAAAACAGTTCCGCCGACAAGCAGCGGCCTACAAACCTAAATTTCAGGTCTCAGGTTTCAGGTCTCAAGTTTTCCCACCGCGTTTGCGGCGTCACCACCTCCTCCAAACGGACTAAAGGCGAGTCGATTCCGGCTGGTGGCAGAAAATGCGTTGCAGGCCGGGTCCAACCGGGGAAAATTCCGCGATTCCATGGCCACCGCCGCCACCTTGAACAAAGAGCAGAAGCGTCACCTGCTGCTGACCATGCTGGAGAGCCGGCTCGGCGATCTCCGCGAGGAGAGCCTGAACCGCCAGGGCAAGGGGCATTTCCATGTGTCCGGTCGCGGCCACGAGGCGCTGACCGCGATCGGCGCCCAGTTGCGCGACAGCGACTTCATCGTGCCGTATTACCGCGACCGCGGGTTGTGCATGGGCCGCGGCCTGACGACGCGCTACCTGGCGCTGGAATATTTCGCGAAGCGCGACTCGGCCTCGCGCGGCCGCATGATGCCGTCGCACTTCTGCTCGCGGGAGCACAACATCGTCAGCGTGCCGACGCCGACGGGCTCGCAGCTGCTGCCGGCCTGCGGCATCGCGTGGGGCCTGCAGCTGGACCAGAAGGACGGCGTGGTGGTCACGACGATCGGCGACGCGGCCTCGCGCCAGGGCGATTTCTACGAGGCGATCAGCTTTGCGCACGAAAGGAAGCTGCCGCTCCTGCTGATCGTCGAGGACAACGGCTACGGCATTTCCACGCCGACGAAGGGCATCAACCCGATGGCGCTCGAGGTCATCAACCGGGCGCAATGGCGGATGGTCGACGGGCGCGATCCCGAGGCGGTGCACGCCGCCGCGCAACAGGCGCTGGCCGATTTGCGCGCCGGTCACGGGCCGGTGTTTTTCTGGGTGAAGCTGGAGCGGCTTTCGAGCCACACGAGTTCCGACGACCACGCGCTCTATCGCTCGAAGGAGGCCATCGCCGCGCTGGAGCACGCCGACCCGATCCGCCAGTTGAAGGACCGGATGATCAAGCTCGGCGAACTGACCGAGAAGGATTTCACCGCGCTGGAGGCCGAGGTGAAGGAAAAGGTCCGCCGCGATTACGCCGCCGCCGAGGCCGCCGAGAACCCGCGGCCCGACGAACTCCTGGTCGAGACGACCGGGCCGTCGCCCGACCTGCAGGAGGAACTGTTCAAGCCCGGCCAGTACCGGATGGGCGACCTCATCAACCGCACGTTGCGCGCGGGGCTCGATGCGGATCCGGGGCGCATCATTTTCGGCGAGGATGTCGAGGATCCCAAGGGCGGCGTGTTCCGGCTCACGCAGAAGCTCACGACGGATTTTCCCGGCCAGGTGTTCAATGCGCCGCTCGCCGAGTCGACCATCATCGGCCTTGCCGGGGGCCTGGCGATGTATGGACGCCGGCCGGTGTTCGAGATCCAGTTCATCGACTTCATTTATCCCGGCTTCAACCAGCTGACCGCCAACCTCGCGAACCTGCGCTGGCGCTCGAACGGCGAATGGAAGGTGCCGGCCGTCATCTACGCGCCGTACGGCGCCTACCTGCCCGGTGGCGGACTCTGGCACTCGCAGGCGAACGAGTCGGTCTTCGCGCATTTTCCGGGCATCAACATCGTGATTCCGAGCACGCCCGAGGATGCCGCCGGCTTGCTGTGGACGGCGATGCACGCCGAGGACCTGGTGCTTTTCCTCGTGCCGAAGCACATGCTGTGGGCCGAGCGCGAGGTGACGGCGCCGGTGACTTCCATTCCGCTCGGCGTGGCGCGGTTGTGCCAGGAAGGCGATGACCTCACGCTCGTGGCGTGGGGCAACACGATGGAGAAATCGCTCGAGGCCATCGTGGAGTTGAAAGGCGAGGTCGGCGTGGACCTGATCGATCTCCGCTCGATCGTCCCGTGGGACAAGGCGATGATCGAGGCCTCCGTGCGCAAGACCGGCCGGCTGGTGGTGGTCCAGGAGGACACCGAGAACTGCTCGGTCGGCCAGATGATCATCACCCATGTCATGAGCCAGCCCGAGCTGTGGGCGGCGTTGAAGGCGCCGCCGGTGCTGGTTTCGAAGGGCAACGTGATGATCGGCTACAACCCGATCTACGAGTATGCCGCGCTGCCCGATGTGCCGCGGATCCTGGATGCGATCTGGCGGACGGTGTCGATCGATGCCGGTCGTTCCGGTTTTGTGCCCGCGACGGCCGCGGCCATGGCGGGCGGCAAGCCCGACTCGCAACCGCCAGTCCTCGCGCCCGCGCATGAGGTCCATTGGCATCAAAACACCGTCATCGCCGGCACGACCGACATCCTCGTGCGCGTGCCGATCATGGGCGAGGGCCTGCGCTCGGCGCGGGTCGTCGCGCTCAATAAAAAAGCCGGTGACACGGTGAAGCACGACGACGTGCTGTGCGAGGTCGAGACCGACAAGGCCGTTTACCCGATCGAGGCTTCCTTTGCCGGCACGTTCAAGTCGTGGAAGATCAAGGTCGATGACACGGTGCTGATCGGCCAGGAAATCGCGGTGGTGACCGGCGACGCCGCGAGCACGAGCGGACTCGCGGTCGAAGGCGCGGTGGGCGGAGGAAATTTACTTCCCGACCGGTCGGGGTATAAAACCCCTCCCACCCGGCAATCCGCCGCCAAATCCGCGCCCGCCGCTGCGGCCATCTCTTCAACTGCTGCTCCCATGAAAGGCAATGTCCGCCCGCCTGCTTTGCATCCGGCCATCACGAAGCGCCTGGATACCGTCGTTCCCGCCAACATGCTGATGGACGCGCGCTGGGACGCGCTCCGCGCCGCGCGCGAAGCCGCCAAGCAAAAGGACGGCAAGGCCGCGGCCTCGCCGTCGGCCATGATCGCCTGGTGCGTGGTGCGCGCGCAGGAGAAGCACGCGGCTTTCCGCTGCATCGTGAACAAGGACGGCACCATCCTCGAGCAGGCCGATTTCGAACTCGGCGTCGCGGTGGCCCTCGATGGCGACCGGCTCGCGACCGCGTCCGTCGGGCAGGCGAACCAAAAGGGCTGGGCGGATTTCGTGGGCGCCTACAACCAGGCGGTGGAAGACACGCGCTCCGGCAAGCTCGTTGACGTGCAGGCGCCGGTCAACCTGACGAGCCTCGGCGCGTTTGGCGTCGAGAGTGCCACGCCCATCGTGGTGCCGCCGGCCATGGGCACGTTGTTTGTTGGAACGGCGCACGAGCGCCTCATCAACGACGGCGGCGTGATCCATCCGGTCGAGGTCGTCACCCTTTCGCTCACCTTCGACCACAAGGTCGTCAACGGCGCCACCGCCGCGGCCTTCCTGCAGGAAGTGAAGGCGCAGATGGAAGGGTTTAGGTTGCCGGGGTGATGAGGAGCGGAGAGCTTAGGGCTGAGAGTCCCGGAGCCAGGCCTGGCTCGGTTACTGTCAGGCCTCACCGTTGCTTGCCGCGGCTCTTGGTTTGGCTCTCAACCCTTGGCTCTAAGCTCTCGGCTTATCTTCAAGCCTGGATCAACCCCCGCCGGATCGCGAACCTCACCAGGTCCGTCTGCGACTGCAGGCCGAGTTTTTGCATGAGGTTGGTGCGGTGCGTCTCGGCGGTGCGCGGGCTGATGAAAAGTTTCTCGGCCATTGCCGTCATGCTCATGCCCTCGGCGGCGAGGGCGAGCACCTCGCGCTCGCGCGGGGTGAGGGCGTTGAGCGGGTCCGACTGGTCGGGCGTGCGGTTGGTCAGCGCGGTGATCGCGCGCTCGGACAGCGGCGCGCTGAGGTAGCGCCGGCCCGCCAGGACCTCGCCGACGGCGCGGGCGATCTCGGTCGATTCGGAGCCCTTCAAAATGTAGGCCATCGCGCCGGCGCGCAGCGCCTCGATCACGTAGGGCTCGTCGTTGTGCATCGAGAGGACGAGCACCTTGGTGTTGGGACTGGCCGTGCGAATCTGCCGCAGCGCCTCGAGCCCGTGCAGGCGCGGCATCGAGAGATCGAGAAACAGCAGCGCGGGCTTGAACTTCTCGACGGCCTGCACGGCGGCCAGGCCGTCGGCGACCTCGGTCACGACGTTGAAGTTGCCATCGGCCTCGAGAATGCTGCGGATGCCGCGGCGCACGACATCGTGGTCGTCGGCTAGAATGACGGTGTTCATGGAATAAGCGGGTGGAGGCGGATGCCGTTGCGGTTGCTACCGGTCCGATGTCAGCCGCCGGGCAAAGGGACCAGCGGGATTTCCGCGTGAATGCGCGTGCCCTGGCCGATGCGGGAAAAGATTTCCGTGCGACCGCCGGCGAGGATGACACGTTCGCAGAGGCCCGTCAGGCCCAGCGAGTCGCGCCGCGCGTGCACCGCGTCCGGATCGAAGCCGCGTCCGCGGTCCGTGATTTCCACGATGAGATGGTCGCGGTCGGTGGTGAGCGTGACGTTGGCCGTCGTGGTCCCGGCGTGGCGGGCGATGTTGGTCAGCGCCTCCTGCACGACCCGGAACACCGTGGTTTCGAGGTCGCCGGACAGGCGTTGCGCGGGCAACGAGGCGTCGAGCGCGACGGTCACGCCGGTCTGGCGCTGGAAAAGATTGAGATGCCACTCCAATGCGGGCGCGAGGCCGAGGTCGTCGAGCACGCGCGGACGCAGCTGCTGCGTCATTTCACGCAGGTACTGGATGATCTCATCGGTCGAGCCAAGGGTCTCGCCCAGGATCGGCTGGAGGGGAGCGCCGGCGTCGCGGCGGATCGCCTCCAACTGGAAGCGCAAGCCGGTGAGCATCTGGCCGAGGTGGTCGTGCAACTCGCGCGCGATGGTGCGGCGCTCGTCCTCCTGCACCCGCAGGATCCGCATGGACAGGGCCTGGAGTTCGGCGGTGCGGGTGCGCACCTGCGCCTCGAGGGAACGGTTGAGCGCTTCCAGTTCGCGGGTGAGTTGCTCGTTGCTGCGCTCGGCGTCGGACTGGCGGAGAATGTTGTTCAGCGAGAACACGAGGTCCGCGAGGTAGTCCGGTTTTTGGAGGATGTAATCCTGGGCCCCGAGCTTGAACGCCGCCACGGCGCTCTCGCCGTCGCCGCGCGCGGCGAGCACGACCGCCGGCAGTTTCGCGCGGTGGGAGCGCAGGCGCCGCAGCGTGTCGAGCGAACTGATCGCGCCGGGCGTGGGCCCGATCAACACGGCTTCGGCCTCGGCGTGGCCGGCGAGGATGCGCTCGAACGCCGCCGGCGTGGCATCGCCGACCAGGTCGATCTGCGGGGCGTGGGCCTGGAAAAACTCCTCGAGGGTGCGGCGGGTGACGCCCGACAGCTCGACCAGCAGCACGCGGTGCTTCTGGAGCGGCTCGGCCGGCGGCGGGGCGGACTGGTTGAATTTTTTCTCGAGATTGCGCGCGTGCACGCGCTTCACGATGTCGACGATCTGGTGAAATTGCGGCGAGGTCTTGTCGACGCAGTCCACCGCGCCGGCCCGCAGCGCGCGGACCGCCAGGTCGGTCTGGCCGAGCCCGCTCGCCATCACGACGGGCGTGCGATCGGCGCGCTGCGCGAGTTCGCCGAGGATTTGCAGGCCGTTGATGTCCGGCAGCACCAGGTCGAGCAGCAGCACGTCGTAGCCGCCCTTCGCCATCCGCTCGAGGCAGGTTCGCCCGTCGGGCACGATCTGCAGGTCGATTTCCGGACCGAAATGGCTGAAGTAGCTCCGGACCACCGCGGCGACGTTCGGGTCATCTTCGGCGTATAGGACGCGAATCATAAGGGGAAAGGGGCTGGTCGCGGCATCGCCCGGCCGGGACAAGAGGCTTGTTGTAATGATTTTAAGCGGAGCGCGAGCAAATCCTCGGATTGCGACGGGAAAACACCCCAGCAAAATTCCGCAGGGCGGTTTACGGGGGTGGCACGATGGGAAGGCGGCGCGGATTCAGGCATGCTCGATCCATGCAGAACGTCACCCGCTCCCTCCGCCTCGCCCTCGCCGCCCTTGTGGCCGCGGGCAGCGCCCTGGTGGCGGGTGCCGGGATCAAGTCCGAGCGCGTGCTCGCCGCGATCATCGAGCGCACGCCGGCGCCGCGCCTGGTGGCGCAGGGCAGCGAGCTGAAGGCCGCCGAGGCGCATGCCGCCACCCTGTCGAACGCGCACGCCCTGTGGGGCATCGGCCGCTCGATGGAGCCGCTCTATGCGACGAACACCGCGGTGGTCGTGCAGGAAATCAATTACGACGACATCAAGAAGGGCATGACGGTCGTGTACGTGAAGAACAACGGCCGTCGCGTCGCCCACAGCGTGGTCGGCGAGACCCGCGGCGGTTTCCTGGTGCAGGGCGTCAACAACGACGAAGAGGATGCCGAACTCGTCACGGCCGATAATTTCATCGGGGTCATCACGCAGGCCTTCGCTTCCGCCGACACCGTTTTCCGGGCGGAGACCGAGAAACGCCTCGCATCGAAGGGAAAGCTCAAGGTGAGCAATCGCACGTAGAACAAGGGAGTGTCCTGATTCGGCCTGTCATCACGAACCGGCGCGATTGCCTCGTTGCCGGGCTCCTCGCAAGAACGCTTCGGCCGTAAAAATAAACCGCCTTAATTAAGGTGGTTGGGTGCGTAGGGCTGGACGGAGGGGGGTAAACGACTATCAGTTGCCTTTGCGCAAGCCGACCTGGTTGCGCGGCAGTTGTCATGAGCACCAAGAGCACACCGCCGGTCCAAGTGGATCCGGTCCGTCCCAAGACTTGGAAAGTCCTCGTCATCGAGGACGACGCCCGGTGGCGCACGCTCGTGGAGTTGAGCCTGGAGGCTGACGGGCATGTTGTGCTGACGGCGGCCGATGGCCTGGCCGGTCTTGCGCTCGCTTCCGAAAAACCCGACGTGATTTTGTGCGATGTCGAGATGCCGCGGCTCAACGGCTATGCGGTGTTGGAGGCGCTGCGTCAGCAACCCGAGCTGCGGTCGATTCCGTTTATTTTCCTGACCGCCCGGTCGGCCCGTTCCGACCAGCGCAAGGGGATGGTGCTCGGTGCGGACGACTACATCACCAAGCCCTTTGAACCGCGCGAGCTGATTGAGAGCATCAAGGGCGTGCTCGCGAAGCGCGAGACGCTGTCGGAGCGCCTGAAGCATTACACGGAGGAGTATCACCGCGAGATGGCGGCGCCGTGGGCGCACGAGTTGCTCACGCCGCTCAACGGGATCCTCGGCATCGCCGCGATGATCGAGTCCGAAGCCGGCTCGATCCCCCCGGCCGACCTGCGCGACCTCGCGCGGTCCATCAGCCAGAGTGCGCGGCGCCAGCAGAACCTGGCGCGCAAGCTCCTGCAGTATTTCCAGCTCGAGCAGCTCCGCGAAGCCAACTGGAGCGATCCCGGTGCGGCCATGGAGGCCGCCGCGGGCATCGAGGACGAGATCATCGGCGTGGCCGAGCGGATGAACCGCTCGGCGGATTTGCGTTTCGATTGTTCGCCCGCCGCCGTGCGGATCAGTCCGGCCTGGCTGCGCGCCGCCGTCGGCGAACTGGTCGAGAACGCCCTGAAGTTTTCCGCGCCGGGTTCGCCGGTGGTCGTGTCGAGCCGGGTCGTCGACAATCTTTATCGCATCGAGGTCACCGATCGCGGCGCCGGCATGACGCCGGCGGAGATCGAGAGCGTGGCGGCCTTCCGCCAGTTCGACCGCGCGCGGCACGAGCAGCAAGGCCTCGGCCTCGGGCTGGCGATCGTCACCCACATCGCCGCGCTGCACTATGCGCCGCTGGTGCTGGAACCGGGCCCGGACGGGGTGGGGCTGCGGGTCGTGATGGAGCTGCGGCTGGCGGATTGAGGTGGGACCGGTCTTCGACCGGTCCGGGCCAGTCGGAGACTGGCCCCACTTCATACCATCGGTCTGAACTTACCGACCACGCCGGTCAGGCACGCGGTGATCTGGCCGAGCGAGCAGACTTCCACGGTGTTCACCAGTTCGGCGAAGACGTTGCCGCCGCTGCGGGCGACGTTCTCGAGCTTCTGGAGGGCGTCGGGGGCTTTCTTTGCGTGCTTCTTTTTGAAGGCCCTGAGGCGCTCCACCTGCAGGCGTTGCTTCCTCGGGGATGTGCGCGCCAGCGGCACGCTCGGCATGGGCTCGTGGGAAATGTACTTGTTGAGTCCGATGATCGGGCGCTCGCCGGAGTAGATCTGGGTCTCGATGCGGTGGCCGGCCTCCTGGATCTTGCTGCGCTGGTAGCGCTGTTCCATCGCGGCGATGACGCCGCCGAGCGTGTCCATCTCGCGGAAGACATCGAGGATGGCCTTCTCGACCTGGCGCTCGAGCATGAGCAGGCCCGGCGCGCCGCCGAACAGGTTCATGGTGTGTTTGAAGAGGCCCGATTCCTCGAGGAGGATCGACTGGCCGTGCGACGCGAGCAGCGCGTACTTTTCCGTCGGGGTGGTGAACGGCTCGTCGGCGGAGTTCGAGTGACAGGAATTCGTGTAATTCATGTACGCGATCATCAGCTCCGCCGCGGTGCGCGTGAGGTTGTTTTGGAACTCGGCGGCGATCAGCGAGCGGCCGGAGGTCTGCGTGTGCAGCTTGAGCGCCTGGGCCTTGGCGTTGGCGCCAAAGACATCGCGCATGCCGATGGCCCAGATGCGGCGGCAGACGCGGCCGAGCACGAGGTATTCGACGTCGAGGCCGCAGTCCAAAAAAAACGACAGGCGCGGGCCGAACGCGTTCACGTCGGCCCCGCGGGCCTTCAGCAGTTCCGCGTAGGTAAATCCGTTCGAGAGCGTGAAGGCGGCCTGCTGCACCGGCGTGGCGCCGGCTTCCGCGATGTGGTAGCCGGAGATGGAGACGGGATACCACTTCGGCATGTTCGGCACGCACCACTCGATCATGTCGCAGAGGAAACGCAGGGAGGCCTCGACCGGGAAGATCACCTCGTTCTGCGCCTGCACTTCCTTGAGCATGTCCGCCTGGATCGTGCCGCGGAGATGGGCGACGCAGCCCGGACCGAAGCGGCGCTTCGCGGCGGCGATGAACATTGCCAGGATGACCGGCGCCGGGGCGTTCATGGTCATCGAAACCGAGGCGTCGGAACGCGTCAGGTCGAAGCCGGCGAACAGCCGCGCCATGTCCTCGACGGTGTCGATCGCCACGCCGCCTTCGCCGACCTTGCCGAGCACGCCCTCGTGATCGGAGTCGAGTCCGTAGAGCGTCGGGCCGTCGAACGCCGTCGAGAGACGCAGACTCTTCTGGTGGGTGTTGAGGTATTTGAAGCGCGCGTTGGTGTCCTCGGCGAGGCCGAGTCCGGCGAAAAGGCGCATCGGCTCCTCGTTGACCTTGCCCGAACCCGGGTGGCGCGGACCGGCCTCAGTCCGCGGAGCTTGGGGGCCCGCGGCCGTTTTAAGCGCGCGGGGGTCAGCGCGCTCCACCCCCGGGTCCAGGTACATCTCGCGATACGCGGCCGTCGCAAATGGGAACTGGCCCGGGAAACCCTGGCCGAGCAGGTACTCCGCGATGGCGCCCGGTTCGTCGGTGTCCGGCAGCGCGAGGCGCGGCAGGGGCGTGCCGGTGGGCGACTTGGTCATTTCGATCGAAGCGCGGAGCTGCGTCCACTTGGCGCGGAGCTCGTCGGCAAACCGGGGATCGGTGCGCGCGCGCTTCACCTCCGCGGCCACGTGGGCATTGTAGGCGTCGACTGAATCCGCGATTTTTCCGAGCTGGCTCATGAGACACCTCCGGTGCCAGGCGAGAGGCGAGGGGTGAGAGGCGAGAGGATCATTTCAATATCTCCATCTGACAGGCTTTTTCACCGCCCATGGCGAGGTCGAGGCCGCCGAGTTGGGCGAGGGCGGTGAAGAGGGCATCGACGCCCGGGTCGAAATGCCGGGCGGCGGTCGTGGCCTGGAGGGTCTGGCCTTTGCCGTTTTGATTTAAACGGGCCTGGATCTCGGCTTTCGCGGTGTGGGCCATGGGGTGGTCGCACTTGTTCAAGGCCACGAGGTCCGCGCCGTTGAGGAGAGCAATCTTCTGCAGCTGGATCAGTCCGCCGTAGTAAGGAGCGAGCACGAACAGCGTGGCGTCCACGAGCTTGGGGCCGCCGCCGAAGATGCGGAACGGGTCGCTTTCCTGGCCGACGCCGACGGACTCGACGAGGATCAGGTCGAACTCGCCGGAGGTTTTCAGGATTTCGATCGCCGCCGGCGCCGCGGCCGACAGGCCGGTGAGGCTGCCGCGGGTGGCGAGGGAACGGAAGAACACGCGGTCGTCCTGGGCGTAGATGGCGCTGACGCGGTCGCCGAGGATGGCCCCGCCCGAGTCCGGGTGCGACGGGTCGTTGGCGAGGAGCGCGATGCGGCCGCCCGGGCAGGAGCGCAGGAAACGGGACGTCAGCTCGTCGATCAGCGTGGACTTGCCCGCGCCCCCGGGGCCGGCGACGCCGACGACGAATGCTGCCTTTGAGGTGGGAGGGGCTTTACGCCCCGACTGCTTCGAGCGCGCTGCGGCGTTCGAGTCGGGACGTAAAGTCCCTCCCACCAAGGCGGAAGCCTCCGCGATCGTGATCGCCCGGGCCAGGGCGCGGTCGCCCTTGAATTTGGGATTCGGCTTCGCGACGCGGGCGTAGTCGCGTTTGATTTCGGCCATCATCTTTTCGAGCGGCGTGCCGGCGAAATAAATGCGGTCGGTGCCCTGGCGCTTCATCACGCGTTCGTCGGCATGGGTGATCGTGCCGCCGCCGCCGCCGAAGACGGGGATGTCGCCATTGCCGCTTTTCTTCAGCTGGTCGGCGACCTCCTTGAAAAAGACGATGTGGCCGCCGTTGTAGGAGGACAGGCCGACGACGTTGACGTCCTCCTGGATCGCCGCGCGGACGATGGCCGAGGCGGACTGGTGGTAGCCGAGGTAGATCACCTCGATGCCGTGGCGCGCCAGCTCGATGTTGATCGTGGTGACGGCGCTGTCGTGGCCATCGCACACCGGCACGGCGGTGAGGATGCGCAACGGCGCGGCGGAGCGTGGGGTCTTGGCGGCAGCCATCCGGAGAGGGAAAAGGAGGAATCGGCCGGGTGCAATGGCCGACGCAGGCGAAGGGGATTTTGGCCCTTTTGGCGTATGACGTCGCCGGGCTTGTGGCCCGGGCGGTTTGCTGATTTTGCTAAGAAACTTCCACGCAAGCCGTAAGTCCCCGCACCCCGCCATGGCCCCACTCCTTTTCCGGCGCGCGCAGTAACCCCGACCGCGCGTGGTTTCAGAATTCAAATCGGTCATTCGTTCGCTGGCCCGTTCCCCCGGCTACACGGCGGTGGTCATCGGGACGCTGGCCCTGGGCATCGGGGCCGCCGCGGCCGCCTACAGCTCCGTGGCGGGCAGCCTGTTCCCGACGGTGCCCTTCGCCCGGCCGGATGAGCTCATGCGCATCGAGGTGTCCAATCGCGAGCAACCGAACCCGAACGGGCCGTTCCTGCTGCGGTTTGCCGCCTACCGGGAGGCGACCTCGTTTGCCGGCATGGCGGGGAGCACTTACGACACCATGAACCTGCTGCTCAACGAGGAGCCCGAGGGCATGGGCGTGATCCGCGTCACGGACAATTACTTTTCGCTGCTGGGCGTGCCGATGGGGCTGGGCCGGGGCTTCATGCCGGACGAGGGCAGGGCGGGTAACGACAACGCCGTGATCCTCACCGACTGGTTCTGGCGGAACCGGCTCGCGTCGGATCCCAACGTCCTGAACCGGGAGCTGATGCTCAACGGCCGGCCCTACCGGATCGTGGGCGTGCTCGGGGCGGATTTCCGGCCGCCGCTGGGCGTGATTGGCGGCCGGCTTTATATTCCCTATGTGGTGCCGGCGGCCGTCACCAACCAGAACCAATGGAACAACGTGTGGACGATCGCCCGGCTCAAGCCCGGGGTCTCCCCCGAACGGGCCCAGGCGGAATTGCGGACGATGCTCCCGGAAAAGGGCAAGCCCATCGAGAGCTTCATGGCGAAGTTCGATGCGTTCGTGAAACCGGCCGACGCGCCGCCGGAGAATCCGGGGTTCCGCCGCTACCTTCTGATGCAATGGACCGGGGTCGGCGCCGTGGGTTTTCTTTATGCGATCGCGTGCGTCAACGCCGCCAACCTGATGCTCGTGCGCACCATCGGGCGGCGGCGCGAGACCGGCATCCGGATGGCCCTCGGGGGCAGCCGCTGGGATATCGCGCGGCCGCTGCTGCTCGAGGGCGTGGTGCTGGCGCTCGCCTCGATCCTGCTCGGCGTGCTGGTGGCGAAGTGGCTGCTGCCCGCCCTGCTCGCGATGGCGCCCGGCGGCGACGATGCCTGGGCCCGCAACCTGAAGCTAAGCTGGGGGGCCGTGGGTTTTCCCGCGGCGCTCGGGCTGGTCACCGGCATGGTCATCGCCTCGGGCCCGGCCTGGCGCGCGGCACACCTGAACGTGCAGGACGCCACCAAGGAAGGCGGCGCCGCCATGGGCGAAAGCCGGCGCCTGCGCTTTTTGCGCGGATCCCTCGTCGTGCTCGAGGCGGCGCTGGCGGTGGCCCTGCTCACGGGCGCCGGCTTGATGGTGCGGACCTTCATGCAGTTGCAGCAGGTGAATCCGGGCTTCGATCCGGTGAATCGCTACAACGTCAACCTGCAGATCTCCCGGGAGGAAAACCTGTCCTTTGCCGTCCGGATGGAACGCTTCAAGCAGATCCGCGAGCGCCTCAGCCGGCTCCCCGGCGTGGCCAGCGCCAGCCTGGCGACCAACGTCATCCCTTATGCCTACTACCCGCAAAAGCTGAAGATCGCCGGCCGGTCGGACAACATCGAGGTCGAGGCCCAGGGCACGCCCGGGTCGCCGGATTTCCTGGAGGTCCTGGGCGTGCCGTTGCGCGCCGGCCGGTCACTGGCGACGGTGCGGCAGGGGGACGCACCGGCCATGGTGATCAATGAGACCATGGCGCGCACCTACTTCGCCGGCCGCAATCCCGTCGGCGAACAACTGCAGATGGAAGAGAAAATGCTCTGGGAAATCATCGGCGTGGTGGGTGACGTCCGCTCGGCGCGGCTCGAGGCGAAGCCGCGCTTTTATTTTTCCCACTGGCAGCGCGGCGGTTACCTGAATGGAATCCTGCTGCGCACGGCGGGCGCACCGGGCGAGAAGTTCATCAACGAGGTCCGGCGCGCGGTCTACGAGGTCGACCCGAAGTTCGCGGTGATGAGCGTCGCCGGGCTCGGCCGGCAGCTGAAGGACGAGGTCCGCACCGAGCAGTTCATGCTCGCGGTGCTGGAGGTGATGTCAGTGCTGGCGCTGCTGCTGGCGATCATGGGGCTGTTCACGATGATGGCCTACACAGTGGCCCAGCGCCGGAGCGAATTCGGCATCCGGTTCGCGCTCGGGGCGACGCCGGGCATGATCCACCGGCTCGTGCTGGGCCGCGGCCTGCTGCTCTCGGCGACGGGCGTCGCGCTGGGCCTCGGCCTCGCGTGGGGCCTGGCGCGCTTCATGGAATCGTTGCTCTACCAGACGAAGACCAACGATCCGCTGACCTACCTTATCGTCGGCGGCCTGATGCTGCTCGTGGCGGTGCCGGCGTGCTGGGTGCCCGCGCACCGGGCGACGAAGGTCGACCTGGCGAACCTGTTGCGGCCGCAGTAGCTCGCGCTCAGCCGGACTTATGCAGCGTGGGACCATTTCGCCGCTGAAAGCCAAAACGGAAGGGGGAGCGCACAGGACCTCTGGCAGGGAAAATGAAAAAGCCCGCGCCGAGGCGCGGGCCGGGGAGGATAATCGGATTTCAGGCGACGGCTTTCGCCTGGCGGCGGCGCCAGAGCGCGAGGCCCAGCGCCCCCAAGCCCGCCAGCACCGCATAAGTCGAAGGCTCGGGGATGGCCGAGATGTGGACTGTGGTGACGGCCTCGAAGAACGCCATGTTCATGCTGCCGTTCACGGCGTTTTGATCCATGATATAGATGTGGCCGCCGAAGAGCCGGTAATCGGAACCCGCTTGGAACGTGTTGGGTCCGACTTCGAAGCTGATGAAGTCGTCGCCCCCGTCGGGGCGGAAGCGCAGGCTCTCCGTGCCCTCAAGGATGTCGCCGTTCGCATCCAGGATATCGTGCCAGATGGCACCGTTGACATTGTTGGTGAGGAAACCGTTGTGCGGTGAGCCGGTGATGGTGAGCGTCTGGGTGGGATCGATGAGGTAGACGCCATTCGACCAGGTGCCGCCACTGAGGGTGAAGGTCGGCGAAAATAGATCCACGGAGGAATGCTGGTAGTTGAGGGTGACATCGGAGAAGCCCGGGACGGCGATGGTGTAGCTGCCGACCGGAAAGCGGGCGTTGCGGTCCAAACCGCCGCTGTTGGGGAAGCCAATGTTGTTGAAATAAGGCGAGCCATAGCGCCACGCGCCTGTGCCCTCCGGATCGCCGAGGTAGCCGTCGTTGTGCTGGCTGGGGTTGAGGGTGCCGTTGTTATTGCCACCGGCGAAAGGCATGACTGTCACCTGCGGTGCGGTCAGGCCCGTGCCTTTCACCGTAATGCCCCAGTTCATGGGGCCGCCGTAGGTTGGGCTCGCCGGCGTGGGGTCGGGGATGACGGTGGTAGCGTCGATTTGGACGTTTTCCTGGCCGCGGAAAACGAAAACGGAGTCAAGGGTTTGAGCGGTGACACGGCAAACGGCCAGCGCGAGCAGGACCGGAAGGAGGAGGCGGATGGATTTCATGAAGGCGTGAGGTGTGAGGGAAAACGTTTGGAAACGGACGGATCCTTGAATGAAGCGGGAGGCTGGATGGCATCCGCGGGAAATTCCTGATCGGGCCCGCATGATTCCGGAGTTTGACGACCAGGTTTCGTTCCGCTGTGGTGGAGCCGACAGGCTCGATAAAGGATTTCCCATGCGTGACTTGAATTTGAGGAAGAGGAAGGCGAACGGACGGGGCCAGCCCGCGCCGAATTTAACCCGAAAGCGGGTCCGCCTCCATACGGAGGATTCCGTATTCAACCGCGGACGGCGTCCGGGTAAGCTGCGTTGGATGAAACTGAACTGCGCGGACGCACGGACCTTCTCCCTGGATTTGTTGCGCATCCACACTGCCGGCAGCGAGGCGGAGCTGGAGGCGCAGTCGGCCCGGCTGGCGGCCCGGTTGCCCATGCAGTGGCTGGCGGGGCTTTTGAGCGAGCATGTGGCGCTGCGCCGATGGCAGCTGCGGGAGGCCCGGCCCGACGATTCCGGCCTGACCGCCCGTGAGCGGCAGGTGCTGGCGCGGCTGGCGCGCGGGGAGACCGACGCTGCCGCCGCCCGGGCGCTGGGCATCGCGACCCGGACCGCCAGCAAGCATGTGGAAAGCATCCTGCGCAAACTCGGGGTGGAAACCCGCACGGCGGCCGTCAGGCAATCGGCCGGGCCGCGCGGCTAACGCCATCCCATGGCTCTGACGCCCCCGACATTTCGCTGGTTGTCCGACACGGTGCTCGGGATCTACCGGGCGCGGACGCGAGGGGAACTGGCGGCGGGGCTGACCCGGGCGCTGAGCCGCCAGCTGCGCGTGAGCTACAGCGGGTGTGAGGAGTTAAGTCGCGCGGGCAGTGACATCGTCCTGCATGGGGTGGCCACCGAGGTGACGCCGTCGCGCGACTGGATGGCTTTCATCCACGATCATCCCGTGCTGCCGCTGTTGCGGAATCTGCCGCGCATTGCGCAGGTCCGGGAACTGGTTTCCCGGGCGGAGTTTGAGCGCACGGATTATTACAACGGCGTGGCGCGGCCGTATGGGTGGAGCGACAATGTGATCCTGCGCATGCGGAGGGCCCCGACCGCGGTGACCGCGTCGGTGTTTCGCGATCGGGTTTTCACCGCCGAGGAGCGCAGCCTGCTCGGCTTGCTGCAACCGCACCTGGAAGCCGCCTGGCGCCGGGTGGCGGTGCCGGCGCGCGCGCTGCTCCATGGTGGCGGGCGGCGGCTGCGGATTTCGCCAGCCCTGGCTCCGGTCGGACTTGAGCCGACGTTGCAGGCGCGGTTGCGGTCGTATTTTCCCGGCTGGCGCGATGCGGCCCGGTTGCCGGGGGCACTGCGCGACTGGGCGGAATCGGTGCGCGCTGAATTGCGGCCGGAAAGGTTCATGCGTCCGACGCATCCACTGCGCCCTCTGATGGTCGAGAACGCGCAGGGGATCCTCTTTGTTTGTTATTTCCCGATTGAGGGCACGGACGCCGCCGAATTGCGTTTCATCGAGCAACCGGCGGAACTGCTCCGGTGGAGCAGCGTACTGGCGCTGAGCGGGCGCGAGCGCGAGGTGCTGCACTGGCTGGCGGAGGGGAAACGCGACGCCGAGATCGCCATCATCTTGGGGCTCGCTCCGAAGACCGTCGCCAAGCACGTCGAGCACCTGCTGGCCAAGCTGCGGGTGCCCAACCGCACGGCGGCAGCCTGCTTCGGAACCGTGGGCTGAGTCGCAGCGGGATCAGAAATCCGCCGTGCCCGGGGTGCGGGCGAAGGGGATGACGTCGCGGATGTTGGCGACGCCGGTCACGAACATCAGCATGCGTTCGAAGCCGAGCCCGAAACCCGCGTGCGGCACGCTGCCGTAACGGCGCAGGTCGAGGTACCACCAGTAGGCCTTCTCATCGAGGTGGTGCAGGGCCATGCCGGCGCGCAGCTTGTCGAGACGCTCCTCGCGCTGGCTGCCACCGATGATCTCGCCGATGCCGGGCACCAGCAGGTCCATCGCGGCAACCGTCTCCCGGCCGTCGGCGCAGCCGTCGTTCTGGCGCATGTAGAACGCCTTGATCGCGCGGGGGTAGTTATAGACGGTCGTGGGGCACTTGAAATGTTCCTCGGTGAGGTAGCGCTCGTGCTCCGACTGGAGGTTGTCGCCCCATTGAACCGGGTGCTCCCAGGTTTTGCCGGACTTGTTCAGGATCTCGACAGCCTCGGTGTAGCTGCAGCGCTGGAACGGGCGCTCCAGGACGAAATCGAGACGCGCGAGCAGTTCCTTGTCGACGAACTTGCTGAAGAACTCGAGGTCGGCGGCGCAGTGTTCCCTGGCGTCGCGGATGAGGTACTTCACGAATTCCTCGGCGAGCGCCATGTCGCCCTGCAGGTCGCAGAACGCCACCTCGGGCTCGATCATCCAGAATTCCGCGGCATGGCGCGAGGTGTTGGAGTTCTCGGCGCGAAACGTGGGCCCGAAGGTGTAGATGTTGGAGAGCGCCGTCGCAAAGATCTCGCCCTCGAGCTGGCCGGACACGGTGAGGAATGTTTTCTTCCCGAAAAAATCCTGTGTGTGGTCGATCTGCTTGTCCGCGCCGCGCGGCGGGTTCTCGAGGTCCATCGTCGTCACGCGGAACATGTCGCCGGCGCCCTCGGCGTCGCTCGCGGTGATGATCGGCGTATGGACGTAGTAGAAACTGCGCTCCTGGAAAAACTGGTGGACCGCGTAGGCCAGCCGGCTGCGCACGCGAAACACCGCGCCGAAAAGATTCGAGCGCGGGCGCAGGTGGGCGATCTCGCGGAGAAACTCCAGGGTATGGCCTTTCTTCTGCAGCGGGTAGGTGTGGTCGGCCTCGCCGAGCACCGTGAATTTCTCCGCGATGACCTCCCATTTCTGGCCGCCACCCTTGGATTCCACGAGCTTGCCGTGCACTTCGACGGAGGCGCCGGTGTTGGCCTTGGTGACCTGGGCGTAGTCGGGAAGCGCGGCGTCGACGATGACCTGGAGGCCCTTGAGCGAGGAACCGTCGTTGAGTTCGATGAAGGAAAAAGCCTTGGCGTCGCGCCGCGTGCGGACCCATCCCTGGAGATGGATGGTGTCCAGCGGGCCGGTGGCGTTCAGGGCGTCCTTGATAAGCGTGCGTGGCATAGGGGGAGGCGAACGGAAGCAAGCCGGCGCACGGTTGGCAAACCGGGAAAACTGCCGCGGGGGATCGTCGATCGCGTCCGGCCCGCCTTTTACGCCCCCTCCGGCGTCCGCCCCACCGGGGGCTCGGGCGGATTTCCGGCAACCTTTCGACCCCCGGGGGCGACTATACGGGGTATGAATATGAATACCTCGCACGCTTCCTTCCGCCGACTGCGCCTTTTGGGCCCGGCGGCCCTCGCTGCGGGCGGCCTCTGGCTGCTCGGCGGCTGCTCTTCCGAGCCCGAATCCCATGTCGTCTCCGCCCCGCCGCCGCAGGTGGTGGTGGTACAACAGCCCGCGATGGCCACGGCGTCACCGCAGGGCACCATCGTCGTGACCCAAGCCCCGCCGGCCGCCCCGCAAATGGTCTACGCCCAGCCCGCCCGTCCGAGCTCCGACCACGTGTGGGTCGAGGGTCACTGGACGATCCGCGACGGTCGTTATTCCTGGATCGACGCCCGTTGGGAGCTCCCGCCCCGCAGTGACGCCCGCTGGGTGGCTCCGCGTTATGAGCGCTCCTCGGACGGCTCCTATATCTTCTACGAAGGCTATTGGAACTAACTGCCGGGCGATCTGCTTCGCTTGAATGACCAAAGGCGCGGATTCAATCCGCGCCTTTTTATTTGCCGGATCAAGTCGGCGGAGCCTGCTCGCGGGTGATCGTCAGTCGCCAGCGGTCTGACGACCGCTGCTCCTTTCCAGCCAGGTGGGTTGCGCGCTCCCGCAGACATCGCTTGCAAGCAAGCTCCTGCCTTTGGCGATTCCTAGCGCTCGATGCCGACGGGATACAGCAGGTAGCGCTCATCGTAGAATTTCGAACGCGCGTAGAACCACTGCAAACGCGCCGTGGGGTCCGCGGCGAATTTCGGCTCGGCGGCGAGCTTGGCTTCAAACCCGGCCTTCAGCTTCGGATCGTCCGCGAGCATCTGCTCCGCGAGCGGGGCGATGACGTAGCCCTCGATGTATTCGGTGCGCTGGAGGATCTCGGGAAAGAAGCCCCACGCCAGGAAGGAATCGACGCTCTCCGGTTCGAGCAAGGCCATGGCGAGATCGCCCAGCGGCTGGTCCGTGGAGATCCTCACGGAGCCGGCCGGAAAGGTTTCCACGCGGCTTTCGGGGGCCACGCCCGTCGTGAGCGCATGATGGCCTTCAAACGGGTCGGCCGCGGACTTCGGGTTCACCAGGCGATACATCGTGAGCCTGGTTTCCTGCGGCTGCGTCAGCGTTTCCATCCGGACGCCATGGAGTTTGAGCCGGGCGATGACCTCGGGCTTGGTGACCGGCACCCAATAGGCGCGCGGTCGGCGCAGTTCGGCGCCGGGCTTGGTGTTCAGATGCACCGGCAGTTTTTCGTAGGTCTTCGGCGTGCCGAGCCAGCGGACCTCCTTCACGCCGGAGGCGGGCGAAACGTATTCGTCGTAGGCGATGCCGGCGAAATCGATCGCGCCCAACTCGTCCGAATTGCCGTTCCAGTTCACGGCCAGGGCTGCGGGGCGCGCCGCGAGGTCGGCCGCGATGGCGGATTTCACGGCGGCAGCCTGGTCACCGAGAATCTTGAGCGAAGCCTCGAGCAGCACATAGGTGCCCAGCACGCGTTGCTTGTAGGGTTTGAGCGAGTGGTTCTCGACGAGGACGGACGGGATGTGGCGGAGATCGCCATAGGCATTTGAAAACCGCGGGTTGCCGGGACCGGAAAGGATGCCTTGCGTCAGGTCGCGGTCGTTTTTCGCAAACACCAGCCCGCCGGGAATGTGGCCGGCGACCTTCAACGCCGCCTCCGTCGCAGGCCGCCACTGCCGGTCGAGCCATGCGGCGCTCCTGGGCGACCAGGCGAACTGGCCGTCCCAGCCGTTGAAGCCGTAGGTGATGTCGTATTGGTAGTCGATGCCGTCGGTGACGTGCAGGTCGAGGTAGAGCGCGGGTTGCCACTGGTTGATCAGCCGAAGCATCGCCTGCATCTCGGGCGCATCGGCCTTCATGTAGTCGCGGTTGAGGTTCAGGTTCTGCGCGGTCGTCCGCCAGCCCTGGTGCACGGGGCCGCGTTGGTTCGGGCGGTTCCATTCGGACGAGCGCTCGTGGGCGTCCGCGCTGAACACCGGCACGAAGACAAACGTGACGCGGTCGAGCAGGGCGCCCTTGCCGCCGAAGGCGAGGTCGCGGAGCAGCATCAGGCCCGCGTCCTTGCCGTCGATTTCTCCGGAGTGGATGCCGGCCTGGGCCAGCAGGACGGGTTTGTCGCCGGTGCCCTTGCGGGCGACGACCGCGTAGAGCGGCCGGCCCTGCGGCGTGCGGCCGAATTCCGTCATCGTGACGAGCGGCGTGGCCGCGCAAAGTTTCCGCAACCAGGCGATCGTGTCGTCGTAGTCCGGCGAATCCGTGAGGCCGGTCTTTTCCGCCGGCGTGATCCACGGGTTGTCCGGTTGGACGATCAGCGCCTCGCTGGCGCCGTGCCACGGCGGGGCGGGTGGGAGGAGATCCTGCGGGCCGGCCGCGAGGACGGACGTCAGCAAAAACGGGGCGAGCAACAGGGAGCGACGCATGGCTTCATGCCAAGCGGGAGCCGCGACAAAGACGAAGGCAAAGTTTCCGCCGCCGGCACAGTGACCGTAATTTTTCTGGCATCCACCTCGTCATCCGCCTCACGGTAACGACCTCCTGATGACCCTGACGCGACTCGGCCTGTTTTTGACCAGCACCCTGCTTGCCGGGGTTTTCGCCCGCGCGGCCGATTATGCGGTCACTGATTTCGGCGCGGTCGCCGGCGGCGAAACGATCAACACGGCGGCGATCCAGCGGGCGATCGACACGGCCGCGGGGAAAGGCGGCGGTACCGTGGTCGTCCCCGCGGGGGTGTTTCGAAGCGGTTCGATTTTCCTGAAGCAGGGTGTCGCGCTGCACCTCGCCGAGGGCGCGGTGCTGAAGGGCTCCGAAAACATCGAGGACTACCCGAAGCGCACGACCCGGATCGAGGGACACTTCGAGCCCTGGCGCCTGGCGCTGGTCAATGCCCAGAACCTGACCGGCGTGCGCATCAGCGGGCCGGGCAAACTCGATGGCAGCGGACCGGTCTATTGGCGCGCCTACTGGCAGCGCCGGAAGGAGAACCCGAAATGCACCAACCTCGAGGTCGAGCGGCCGCGGCTGGTGTTCATCGACCGGTGCACCGACGTGCGCCTTGAAAACACCGCGCTGCAGGATTCCGGGTTCTGGAACTTGCACCTGTATCGTTGTCGCGATGTCGTGGTTGAAAATGTGCGTATCACGCTGCCGGGCGCGACGCGGGAACTGCGCGGGCCGAGTACCGACGGCATCGATATCGACAGCTCGCAGAACGTGGCCGTCCGGAAATGTTATATCTCGACGCACGACGACAACATCGCGCTCAAGGGCAGCAAGGGGCCGTTCGCCGCACAGGATGCCGACAGTCCGCCGGTGGAAAACATCCTCGTCGAGGACACCGAGGTCGGCGATGGGAACGGCCTGATCACGTGCGGCAGCGAGGCGACGATCGTGCGCAAGGTGACGGTGCGCAACTGCGTCCTGTCCGGCGACGCCACCTTGCTCACCCTCAAGCTCCGGCCGGACACGCCGCAGCACTACGAGCACATCACGCTGGACGGCATCCGGCTGGCCGGGCGCGGCCGCTTGTTGAATGTCGCGCCGTGGATGCAGTTCTTCGATTTGCAGGGCCAGCCGCCGCCGTCGCGTCAGGTGAACGACATTGTTTTGAAAAACATCACCGGCTCCTACCGCATGCTTGGCGCCCTGAATGGCAACGCCGGCGATGTGCTCCGCGACATCACGCTCGAGAACATCGACGTGCAGCTCGCCGAGGAACGTTTCCGGCTCGGGCCGGTGGAGAACCTCGTGCTGAAAAACGTGAAGGTGAACGGGAAAGCGTACGTGCCGCCCGCGGCAGTGCCGGTGAGAAAATAACGCAGGCTCGCCGCCACGCGTCCCCTCCATGAAGAGGGGTGACGCGCAGCGCCGGGGTGTGTAGGGAATGCGAGCCCCGCCTTTCACTCGGTCGGAACCGGGGTCGCCCTCGTTGCCCCGCTCCAGTCGAACGTTGGACTGACTTCGTCCGGGCGGCTGCTTGCCTTACGGCCAAGGCGCCGTCAGCCTGCGATCATGAGCCCGCCGCTTCACCCCCGCGCCGGTCACGCTGTTTCCCGGCGGGAGTTTTTGGAACACTGCGCGCTTGGCACCGCGGCCTTGGTGGCGCTCGGCAGCCAGGCCACCGCCGCCGAGCCCTCGCCCGCGCGCAAACTGGGAGTCGCGCTCGTCGGCCTCGGCGGTTACAGCACCGGCCAGCTCGGGCCGGCGCTCCGCCAGACGCAACACTGCCGGCTGGCCGGCGTGGTCACGGGGTCCCCGGAAAAAGGCCGGCAGTGGGCGCGCGACTACGGGTTTCCGGAGAAAAATATCCATGACTACGGGACCATGGCCCGTCTCGCGGACCACCCGGACATCGACATCGTGTACGTCGTCACCCCGAACGGCCTTCACGCGCAGCACGCGATCGCCGCGGCCCGCGCGGGCAAGCATGTCATTTGCGAGAAACCCATGGCGACCTCGGTTGCCGATTGCGACGCGATCCTCGCCGCCTGTGCGGCGGCCAAGGTGCGGCTGTCGATCGGCTATCGGTTGCACTTCGATCCCTACCACGAGGAATTGCGCCGCCTGGTGCGCACGCGCGAGTTCGGTCCGTTTATGAAAACGAGCGGCGGCTTCGCCTTCCGCATGGGCCCGTCCCAATGGCGTGCGACGAAAAACCTGGCCGGCGGCGGCCCGCTGATGGACCTCGGCATCTACGTGATCCAGGAAGCCTGCATGGCGGCGGGCGCCGCGCCCATTGCGGTGAGCGCGAAGGAGCGGCCGAAGCAACGGCCCGATTTTTTTCGCGACGTCGAGGAGGGCATCGAGTGGACGTTGGAATTTCCCGACGGAGCCCGCGGCGACGGCTACACGAGCTACAACGACGGGCGGAACGATTTCCGGGCCGAGGCGGCCGGCGGCTGGTTCGAGGTGAAGCCGGCCTTCAGTTACAGCGGACTGGCGGGCGCCACCAGTCGCGGGGCCTTGCGCGTCGATCCGCCGGTGAACCAGCAGGCGCGGCAGATGGACGATTTCGCGCAATGCGTGCTGACCGGCCGGCCGAGCGCGGTGCCCGGTGAGATGGGCCGCCGCGACATGGTGATCATCGAAGCCATCTACGCATCGGCGGCGGCCGGTGGAAAACGGATGGAGATCAAGGTCTAGTTGGTTCGCGTGAAACCGGTGGGAGGGGTTTTATACCCCGACCTTGGATTCGCGTCCTGTCGGGGTGTAAAACCCCTCCCACTTCAAACCCCGTTTTCCTGCCTTATGAAATCATCCCTTTCCCTTCGCTGGCCTGCCCTGGCCTTGATTCCGTTCGCCCTCTTCGCGGAGCCGGTTGCCCCGGCCGCGCCGCTCGGTTCGACGGTTTTCAAATGGGAGGACCTGCAGGCGAAAACCACGGCGAACGGCGAGCGCCGGGACGTCACCGAAAAGCCCACGGCCACCTTCGAGGTTTTCGAGTGCCATGTTACGACCCTTGCGCCCGGAAAGTTTTCGCATGCGCCGCACCAACACGCGCGCGAGGAGCTCATCATCCTGCGCGATGGCACGCTCGATGTGCACATCAACGGCGCCACGACGCGCGCCGGCCCGGGATCGCTCCTGTTTTTCGCGGCGAACGATTTCCACAACGTGCAAAATGTCGGCGCCACCCCCGCGACCTATTTCGTCTTCAACTTCGCCACGGCCGCCACGAAAAACGCCCCGAAGGAAGGCGCGGCCGCCGCGGCGGCGCCGGGCCGGCTGGGCTCGCGGGTCTTCGACTGGGCGAAACTGGCATACAAGGAGACCAAGGTGGGTGGCCGGCGCGACGTCGTGGATTCGCCGACCACCACGCTCGGGAAGTTTGAATGCCACGTGACGACGGTGAAGCCCGGCGAGGCACCGCACGCCGCGCATCACCACCCCGACGAGGAGATTGTCCTCATCAAGGAAGGCGCGCTCGACGTGACTCTCAAGGGCGTCACCACCCGCGCCGGCGCCGGCTCGATCATCTTTGCCGGCTCGAACGACGAGCACGGCTGGCGCAACGCCGCGGACACGACCACGACCTACTACGTGATGCGGATCGTGACGGACGCGACCCCGAAGCCCGCAGTGAAATAGTTCGGTATCCCTGGAGGGCCCAACTCCAGCTGGGCCGCGGCACATCGGGAGAGGTGCCGTAGTCAGGCTCCCTCACGGAATGCGCCGGGCCAGAAAATGTCCGGTGGCTTCCCCGAACACCGGCAACTCAAAGCGCACGCCGGCATTGTCGTAGATCAGGCTCGTGCCCGTGTGCACGCGGCCGATCGAGATAACCCCGCTGCCTTTGGGCCGGTAGCTTTTCCGAACGCTGCCCGGGCCGAGGACCTGCGTCACTTCCGCTTCGCCCGCCCCGGCGCGGAGCAGCACCTGGCCGCCTGCGTCGACACTGGCGCCGTTCACTTCGGTCACGACGCCCGCCGGGTTGAAAGTGACGGCGGTCCCGCGCTGGTTCCAAACGGCGGTTCGCACGCTGCCGGTTCCGAAAATCTCGCGCGGCTCTCCGAACAGCCGGCGCACTTCCTCGAAAGGTTGGCCGGGCCTGACGCCCTCGATGCTCCAGGGGGCTCCGCCGGTGTAGCGCGGCCGGACCGGGCCCGCGGTCTCGTCCGTAACCTGCCGGAAACACGCCCCCAGCAGCAGGACGGCGAACACGATGAACTCCACACGAAGATATCGCCGGAACAGCATGGCGGGCAGGATGCATTTGTGCCCCGCCGGAGGCCATGCTAGAGTGCGGGCATGTTAAAGACCAAGTCCGTGCACTCACCGATCGAAAAGGAGGATGGTCTGCGTCTGCTCGTCGCCCGCTTTCGAGGCCGGGGCCTGCCGGTCGACCGGTACGACGTCTGGATGGCGAACCTCGGCCCCAGCGAGCCGACCCTCAAGGCCCTGCTCGCCGACAAGATCACGTGGGCGGAATTTTCGAGGCGCTACCGCCAGGAGATGTTCGATTCGGGGGCGGCCGACGCGCCCAACGCGACCATCAAGAACCATGGCCAGAAATTCACCCTGCGCCTGATCGCCAGGCTTGCGAAGCGCGAAAACGTCACGCTCCTCTGCCATTGCGCGGAGGACACGAAGCAGTGCCACCGGTTTCTGCTGCAGAAGCTGATCGAGCGGGAAACCAAATGAGGCGGCGACCTCGTGCCCGAGGTCGGACCAAGACCCGACCCGACACCAGTGCGTTCGCCCGACTTCCGTTTTGTAGCCGAACGCGTGAGCGTTTGGCCGTGGGGGCATCGAAGGCGCCAAACGCTTACGCGTTCAGCTACGGATTCGCGCGGGAGCCGGGCTCCGTCTCACGTCACTTCACAAACGCGGTCATGAAATCCTGCACGGGCATCGCCTCGAGCTTCGCGCGGTTGCTGAAGAGAGCCATGAGCTCGGCCGCCTTGGGGGCGCCATAATGCGCGGCGAAGGCGTCGCGGGCTTTTTGTTGGAGCACCGGGATGCCCTCCGCGCGACGGCGGCGGTGGCCGAGGGGGAAGTGGACCTCGACGCGCTCGGTCTTGGAACCGTCCTGGAAGAACACCTGCACGGCGTTGGCGATCGAGCGTTGCTCGGCGTCGAGGTAGTTCTTCGAATAAACTTTTTCCTCGGTGACGACCATCTTCGCGCGGAGCGCGTCGATGCGCGGGTCCGCGGCGACCTTGTCCTCGTAGTGGTCGGCGGTGAGCGCGCCGAAGATGAGGCCGATGGCCGTCATGTACTGCAGGCAATGGTCGCGGTCCGCCGGGTTGTTGAGCGGGCCGGTCTTGTCGATGATGCGGATGGCGGACTCGTGGGTCGTCAGCTCGACGCGCTCGATCCGGTCGAGCCGGTTCTTCACCAGCGGATGCAGCTGCATGGCGCACTCGACGGCGGTCTGCGCGTGGAATTCCGCCGGGAAGGAGATCTTGAACAGGATCTGCTCCATCACGTAGCTGCCGAGCGGTCGCGCGAGTTTGAGGGGATTGCCCTTGAACGAGACATCCTGGAAGCCCCACGTCTTCGCGGTGAGCACGGACGGATAACCCATCTCGCCCGTCATCGCGATGAGCGCGAGGCGGACGGCGCGGCTGGTGGCGTCGCCGGCGGCCCAGGATTTGCGCGAGCCGGTGTTCGGGGTGTGGCGGTAGGTGCGCAACGCCGAGCCGTCGAGCCAGGCGTGCGTGATGGCGTTGATCACCTGGTCGCGCGTGCCGCCGAGCAGCGCGGCCGTGACGGCGGTCGAGGCGATGCGGACGAGCAGCACGTGGTCGAGGCCGACGCGGTTGAAGGAATTTTCCAAGGCCAGCACGCCCTGGATTTCGTGGGCCTTGATCATGGCCGTGAGGACGTCCTTGACCGTGGGGGCGGGCTGAGCGCTCAGAGCCGAGAGCTGGGAATCAAAGGCGGCTAGCGGCTGGCCCGCTGACTTGTTGCGGCTGATCCAGTCCGAGACGGCCAGGATGGCGCCCAGGTTGTCCGAGGGGTGGCCCCACTCGGCGGCGAGCCAGGTGTCGTTGAAGTCGAGCCAGCGGACGATGGTGCCAATGTTGAAGGCGCCCTGCACCGGATCGAGTTCGTGGGCCGTGCCGGGGACGCGCGCGCCGTTTTTGATCGTGGTGCCCGGGACGACCGGCCCGAGCAGTTTGGTGCAGGCGGGGTAGGCGAGGGCCATGATGCCGCAGGCGAGCGTGTCCACCAGACACCAGCGCGCGGTGTCGTAGGCCTCGTCGCTCGCGATCTTCGCGTTGAGCGCGTAGTCGGCGAGTTCGGTGATCAGCGGGTCGGGCGCGGGGCGGACGTTGGAAATGTGGGAACCCATGGGGAGAAGTCAGGAATCAAGGATCAGAAGACCGGGGCAAGGCAGATTGCCACAAAAGGCACAGAATACGCAAAAGGGAGCAGCTGTTTTTTTGCCCCCTTGGTGCTTTTTGTGGCCAATCATCCCCTTTGGGCGAGCGGTGGGAAGGGTCGCGGGGCGGGGCCGGTGTAGTTGGCGCCGGGGCGGATGATTTTGCCGTCGAGGCGTTGCTCGATGATGTGCGCGGCCCAGCCGGCGGCGCGGGCCATGACGAACAGCGGGGTGAACATGGCGGTCGGCACGCCCATCTCGTGGTAGGCGACGGCGCTGAACCAATCGAGGTTTGGGAACATCTTTTTCTCGTTCCCCATCAGCGTCTCGATCCGCTCCGCGATGCGGAACAGGTTCAGGTTGCCGGTCTCCATGCAAAGTTCGCGCGCGATCTCCTTGATGATGGCGTTGCGCGGATCGGCGATCGTGTAAACCGGGTGGCCGAAGCCGATGACGATCTCCTTGCGACCGACGCGCTCGCGGATGTCGGCCTCCGCCTGGTCCGGCGAGCGGTAGCGCTGCTGGATTTCGTAGGCGACCTCGTTGGCGCCGCCGTGCTTCGGCCCGCGCAACGCGCCGATGGCCCCGGTGATGGCGGAATGGAAATCCGTCGCGGTGCCGGCGATCACGCGGGCGGTGAAGGTGGAGGCGTTGAATTCATGCTCGGCGTAGAGGATGAGCGAGCGGTCGAGGGCGCGGACGTGCGACGCCGTCGGCGGGCGCTGGTGCAGCAGGTGCAGGAACTGCGCGGCGATCGACGCGTCGGCCGTCTCGACGAGGATGCGTTTCCCCGCCGTCGCATAGTGATGCCAGTAAAGCAGCATCGAGGGAAACGCGGCCAGCAGCCGGTCGGCGAGTTCCCGCGCGCCTGGCGCGGACGCCGCGCCCGCGCCGGATGACGGCAGTTTTTCCTGTTCGAGGTTGCCCAGCATCGAGCAACCCGTGCGCAGCACATCCATCGGGTGCGAGCCGGCCGGGATCTGCTCGAGCACGGCGCGCAGCGGCACCGGGAGTCCGCGCAGCTTCTTGAGTTTCTCCCGATAGGCGGTGAGTTCGGCGGCGTTGGGCAGGCGCTCGTGAATCAGCAGGTGGGCGACCTCCTCGTAGGTGCCGTGCGTGGCCACCTCCGCGATGTCGTAGCCGCGATAATGCAGGTCGTTGCCGGTGTGGCCGACGGTGCAGATGGCGGTGTTCCCCGCGACGACACCGGACAATGCGACGGATTTCTTGGCCTTGGGGGCGGGAGTTAAGTCGCTCATCGGGGGAATTTCTTAACCACGGCTTTCACGGATTCACACGGATGATTTTCACGGAAGGCAACGGAGGAAACGAAGGAAGGCAGTCTCGGGATTTTTTTGACCACTCAGGGGATTGGCTTGGTTACCTCCGTTACCTTCTGTGAAATGGATTGGATGGTCGGATATCAGGGTTAATCCGGGGTCACTTCTCATGCGGCGGGGTGTAGCCGAGGATGTCGTAGAGGTCGGCGCGGGTTTGCATTTTGCCGATCGCGTTCTTCTGGGTGCCGTCCTGGCGGATGGCGGCGTAGACCTCGCGCGAGGCCGCGGCGGCGGCGCGCGAGGCGGAGAGGGGATAGAGCACCATCGCCACGCCGGTGGCGCGCATTTCGTCCAGCGTGAAGTAAGGCGTCTGGCCGAACTCGGTGAGGTTCGCGAGGACCGGCACTTTCACGCCCGCGGCGAACGCGCGGAAATCCTCCAGCGAGCGCAAGGCCTCGGCGAAGATCATGTCGGCCCCGGCCGTCACGTAGGCCTGCGCGCGGGCGAGGGCGGCGGGCACGCCCTCGTTGGCGGCGGCGTCGGTGCGGGCCATGACCACAAAATCGCGGTCCGGCTTGCCGGCGACCGCCGCCTGCACGCGCGCCACCATCTCCGCGGCGGGCACGAGGTGTTTTCCGGGCAGGTGGCCGCAAAGCTTGGCGGGCACCTGATCCTCGATATGGACGGCGGCCACGCCGGCCGCGGCGAGTTCGCGCACGGCGCGCGCGGGGTCGTCCCAGCCGGTGTCGATGTCCACCAGCAGCGGCAGGTCGACCCGCCGGGCGATGCGCCGGGCGTCGACCAGCACGTCGGCAAGGTCGGTTTGGCCGGTGTCCGGCCAGCCGCACGAATGGTTGGCGACGCCGGCGCCCGAGAGGTAGAGGGCGCGGAAGCCCGCGCGCCGGGCGAGGAGGGCCGCGTAGGCGTTGATCGCACCCGCGATTTGCAGGGGTTTTTCGGCAGCGAGCGCCGCACGGAATTTCTGGCCGGGGGACATGCGACGGAAAGGGACCGGCAGGTTAGGCGGCGGCGCGCGCCATGTCGAGTGCGGCGTCCGGGCGCCGCCGGGCAGCGGCCGCGCCGGAATTGTGATAATTGCGTTTAGAAAACAGGCGCCGTGTTGGCACTTGCCGACGGCCCGGCGCCATGGTCACCTTGGGTTTTATGAAAGTCGTCATACTTTGCGGTGGCAAGGGCACGCGCCTGCGCGAGGAGACTGAGTACCGGCCCAAGCCCATGGTGCCGATCGGCAACCGGCCGATTCTCTGGCACATCATGAAGACTTACGCGCACTACGGGCACCGCGAGTTCGTCCTCTGCCTCGGCTACAAGGGCGACATGATCAAGGAATTTTTCCGCAATTACCTGTGGAACACCTGCGACGTCACCTTCTCGCTCGGCCAGAAATCCACCGCGGAGTTCCACGACCGCCACGGCGAGGAGGACTGGAAGGTCACGCTGGCCGACACCGGCGAGAACTCGATGACCGCCTACCGCGTGAAGCAGATCCAGCGGTACATCCCGCCGGGGGAGCCGTTCATGCTGACGTACGGCGACGGCCTGGCGACGATCGACATCAACCAGCTCGTCGCCGCGCACCGCAAGTCAGGCAAGGTTTGCACGCTCTCGGCCGTGCACCCGGCCGGCCGGTTCGGCGCGCTCCAGATCGCGGGCGACGGCCGCATCCAGACCTTCAAGGAAAAGCCGCAGTATGAGGACGCGCACGTCAACGGCGGCTACATGGTCTGTGAGCACAAGATGTTCGACTACCTGCCCAACGATCCGTCCGTCATGCTCGAGCAGAAGCCGATGGAGCAGCTCGCGAAGGACGACCAGCTGAACGCCTACAACCACGAGGGCTTCTGGCAGCCGATGGACACTTACCAGGAGATGCAGCACCTGGACACCCTGTGGAAGGAAGGGAAGGCGCCATGGAAGGTGTGGTGAAATCGCCCGCGACAAGGTCCAGCGCCTTTGGCGGCATCTTCGCGGGCAAACGTGTGCTCGTCACCGGGCACACCGGCTTCAAGGGCTCCTGGCTTTGCGAGTGGCTCCTGGCGCTTGGCGCGGACGTCACCGGCCTCGCGCTGCCGCCGCCGACCTCGCCGGCGCTCTTCGACCAGCTCGGGCTGGGCGGGCGCGTCAGGGACCGTCGCGGCGACGTGCGCGATCTCGCCACCGTGCGTGCGGCCGTCGACGCCGCCCGTCCGGAGTTTGTTTTCCATCTCGCGGCGCAGCCGCTGGTGCGCCTGTCCTACGCCCAGCCGGTCGAAACCTACGCGACCAACATCATGGGCACCGTGCATGTGCTCGAGGCGGTCCGCCTCGCAGGCCTCGCGTGCAGCGTCGTGGTCGTGACCACGGACAAGTGCTACGAGAACACCGAGCGCGCGCATGCCTACCGCGAGGACGAGCCGATGGGCGGGCACGATCCCTACAGTTCCTCGAAGGGTGCGACGGAGCTCGTTGTGTCGGCTTATCGCCGGTCTTATTTTTCCGCCCCGGATTCGCCGGTGCGCCTCGCGTCGGCCCGCGCCGGCAACGTCATCGGCGGCGGCGACTGGGCGTTGGACCGTATCGTGCCGGACTGCATCCGCAGTCTGCAGCGCGGCGAGGCGATCCCGGTGCGCAACCGGCACGCCACGCGTCCGTGGCAGCACGTGCTGGAACCGCTCGGCGGTTACCTGTGGCTCGCGGCCCGGCTGGCGACGGACCGGAAGCTCGCGACCGCCTTCAATTTCGGTCCCACGCCCGCGGCCACGCAACCGGTCGGCGCGCTCGTGGCGGAAGTGTTGAAACACTGGCCGGGCCAGGCGGAGGACCGCACCGACCCGAAGGCCGTGCACGAGGCGACGCTGCTCAGCCTCGCCATCGACAAGGCGCAGCGCGAACTCGGCTGGAAGCCTGTCTGGGAATTTGCGCCGACGATCGCGCACACCGTCGCCTGGTATCGGGCGGTGGCGTCCGATCCGACGGCCGCCTCGGCGCTCACCCGCCGGCAGATTGCCGCCTACGAGGCGGACGCCCGCACTTCGAAACTTACCTGGGCCCATGGATAAATCACCGGCAGAACTGAAGGCGGAAATCCTCCGCCTCACCCGCGAATACTCGACGCGCATGCATGGCGCCAACCGGCCGGCGGCCGACGTCACCGCGCCCTTCGTGCCCGGCCAGACGACCGTGCCGTACGCGGCGCGCGTCTTCAACGCCGACGAGGTGGAGGCCGCGGTCGGCGCCACGCTCGATTTCTGGCTGACGCTCGGGCCGGAGGGCGCGGCGTTCGAAGCGGAACTCGCGGCGCTGCTCGGCGTGAAGCACTCGCTGCTCGTCAACTCCGGCTCCTCGGCGAACCTCGTCGCGTTCACGACGCTCACGACGCACAAGCTGCCCGCGGCAAAGCGCATCCAGCCCGGGGACGAGGTGATCACAGTCGCGGCCGGTTTCCCGACCACCGTGGCGCCGATCATCCAGGCCGGCGCCGTGCCCGTCTTCATCGACAATGACCCGGCTACCGGCAACGCGCGCGTCGAGCAACTCGAGGCGGCGTTCAGTCCCGGCAAGACGAAGGCCGTGATGATGGCGCATACGCTCGGCAACCCGTTCGACCTCGGTGCGGTGCTCGAATTTTGTCGCAAGCACGACCTGTGGCTCATCGAGGACAATTGCGACGCGCTCGGCTGCACCTACTCGATGCCGATCGCCCGTGCGAAGGCGCTCGGGTTCACGGAGAATTCGCCCGGCATTCCGCCGGACGGCACGCACATCACGCGCTTCACCGGCGCGTGGGGCGATCTCTCCACGCAGTCCTTCTACCCGCCGCATCATCTCACGATGGGCGAGGGCGGGGCGGTCAGCATTGTCCACCGTCCGCCGCTCAAGACCTACGCGGAGAGCTTCCGCGACTGGGGTCGCGACTGCTGGTGTGCGAGCGGCAAGGACGACACCTGCGGCAAGCGTTTCCAATGGCAGCTCGGCGAGCTGCCGAAGGGATACGATCACAAATACATCTACAGCCACCTCGGCTACAACCTGAAGCCCCTTGACCCGCAGGCCGCCATCGGCCGCCAGCAGTTGAAGAAGCTTCCCGGCTTCGTCGAGGCGCGGAAACAAAACTGGGAAACGCTGCGCCGCGGGCTCGCGGACCTCGCGGAGTTTTTCGATTTCTCGCTGCCCACGCACGCGACGGGCTGGCAGCCGGGAAAACCTGAAACCGGAAACCTGAAACCTGAAGTGTCCGCCTACTCCTGGGATGCCACCGGGTGTCGCACGGATTGCTCCTGGTTCGGCTTCATGGTGCGCGTGAAGGCGGGCGCGCCGTTTTCCCACACGGACCTCGGGCGTCACCTCGACGCGAGGAAGATCGGCAACCGCATGCTCTTCGGCGGCAACCTGCTCCGGCAGCCGGCGTTCGTGCAATTGAAGAAGGACCGGCCGTCCGCGCTGCGCGTGGTGGGCGCGATGCCCGGCGCCGACGAGCTGATGCACCGCGCGCTTTTCCTCGGCACCTATCCCGGCCTGACGGCTGCGATGCTGGATTACGAGATTCAGGTCATCCACGACTTCGTCCGCGCCCGCTGATGTCCCACTCGCTGCCACCGCTGCCCGCCGAGGATCTCGACCATGTGCTCGCGCACACGCGAAAGCTCTGGGGCGGGGCGCGTGGCGCGACATTCTTCATCACGGGCGGCACCGGATTTTTTGGCATCTGGCTGCTGGAGAGTTTTGCCCGTGCCAATGATGCGCTGGGCCTGGGCATGCGCGCGACCATCCTGACGCGTGATCCCGCGGCCTTCGCGCAGAAGGCCCCGCATCTGGTGGCGCGCGGTGACCTGGCCTTTCATCAAGGGGAGCTGCGTACCTTTGTGTTTCCGGTCGGACGCTTCACCCATCTCGTGCACGCGGCGGCCGACACGGCCGTGTGGACGAAAAACGAGTCCCCGGCCGGATTGATCGGGCGCATTGCCGCCGGGATGCAGCACCTGCTCGACTTCGCGGTCGCGGCGGGCGTCGAAAATTTCCTGCACGTTAGTTCCGGCGCGGTGTATGGTCCGCCGCCGGCCGGATTGACGCACATGCCCGAGGATTATCCCGGCATCACCGCGCCGCTTCCCGCGGGCGCTGCCTGGGCTGAAGGCAAGCGCGTGGCCGAGCAGCAGTGCCTCGCTCATGCGGCGCAGCACGGTTATTCCCTCAAGGTCGCCCGCTGCTTCGCCTTCGTCGGGCCGCACCTCGACGAAAATTACGCCATCGCCAGCTTCATCAACGACGCATTGCACGGCCGGCCCATCCAGGTGACCGGCGACGGCACGCCGTATCGCTCCTACCTTTATGCCTCCGACCTCGCGATCTGGCTGTGGACGATGCTGTTCACCGGGCGGCCCGGGCGCGTCTACAATGTCGGATCCGCGGCGGGTCTCAGCATTGCCGAAGCAGCGGAGGCGGTGGCCGACGCGGCCGGTGGGTCCGTTTCCGTAAGGATCAACGGCGTGCCCGTGCCGGGCGGGCCGGTTTCGCGCTACGTGCCGGCGATCGGCCGCGCCGAGGCCGAACTCGGCGTCCGTGTCCGGGTCGCATTGCCGGAGGCGATCCGCAAAACCCTCGCCTGGCAGCGCAGCGCGAAGGCGGTCCTTTCCCCATGAGCGAAAAGAAGATTGGCGTCGCCATCCTGGGCACCGGCAACATCGGCACCGACCTGATGATGAAGGTCCTGCGTTCGCCGGTGCTCGAGTGCCGCCTGTTCGCCGGCCGCAACCTGTCGTCGCCAGGCATGACGAAGGCCAGCCTTCTCGGCGTGCCCGTCTCGGCAAAGGGTTTCCAGAGTATCGTCGACCGGCAGGGCGAGCTTGCGCTGGTGTTCGACGCCACGAGCGCGCTGGACCACCAGAAGCACGCGCCGGTGTTGAAGAAGCTGGGCATCGTCGCCGTCGACCTCACCCCGGCCAAGGTCGGCCGGATGTGCGTGCCGGCGGTCAACCTGGCGGAATGCCTCCACGAGCCGAACGTCAACATGATCACCTGTGGCGGACAGGCCTCCATCCCGATCGCGCACGCGATCAAGTCCGCCAATCCGGACGTGGAATACCTCGAGGCCGTCTCGAGCATTGCCTCGCGCAGCGCCGGCCCGGCGACCCGCATCAACCTCGACGAGTATCTCCAGACGACGGAGCACGGCCTGCAGGTTTTTGGCGGCTGTGCCCGGACCAAGGCCATCCTCAACCTGAACCCTGCGCAGCCCTGCGTGCACATGCAGACGACGGTGATGGCCCGGATCCCGCAACCCGATCTCGAGCGCACGCGCGCCGCGGTGGCCGCCATGGTCGCCCGCATCCGCAGTTACATCCCGGGTTACCAGCTCATCCTCGAACCCATGGTCGAGAACGGCCGCCTGGTCTCGATGGTGCGCGTTGACGGTCTCGGCGATTACCTGCCGCGCTACGCCGGCAACCTTGACATCATCAACTGCGCCGCGATTGCCTTTGCCGAGGCCTACGCGCGGCAGCGCGCCCAACCCTGAATCCCATGTCCGACGGCAAGCCCAGCATCACGGTCTGCGACGCCACCCTGCGGGACGGCTCCCATGCCTACAGCCACCAGATCACGCGGGAGCAGGTGCAGGCCTATGCGACCGCCGCCGAGGCGGCGGGCTTCAACTTTCTCGAGGTCGGGCACGGCAACGGCCTGGGCGCCTCCTCCCTGCAGGTGGGCGAGAGCCTCGTGCCCGAGGACGAGATGCTGCGCGCCGCGAAGGGCTGCCTGCGGCGCACCCGGCTCAGCGTCCATATCATCCCGGGTTTTGCCACGATCAACCGCGAGATTGCCCGCGCGATCGACACCGGCGTCGACCTGTTCCGCGTCGGCAGCCACTGCACCGAGGCCGACATCACGCAACGGCACATCAGCCACGTGCGCACGGCCGGGCGCGAGGCGTGGGGCGTGCTCATGATGAGCCATATGGTTTCCGCCGACGTGCTGCTCGAGGAGGCCCGGAAGATGCAGTCGTATGGCGCGCAGGGCATCGTGCTCATGGATTCGGCCGGCGCCTATTTCCCCCAGGACGTCACGGCCAAAATTGGTTTGCTCGCGTCGAAACTCGAGGTGCCGGTGGGCTTTCACGCGCACAACAACCTCGGCCTGGCGGTGGCGAACTCGATCGCCGCGCTCGAGGCGGGCGCGCGGATCCTCGATGGCACGGGCCGTGGCTTCGGCGCCGGCGCGGGCAACGCCCCGATCGAGCTCATTGCCGCCGTGCTGATCAAGCAGGGCTACGCGACCGGCCTCGACCTCTACAAGGCGCTCGATGCCGGTGATCTCGCGGCGAAGCTCTTCGCCGGCTCGCTGCCGGAGTCCAACGGCGTGACCATCGTCAGCGGCCTGACGGGCGTATTCTCCGGTTTTTCCAAACCCGTGCAGCGCGCGGCCCGGCAGTTCGGCGTGGATGGCCGCGACATTTTCTTCGAACTCGGCAAGCGGAAGGTCGTCGGCGGGCAGGAGGATTTGATTCTCGAGGTGGCGGATGCCCTGGCGAAACAAGCCAAGGGAACGGGCCCGGCCCCGTCGGCGCCATGAACCAGGCCGCCGCCCTCGTCCGCGCCGATGCCGAGGCCGTGCTGCAAGGCCGCGTCGAGCGCCTCGCGCCGCTGCGCGGGCAGCACCTTTTCATCACGGGCGGCACGGGTTTCCTCGGCACCTGGCTGCTGGAACTGGCGAAGGTGCTGAACGAGAAGCACCAGTTCGGCCTGCGCGTCACGGTCTTCAGCCGCAACCCGGAGACCTGGGCCGCGCGCTGGCCGCACCTCGGCCGGGAAAAATGGGTGACCCTGCAGGCCGGCGACATCCGCTCCCTGGCGGAATTTCCGCGGGATGTCCGTTATGTCATCCACGCCGCCGCGCTCACCGACCGGCGGGTGTTCGCCTCGAATCCGAGCGCCGTGGCGGAGACCAACAGCGTCGGCACGATGCGCGTCCTGCGCGCGGCGACCCTGCTCGAGGATGTCCAGAAATTCGTCCTCCTGAGCTCGGGCCTCGTTTCCGGCGGCCAGCCGTGGGACCTGCCGCGGATCACCGAGGATTTTGTCGGCGTGATGAAGTGTGGCGACGTCAACACCGTCTACCCCGAGTCGAAGCGCCTCGCGGAAGTCGTGGCGCAATGCGCGATCAGCGAGAGCAAGCTGCCGGTGGTGACACTGCGGCCCTTCGCCTTCGTCGGCCCCTACCAGTCGCTGCAACTCCCGTGGGCGGTGACGGATTTCATCCGCGACAGCTTCCGCGGCGGCCCGATCCGCATCATGGGCGACGGCGCCACGGTGCGCAGCATCATGTATTACAGCGATTTTGCCCATGGCGTCCTGCTGGCGCTGGCGGCGGGGAAACCGCGCACGACCTACAACCTCGGCAGTGACGAGCCCGTGGAGCTGCTGACGCTGGCCCGGAAGATCACGAAATATTTCGACCCCGTGCCCGAGATCAAGCTGCGCCTCGGCCAGGCGGGCCATGACCGCAACCGGCTCGTGCCCGACACCACACGCCTGGCGCAGGAGCTCGGCTTCCGGGCGACCGTGCCGCTGGACGCCGCGCTGCAGAAAACCATCGAGTGGCACCGGCTGACCCACGGCTGGTTGAGCGATCCTCCTTTTCCCCATGCAACGCAAAGTCAGTGACCTGATCGCGGAATTTTTTGAACGCAAGGGCGTGAAGCACGCCTTCGGCATCATCGGCTCGGCCAATGCGCACATCTTCGATTCGATTTTCTACCAGTCGAAGATCGAACTGATCTGCCCGCACCACGAGCAGGCCGCCACGATGGCGGTGCAGACCTATTGGAAGGTCAGCGGCCAGCCGACCTTCGCCCTCGTCACGGCCGGGGCCGGCTCCAGCAACGCCATCACCGGCGTGCTTTCGGCGTGGGCGGACTCGATCCCCTGCCTCGTGATTTCCGGCCAGGAGAACGCGCGCTACATCACGCCCGGGTTCGATCGCCGCCTGTATGGCATCCAGGGTTACGACAGCCCGTTTGCAGTCAGCAAAATGACCAAATACGGCGCGCGGGTGATGCAACCCGAGCAAACCCTCTACGAGTTGGAGAAGGCCTGGCATATCGCGACGACGGGGCGGCCGGGCCCGTGCTGGATCGATTTCCCGCAGAGCGTGCAGTCGATGATGGTCGAGCAGGACACGCTGCCGCACTACACGCCCGAAGCGCTGCCGCCCGCGGTGGCGCCATTGGCGGGCGCAGCGTTGCAGCAGGCCGTCGCGGCCACGCTCGTTCGCCTGCGGGCGGCGAAGCGGCCGTTGCTCTGGCTGGGCGTCGGCATCCGCATGGCCGGCGTTCAGGCCGCGGAACTGAAGGCGTGGGTGGAATCACTGGGTATCCCGGCGCTCGTGACGTGGTCGGCGATCGACCTGCTGCCGGGCGGGCATCCGCTGGTGGTGGGCAGTGCGGGCGTCTATGGCCAGCGCGCGGCGAACTTCATCCTGCAAAGCTGCGATTGCCTCGTGACCATCGGCACCCGGCTGGCGATTCCGCAGGTCGGCTATGATGTCAGCGAACTCGCCCGCGCGGCGCAGGACATCACCGTCGTCGACCTCGACCCGACGGAACTGAAAAAATACCCGGACCGCTTCAATCACCCCGTGCGCGCCGATGCCGGCGATTTCATCCGCGAACTCGGGCGGCAGACGGTGGCTGCGTCATTGCCGGCCCAAAAAGCCTGGCTCGACTGGTGCGGCCAGGTGCGGGCGCGTTTCCCCTGGGTCGGGCCGGAGCACGCGGACAAGGACGGCTTCATCAATTCCTATCGCTGGATGGAAAAACTGGTGCCGCTGATGAAACGCGACCAGGTGATTGTGACGGACATGGGGACGGCGCTGCTGAGCGGGCACCAGGCGTTGCAGATCACGCCGCCGCAGCGATTGCTCACGTCGCAGGGCCTCGGCGAGATGGGCTTCGGCCTGCCTGGCGCGATTGGCGCATCGTTCGCGCGCAACCGGGGCGAGGTGCTCTGTCTCAACTGCGACGGCGGCATGATGATGAACCTGCAGGAGCTGCAGACCGTCGCGCACCACCAGCTGCCGATCAAGCTGATCATTTTCAACAACGACGGCTACCTGATGATCAAGCACACGCAGAAAGCGGTGCTCAAGGGCCGCTACGCGGGCACCGACACGAAGTCGGGCGTATCGTGTCCGGACTTCAGCAAACTCGCGGTCGCCTTCGGCCTGCCGGCGTTCCGGATCCGCACGTGGGCGGACTTCGACCGCGAGATGCCCAAGGTGCTGGCGGCCACCGGCCCGGTGATCTGCGAGGTGTTCATGGCGCCCGAACAGTTCTTCCATCCCAAGCTGGGGATCGCGGTGCAGCCGGACGGCACGCTGGTGTCGCCGCCGCTGGAGGACCTGTCACCGTTCCTGCCCCGCGCTACGCTGCGCGAGAACCTGCAGGTGCCGCTGCACCCGAAGTCGGAGAAGATTCAGCCGACTTGAACGACGGCCACCCGACCACGGGAATCAGAAATTCAACCGTTCGCGCTCCACCACGAGCGGGCGCTTCGTAACCTTGGTGTGGATCGCGCCGATGTATTCGCCGATGACGCCGATGAAGAAAAGCTGCACGGAACCGATGAAGAACAGGCCCACGACGACGGGCGCGGTGCCGAGGGAAAAACTATTCCAATTGAGCAGCTTGTACACGAGGTAACCGAGGCTGAGGCCGAGGCAGAGCATCGACATCAGGAACCCGACCATCGTCGCCAGGCGGAGCGGCACCTTCGTGTGGTTGGTGAAGCCCAGCATTGCGATGTCGAACAGCGTGTAGAAATTGTTCTTGGTGAAACCCCGGCTGCGGCGCGGCTGGAGGAACGGCACGCGCGCGACGGGGTAGCCGATCTCGGAGATCTGCCCCCGCAGGTAGGGATAGGGATCGTCGCAGGCGCGGAGGTGTTCGATGAGCGCCCGGTCGTAGAGTCCGAAGCCGGTGAAGTTGAGCAGCAGGTCGACATCGGCCAGGCGGGCGACCAGGCGGTAGTAGACCTTGCGGACGAAGAAAAACACGGGTGACTCCGCGCTTTCGTTTTTCACCGCGGCGACGGCCTTCCAGCCTTGTTCCCAGAGTGGAATGAACTGCTCGATCAGCTCCGGAGGATCCTGCAGGTCCGATGCGAGGAAGATCACCGCGTCACCCTGCGCCTGCAAAATGCCATGGTAGGGCGACCGGATGTGGCCGAAGTTGCGGGCGTTGAAGATCACCTTCACGCGGCGGTCGGCGCCGGCGAGCCGGCGGAGGAGTTCGGGCGAGCCGTCGGTCGAGCAGTTGTCGATGATCAGGCACTCCCATTCGTAGGCCGGGAATTTGGCGGCGACGGCCCAGATGCGGCGCAGGAGTTCCTCGAGGTTATCTTCCTCGTTGTAACAGCCGCTGACGACCGTGATCTTTTTCATGGTTTCAGTTTTGCCGGGTCCGGCACAGGGGAGGGGTTGGCGCCGTACACTTTCAGGCCCATGGCATCGGCGAGTTCCTGGGGGACGGCGATTTCCAAGGTGCTTTCGGGCAGATAAAGCAGCGGGACATAGCGGGCGCGTCGATAGAAATCGTTGACCGCCGGCCAGTCCGCCCGCTGGAAAAACATCAGTGGCCGGAAGCGCTCGATGAAACCCGACCTGGCCCGGTTGGCGGCCTCGTTGCCGAGCCCGGGCCAGGTGACAAAATACGGCGAGGGGTTGACCCGGCTGTTGGCAAAACAGAGGTAGAGCGCATTCAGGCCGTCCAAGGCCACCGGAATGTCCGGCCGGTGCTGCAGGGCTGGCTCCACGACGCGCATGATATGACCGAACATGGCTGCGTCGGAGGGCGTGACCCGCATGCCCCGCAACACCGCGGGCGATTCCAGGGTCACGCGCGGCTGGGCCAGGAAATCCCGCTTGGCGCGGACCTTGGACACCACGGACAGGCCCAGCGCGGCGACCATCACCAGCGAGACCGCTTCAGCCGATGCACCGGACCAGCGCCAGATCGCATACACGCACAACCCAAAGCCCGGGGCGAGCGACCAGAAGATGTGCCACGCGTCCGGCACGGGATAATATTGCGTCAGCGAACTCAGCGCCACGGCAGCCATCGCCGCGGCGGCATAAAATTCCGCCGGCCTCGGCGTGGATCGCGCCGCGAAGCCCTGGGCGAGGCTGGCAATGGCCTGGGCCGCCACCATCGCGGGGAGCAACAGCGCCCAGCCGCCTTCGCGCACGGCGAGCACCGGACCCAGGCGGGACCATTGCCACCAGCCGAGGGCGGCCAGGAGGAGATAGTAAGGCGCCAGGACGCGCGCCGAAACCCGGGTTGAAAACCTGTGAAGCAGCATCGGCAGACAAAGGGTGACTCCCATCCCCAGCAGCAGCGCCGCCCGTCCGGCATTGAGCGAGTCGCGGAAAAAAATCCACCAGCTGCCGCCGCCGTCGGTGTCGAGGGCCCATTTGCGCGGCCAGACGAAATTTTGATACCACCACGCATCGAGCGCGCCGGAGAGCCAGATGCCACCGAGCAGAGGAACGGTCACGGCGATCAGGCCTGCGGCCGTCCAGAGGAGCAGCTCCCGCGGGGAATGCCGCACCGGCTTCCAGCCGGTCAGAGGCAGGGCGGCGCCCACCAGAACAACCGCGGCGGTCGTGAACACGCCGACCGGCTGGCGGCACCAGAAACTGGCGGCGCAGGCCATGCCCAGCAGGAACCCCCAGCGCGTGGCTTGCCCGGCATTCAGGATCACGCGCATCAGCGCATGGAGCGCCAGCACTTGGAAAAACAGGGCGAACACCGACGACCAGGGCAGCATGATCCAAAAGCCGCCCGTCCAGCTTCTCTCGTAGCCGGGCAGGAAAAGTATGAACAGCCCGCACGAGAGCAGGGTGAGCGAGCGCGGGAGGATCATGCGCCACGTGGCATAGAGGACGAAAAGTGTTCCCGCATAGACCGCGACCGTCATCAGCTTGAGGGCAAGCAAGGTTGGCTCGACCAGGAGCGCCGCCACCTGGAGATAACAGGTGAGCGCGCCGTATTGCGTGAAGGTGTCCCGGAACAAGGTCTGGCCGGACAGGACATCCAGGGCGGGCTTGAGCATGATGCCGTCGTGGTGCGGATCGACCCCGCTGCGCGCAAACGGCACCAGCCACACCGCCAGGATCGCGCTCAACAGGCCCGCGAGGCAGACGTCACGGCGTGACATGGGGCGGAGTGGACGGGACCAGGGGTTGCCCGTAATTCGTGAGGCCAAGCGCGTTCGCGATCTCCTTCGGTACCGCGATTTCCAACGCCTCGTCGGCGACGTAGAGCAACGGCACGTAGCGCTCGCGCCGGTAGAAATCGCCGACCGCCGTCCAATCTTTCGGCGACTGGAAGAATACCAGTGGCCGCTGGTCGTGAATGTAGCGCCAGCGTTGTTGTTCGTCCGCGGCGGTGCTCAGGTCCGGCCACTTGATGAAGTAAGGCAGGGGATTGGTGCGATTGGAAAGGAAGCAGAGGTACAATGCGTCGGGGCCAATCGCGACCCCCGGAAGGTCGGGCTGCTGGCGCAAAACCGGTTCCAGCGTGCGCGCGACCTGCGCATAGAGTTCCGCGGTTTTCGGCATCACCTTCATGCCCCGCAACAGGGCGGGGGCCTGGAGCGTGACCCAGGGCTGCCGGGAGGAATCGACGAACGACACGGCCTTATGATGGATGGCCGGCAGGAACGCCGCCATGAACACGGTGATCACGATGCGCGGGGACCAGCCCAGCCGGCGCCAAAACAGGAAAACAAACAGGCCGAGTCCGGGCGCGGTCGACCACAGGATATGCCAGGGATCAGCGAGGGGGTAATATTGGGGAAGCGCGGCGACCGCGAGTCCGGTCCATGCGGCCACGAGATAGTAGTCGGCGGCCGGAGGCGGATCGCTTGGGCGAAACACCGAAACCACGCTGACGATCGCCTGGACGATAATCACCACGGGGATCAAGGCGGTCCAGCCACCGCCCCGCAGGTCCAGGGCTTTTAGCACGGCCTCGTGTTGCCAGACCGCCCCGAGCGCGACCACCGTCCAGACTAGGGCGGGGATCCATGACGGCATGGCCGGGTATTTTTTTCGCGCCCAGCGCAAGCCAAGCACGAGCGCGGGCAGAGCCAGCAGACCCAGCGCGGGCAGCGGATGCATGAACACGAGCACGAACAACTCCGGGTTGACGCGGGCATGGTGGTTTACCCAATACAGCGGCCAGACGAAATTTTGATACCACCAGGCCTCCCCGGCACCGGTCGCCAGGATGTTGACCAGCATGATGCCGTGGACGAGACCAAGTCCAAGCAGCAGTCCGGCGAGCACCTTGGCCCTTGTCGTCCCGGCCGGCTCCCAGCGGGTGTGGCAGAGGGCCCACCAAATACCCGCAACACCCGCGGTCCACGTCACGCCGACGGGCATGCGGCACCAAAAAACAGCGGCGGACACCGCCCCCAGCAAGACGGCACAGCTGACCGGCGCGCCGCCCCGGATCATCCGGAGAAGGGCATAGAGTCCGATGCTCTGGAACATCAGCGCGTAGGCCGAGGACCAGGGCATGAGTTTCCAGTAGTCGCCGATCCAATCCAATTCGTAGGTCGGAATCAGCAGGGCAAACAGGCCGCACGAAAGCACCGTGAGCGAGCGGGGGAGCAGTTGCCGCCAGGCTGCATAGAGAAATAAAAGGGTGATCACGTACGTCGCGGCGGTCTGAATGCGGACGGCCAGCAGCGTGGGGTGAATCCAGAGGGCGACGGCCTGCAGGTAGGCGGTCAGCGCGCCGTAGTGGGTGAACGTGTCGCGAAAGAGCGACTGGCCCGAGAGTACATCAAGGGCGGGCTTGAGCATGATGCCGTCATGATGGGCATCCACGCCATAGTTCACCGCCGGAAGCAGCCAGGCGATCAGGCCCGCGCCGAGCAGGCCCGCCACGAGGGCGTCGCGTCTATCCATGGTTGGCGGAAGGCTGCGCGGAGCGGATGGCACAGGAGTGTATCTCATTTTTTATGATCGGCGCGGAGCAAAGGGAAAGCGTGAAAAGGTCGCGACGAAATCCTGCCGACACGAAAGTTGCGGCCGCCGCCCGGAATGAACCGCCGGCGGCGCGTCCCACGTGCGAAAAAACGGGCCGGGGATCCACGCAGGCCAATGAGCGGCCTGGTGCCCGGGGTGGGGTTCGAACCCACACACCTTTTCAGGTCACGGATTTTAAGTCCGATGCGTATGCCAATTCCGCCACCCGGGCGAGGTTTGGGATTGCTGAAACAGGATTGCGGAATGAAGTGGGCCGCGTGGCAAGAGAGTTCCCATCGCCCTTCCCCCGGTTCGGCCCGCGTGGCCGCGCCCGCGTGCACGCATGAAGATCGGTTTTTTGGGCGGCAGTTTCGACCCGGTTCATTTCGGGCACCTCATCGCGGCGCAGGATGTCCTCGAGCAATTCCATCTCGACCGGCTGTTCCTCGTGCCCGCGGCGCAGGCGCCGCTGAAGCCGAATGACATCCAGTCCAGCGTGGAGGACCGGCTCGCCATGCTGCGTTCCGCCACGGAGTGGGATCGCCGGCTGGAAATTTCCGACTACGAGCTGCGGAAGGGCGGCATCAGCTACACGGTCGATTCGGTGCGGCATTTTCGCACCCAGTTCCCCGCCGACGAGCTGTACTGGATCATCGGCGGCGACCAGCTCCCGCTGCTGCACAAGTGGAAGGAAATCAGCGAACTCGTGAAGCTGGTCGAGTTCATCTACCTGGAACGGCCGAAGCACCCGACCAAGCCGCACGTCGAGATCGACGGCCTGCGCCTGCACCGTTGCGACGGTCACCTGATCGAGATCAGTTCAAGCGAGTTGCGCGCGCGCATCCAGGCGGGGCGCTCGCTCCACTATTTCTGTCCGCAGAAAGTTATCGCCTATATCGAGAGCAGGGAGCTGTATCGCTGACACGTCGATGAAAGCCAAAGCCACCCGGAAGACCCCCAAGCCCGCCCGCAAAGCCAGTCCTGCGCGCCCCGCGTCGAAGGCGGCCAAGCCGGCGGAAAAACTGATCAAGCTCATTGCGCAGGCGCTCGACGGCAAGAAGGCCGAGAACCTTCGCGTGCTCGATGTCAGCGAGCTCTCCAGCATCACGGACTACTTGGTGCTGGCCACCGGCACCTCGGAGCCGCACCTGCGGGCGTTGCGCATCGAACTCGAGCGGGTGCTCGACGACCAGAAAGCCCGCATCCTCTCCGTGGACACTTCGAAGGGCAGCGGCTGGACCGTGGTCGATGCCTTCGATGTGATGGTGCATCTCTTCACTCCGGAAAATCGCGACAAATACCGGATGGAATTGCTGTGGCGCGACGCCAGCGAGCTGCCGTTGTCAAAATTCCTGAAATAACCGGGGTTTCGCCCCCGTTATAGGGCCATTGGCCCCACGCCTTGGGAGGAATCCTGAAGCGATTGGAAACTGCACCCTTGGCACGCGAGGAAATCGAGCTAGTGAATAGCGCGTTCAGGATCGGTTAACAATAACAGCACATAATATGAATACGCGTTACTCCCGTGGTTTCACGCTCGTTGAAATCATGATCGTCGTGGTCATCATCGGCCTTCTGGCCGCGATGGCCATTCCGGCGTTCCAAAAGGTTCGCCAGTCCTCGCAAGACAAGGCCGTGTTGAACAATGCGCGCCAGTTGTCCGCGGCCGCTGATCAATACTTCCTTGAGAACGGTGTTTCCTCCGTGCTCTCGGATGGCTTGGTTGGCGCGACCAACTACGTGAAGGTGGTCAACACCGTCGCGGGTGAATCCTACCCCGGCGGCTACACGCAGGGCGTCACGATCACGATCGCCGGCGTCGCTGGCGCCCGGACCGTTACCTACGCGCCTTAAGCTCTCATAACAAGAGACTTGCTTATCAAACCCTCCCCGTTTCGGGGAGGGTTTTTACTTTTTCTTGAAAGAATTGGCGCTTGAGCATGGGGGCCGTCACGGCTGTTCTGATCGCGCTCACACTTCGTGGGCAGATATAACTAAACCATATAATCCAGATAAAATGAATACACGTTCCACCAAGGGCTTCACGCTCGTCGAAATCATGATCGTTGTCGTCATCATCGGCCTCCTGGCCGCGATGGCGATTCCCGCGTTCCAGAAGGTCCGTCAGTCCTCGCAGGACAAAGCGGTCCTCAACAACGCCCGCCAGCTCTCCGCTGCCGCTGACCAATACTTCCTGGAAAACGGTGTTTCCTCCGTTCTTTCCGCCGGCCTCGTCGGCGCCACGAACTACGTGAAGGTGGTCAACACGGTCGCTGGCGAAAGCTATCCGGGCGGCTACACGCAGGGTGTCACCATCACGATCGCTGGCGTCGCTGGCGCTCGCACCGTGACGTACGCCCCGTAAAGTCAGGCTCACGCCTCGATTTTTCACCAAGCCGCTCCTTCCGGGGCGGCTTTTTTATTTCCGCGCGCCGGGCTGCGCGCCGGACCAAACGGAGCTTTTATTTTTACGCCGGCCCGTTCATCCTGCGTAAACCCTTTTTTCTGGCCCACGGGCACTTACACTATGGATCGCCGCATTGTTTTGTTCCTGCTGGTCGCCGCCCTGGCGGTGGTGTTCGGTTTCTTCGCCCTGACTCCCGACCAGTCGCTGCAAGCCGTGATTTACGGGGGGTATTGGGCGATGCTCCTTCTGACGGTGTTGTTCGGTTGGGCGCTGTTCCGCGTCGCCCGGGATTCGTGGACGGGGATGGCCGACTGGAAAACCCGCCCCAAATGGCCGGCGGTCCTGGTCCTCGCATGCGGTCTCCTGCTGCTGGCGCACGAGGCGTACGGCTTCAAGATTCTGATGGATGAGGTGATGTTGCTCGGCACGTCGATGAGCCTGCACCTCGACAAGACCGCCCTCGTGCCCATGCGCGGGCACGACATCCAGGGCGCCTTCCAGATCATGGCCGGCCAGATCGACAAGCGCCCGCTGTTCCATCCGTTCCTGCTGTCGGTCTTGCATGACCTGACGGGTTATCGGCCGGAGAATGCGTTCGTGCTCAACACGGTCCTGACCTTTCTCTTTCTCGCGCTCTCCTATGTCACCGGTTTTCGCATCGGCGGGCGTGGGGCCGGCGCGGTGGCCGTGCTGCTGTTCACGAGCCTGCCGCTCCTCGCGCAAAACGCGACCGGTGGCGGCTTCGAGCTGCTGAACCTCGTGATGATTCTCGGCACGCTGCTGCTGGGGATGCGTTATGTGGAGCGGCGTGACGCCGCCTCGCTCGAGGCCTTCGGGCTGGGCGCCATTCTCCTGGCGAACACACGCTACGAGTCCGTCGTCTACCTGCTGCCGGTGGGACTCACCGTGGCCTGGGTGTGGTGGAGCGAGCGGCGGCCGTTGCTGACGTGGACGGTGATCTGCATGCCGCTGTTCCTGCTGCCATACGCGCTCCACAACAAGGTGTTCAGCGTGCGCAGTTCCTCCTGGGAGATGGCGAGCCAGCCGGGTTACGACAAGCCCTTCGCGCTGTCGTATATTCCCGACAACATCGCGCACGACCTGAATTTTTTCTTCAACACCAACGGCGAGCATTCCAACTCCCTCGTCATCTCGGTGCTGGCGATCCTCGGCGTGCCGCTGTTCGCGCTGTGGGCGGCGCAGACGCTGCGTCATCTTCGGGCGGCGCCGCCGACGCGCGCGGCGCTGGCGATTTTTTCGCTGGGGTTCCTGGCGCATGCCTTCCTGTTGCTGTGTTATTTTTGGGGCCGGTTCGACGATCCCGTGATCCGCCGGCTCAGCCTTCCCGCCCACCTCGCGATGGTCGTGGCGATTGTGACGGCGGCCACCGAGCTGAACCGCCGGGGGCGCCTCTGGGTGGTTCTCGCCGTCATCATCGGCCTTGGTTTTTTTGCACACTCGCTGCCCAGCATGGCCCGGCATGGCTACTCGGGTGAATACTACGTCGGCCGCGAGATGGACTGGCGCCGGGAGTTCATCGCCGCGCACCCGGAACGCGACTACCTCTTCATCGACAACAACTCGATCATCTGGATCACGCACCTCGTGTCGGCCACGCCGGTCAAGCAGGCGCTCGAGCACAAGGAAAACATCGTCTTCAATTTCCGGAACCACATCTTCTCGAAAATGTACGTCTTCCAGCGCCTGGCCGTCGACAAGGACACGGGCCGGACGAGCGTGCCGGCGGAGGACGACCTGGGCCCGGATTATCAGTTGGAAACCGTCTGGGAGCGGCGCTTCACCCCGATGACCGTGAGCCGGATCAGCCGCGTGGTGTCGATCCGCGAGGGCCCGCTGGCGCGTCCGCCGGCGGCGCCGGTCAACCCGTTGACCCCGGCCGAACTGGAGAAGGTGCGCGAGCAGTTCTTCGAACAGTTGGTCAAGAAACTGCCCTGAGGGCGCCACCGGGTGAACGCCTCCATGCAGATGCTGACCCGCCTGTGGTCGCGCGCGGAAATCCGCCTGGCGTCGGCGGGCGTGGCCGGGTTGCTGGCCGTTTACCTGGGCTTTCTCGGCGTGTCCGTTGCCGCCGCCGACAAGTTTATCAAGCACGCGGGCTACTACGTGATTTTCGTCACCTTCGGGTTGTTCCTCCATGCGCTCTGGCGATGGTGGCGGTGGCGCCCGCCGGCCGGTGGTGAAGCGATGACCCGCCGCCAAACCTGGGTGGTCATCCTCGCCGTCGCCGGGCTGTCCGCGCTGGCCCTCAACGCGGAGCCATTCTGGAGCAAAGTCCTCAATGACGAGTTCGTGTTGCAGTCGACCGCATTCAACATGCATTTCTTCCGCGACGTCGCGATGATGGTGCGCGGGTACGATATCCAGGGCGTTTTTCTCTCCACCGACAGCTATCTCGACAAGCGGCCCTATTTTTACCCGTTCCTCGTCTCGCTGGCCCACGACCTGACGGGCTACCGGCCGCTCAATGCTTATTTGGTCAATGCGGTCCTCATGCCGGTGAGCTTGGGACTGACTTTCGTCTTCGGCCGGTTCCTGGCCGGCTGGCGGGGCGGGTTGCTGGCGCTGGTGTTGCTCGGCGCGTTGCCCTTGCTCGGGCAGAATGCGACCGGGTCGGGCATGGAGTTGCTGAACATCGTCATGATCCTCGCCACGATGATCCTGGCGGCGGAATATCTGCGCGCACCCGCCGACGAATCGCTCGCCGCGCTCGGGCTTGCCGCCGTCCTCCTGGCCCAGTCGCGCTATGAATCGGCCTTGTACGTCGGCACGGTCGGGGTGGTCACGCTGGTTGGCTGGTTGCGGGCGGGCCGCATCATCCTGCCATGGCAAATGCTGCTCGTGCCGCTCCTGCTGGTGCCGGTCGCGCTGCAGAACAAGGTGCTCTCAAACTCGCCGTTGATGTGGGAACTCAACGAGAAATCGGCGACCCGCTTCAGCCTCAGTTACTTTTCCGGCAACGTGCAGGGCGCCTGGATCTACCTGACCTCGCCCAATCCCATGCTCGGCAACTCGCGGCTCCTGTCAGTTGTCGGGCTCCTCGGCCTCATGTGGGGCGCCTGGCAATTGATCCGGGGCGTGGCTCGCTGGCGGACGGCGGGGCCCGCGGCGCTGGCCTTCGCGGCCTTCGGCCTGACCATCGCGGCGAACACGGTGGTGGTGTTCTGTTACTATTGGGCCAGCTTCATGGACCCGATGGCCTCGCGCTTTGCCCTGCCGCTGCACGTGGCGATGGCCTTTTGCGCCGTGCTGCTCATGGCCACCCTCGACCGCTGGTGGCCGGCGACCAAGTTGCTCATCGCAGCTGGAATTGTCTTTTTGCTGGGGGTGACGACGAGCCGCTACAGCATTCACGGTTACTCCCACGTCGGCATCGACGAGATCGAATGGGAACGCCGCTTCGTGGGCGGGTTGCCGCCCGGGAAGCGGCTGATCATCGCCAACAAGACCACGCTGTACTGGCTGCTTGATAAAACGCCCTCGATCCTGATCGGCCGCGCCCGCCTTGTCCCGGACCGGCTGGCGTATCAGCTCCAGGCGCATGACTTCACGGAGATTCTCGTCCTGCAGGGCGCGCGCCCGACCACCGTGGACGGCAATTTCGAGATCGTCCCCGCCGACCGCTTGCCGCCTGGTTTCAAGGTCGAGCTGATGGCTGAAAGGCGCTTCGGCACGAAACTGGCCCGCATCAGCCGGCTGATTGCGGTGGACGTGCCGCCGGCGTCTGCATCTCCGGCGGACGGCAAGGCGCAGCCGGCGGCCGGCGAAAAAGCGCAGCCGGCGGCCACCGCTCCGGCCCGCGCGGACTAAGTTCCCTTGAACACCGCCGGATCCAACCCTCTTCCCTCCGCCGCTGCCGGCCCGGTTTCGTACCGGCCGCTGGCCTGCCTTGTGGCCCTTACCCTGTTTGGCTGGATGGCCGGCGCAATCTGGCCGGGGATGCTGCTCATTTTCGGCATATCCAATTACAACCAGTCCTATTTGGATTCCTACGCGATCCTGGCGGCCTTGGACGCCGTGCGCGCCGGTCACGATCCACATGCCGTGAACATGCTGGACGCGTTGCGCCGGCCGCATGTCTATTCCGACTGGTGGCTCGCGCTGCGCTGGCTTGGTCTCGGTCGGGAGCACAATTTCCTCGTGGGGACCGCGTGGGTCGGGGCTTTTGCGCTCGCGGCTTGGAGCACCCTGAGGCCGCGGAAACTCGGCGAGGCGCTGTGGCTCGCCGCGCTGTTGGTTTCCCCCGCGGTGATGCTCGTGATCAACCGCGCCAATAACGACCTCGTCATCTTTGTGCTGCTCACCGGTTGCGCGTTGGTGACACTTCGGGCCTGGTGGGGCGGGGTTGCGGCCGTCGCCTGCCTCGGGCTTGCGACGGGCTTGAAGTATTTTCCGGCGCCGGCCGCGTTGGCTTTTCTTTGGGTCCGCCCCGTGCGCCACGCCCCAGCCTGGCTGCTGGCCGGCCTGGTCGCCGTCGGCGGCGCGCTGGCGTGCGTCTGGCCGGAAATCGCGCGCAGCCGCTTCACCATCGCGTCCGGAATTTATACGATGGGGGCGCCCTTGTGGTGGCGGGATTTCGGCTGGAAAGACGGCGCCGCCGCGTTGCCGGGATTGGCGGTGATCGCCGCAGGGGCCATCGTGCTGGTCCTCGGCCGGGTCACCACGGGGCTGGCGGAGCGCGGCCCGCCGCGGGAACGCCTGCTCGCGGCCGTGGGCGCCATTGTTTTGCTTACGTGTTTCCTCGCCGGCGTCAATTACGCCTATCGCTGGATTTTTGTCCTCTGGCCCGCGTTCTGGCTGGGCCACCGGGCGGTGGACCTCGCCCTGCCGGAGCGGGAGCGCTGGGCGGCCCGGCTCGCGTGCGGCTTGGTGTTGCTTTGCCTGTGGATGGATGGACTGCTCGCCGCCGTCGTGAATCTTTTCTTCATTGAATCCGCCCGGGCGATGCAGGAACGCCTCGACGTTGTCTGGCGGCACTGGACGCAGCCGCTGCACTGGCTGCTGATGATCTTGCTCGCCGGCTGGCTTTGTGAAGCTGCGCTCGGCACGGCCCGGGCCTGGTGGCGGTGCCGCCACGATCCCTGAGGACGGCTTCACCGATGCCGGCCGTCACCGCCTTTCTCATCTTTGCCGCCGATGCCGCGCTCGTCGCGGTGACGGCGTGGCTGGCAACCTGTGCGGCCGGTTTGGACCGGCGCGGCTTGATCGAGGCGACCTTGGGCTGGCTGTTGCTCGCGTTGGTCTGGATCGCGGGCTCGGGTGAACTGCTTGGGCTGGCGGGCGGACTGGGGCGGGTGGGCTTCCTCGCCCTCCACTCGGCGGTGTTGATCGCCTGGCTTGCGTGGCGGAAGGCCGATTGGCGGAACGCAATGGGATCCGGCCGGCAGTGGCTTGGTGACTGGCGCCGGCTTTTGACCGGCGGCACCGCGGAGGGATACGTCGCGGCGGGGATCGGCGTGATTCTACTTGGGCTGGTCGTGCTCGCCGCGCGGGCGGAGCCGGTTGTTTTTGACGCGCTGACCTACCGGTTGTCGCGCATCGGGGCGTGGCTGCAGGACGGTTGGATCCGGCATTATGCAACCGATGATCCGCGCCTGAACTACATGCCCGCCGCGCCGGACGTGGTGATCGCATGGTTGTTGGGCGCGACCCGCGATGGCTTCCATTTGGCGCCGCTCGCGCAGATGTTCGGCGGTTTGTTGCTGCTCGGCGCCACCTTCGGCCTGGCCCGGACGGTGGGATTGTCCCGGCTCGCCGCGTTCGGTGCCGTGGCCCTCGCGTTGGGCATGGGCAACGTGGCCGTGCAGTTCACGACGATTCAAAGCGACCTTTTCACCGCCGGCGTTTTCGCCGCGAGCTATTGTCTGTGGCACCGGGCGCTCCTGCGCGGGGAGGGCTCGTGGGCCGCCGGCGCCGGCATTGCGCTGGCCTTCGGTTCCAAGGGGACGATGTTCTACCTCGCACCCGGGGCCGCGTGCTGGGCCGGGTGGCTGGCCTGGCAGCACCGGGATCGCTGGCGCGCCCTGATGCCGACCGCCGCGGGACTCGGGCTGGCCTCGCTGGTGTTGATCGCGCCGGGCAGCTGGCGCAACCAAGCGACCTACGGTTCTGTTTTCGGTCCGCGTGATGCGGTGGTCTTGCATCACGGTTCCTTCGATTCGCTGGCTCAACAGGGCGACAAGCTGGTGCGCAATCTCGGCACGTCCGCCGTGCAGTTATTTGAGCCCACCGCCCAGCCGTTTTGGCTGCAAGGCGCGAGTCACGCCCTGGGGGACGCGCTTACGCGCCGGCTTTCAGCGGAGGCTGATCCGTATGTCTTCATCGGGCAGTCGCGTCGCGACCAGGTCGGCCGCGTCATGGCCCTGACGGAGCCGGACGCCGATGTCGTGACTTGTGGCTTGCTGGGCACCGGTGCGTTTCTGATGGGTTGGCTCCTTGCAATTTTCCGTCCCGGCCAGGCGGCTCGCTCGCAGATCATCGTTTGGGGCGCGGGTTTGATCCTGTACCTGCTGGTCCAGCATGCGCTGGTGCAATGGCATCATTGGGCTTTTCGGTTCATGGTGCTGGCCGCGCCCTGGGCTGCGGTCATCGGCGCGTGGGGTTTGCAAGCACTGCCGGGCCGGCTGCGCCTGGCGGCGTGGACCGTGATCGCGGTGTCGGCCGTCGACGTGTTTGCGAACATCCAGGCACGGGCCAACCAGGCTGCCTGGCAGGCGTGGACCCGGCCGGAACGGGCCTCCTCCTACTACCAGTACGCCCGCTGGCGCGCCTGGCTCGCCGAATTGGATCAGCCGGACCAGCCGGTGTTCGCGGCCTTTCCCATCGATCGGCCGCTGGCGGCGTTTTTCCGGGGAGTGCCGTCGCGTAAAATCGAGCTCGTGCGATTGTCGGCTTTGAGCGCCTCCACGGCCGAGGCGGGCGTTGGGTCGGGGTGGCTGGTCGTGCCGCTCGAGCGATTCATGGGCCACGAGGGCCGCGTGCTCGGCCGCACCAATCCCGCCTTCGGGCTGGCGGCCTACCGCGCGCTCGAACCCGGCGAGCCACCGCGTACGCTGCTGTACCGCCAGCAGATGATCGACCTCGGGGAGCGGCGGCGGTGCGAATTGCTCGTGCGAACCTGGGAGGATGCCCCGCTGCGATTGGAAATGGTTAACCCCGGGACGACCGATTCGTCGTTCGAGGTGCGGACCGCTCGCGGGACCATGGCCGACACGCTGCCCGCGGGCGCGCACAAGGTGCTGACGGTGCCGGTGCCCGGGGCGCTGGCACCGGTTACGTTGGAATTTTCGCCACCGGTTTCCGCCGACGGCAATCGCCTGAATCTCCTCGTGCGGCTGGCGCGGTGATCAAGGTTGCTCGCCCGCGGCCCGGACCACGGCCGCGGTCAGCTGCCGGACATCGCCATTCAAGGCCGCATCGATTTCCGCTGGGCTCAGGCGGTATACGAGGATCGAGTAACCGGGTTGCGCGTCGGGAGCACGCGCCCGCAGGTAGTAACACAGGCGTGCCATGCGTAGTTCGTCGTAGAGCTTCCACGTCTTTTCAAAATTATCCGCCTGGCCGATTCGCGCCAATTCCTCGCGGACCGACGGGTTGGTCCAGTACTCGCGAAACAGCGGTTCCTTCGCGCGCCCTTCCTGATAACTCTTTTCGTGCGCGAGCGTCCACACCTGCTTGTAAGGGCTGTAGACCTGTTGAAGGATCGTCGCGCTGATGCAGTAGATCCCGGCCGTCGGCTGGTACCAGCCGTGCTTGATCTTGAACCCGTTGAGAAAGGGCAGTCGCTGCGCGTTGATCCCGTAGTACGCGGGTTCGCCCGCTCCGAAATAGGCGAGAAAAACGGGTTGGGCCGGAGGGCCGCCCTGGTTGGACCGGAGCCAGGTCGCCAGCGCCGGGAGATCCTGGCCCCAGTCCAGGGAACTGTCGACGAGCAGCCGGTAACCATTGGCCGGTCCGCCGGCGAGGGAGTTGAAAAAGGCGAGGTAATGCGGCGCCGTGCGCGCATTGGCCGCCAACTGGCCGAGCACCACGACCGCCGGCACCGCGACGCGCCACAGGCCGGTCAGCACGCCGGGCGCGACCAGGGCGCCGAGCCAGATGAACAGGACGGGATAGGTGGGGAGGATGTGCCGGTGCCCGATGTTGAGATGGCTTGAGAGGGAAAAAAGCCAGTACACGACAAACAGCACGAGCAGGGGCGCGATGGCGTGGAGCGACACCTTCCGCCAGCGCCGCGCGTACGCGCCCACCCCGACCACGGAAGCCGCCAGCACCGCGACGGGCGTCTTCCAGAGGAAGGCCAGCGGGAAAAAAGACACCCAGCCATAGACGCGGTAGTCACCGGCGAGAAACGCAGCCCGGGCACTGGCGGATTGGACGACCCACGAGTAGCCATACAAAAAAGCCTCGGGCAGCAGGTGCCACTGCCGGCAGAATTCCACGAGGCGCGCGTGCACTCCAATGTAAGGCAGCACATTTTCCCACAGTGCCGTGAAGTGGGCCGCCGGTGGCACATTGGGCGAGAACGCGCTGTAGCGAAAGCCATAGAACGCCCAGATGATGAGGAGTCCGATCGCGGCGTGTCCGGCCAGCGAAAGGGGCACGAGCTTCCACCAGCGCGCGCGCTCGGCGGGCGGGTCGCTGAGGATGCGCCACGCGACGAGCACCAGCATCATCGGCGGCAGGAGTGCGGCGGAGTACTTCGCCACGCACGCCAGGCCAAAGGTCGCGCCGCTCAACGCGCCATTTCCCCAGGAGGGCGCCCGCAGATGCCGCCAGAATGCGCCCATGGTGGCCAACAGGAAAAAAGTGGCGGTCGTGTCCGACGTCGCCAGCGGCGCGTGCGCCAGCACGGTCGGACACAGCGCATAAAGCAGCAGGGAGAAAAATCCGGCCGCGGTGCCGAATAATCGCCGGGCCCAGCAGAACACCAGCAGGCCGGTCCCCACGGAAAAAAGCGTCATCAGCGCCCGCCCGGCCATGAACATCGGCCAGTGGTCGTGTCCGGTTTCATAGAAGAACTGGTGCGCGATCACCTGCTCATCCGAGGTCTTCCAATAAATATTGTCGGTGAGCGGCGGGGTCGGCGCGCCCATCAGCCAGGCGGGCAGGCCGGCGATGCGCTGGGGGAGGTTGCCGTTCTCGGGCTGGATGCGGTAGTCGCCGTACTTGTTGTAGAAGTAGCCACCGGTGACGTGCAGGATTTCGTCGGCCGTCACAGTCTCCCGCGAGGCCGCCCAAAGCGCGAGGCCGGCATGCAGGGCGAGCAGCGCGATCACGCCCGCCCAGATTCCAGGGTGCGGCCGGGTGGCAGCCATATCAGCGGGATGAGCCCAGGGGGCGGAGCGGGGCCGGCAGGCGGCGGGGAGAATCCATGGGGATGACCATTGTGAAGTTGGGGTAAACCGCGGGCGGGGCAAGAACACATGGGCGGGGATTGCCTTGCCCGGTGGCGTCACGCCGCGTCACCATCGGGGAACAGGATGAACGCAGACGAATACGCGAACATGGACCGGCAGGAGGCGGCGCATTGGTATTACGCGGGCAAGCGCGACATCGCCCGTGAATGGTTGCGGCGCGCGGGGCCGCCCCGGCCGGAGGACCTCCTGCTCGACTGCGGTGCGGGCACCGGCCGGTTCGCCCAGGAAATGGAGGCGCATTGCCGCGTCATGGTGCTCGACGACCACGAGGAGGCGCTGCGGTTGCTGCGCACGCGGTTCCGGCCGGACCAGATCCTGAGTCTCGCGGGTGACCGGGTTCCGTTGCCGGACAACTCGCTCGACTATGTGACGGCCCTGGACGTGCTCGAGCACACGCCCGACGACCGCGCGGTGGCCCACGGGTTTCACCGGTTGCTCAAGCCGGGCGGGATCGCCTTGGTCACCGTGCCCGCGGGCATGGCCCTGTGGAGCGATTGGGACGTCGTGCTGCATCATTTCCGGCGCTACTCGCGACCGCAGCTCCGCGCCTTGTTTCCTGACGATCGTTGGGAGGTGCTCTACGTCAATTACACCAACGTCGCGGTTTACCCCGCGGCGTGGCTGGTGCGCCGGTGGCGCGGATGGTTTCCCCGGAAGGGGACCGCGGCGCGCCTGGAGGACCGGCAACCCGCAGCCTGGATCAACCGCCTGTTGCGGGCCTCGTTTGTCCGGCCGGCCTTCTGGCCGTTTCCCTTTCCGTTCGGAGTCAGCCTCCTGCTGGTAGCAAGGAAACGGTAGCCTCCGGATCGTAGCAGGCCTCGAAGAGCGTGCGGCCCTGCGCGTCGAGAAACACGAGTTCGAGCTGCGGCCGGTCGGACGGCAGCGGCGACCGGTGATAGAGCCGCATCTGTTGCAATCCCTGGAAACGAACCGGCCAGTCCGCCATGCGCGTTTCCCCACCGGGCCGGCCGTTCGCATCGATGGGCAGCAGGGTCACCTGGCTGTTGTTTTTCCCCCAGGTGACCAGGGGCCGGTGGGGTTCGCGGACATCGCGCAACACCACGCAGGCAACCTCCGCCTGCGCGGCCACGTTGACCGCGACCATGGCCGGGGCATCGCCGGTCCCCGGCCGGAAATTCTGCGCGACAAAAAATGGCACGGCCGCGCTGCCGGTCGGCACGTGGAATGTATAGCCCGTCACGGTGAACAGCGGGCGGTAATGCTGGACGAGGTAATCGTTCAGCGGCCCCGTCACCGTCATGCCGAGATCCTCGTGCAGCAGGTCGAGCAGCGGACGGCTGCTGATGAACGCCGGCCGCCGGGCGGCCTGCAGGCGGGCGGTGATCTCCTGTTGTTCGTCCGCCGAGAGCAGCCAGAACCAATGGGTCGCGTTGCGGAGCGTCGGGGTGGGCAGGTTCGTCCAGAGGTTGAAACCAAACATGCCGGGCTTGGAGAAAAGCATGTCGGCGTGTAACCGGGCATTGGCGCTCACGATGCGCAGCGCGTAGCGGATGTCCTCCTGCGACCGGAGAAACCGGGCTCCCGGCAGACCCAATGGTTCGAACGCGTTCCACCGGATCAGGCTCTGGTCGGAGAGCAGCCATAACTGCGCGCCGGTGGTGGTGAGCGCGAGTGCGGCCACCGCCGGCGACAGCCACGCGCCGCGCAGCCGTTGCGCCAAATGGGCGGCCGCATCGACGAGGCCGGTGACCAGGAGGGGAAGCAGCAAAAAGGATCCCCACGCGAGTTGGCTGCCGGCGACCGGATAGGCGTGCAGCACCTGGCCCGCGCCGATGAATGCGGCGAGCCGCATGGCCCGCCCGGACCGGTCATCGCCGGAGGTCTCCGCGAGCGGCAGCAGAAACAACGGCAGCATGGGCAATCCCAGGCGGATCAGCGCGCCGAGGCCTTCGATCCATATCCAGGCGTCCCATTTCCAGACCAGCGCCGCCAGCGCCAGCAGCCGCAGTCCCGCGGCGACATCGCGCAATCCCGCGCGCCAGCGCGGCACCGCGCACCACAGCCCGCAGATCGACAAGGTCACCGCTTGGATGACCCAGGTCAGCGACAGCCAGCTGAAGCCGAGATGGAAATTCACCGGGTGTCGCAACGGGGCGAGCACCACGCCGTGCCACAAGCCCTGGATCGTCGTGCCGTGCGCGAGGGTTGCGACCACGATGATCACGGACGCGCCGGCCCAGCCGGCGGCCGCCGCCAGCCAGTCTCCCCGGCGCAGCGGCTGCGGCGATTTTGGCCCGAGTGGCAGGCACAGCGCGACTCCGGACAGCGCGAACATGATGGCGAAATTCCTGACCGAGGGATCGCCGAGCAGCGGACGCATCAGCGCGAACGGCAGCAGGGCGAGGCCGGACGCCGCGAGCCAGGCGCCGCGCCGTCCGCCGCCGTCGCTTTCCATCAGCAGGAAGGCGCCGAGGGAGCAGCACCAGAACAAGCCGACGTTTATCTTGGTGAAACACAGGACGGCGCCGACCGCGCCGAGCAGGACCAGCGCGGGTTGCGTCCGGTCGCGGAGCAAGGCGAGCGCGGCCGCGAGTCCACCCGCCGCGACCACCGCGATGAGACCGCCGGGGTGAGCCGGTTCCCACGTCATCTGCCAGAGGTAACCGAAGGTCGCCACGAGCGTGAAGAGCGCGGTCCAGTACCGCCCGGACAACCGCCAGGCGATCAGCCCGGCGGCGAGGGCGGCGCCGACCCAGTGACAGGTGGTGGCCACGCGGCCAAGCAGGTTGTCGATCGGCACGTCAAACAGCCGGTGCAGGCCGTCGTAGTAGAGAAAGGGCGCCGGGCCATATTGCGTGAAGACGTCGTCATAGAGGCGGCCATGGATCGAAAAATTGCGAAAGCTGATCAGCACGTAGCCTTCGTCGTCATGGATCAGGAACGATGTGCACATCAGCCGCCAACCCACGACCGCCACGGCGGCCGTCACGACGCCCAGGATAACCCAGCGCAGCGCCCGACTCATTGCTTCGCGCCGGCCGCCGGGGTGGGCTGCGACCGCGGGCGGCGGACCAGAAACAGCGGCCGGTGCTTCACCTCGTCATAGATCCGGCCGAGGTATTCGCCGAGCACGCCGATGCCGATGAGTTGCACGCCGCCGAGGAAGAGCACGATCGTGACCAGCGTGGTATAACCGGTCGGCGCCGTCTCGATCCCGACGAGGCGGCGTACGGCATAGAACACCGCCGCGGCAAAACCCATGAGCGCGATGATGAGGCCGGCATACGTCAGCAGGCGCAACGGCAGGTAGGAAAAACTGAACACCCCGTCCGTCGCGTAGCGGACCAGCCGGCGGAACGTTTGCTGCGGCTGGCCGGCGGCGCGCTCCTGGCGGTCGTAGTGGATCTCGGTCGTCCGGTAGCCGACCCACGAGCGCAGGCCGGGGAAGAAACGATTGCGCTCGGGCAGTTGCTTGAGCGCGTCCACCGCCGTCCGGTCCATCAGGCCGAACGTGCCGGTGTTCGACTCGATCGGGAAATCGGACACGCGACGGAAAACCGCGTGGAAGATGTCCATGCCCAGCCGCCGCGGCCCGGTTTCCTGGCGCGACGTGCGCACGGCGCGCACGACGTCGGCGCCTTCACGCCACTTGGCGACAAGTTCGGGAATGCACTCGGGCGGATCCTGCAGGTCCGCGTCCATCGTGATGACCGCATCCCCCGTCGCGCGGTCCAGCCCCGCGGCCAGGGCGGCTTGAAATCCGAAATTCCGGCTCAGCTCGACCAGCACGAACCGCGGATCGGCGGCCGCCTGGGCGCTGATCAAGGCCACCGAGCGATCCCGGCTGCCGTCGTCGACCAGCACGGCCTCCCAGCGGATTGCCGGCTGGCCGTTGAACACGGCGGTCAGGCGCGCCAGCAGTTCGGGCAACACCTCCTGCTCGTTGAAAATGGGCAGGACGACCGTGACGGCGGGTTGGGGCGAGGGCGAAGCCATGCTGGCCGGGATGAAGACAGATGAGCCCGGGCAGTGCAAGCGGTCGAACCGTGAAACGGATCTTAAAGTTGGCTCCGTTTAATCTGCAAAACCACGAATGCCCCCGAATTCAGGCGGATCGCCCAATCTGGTGTCCCTTTGCAACCGCGAAGAACGTGCCGCACCGCGAATCTGGACACTGAGCTTCGCGCCGCCGCGCGTTCTTCGCGGCTCCACTCCGGGACAACCGCGTCCGATCAAGACACGTTATACTTCACGATCGCATACAGCGCGCGGAAGCCGTCGCGCCAGCCGATCTTCTTTCCCTCGGCGTAGGTGCGGCCGTAGTAGGAAATGCCCACCTCGTAGATGCGGCACTCCGGCAGCCGCGCCACCTTCGCGGTGATCTCGGGCTCGAAGCCGAAGCGGTTTTCCTCGATCTTGATTTGCGCCAGGATCTCGCGGCGGAACAGCTTGTAGCAGGTTTCCATGTCCGTGAGGTTGAGATTGGTGAACATGTTCGAGAGCAGCGTGAGGAAGCGGTTGCCGACCATGTGCCAGAAATAAACCACGCGATGCGCCTCCGCGCCCATGAAGCGGGACCCGAACACGACGTCGGCCTTGCCGTCGAGGATCGGCTTCAGCAGCCGCGGATACTCCTGCGGGTCGTACTCGAGGTCGGCGTCCTGCACGATGACCGCGTCGCCCGTCGCCGCGGCGAAGCCTGTGCGCAGCGCTGCGCCCTTGCCCTGGTTCACCTCATGATAGATGATGCGCGTCACGAGCGGCGCGATCTCGCTGCGCAGGATGTCGCGGGTGCCGTCGGAGGAGCAGTCGTCGACCACGATGATTTCCTTGTCGGCGACCGGCGCCGCGCGGACGGCATCGACGATGGTGCGGATCGTTTTGCGCTCGTTGTAACAGGGGATGACGATCGAAAGCTTCATGCAGCAGTCCGCCACCCTAGCGGCGCGCGGGGAGTGGGAAAGCCTTTTCATGCCGGGAGGGAGGGCGTCGGTTTCCATGCCGTCGCCGGTGTGGAAACCGGCGACCACCCGCGAAACGCCCCCTCCGCCCTTGACGGCAATGAAGCGGCCCGGGCATCGTGACGCATGGTCGAACCCGCCCCGCGCCCGAATCGCGCGCTCCTGTTGAAACTCGCCGCCGTTGGCGTGGTGTTGCTGGTGGCCGCCCTCCTCGTGGCGCGGGGGCTCGACCTGAAGGGTCTGCTCGCGCAAGGCCTCGAAGTCATCCGCGGCGCCGGCCCGGTGGCCTTCTTCACCGGCATGGCGCTGCTGCCCGCAATCGGCGCGCCCCTGTCGGTCTTCCTGCTCACCGCCGGGCCGGTCTTCGGGCCGACACTGGGCATCGGCTGGGTCATCGTCCTCGCCGAGCTCGCGGTCGTCGTGAATATGGCGCTCAGCTATTTCCTCGCCCGGCGCGCCCTGCGGCCGCTGCTCGAGAAACTTTGCGCGCGTCTCGGTTACCGGCTGCCGCGTGCCGCGGCCGGGGACGAATTCGGCCTGATTGTGATCCTGCGGCTGACGCCGGGTCCGCCGTTCCCGTTCCAGAATTACCTGCTCGGCCTGGCGGATGTGCCGTTCTGGCGTTACCTGATCACTTCCTTCCTCTGCATGGCACCGGTGCACATCGCCTTCATCGTGTTCGGGGAGGCCATGCTGCACGGCAAAGGGCGCGTGGCGCTGCTTGCGCTCGGCCTGCTCGGGGCACTCGCGGGGGCGACCCACCTGGTGCGCAAACATTACGGTAAGAAGAAGGGCTGAGTCGGTCGCCGCTCGTCGGCTGTTTGCTGGGGGAGGGGCTTTACGCCCCGACTCGTGGGCGGCATCACGCTCACCCCGGGGCGAAAAACCCCTGCCGTTCAAGCCTGCGTGAAAGAGGGCTTGGATTTTCGCGGGACCCGCGCCAACTAAACGGCATGCCCGAACGACCCCTGGACCTGCCGCTCGACGACGCCGGCCGCGTGGCGAGCGTCACGGAGTTCACCCGCCGGGTGAAGGACCTGCTCGAGGGTGGCCTGCGCCCGGGCTGGGTGCGCGGCGAGATTTCCAACCTCCGCGCGCAAGCCAGCGGCCATGTTTATTTCTCGCTCAAGGATGCGGGCGCGACCTTGAGCTGCGTGCTGTTCCGCGGCGACGCGATGCGGCAGTCGGTGGCCTTGCGCGACGGCCTGCAGGTCCTGGCCTACGGGGAGATCAGCGTCTACGAGGCGCGCGGCCAATATCAGTTGATCGTGCGGGCGCTGGTCGACCACGGCGCGGGCCGGCTCCAGCAGGAATTTGAAAAGCTCAAGCAACGGCTCGCGGCCGAGGGCGTGTTCGATCCCGCCCGCAAGCAGCCGATCCCGCTGCTGCCGCGCACCGTCGGATTCATCACGTCGCCAACCGGCGCAGCCGCGCAGGATTTCGTCCGGATTCTCACCCGCCGCGGCTGGACCGGCCGGGTCGTCATTTTGCCGGCCAAGGTCCAGGGCGAGGGCGCGGCGGCCGAACTGGCCGCGATGCTGCGCACCGCGGAAATGCTCGGCATTTTCGACCTCCTCGTCATCGGCCGGGGCGGTGGCAGCATCGAGGATCTCTGGGCCTTCAACGAGGAGCCGGTGGTGCGCGCGGTGGCCGACTGCCCGGTGCCGATCATTTCCGCGGTGGGACATGAAATCGACACGACGCTCTGTGATTACGCCGCCGACGTCCGCGCGGAGACGCCCAGCGGGGCGGCCGAGCTCATTTCCAGCCACTACATCGCCACCACGGAACGCCTGCAGGGCGCGGCGCGCAGCCTGGTGGATTCGGTGGAGACGGCGGTGGCCCGCGGCACGGAAAGACTCGATCATGCCCGCAGCCGGCTGCGCCTGCTGGCGCCGACCGCGGTCATCGAACAGAATTATCTGCGGCTCGACGACCTCGGCAACCGGCTCAACGCGGCGCTGCGGTCAGCCGTGCAACTCCAGCGCGAAAGCCTGGGCGCGGCGCGGGCGAGGCTGAACGCCGCGTCGCCCGAGAAACGCGTGCAGCTTGAATCGCACCGCCTGCTCGCGCTCTGGAAGCGACTCGAGTCCGCCAGCCCGGCCTCCGTGCTGAAGCGCGGCTACGCCATCGTGCGGGACGAAAAGGGAAAACCCGTCGCTCGCGCCCAGGGCCTGACGCCCGGGCAGAGTCTGGTAAACGAGTTTCACGACGGGAAAGTCAGGGTGCGGACGGAATAAAGGGGGACTCAGCGGCTCTGATTGGCGTCCTGCTCACACGCCGCTGGCCAAAGCTCCAAGCTCCAACATCCAAGCTCCAAGGAAACAGCAAGGCCGGGAAAAACCAAAACCACCGTCCAACCTCGGTGGATTCGACGGCTTGAAGTTTCATTGGAGCTTGGAGCGCCTGGAGCTTCAGCGCGCTTCCGGCGGAGGCGGGTTTGCCAAAACGTAATTTTGCCGTATCCCTCTCACCCATGAAGACGTGGCCCCGCCCTTTCACCGCCCTGGTCGGATTGGCTGTCCTCGCCGCCGCCGGGCTCAACGCCGCCGAAAACAAAATGAATTCCTCCAAAACCCCTCCCGCCAAGGACGCCCTCCAGTGCCAGCCCGGCGAAATTTCCGCCTGCGGCCTGCCGTCGAATGTCGTCATCGACATGAGCAGGACCAAGGTGCAGCGCACCGACGCCGAATGGCGCAAGCTGCTCACGCCGCGCCAATATCAGGTCGCCCGCCAGCAGGGCACCGAGCCGGCGTTCCAAAACGAGTACTGGGACAACCACGCGGACGGTGTTTATTTCTCCGTCTGCAGCGACACGCCGCTCTTCGACAGCCGCGACAAGTTCGAGTCCGGCACGGGCTGGCCGAGTTTCACCAAGCCGATCGAGAAAGCCCTCGTCGGCGAGACGACCGACCGCAGCTACGGCATGGAGCGCGTCGAGGTTCACAGCAACGTCGACGGCGCGCATCTCGGCCACGTGTTTGAGGACGGCCCGCGCGCGACCGGCGGGCTGCGCTATTGCATCAACTCGGCGTCGCTCCGCTTCATGCCCCGCGCCGAGTACGAGGCCTGGGTCGCGAGGAACGGCGCGGCGGGTGCGAAGGCGAAGTAATGGATGGAGCGGGATGCCTGATCCCGGTCCGCGGGCATCGGCTTTCCTCCCGGCGCTTGAGGCCGCGGTGAGGACGGGCGGCCGCCTACGGGCCGACTAAATCCCGCCGGCGGTAGATGCGCACCCCCTCGAACCGGTCGACCAGCACGTAGTCCTGCCGGACGACGGCGGCGAGCCGGGGGAAGTTCCGGTCGTGCACGAATTCGTCGGCCCGATAGTAGCGATTGGCCGGGTTCACCGTGTCGATGAACAGCGCCGGCCGGGCGGTGACAAAGTCCGCCAGGTAACGTTCGCGGAAGTACTCACGCAGCGGGCCCGCCTCCAGGAGGAATTGGCCGTGCGAGTCACGCGTGGCCTGGATCAGGTTGGCTTCCACGAAAAGGTGGTCGGCCCGGCCCCAGACGGCCAGCCGCTCACCACCCCGCGAGACGCCGATGACGTGCGCGGCCAGCGGGGAGCGGTGGAAGTGCCAGAAATACGCCATCTCGCCCACGAAGAGGTTCGGGTTCAAGCCGCGCAGCAGCAGCATCCATCCGAGCATCGCGACGGCCCCTCCGGCCACGATCCTTCGCTCGGTCGTCACCCACGCGGCGGGGGAGGTTGCGAGCAGCCGGGCCATCAAACTCGCGAGCAACCATGCGCCGGGCAGGAGGAGCAGTTGCCAGTAATGGAGAAAGGGACGGTGAGGAGCGAGAATGCTCGCCAGCGCGACGAGCGACGCCGCGAATGCCAGCCAGGTTCCGCGCCGGAGGGCGGGATCGGCCACCGGTCGCATCCGCACGAGCAATGCCAGCCACGCCAGTCCACCGAGCAAGGCATACGGGAGGAATTTATCCCACCAAAGCGCATTCCCGAGCATCACGGTCAAGGTGTCGGTCAGGCTTCGTTGGCTCTCGGCGGTGTAGACCAGATTGAAACGCACATACGACAGCCAGAAACTTGTCCACTCCCCCGCCAGCGTGAGCTGGCTGGCGAAGAGGCCGGCGGGCAGCAACGCGCCCGCCACCAGGTAGGTGAGCCGGCGGTGGCGCTGGGCAGACCGGTCCCGCCACTCCATGATCAACCAGCCAACCCCGGCCAAAAAGGCGAGCGGCGCCGCTTGCAACTTGGCGAACGGCACGGCGCCGAGCGCCAGCCCGCCCAGGCCCGTCCAGAGCAACGGCCCGCCGGTGCACCACCGCCGGCTCGCGGCGTAACCGGCCGCGCCGAGCAGCGCGACCGGGACGAGTTCGGTCGAATAATGAAGCCAGTCCGCGGCATGAGTGAGCGCTTCGAAGGCGCCCGCGGTGAGCGTGGCCAGGCGCGCCGCATTCCGGCCGACGCTGAGCGCCAGGGCCTGGTGCGCGAGGGCCAGCGCGGCGGCGAGCAGGGCCAGCGCGGTCAGGCGGGCGGCCAGATAGGAATCCCAGCCGACCAGCCCACCCGCGGGCCAGAGCGCAAAAAAATCGAGCGGGCCGGCGGTCCAGCCATTGACCGAGCGCCAGAAAACCGGGTCGGGGATCAGGGCATGCGCGCCCGCCAGGAGCTGGCTTTCGTCGGGATTCAGCTCCTGGGTGAAGATCAGCGACGGCCACCGTCCGGCCACGAGGATCGACAGAATGACCAGACCCCAGCGCCAGTCGTGCGTGCGGCGATCATCCCCCGGGCCGGTGAGCAATGGCGTGACGGCCCGGACCAGCCAGAAAACCAGCCACCCGCCCACGACCAGAAAATAAATCCCGGGACGGGCATCCAGCCATTGGAGCAAGGGCAGGATACGTTGACTCATGGGCGCGGTCGTTGGCGGATGGCGCGGTGGGCCGCGCCTGGCTTAACGTTTCCCGCCGGCTGCGGCCGGGAGGGCGGCCCACGGATACAGCCAGAATTTCCTGGTTTGCTCCCGATAAATCGCGGCGCGCTCCGTCCAGTTCCTGAAGAAGAGCGGCACGTCGATCTTCCCGCCATCGCGCAACAGCGAGGTAAACCACGCATTGGAGCCCACGTGAATTTTGAAGGAACGCTGTTCCTCGGAGGTCAGCCCGACGAACGGATTCAGCCGCGTCCATTTCGCCGCCTGCTTGTGCATGTAGAAGGAAAGCTCGGTGGGATTCCAGCGGTCCCAGTCGGTGACCTCCACGTACACGCCGGTGATCGACTTGCCGTCGCTCGCGGTGCCGGGACGTTTCACCAACGTGATGCCGGGGATCTTGTAGGCGTTCATCGCGGCGATGATTTCGTCCGGCGTCTTTTTCGGAAAACCGATGCCGCGGAAAGGAAAGTCCTTGCCAATGCCCCACGTCCATTCGGTGTTCTGCGTGCCGAGGCCCACCATGGCGTACCCGACCACCGCTTCAAACGTGGGGACGTTGGGCGACGTCGGCACCCAGGCCAGCCCGGTGTCGGGCCAGCGCATGGACCGCAGCCAGCCCCGCATGGGGATCACGGTCAGCTTGCCCTTGGCGCGGAATTTCTCGGCGAGCGCCATGTTGGAACTCGCGGGCAGCGTGGAAATGGCGGGGGAGCCATTTTTGGCCATCAGGGCGATTTCGCCGATCGTCAGGCCGTGCACATAAGGCATCCGCGGGTAGGCGCCCACGCCGCTCCAGTTTTCCATGTCGAGCGGCGGACCATCGACCTTCAGGCCGCCGAGGGGGTTGGGCCGGTCGAGCACGATGACCTCGACGCCGTACTGGAAGCACGCGTCCATCACATAACGCAGCACGACGCTGAACGTGTAGGAGCGCACCCCGATGTCCTGCAGGTCGACCACGATCGCATCGAGCCCCTGCAACTGCTTGGGCGTGGGCTTCCGGTTCTTCCCATGGAGCGAATAAATCGGGAGCCCGGTCGCCGCGTGCACCATGTCGCCGAAATTATCCCCGGCCTTGATCTGCCCGTCGAAGCCATGCTCCGGCGCGAACAGGGCGACGAGCTTGGTCTGGGGTGCGCGTCGCAGGACGGTCAGCGTGGTTTCGCCCCGGCGGTTCACGCCGGCGGGGTGCGTGAGCAGCGCGATCTTTTTCCCCGCAATCGCCTTGAAACCGTCGGCTTCGAGCACGTCGATCCCGAGCATGACGGCCGGCAGTTTTGCAACCGGCGGCGCGGGCGGGGCGGCGGGCACCACGATGGACGCGACGACCGGTTTCGCCTTGTCCGCGGCCTTGGCGGGTTTGCTGGAGCAACCCAGCCCCAGCGCAAGGGCGCACGCGGCCACGGCGCCGAGGGAAAGCTTCACGAGTAACCGGCAGGACATGTGCCGTGAGTTCTGAAAATGCCGGCGCGGCTTGGCGAGGAGAATCGGGGGCCTGGCCAGGGCCTTGGGTTCGGCTGCAGGAGCCTGCTGGCAGGCGATTCGGGGCGCCCGGCAACGGACCGATGTTGAATCGCCTGCAAGCAGGCTCCTACGGGGAGGGATGCTCGCGCCGCGTCGCGGCGGCGCGGGCGAGCTGCTCCAGCACCGGCACCGTTTCATCGAACGACATGCAGGCGTCCGTGATGCTCTGGCCGTAGACGGGCGGTTTGCCGGCCTCGTATTTCTGGGCGCCGGCGACGAGATTGCTCTCGAGCATGAGGCCGATGATCGCACGCTGGCCGCCCGCGACCTGCGCGGCCAGGTCCGCGGCGACCGCGGGCTGCTGGTCGTGTCTTTTGCCGCTGTTGCCATGGCTGCAGTCAACCAGCACCACCGGCCGGGCGCTGGCCTTGGAGAGCAGCGCGACGGCGCGGGCAACGTGCAGCGCATCAAAGTTGGGACCGGCCGCGCCGCCGCGGAGCACGATGTGGCAATCGGGATTGCCGGTCGTCGCCAGGACGGCCGGCGCGCCTTCGCGCGTGAGGGAGGGGAAGCAATGCGGGTGGCGGGCCGAGACGATGGCGTCCACCGCCACCTGCAGGTCGCCGTCGGTGCGGTTCTTGAACCCCACCGGCATCGAGAGCCCGGAGGCGAGTTCGCGGTGGATCTGGCTCTCAGTGGTGCGCGCGCCGATCGCGGCCCAGGCCACGAGGTCGGCGTAGTACTGGCCGAGCGTGGTATCGAGGAACTCCGTGCCGACCGGAAGGCCGGCGGCGAGCACATCCAGCATCAGCCGCCGCGCAAGGCGCAGGCCCTTGTTGACCTGGAAGCTGCCGTCGAGCTGCGGGTCGTTGATCAGGCCCTTCCAGCCGATCGTCGTGCGGGGCTTTTCGAAATACACGCGCATCACGACCAGGAGATCGCGGGCGAAACGGTCGGCGAGGGGTTTCAGCTTCCGCGCGTAATCGAGCGCGGCGGCCGGGTCATGGATTGAACAGGGCCCGACAATCGCCAGCAGGCGGTCATCGCGGCCGGCCAGGATGTCGGCGATCGCGCGCCGCGAAGCCTGCACCAGCGCGGCGCTGGCGTCCGGCAGCGGGAGATCCTCCTCCAGCATGGCCGGCGAAAGCAGCGGCCGGGCCGTGCTGATGCGAAGATCGGACGTGGGCTGGTGCATGGAGGGCGCTCCAGTGAAAGGAGGCGGCCTTCAAATGCACGGAGATTTTGCGGCGGACCGGTCTGATTCCGGCCGCGCGTTCCCCTTCGCCTGATCGTTGTCTTGGAAACACGGAGGGAACGGGAAAGAGAATGATTACGAGAACGACGGAATCTCGAGGGATAAGCGCCAGGGCGTATTTTCGCCTCGCGGCCACCCGGCCGCGGACAAAGCATCCGCCATGCTTTCCCTCTGCCAGCATGGTTACGAAGCCCTCCTCGAGCGCGAGCTCGCGGGGGCGGGCCTGGCGGTGACGGAGAAAGGGCCGGGTTGGGCCCTGGCGGCGGAGGGCGGGGTGGCGGAGCTGGCCTTTCCGCATGTCACGCTCCTCGCGCCGCGCGAGTTCAAGGGGGAGTCGGTCAACACACTGGCGGCGCAGCTGGCGGAATTTTTTCTCGAGAGCCTGCGCGGCGAGCGCATCGAGGCGGCCTGGCCGTGCGTGTTCTCGACGGTGCCGGAGGTCGTCGGGCTCGGCCGGCGGGCGAGCGGCGTGGCGAAGGCGTTCGATGAACTGTTGCGCAAGAAACTGGCGCGGATCGCCCGGCTCGCCACGCCGGAATGGCCGCGCGGGGCCGGGCAGGCGCGCGGGCTGTTTGTGTACTTTGCGGATTTCGGCCGCGTGTTCGCGTCCCGCGACGCCTGGCTCGGCGGCCAGCGCCGGATGGCGGACGACGAGGCGGCGCCGTCGCGCTCCTATCTCAAGGTGGAGGAAGCCTACATCGCGCTCGGCCGCGAGCCGGCGCCGGGCGAAACGGTCGTCGATCTCGGCGCGGCGCCGGGTGGCTGGAGTTACAGCGCCGCGAAGCGCGGCGCCAAGGTCATCGCCATCGACAACGGCCCGCTGAAGGGCGGCGCGCTGAATCATCCGCTGATCGAGCATCGGCTGGAGGACGCGTTTAAATTCACGCCCGCCTCCGCCCGCGCGGCGGAGGGCGCGGTGGCCGGCCCGGCGTATGACTGGTTGTTCTGCGACCTGGTGGAAGAGCCGCATCACGTGATGCAGAACATTGCCGGTCCGTGGCTGGCGAACGGCTGCTGCCGGCGCTTCGTCATCAACCTGAAGTTCGGCCACGTCGACTCGATCGCGCTTCTGCGCGAGATCCGCGCGGCGGATTCGCCGTTTGCGCGCCACGCGCGGAATCTCCGCATCCGCCACTTGTATCACGACCGCGAGGAGTTCACGGTGGTGGGTGAAACCAATCCCTCATGAATTCCTTTCGCGCGCTCTTCGCTGGTTTCCTTGGGGCCTGTTTGTTGATCACCGCGAGAGGCGCGTCCGAACTCCGCTTGGTCGCCCGGGTCGGGGACCGCGTATTGCCGGTCGTCGGGGTGGAAAACAATCGCATCGTGGCGGAGGACGGCACCCGGCGGGTGCCGTTGCGACATGACGCGCATTACGAACTCGCGGGGGATTTGCGAAACGCCGTGGGCGACGTTTTTTGGGCGCCGGTTTACGGGGTGCGCGCCACCGATGAGGCCTTGAAAGGCCTGCCGCCGGGAACCGCGGCTGTTGGGCATGTGTTTCTCCGGCACATGACGGAAATGGACGGCCGGAAGTTGCCCAGCGATTTTATCGAGCGATGGCCGGGTGGCGCACCCGACGGAGGCATCATGGTTCTGGGGTGGATGGTGGATGGGAAAATTTCCCAATTGGCCGTGGCCAAGGTCCCCTCGACGAAAACGGCCCGTTTTTTTGTGGCGGAGCACGATTTCCCGCTGACCCGGGAGGAAATGCGCGGGCAGGGCCTGATGCTTTTTTGGGCCAAGGGCCAGTTCATCGCGCCCAAGCCGCGCTTCAAGGATCCCCGCGCGCAACAGGCGCTGGGCGCGATCCTGACGGGCGACCTGGAGCAACTCCGCGCGGGTTTGGCCGCGGGCCTGAAGACCTCGGTCAAGGGGACCGAAGGGGAAACGCTTTTGCATTTCGCCGCCGAGGCGGGAGCCGACGCGGCGGTGGATTTCCTGATCCGCCAGGGAGCGGCGGTGAACGCTGTCGATCAGTACCGGAGCACCCCGTTGCATCGGGCCGCCTTGAAGGGCCGCCGGGACACCGTCGAGCGGCTGCTCGCGGAAAAGGCGGCCGTCAACCTGGCCGATGGCGCCGGCAACAGCCCGCTGCATCTTGCCTTGATCGCCGGACATCCCGTCGTGGCGGAGGCCTTGCTCGCCCGGAAGGCCGACGCGAGCTTGGTGAACGAAGAACTGCAAACCCCCTGCACGCTGGCCATCGATGGCGGCTACGCGTCAGTGGCCCGCCTCGCCTTCGCCGGCGGGGCCAGGGGCCAGAGCGACGGCGAGGGTTTGCAGCGCGTGCTGCTAACACAGGTGGCGAAGGGCAATGTCGACATGGTGCGGCTTCTCATCGAGCGGAAGGTCAGCGTGAATTTCGAACAGGGCGGTCACCGGCCGCTGGCAGAAGGCGCGCTTTCGGGCAACGCGGACCTCATCCCGGTTTTGCTCGCCGGAGGAGCCGGGATCAACGATGCCAACGCCGATGGACTCACGGCGCTGATGTTCGCCATCGGAAATAACCGGGCCGACTATGCCCGCGGGCTGGTCGAGGCCGGCGCCGCGGTCGCCCCGCGGGATAAGACGGGACGCAGCGCCCTCCATTACGCCGCGGCCGGCAACGCGGGGGATCTCGTTGAGTTGCTTCTGCGCAAGGGGGCGGATCCCCAGGTGAGGGATCAAGGCCAGCTTTCGCCACTGGACCATGCGCTGCTCGGCGGGGCCAAGGCCGCCGCGGCGGCCCTCGACCGGGCCGGGGCCTGCGTCGATTTGAAATCGTCCCAGGCGGCGTTGCTGATGGAGACCGCCGTCAAGCTGGACCTGGCCGGCGTGGTGGGCCGCGCCTTGGCGGCCGGCTGGCCGGCGGACACGCGGTTCCAAACCTGGCCCGCCTTGCTGGTGGCTGACACCTGTCAGGCGAAGGCGTGTGCGCAGGTGTTGCGGGACGCCGGCGCGCAGTTGCCCGCCGGTGGGCCGGAGGTGGTCCGGCCGAAGGAGCTCGACCAACCGCCGCGCCTGGCCGCGGTGGTTCTGCCCGTCGACCCGCGGGATCCGGACACCGTGTTTCCCGCGGTGTTGGTGCAGATTGACATCGTCATCGATCCGCAGGGCCAGGTGCGTTTCCCGGTGGTCGAATCGGCGCCGGATTGGCTGATCGCCCAAGCTGCCCTCAGGGCGCTGGCTGGCTGGCGCTTCCAGCCGCTCACCAAACAGGGCCGGCCGGTGGCATCGCGTTTGCGTTTGCCGGTCGAATTTGTCGCGTCCAGCGATCTCGCGATCAGTTACAAGCTGGCGGATGTCCTGCCGGTGCCCTTGAAACGCGTTCCCCCCGCTTATCCGTTTGAACTTTCGAAATCCGGACAGCAAGGGGTGGTGAACCTGGCGTTCACCGTGGATGTCGACGGGCACGCCAAGGATGTGCGGATCATCAGCACATCCGGCCCCGCGTTCAACCAGCCGGCGATGGATGCGGTCCTGAAATGGATTTTCAAACCGGGTGAACTCGACGGCGAACCGAAGCCCATCCGCTTGCGCCAGGAAATTGTCTTCGCACTGCAATAACCGACTCCCATGAAGCCCACGGCAAAAACCAAGGAACTCAACGTTTGCGGCTGGCAGGCGGTGTCGACGCTGTTTGCCCGGCATCCGGGCGAGGTGCAGCGGCTGTTTTTCGACGCGGCCACCGGCAAGCGCGCCGGCGGGTTTTGCTCGCTGCTGGCGGCGCAGAAGAAGGTTTACCGCCAGGTGGACAGCGCCGAACTGGACCGCATCGCCGGTTCGAAACTGCACGGCGGCATCATCGCGGTGATCACGGAACGGCCGCTGAGGAAAGTGACGCGCGAGGTGATGGCGGACTGGGCACGGGCGAAGGCGCCGCTGCTCCTGCTGGATCGCGTGAGCAACGCGAACAACGTCGGTGCGATCGTGCGCACCGCGGCCTTCTTTGGCGTGAAGGCGATCATCGTGCCCGATCACCCGGCGCAGGCCTTGCCCGGCGAGGCGGCGTGGCGCGTGGCGGAAGGCGGCATGGAGTTCGTGGATTTCTACCGCGTGCCGGCGCTGGCGGCGTTCTGCGCGGAATTGAAGCGCAGCCATTTCCTCGTCGGCACCAGCCTGCGCGGCAACCAGCTCTCACCCAGCGCCGCCCGCGAGCGCGGCGTGCCGCGGCCCCCCGCGATCATCCTCGGCAACGAGGAGCGGGGCATGGCGCCGGAAATGATGACGCAGTGTGACCGCCTCGTGAAGATCCCGGGCGAGGAAACGGTCGAGTCGCTCAACGTGTCCGCCGCGGCGGCCGTGCTCTGCTGGGAGTTTTTCGGAAAAAAGTAGCTGGGATAGCTGGCCTCCCGGCCGGCCATGGCCGGTCAGGAAACCGGCCCTCCAGGGGACCGCAGCACGGCCCGCACCGGCGAGCCGTCCCCGCCTTGGATCCGCAAGGGGAGCGCGATGAGTTCATAGACGCCGGGCGTGATCGCGCGCAGGTCGAGGTTTTCCAGGATGACGATTCCGGCGGCGCCGCACGCATGGTGGATCGGCAGGTCCTTGCTCTTGAGATGATCGACGGAGGGCACGTCGAAACCGACGAGCCGGACGCCGCGCGCCGCGAGCCACCCGGGTACATCGGGTGACATCAACGGCCATTCGCTCGGAAAAACGTTAGGGTCAGTCCACGCATCGCTCTTGAACAGGACGCGCGGCGCGACCGCGAAATCATGCGCCGCCAGCAGGCTGGTCGTGATCGTGGCGTGGCCGCGGATGTCCACGACGCGAGCGGGACCCACATACGTGTCCGCCGGCACCGCGTCGATTTTCAGGCCGGCCTCGTTGTAGTGGTAGGGCGCGTCGGCATGCGTCCCGCAATGCAGACTCAGACGGAGCCGGCCGACATTGGCGGAGTAACCCTGCGCCTTGGCATGCGTGAGCGCGATCTCCGCGGGCGTGTCGCCCGGCCAGACGGGCATGCCGGTTTGAATCGGCCGGCTGATGTCGTGGATCTTCATGTGACAAGCGCGCGTTGGACGGGGAATTTTTCGTGGGCGCCAGTGCGGACGATGTTTTGCAGGGCCGCAACAGCCGCGGCACAGTCGGCGAAGGTAGTGAAGAGCGGGGCGGGGGCGAGCCGGATGATGTCGGGTCGTCGGAAATCGGACACCACGCCCGCGGCCTTGAGCGCCTGGCAGATCCGCCAGGCGTCGGGGTGCGTCAGGGCCACATGGCCGCCGCGTTCCGCGTCCGCGCGCGGGGTCGCGAGGGTGAAGCCAAGGCCGGCCAGGTTGCGGTCGGCCATTTCCATGAGAAACGCGGTCAGGGCGAGCGACTTGGTGCGCAATGCCGCCACCCCGCCGGCCTCGGCGATGATTTCGATCGAGCCGGCGAGCGGGGCGAGGCTGAGGATGTGCGGCGTGCCGACATGCAGCGCCGTCGCATCCGGCGCAGGCTCGTGTTGCGCGGCGAGGGCGAACCGGCGGTCCGGACGCACGCCCCACCAGCCGGCAAGCCCGGGTGCCCGGCCATGATGCCGGCGATTGAGATACAATCCACCGACGGCGCCGGGGCCGGCGTTCAGGTATTTATAGTGACACCAGAAGGCGAAGTCCACGCCGTCGCGGCCCAGCGCGTGCGGCACGGCGCCGATGGAGTGCGAACAATCCCAGCCAATGCGCACGCCGCGGGCGTGCGCGGCCTGGGTGATTGCGGCGACGTCGAGCAACTGCCCGCTGACGAACTGCACGGCCGGCAGCACCGCGAGTTGCACGTCCGGCGTGAAGGCGGCGACGATGTCCGCGGGATCCAGCGTCCGGCCGTCGCGACTCCGGATCAGCCGCAAGTGTTTCGCCGGGTCGAGGCCGCGCTGACGCAGGTGGCTTTGCAGTGCGTACAGGTCCGAGGAGAAATTGAGTTCGTCCGCGACGATTGCGGTGGGAGGGGTTTTATCCCCCGATTTGTTCGAGCCACCGGGACCGGCCGTCGCTTCCGCCGCGAACAGCGTGGCCAGCAACTGGTGCAAATTCCCGGTGGTCGAGCCGGTGACGGCCACCTCGCCGGGGTCGGCCCCGAGCAGCGCGGCGACCCGGGCCGCGGTGGTTTCGCTGAGCGAGATCCACGGCGGCTGGGCGTCGGTCCATCCGCCGATGCCGAGCGTGCGCCACTCGGCAATGACGCGCTGCAAGTGCGCCTCCGCGCGTCGCGAGAGCGGGCCGAGCGAGTTGCCGTCGAGATAGACCTGGCCGTCCGGCAGGAAAAATTCCGCGCGAAACCGGGCGAGCGGATCGGCTTGGTCGAGCGCGGCGGCCCGCCGGCGGGACTCGGGGCTGGGCGAAAGCATGCGCCACCCTCGCGGCAAACCGCTCCGGCGTAAACGCGAAAGCGGTTGGGACCGCTTGCCGCCGAGGTGCTGGGGCGTGGATGTTTCAATGCTGGGCCCGACCGATTGCTCGAAATTATTTCTACCGCGAAGGACGCGAAGAGACGCGAAGGTTAGCGCGTTTTAAATTAAGGTATCGCCGGACAAAAACCGTGCCAATGACCGCTGTCGTCATTCTGAGCCCCGCGAAGAATCCAAGTGGATGTGCGCATTCCCTTGGATCCTTCGCCCGGCTCAGGATGACGGTCTCGGGAACAATCCGATTCTCTGAAACTTAAAACGGCTACGGCTTTGCTGAAAATGTTGTTAGTCGTTGTCGCAGTCTTCGCGGCTCTTCACGTCCTTCGCGGTTGAGAGAATCTTCCGGCGGTTAGTGCCTTGGCGAAAGCGGATGGCAAATTGGCTGGCCGCCTTCCGGCACCCGCGCACACTGGCGGGCGTGAACATCCCCGTCTGGGAAGACCGCGACTGGCGGCCGTTGCCGCGCCTTGAGGGGCCGGTGCGGGCCGATGTCTGCGTGATCGGGCTGGGCGGATCCGGGCTCGCCGCAATGGAGGAACTCGTCGCGCTGGGCGTCAGCGCAGTCGGCGTGGAGGCCGGCGGGGTGGGCGGGGGCGCCGCGGGCCGCAATGGCGGCTTCGTGCTCGCGGGGCTCGCGAAGTTTTTCAATGAAACGGTGGCGCAGTTCGGCGAGGCCACCGCCAGCGCGCTTTACCGGCGGACTGCCCGCGAAATCCAGCGCCAGGCCGAGGAACTGCCCGATGTGATCCGCCTCACGGGCTCGCTGCGCATCGCGGCCGACGCCGCGGAACGCGTGGACTGCGAGAAGCATCTCGCGGCGCTGCGGTATTGCGGGTTTCCCGCGGAACCCTACGCGGGGCCGGAAGGCACCGGGATCCTGCTGCCGACCGATGGCGTCATGCAGCCATTGCGCCGCGTGCGCGCGATCGCCCGGAAACTGCGGCAGCGCGACACGCTCATCTATGAGAATTCGCCGGTGCGGAAAATCGTGCCGGGCTCGGTCGTGACGGATTCCGGCACGATTTTTTGCGAGCATGTGATCGTGGCGGTGGACGGACGGCTGGAACAGATTTTCCCCGAGTTGCGTCCGCGCGTGCGCACGGCGCGCCTGCAAATGCTGGCGACCGCGCCGGCGCCGGAGGTGGCCTTCAGCCGGCCGGTTTACTGGCGGCACGGTTACGAATACTGGCAGCAACTGCCCGACCGGAGCATCGCGCTCGGCGGGTTTCGCGACCACGGGGGCGAGGCGGAGTGGACGCAATCGGCGGAGCCAACGGAAAAAATCCAAGGATTGCTCGATGGGTTTCTGCGCGATCAGTTGAAGGTCCGCGCGCCGGTGACCCACCGTTGGGCGGCGTCGGTGGCTTACACAACGGACGGTCTGCCCGTGCTCGAGCAGGTGCGGGACAAGACTTGGGCCGTGGGCGGCTATTGCGGCACGGGCAATATCGTCGGCGCGCTGACTGCGCGCGCCGCGGCGCGGCTGGCCTGCGGCGAAGCGTCGGACTGGGCGGAGCTCCTGGCGAAGGCGCGGAGCGCAAAGTAGGGCCGATCTTCTGACTGGCCCGGACCGGTCGGAGACCGATCCTACCCTGAGTCATAACCCGCTGCGAGATTGACACCCCCCGGGCGCCCGGGCACCAATGGCGCCCGATGAACCGTTTTGCCGCCACCTCGTTTTACTTCTTCGGCTTTTTTAACCCGAAGCACGTGGGCGGCCGCACCAACGCTTAAACTGACCAACAGATTAATGCCACGGAGCCGCCCCACCGGGCGGCTTTTTTATTTTCAAACCACGAACCTTTAAAACCTCCACGGATTACACGGATGAACACGCACGGAAATCCTGCAACCAGCGGAGGGCCCAGCTCCCGCTGGGCCGCGAACGTGATGCGGCCCGCGCGCGCACGGCCCAGCGGGAGCTGGGCCCTCCCCTTCTCATTCGTGCTATTTCGTGGTTAAAAACTCCCCTTTCTCCAATCCGCCTCCGCCATGATCCTCCCGAAGAACAATCGCCTCTCCACCGACGAAGTCGCCCAGCTCACCGCCATCGTCGGCGAGTTTGGCTGCCGTATCCAACCGATCGTGGGCGACGTCCGCACCATCTACGCCATCGTGGGTGACGAGCGCCACGAGCTGATGATCAGCCGCCTCGAGGGCCTGCCCTTCGTTGACCGCGTCGACACCATCCAGTCGCCGCACAAGCTGATGGACATCAAGTCCGACCTCGCGCGCCACCGGGTGAAGGTCGGCGGCATTACCCTCGGCGACGAACTGCTGATCATGGCCGGGCATTGCACGATCGATCCGAAGAACCCGAACCTGTTCTACGAGACGGCCCACGCGGTGAAGGAGGCCGGCGCCCATGCGCTCCGCGGCGGGGTTTGGAAGCCGCGCACGAATCCTTACGCGTTCCAGGGCGACAACAAGTCGCTCGACATCCTGATGGAAGGCTCGCGCCGCACCGGCCTGCCGGTCGACACCGAGGTGATGGACGAGGAACAGCTCCGGCTGGCGCTCGCCGCCGGGGTGCAGGTGCTGCAGATTGGCGCGCGCAACGCCCTCAATTATTCGCTCCTTCGCCAGGTCGGCGCGGCGATCGCGGGCAAGCCCGTGGCGGTCCTCCTGAAGCGCGGCATGCACACCGGCACGCTCAACGAGTTCATCTCCGCCGCCGAGTACATCGTGAACTTCGGCAACCCCAACGTCATCCTCTGCCCGCGCGGCACGCAGCCGGGTCTCGATGGCTACCGCAACCACCCGGACGAATCGATCACACCGCTGCTGAAGGAGCGCACGTGGGCTCCCGTGGTCATCGACCCGTCGCATTCCGTCGGCAAGGCGGCCTACGTCCCGGCCTGCGCGCTGGCCGCGGTGGCCTACGGCGCCGACGGCCTGTGCATCGAGGCGCACGTCGAACCGTCCCGCGGGCTCGGCGACGACCCTAAGCAGGCGATCACGCCCGCCGTGCTTGCGGGGTTGATTACCCGGGCCAGGGCCCTCCATGCTCTCCGCCGCTCCGCCCAGTAGGTCCGGTCCTTGACCGGACCCGGCTCGCCCACCTTCGACCTTCAACCGGCCGGTCACAGACCGGCCCTACTTTCCGCCATCGCATGAAAAAGGAACTCGCCAAAATCCGCGCCGAGATCGACGCCCTCGACCAGAAGGTCGTCAGGATTCTCAACACGCGCCTGACCTGCGCGCAGAAGATCGGCGAGCTCAAGCGCGGCGCCCGCACCCGCATCTATGTGGCCGAGCGCGAGGCCGACGTCCTGCGCCGCGTCGCCGCCGCCAACAAGGGCCCGCTGAAGCCCGCCGCCCTCCAGGCGATCTACCGCGAGATCATGTCCGCTGCGCTCGCGCTCGAGAAACCGCTCAACATCGCCTACCTCGGGCCCGAGGCCACCAACACGCACGCGGCGGCGTTGCGCAAGTTCGGCTCGAGCGTCGACTACCGGCCGATGGCGACGATCGCCGATATTTTCACCGCGGTGGAGAAGGGCGAGGCCGACTACGGCGTCGTGCCCGTGGAAAACTCCACCGAGGGGTCCGTGCGCGACTCGCTCGACCTGTTTGTCGAAACCCCCCTGAAGATCGTCGCCGAGCTCCACCAGGAGATCGAGCACACGCTGCTGTCGCACGAGCCGCTGGCGAAGATCAAAAAGATCTACTCCAAGGACCAGGCGCTGGCCCAGTGCCGCCGCTGGCTGCAGCGCAACCTGCCGCACGCGCAGTTGATCGACGTCGACAGCACGGCGCTCGGCGTGCAGATCGCCGCGAAGGAAAAGGGCGCCGCGGCCATCGCGCCGCGCATCGCCGGCGAACGTTACGGCGTGCCGGTGGTCGCGAAGCAGATCCAGGATCTCAAGAACAACACGTCGCGCTTCGTGTTCCTCGGCCGCGAGGCCTCGGGTTCCGCCGGCAGCGGACACGACAAGACGAGCCTGCTCGTCTCGCTCCACCACGAGCCGGGCGCGCTGTTGCACGCGCTGCAGCCGTTCAACCGCCGCAAGCTGAACCTCACGCGCATCGAGTCGCGTCCGAGCCGCCTGCGGCCGTGGGACTATATTTTCTTCCTCGATGTCACGGGGCACTACGAGGATCCCGCGATGCAGGCCGCGCTCAAGGAGCTGAGCAAGAAATGCCCGCTCGTGAAGTGGCTCGGCAGCTATCCGGTGGCGAAGAAGTGATCGTGTAGCCGAACGCGTGAGCGTTTGGCGGTTTCGCGTTCGTGAGGCCAAACGCTCACGCGTTCGGCTACGGCTGGAGGGCCCAGCTCCCGCTGGGCCGCGAACGTGATATCGCCCGCGCACGCGCGGCCCAGCGGGAGCTGGGCCCTCCATTCCGCATTCGTGGCACTTTAGACTCGGCACGAATTGCGCCTTTCGGTTTCGTCCACGCGTGCGTCCGCTGAAAATCCTTTTCGTCAGCCCGGAAGTGGAACCCTTCGTGAAGGTCGGCGGCCTGGCCGACATGGTCGGCGCGCTGCCCAAGGAGCTTGCGCAGCTCGGGCACGACGTGCGGATCGTCTGCCCGGCCTACGGCGCGGTGAAGCGCCCGGGCGCGTGGCGCGCGCTGGACGCGCCACTGGGCGTGGACGTCGGTCCGTCCGCGCAATGGGCGCGCACGTGGGAAACCGTGGTGCCCGGGACCTTCGTGCCGGCGTACTTCCTCGAAAACAACGACCACTTCGGCCGGCCCGAGGTGTACACGGGGCCATGGGGGGCGCACGAGGACAACGACCTTCGCTTCGCGTTTTTCTGCCGCGGCGCGCTCGCGCTGTGCCAGCAGCTCGACTGGATTCCCGAGGTGGTTCACTGCCACGATTGGACGACGGGGCTGCTGCCGCTGATGTTGAACACCACGCTGCGCGCCACGCCGCTCGGGCGCACGGCGTCGGTCTTCACCATCCATAATCTCGAGCACCAGGGGTATTCGCCGTCGCGGGTGATCGAGTTTGCGCGGCTTCCGGCCGGCGAGTTCGCGCGCGACGGGCTCGAGGCCGGCGGCATGGTCAACCTGATGAAGACCGGGCTCTACCACGCGACCAAGCTCACGACGGTCAGCCCGACCTACGCGAAGGAGATCGTCGCGGCCGACGGCGGCTTCGGCCTCGACGCCGCACTGCGATTCCGGGCGGGCGACCTCGTGGGCATCGTCAATGGCATCGACGACGAGTCCTGGGACCCGGCGCGCGATCGCGCGCTGCCGGCGAATTTCACGGCGACGGATCTCCGCGGCAAGGCCCGGTGCAAGGCGGCGCTGCAGCGGCATTTCAACCTGGACGTGAACCCCGTCGTTCCGCTCTTCGGCGTGGTGTCGCGGCTGGCGGCCCAGAAGGGCCTCGACCTGCTGGCGGAGGCGCTGCCGGCGGTGATGGAAAAAATGGAGATCCAGCTCGTGTTGCTCGGCAACGGCGACGTGCGGCTGGAAAACACCTTCCAATGGGCGGCGCAGGCCTACCGCGGCCGTTGCGGCACGCAAATCGGTTTCGACGGCAAACTCGCGCGGCTGATCCAGGCCGGCAGCGATTGCTTCGTGATGCCGAGCCGGTCCGAGCCGTGCGGGTTGACGCAGATGTATGCGATGCGCTACGGCACGCTCCCGATCGTGCGGGCGACGGGCGGGCTGGTCGACACGGTGGAAAATTTCGAGGAAGGCCAGCCACGCGGCACGGGTTTTGTCTTCCATGCCGCCACCGCCGCCGCGCTGGCCGACACGCTCGGCTGGGCGTGCGCGACCTATTACGACCGTCCCCGGGAATTCGCCGGCTTGCAGCAGCGGGCGATGGGGCGCGATTATTCGTGGCGGCAGAGCGCGGCGCACTACGTCGATCTGTATCGTTGGGCCATCGAGAGCCGCACGGGCAACCTGCCGCGGTAGGCCCGGCGAAGCGGGAGTCGCCGGCACAGGCCGGCCGGACGGCGGGCCTGTCCTGATTTTTTCCCCTTCCGGATGGGATCAGGGAACCCCTCCTTCCCGGTCGCGGTCATCGACGAAGCCCGTCGTAACCCGCTAGGAAAGGGCTCGTCATCCCCCCGACATTCCGCTTGAAGAAGACCCGTCATTCGCCCCGTCCCTTTTGCATGAACTTCCGAACCCTGGCTTTCCATTTCACGGCTCTTCCGCTGGGGACATTTCTTGGAATCATGGCACCCGCAATGGCCCGCGCGGCCGACTGGCAGGCCCTGACGGGCAATTCCCCGTTCGGCTCCTCGGCCACCACCGCGCCGGTCGCGGCGCCGGACCAGTTGGAGTTCCGTGGCGTGGTGGAGGAAGAGGGCGTTTATCTGGTCAATTTGTACAATCCGGCTTCCAAGACGTCGCAGTGGCTCCCGGTGAACGGCAAGGCGCCGGGGATTGAGGTGAAATCCTACGACGCCGGATCCGACAAGCTCGAGATCATGCAAGGTGGCCGGGCGTTGACGCTGCCGCTTAAACAGGCACGCGTGACCCTGGTGCAGCCGGCATCGCCCGCCGCCCCCGTGCCGGAGAACGGCGCACTGCCCAACCGGGGCGAGGGCCAGGCCGAGGGTCGCGATGGCCTGCGCGGTCGCGGAGGGCCGGGTAACTTCGGCGGCGAGAACGGCCCGCCCCGCAACCTGCCCCCGGAGGCGCAGGCGATGATCCAGGAGTTCCGCCGGCGTCGCGCTGAGCGCGCCAACCAGCAACCGCAGCCCGCGGCCGATCAGCCCCGCCAGGTCCGGCAGATCCGCCAGCCCTGATCCTTTTCCCATGTTGCGCTCCTCCTCCTTTCGCCGCGATTCACGCGCGTTCAGCATCCTCGAGATCCTCGTCGTGCTCGCCATCATCGGCCTGCTCGTCGGCCTGCTGGTGACCAACCTCGACAGCGTTTTCGGTCAGAGCCAGGAAAAGGTGGCGCGCATCTTCGTGCGCGACTCCGTCAAGACCCCGCTCGTCCGCTACCGCATCGACGTCGGCGATTACCCCTCGACCGCGGAGGGCCTGGCCGCGCTCGTCGCCGCCCCGAACGGCGCCGCCGACAAGTGGAAGGGTCCCTACCTGGACGCGTCCGGCGGCAAACTTCCCCCCGATCCCTGGGGCCAGGCTTATGAATACCGTTATCCCGGCGTGAAAAACCCGGGCAGCTACGACGTGTATTCCAAGGGCATCGACAAGACGGCCGACACGGCCGACGACATCGGCAACTGGTAAGATCCAGCTGCCGCCGGCCGCGGCCGGCGTTATCCGACATGCGCTCCGCCCGTAATTTTTTGGCTGCATGGGGTGCGGAATCCCTGATCCCGCCTTGGAGGGCCCAGCTCCTGCTGGGCCGTCAGCGCGGCATGGCGTTCGCCCGCGAGGCCCAGCGGGAGCTGGGCCCTCCACCGAATCGATCAAGACGGGACGAAGACGGGCTTGCCTCGCCGAAGCGCTTGGGCGAAGGCGGGTTCTCCCTGCTCGAAATCGTGGTGGTGCTGGCCCTGTTCGGGTTGATCGGCGCGCTGTTGATCGGCGGCGGCGGCAGCCTGCTGCAGGCCTCCTCCCGCGAAAACGCCGAGAACACCGCCCTCACCGCCATCGCGGCCGCCCGGCACCAGGCCGTGCTCGCCGGCGAAATCGTGGAGATGCGGATCGACGCCAAGACCCGCACGTTGCAATGGGGCACCGCCAGCGCGCCGCTGCCGGAGAACGAGGAACTCAGCCTGCTGCCTCCGGTCCGGAGCGGGGCGATGCTCATCGGCGGCCAGTTAAAGGAGGAGTCGATTCCCCGCGTGCGGTTCTATCCCGATGGCACCTCCGACCCGTTCCGCCTGGAAATCACCCACGACACGACACGCCGCGTGATTGCGATCGACCCCTGGACCTGCGCCGTGCTCGCGGCGGACAAGAAGCCGGGGACGTTCTGACATGAAGGATTGCTCCAATCATTTGGATTCCGGAATCGGTCGGCGTGACACGCAAGGGACGCGCGACGCTCGCGAAGCGCGACACGAACGCGGCTTCACCTTCCTCGAGGTCCTCGTGGCCCTCGCAATCTTCGGTTTCACGGGAATGGTGCTGGCCTCCGCCTACCTCAATGTGCTGTCGGCCCAGCACGCGAGCGTGCAGCAGGATGCCACCGCCGCCGACCGCCGACTGGTGCGCCAGGCGCTTTACGCCGAGCCCACGTTGGAAAAAGTCACGGCGTGGAACGACTTGGAACTGCCCGAGGATCGGAAGGCGAAGTGGCGCGCCACCGTCACGCCGACGAAGATCGCCGACTTGTTCGACGTCACGGTCGAAATGGATCTGCCCGCACTCAAGGGCGGCCCGGACCAGACGATCACGGAAACCTACCGGCTGCTGCGGCCCACGTGGTCGCAGCCCGCCGATCGCGAAGCCCTGCGCACGGAGGCGCGGAGCAAGCTCGCGCAGCGTTCGTTCTGATGAACCGGCGCACGCAATCCTCCAGGCGGGCCGGGTTCACCTTGATCGAGGTGCTGCTCGCGCTCGCGCTGCTCGCGGCCCTGCTGGCGGCGCTCAACCAGTTTGTCTTCGCGATCACCGAGGCGTGGACGAAGGACCGCGACCGTTTTGTCTTTGTGCAACACGCGCGCGCCGTCACGCGTCACGTGGACGAACTGCTGCAGACCGCCATCAATAATGCGCACGCCAGCGGGACCACCACGGGTGCGCCGGCCATTGACGAACTCCGGGTGCCCGGCGGCACCAGCTCCGACTTGCTGGCGTTCGACCTGCCCAACGGGGACCGCCTGTTCAACTGGCCCGGCCGGCCGCTCCCGGAAGTTCGCTGCGGCCTCGGGCTCAAGCCGGACGAGGGCCTCGTGATTTATTGGAAATCGCGCCTCGAGGAGGACTTTGCCACGGCCGACCTGCGGATGACGGTCATTTCGCCGTTCGTCACCGGACTCACCTACGATTATTACGACACGGACAAGAAAACGTGGAGCAACGAGGAGAAGTTGCAGGCAGATTCGACCGGCGCCTATCAAACGCCGCGCCGCGTCCGGTTGAAGTTCTCCCGCAACGGCCAGGAGATCGAGGAGATCATCCCGCTCGCCGCGGTCACCCAGGAGGGCATCCCGGCCTATTGAGCATGCGCACGCCGTCCGCAGATCATTTAATTGTCCGGGTGGGAGGGGTTTCACACCCCGACTCGGGCGCGGCGTGGTTTCAGTCGGGGTATAAAACCCCTCCCACCCGAACCCACTTGTTCCGCCGCCGCGGCTCCGTCCTCATCGTCGTCCTCGTCACGCTCGCCTTCGCGGCTTTATTGCTGACGCGCATGATCGAAACTGGCGCGCCGGATTTGTTGATCGCCATGCGCCAGGCCGACCGCGACCGCTTGCGCGGCGATGCCTACGGGGCGTTGGAGACGACCCTCGCGGCGCTGATGGATTTCCGCACGGTGGACGGCGGGTTGTATTCGCCCACGCAGGGTTGGTCCGATCCGTTGACCTACGCGGAGTATCAACCGCGCGAGGGCGTGACGATGACCGTGGAGTTCGTGGACGAGAGCGCGAAGCTGTCGCTCCCGCGCATGAACGCCGACACGCTGAACGCGCTGTTCGTCCAGTTGGGCCTGACCATCCAGGAAGCGGCGCGGGTGGCCGACGCCATTCTCGTGTGGACCCGCAACGGCCACGTCGCCGCCGAGACGGCGACGAGCGCGGTCGCCTACGAACAGGGCGATCCGCCGACGCAGCCGCCTTACCGCTCGCTCCGGTCGTTTGACGAACTCGCGACGATCGCCGTGGCGCGGGATTATTTCTACGACGAGGACGGCAAACCGAAGCCCTTGCTCGAGGCCTTCAAGCAGTCCGTTTCGCTCTACGATTTCAACGCCACCAACCTGAATTCCGCCGGCGAGGCCGTGTTGGTTGCGTCCGGCTGGGACTCGACGCAGAGCGGCACGCTGCAGAAATACCTCACGACGAAGCAGAGCGCGCTCAAGCAGCGGCCCTACCTGCGGTCCGCCCAGGAGGCGCGCGGGCAGGTGGGCAATGTGTCGCTGCGCAACCTCGGCGCGCAAATCCAGTTGTTGCGCGTGATCATCAACGCGCAGGAGGGTGGGGCGCGGTTGCAATTGTCCGCCCTGGTGACGTGGTCGGGCCAGGCCAAGCTGCCCGGGCCGCCGACGACCACCCCGGCGCAGGGCAGTCCCGCCCAGGCCGCGCGCCTGACGCCCACCGCGACCCAGCAGCAACCGCAGGGAAACGCTGCGAATACGTTGCGCTATCCATTCGCTGTGCTAGAGCTTTCCGAAAACACCCTGCCTGCCCCTGTCCCTCCGCCTGATGCGCCTGCTGCATAATCTCTCCCTCCGTCCGGTCACGGTGCGCTTCCTGCCCGCCGGCCGGTTCTTCCTGCGCTTCGTGCCGCTCGCGCCTGACCTCCCGGCCGCGGACCAGGCCGCGCTGGCCCTCGAGGGCCTCGCGCCCTTCCCGACCAGCCAGCTTTATTGGGGCTGCTGGGTGACGCCTGACCGCAGCGCCGCGCTCGTGTATGCCGCGCACCGCCGCCGGCTGACCGCCACGGAAACCGGCGACTGGGAACAGGCCGACCTGGCGGTCCCTGATTTAATGCCGCTGCTCGGCACGAAACCCGCGGGTCGCGCGCTCTTGATCCAAACCGGCGCAACGCATCTCGCGGGCGCGGCCTGGGCCGGCGGCCAGGCGAATCATCCGGTCGCGGTCCATGCGCGCAGCTATGAATCCGCGCCGACCGACGCGGATCGGCGCGAGTTTGCCGCGGAGTTGGCTGCCCGCGCCGGGCTCGGGGATGCGCCCGTCACGTACCTCGAAGGCGAGCCGCGCGCCCGGCGGGACGGCGACAAACTGTTTTTCGAGCAGGTGGACGCCGCCGGCACCGTGCTCGCGGCGACCACGGTTGCGCGGGGTGAAGAAGACGCGCTCGACGCGCGCGACCGCACCTTCCTCGAGGGCCGCCGGCGCGAGCGACGCCAGGGGGAATTCATTTGGAAGATCTTTCGCACGAGCCTGCAGGCGGCGCTGGTCGCACTTGTGTTCGAGGTGGGTGCGCTGGGTTTCCGCCTCGTCGACCGGTTCGAGCAGAACCGCGCGGTCGCGCAGGCTGCCGCGGTGGCGAAACTCGAGACGGCCCACGGCCTCGCGAGTCGCATCGACGAGCTCACGCACAAGCGCCTCCGCTTTTTCGAAATGCTGGCCGTCATCAACGCAGCCCGGCCGAAGTCCATCCAGTTCACGCGCACCGGCACCAGCGGACGCATGGGGCTCGAAATCGATGCGCAGACCAACAGCGCGGACGACGTCGGCGCCTACGAGACCGCGCTGCGCGCGCTCCCGGCCCTGGACCGCGTCGAGGTGCGCGAACCCCGCGTGCGCGATGGCGTGACGACCTTCGGCCTGTCGGTGGCGTTCAAGCCGGATGCCTTGCCGGAAGCGGGAGGTGCCCCATGAGAAACTGGTTTGCCGCGCGCCCCCGGCGCGAACAGGTCCTGGTCACCGTCTTTGTCGTGATGGCCGCGGCGACGTGGCTGTTCGGGTCCATGCGCCGCCTGCGGACGCAGGTCTCGGCATGGCGCTCCACGCAGACGGCCACGGCCGCGCAGAAACTCTGGCTCGACCGCCGCGAGGACATCGAGGCCCGCTCGGCGGCCGCGGTGCGCAACCTCGATCCCGCCAAAACGCAGGACGCCACGCGGCTCCTCGGCACGATCAATTCGCTCGCGACCGCCGCCGGTCTGAGCGTGGCGATCGAACCGGCGCAGAAGCAGAGCACGCCGCAGTTCACCTATAATACCACCAAGGTCACCTTCCGTCGCGCGAACCTGCCCGCCTTGCTCAGCTTCTATGACGAACTGGCGAAGCAGGCGCCGTATGTGAACCTCGAGTCGATCATTCTGCAGACCGAGCGCGCCACCCCCGGCGCGATCAACGCGACCCTGCAGATTTCCGCAACGCAGATCACCAAGTAGGGCCGGTCGACCGGACAGTCGGTCGCAGACCGACCTTTCCGGGATGTAGGGCCCGCGCTTGCCGCGGGGCCGCGCTGGCGTTGCGGGCGGCGGAAGGTTTATAGCCCGACGGAATTGATGTCGCCTTCGCAGCACGGCCCGTCGACAAGCGACGGCCCTGCATCGAAGGTTACGTGCTTGAAAGGAACAGCCGTCGTGAGACGGCTGGCGCGGTAGGTCCGGTCTGACCGGCCCGGAGGATGCGCGCACGAGATAGGCCGGCCACAGACCGGCCCTACGCTCACAGCCGGAAGCTCGAGCTGACCTGCAGCAGCGCGGTCACGATTGCGTAGGCGAGGAAGGCGACGAAGCCGAAGGTGAAGGCCAGCACGACGCCGGAGCTCGTGCGCACGGCCACATCCAGGCGGCGGGAGAGGTTTACCTGGTACGACTTCGCGATCTGGCGGAGGCTGGGCGCAAGGTTGCCGGTCTGCTCGCCGACGGTGAGGCGGTCGAGGAAGAGCGCGGGAAACAGGCCGGTGCGCGCGAGCGCGGCGCTCAGGCTCGCGCCTTCGATCACGCGGTCGCTGGCTTCATGCAGGATTTCCTGGACGCGCGTGTTGTTTACGGCGCGTTCGGTCAGGCGCAGCGCCTCGGCGGTCGTGATGCCGTTTTCGATCAGGACGGCGAGGGTGTGGGCAAAGTTCAGGGCGGCGGCCTGGAGGACGAAATCCTTCACAATCGGGATGCGCAGCTGCCAGGCGTCAGTCTGCTTGCGGCCTTCCGGCGTGTGGCGCCAGCGCAGGAAAAACACGATGCCAATGGCCAGGGCCGCGGCCAGGAAGGGGCCGTAGAAGATCAGGAAGTTCGAACCGGCGACCAGCATCCGCGTGGCGAGCGGCAACTGGCCGCCGAGGGACGCGAGGATCGTCTTCAGCTTGGGCAGCAGGTAGAACAGCAGGAACAACCCGAGGCCGCCGCTCATGCAGCAGATCAGCGCGGGGTAGGCGAGGGCCGCGAGGAATTTCTGGCGGAGCTCGCGCTGTTCCTGGAAATGCTGGATCAGCCGCTCGAGCACTTCCTTGAGATTGCCCGTGGCTTCGGCGGCGGCGATGAGGTTGATCGTCTGGCGATCGAAGACCTTGGGGTATTCCGCCATCGCTTGGGAAAGCGTGCTGCCTTCACCGAGACGCGCCCAGAGTGCGGCGCAGAGGGCCTTGAGCTTCGGCTCCTGCAGGCGCACCGCGAGCAAGCGAACGGCTTCACCGGCGGACAACCCGGCTCCCACGAGATCGATGAGTGCCTCGAGAAAGGGAAGGCGTTGCTTCGCGGTCAGTCCCGCGGTCGAGGCCGCGGCAGTCGTGCTGCCGACGGTCGCCGCTTTCGCCGGGCCGCCCTCCTCATTGAGCTGCACCACCTGCAGGCCGCGGGCTTGCAGGAGATGCAGGGCCTCGCGTCGCGACAGGGCATCGAGCGTCCCGCCGGTGGAAGCGGCGGCGCCGACGGCGCGGGCGGTGTAGGTGTACTTAGGCATGAGGCGAGAGGCGAGAGGCGAGAGGCAAAGGCTTGGACGCGAGGCCAGCTTGCCTGGAATCATATTCCTCACTCGTCATCCTGAGCGAAGCGAAGGATCCCGATGGAAATTCACGTCCACCCTTGGATTCTTCACTCCGCTCAGAATGACGGTGAAAAAAGATCATTCGCCGCTCGTGCTGATCGTCCGGAGAAGTTCCTGGAGCGACGTGTGGCCGGATTTCACCCGCTCCCAACCGGATTGCTGCAGCGTGCGCATGCCGTGCTGGCGGGCCAGGAGGCCGAGTGCCTTGCTGGACTCGCGGCGGATGATGAGGTCATGCAGCGGCTTCGGTTGCAAAATTTCGAACAGGCCGATGCGGCCGCGGAAACCGGTCTGCCGGCAGTTGCGGCAACCGACGGGCACCGCGAGATCCTTCACGCCGTCGGCTTCCGCCGGATCGATCTGCAGGGACTCGAGCGTCGTGCGCAGCACGGACAGATCGATCGGCTCCCGCTTCGCGCAGTCCTGGCAGAGGCGGCGCACGAGGCGCTGGGCGATGACGAGTTCCACCGCCGAGGCGACGAGGAACGGCTCGACACCCATGTCCGTCAAACGCGTGAGCGCGCCGGGCGCGTCGTTCGTGTGGAGCGTCGAGAAAACCAAGTGACCCGTGAGCGAGGCGCGGATGGCGATTTCCGCCGTCTCCAGGTCGCGGATTTCGCCGACCATGATGACGTCGGGATCCTGGCGGAGCACGTGGCGCAGCGCGCTGGCGAAGGTCAGGCCGATCTCGGCGCGCGTCTGCATCTGGTTGGCGCCGGGCACCTCGTACTCGATCGGGTCCTCGATCGTGACGATGCGCAGCTCGGGCGAGTGGATCTTCCGGAGAAACGCGTTGAGCGAGGTCGACTTGCCGGAGCCGGTCGGGCCCGTGACGAGGATGATGCCGTGCGGGTAGTCGAGGACCTTCACGATCTGCGCCTGTTCGTCCGGCGTGAGGCCGATGCCGTTCATCGAGTACGCCTGCTTGCGCTGGTTGAGCAGACGCAGGCTGACGCTCTCGGCGTAGATCGTCGGGATGGTCGAGACGCGGATGTCCAGCGAGGCGCCGTTGGAACGGAAGTCGATGCGGCCATCCTGCGGCAGGCGCTTTTCCGAGATGTTCAGCCGCGCCATGATCTTCAGGCGCGAGATGATGGCGTCCTGGAAACGCAGCAAATTCTCGGGCAGCGGCACCGGCACGAGCAGGCCGTCGACGCGATAGCGAATGGTGAGCTCGCCTTCCTGCGGTTCGAAATGAATGTCGGTGGCGTTCTCGGTCATCGCCTGCGTGATGACCTCGGTGACGAAACGCACGACGGCCGCATCGGCGTCGGCTTCGAGTTCGTTGGTATTGGTCGCCGCCGCGAGGCCGTCATCCTCGGCGTCGTCCAAGCTGCCCGAGCCGACGCCGTAGTTTTCGTTGATGAGGGACTGGACGCGATCGGCCGGCGCGAGATGCCAGATGACCGGGCGCGGCGTGAAGGTCGCGACCCAGTCGGCGACGATGGCGTCGGGCGGCCAGGGCGTCGCCAGCGCCAGAAAACCTGAAACCTGAGACCTGAGACCTGAAAGGTCGGCAGGGGCCGGCGGCGGTAGCACCGGGACGATCTGGTATTCGTGGGCCAGGCGGGCGGGGAGGAGGGTGAGGGACTCCTTGTCGACCTGCGGGGCGTCGAGCACGGGGAGGCCGGTGGCTTCGGCGAGCGCGGCGAGCGCGGCGGCTTCGGGGAGGTTGAGGCCGGACGCGAGCAAGCCGAGGCGTTTCTCACGCAGGCTTTCGTCCAGCGCCTTGCGGGCCGGCTCCGCGAGGCGGGCCGCCAGCGTGGCCGGCAGGGTGTCCATCGTCGCCGCTGCCATGGTCAGGGCTTGGAAAGGAGCGTGCCGGAGAGCGCGGACTGCACCTCGGCGCGCTGCGGGCTGCGTTCCAGGCGCGACAGCGCCTCGGCGTTGTCGGAGGCCGTGTTGGTCAGCACGTAGGGACGCAGGAAAAAGACGAGGTCGGTGCGCGTGTTCTCGCGCGTGCGCTTGCCGAGGAGGTCGCCGATGAGCGGGATGCCGGCCAGGCGGCTCGTGCTCTTGGAAAGCGTTTTCCGCTGCAGGCCGCCGAGCACGACGATCTCGCCGCTCTGGGCGCTGACGAACGACTCCGTCGTGCGGCTGCCGATGATCGGCTGCGCGTTGCCGTCGATGAGGACGTCGCCGAGGATGTCGTTCACCTCCTGCTTGATGTCGAGTTGCACGGAGCCGTCGTGGCCGATGAGCGGCTTGACGGTGAGCCGGATGCCGATCTCGCGGTAGTTGACGTTGCTCGTGTAGCCGCTGCCGACGTTGCCGGTGTTCACGCCGGTGTTTTGGTAGCTGCTGATGACCGGGCGGGATTCGCCGACGAAGATGTTGGCTTCCTTGTTGTGCGTCGTGACGATGTTGGGGACGGAGAGGATGTTGGTGTTCGATTTCCGCGGCGTGGCGCTGAGCGCGAGCGTCGCCGAGAGGGATTTGGCGCCCGTGGTGGCGTCGAACAGCGTGCCCTTGGTCACGCTGATGCCCGGCAGGACACCTTCGAAGCCGACGACCTTGTCGCCCACCACCGTGAGGCCGAGCGACTCGATGCCGGTGGAGGCGGCGTCGGTCAGGGTGATTTCGGCAATGACCACCTCGATGCGGACCTGGGCGAGGAGCACGTCGAGTTGCGCGACGATGTCCTTGATGAGGCGCAGGTCCTCGACGGTGCCGGACACCACGAGGGCGTTGCTGCGCTCGTCGGCGACGACGGTGAGGATCTGGCTGAACTGCTGGGAGTCGGTCTGCGCGGCGGCGCCGTTGAGCGCGCCGGCATTGAAGAACATGGTCGGGGCCGTCTGGGTGGGCGCGGCATTGGCCGGCCGGTTGCCATTGTTCGTCTGGTTCTGCGCGGCCTGCGCCGCGGCCTGGCGGGCGAAGTTGTTGGCTTGGTTGACGGCGTTCAGCGCGGCGTTGCGGGCGGCGATGAGCTGCTGGTTGGGATTGTTGGCGCCGGCGCCGGTGCGGGAATTGGCGGTGCTTTGTCCGGAGATGAGGTTGCTGAGGAGCGTCTGCACCTCGGTGGCGGTGGCGTGTTTCAGCGGGATGACCTCCTGGCGCGTGCTCGATTCGCCGGCGGAATCGAGCTTCGCGATCAGCTCGTCAAAGAACGCATGCTGCCGCGGGTCGGAGAGGAGCACGATCTGGTTGGTGCGGTCGTCAGCCTGGTACACGGTGCCCGTGCCGATCGACGCGGCCATCGGGCCGGTGAGGAGGCTTTGCAGCTTCGTGACCAGGGCGCTCGCGGTGGAGTTGCTGATGCGATAAAATTTCGGGGAGAAGCCCTGCAGCGCCGGCTGGTCGAGCTGCTGCATGAGGGTCTCGATCCGCTGGAGATTGGACACGGTGTCCGTCAGCAGCATGGCATTGGTCTTCTCGAAGATCACCGGCGCGCTGGCCGCGCCCGCGTTGAGCAGGCCGCCGATCTGCGGCGCGAACTCGGAGGCGCGGAGGAATTTCAACTGGAAGAGTTTGCTCGCGACGTGGCCGCTCGGGCTGAGGCCCAGGGTGGAGCCCTCGATGAACTCCGGTGCCTCGGCGCGGGCGGTGTTGAGCGGGGTGACTTTGAGGAAACGGGTGCCGAGCGGGGTGACTGCGATGCCGTTCATGGTCAGGACGGTCTCGAGGGCTTCCACGCCCTCCGCCTTGGTGACCTTGTCCTTCAGGGAAAACTGGATGGAGACGGCCGGCAGGCCGGCGGGGTGCAGGACGGTGCGGCCGGACCAGCGTTCGAGGAGGTCGATGGCGGCATCGATGGTCAGGTCGCCAAACTTGATCCCGCCGACCATGCCTTCGGTGTCAGTCCCCGGGGAACGGCGGATTGGTCCGCGCGGTCCGCTGGCCGACGGAGCCGACGGCAGCGGTGTAACCGGGCCCGCGGCTGGCGCCACGGGGGTGGGTTGGGATTCCGGCGCCGGTTGGGCCCGGACCAGCGCGGCCATCGCAATCGAAAGGGTGAGGAACGGGACGAGACGGGACTGGGAACGGGCCATGGAAAGGGGAGGAAAGCGGTGCCGGGAGGTCGGGAAAGCCTTGGCGACAGGGGGGCTGAAGGGAAGTTTCTTTGTGAGCGAATTTAAGGCGAAACCGCCCCTTAATAACGGCCCATGACCTGCCACATGATCCAGGTGAGGCTGATACTGAAGAGGACGACTCCGCCGAAGCCGAACATCACCGTGACGACATTCAACCCCAGCACCACGACGCTACCGGCAATCAGGAGGTTTCCGCCGATGAGCAGGAGCCAGAAGTCGCGCCAGCGCTTGGATTTGACCTTGCGGATCTCCACGTGGTCGCCGCCGTGGTTTTGCTCGATCGCGCGGTTATGCTGTAACGTCGCGTAAACATCGTTGGGATCGCCGGCCTTCGGACCGGTGGCCCCCTTGGACGAGGCGATCACCGGCCCGGCCATCATCGCCAGCTCCTTGACGGTCGGCGGCGGCGGCACGCTGGCGGTGGGGGCGTTCTCGCGTTTGAACTCGCGCTCCTTGAAGCCGTAATGCTTCCGCGGCGGATCCTCGGGTTCCATGGTGCGGAGGCTGGCGCGCGGCGGTGAAAATGCAGCCTTAAAGGGGATTTCGATCTCAGGTCAGCAGAGATCCCTCTTGAGCCGGAACCATTCAGTGGAAACCGCGAAGGACGCGAAGAAACGCGAAAGTTGCGAGTCAGACCTGATCCTCGGTGCTGCCTTGCCGTACCCACTCTTTCGTGATCCCGGGCAAAATCAGGATTTTCCCGGTAGGTTTTGGCTCAAGCCGCGCACACCCGCCGGTAAAGCGCCTCGTAACGCGGCACGACGGCTGCCGCGGAAAACAAATTGCGCGCCCGTTGTCTCGCCGCGGCGCCGAATGCCGCGCGCCGCGCCGGGTCGCGCAGCAATGCCTCGATCCCGCCGGCCATCGCGGCGGTGTCGCCGAACGGCGCGAGGAAGCCGGTTTCGCCGGAGACCGTCACCTCGGGGATGCCGCCGACGGCGAAGGCGGCGCTGGGGCAGCCGACGCTCATCAGTTCGAGGATGCTGAGACAAAAACTTTCGACCTCCGAGGTGAACACCCCGAGGTCGGCGGCCTGCAGGTAGCCCTCGATGTCCGTGACTTTCTCGCGCACGACCAGGCGGTCCGCCACACCCTTGCGCCGCGCTTCGTCCAGGAAGGCCGCGGGATTGGCGCCGGCGAGCACGACGAGCTTGAAGGGCAGTCGGGGTTTCAAATGCGCAACCGTGTCGAGCAGCAGATCGGTCCGCTTCAACGGGCGGAGATTGGAAAGATGCAGCAGCAGCGCCTCGCCGTCCGCCAGGCCGAGTTCGCGACGCACGTCGTCCCGGCAATGGGCCGCGGCATGCGGCTCGAAGAAGTTCGGGATGATTTCGATCGGGCGCTGGACGCCGAGCAGCCGGACCGTCTCGCCGCGCATGAATTCGGAAACGGTGGTGATGGCGTCGGAGTTTTCGAGCGCGTGCCGGATGGCCGGGCCATAACCCGGGTCACGGCCGAGGAGCGTGGTGTCGGTCCCGTGGAGCGTCGTGATGATGCGGGGCCGGCGGTTCTCCGGCAGCATGGCGCGCGCGAGGATGGCGGCGGTCGCGTGCGGCACGGCATAGTGAACATGCAGGACGTCGAGGCCGTGGTCGCGGCTGACCTCGGCCATCTTCACCGACAGCGGCAGCGTGTAGTCGGGATACTTGAACAGGTCGTAGCTGTTGACCGCCACCGGGTGGAAGAAAACCTTCGGACCCACCGGCATCCGGAACGGCGGTTCATAGCTGATGAAGTGAACCGCGTGGCCGCGCTTTGCCAGCTCCTCGCCGAGTTCCGACGCCAAGATTCCGCTGCCGCCGACGGACGGGTAGCACGTGATGCCGATCTTGAGCGGGCCGTCAGACATGAATCAGAGGATTGTCACAAAAGGCACGAAAAGCGCAAAACGACCAAAGGTAGTTTGGGGTATTTTTTGTGCCGCTTGTGCTTTTTGTGGCCATGCTGGGATCGGTTTAGAATCTCCGGGCACCACGACTGAGCGAGGCAAGCGAATCGACCAGAAGTGGATCGTTTGGATAAAGCGCCTGGGCATATTCCACACCCGCGTCGAGGCCGAGCACGCGCGCGCGGGCGAGTTGCAGCTCGACGTAGTTGCGCGTCTTCATTTGGGAAGCGTGCGCCTCCATCGACTGTGTCCACGGGGTGATCACGTCCGAAATATCGACGAGTACCGGCGAGGAATTGGCCGGCACGCTGCCCGGGCCCAGGGCGTAGAAAAACAACTGGCCGGTCGCATGGGGCGGCCGCGCCTTGAGTTCGCGCAGACCGCCGTAGCGGGCGAGTCGCGTGGCGTCGCGCACGAGCGTGCCGAGCCGCCAGTGATCGGGGTGCTGGTTCGGCTCGGTCGTCGGCGCAAGCACGAGGCCGGGCTGCACCCGGCGGATGACGGCCGCGAGTTTGCGCGCGTGGCTGCCCTTGAGTTCGAGATGAGCGTCGCCGTCGAGTTCGAGGAATTCAACCGTCGCCCCGAGGATTTTCGCCGCGGTTTTTGCCTCGCGGACGCGTTGCGCCGGCGTGCCGTTGGTCCCGGCCTCGCCGCGCGAGCAGACTACAAAATGCACGCGCCGGCCGGCGCGTGCTTCGCGGGCGATGATGCCGCCGGCGCCGAACTCGATGTCGTCGGGATGCGCGCCAAAGGCGAGGAGGGTCGGATTAGTGGAGGAAGACATGTGTGGAGTAGGTTCGGTCTTCGACCGGACCGGGCCAGTCGGAGACTGGCCCTACTTTATTCGGTCCAGGCTTCGTCGGAGCGGTCGATGGAGTCGCGCGGGACGAACGTGATTTCGGGGGCGTCCGCGGGGTTGAGGTAGGCTTGCTCGCCGGCGCCGCAGACATAGTGCGTGCAGTGAAGCACCGATTGCATCCAGCGCAACCGGCTATCGCGGGCCGGGCTGATTTGCTCCTTGCCGTAGTTCGTCGCGGGCAGGTCCACGTAACGGTCGCCGCCCTCATGGAGCTTCAGCCGGCCGTCGAGGCAGCGGGCGCGGACGGTTTCGCCCTCGTGCGGCACGTCGACGAAAAAATCCGTGATGTCACACGCGGCCCGGCGGATCGCGGGATCGCCGGAGCGCACGACGCGGATCCCGTCGAGCAACCCGAGGCGGCGGTACAGTTCGAGGCAGAAGTCGGCCTGGTTGTCCGCGGTGACCTGCTTGAAGACCTCGACGTCGCGCGGCGCGACGAAATTGGGCAGCTGGCGCGCGGTGTTGGCCTGCCAGTCGGCGGGGATGCGCTTGAGGAAAAGCGGGGAGAACTTGCGCTGAACCTTGTTGGCGTAGGTGAAATTGAAGGTCTGCGGCTCGCCGGTCTTGCGGTGGCGCAGGGTGGTCTGCGTTTCGCGGCAGTCGTGGTCGCTGTCGTGCAGGAAAAACACGATTTCGCCGCCGATCTCCGCCTGCAGGCGCCGCGCGGTCACGAATTTGGCGTAAAGGAAACGCCGCGGAAAGAAACCGCAGGGTTGCTGGCCAAAGCAAATGACGGGGGTCGGCATCGGAAAACTTGTTTACAGGAGGAAACAGGGGTAACGGAGCGAACTCATCGGAGACTATTTCTCCGTTTCCTCTGTTTTCTCCTGTAAATAAGGTTTGGGTAGCACGGCTTGGAACACCAGCGCGAACCCCACGCAGGCGGCGCAGCCGATGGGGTTGAGCCAGAGGTAGGCGACCGTGTCCTGCGCGAAGAAGAACAGCGCGAGCAGCAGCACTTGCGTGGCGATCGCCGCCCAGAACACCGCGGTGCCGCCGATCCTCTTGAAAAAGAACGCCACGAGGAAAACGCCGAGCAGCGGGGGATAGAAGACCGAGGCCACGATGTTGAGCGCCTCGATGAGGTTTTCGGCGAAGCTCACGTAGAGCGCGAAGGCGATGGCGAACGCGCCCCAGAGGGCCGTGAACCATTTGGCGTTGCGGACATTCCGGAGCTCGTCGTGCGCGGCCAGCGGGCGGAAGGCGCGCCAGAGGTCGATCGTGCTGGTGGTGCCGAGGGCGTTGAGTTCGCCCGCCTTCGACGACAGCGCGGAGGCGAACATCACCGCGACGAGCAATCCGATGACGCCGTGCGGGAGCTGCGTGAGAATGAACGTGATGAACACGTAGTCGGAGTCGCGCGTGCGCTTGGCGGCGGGATCGGCCTTGTACAGGGCTTCGCGCGCCTGGTTGCGCAACGTCTCGGCGGATTTTTGCGCCGCCCCGAGTTCCGCGCGGGCCGCGGTTTCGACCGCGGGATCGCTGGCGGCACGCGCCGCGGTCCAGGCGCGGATCTTCTCCTGCTTCGCGGCTTGCAATGCGATGTGCTGCGTCTCGAGCGCGCGAAACTCGGCGCCGTGCGCGCCGGTCACCTGCCGCTGCCACGCGCTTTGGTTGAAGACGAGCGGGGTGTCCGGTTGGAACTGGTAGAACACGAAGAGCAGCGCGCCGAGCAGCACGATGAAGAACTGCATCGGGATCTTGAAGAGGGCGTTGAACATCAGCCCCAGCCGGCCCTCGCGGAGGCGCGCGCCGCCGAGATAGCGCTGCACCTGCGACTGGTCGGTGCCGAAATAAGACAGCGAGAGAAAGAACCCGCCGAGCAGGCCGCTCCAAAACGTGTAGCGCAGCTTGGGGTCCGGCGTGTAGTCGACGGCTTGCAGCTTGCCCATGACGCCGGCGATGTGCGTGGCATCGGGCGGGAGCTTGGTCACCAGGATGACAAACGCGGTGACCATCCCGCCGAAGATCACGCCCATCTGCCATTTCTGGGTGAGGTTCACCGCCGCGCTGCCGCCCGTGACGGTGTAGACGATCGCGAGCAGTCCGGTGAAGATGATGGTCAGGTCGAGCCGCCAGCCGAAGGCGGTGGAAAGAATGATGGCTGGCGCGTAGATCGTGATGCCGCACTGCAGGCCGCGCTGGAGGAGAAAGAGGCCGGCGCCGAGCAGGCGGGTTTTCTGGTCGAAGCGCTTCCCGAGGTATTCATACGCGGTGTACACGCCGAGCTTGCGGTAGATCGGCAGGAACACCGCGCAGACCAGGATGAGGGCGAGGGGCAGGCCAAAATAGTTTTGGATGAAGGCGATGCCGTTCTCGTACGCCTGGCCCGGCAGCGAGAGGTAGGTGATCGTGCTGGCCTGCGTGGCCATGACCGACAGGCCGATCGTGCCCCAGCCGGTGGCGTGGTTGCCCTTCAGGTAGGTGTTGAGGTTGTCGGTGTGCCGCGTGCGCCAGGTGCCGTACGCCGCAATCCCGATCATTGTTCCCAGCAGCACAAACCAGTCGAAGGCGCTCATGCGTAGACGTGCGCGAACCAGGTGAGTGCGAGCACCACCAGCAGGAAGCAGCCAAAGACGAACCAGTAGACGCCGCGCCAGGTGCGGAGACCGGGGATGCCGGGACTGTCGTCAGTACGGTTGGGTTCGTCGGACATGGCGGGGTCAAAATTCCAAACGCCAAATCCCAGACGCCAAATAAATTCCAATTTTGAAATTCTGTTTGTCGAGGGTTGTTTGGCGTTTGGCCATTGGCGTTTGGAATTTCGGAAACCTTATTTTCCCAGCGACAACAAGTTCGCGAACAACCGGTACGCACCCGGCACACCGGCGGGGAGTTGGCGGAAAAAGCCGATGCCGGTGTAGACATAGTGGCCCTGGCCGTATTTTGCGACGAGCACGCTGCTCCGCAGTGGCGCCTCGCCGGGATCGCTCATGCCCAGGAGGGCGACGTAGTGCTCCTCGTCCCATTTGCTCGGGAAATACGCGCCGCGCTCCTGCACCCAGCCGTTGAAATCGCCGGCCGCGATCCTGTTCGGCGTGTTCAACGCGGCGTGGTCGGGTGCCAGCAGACTTACGGGCGCGGTTTCATCGGTGACGCGCAGGTCCGGGGCCGGGCCCTGGATCGAGAGCGCGTAGGGTCCGAGGTTCTCGGTGCGCAGGCTGTTGGGCCGGTTGTACTGGGCGATGACGGTGCCGCCTTGCTCCACCCACGCGAGCAGCCCGGGGAAGGCGTCCTTCAGGTCCGCGCGCTCGTTGAAAGCGCGCACCCCGATGACGACGGCGTCCAGGCCCTTGAGTTTTTCGGGCGTGAGGTCGGCGCCGTCGAGACGCCGGACGACGTAGCCCATTTGCTCGATGCACTCGGCCACGGAATCGCCGGCGCCGGGCAGGTAGCCAATCGTCAGGCCCTTGGTCGCGAGCGCGAAGCTGGCGAGGCGCGCGCGCGCCGGCGGTTGGAGCAGTTGCGGGGGCAGGTGTGCGTAGTTCAGTTCGATGCGCTGCGTGGAAACCGGATGGCCCTCGACCTCGGCGATCGCCGTGAGACGGCCGGAGCCACCGGACGCCGCGGCCGTGATGGTGAACGTGAAACGCGCCTTGTCGCCCGCGGCCGGCAGGCGGAAGTCCTGCGAGCCCGTGCTCGCCTTCCAGCCGGCGGGCAGGTCGAGACTGAGCCGGCCGTGGACGTGGTTGCGCGCGGCGGTGATCTCGACGGAGACCTGCTTGGTGGTGCCGGGCGCCACGAGGTAAATGTCGGAGCTGAGCGCGAGCGAGACCGGCGGGATCACCGCGACGCGGCGGTTCGCCTGGACGGGCTCGTCGGCGATCACGAGCGTCTGGTTGTCGACGGCGAAGACGTGTTCGAGCGGAATGGCCGGCGGATTTTCCGGACGGCCGATGAGCGCGGGATCGTCGACGCGCGAGATACCGGCGGCGCCATCGGCGCGGAGCCAGTAGGGCTGCGTGAAGGGCGTCTCGATCGGCAGCACACCGGTGAGTTCGCCGGGCTGGCCGGCCGATAACTTAAGGGCGGGGCTGCGGGTTTCGAGATACCGCACGCCGGCATCCTTGGCGGCCACGCGGTAGGTGACCGTGAGCTTCACCGGTTCGCCGGGAACCACCTCGGGGCTGGCGATGACGGTGGTCACCTGCAGGCCGAGGCAGGATTGGAGAATGTGGTCGAGCTGCGCGCGCTTGTCCGTGACGACTGCATCGGCGGGCAGGGCCGCAAGTTTTTTGCGCAGCGCGAGGAGCGCCGGCACGGCTGCAGCGGGATTGTCGGTTTTATATTGGGCGAGAGCCGCCGCGGCGAGTTCGCCGATCTCCGCGCCACCGGGGTAACGGTTCCAGGTGGTGTCGACACCGTCCATGAGTTCGGACGTCGCGGGATCGCCCGCGAGGAGCATGAAGTTTTGCTCGTTAGGGCCGGTGCGCGCGCGGCCCGCCGCGCCGGCCAGGCCCTGGGTCTGGTGCATGGAGCGGCTGCGGGCGGCGATGGTGCCGAATTCCTGGCCGCTCACCGGATCCGTCCCGCCGATGTCCTGTTTGAAGACCGGACCGTTGAGCGAGCCGGGGCCGGCCGCGCCGATGCGGAAGGAATTCCAAACGACGCGTTTCGGCTGCCAGACCGTGAGGCCCTGCTTGAGCTGCTCGGGGTAGGCGTGCGGATCGCCGGCGAGCTTGAACGCCTCGACGGCGAGCATGGCCGATGCCGTGTGGTGCCCGTGGCCGCCGCTGCCCGGCGGGATCGGGAAGCGCGTGACGATTACGTCGGGCCGGAACTGGCGGATGATGCGCACCACGTCGCCGAGCACGGCCTCGCGGTCCCAAAATTTCAGCGTCTCCTCGGGCGACTTGGAGAAACCAAAATCGATCGCGCGCGTGAAGAACTGCCGGCCATGATCCAGGCGCCGCGCCGCGAGCAGCTCCTGGGTGCGGAGCACTCCCAGTTTCTCGTCGAAGTCCTTGCCGAGTTCGTTTTGTCCGCCGTCGCCCCGCGTCAGCGACAGGTAAGCGGTGCGATAACCGCGACCCAGCGAGAGGTAGGTGATGAGTTCGGTGTTCTCGTCATCCGGATGCGCGCCCACATGCAGGACCGTGCCGGTCGTCGCGAAGCTGCGGAGTTCCTGGGGGATGGCGGCGGGCGGGAGGGGTTCGGTCGCGCCAAAGGCGGAGAGACCGAGGCAGGGCAGGAAAACGAGAAGGACGGCGGGAAATCGTTTCATAGTGGAGGGGCGCCGCTCGTGGCGACCTCGTGGGTTGGGTCGGCGCTGGGGCCGACCCGGCAGGGCGACAAACGGAAGTGGGGCACTATTTCTTCACCGTGTAAGCCACGGAGTACTGGGTGTTTTCCCACATCAGTTTGAGGAGGCCGCCGCCCGCGGGATTTTTCTCGAGCGCCATGGTGAATTGGTCGAGTTGCGCCGGCAGGGCGCCCTGGGTGAGCGGGATCTTCGCAAATTCCTGTGAGGCGTCGTAGGGATCGGCGCCCCATTGGCCGAGGTTCCGGTTGACGAGCAACTGCGCGGAGCCGTCCTCGGCCAGCAGCGTATAGAGCGTGTAGGCGCCGGCGGGAATCGTCGTGCCGCCCACGTCGAGCGTCTTCTGTGTGATGAACAAGGTCGCCTCGTCCGCGCCGGTGCGCCACGGCTTGCCCGCGGGGACGAGCGTGCCCCAGATTTTGCGAATCTCGCCGGATTTCGGATCCTTCGAATACGGACGCCCATAAACCACCGTGACGCGGTTGCCATCGATGCGGGCGCTGAGGGTGTCGTGCGGGCTGGTGCGCGGCCGCGGCGCGGGCGCCGGGGTCATGGTCGCAGCGGGAGCGGCCGCGGGCGCCGGGGTTTGGGCTGGGAGGGTCGCGGCGCCGGTGAGGGCGGCGAGGAGGACGTACGTGGGGCGAATGAACTTCATGGGAATCTCCGGGTTGACCAGGTGGATGAACGAAGGGCGGGGGCGGCGGGAAGCCGCCGGTGAGACGGCGATCCTCCCGGGAAGTTTCGGATGGATCGGCTTGTCCGCAAGCCGCTTGAGTGCGTCGCGCGGACCCGCCGTCGCCGAGTCGGCGAGGGCGGGTGAGCCGCGCCTGGCTTGGCTTACTTGAGGCTCGCGATCAGCGCGTTGTTGAGGCGCGTGTATTCGTCCTTCAACGATTGCGGCGACTTGGTGTCGTTCTTCACGAGCTCGAGCGACTGTTGCGCGGCGGCGAGAGCGCCGGCCTTGTCACCCGCTTTGGCGAGAATCAGGCCCTTGCGATAGATCATCCACATCTGGTTGGGATTTTCCGCGATGGCGGCATCCATCCACGCGGCGGCCTTCTTCAAATCGCCGTCGTTCTCGTAATAAAACATCGCGGCGGGAAAATACGGTTTCTTGGCCTCGGTCGAGGCCATCAGCGCCTCCAACTGCGGCGTGAGCGTGCCGACAAGGTCGACCTCGAGCTTCACGGGCACGCGGACTTTTTCCCACATGAGGTTGAGGGTCGCGGTCGAGGCGGTGGCGAGATCGGAGAAGGTGATGGTAAACGTCTCGACCGGTTCGCTGAGCGGCACCGGCGTGGCCTTCACGCGGGCGACATCGTTCCTGGCGTCGTAGGTGTACGCGCCCCAGGGCTGCTGGCCGGACACCTTGTTGATGATGATCGTCCAGTCGCCGTGCTCGGGAATGGTGAAGAGGGCATAGGTGCCGGCCGGGACTTCGGCGCCGTTGAACTTCACCGGTGTGCTGATCACGAGCCGGGTGGCGCTGTTGGCGCCGGTGCGCCAGACGGCGCCGTAAGGCTCGAGTTTGCCGAATATCTCGCGGCCGCGCATGCTCGGGCGCGAATAGTTGATTTCGATGTCGGTCAAACCGACGCGCTGCTTGACGGTGGCCGCCGGGCTGGCCGCGGGAAACTCAATCTTGGGGGCTTGGGCGAACAGGCTGGCCGCGAGGACCGACCCGGCAATGACAGTGACAATGGGGCGAAGCGCAGAGGTCATAGGGAGGATATGAGAAGGGAGACCCTGCGGAGATTCCATCTCTTTTCGACCAAAGGCTTTTAAATGCATATGAGCGCCAAGCGTTTGGCTGGGCCGGCGCGCCGTCAGCGATGGGGGGAGGGAGAAGTTTTTTCAGGGGAAAATAGAAAAACCGATTGACTTGACCAAATGGTCAACTATTCGTCTTGGCCATGGGACGCACCTCAGATGCCAACGAACGATTGATGGATGCCGCGCTCGATCTCATTTGGGAACAGAGCTACGGATCCGTCACGATCGATGATATCTGCAAGCGGGCCGACGTGAAGAAGGGCAGTTTCTATTACTTTTTCAGCTCGAAGTCCGAACTCGCCATTGCCGCCCTGGAGCGTTTCTGGCTCGCCGAGGGCAAGCCGAAGATGGACAGCCTCTTTTCACCCAGCGTCGAGCCGCTCGCGCGCATCGTGGGGTACATGCACCACATGTATGAGTCGCAGGTCCGCATCAAGCAGGAGCACGGCAAAGTGCTCGGCTGCCCCGTGGTCTCCGTGGGCTCGGAAACGTGCACGTGCCCGGACGAAGCCGCCGTCGGCGACAAGATCCGCGAGATGTTCGGCCGCAAGCGCCGCTATTATGAGTCCGCCATCCGCGATGCGCTCGCCGATGGCTCGCTCGAAGCCGGCGACGCGGCGATGAAGGCGCAGGCGCTCACAAGCCTCATCGAAGGCACGATGACCCAGGCGCGCATTCTCAACGACCCCGAGCTGTTCCGCAGCCTGCCCGAACTCGCCCTTCGCGTGCTCGGCGCCAAGTCACTCGCCTCCGCCAAATCCTGATTTCACCCGCGCACGGCGCATTGTCCGTGCGCTCTTTTTTCGCCCGATAACTAGCTAACCAGTCAACTATAAAGTCTCTGCGAACATGAACCGTAAGCTTTTCAACGCCGCCTCCTCTGCTGCTTCGCGTCGCCTCCGCACGCTTGCCGCCGGGTACCGCATCGTCGGTCGTCCGGCCAACGCGGGCTCGTTGCCGGCGGCGCGCCTGACTCCTGGTTCGGACCTGTTCTGGCACCCGAACCTGCTCGACACCCTGCGGGCTCCGCTGACGCGCCATCGCGAGTAAGTGCGCCCTCCTTTCATCACTCAAACCTGACCAACACCATGATCGCCGCTTCCCTCATCCTCGGAGCCCTGACGCTCCTCGTATTCATCGACGACGAAAAATCCGACTCGGTCTCGAGTTGATCGTTTCGCACCGCCGTTCCGACCCACCTTTACCTTATCAAATCCTCCGCTTCATGAACTCCGTATCGTTGCTTCACTCCCACCGCCTCGCGCGCCACTTCCGGGCGCTCGCCGGCGTTCTCGCCGCCGGCCTCGCCCTCACCTCTGTCGTCCACGCCGCCGCGCCCGCGGCCCCGGCGCCCAAAGTCACGGTTGCGCCGGTCGAGGAGCAACTGGTGACCGATTACGAGGAACTCACCGGCCACGTCGACGCGATGGAAACCGTCGAACTCCGCGCCCGGGTTTCCGGTCACTTGGAATCCGTCAACTTCGTGGCGGGCCAGCTCGTCAAGAAGGGCGATGTCCTCTTCCGCATCGATCCGCGCTGGCACCAGGCGCAGTTCGATCTCGCCACCGCCCGTTTTGAAGTGGCCCAGCGCGAGGCGAAGCGCGCCGACGAACTGCTCGCGGCGTCCGCCATCTCGAGCGAGGAGGCCGAGAGCCGCCGCGCCAAGGCCGCCGAGGCCCGCGCACAGCTCGCGACGGCCCAGCTTGATCTCGAGCACACGCAGGTGCGCGCGCCGATCAGCGGCCGCGTCAGCCGGGCGTTCGTCACACCGGGCAACCTGGTGGCCGGCACCGCCGGTGGCGGTTCGTTGCTCACCACGATTGTCACGGTCGGCGACGCGTACGTTTACGCCGACCTCGACGAAGCCACGCTCCTGAAGTTCAACCGCCTCGCCCGCGAGAACCGGATTCTCACCCGCAACGGTCGCATCCCGGTCGATTTGCAACTGGCGGACGAGGACGATTACCCGCGCCACGGTTACATCGAGTCGACCGACAACCGCGTGAATCCCGCCACGGGCTCCCTCGTCGTACGCCTCGTGTTTCCGAATGATGACAACGCCCTGGTCCCGGGTCTGTTCGCTCGCGTCCGCATTCCCGTCAGCGCGCCGTCGCCAGCCTTGCTCGTGAGCGAGCGCGCGATCGGCACCGATCAGAGCCAGAAGTTCGTGTTCGCCGTCGGCGCGGACAACACCGTCGCCTACCGCACCGTGAAGCTCGGCGCGGTCATCGACGGCAAGCGCGTCGTCCGCGAGGGCCTGAAGTCCGGCGAGACCATCATCGTGAATGGCCTCCAGCGCGTCCGCCCCGGCATGACCGTGGCGCCCGAACTGGCCGCCGTCGCCACCGTCCCGGCCGTCACGCCGGCTACCGGCAAGGTCGCCGCCCTCCGCTAAGCACCCACTCAGCGATCTAAACCTGTAGGGGCGCCGCTCGACGGCGCCCGGGCGTCGGCAAGCGACGCCCCTACAAAAAAGCCGCGCGAGCGGCTCCCCTGGCCACCGCCTTGCCCAAAATTTCCCGTCCATGAACTTCTCAGACTACTTCATCAAGCGCCCGATCCTCGCGGGAGTGCTTTCGATTGTGATCTTCCTCGTCGGCCTCATCTCGATGTGGCGCCTGCCCATCAGCGAATACCCCGAGGTGGTGCCACCGACCGTCATCGTTCGCGCCAGTTATCCGGGCGCGAATCCCAAGACGATTTCCGAAACCGTCGCCGCGCCGCTCGAGCAGGCCATCAACGGCGTCGAGCACTCCCTCTACATGTTCTCGCAGGCGACGAGCGATGGCGTGATGACGCTCACCATCACCTTCGCGATCGGCACCGACCTGGATAACGCCCAGGTGCAGGTGCAGAACCGCGTGTCGCAGGTCCTCCCGAAACTCCCGGAAGAGGTTCGCCGCATCGGCGTCGCCACGCAGAAGGCGTCGCCCGACCTCCTGATGGTCGTCCACCTCTTCTCGCCGGACAACCGCTATGACGATATCTACGTCCGCAACTACGCCACGCTCCAGGTCCGCGACGTGCTCGCGCGCCTGCCGGGCGTCGGCGATGTCCGCGTGTTCGGCTCCGGCGACTACGCCATGCGCGTCTGGCTCGATCCGAACAAGGTCGCGGCCAAGGGCCTGACGGCCTCCGATGTCGTCGCGGCCATCCGCGAGCAAAACGTCCAGGTCGCCGCCGGCGCCGTCGGCCAGCAGCCGAGCTCGCGCCCGATCGACACCGAGCTGCTCATCAACACCCAGGGCCGCCTGGCCACCGAGGAGGAGTTCGGCGGCATCATCGTCAAGTCCGGCCCCGCCGGCGAGCGCGTGCAGTTGCGCGATGTCGCCCGCATCGAGCTCGGCGCCTCCACCTATGCCCTGCGTTCCCTGTTGAACAACAAGCCCGCCGTCGCGCTGCCGATCGCGCAGCTGCCGGGTTCGAATGCCATCGCCACGTCCGACGCCGTGCGCGCCACCATGAAGGAGCTGGTGAAATCATTTCCGGAGGGCCTGCAATACGACATCGTCTATGACCCGACGGTCTTCGTCCGCAGCTCCATCGAGGCGGTCGTCCATACGCTCATCGAGGCCATCCTTCTGGTCGTGTTGGTCGTCATCCTGTTCCTGCAAACCTGGCGCGCCTCGATCATCCCGCTGGCCGCCGTGCCGGTGTCGCTCGTCGGCACCTTCGCGGTGATGCACGCGCTCGGCTTCTCCATCAACGCCCTGTCGCTCTTCGGCCTCGTGCTGGCGATCGGCATCGTGGTGGACGACGCCATCGTCGTCGTCGAGAACGTCGAGCGCAACATCGCCCTCGGCAAGACGCCCTACGAGGCCACCCGCCAGGCCATGCGCGAGGTCACCGGCCCGATCATCGCCACCGCGCTGGTGCTCTCGGCGGTGTTCATCCCGACGGCGTTCATCAGCGGCCTGACCGGCCAGTTCTACAAGCAGTTCGCTATGACGATCGCCATCTCGACGGTCATCTCCGCGTTCAACTCGCTCACGTTGTCGCCCGCCTTGAGCGCGCTGCTCCTCAAGGGTCACCACGCGCCGAAGGACCGCCTCACGCGCGGCATGGACTTCGCGTTCGGCTGGATCTTCCGCCCGTTCAACCGGTTTTTCGACTGGGCCTCGCAGAAGTATTCCAACGGCGTCGCGCGCCTCCTGCGCGTGTCGGTCGTCGCGCTGCTCGTCTATGCCGGTCTGCTCGGCACCACGGCGCTCCTCTTCAAAAACACGCCGACCGGCTTCGTGCCGACGCAGGACAAGCAATACCTCGTCGCCTTCGCGCAACTGCCCGCCGCGGCTTCGCTCGAGCGCACCGATGCGGTCATCCGCCGCATGAGCGAGATCGCCCTGAAGCACCCGGGCGCGATGAACGCCATCGCGTTCCCCGGCCTGTCGATCAACGGCTTCACGAACTCGCCGAACAGCGGCATCGTCTTCGTCGCGCTCAAGCCGTTCGAGGATCGCCGGACGAAGGAACTCACCGGCCAGGCGATCGCGCAGCAGCTCCAGAAGGAGTTCGCGCAGATCGAGGATGCGTACATCGCGATCTTCCCGCCGCCGCCCGTCCAGGGCCTCGGCACGATCGGCGGCTTCAAGCTTTACGTCGAGGATCGCGGCGACAACGGCCTCGACGCGCTTTACGGCGCGACACAGGGCCTGATCGGCAAGGCGTACCAGACGCCCGGCCTCACCGGCCTGTTCTCGAGCTACACGATCAACACGCCGCAGCTTTCGGCGGACCTCGATCGCGCGAAGGCCAAGGCGCAGGGCGTCCCGCTCGCGAATGTATTCGAGACGATGCAGATCAACCTCGGCTCGCTCTACGTGAACGATTTCAACCGCTTCGGTCGCACCTACCAGGTCGTCGCGCAGGCGGACGCGCAGTTCCGCGACGGTCCCGAGGACATCCTGCGCTTGAAGACCCGCAACGCCGCGGGCCAGTTGGTGCCGCTCGGCTCGCTCATGAAAGTGCGCGAGACCTACGGCCCGGATCGCGTGATGCGCTACAACGGTTATCCGGCCGCCGAGATCAACGGCGCGCCCGCGCCGGGCTACAGTTCCGGCCAGGCGGAGGCGATCATCGAGAAACTCGCCGCCGAGAACCTGCCGAAGGGCATGGTGCTCGATTGGACCGAGCTCACGTTCCAGAAGATCATCGCGGGCAACACCGGCATCTACATTTTCCCGCTGAGCATCTTCCTGGTGTTCCTCGTGCTCGCGGCGCAGTACGAGAGCTTCCGGCTCCCGTTCGCGGTCATCCTGATCGTCCCGATGGCGCTGTTCTCCGCGCTCGTGGGCCTCTGGCTGACGAAGGGCGAGAACAACGTCTTCACGCAGATCGGCCTGATCGTGCTCATCGGCCTCGCGGCCAAGAACGCGATCCTGATCGTCGAGTTCGCAGTGAAGCTTCGCGAGGAAGGGAAGGGGATCCTGGAATCCGCGATCGAGGCCTCACGCCTCCGCCTGCGGCCGATCCTCATGACCTCGATCGCGTTCATCGCCGGCGTCTTCCCGCTCGTGGTCAGCCACGGCGCCGGCGCCGAGATGCGCCGCGCGATGGGCGTCGCCGTCTTCGCCGGCATGATCGGCGTCACGATCTTCGGCCTCTTCCTCACGCCGGTGTTCTACACCGTGCTCGAGAAGCTTGGCGTGCGCAAAGCCGCGCCGGCCGCGCTGCCCGAACCCGCTCCGGAGCACGCCTGAATTCAACCGCCTGCTCCCATGACTTCCTTTTCCGCTCCCAATCTCACCCAGCGTCCGCCGCGCAGTCCGCGGTTGCGTCTCGGCGGTTACGTGCTGCTGCCGCGCATCCTGGACAAGGCGCGCGCCCTCACCGCCGGCACCGCGGGCGAATACCGCTACGGCGTCCAGCGCATGGACCGCCATTTCCTCAACTTCACGGGCCTCGACGCCGCGGCCTTCCAGGCCGCGGTCGCCACCGGCCTGGGCGATGGCGAGATGCTCGCCTGGGTGCAGGCCAACGCCCGCACCCCGCGCGAGCCGTGGGAAATTGCCGCTTGGAGCGCCTACCATGAGACCCGCGGACCCGACAGCGATGCCGGGACGCTCAAGGAATTTGCCGAGGCCGTGGGCGAACACACCACGAACCGCGAGGACATCAAGACCTGGTTCGATGTCCTCGATCTCGACGACCACTGCGCCTTCGGGGGCCGCGCCTGAACCACGAAACCATCCAGAAGACCGGTTACAAACCGGTTCGACTTAAAATGAAAACCTTCCTGATCCTTACCGCCTCATCCCTGTTACTCGCCGCGACGTCTGTCGCCGCCGTCGGTCCCGATTACCACCGGCCCGACGTCACCGCGCCGACCGCCTGGAAACTCGCCACCTCCGCCGACGCGCTCCCGCGCGGCGAATGGTGGAGGGCCTTCAACGATCCTGCCCTCGACGAACTCGAGGCCCGGGCGTTGAGCGCCAACCAATCTCTCCAAGCCGCCGCGGCCCGCGTCGAACAGGCGCGTGCCGCCGCCGGTATCGCCCGCAGCGGCTACCTGCCGTCGGTCGGGCTGAATCCGTCGGTCAACCGCAGCCGCAGCTCCGAAACCACGGACAACAAGTTTCCCGTGGCCGAGAGCACGACCTACCGCGCCTCGCTGGACGCCTCGTGGGAGCTCGATCTTTTCGGCCGCGTGCGTCGCCTCAACGAGGGCGCGCGGGCCGAGGCCGCCGCGAGCGCCGGGGATTTCGAGAACGTCCGCCTCGCGCTCACCGCGGAAGTGGCGTCGAGTTACTTCTCGCTGCGGGCGCTCGACCGCGAGTCCGCGCTGTTGAGTGACGGCGTCAGTTTGCGGCGCAAGACGCTCGAGTTGATTTCGTCGCGCCGCACGCACGGCGCCGCCACCGACTTCGACGTCGCCCGCGCGGAGACGGAGCTCGCCTCGACCGAGGCGGAATCCGCGGCCCTGGCCAACCGCCGGGCCGCGTTGCAGAACGCTGTGGCGGTGCTGCTCGGAGAAGCAGCGCCGAACTTTGAACTTTCAACGCTGAACGTCGAACTTCCAACGGTGCCGGGTGTTCCCTCTGGGTTACCGAGTGAACTGCTGGAGCGTCGCCCGGATATCGCCGCGGCGGAATCAGCGCTCGCCGCCGCCAACGCGCGCATCGGCGTGGCCAAGGCCGCCTTCTTTCCCGCCATCTCGCTGACCGGCTCCTTCGGCACGGCGAGCGGCGACATCGACCGGCTGGCGAACTCCGATTCGAAGCTCTGGTCCATCGGGCCGAGCCTTTACCTGCCGATCTTCCAAGGCGGTCGCAACAAGGCGAACCTCGCGCGCAGCCGTGCGGCCTATGACGAAAGCGTCGCGCTCTTCCGGCAAAAGGTGCTCGTGGCTTTTCGCGAGGTGCAGGACGCGCTGACCGCCACGCAGCTGCTCGCCAGCCAGGCCTCCGCACAAAACCGCGCCGTCGCGGCGGCGCGGCGCGCCGGGGAACTGGCGCAGAAACGTTACGACGCAGGCTTCGTGAACTACTTCGAAGTCATCGACGCGCAGCGCACGGTGCTCACGAGCGAGCGCGCCGCCACGCAGCTCGGCGCGCAGCAACTCGTGAACAGCATCGCTTTGATCAAGGCGCTCGGCGGCGGGTGGGAACGGCCGGCCACGGTCGCCGCGAACTAAGCTTCAACCCAACACACCCCGGCCTTCGGCCACCCCTCTCGAGAGGGGATCCAATCAAGAAGACTGAAAACGAATCCCCTCCGGAGAGGGGTGCCCGCAGGGCGGGGTGTGTTTCCGCCTTTCCCCAAAAAATCCGCCGGACCCCTCCCCAACCCATTTCTCTTACCTACCATGAAATCCAACCTCCAGTCCAAGCTCGCGGGTAAAACCGCTCTCGTGACCGGTGCCTCGAAGGGCATCGGCGCCGCCATCGCCAGGCACCTCGCCGCCGCGGGTGCGTCCGTCGTCGTCAACTACGCGTCCAGCAAGGCCGGCGCCGACCAGGTCGTGGCCGACATCATTGCCGCCGGCGGCAAGGCCGTCGCCGTGCACGGGGATGTTTCCAAACCCGCTGACATTCCGCGCTTCGTCGCCGAGGCGAAGGCAGCCTTCGGCGGACTCGACATTCTCGTGAACAACGCGGGTGTCTATGAGTTCCAGCCGCTCGAGGCCATCACGACCGAGCACTACCATCGCATTTTCAACATCAACGTGCTCGGCCTGTTGCTGACCACGCAGGAAGCCGTGAAATACTTCCCGACTTCGGGCGGCAGCATCATCAACATCGGCTCCGTTGTCACCGATCTCACGCCGCCGGCGAGCGCCGTGTACACGGGGACGAAGGGCGCGGTCGATGCAATTACCGGCGTGCTCGCGAAGGAACTCGGGGCGCGGAAGGTCCGCGTCAACGCGCTCAACCCGGGCCTGACGATCACCGAGGGCACGCACGCCGCGGGCATCGCGGGGTCGGACTTCGAGAAGGACGCCGTCAGCAAGACGCCGCTCGGTCGCGCCGGCCGGCCGGATGACATCGCGAAGGCCGCGGTTTTCCTGGCGTCGGACGATTCCGGCTGGGTCACAGGCGAACAGCTCCGCGTCGGTGGCGGCGTTTACTGATCGATCGCGGTTTTCGTGGGGGCGCCCTGGTGGACGCCCGCGGGCGCCGTCAAGCGGTGCCCCTACAGAACGTTTCAATCCAATCATGATTGTCGCAGCCCTCATTCTCGGTGCCATGACGTTCCTTGTCTTCGTGGACGACGGTCCGTCGCGGAACTGATCGCTCTCAATCTATAGCCCTTTGCGGCCCGCGGATTGGAGCTGGCGCGGTAGAGGCGAAAGGGTTCGCACCGAAGGCGCACCAGGGGATTCATTGTTATTATGCTTAAGGGCAGACGGTTATGACTTGTTAGTCATTCGACTGAAAGATCCGGGCATTTCGCCCCGTTACTCTGGGATGCGAAAATTCCCGGCTAAAGGATCCCTAATATACCCTATTAAACAATTGCCGTGATCCTGCTTAACCGTTTTGTTCCCTCCCGCTCAGTTCACTTGTTAGTCGGCGCACACCACCCATGAAGTCCACCCCTGTTCGGATTCTCGCGGCGTTTCTCTTTTCAACTGCGGTCACGCTCCACGCGCAGACGTGGGTGGGCGGCAACGGCGGAAATGTTTTCAATGTCGCCGCCAACTGGAGCCCGGCGAGTGTGCCCACCACCGGTGCGAATCTGACTTTCGGCGCCAGCTCGTTCACGAATGTGGGTTTCAATGTCAGCTTTTCTGCGAACAGCCTGACCTTTGCAGCCTCGGCGCCGAAGTATTTCTTCAATGCTGCGCCCAGCACCCTGAGCCTCGGGGCGGGCGGTCTGACGACAAACTCAAGCGGCTTGGGTGTCGACATGAGCAATGCCCTGTCGATCGCACTGACCGCGAATCAAACGTGGTCGATTGCGAGCGGGGCCAACGTCACGGTCAATGGTGCGGTGTCCGGCAGCGGCGGTCTCACGAAAACCGGCGCTGGTTACCTCGTGTTGAGTGGCAACAATTCCTATACCGGCGCCACCACGGTTTCCGGCGGGGCGCTTTATCTCGGTTCGACGAACACGGGTGGCGGTACGATCAGCGTGGGCAGCGGTGGAACCTTGGGCGCCGCATTCGGTGACCTGACGCTTAGCAATAATCTGACGCTCGCGAGTGGGGCGACGCTCGGTGGCTCCCCGGGCTCCGGCGACAGTCATCTGGAAATGACCGGCACGGTAACAGTCGCCGATCCGACGGCCACCCTCAACGTGGGCGCCCACAGCGATGCATTCTTTGGTGGAACCCTGACCGCGGCGAATCCGACCGCGTTGACCGTCCACAGTGCTGGCACGGGCATCGCGATCATGGCCGGCACGGTGAACAACATCACCAGCATGACGGCCGACAATGCGGCGATCGCCTTTGGCAACAGCAGCGCTTTGCCCACGAGCATCCAGGCGGTGAATGGCGGCTATGTCAGCGTGGCCGATTTGGGTGGCAGCATTCCCGCTGATACCGCGGTACTCAGCCGGATCATCAATCGCGGCTCATTCAACGGCGTGCTGGGCTTCGACACGGACGACGAAGCGCCCCATCCCCACGACTACACCTCCGCCATCGATCTTTCCGCGGCCGGGACCGATTCCTCTCTTTTCGTCGACGGCAACATCCGGATCGGTTCCGCGACTTCGGCGATCCTTTCGGGCGCGATCACGCCGGTCGCGCAGAGTTATGATTTCGGCGGTTACGCCGGCCAGGGCGGAATCTTGGCGGTGAAAAGCAACCTGGGAAATCATGGCGGCACCACCGGCCTGACCGTGGTCTCTCCGGCGGCATCGGGTGGCGCGGCACAGAACGGCATGGTGCTGGGACTGTCCGGGACCAATACATTCAGCGGCAATATCACGGTGACCAACAGCTCGCTGCTCCTTGATTCCGCCGGGGCGCTCCCGGGCACAGCCACCATCAATCTGGGCGCGAACTCCTATGCGGGTTATACCGAAGCGACCGGGATGAGCTTTGCGGGCTTCGCGGGCCGCATTGGCAGTTATACCGCCACCTCCGTCATTGGCATCGATTCGCACGATACCATCGATGCGTATATTAACGGCGGCAGCGGCACTTCGGTCCACACCATCACGGGCGGGGCGATCAACCTGAGCGGCTTTACTTCGATCTATCTCGGCACCCACACCGGGGCGGTGATCAGCACCTCCACGGTAATCACGACACCCACGGATGGCACCCTTCGCCTCGTGAACATGGGCGATAGCAACGGATTTATCATCAATCGCGTGCTCAATCACGCCAACGGGCTGGTGGCCGGCATGGTCGGATCCGAGGGCGCGGTCATCCTCGCTGCCAATAACACCTACACGGGCGGCACGTCGCTCCTCGGGGGGCAACTCCTGATCGGCGACACCTCCACGACGGCCCTCGGTTCCTCGGGGGGCGCCCTGACGGTGGGGGCCTCGGGTTCCGGCCGGATGTCGGTGCTCGGCACGGCCATGGGCAGTGCCAGCCTCGCGAACAACATTGCCATCGCGGATTTCCTTCAGGTCGGCACCGGTTTCACGGACAATGGCTCCTTCACCGCCGGCACTACCAACCTGACGCTGAGCGGCGTCATCAGCGGCGCTTCCGGCCGGCTCTTTGTCACCGGCTTGACGACCTTGAGCGGCGCCAACACCTACAGCGGCGGCACGTACATCGAGGCCAACACCACGGTCACGAATAATTCGGCCCTCGGCAACAGCGCCTCCGGCACGGCCTTTGTGGACCTCGGCTACAACGCCGTCCTGACGGTCGACACCGCGCACCTCGCGATCGGCACCCTCGCCAACGCCGGCAACTTCATCGGCGGCGCGGGCACCGGCAACATCAACTTCACGGCCAACGCGGTGGATTTCACCATCAACCAGACGAGCAACCAGGGATACTCCGGGCAATTTACCGGCACGGCGGCAAATCTCATCAAGACCGGCGCGGCGCAGCTCACGCTGACCGGCAACAATGCCAGCAGCATCGCCAGCACCACGATCAATGCGGGCAGCATCGCGATCGGCGACGCGAACACGGCCACGGTCGGCTTCGGCGGCAACGTGAATCTTGCGGCGGGCGGCACCGGCCTGTTCTTCCGGCCGGGCCCCGCCCAAACCCTGGCTTACGGCGGCAACATCACCGGCGCGGGCAACGTGACCATCAATGGCGCGGGCAATGCCACCACAAACATCACGGGCGGCAGCAGCAATTTCACCGGCACCACCACGGTGAGCTCCGGTACGCTGCGCATCAGCGGCGACAATTACTGGTCCAATGCCTCCGCCACCGCCGTCAACAACGGGGCCACGCTGCGGCTCGACGGCAACCAGACGATCAAGAACCTGAGCGGCGGAGGCACGGTGAATCTCTTCACCGGCGGCAAGACCCTCACGGTGGACAGTGCCGGCGGCACGAGCTTCACCGGCACCATCACCGGCAGTGGCGGCCTGACCAAGGCCGGCTCCTCGACCTTCACCCTCTCCGGCACCAATAATTATACCGGCGCCACCACCGTTTCCGCCGGCACCTTGATGGTGAACAGCGCGCTGACCAGCCCGACCGTGACCGTCAACAGCGGCGCGTTCCTCATGGGCACCGGGACCCTCAACGACGTGGTGATGAATGGCACCTATCGGCCCGGCCTCAGCAACGCCGCCGGCTCCGTCACCCTCGACAGCCTCACGGTGGGCAGCACGGGCCTCCTTCACATGGAACTCGGCGGCACCACCCAAGGCACCGGTTACGACTTCCTGAACATCACCAACTCACTCGGCGGCTCGGGCGCGCTCACCCTCAATGCCGGCAGCACGTTGTCCGTAACCTTCATCAACTCCTTCACGCCGGTCAGCGGCAGTTCCTTCAACCTGTTCGATTTCAGTTCGATCTCCGGCACGTTCACCACGCTCAATCTGCAATCGCTGACCGCCGGTTTGTCCTGGGACACCAGTGCGCTCCACACCACCGGCGTCCTGAGCGTCACCGGCACCCCCATTCCCGAGCCCGCGACTTCCGCGGCTCTCGTCGGCGCGGGCGTGCTGGCGCTCGCCGCCTGGCGCCGCCGGAGGGCCGCGCAAGCGGTCGCGGTGCGCGTCGCCTCGCGATTCTAAGCCGGACGCTCCGGGCTCGCGCGCTAGGTGGCGTGGGCGATCGCCGACAGCAGGTGGAAGGCCCACCACGCCAGGGTGAAGGCGGCCGTCAGCACCAAGGCTGCGGCCACGCCCACCGACAACCACACGGCTCGGAGCGAGCGCGGCCGCCAGTGCGGCGCGTGATTGCGGTGGATGAGGCGCATGTTTCGCGTGTTGGCCTGCCACACGAAGTCGAAGGCGTCGCCGAGCACGGGAATGGCGCCGACGATCGTTTCGAGGAGAATATTTCCCGTCATGCGAAACAGGACGCCACCCGGTGCGCCGAGCCGCGCGCCCTCATAAAGTATATAGAGGGAAAGCGCGGCGCCGATCGCGTCGCCGAGGCCGGGAATGAGCCCGATGATGGGGTCGAGCCCCATGCGAAACCGACCGACGGGGATGGCGCGATCGAGAATCCAGGACAGCCGTTCAAGCCGCCGCAAACGCACGTGTCCCGGGTTGGCCGGGTCGAAGCGGGGGACCCGCCGGGCCACCCCGCGTTCCAGCGTGGGCACCGGCCCATTCATCCAATCGGTCCCGTGCTTCGGCAAGATGCGATACGCTCCCATGCAAAAATGGACCACGATGGGGGCGGCCGGTTGCGAGGGTGTTTTCAGCGAGGGCGGGTTATGCCGGAACTCCAGCACCGTCGGCAGGAATCTCCTTCCAGAAGAAGGTGTCCGCGGCGCAGCACTTTTGGTGGCGAAGAGTCGGTCCGCCGCTAGCGTTCGGAAATGGCCCTATTTCAAAAAACGCTTTCCGTCCCCACCAAGGGCGCCGGCACCTACGAGATCACCGCGGAGGTGGCGCGCGCGCTCAAGGCCAGCGGGATGACGGCGGGCGTCGCCACCGTCTTCTGCCAGCACACGAGCTGCAGCCTCGTGCTGATGGAGAATGCGGACCCGTCCGCGCGGCGCGACTTGGAGGCGTGGCTCGACCGGCTGGTGCCGGACGACGATCCGCACTTCACGCACACGCAGGAAGGGCCGGACGATATGCCCAGCCACATCAAGATGGCGCTCACCCGGTCCAGCGAAACCATCCCCTTCGCCGATGGCCGGCTGCTGCTCGGCACGTGGCAGGGCGTGTTTCTCTGGGAGCACCGCCGGGCGCCGCATACGCGGCACGTGGTGCTCACGTTCGTGAGCTAGAATGGGAGGGCGGTCAGGTGGACGTCGGTTCCAACACCGCCGCCATCGCCGGTCTGGAAACCGGCGACCACCCTCAGGCTCAGTGCTTCACGGCGTCTTCGACCTTGTCGGCGTTGTGCTTGGCGTCGGCTTTGAGGCCGCGGCCGGTGTTGGCGCAACCGGTGATGACAACGGATTCGATGGCGAGGAGGAGGACGAGAAGGAGACGGCGGGTAGGGGAGTTCATGAGCGTATCTTCGCCTTTTCAACGCGCGCCTGCCACGGGGGAATCCTCCCGTTTTATGCGGGGAAAGGAACTACCTCATGCTGGAAAACCTGGGACCTGAAACCTGAGACAGGAGTTCAAGGCAGGTTAAGTTCGGAGGTCTGCTTGCTCGAATGTAGGGCCGCCGCTTGTCGGCGGGCCGTTGTGCGCATGTGGCACGGCCCGCCGACAAGCGGCGACCCTGCATTGCAGAAAAGGGAATCCCGGCCTTGAACTCAGGTCTCAGGTTTTCCCGACCGCCGCCGCTACTTCGTGTCCGGCAAAAAGTCCGCGCTGGTCATCTCGAGCGTGATCACGCGCCCGGGCCAGGCGGGTTCCTCGGTGGCGGTGAGCGTGCCGTAGATGGCGAGCGTGGTCTCCTTGGTGAGCGGCGCGGCGAGTTTGGTGCCGGGCGGGACTTCCGCGATCACCCGGTAACGGGCGAGGTCGGATTTTTGCTCGACGAATTCCACGCGGCCGCCCGCCGCGTCGTAGGACTTCACCACGCCGGAAAACCTGTACGGCTTGTTGAGCCAGCGATTGTAGAGGGTTTCGCGATGGATGTTTTTCACGACGTCGTTCCGCGGCCGGTAAATGCCGTTGGTGGCGTTGAACCCCGTGGTGATCTTGCTCCGGTCGTCGGCGATCCACACCTCGCGCAACAGCTGCGCCGGCTCGAGTGCCGGGAAAAAGAAGCCGAGCGCGGGCGCGTAATTCGTTTCCTTGCCGTCGGTCACCGTGAGCGCCACGTCCACCGTGGGAAACCCTTTCAGCTGGAACGTGTATTTGCAGGATCCCGCCGGGACGCGCTCGAGCGTGAGCGGCGTCTTGCCGAGGGTGCTGCGTCCCTGCAACACGGTCGCGCCGGTGGGAAATGAATCCAACACCACCTTGCCATGCGGCAGGCGTGCGGTCGCGGCGGATTCCTGGTTTTCCGTGACGGTGGCCTTGAACGGAAACGCGGGCCACGAGGGATAGTCGAGCGTGAGCGCCACCTCCCCCGGCGGGAGCAGCGGAATCACGAGCGGCGTCTTGCCCAAAATCTCACTGCCTCTTTTCACCGTGGCGCCGGCCGGATCGGACTCCAGGCGCAGGGAACCGCCTTTGAACGCGATCGTGGTTTCCGTCGGCTGGCCGGCGTGGATATCCACCTCGCCCTTCGCGTCGGGCCAGCCGGTGGCGTGGACCGTGACGGCGTACTTTCCGGGCTCGAGGTAGGTCAGCGGCTGGCCGAGCGGGCCTTGAACGCTCGCCGCATCGGCTTCACCCGCGGCGACGATGCGCTTGGCTTCAACCGTCGCTTCGGTCCGGTTGGATTTCACGAGGAGCACGCCGGTGGATTGCACGCGCTTGGCCTCCGTGCGGGCGGCGGACGCCGCGGAAATCTTGTCGCCGACGGACGACACCGCGCAGCGGGTCAGGAGCAGGACGACGATCGCCAACCCTGCGATCACGGCCGGGCCGTACTTGCTATGCGGCGCTCCGACCGGAAAAATCTTTTCATAAGCGGCCTTGGCCCGGGCAAGGCCGTCGGGCGGCGGGGCACTGGGGGCAGGGACCGCCTTGCCTGATGCTGGCGGCGGAGCGGGGGACTCCGGCGGCGTTTCGCGCGGCGCGGCGCTGCTGGCTGGGGCGCGCGGTGGAGGCGGCGGCGGGGTGGCCGGCTTGGCCGGCGGGGATGTCTTGGTCGCGGTCGGCTCTGCAATCGGTCCCGAAAGCGTGGGCTTGTTGCGGGCAGGCGGCGTGGAACCGGGGGGCGGGGTCGACGGTGTATCCATGAGGTGGGGCCCGCCCATTTCCTAGAGGAACCCGCGCGCGGGGCAAAGGGTAATCTGGCCCGGGGTTTAAAAGGAATTGTCAATTGTGCGCGCCAAGCGTGCAGAAAACCTGAGACCTGAAACCTGAACTTAGGGCAGCATACTCGCGTGTAGCCCAATGTAGCCGCCGCTTGCCGGCGGGCCGTCGTGCGAACGTGGCACGGCCCGCCGGCAAGCGGCGGCCCTACATTCGAACAAGGGGACTTCCGGACTTAACTCGACCCTGCTCACAGGTCTCAGGTTTTCTTATTCAAACCCCTTCCCACGCGCGATCTGCCACGGGGTCACGGCCTTCGTCGAATTCGATGTGGTCGATGATCGTTTCGATCGGCTTGCCGGTCAGGCCGGCGTCCTTGATGCGCTGGGGCAGGACCGCGGAGCGCTCGTCACGCCACCCGAGTTTCACGAGAAACCGGTTCCACATATGGCATTCCTCGTCGGTGCGCGGCGTGCCGTTGGCCTGGGCCCAGGCGAGGGCCTCGTCATCGGAAGCGCCGGCGAGAACGCGCGGTTTCAAGTCGGCGTAGCGGATGCCGAGAAAGCGGCAGCAACGCCCGTCGAGGGTTTGCATTTTCTCATCGCCGAGATTCGCGACGTATTCGGCGGGCAACTTGCCGGCGGCATGCAGCCGGATCTTGTCGAGCATGCGGCCAAAATAAACCAACCGGCCGACCTTCGCGTAGCAGCTGCGCAGACCAGGGACGTGGGGCATGCGCGCAAGCAATCGTGGGTTCCCCATGCTCGCGAGCGGAAATGCAGTGTGCCGGATGTTTGCACCGGGCGCTGATATTGGCGCGCAACGAAAACCTGAGACCTGAAACCTGAGACCTGAAGGCACGGCAAGAAACAGGAGAAATGGGATTACGTTCGAATGTAGGGCCGCCGCTTGCCGGCGGGCCGTTGTGCGCACGTGGCACGGCCCGCCGGCAAGCAGCGGCCCTACATTGCAGAAGAAGCCTTGCGCTCAGGTCTCAGGTTTCAGGTCTCAGGTTTTCCGGGCGGCCGCCGCGGCCGCCGCCGTCACATTCCATTTCACGATTCTCGGACGGTGATCCCGGGCCGGATCCCGGTCGAGGATGGCGTACGACGCCGTGTCCACCGCGAAATTCTTTCCCATGGTCAGCGGCAGGCCGATCCAACGGGTCACGACCACCCGGGCAAAATGGCCGTGCGAAAAAGCGGCCACGCGTCCGGTCAATTGACTCCAGCGCTCGATCAGGCGGTCGGCGCGCGCGACGACTTGCTCCGGCAATTCGCCTCCCGGGCAGCCGTCGGTATAAATGTTCCAGTCGGGACGCCCGGCACGGATCTCCGCCATGAGCTTTCCGTCGTAGTCGCCGTAGTCCCATTCAGCGAGGTCCGGTTCGACGAGCGCATGGGCGTATCCGGCCAGTTCAGCCGTGCGCCGCGCCCGCTGGCGCGGGCTCACGAACACGTGGTCGAACGCGATGTCTCGCAGCAGCGGGGCCAGCGTGCAGGCCTCCGCCTCGCCGTGCGGCGTCAGCGGCAGATCAGTCCGGCCCGTGTGCTGTCCGGTGAGCGACCAAGCCGTTTCGCCGTGGCGGATGAAGTATAATTCCATGAGTCAGTGAATCGATCTGGGTTGGCCACAAAAAGCACAAAAGGCGCAAAAAATAAGTGATGTTTGGAAATGTAGGGTCGCCGCTTGTCGGCGGACCGCCGTGCGAACGTGGCACGGCCCGCCGGCAAGCGGCGGCCCTACATTCAATCAACACCATCTAATTGCTTTCGCGCATTCGGCGCTTTCTTGCGGCTAGCTGCTCGACCCAAACTCCGCTTTCGCGGAGTTTAATCCCCGCTCGTACGCCGCGATCAACTTGTCCCAGCGCTGGTTCAGCTCCGCGTCGACTTGCTGTCGGGTTGCATCGGCTTCGAACCAGGCGAGTGTGCGCTTGATGCCGGCGGCGAACGGCGTCCGGGCCTTGAAGCCGGGCACGAGGCGCTTGAGCTTCGCGTTGTCGAACACGGCGGAAACCGACTTGTCGCCGAGGAGCGTGCCTTCGACGGACGGCACGCAGGCGACGATGAAATCCGACGCGATGTGCACGAACCTTGGCGCCGGGATGCCCGCGGCTTCAGCCGTGAATGCAAAAATCTGGTTCCACGTGAGCGCTTCGTCCGAGGTGATGTGAAACGCCTCGCCGATCGCCTGCGGATGCCCGAACAGTCCGGTCAAACCCTGGGCGAAGTCCGTGTTGTGGGTGATCGTCCACAGCGACGTGCCGTCGCCCGGGATGATCAGCGGCACGCCGCGACGCATCCGGTCGATGGCGGTCCACGGCTGCAGCCAGGCATTGAGCGCGAGCGGGATCTGGTCGTCGCCGTAGGTGAGGGAAGGGCGGACGATGGTGTAGGGAAAGCCCGACGCCTGGTGCGCGGCTTCGAGCTCGAGTTCGCAGGCGATCTTCTTGCGGGAGTAGTTCCAGTGCGGATTCACCCGCGGCGTGGATTCCGTGATGAGATGAGGCGGCGCGGGCGGTTTCTGGTAAATGCTCGCGGAACTGATGAACACGTACTGCTTCGTCTTGCCGCGAAACAGGTCGAGGTCGCGCTTGATGTCGTCGGGCCCGAACGCGATCCATTGCACGACCACGTCCCACGTGTGCGCGCCGAGCGCGGTGCGCGTGCCCGCGACGTCGGTCATGTCCGCGATGAGGGACTTCGCGCCCGCGACCGGCCGGTGCCGCCCGCGGTTGAGCAGCCAGAGTTCATGTCCGGCCGCGAGGGTTTGTTCCGTGACCGCGCGGCTGATGACGCCGGACCCGCCGATGAAAAGAATCTTCATAAAGGAAAATGAACGGATTTGTTTTAACAGAAGGTCGCGGAGAGCGCAGGGGGGAATTTCAATGCAATACACCCCGTCGCTGCGCGCCACTCCTCTCTAGGGGGATCTTTTAATAATCCCCTCTATGAAGAGGGGGGGCCGAAGGCCGGGGTGTGTTGGCTTGCTGCGTCACTGTAGAGTCGGTTTCCCAACCGAACAATGGCCGGTTGGGAAACCGGCCCTCCAGCAATTTCAGGTCTCAGGTTTTCTCGTCTGGTCGCTCAGCGACCACGCGCCCACCGGGATGCTTCGCAGCTTGGTGACGGTTTCGACATTCGCGCGCTGGCATTTCTGCGGCTCCTTGCCGGCGAGAATGGCTTCGAGGTCGTCGGCGACGATCCGGCCGATCAGGGTTTGGATTTCCGGGACGCTGCCGAGGCGGTGCGCCTGGATAAGCGTATTGGGCGTGTGGCGGCCGGGTTCGTCCTTCGGAATCGGTTCCTCGGGCCAGACGTCGATGCCGGCCCGGATTTGTCCGCTGCGCGCGGCGGCGAGCAGCTCCGGGAAATTCACCAGCGCCGCGCGGCTGCCGAGGATGACGACGCTCCCCGGCTGCATGCTGGCAAACTGCCTGGCGCCGATGCTGCCGGCGTTTTCGGCGGTGATGGCGGCCAGGATGAAGACGACGCGGCAACGGGAGAAGCATTCGTCGAGCGACGCCGCGATGACGCCCTGGGCCTGCAGCTTCGCCGCCGGCACCCACGGATCGTGGATCAGGATTTCATCGGAGAACGGCCGCAGCAGCGGCAGCAGGGCACGGCCGAGGTTGCCGAAGCCCACGATGCCGAGCGGTTTTCCGTGGAGCAGGAAGGAGTCGTGGTTGTCGCCCTTGAACTCCCGGCCGATGCGCAGGGCGGCATCGGCCTCATGCATGCGGCGCGCGAGCGAGATCGCCATGGCCAGCGCCAGTTCGGCGACCGGTTGCGCATAGACCGGTGCGGTCGAGAGAACCGGAATGCCGCGGCGCGCGCATTCGGCATAGTCGATGTTCGGCAGGAAATTGCTCTCCACGTTGAAAATGGCGCGAAGATGCGGCGCGCGGTCGAGCCGCGCCTTGTCCATCGGCGACTGGCCGATGAGCGCAATGGTTTGGGGCAGGTGCCGGTCGATCTCGTCCGCGGCTGCCGCCGAGCCATCGTGCCAGAGGACGGGCGCGATTTTTTCCAGCCGCTGTCTGGTCGCCTGGTCGAAAATCCGCTCGATCTTGCGCGGGTAGGGATCGAGCAGGATGACGGGAGCGGAGGGGAAGGCACCAGACATTGGCCACAAAAAGCACAAGAAGCGCAAAAAGGGCAAGGGCCGCCACATCCATAAATGCAGGGCCGTCGCTTGCCGGCGGACCGCGCCACGTGCGAACAGCGGCCCGCCGAAGGCGAAAACTGAAGGGAGGAGCGCACTGCTTGCGCGCTATGGGTTTGGCGACGGCGCGACCCAGTGCGCCCGACGGCGCCCGCTCTCAAACCAGCGCACTGAGGTCAGTGCGCTCCACCTTAACTGCATGGTGAGCCCTCAAAATCGTGGTTACCAAGCGCTAGCTTGGTTGTCGATAGGTCACCGCGCGACGTTGTTCGCGCGGATTGATCCCAATGGAAGCTCCCGCGAAATCATCCCTCCGCATTCTCCTCGTCGAGGATCATGCCTCGACCAACGCTGTCCTCACGCGCCTGCTCGGCGCGGATTACACGGTGCACTCCGCGCACACCGCGGCCGCGGCGCTGGCCCTGGCCAACGCGCACGCGGTCGACCTGGTCATTGCGGACATCGGCCTGCCGGACAAGGACGGCTGGCAACTCCTGAAGGAAATCCGCGCCATGCAACCGCAGGTGCACGCAATCGCCCTCACGGGCGTCGACTACAAGGAGGACGCCCACAAATTCGGCGCCGCCGGTTTCGACGTGCACATCCCCAAGCCCGCGGAGCTGGCGCAGATCAAGTCCGCGATCAGCGGAATGTTCCCGGATCGGGCGTAGAGACGGAGCGCACGGCCTGCGCGCCGAAGCTTTGTGCGGAGGCGACGCCCAGCGCGCTTGCCTTGAAGGCCAAACGCTCACGCGTTCGGCTACGTAGCTGAACGCGTGAGCGTTTGGCGGATCCCCTCTCGAGAGGGGTGGCGCGCAGCGACGGGATGTGTTGCCTTGGAGAATCTGCGCCGCGTCCCGTTCGCGTTTAAAAAACGATCGCGAGTGGCCAGCCGTCTGACGACGGCCGCTCCTTTTACGGTCCCCCGGCTCGGCCCCACGGCTCGATCGCTGAAAACACATGGGGGGCAGTGTGGTCCACCTCGGCCGGTTGGAAACCGGCCCTCCAGCCCGAGAATGCCGGGTCTCAGGCTTTCGTCTTCCCGCCCGCCGCCAGCAGCAGCAAGGCACGCAACCGCTGCGGGTCGGTCGCCGAGGTCTTCGCGACGAAGCCGCGTTGGTGCGCGAAGTGGACGTCCGGTTCTGCTTTGATGCGCGTGAAATCCAGACGCGGGTGATCGCGATGTCTCGCCAAGCCATAGCCGCCGCCGCGACGGTCGGGGGCGATGGTCGCGACTACGCGGCCATCCAGACCTTGCTCCTGGATGTAGCGATCGATTCCGGAGGACGGTTCTTCCGGGAGGGGATCGGTGCGGGGCAGGAAGAGGACGGCGGGCGCCGCCTCGAAAACCTCAGACGTGTCCCCCTTCGCCAAGGCTACGGAGGATTCGTCCCGACGCTCGGCGTCAGGCGAAAGACCTGAAGCCTGAGGGGCGGGAGTCGGGGCGAGGCCTTCGAGGGTCCAGACTTGCGCGTGCTGTCCGATGAAGGTCAGCCGGGCGCGGAGGGTGCGGAGGTAGTCGAGCAGGTCGGTGCCGACCAGGCGCATGATTTCCCACAACGGTTCGCCCGGGGAGTGCTTGGTGCTGGCGGCGAAACGGCGGAGCAAGGTGGTGTCGAGCGGCGAGAGGAGCTTGAAGACGATGTCGGGTTTAACCCCGAGCCAGTCGGCGGTGGTATTGGGTCCGCGGCAATCGAACCACTCGGCCGGTTCGAGCCAGTCGCAGAATGCCCGGGCATCCGTGTACAGTCCCAGGTGCTGCAGCACGAGCGAGAGGGCGCAGGTCGGTGCCGCATCCGGCGGGAGCTGGTGGTGGTCGAAATTATTGAGGGCCGGCTCGTGGCGATGCCCCACGTCGATCACGGCCAGCGCGGGATCCGCGAGGTCGGCCTCCGTCGGCTCACGCCGCACGATGGGCACGGGCGAGAAGGCCAGCAGCACGCAGCAGGCAAGGAACTCGTCTTTGTGGGCGCTGCCGGGATGCGTGAGGAGGGTGGTGAGAGGAGGCATGGGTGGGAAAACCTGAGACCTGAAACCTGAAAAGCAATCTGGCTCTCGCAGGGGCTGGCGCCTTCAGCGCCGGAGACCGAACGTAGCAGCCGTCGTAAGACGGCTGGCGCCAGCGATCTCACGATCTCTGCTCCTTTCGATTCCGGCCCCGCGACGAGCGCGGGCCCTACACGCGTGGCGCGTTGTTTCGAGTGGGAGGGGTTTTACACCCCGACATGGGATACGCGCATTCAGTCGGGGTATAAAACCCCTCCCACCAGGGACCGAGACTGGAAAGTGGCAGCCGTCGTAAGACGGCTGGCGCCAGCGATCTCACGATCGCTGCTACTTTTGATACCCGGCCCCGCGAAGAGTGCGGGCCCTACACGCGTGGCGCGTTGTTTCGAGTGGGAGGGGTTTTAGACCCCGACATGGGATGCGCGCATTCAGTCGGGGTATAAAACCCCTCCCACTCTACGGCCGAACCTGGCCAGAAAAACTCAGGTCTCAGGTTTCAGGTCTCAGGTTTTCGAGCGCGACCAGGTTTTCCACCGCGACCGCGGTCAGCCTTTCACCGCGGCCTTGATTTTCGCCACGTCGATCTTGTCCATTTCCATCATCGCCTTGAAGGCGCGCTCGGCGGTTTTGCCGCCGGCGGCCATGGCGTCGATCAATACGCGCGGCGTGATCTGCCACGAGATGCCCCACTTGTCTTTGCACCAGCCGCAGTAGCTGGCCTGGCCCCCGTGCTTGATGATCGCATTCCAATAGCGGTCCGTCTGTTTCTGGGTGTCGGTGGCGACCTGGAACGAGAAGGCCTCGCTGTGCTTGAACTGTGGTCCGCCGTTGAGGCCGACGCACGGAATGCCGAGAACGGTGAACTCCACGGTCAGGACCTGTCCCTTCTTGCCCGACGGAAAGTCGCTCGGCGCGCGCCAGATCCCGGTGATTTTGCTCTTCGGAAAGAGCTTGGTGTAGAACTTCGCCGCCTTGAGGGCCTCATTGTTATACCAAATGCAAATCGTATTCGGGGGCGTTTTCGATTTCTTCATGGGATATGTATTGACCGTGAGGGGAGGAAACGGTGCAGAAATGTTCAGTGTTCATCGTTCCATGTTCATTGGCCATATCGAGCGGTCCGCCCGGGTATGATATGAACAATGAACATTGAAAATTGAACGATGAACATTGGTGCGTCTCACTTCACCGCGTTGATCCCGCCGGCCCTCTCGGCCTTCTTCACGAGGTCCATGGCGGTCTTGAGGTTCAGGTCCTCAAGCTTCTTGAAATTGATGCAGCTGCGGCCGGTCTTCACCTTGCCGAGGTTCGCGGCGTTCTTCTCGGCGAGGTAGCCGGACTTGTCCCCCGCGCAGATGTGCAGGCTGAATCCAGTCTTGCCCACGCCCAGGCCGATCAGGAACCACTCGCCTTCGCGACCGCTGGCCGATTTATAGCGATACTTTCCGTAGCCGATGATGGGCGTCCCCATGCCGGCTGTAACATAAGGTGTCAGCTTCGGCACCGTCTTGCGAATCGCCTTGTGCACAGCCGTCATCGCCTCACGGCGATCATCGGGCAGGGTCGCCAGGAATTCGGAGACGGTGGGGGCGGGGGTTGGCATGCGGCGAGGCTGGGCGACTCAGGTTCTGGATCAAACCTCAACTGAACCCATTCATTTTACAGAAGGTAACCAAGCTAACGAAGGGTGGGTGATCCGAACTTTGTTTCCTCCGTTACCTTCTGTAAAAGTCGATTTGATGACTGCTCAGCCGCGCTGGACTTTTAGTCGGGGACGGTTCCCTTCCAGCGGATGACCCGATGGCGCATGATCCGGCAGATGATCTTTGATGGCCGGGGTGAGCCGTTGCCACCCGCGCACCGGCCGGAGCCGGCCACGTGGCGGGATGACGCCATCACCGGCAGCGTGCTCGGTCACTCGACGGTTTTCCTGAATTTCCTCGGCGTGCATGCCATCACCGATCCGGTTTTCTCGCGGCGGGTCGGTCCCGGCGTGCCGCCGTTCGTGCTCGGGCCGAAACGTTATCACGCGCCGGCGCTGGGTCCGCGGGAGTTGCCGAAGCCCGACGTGATCGTGCTCAGTCACGCGCATTTCGATCACTTCGACGTATGGAGCCTGCGGAAGTTCGACCGCCGCACGCCGGTGGTCACCGCCCGGGCCACGGCCGGCCTGCTGCGCTGTCACGGGTTTCACCGGATCTACGAACTCGACTGGGACCAGTCTGCCACGGTTGAAACGCGTCACGGCCCGCTCACCGCCACGGCCTTCGAAGTCGCGCACTGGGGCGCGCGCATGATGCGCGACGATCACCGCGGCTATAACGGTTATCTCCTCACCCGCGGCGGGCACACGGTCGGTTTCGCCGGGGACACCGCCTGGACGCCGGCCTTTGCGAAACTCAACGACCCCGCCCGCCCGATCGACCTCATGCTGATGCCGATCGGCGCCTACGACCCGTGGATCCGCGCGCACTGCACTCCCGAGCAAGCCGCCGAAATGGCCCGCCAGGCCGGCGCGCGCACCTTCGTCCCGATCCACCACGAAACCTTCAAGCTGAGCGCGGAGGCCATGGATGAGCCGGCGGCGCGCGTGCGCCAGGCCTTCGCCAACGAGCCGGACCGGTTGCTGGCGGTGAGCGTGGGGGAGACGTTTAAAGTTCCACTGCGAGCACGCTAACCCAGGCGACGGAAAATGTTCATTGTTCATCGTTCAATGTTCATGGGGCATTTAGATCCGGTCGATATGGCCGGTTGAACAATGAACAATGAGCGTTGAACGATAAATATTCTCTGCGAACTCTCCTTCCCACCATGAACCTGCAACTCAACGATTCACTCGCCCTCGTCTCCGCCTCCACGAAGGGCATCGGCCTCGCCATTGCCCGCGCGCTGGCGGCCGAGGGCGCCCGCGTCATCGTCAACGGCCGCACCGCCGCGGCGGTGGACGAGGCCGTGACACGCATCAAAGCCGACGTGCCCAACGCCAGGCTCGAGAAATTTCCCGGCGATCTCGCCGCGGCGGAAGGAGCGGACCGGCTCGCCCAGGCATTCCCGCAGGTCGACATCCTCGTCAACAACCTCGGCATCTTCGACCCGAAGCCGTTTGCGGAGATTCCCGACGCCGAATGGCGCCGGTTCTTCGAGGTCAACGTGCTCAGCGGCGTGCGCCTGAGCCGCCTTTATTTCGACGGCATGTTGAAGCGCAACCGGGGCCGCATCGTGTTCATTTCGAGCGAGAGCGCGCTGCATATTCCCGAGGAGATGATTCATTATGGGATGACCAAGACGGCACAGCTGGCCGTCGCGCGCGGCCTCGCCGAGTTGACCGCCGGCACGGCCGTCACCGTCAACTCCGTGCTCCCCGGTCCGACGCGCTCGGAAGGCGTGGAGGAATTCGTCGGCAAGCTCAGCGGCGGAAAGCCCTTCGCGGAGTTTGAAAAGGAATTCTTCCAGAAGGTGCGACCGACGTCGCTGCTCAAGCGCTTTGAAACGGTGGACGAGATCGCGCACGTCGTCGCCTTTGTCTGCAGTCCGCTCGCCGCCGGCATGAACGGTTCGTCGATCCGCGTCGAAGGCGGCCTGGTCAAGGCGATCGCGTGAGGCGATGCCGGGGGGAATGTTCATTGTTCAGTTTTCAATGTTCATTGGTCATTTCGGAAGGGGGAACGCACTGACCTCAGTGCGTTTTCCGGAGCAAGCGCGGTGGTCACCGCGCTCCACCCATTGAACAATGAACATTGAAAACCGAACAATGCCCATTGCCCCGGGCCCGACCTCTTAGGACGGCCTCGGGGTTCCTCCGAGTCCTGTTTGCCGGGTGCGGCGACGCGGAAACCCCCGGCTGGCTCCAGTTCGCGATGTCCGCTACCTTGGAGGCCCATGGTTGGACCTATCACGATTATTGCCCGGCCGGACGAGGCCCGGCTCTCGACGCTCGAGGCCTATGAATGGGCGCACGAGTTGGTGAAGCTGCATAGCGAATTTCCGCGGGCCACACGCAACCAGGTGGTGGCCGCGCTGGGCATGGCCTACGAGCAATACGCGCGGGCCCCGATGGCAGACCGGATCGAGGCGTTCGCGCGCAGCCTGCTGCGCACCTGGCTGGCGCGCGCCTGACCGCGGGGCTGGGCCCCATGCGCCGATCCGCTGCGCGCTGTTCAGGTCTACGACCTCCAGATCAATCAACAAGCGGTAGGGCATGAGGGCCGGGGATCATTGGCGCAGGCGCTTCTCGGCGTCTTCGAGAGCAATCCATCGGCCCGGGGTTTTGTCGTCAATTTTCTCCGCCAGTCTCCGCTTGAAGCTCGGATCGGACTTGCGATCCAAGGCCACCAGGTGCGCGGTGAGGTGGCGTCGCTCGGCGGGCGTAAGGCGCTCGGTCTCCTGCTTCAGCTCGGCTAGGCTCATGCCTGCACCCTAGTAGCGAGTACTGGTCGTCAACGGAGGAACTGGGGGCGCAACCAGCAGCCGCCAGCGCCTTTCGGCCGGCGCTCGCTTTCAAACAGCGCACAGGGGCAGTGCGCTCCACTACACCGCGGACCTCTCGTTCACACGCGCCATGCGGGGACGGTGCGCGCGAGTTTCCACATCAGCTGGTCGAGGGCGGGAATTACTCCTTCGGCGCGCGTGTTGATCAGTCCGGACCAGCAAAAGCCCCGGGCGGTTCGCACCAGGATCGAGGCCGTGCCGGGGAGCGAACCGTTGTGCCACCAGTTCGCCGCCTGGTTGATCGACCACCCGCAGGCGTAGTTGGGGTTGGCCGCGGTCGGCGTCGTCATCTGCTTGATGCTCTCCGCCGTCAGAATGTCCGCAGGCACCGGGAAGCCGTCGACATGCTGGGCGAACCGCACTAAATCGCCGGGCGTCGCAAGCCAGCCGCCGTGCGAATCCATCCGGCGGACATTCATGCCATAGGGCCGGGCCTTGCCCGCGCCGTCGTCGTAATAAATGACCTCGCCCGCCTTGCGGTCCGTCAGCCGGTTGCCGCCGAGTTGCATGGCCGTCACGCCGCAGCGCTGCAGGATGTTTTCCCGCACCCACGGCTCATACGGCTGGCCGGTGATTTTTTCGATGACACGCCCGAGCACGCAGTAACCGAAGTTGGAGTAGGCGTAGTGCGTCCCCGGCGGGTGCTCCAGCGGCCGCGTGCGGAGCGTCCATTCGATCAGTTGTTTTTGATCCATGAGGACCTGGGAAAACATCGGGTCCTGCGCCTGATTGCTCCAGCCGCCCGCGGTATGCGTGAGCAGGTGGTGGAGTGTGATGGCCTTGACCGGCTCGGGCAGGGTCGTGCCGCCGACCGCTGGCAGCAGGCCATCCGGACCGAAGACAGGGTCCTGCAGCCGCAGCCTGCCTTGTTCGATCAGGCTGAAAATAGCGGCCGCCGTGATCGGTTTGGAAATGCTCGCGATGCGGAAGAGATGCGCCGGGGTCACCGGTTCCTGTTTGCTGATGTCGGCGTAACCAAAGCCCTGCTCGTGAAGCAGTGTTCCGCTTCGCCCGATCGCCATGGAGAATCCGGGCACCTTGAATTTTTCCATGAACTCCTGCGCGAGAGCGGCCATGGCCGCCTGCTGGAGCGGGGTGGGTGGTGGCAACGCCCCGGATTCGCGTGGCGTCTGCCCCGCAAGGGATTTCGGCAACGCGGCCAGCGCCGCCAGGGTTCCGAGCTGGCGCAGCCAGGCGCGGCGGGAGAGGGAGGACATGACGGAGACGATGTCGGGATATAAACGTCCCGGCGACGATCTCACGACACATTTTTGAGCCCTTTCGCTCCGCCCGACTCGGCGCTGGTTTTGATGCGGAAGCGCGGCCGGTTGCCGCGAGGGGATCTGCGCGGATTCGAAACGCTTTCACTCAGCGATCAGCCGGTCCTCAAAATTCACCGCGAAGTCGATTGGGCGCTGCTCACCTGGCAGCCGTGCCCGTGGGGTGACGCATTCGTGGTCTAAGCAGTCCGCTGGTCCGGTTCCCGGGCACGAGCGATCATAGGTGCGCGGGTGTAACGACGCTTCTCAGCGGTGGGTCGAGGCCGCCCGCCGGCGGAAAGCGGTGGGCGGGGCGCCATTTTGCTGCAGGAACTGACGGGAGAAGTAATGCGGACTGTCGTAGCCCAGGGCGGTCGCGACTTCGCCGACCGTGAACCTCGATTCGGCCAGGAGGAGCCGCGCGCGATTCATCTTCGCATCGATCACGTATTGCTGGGGCGTCCTTCCGATGACGCGGAGGAAGACGCGCGCAAAGTGATCGGAGCTGTAGCCGGCCTGGCGGGCGAGGTCGGCCACCGATTTGATTTCGCCCGGCCGTTCCCGGATCTGGCGGGCGGCGTCGTGCACGACCTCGAGGTGATGTCGCGTCGTGCCGTTGGCGATGACGGAGCGCAGGGACGTGTGTTCGTTGACCAGCTGCTGCAGGATCGCGACGAACAGGTTCGCGGCGAGGACCCGTTCGCCCTCGCCACACAGCTCGACGACCTTGCGCGTGGATGAATTGACGAATTCGAAATGCCGCGTTTCCAAGGCTTCGAAGGGCGGGGCAGGCAGGCGCGCATTTTTCGCGAGGCTGAAGTGGATGAAGGTGACCCCGAGCCGATTCTCCGGGTCCTGGGTGATCTGGTATTCGTTGCCCGGGGACAGCCAGAGGCACGTGCCGGATCGCAGTTCCACCCGGGTTTGATCCCGGACGAGGCGGCCGCGTCCCTGCCACACGGACCAGAGGTCGAAATCCTTCAGGTCCGCGGACCATTCCCGTCCGAGCTGCCAACCCGGTTCACACAAAACGCGACCGTGGCGGCCCAGCTGCAGGTCCGGGGCGGTCCTGGCCTTGGGTTTTAGGATATCGGAAAAGTGCAACACAATCGCGGGGGGCTGTATGGTGGCCGGGAAGGGAATGAGGTAGGGTCCGGGCGTGAAAACCCAAGCCGTTAATCGGGCCGTCCCCCAGTTCGACCTCGGAGCGGAGATGCACGATCCGAAATTATATTCGCCCGAGGCGACGGCCGGTGGCGTGGATTCGCTGGACGACGTGGGGCCGGAGCAGCTCGCGTTCTACCGGCAGCACGGTTACCTGGTGGTGCGAAACGCCTTCTCCGCCGGTGAAATCCGGAACGCCATCGATGGGCTGGTGCATCTCATCCTCGGGGGAAATCCCGGGTTTCGCGGGGTCTGGTTCGAGGCGAAGGCGAACGCGATCCTGCCCACGCTCCCAGCGGAGGAACGGCAGGACGCGGTGCGCAAGCTCGCGTACTTTGTGGAGCATGAGCCGCGGTTGAAGGCGATTTCGCATCACGCGCGGTTGCTCGAGGTGGTGGCGCGGCTGCTGGGTGGACACGCGCCGGAGATGTTTCAAGACATGGCGCTGATCAAGCCGCCGCGGCTTGGGCGCGAGAAACCCTGGCACCAGGATCATGCGTATTTCGATTATGCGCTCGGCACCCCGATCGTCGGCCTGTGGATTGCGCTCGACGAGGCGACGGTGGAAAACGGCTGCATGCAACTGCTGCCCGGCCGGCACAAGGAGGGACCGATCATCCATTTCCAGCGCCGCGACTGGCAGATCTGCGACGACAAGGTCATGGGCACGCGTTCGGTGGCCGTGCCGCTCCCTCCCGGCGGGGTGCTGTTCTTCGACGGCCTGCTGCCGCACGGCACGCCGCACAACTCATCCGCCAAGCGCCGCCGCGCCCTGCAGTTCCACTACGCCCCCGCGGGTATCACGAAGACCACGACCGCCGAGCGTCTGGCGATCTTCGGCCACGAGGGCAAGAACGTGACGTGTTAGTGCCAGCGGCCCACGCGGCGGGCGCCAGGTAGCCTTGCGATGCCCTCTCGAGAGGGCATCGCGGCAATAAAAACCCGGGCGGTCTTACAGAAGGTAACGGAGGGAACGAAGGGTGGGTGGCTCACACTTCGTTTCCTCTGTTACCTTCTGTGACAAATCGGTGATTTGAACTTCGCGACCTCTGCGGTCTCCTGTGAAAAAGCATAGGGCGGGCTGTGTAAGGAGGCCGGCGCCTCAACATCGTCGCTGCCCGCCGCTCTTCTCAGAGATAATTTCCGAACAGGAGCTTCTGCGGTGACGCCGGCGTCGTCGTTCCGGCTGAAGAGGGTGGCTTGCCCGCCGAAGCCTTCGCGAAGGTGGGCCCGCCGGGGTGTGGTTCGCGCGCGATTCGACGAACTATCCTGATGAAATTCCTCCGTTCCCTCGGGTGGGCGACTCGAAGCTACCTCGAGGTTAGGCCGAAGACCGGTGCGAAAGAGGCCCCCCGACCGACCCACGCTGAGGTCAGCGCCATCGTTCTGTTGAGGCCGAACGGCCAGCCGTGGAAAACCATGCTCAATTGCCGACGAGATGCTTTCTTAAAACATCCGGCACTGGACCGACCCAAGTGATGAAGAGGCGAAGGCCTGCCCGGGTGAATGCCATGTACAGACGACGAGTGTTGTCCCGACGAAGCTCGGCGCGTTGCTCAGGGGAAATCTGCAGGTCGGACTCTGCTTCCAGGATTTCCGCTCCGCCGATCAGGAAAACGATGGGGGCTTCCAGTCCTGTGGCGGCGTCAATGCTGCAAACGCGTACGGCGCGGGTCACCGTGGCCTTGCGGGCATCGCCGATGCGATGCGGTCCGATGGCGGCGACCAATTCGTCATGCACACTCGAGGTCCGCTGGCCTGACCCGACTAGAACCAGCACCGCCTCCGGGTCGCCTCCCGCGCGCAAATAATTTCTCAATTCGTTGATCACACGGAAAACTTCGTCCTGACGTGAGGTCAAAAGCACGACGCGAGGATCTTCGCCAGGATCCGCCGAGGAGAGTTCGGCTTCGTCGGGCAAGTTGAGATCGGTTTCTTCCTCGTTATTCAGGCGCGAGCGATAGAACTCAGCGGCCAGCGCCAGGATCGGGCGCGTGTTTCGATAGCTTCGGCGCAACCGGGTCGAGCGGCCTCGGATATCTAAACCGCAGGCGACCCAGGATTGACGGCGCTTCAGAAAACCTTGGGTCGGGTCCGCAGCCAGCAAAAGACGCCCGATTCCGGGCTTCAACGCGCAGCGCAACGCGCGCAACCAGACAGGTGCGAAAAACTGGGCTTCGTCGACATAGATGTAGTCGAAGGGCGGCAACCTGATGGCACCGCGCTCGATCGCCCGCCAGAAACGCAACGCCCGTCCCGACCAGTCCTCCTTCTTCGCACTTTCCAATAGTGCGAGATAATGGCGGTAAATCGCATGCAGGCTGCGGCGCTGTTCCGGGCCCAAGGCGACACCCCGGCCGGCGCGGTCCGCCGCCAAGTACTCATCGAGATCCGTGACGGCACGGTCCTGCATCCAGTCGATCTCATCGCGGACAAACTCGATGCGCTGTCCTGTTGCTTTGCCGTCTTCGGTCTGGATGGCCCGCCCGATCAACTCCTCGCGCCCTTGGTATTGCGCCATGCCGCCGGGAGGAACCGCCAAGCTTGTGTCCACCCATGAAAAGAAAGTGTGCCACTCGACATTGGGTGGACGGCCGAGTTCGCCGAAGCGGGCCTCGAGTTCGCGGCGCAACGCCTTGTTGTGAGTGATCACCAAGGTTCGGCTTTTCGGGTCAAGCCTCGCTTGGGTGCAGGCGCGAAACAGCAGCACGAGCGATTTACCGCTGCCGGCCACACCGGTGACCAGGCTGGTTTCGCCGTAGGGCGCCTGTTCCTCGGCCACCGCGGCGGCCTCATCGGACAGGCGCAACCGGTTCTTCGCCCAGGCCTCTTGATCGTAGTCGAGCAGCAAGGGCGTGAAGGCGGCGGCCACATTGCGCCGGCGTGGCAGACGCGCGGAGAACCGGGGCGGCACCACGGTCTCCGGAGAAAAGTGCGATCGGAGCCGGGCGAGTTGCCGTTCCGCCAGACCGCCGGTCGCGAGCTTGCGCAGACACAGCGCCAGCTTGTCCGGATTGATGTGCTCGGCACCCAGCCAGTAGCAGCCCTCGATCGGGTTTTCGCCCCACAGTTGGCGGAGTTTTTCATGAGGAGCGTTGGGAAACAGCAGCAGGCCGTAGACTGCCGGCGCACCCGCTCCGACTGAGCCATCCGCGCCCTCCTGTGCCAACGCGGTAGCGATGAAAGTTTGCACGCGCTGGCGCAGCAGGAGGCCCGTTTCGGCCGCGGACAGAGGACGCGCCGTCTCGCCTGCGAACAGGCTGCCATGGAGATGCTCGTCGAGATCGGCCTCGGTAACGCCACCCACCGCGACGACAAACGCGGTGGAGCTGTCATGCACCACCAAGAAATGGGGATGCGCATCGCGGCCGGGCAGCGGCAGGCCAACCCAGACCATGAACTCCTCCCCGGGAATGGCCTTGAGGGTCCGGTGCACCTTGAGGACTTCGGGTGGGAACGAGCCGACGATCGGATCAGGCAAAATGCGGGCCATGGGTCAGGCTCCCGGCAAAGGCACGTCGATGCGATGGGCCGCGCGCAGCAGCGACGCGAAACACGCCATGCCATCGTCATCCGGACGCGATTCGGCGAAGGCCAGCAACACGGGGCTCGCCACCAGCAGCAGCTTGGTGCGCGGGCGGGTGGCTGCGACATTCAGCCGCTGCTGCAGGAAAATGAAATCATGCAGCCGCCAGGCAAAATCCTCGTCCGAGGTGGTGAATGACACCAACACGACCTCGCGCTCCTGCCCCTGCATGCGCTCCACCGTGTCTGCCACCAAGGCAGCGGGGGCGACCCCGTCGGGTGAACGCGCGGCCAGACGCCGGCGCAGGTAGCGGGCCTGCCGGCGAAACGGGATGACCACGCCGATATCCTTCCACGCCATGCCGCCGTCGTGCAGGGCATGCAGCACGTCGGCGATCAAGGTCGCCTCTTCCGGCGCCACCGAACGGCAGCCGCGATGTGGCACGGCCAGCCAGACGACGCTCGGGGAAGGGGCCAGCATTTCCCGCCACTCGGGCGCGCACGTGGCCAGTTGAAGGGAACGGCTGGCGGCGCGCGGATGCGCCCGGAGGCGGGAGAAATAAAACGCATCGCTCGGCCACCGGCACAGATCCTCGTTCAAGCGGTGCGTGATCGTGAGCATCGTGTCGTAGCCGGACCCGACCAGCCGGCCGAAGATGGAGAGTGCCTGGGCTCCCTGTGGTGAACGGCTCAGCGTCACCGGCGGCAGCTGCCGGTGATCTCCCGCCAGGATGTAGCGCCGGCCCGCGAGCATGGCCATGACCGCCAGCGGCACGGTGACCTGGCTGGCCTCGTCGATCACGACCGTGTCGAAATCGCGATTGGCCAGCCGCGACGACCGCAAGGCAAACGGGGTCGCGCCGATCACGTATCCCGCACCGGATGCATCGTGGGCAAAGGACAGCTCGGCAAACGCCCCGCGTTGTTCGATGCCGGCCGGGAGCGAGGGATCGGAGAACGCGGCGATCTTGGCGATGTGTCCCGGGTTCTCCAGGCGCTCGACGACCGCGGCCAGCAGGTTGTTAATCGCGCGGTGGGTGAAGCTTGTGACCAGGATGCGCTCCCCGCGGCTCAGGAGATCGACGATCACCCAGGCGAGCACATGGGTCTTGCCGGTGCCGGGCGGACCCTGGACCAGCCAGCACACGTCGGAAGCGACGGCGTTGGCGACCGCCTCCTGCTGCTTGTCGTTCAGTCCATCCTCCTCGGCGCGTTCGAAAGCCTCGTCATAGTCCGTGGCGTCGACCCCCGGGCGAAGGCCGCCCTGCAGCAACGGCAGGATCACATCGCGCCCGACCGCGGTCTTGCCCAGATCCTCGATGGCCCGCCGATAGCGATCTTCAAGATCGATGAACGATTCGTCGATGCCGATGCCGGTTTCGCCTACGGTGCACGGTTCGCCACCGAGTGCCCGCCATTCCTGCACCTCAACCTGGGTGTCGGAGATGGCGACGACCATCGCCTCCATGAACGCCAGTTGCGGGTCGCCGCGGCTCAGGCGGACCAGATCGCCCTCCCGGAAACGCGAATCGTTGCCGGCACATTCGAGCAGCCAGCGCTTGGGGTCGGTGTGCCGGACAATCCGCAGGTGCGCGATGCACCGGCCCTCCTCGACCCGCTCCTCCTGGGGTGACGCCCAAAGCCGGCGCATGTTCTCCCGTTGGAGCGCATGCTCCTCCATGACGAAACGCCCGAGTTCGTTCTGGAGAGCAGCTAACGATGCGTGGGGTGTCGGATCCAAAGTTTGAAAGGCGCGGTTGGTGGCGGGTGAGACTTCTTCAGCTGATCTTCGGATACTCCTCAGTCAACAGGGGTGGCACCGCATGAAATCCTTGTGAGCGTTTGAATCCCATGCGGTGCGGAAAAGCGCGGCGCACGCGGCGAGGATGCTCCGCCGGAGGGGTGTGCTAACTGGCCCGCGATTTCGCGTATAAAAAAAGCCACGTCCCTCGTGTGCTCGAGGAAGTGGCCCGGGGAGTTGATGAGGTAATTACCAAGCGGGTGCCAGCTTAACCTTGCGAAACAAACGATTTTACAGGAGGGCGTTGAGATCGCTGAGAAAACGGATTTGAACCCAGACGGTCTGACAGAAGGAAACTATGGTAACGAAGAAGACCGGCCCGAACTTCGTTCCCTCTGTTGCCTTCTGTGAAAACGGTTCGGTCAATCAGGGCTCGAAGCTCTGCGGTCTCCTATGAAAAGGCATTGGGCAGAGGGGGCTCAACGCAACACACCCCGGCCGTAGGCCCGCCCTCTCGAGAGGGGATCTCTGCAATAGGCGCCCGGACGGTCCTACAGAAGGTAACTAAGGTAACGAAGGGTGGGTGGCTCAGGCTTCGTTGCCTCCGTTACCTTCTGTGAAATCCTGCAGGGGCTTTGAACTCTGCGGTCTCTGCGGCCTCCTGTGAAAAGGCATTGGGCAGAGGAGGCTCAACGCAACACACCCGGCCGTTGGCCCCCCCTCTCGAGAGGGGGGGCTCTGCAATAGGCACCCGGACGGTCTTACAGAAGGTAACGGAGGGAACGAAGGGTGGGTGGCTCAGGCTTCGTTGCCTCCGTTACCTTCTGTGAAATCCGGTCGGTGGATCGAACTCTGCGTCCCCTGTGGTCTCCTGTGAATAGGAAAGGTCGATAGGAATACCGACTCCAACAAGGCGCGACCTTCAGGAATCCATCCGTGGCATCCGCGTGATCGGTGGTTACTGAAAGTGGGCGCGAATCTGCTTCGGAGTCGGGATATGAAATCCCTCCCACATTTTTTAAATGGCCGGTGGGGATGCCGGCCCTCCAGGGGTTAGCGCTTGGGCGAACAGGCTTCGCGGACCTGGGTGCGGAGCCAGCGGTGGGCGGCGTCGGCGTCGAGTCGGGGATGCCATAGCAGCGAGACCGTGAACTCCGGCACCGGGAACGGGAGGGGAAAACTGTGCAGGCCCTCACGGAGCTTTCCGGTGTGGCGCTCCGGGACGCTGGCGATGAGATCCGAGGCGCGGGCGAGCGCCAGCGCGGTGGCGAATCCGCCGACGATTGATGCGGCCACCGTTCGCTTCAGGCCCAATGAATCCAGGGCTTCGTCGATCGGGTCCTGGTGCCGGGCCACCCGGATGTGGCGGCCGGATACATACCGTTCCGGATTCATCCGGCCCTTGGCCAGGAGATGTCCTTTCCGCACCACGCCGATGAGCCGGTCCTTGAACAGCGCAAGCGTGCGCAGCTCGGGACTCGTCGTCGGCTCCAAGACGCCGGTTTCCAGGTCGACGGTGCCGTCGCGCAGCGGCGTGCTTTCCTTGTTGGGCTTGGCGATGAAGCGGAGGTGAACCCCCGGCGCTTCCGCGCCGATGCGGGCAAGGAGGGCGGGGCCGAAATTTTCCACGAAGCCCTCGCTGGTTCGCAGCGTGAACGTGCGGTCGAGTTGCCGGGGATCGAGCTTCCCGATGGGACGCAACACGGCCTCGCCGTCCTGCACGAGCTGGCCGACGCGGTCGCGCAATTCGAGCGCGCGCGGCGTCGGCACGAGGCCGCGGCCGGCCCGCACGAGGAGCGGGTCCCCCGTGGCTTCGCGCAGCCGCGCCAGCGCGCGACTCATCGCCGAGGGACTCAGGCGCAGGCGCTGCGCCGCCCGCGCCACGCTGCCTTCCGCCAGCAACACTTCCAGGGTGACGAGCAGATTGAGGTCGGGTCTCGTCATGCCTTCCGCGGATCGGGGCTGAGGTGGCGTCCCATGCACGGACCATGTGCAGGCGGCGCGCCTTCCGCCATCCCAAACCTTGGGATAAGCTGCAGCCATGTTGAGATCTCTCGCGACCGACCCCGCGCAGCCCGCCGGCCAAATCACGGCGGTGCCCGCGGCGTGGCCGGCGCTGGCCGGGCTTTCCCTGGCGATGCTGCTGTCCTCCCTCGGCACCAGTATCGCCAACGTGGGTCTGCCGGCGCTGGCCGCGGCGTTCGGCGCCACCTTTCAGGCAGTGCAATGGGTGGTGCTGGCTTATCTGGTCACGGTCACCGCCGTCATTGTCGGAGCCGGCCGGCTCGGGGACATCCTGGGTCGCCGTTGGTTGCTGCTGGCGGGCATTTTGCTTTTCACGGCGGCTTCCGTCCTGTGCGGTGCGGCGCGGTCGCTGCCTGTGCTGGTGTTCGCCCGCGCGTTGCAGGGTCTTGGGGCGGCGGCGATGATGGCGCTCACGCTGGCGTTTGTCGGCGGCATCGTGCCGAAGGCGGCCACCGGTCGCGCCATGGGCTTGCTGGGCACGATGTCCGCCATCGGCACCGCGCTCGGGCCGTCGCTGGGCGGCGCGCTGATCGCCAGCGTCGGCTGGCGCGGATTGTTTTTCCTGAACGTTCCGTTGGGCGCCCTGGCCTTTTTCCTCGCGTGGCGCGGCTTGCCTCCGGACGGCCGCCGGGCACCGGAGGTCCCGGTGCAGTGGGATGGACCGGGCACCTTGTTGCTGGCGCTCTCCCTGGCGGCGTACGCGCTGGCGATGACGCTCGGCCGCGGACATTTCGGGTGGCAGAACGCGGCGCTGCTGGCCGTCGCGGCCGGCCTGGCGGGGTGGTTCGCATTCGTGGAATCGAGGACGACGGCGCCGCTGGTCCGTTGGGAATGGTTGCGCGATCCGGGGTTGAGGGCGGGCCTGCTCACGAGCGGGCTGGTTTCGACGGTGTTGATGACCACCCTGGTGGTGGGGCCGTTTTATCTTTCCCGGGGACTGGGCCTGACGCCGGCCATGGTGGGGCTGGTGCTTTCCGTCGGGCCGGTGGTGGCGGCACTGATGGGCGTGCCGGCGGGACGGATGACCGATCGCTTCGGCGCCGCGCGGGCCGGGCGTCTGGGCCTCTTGGGGATTGCGACGGGTTCACTCGGCCTCGCCCTCCTGCCGGCGACGCTGGGGGTCGCGGGTTATGTGGCGCCGATCGTGGTGATCACGGCGGGTTACGCGCTGTTCCAAACCGCCAACAACACGGGCGTGATGCGTGATCTCCCACCGGATCAACGGGGGGTGGTTTCAGGCCTGCTCAATCTCTCGCGCAACCTCGGCCTGGTGACGGGCGCCTCCGTGATGGGCGCGGTGTTCGCGTTTGCGGCCGGCGCGACGGATCTCGCGGTGGCCGGCCCGGGTCCGGTGGCGACGGGAATGCGGGTGACGTTCGCCGTGTCGGCGTGCCTGGTTACGGGGGCGCTTGTCGTGGCGCAGCGAGCCGGTGGCGGTAGCGAACGCGCGAGGCGCTGAACGGGACATGGCGTCGGATGCACGCATGCCGTGCATCCGGGGCGACTTCCGGGCGCGGGCGAAATCGACTAGGCTGCTCCTCGTCATGCGCCCCTTACTCAAGTTTGCGAAATGGTTCTTCGTTCTCCTCCTCGGGGGAGTTCTCGTCCTCGCGGCCTGTTTGCTGTCCGTCCGGGCTTATCGGCAAAGTGCCAACGCCCGGGCCTTCGCGATCTCCACCGCCAACGGCATCAACGAATCGGGTTATGTGCGGATCGGCGGGATCGACCAGTGGGTGCAGATTCGGGGGGAGAACCGCGACAACCCCGTCCTGCTCTGCCTCCACGGCGGCCCGGGCGGAACGTGGCTGCCACTGACGAACCTGTTCCGTTCCTGGGAGAAGGAATTTACCGTGGTGTTCTGGGACCAGCGAGGCGCCGGCAAGACCCTGAAGGCAACGGGCGAGTCCATCGCCGCGACGATGACGGTGGCGCGGATGACGCAGGACGGCCTCGAGCTGGCCGAGCACCTCCGGACGCGACTGGGAAAACAGAAAATCGTTTTGCTCGGGCACTCCTTCGGTTCCGTGCTCGGGGTCAGAATGGTCAGGCAGCGTCCCGACTTGTTTCATGCCTTCGTCGGGACCGGGCAGGTGAGCGATTTGCCTCGTGCGCTCGCGATGGAATATGCGCGGTTGCAGGACCAGGCGCGCCAGGCGGCCGACGCGGAGACCGTGCGGACGCTGGAGTTAGTCGGGCCCCCGCCGTTCAGGAATCTGAAACAGGTGGCGGCTTTTTTCGAGCAGGCCGGGAAATACCAGCCCGCGGCGGACAACGTGGCGCTCGCCGCGATGAGGCACAGCCTGCTCTCGCCGCCACCGGATTATTCGCTGCGCGACGAGGTGAATCGCTTCAGGGGCTTCGCGGTGGTCCCGCCTTGGAAACTCTATGATGAATTGCTGAACACCCGGCTCGCCGCCCTCGGCACGGATTTCCAGGTGCCGGTCTTTTTCATCCACGGAGGGCAGGACAGGGTCGCGCCGGCGTCGCTCGCCGAGGAGTATTTTAAAAGCATCACGGCGCCCCATAAGGAGATGATCGTGCTCCCGTCCGGCGGGCATTTCGCGGTGTGGAGCCATGCGGAGGAGTTTTTGCAGGAATTGGTGAAGCACGTTCGACCGGTGGCGGGATGAAGCCGATGGATCTCCCTCGGGTCCCGCGCGATTCTCGAAATGAGCCCGAAAAGAATGAATCCGAACTCATGCGCAAACCAAGGGAACGAAGGGTGGGTGGCGCGGGCTTCGTTCCCTCCGTGACCTGCTGTGCAATCCTGCAGGGGTTTGAACTCCGCGGTCTCTGCGACCTCCTGTGGAAAAGCATTGGGCAGAGTGGCTCAATGCAACACACCCCGGCCGTAGGCCACCCCTCTCGAGAGGGGATCTCTGCAATAAAGACCCGGACGGTCTTACAGAAGGTAACGGAGGGAACGAAGGGTGGGTGGCGCGGGCTTCGTTGCCTCCGTTACCTTCTGTGAAATCCGGTCGGTGGATCGGGCTCTGCGTCCCCTGTGGTCTCCTGTGAAAATGGGAAAGGCCGGTAGGGATACCGACCCTCCAGAAAGGCGCGGCCCGCAGGAATCCGTGGCATCCGTGTGATCCGTGGTTAATAAAGTTGGCGCGAAGTCGGGATATGAAATCCCTCCCACAGGGAACGACGGGTGGGGGCTCGAACTTGGTTGCCTCCGTTACCTTCTGTGAAATCCGGGTCGGTGGTCCATGCTGAGGGATATGACATTCCTCTCACCCACACATGGTCGGTAGGGATACCGACCCTCCACCGCGTTCCAGGCCCTGTCGGCGGGCCCGGGAAAGGGGCTGATAATGAAGCTTTTATAGGTATCTATCTAAAACAGGTTTTAATCTGTTTTAATCCTTGTTATGTGGCATAAAACAGCTAAAAACCTGTCTTATGAATGAAATTAAAGAGCTGGGGATCCGGGTGCGGCGGCAGCGGATGGCGCAGGGTTTGAAGCAGCAGGAACTCGCCGCGAAGGCGGCCGTAAGTGTCGATGTGCTGTCTGCCCTGGAGAATGGACGGTCGGTGACGGTCGAGTCGCTGGCCCGCGTGCTGCGGGCGCTCGGATTCGGAGAGGCCTTGATCAACTTGCTGCCCGCGCCGGTGCCGAGTCCGATCGAATTGCAAAAGCTGGCGGGGAAGGAACGGCAACGCATGCGGTGAGCGAAGCGACGCAGTCTAACCACAGATAGACACAGATGAACACGGATCAGCATCGGGATCGGAGGAGGGCGGGGTCGCAGGATCATGGGGTGGAAGCTGGGCGAAATATTTTCGGTGGGGGGATTCCGGGACATTTGTGTTCAGCAGTGTCCCTCCGTGGTTCAAAGCTCTATTCAACGTCCCATGGCTAATCCCTTCGCAGATGTTTATTATGAGGGCGTGAAGGCGGGCGTCGCGTTTTGGGACGCACCGCGGCGCGTGGGGATTTTTGAATACACGCCGAAGTTCGTGCGCGAAGGAGTCGAACTCGCGCCGTTGATGATGCCGCTGCGCGCGGGGCCTTACCAGTTTCCCAATCTGCACGAGTCGTTCGGCGGATTGCCGGGACTGCTCGCGGACAGCCTGCCGGACACGTACGGCAACGCGCTCATCAACGACTGGCTGCGCGCGCAGGGGCGCACGCCCGAGGATTTTTCGCCGGTGGAGCGCCTCTGCTACATTGGCAATCGCGGCATGGGCGCGCTGGAATTCCGTCCGGCCATCCGCGAGCGCAATTCCAAGCCGGAAGTCGTGGAGGTGGAAAAACTCGTGGAGCTGGCCTCGGCGGCCCTCGCGCGACGCGAGGGGCTCTCGACGAGGCTCGAAAGCGAGGAGGAGCTGAACGAAATCCTGCGCGTGGGCACATCCGCGGGCGGCGCGCGCGCCAAGGCCGTGATCGCGCTCAACCCGGCCACCGGCGAGGTGCGCTCCGGCCAGGCGAAGGCGCCGGCCGGCTTCGAGCACTGGCTCATGAAGTTCGACGGCGTGACCGCGTCCTTCGACGGCGTGAAGGATCCGCAGGGCTACGGTCGCATCGAATACGCCTACCACCTCATGGCGCGACGCGCGGGCATCCTCATGGCGAAATGCCGGTTGTATGAGGAGGGCGGCCGGGCTCATTTCATGACACGCCGTTTCGATCGTCCCGGCGCCGGCGGCAAGGTTCACTTCGCGTCGCTCTTCGGCATCGCGCACCTGGCGTATGCGGCGCCCGGCGGGCACAGTCATGCCTATGAGGATTACTTCGGAGTGATCGACCGGCTGGACCTGGGGCCGGAAGCGAAGATCGAGGGGTTCCGCCGGATGGTGTTCAATGTGCTTGGCTGTAATCGCGACGACCACACCAAGAACTTTGGATTTCTCATGACGGCGGATGGAAAGTGGCAGTTGTCACCGGCGTTCGATGTTTCTTACGCCCACAATCCGCTGGCCGGGAAATGGACGGCAACGCAACAGATGTCGGTGGCCGGCAAGCGCGAGGGCCTCACGCGGGACGATTTCATCGCCTGCGGACGCCAGAGTGGCGTGGCCACCGTGCCGAAACTGAATGCGGTGATCGACCAGGTCGCGTCCGCGCTCGGCCAGTGGGAACAGTTCGCGAAGGAAGCTGGCGTGTCCGCGGACAACCAGGAGAAGATCGCGCGGGCGCTGCAAGCGCAGGCGGAAGTGAGTCTGGGAAAACCTGAGACCTGACCAAAAATATCTTACAGGAGGTCGCAGAGGTCGCGGAGAGTGATTCTAATCTCTGCGGCCTCTGCGGTCTCCCGTGAGAATCAGCCCGGGTCGGGTTCCGACCCTCGAGGCGGCCCAGCGGGAGCGGGGCCCTCCCCTTTTATGATCCGTATTGGGCGTCGCTGACTTTCTCCAGCCACGTGACGGCCTTGCCGTCCTGGGATTCCTGAATGGCGAGGTGCGTCATGGCGGTGGTGGGCGACGCGCCGTGCCAGTGCTTTTCGCCGGGTGGGAACCAGACGACGTCGCCGGGACGGAGATCCTCGATGGGACCGCCTTCGCGCTGCGCGCGGCCGAGGCCGGCGGTGACGATCAACGTCTGGCCGAGCGGATGCGTGTGCCACGCCGTGCGGGCGCCAGGTTCGAAAGTGACGGCGTTGCCGGCCGCGCGTGCGGGCGGGGTGACGGGGAAAAGGGGGTCGATGCGGACAGTGCCCGTGAACCAGTCAGCGGGGCCTGGGGTGGAGGGTTGGGAACCGGCGCGGGTGATTTGCATAATTTGAAAGGCGTTGACCACGGATTACACGGATTGCACGGATAACCAAACATTCCGGTCGGGAATCGGGATCATCCGTGTTATCTGTGTAATCCGTGGTTTAAAAAATTTTGTGCGATGGCTTTACAGGAGGTCGCAGAGATCGTGGAGAAGGCAGGGGGCCACAAAAGGCACAGAAGGCACAAAAGGGACCGAGCGTCGGAAACACACCCCGCCCGTTGGGCACCCCTCTCGAGAGAGGATCGCTCTTTTTTTGCGATTTTTCGCGGCCAATGATTTCGGGGCCGAGCTTCGTTGCCTCCGTTCCCTTCTGTGAGACCGGATCGAGGTTCGGGATCAGCGGTCGACGAGTTTTTGGGCGGCCTCGTTGTAGCGGTGGCCTTCGACTTTGATTTTCGCGGCGGCTTCCCCGATCTGGCGCAGGTCCTCGGGTGAGAGCGTCACCGCCACAGCGCCGAGGTTTTCCTCGAGGCGCGTGAGCTTCGTCGTGCCGGGGATCGGCACGATCCAGGGCTTTTTCGCGAGGAGCCAGGCGAGGGCGACTTGGGCCGGCGTGGCTCGCTTTTGCGCGGCGATGGCTGCGACGAGGTCCGCCATGGCCTGGTTGGCCTTGCGGGCGTCGGTCGAGAAGCGGGGCGAGACATTGCGGTAGTCGCCGGGCGCGAACTCGGTCTTCGCGTCGATCTTGCCCGTGAGGAAACCCTTGCCCAGCGGACTGAACGGCACGAAGCCGATGCCGAGTTCCTCCAGCACCGGCAGGATGTCCGTCTCGGGCTCCCGCCACCACAGCGAGTACTCGCTTTGCAACGCGGTCACGGGCAGCACCGCGTGCGCGCGGCGGATCGTCCTGGCGCCGGCTTCCGAGAGGCCGAAGTGCTTCACTTTGCCGGCGTGGATCAGTTCCTTCACGGTGCCGGCGACCTCCTCGATCGGCACGGCGGGATCCACGCGGTGCTGGTAGAGCAGGTCGATGACGTCCGTCTTGAGCCGCTTGAGGGAGGCCTCGACCATCTCGCGGATGCGCGCGGGGCGGCTGTCGACGCCGCCCGGGACCTGCCGGCCCTGCTCGTCGAACTTGAAACCGAACTTCGTGGCGATGACGACGCGGCTGCGCACGGGCGCGAGCGCCTCGCCGACGACCTCCTCGTTGACGTACGGGCCGTACACCTCGGCGGTGTCGAAGAAGGTGACGCCCCGCTCGACGGCGCCGCGGAGCAGGGCGATGGCCTGCGATTTTTCCGTGGGCGGCCCGAGCCCGAAGCTGAGCCCCATGCAGCCCAGGCCGAGGGCGGAGACTTGGAGATTGGATTTACCGAGGGTGCGAATTTGCATGGGAAAGGAAGAGGAGAGAGGGAGAGGGGAGAGTTGAAGAGACGGACGATACGCTGGATTTGGAGAAAAGTCGCGTGTGGTTTGAAGGGGATTCGATCCGGGCCGACGCTTTGCGTTAGGTGCTGAGATCCCCTCTTGAGAGGGGCTTGGCACCCGTAGGCCCGGCGAAGGCTGCTGCCCGAAGGGCGGGGTGTGTTAGCTCCGCCGCGGAGCTTCATCTTCCTGAAGTTATTTTAGGCGCCGAAAAGCGGGGGAAGATTTCCCAAGGCAACACACCCCGTCGCTGTGCGCCACCCCTCTCGAGAGGGGATCTTGGGGACGAGGATTCATTTTGTGCCTCTTGTGCTTTTTGTGGCCAATGATCGTGGATCGGAATTCGCGGACCGACAGTGATTGGGATCATCGGTGTTATCTGTGCAATCCGTGGTTAAAAAAAGTGGATGGGTTTTGTTTGGGTGCAGGGTTTCCCGAAACACCCCCGGCCTTTGGCCAGCCCTCTCGAGCGGGGATCTCTTGCAATCCCAGCAAAAGAGGGATGGCGCGGGCTTGGGAATAGACTATGGCTGGTGCGATGTTGGATCGGTCCCTTGCATGACTCTTTCTCCAATTCGATGAGCGCGCCCTGGCTGTCACGATGACTATTCGTTTCGGAGCGATTTTCAGCGGCCTGCTTTTGTTGGCTCTATCGGCGGCGGGCGTCGAGCGGCCGAATCTTCAGACGGAACGCGCCTGGACCGTGGGGCCCCTCGTCGCAATTACGCCGGACGGGTCGTTGCCAGCCGCCTTGGAGTGGCGGAGCGTGCCGAAGGTGGCCAACTCGCGCGGGGAAATCGAGACGGGCGGAATCCTCACGCAGGTGTTCATCGATCGCCGGGGGCGGCTGCGGGTGCTGACGATGCAGGGTGGGACGGAATCCGAAAAGGAAGTCCTGCGCGGGGCGTTGCGCGCCGCGAAAGTGAATATCAAGTTCCCGGCGGAAGCGTCCACCGGCACGAAGGCGTGGTTCGCCACTTACTTCGCCGCGGTTTGTCCCGACCGGAATAACACGTGCGCCGTCGTCAAACGGCTCACCCCCGTTTTCCTCGATCGGGAGCTCCGGGCGGGCCGCATTCAAGAAAGGCGTCTCCGGGTGCTGGTTCATCCCACGGGGGTGGCGAGCGTGGTGAGCGACGCCAAGGTCGAGCCGGACGTGGCGGCGGCCATCGGCGAGGCGTTCAAGGAATGGGAATTCATCCCGCCGCTCGTGAAGGGCGTCGCGGGCTACGCGGAAATCGATGTGCCGCTCCTGTTTGCCCTCGGGCCGGCCCGCACCGGCTTCACGACGCCCGCGACGGTGATCCAGCAAACGTCCGTGGTCCGCTCGCGGTGGCTGCGGTTGCGGAACATCGGGGACTACTACCGGGTGCGCATCACCATCGGCAAGGACGGCAAGGTCGGGGAGGCGGCGTTGCTCGACCCGACGTCGAGCCAGGAGTTCAACGAGGCCGTGGTGCGGGAGACCAAGACCTGGCGTTTCAGCCCGGCGGTGCGCAACGGCGTCGCCGTCGAGTCCACGACGATCCTCGCGTTTGGGCGTCCGCCCCCGCCGCCCGCGCCCGTCGCCGAGGCGCCGGCCGGGGGCAAGCACGAGGAAGTGGTTCCGCCGCATGCGCGCCGTGTCGCCGCCCGGCCGCTGCCGCCGGCGCGGTCGGCGATGCAGGTCCGGGTGACGATCGACAAGACGGGCGCCGTCTCTGATTCGTTGATCGAGCGCGCGGAGAATCTCGACGACGCGGTCGCGCTGGTCGGCCATCACCGGGATTCCCAATGGGATTCCGCGACGGCGAACGGAGCGGCGACGGAGTATAGTTTCCGGGTGAGGCGGTGACCGAAAGGCCGGTTGGAGAGCGGCTCTCCAGCAAACGGGCCGCAGAACGCGGGGCTCTCCGAAGATCTTTAGGCAGAAGCGAAGGCGAGGAGGGCGGCGTAGTCGCCTTGATCGGCTGATTTCAGTGCGGCGAGGTAGCGGGCTCTTGCCAAGCCGGGCTGGGCGAGATCGAGCTGTGCGCCCCACGTGAGCGATGGCGCGCCGCGGGCGGCGACCAGAACGTCGGCGAACAGGCGGGCGTGGCGGCCGTTTCCATTCGGCCAAGGATGAATCACGACCATGCGGTAGTGCAGGCGCACGGCGATCTCGGTGACGGGATACGTAGCGTGGGTTTCCCAATAACGCGCGTCATCGAGCAGCACGCGCATGCCCTCCGGGATTCGCGGCCATTCCCAACCGAGGTTGCGGTCGGACGTGCGGTACTTGCCGGCCCAACGCCACACTTGGTTGAACATCCGGCGGTGCAGTTCGCGCGCAAAAGTGTCGGTGAGCAAATCACCCCTGCGCAAAACGGGCTTGCGCATCGCCCAGAGGCGCGCGGCGTGAATGTTGAGCCGCTCGACGGCGTTGAGTTGGGCGCGCGTTGAAAGGCTGGGACGCAGTTGGAGCTTCACTGAGTATTGTGGTTCTGTTCTGACACGATCGATTAAGAGCTTTGAACTGAGTCCGCACGGCGTGGTGCCGCAGATCCTTGCTGCTACGCCCGATCCGTCACACCGTGCTCAGAATCTCAGGCGGCTTGCGAGTAACCTTCTCGCCGAGGGGTTTCGGCCGTCTCGCATCGCGATCCTGTCGCCTTGGGATCCGGAATCTAGCGGGAGCGCGTTGAACTACGTTTCGACGGTAAATCAGATCCCGATCGTCACTGACCCCGAGCACTTCGACCAGTGGCTAAAAGGAGAAGCGATTTGGGGTGGAACCATTAAATCATTTAAGGGCCTGGAGGCAGACTGCGTAATTGTCACAGATCTTCCAGTCGCAGACATCAATGTGTTCACCCTTTCGGACCTGTATGTAGCAGCATCTCGCGCGAAGCATCGCTTAAGCCTTCTTCCGTCTACCCCTGAGGCGGAGAAGGCGCTGAGGGCGTGGGTTATTAGCAGCTAGTTCGATTGCGTTGAGGCGTTGTCGCGCCACGCTCAGTAAATGGATACACCACCTCGATGGGATGCGATGGCCTATCAACTTCAAAGATTTGTCGCCGAACTGCTCGTGAAAGGGGGGCCTAAGCACGACATGAAGCCTGCCGAGCAAACCTGGGAGTCCTTGACCCTATTTTTCTTTTCGGATGAGCAAGAATCCAGGGCTGAGGTAGATTCGGTCGTTCGGCATTTCGCCAGATCAGGGAAGGCTCCTGCGGCAGTTACACCCAGAGCCCGGTATTATTTTATGTATCGCGCCCAATGTGCCTTGGATTTTTTGGGGATGGCTTTTCCACCTCAGGCTGCAAATTCCCCGTTTGACGAGGTCCCGAAAACCTTCACGGATGAGCGACTGATCGAGTGGCTATTGATCGACCTTTGGGTGCGGCGATTTGACCACTGGCTGAAGCTCAATGCCATTACGCTCTATGGGCCATTCTCCTTCTACGGCGTTGGCCCCGCCGACCCGGCAACGCCGCAGTAGTGGGCTATCAAGGCCCAGATTTAATCGACGATGCCAAGGTGCGTTTTGATCTCGGTCGAATGGTCATATTTAACTCCCTCCGGTTTACTCGGAAAATTGGAATGGCCGATCAGGTCTCGTGACGCCTCCATAACGTGCGTCTTATTTGGTAGCCACAGAAGCACCCGCCAAAACCAATAGCCAGTAACCATGTTTGAGAGCTCACGGAGCCGGCACGCATGTGTTCTAAACACCTCCCGAGTATGCTCCTGCTGGTCGGCAGGAACTGAATAACGACGATTGGCGTAAAAAGCCAAGGAGTAGGCAATCTTACCGATTTCTTTCTTTAGTTCCAAAGCAGGTTCGAGAAACCCGTTCATCAAGATTTGGCCAAGGACAAGCGTCAGAGCGCCTCCGATGATAGTAAGAACGACGGTCACTAGCGGGTGATCTAGGTGCATGATCCAATCATAACACGCACGCCTAGCGTTCTATAAAGCAAAGACCCGGCCTCGATGGCCGGGTCTTGAAAACAGAATCAATTCGTTGAAGAAAACAGGATTAATCCGAAAAAACGGAATTAATCCCGCGAACTACGTCAGCGGTACTCCTCGTTCGTGTTCGCGTTGATGATTTTGAAGTTCTCCACGTGATAGTTCGGATCGGCGCGGAAGGCCAACTTGATGCCGAAGGTTTTCTCGATGCGGACCAGGAGCTCCGAATCCTCGACGCGCAGGCGTTCAAGGATGCTCGGGTGCACGTGGACGCGCAGGGAGTAATCCTTGCCATCCTTTCTCGCCTGCAGGCGGCGGGCGACGCTCGACAGCTTGCGCTGCAGCTCGACGGACATCGTCGTCGCGGACTTTACCACGGCGCGGCCGCGGCAGTACGGGCAGGTCGTGTAGAGGTTGGCCGAGAGCGATTCCTGCTGGCGCTGGCGGGTCATCTGCATGATGCCGAGCGAACTGATGGGCAGGATGTGCGTCTTGGCTTTGTCCTCCGACATGAGCTCGACCATCTTGTCGTAGACGGAGTTGCGGTGGCGCCGCTCCTTCATGTCGATGAAGTCCATGATCACGAGGCCGCCGATGTTGCGGAGCCGGATCTGGCGCGCGATTTCCACCGCGGCCTCCATGTTGACCTGGAAGATGGTGTTCTTCTCGTCGCCCGAGCGCGACTTGTGGGAGCCGGTGTTCACGTCGATCGAGATCAGCGCCTCCGTCTCGTCGATCACGATCTCGCCGCCGGACGGCAGCGGGACGCGGCGCTGGAAGGTCTGCTCGATCTGGCGCTCGATGTTGTAGCGCTCGAAGACCGGGATGGAATCCTTGTAGTAAACGATCTTGCCGGCGGAGCGGCTGGAGATCTGGCCGACGTATTCCTGCGTGCGCTTGAAGTCGTCCTCGTTGTCGACGAGCACGCGGTCGATGTCCTCGGTGAGGAAATCGCGCACGGTGCGCTCGACGATGTCCGGCTCCTGGTAAAGGCAGGCCGGGGCGCGGTCGTTCTCCATCTTGCGCTGGATCTCCGTCCACTTGGCGAGGAGGAGGTGCAGGTCGCGGACGAAGTAACGCGGCTTCTTGCCCTCGCCCGCGGTGCGGACGATGACGCCCATGCCTTCCGGGATGGTGAGCTCGTTGATGAGGGTCTTCAGGCGCTTGCGCTCCTGCGGGTCCTCGATCTTGCGCGAGATGCCGCAGCCGTCGGAGAACGGCGTGAGGATCAAATAGCGGCCGGGCAGCGAGAGGTTCGTCGTCGTGCGCGGGCCCTTGGTGCCGATCGGGCCCTTGGTGACCTGGATGACGATCTCGGAGCCGGGCGGGTAGAGGCCCGGGATGTCCTTCACGGTCGGCTCGGCCTTCCGTTCGGGGGCGCCCTTCTTCTTGTTCACGCGGACGACTTCCACGGAGGAGTCGGTCGCGGCCGGGAGCATGTCCCAGTAATGCAGGAAGGCGTTCTTGTTATAACCGATGTCGACGAACGCGGCCTTCAGGCCCGGGTCGAGGTTCTTGATGCGGCCCTTGTAGATGCCGCCGACCATGCGGTTGTCGGAGTCGCGCTCGATCTCGAAGCGATCGAGCGTGCCGTCGACGAGGAGCGCGACGCGCTTCTCGAGCGGTTCGGAATTGATGACGAGCTCGCGGAAGGTCCCTTTCTCCTTCCGGAAAATATTCAGGATTTTCTGGAGAATGGGCCGGTCGGCGGCGCGATCCTTGGATTCCTTGCGGAGCTGGTCGGCCGTGAGGGGCTCGGTGTGCTTCTGCGGAGGCGGTTGTTGAAGTTCTTCTTCAAGGCGTGAGGCGGCGTCCTGGGGGGAAGCGCCGGAGTTGGCAGGCTGGTCGTTCATGGTGGGGTGTGTCCCGGGTGGTTGTAACGGGGCGCCCGTGTCCAGCAGGCTGTGTGCAGGAGATTCCGGCAAAACGGTCAATATGGCGTGGCAGGTGACTCATGTTAGAAGTCCCTCCGAAACCGATAGACGCTTTGGACCAGTCCTTGCAGCAAGCAGCAGCTGAGCACGAAAGTGCCGCCGTAGCTAATAAAAGGAAGCGGTATGCCCTTAACCGGCACCAGGCCGATGGTCATGGCGATGTTGACGAACACATGCACGGTGAAGAGCACCGTGACGCCCAGCGCGAGTAGCGCGCCAAAACGGTCGCGGGCGAGCCCGGCGATCCGCAGTCCGTTCCACAACACCACGCCAAACAGTCCGATGACGGTGATGCTTCCCAAAAATCCTCGTTCCTCGGCGATGACCGAGAAGATAAAGTCGTTGTGCGCGACGGCCGGCGGCAGGTAGCCGAGCTTGGCCTGCGTGCCCTCCGTCCAACCCTTGCCGGTGAGCCCGCCCGAGCCGACGGAGATCATGGATTGGCGGCTGTTCCAGCCGATGCCCATGGGGTCGACCTTGTCCGGCATGGCGAAGGCCAGGACGCGGTTGCGCTGGTAGTCCTTCAGCGGGAGCCAGGAGTGCTTCTCGTAAACGCCGCGGTCCCGGGAGTAATCCAGGTGGTTCTCCTCCATGAAGTTGGAATAATTCCACACGTCCAGCGCCACGATGCCCACGAGGAGGGCGAACGCGCCCAATGCCGCGGCGAAAAAGCGCATTGAGAGGTTGGAAACAAACAGCATGGCGAAGACCATCGGCGCGATTGCAAGGGCGCTACCAAGGTCGGGTTCTGCGATTATCAACAGCATGGGTATGCCCACCGCAAGGGCCAATTTGATCAACACTTGGAGCGAATCCTTGACCGTTCCGAGGCGCGAGCCCGTCAAGATCGAGGCCGTGGCGAAAATCAGGGCGATCTTGGCGAATTCCGACGGTTGAAAGGCGCTCAACCCCGGCAAACCCAGCCAGCGCCGGGCGCCCATGCCATGGGTGGTGCCGATGCCCGGGATGAGCACGAGCAGCAGGAAAATCACGGCCAGCAGGTAGACGAAATGCGCGTATTTCAGCCAGAGGCGGTAGTCCAGGAGCGCGGTGACGAGATAAACGACGGCGCCGATGCCCAGGAAGACGAGTTGCTTGATCCAATCCGACTCATCGCGGGCGAGCTGCGCACTGTAGATAAAGAAGAGGCCGAACAGGCTCAGGCCGAGGATGCACGCCGGGGTCAGCAGGTCGAACCGCTCGCGGGTGGTGAGCTTGAAAAAACTGGCGAGATCGAGGCTGCGGAGAAACTTCACGGAGATATCGGGACTAAACAGCGGGGCCTTCCGCTGGCAATACATCCCGATATGGGAAAACCTGAAACCTGAAACCTGAGACCTGAAGAGGAACGCGGCCGCACTTGTGGAGGGCTCAGCTCCAGCTGGGCCTTCCCCGTTTTCTAGAGGGCCGGTTTCCAGCCGGCCGTGGTCGGTCGGGAGAGCGATCCTCGACCGGCCCTCCAGGTTTGTTGGGGTGGCGGACCATGATCGCCATCGGGCGTGACGCCACGCGCGCCCTACACACCCCGGCGCTGCGCGCCACCCCTCTTCATAGAGGGGACTCTAAATTCGGTGTGTAGTGGGGCCGGGCCGTACCGCCCGGAGGGCAACCTAGGGGCTGAGGCCGAAGGCGCGGGGGCGCGGCGATATTGAAGGAGGGGCCCTTGGTTGATTCGCGGATCGAAAGCGCGACGGCCCGCCGACGAGCGGCGGCCCTACATTTCGATACACGCGCCGCTCCTGGTGTTTATCGGTTGTTGCCAACCTGCCTCGCGCACCTAGGTTGACCGTCCCTGAGATGCTGACCGCCATCGCAGCCACCAACGCAGACCTGTTGCCGAATTCAGCCGAGCCCTACCTGTGGGCCCTGCTGGCGGCTGGCCTAGTGGGCGTCGTGGGCGGGTTTTTTGGCGTCTGGTTCATCATGCGGCAGAGCCGCCGGCTGGCCGAGCAGAGCGCCGCCGCCCACCTCGAGCTTGCCAAGCGCGAGGCCGCCGTCGCCTCCCAGGAACTGATCAGCAAGGCCGAGGAGGAAATCCGCGCGCGCGAGGCGGACATGACGCGCGACTTCGACCGCCGGAAGATCGAGGTCGAGCTCATGCTGCGCGAGATCCGCTCCCACGAGGAATCGCTCGCGCTGCTCGATTACCAGCTGGAACAGCGCCAGGAACGCCTGACGCGCGAGGCGAGCGCCATCAAGCAGGCGCGCGACGCCATGCGCGACCTTTCGAAGAGCCTGCGCAAGCGCCTCGAGGGCGTGGCGTCGCTCGACGGCGAGGAAGTGCGCAAGCAACTGCGCGAGGAAGTGACCTTCGAATGCCAGGAAGAGCTGCGCGCGCTGCGGAAGGATTTGCTCGAGCGCAGCGAGCAGGACCTCGTGCAGGAGAGCAAACGCATCCTCGTCACGACGATGCAGCGCCTCGCGAGCAAGCCGAACAACGACATCACCGCGACCATCGTCCAGCTCCCGAGCGAGGAAATGAAGGGCCGCATCATCGGCCGCGAGGGCCGCAACATCAAATCCTTCGAGGCCGCGACGGCCACGACGCTGCTCATCGACGAGTCGCCGCAGATGGTGCTGATCTCGTCGTTCGATCCCGTGCGCCGCGAAGTCGCCAAGCTCGCGCTCGAGGGCCTCGTGAAGGACGGCCGCATCCACCCGGCGAGCATCGAGGAATACGTCAACCGCGCCCGCGGGGAGATGGACCTGCATGTCGCGCAGATCGGCGAGGAGGCCGTCGACCGCCTGAAAATTTCCGGCCTGCATCCCGAGGTGATCAAGCTGCTCGGCAAGCTGCGCTTCCGGTTTTCCTACACGCAGAACGTGCTCGATCACTCGATCGAGGTTGCGCAGCTCTGCTCGATGCTCGCGGCGGAACTCGGCCTCGAGCCGAACGTCGCCAAGCGCGCGGGCCTGCTCCACGACATCGGCAAGTCGATCGAGGGCGAATACGAAGGCAGCCACGCGCTCATCGGCGCGGATTTCGTCCGGCGCTACGGCGAGACCGCCATCGTCGTGAACGCCGTCGCGGCCCACCACGCCGAGGTGAAGCCCGAAACCATTTACGCGGGCCTGGTGATTCTCGCCGACGCCATCTCCGCCTCGCGCCCGGGCGCCCGCGCCGAGTCGATGACTTCCTATATCGAACGGCTCGGCCGCCTCGAGAAGCTGGCGATGGGCATGCCCGGCGTGCAGCAGGCCTTCGCCATCCAGGCCGGCCGCGAGGTGCGCGTGGTGGTCCAGCCGAGCGTGGTCACCGACGAGCAGGCCCACCAGCTCGCCAAGACGCTGCGCAAGCGGATCGAGGAGGAATTGGACTACCCGAGCACGATCAAGATCACGGTGATCCGGGAGCAGCGGTATACGGAGACGGCGACCTGAGGTTGCCCAAGAACGGGTCTGAGTGGAGGGTCGGTCTCCTGACCGACCTTGGACGTGCGCCAAGGTATGATGCGATTCGCCTCGCGCATTTTGGACCGAAATGGGCCGGGTTCGTTTTCGCGGATCCTAGGTCGGCCGGGAGGCCGACCCCTCCAGGGTAAGGTGCTTTTTCTGAGTCGATTTCGGCGGGTTCGTGTGTTTCGTGGGGACAAATGGCCGACCCAAAGATCCTCGAAACCTTTCCCAATCCCGCGCCGCAGCGCGATTACCTGATCGAGCACACGCACCACGAGTTCACGTCGGTGTGTCCGATGACGGGGCACCCGGATTTCGCGGACATCACCGTGAGCTACATCGCGGACAAGAAGTGCGTCGAGTTGAAGTCGCTGAAGCTCTATTTCCACGCCTACCGCAACGAGGGCATCTTCTTTGAAGCTGCGACCAACAAGATCTGCGACGACCTCGGCAACGCGCTCAAGCCGCGTCAGCTGACCATCGTCGCCAAGTGGAAAGCCCGCGGCGGCTTCTCGTCGGTGGTGACGGCGGATTGGAAAAAGCGATAGTGAGGCACCACTAATGCACACTCATGGGACGCTAATCAGGAAAGCCTTTTGACCATGGATAAATTCACCCAACCGTCATCCTGAGCGCCGCGAAGGATCCAGAAGAATGGGCGCCGGCGAACAAGGGGCTGGATTCTTCTCCCGCGGCTGCGGGACCAGAATGCCCGGCCTTTCGATCCGTGTTATTCCGTGAAATCAGTGGTCAAAAAGTCGGTTCGAAGATTAGTGAGTGATTAGTGGCAATTAGTGGTGCACTAAACCTTTATGTCCTGGGCCGAGACACCGATTCACTTTATTGATTTCGAGGGAAGCGCGTCCTCCGGGATCTTGGAATTCGGTGTCGTCACGCTGCAGGGCGCGGAGATCGCCGCGACGCACACGCGTCTCTGCCGCGCGACCGGGCAGGTGCCGGCGGACGATACCAAGGTCCACGGCCTGACCGCGGACGGGCTCGCGTCGCAGGATTATTTTGCCTCCGAATGGGAGCGCTTCGCCGGATTGCGCGGGAGCGGTCCGCTCGCCGCGCATTTCGCGCCCGTGGAGAACGGGCTGCTGCGGAAGGTCTGGCCGTATCCGCGCGAGGTGCCGGATTTCGCGCGGCCGGGGAAAACGTCGACCGAGTGGGGCCCGTGGATCGACACGGGCCGGTTGTATCCGCAGTGTTTCCCCCAGCTCGGCTCGGTGCGCCTCGAGGACCTGGTGGTGCGCCAGGGTTTGTCGGCGGATTTGGAAAAGGCCGGCCGTGAACATTGCCCGCCCGCGCGCCGCCGTTACCACGCTGCGCTCTACGATGCGCTCGCCGGCGCGCTATTGCTGCGGGCGTTGCTGCAGCGGGCGGAACTCGCGCAGGCCACGATTCCGTGGCTGCTGCAGATGAGCACGCTCGACGCCGACAAGCGCGGGGCCTTGCAGCAGGGGAATTTGTTTTGAAGGGAGCGTTCCCTCTACACCCCGGCGCTGCGCGCCACCCCTCTTCATCCGGAACGATGCAATTGAACCGCGAAGGGCGCGAAGGTCCGCGAAGGTATACCGGGAAAATCCCGATTTTGCCCGGGATCACGAAAGAGTGAGTACGGCAAGGCATCACCGAGGATCATGTCTGACTCGCGACTTTCGCGTTTCTTCGCGTCCTTCGCGGTTTCTACTGAATGCTTCCGGCTTCATAGAGGGGACCCAATCAAGCGGGTGGGAATCCCCTCTATGAAGAGGGGATTCCGTTTGGGCGGGGTGTGTAGATAGGGCGCGGATTCCGCGCGCGCCGGACCTGCTCACATCCCGTACCTGTCGACCAGATAAACCAGCGAAGCCATCGCGGCGGCGCCGAGCTCGAGTTCGCGCGGGTTGACCTTGTCGAGCGAATCCTCGGTCGTGTGGTGAAGGTCGAAGTAGCGTTGTGAATCCGGCTGGAGCCCGGCCACGGTGGCGCCGTGGGCGAGGAGTGGGTTGACGTCGGCGCCGCCGGTGCCCGCTTGGAAGTACCAGATGCTGTAGGGGGCGAAGAGGGCTTTCCATCGCGCGGCCTTCAGGTGCGCGTCGCCCGCGGGGTTCCCGAGGTTGAAACCGCGCGGTTGGAAGCCGCCGGTGTCGGTCTCGATCGCGAGCACGTGGAATTCCTTCCGCTGCTGCGCGAGGGTGGCGTAGGCGGCGGCGCCGCGCGTGCCGTTTTCCTCGTTGGTGAACAAAACGACGCGAAGCGTGTGGCGCGGCTTGTACCCGACGGCCTTCATGAGCCGCAGCACCTCGATCGATTGGACGATGCCGGCGCCGTCGTCGTGCGCGCCGGGAGCGATGTCCCAGGAATCGAGGTGGCCGCCCACGAGGATGATCTGGTCGGGAAACTCGGAGCCCTTGATCTCGCCGATGACGTTGTGCGACGGCGCATCCCCGAGCGTCCGCGAGTTGATGGTCATCTCAACCTCGAGCGCCGGATCGAGCTTGAGCGCGCCGCTCAAGGCGTCCGCCGCGAGCGTGCTGAGCGCGGCCGCGGGAATGCGCGGGCCATCCGGGGCAAAAGTCGTGTTGCCGGTGTGCGGGACATCATCGTGCGCATGGGTGAGCGAGCGCACGAGCGCGCCGACGGCGCCGGCCTTCGCGGCCTGGCCCGGGCCCCGGTTGCGCTGGTCGCCGGCCTCGCCGTAGGCCTTGCCCGGGGTGATGTGCAACGGGTTCATCGGGCGGTTGAAGAACACGATTTTGCCCTTCACGTCCGTGGTCGCGAGCTGGTCGAGCGACTGCAATTCCACGACGCCCGCGCGGAGGCCGCCGGCCGGCGTGGCCACGGAGTTGCCCAGGGCGGCGGCGCTCAGCGAGGTGGCCTCGGGAAGTTTCCGGCTGAGCGCGCGCACGCTTTCCTTCGCCCCGCGTTCCCAATGCGGCACCAGGACCGGTTGCAATTCGGTGCGGTCGGCGCCCGTGGCTTTGAGGATGGCCTCGCCCCACTGGACGGCGCCCTCGAGGTTTTTCGAGCCGCTGAGGCGTCCGGAAAATTTCGTGGTGAGTTCGCGCAGGTGTTCGTAGGCGGGACTGCTGGAGAGCGCGGCGTCGTGGAGCGACCGCAGCATCTTCTCGTCGGCCGCGGTGTCCTCCGCGGCGCGGGCGTAATTACACAGCGAGGCCGCACCAAGCGCGGCGAAGGTCAGGCGGGTCAGCAGGCGCATCGCGGCAGGATTGCCGTCGGGGAGGGAGTGGCAAGCGGGGAGTGGGTGCGACAATGACAGCGGGTCGGATTCCGGCCCATCACGGATCGTGCAAGGTTGGTGGAGGGCCCGGCTCCGGCCGGGCCGCGAACGTGATGTCGCGTGCGCGCGCCGGCCCGGCAGGAGCCGGGCCCTCCACGGATTGGGCGCGGAGTTCGCAACCGGCCTTAGAACCACTTCTTCTTCTTCAGGTAGATGGCCATCAGCAGGGTGCTGACGATCGTGAAGATGGTGGCGTAGAGGTAGCCGTGCGGCGAGCGGAGCTCGGGCATGTGGTCGAAGTTCATGCCATACCAGCCGCCGACGAGCACGGCGGGCAGCGTGATGGCGGTGAGCGCGGTGAGGAACTTGATGCCCTCGTTGGCCTCGAAGGCCGCCTTGTTGAGGTAGATGTCGAACGCCATCATCAGGCGCTCGTGGTAGCCGTTCACGGTTTCCTCCAGGCGCGCGAGGTTGTCGCGGAGATCGCGGAAATAGGGGAGCAGCTTCGCGCGGATGAACTTGCTGTCGCCGCGCGCCAGGCGCTCGATGACGTCGCGCTGCGGCCGCACGATCTGGCGCAGCTTGGAGAAGTCGCCGCGGACGTGGAGCAGCTCGCTGACGAATTCCTTGCTGCTGGCGTCCTTGCTGAGCACGAAGCCCTCGATTTCCTCGAGCTCGGTGTGCAGCTCGCCGAGCATCGGGATGTAGTTGTCGACCATCAGGTCGAGCAGCGAGTGGGCGATGCGGTCGGGCCCGCGCGGGCCGGGGCCGGCGTTCTTGGCGAGGCGCTCGATCAGCGCATTGACCGAGCGCAGCGGCGCGCGGTGGAAGGTGACGATGAATTCGTTGCCGAGGAACAGGTCGAGCTCGGTGGTGGCGAACTTGTCCTCCCGCGAGTAATCGACGGCGTGGGTCACCATGAAGAGGTAATCCTCGTAATCCTCGATCTTGGGCAGCGGGCTCGGCGTCATGCAGTCCTCGATCGCCAGCGGGTGGAACTGGAACAGGCCCTCGAGCACGCTTTTGCTTTCCTCGTCCGTCGGGTTGTCGAGGTCGACCCACACGATGAGCCCCTTGTCGCCGTGGACGAGCCGCAGCGCCTCGATCTCGAGGTCCCGGCCGACCAGCTTGCCCTCGCTGAAGATGAAGGAATGGATCACTGTCGGCCGAAGCTACGCTTCGGCGCGGCATTTGAAATCTCAAATTTGAGATTTGAAGGCCGTCGGTAGCTGAACGCGTGAGCGTTTGGCTGGTTCGATCGCGGCCAAACGCTCACGCGTTCAGCTACGGGTTATCTCCAATCGGCGACCTGCCATCCAAATAGCCGTCGGCTATTTGGCAGCCGGTCCCAGCACCTTGTCCTCGAGCTCCTTCACCGTGGCGATGAAGGCCTCGGGGGTGGCGGCGGCGAACAGGGCGTCGCGCTGCGGGGCCTCCTTGATCAGGCGGCAGAGCGAGCCGACGAGCATCAGGTAGTCGCCGGGATTCGACTTCGGCGTGCCGAGGACGAACATCAGGCGGACGTTCTGGTTGCTGTTCTCGAAATGGACGCCGGCGTCGCTGCGGCCCACGGCGATGACGATCTTCTTCACATGCTCGGTGCGCGCGTGCGGCAGCGCGATCTCGTTGCCGAGGCAGGTGGTGTCGAGGCGTTCGCGCGCGAGCAGTTCGTTGTAGAAACCCTGGAAGTTGGCGACGTTCGGGTCGCTTTCCAGCAGCTTGGCCACCTCATTGATCGCAGTGGTGCGCTTGGTGCTGGTGACGGACAGGTTGATGCGTTGCGGCGAGAGGAGACTGGAGAGACGGGCGGCCATGCGGTGACTGGTGCAGGAAAGGAGAATCACGCCCGGAGTGGTTGCAAGGCCGGAGTGGGTGGGAGGCGGGGCTTTGCATGGGTGTAGGGCCGTCGCTTGTCGACGGGCCGCGTTGTCGGCGGGCGCTTGGTACGCGGATGGATCGATCCGTTGCTGAAAATGCCCGGGCCTTTGGTGATGGTCGCAGCGAAGGCGCGTTGGCGGCACGGCCCGCCGGCGAGCGGCGACCCTACATTTAGAAGCCTGGAAAAACAAAGGCGCGCCACTTGGCGCGCCCTGGGGAGTGAATAAACTGCCTCGAAACGGGCTTAGGCCGTCGGCGGCGTCTCCACCGGCGGCGTGCTGTTGGCGGCTTCCTCCTCGTCGGATTCGACCACCTTGGCGATCGCGAGGAGCTTGTCGCCTTCCTCGAGGTTCACCAGGCGGACGCCCTTGGCGCCGCGGCCGGTCTCGCGGATCTGCTTCACCGGGGTGCGGATGCTCTGGCCCTTGGCTGTGAGCAGCATGACCTCGTCGGTGTCGCGGACGCTGAGCGCGCCGGCAACGGCGACGGAGCCGTCCTCAGGGAGGTCGATGGCGATCACGCCGGTGCCGCCGCGGCGGATGCGGCGGTAGTCCTCGAACGCGGTGCGCTTGCCGACGCCGTCCTCGCGCGCGACGAGCAGACGGGCTTCCTTGTCGCACACCTCGAGGGCCTGGACGTAGTCGCCCTTCTTCTTGAAGCGCATGCCGGTGACGCCACCGGTGAAGCGGCCCTGGGAGCGCAGGCCTTCCTTGGGGCCGGTCTCGGCCTCGCCCTCGGCTGGCGCCGCGCCGGCGGCCGCGGGTTCGGCGGCCTCAGCCGAGTCGTCGGCGCCTTCGAAGAAGCGGACAGCCTGGCCCTGGTGGGAGACGAGGATGAGTTCGTTGGAGCCGTTGGTGAGCACGCAGCCGACGATGGCATCGCCCTCGCCGAGCTTCATGCCGCGGATGCCGCCCTCGCGGGTGGCGCCCTCGTACTCGGCGAGCGCGGTCTTCTTGATCGCGCCCTCCCGGGTCACCATGACGACGAAGAGCTCCGGCGAGAATTCCTTGAAGCACAGCATCGAGGCGAGCTTCTCGCCGTTGGTGAGGCGGAGGAAGGAGGCGACGGACTTGCCCTTGGCGGTGCGGGTGCCCTCGGGGATCTCGTAGATTTTCTTGGCGTGGCACTGGCCCGTGCTCGTGAGGAAGAGCACGATGTCATGCGTCGAGGCCGTGAAGAGGTTTTCCACGAAATCATCCTCGTAGGTCTCGGCGCCAATGACGCCCTTGCCGCCGCGCTTCTGGGAGCGGTATTCGGCGACGGGGGTGCGCTTGATGAAGCCGAGGTGTGAGATGGTGATGACGGCGCCCTCGTTGGGGATGACGTCCTCCATGCGCAGTTCGCCTTCCGCATCGATGATCTGGGTGCGGCGTGGCGAGGCGTATTTGTCGCGGAGCACGAGCAGCTCGGACTTGATCAGCGCGAGCAGCTTGGCCTCGGAGTCGAGGATGCCCTGCAACTCGTCGATCAGCTTCATCAGCTCGAGGTACTCCGCCTCGATCTTGCCGCGCTCCAGGCCGGTGAGCTGGTAGAGGCGCAGTTCGAGGATGGCGTTGGTCTGGATCTCGGAGAGCGGGTACTTCGCCATCAGGCGCACCTTGGCCTCGTCGCGGTTGGACGAGGCGCGGATGATCTTCACGAAGTCATCCAGGTTATCCAGGGCGATGATGTAGCCCTCGAGGATGTGGGCGCGGGCCTTGGCCTGGTTGAGGCGGAACTGGGTGCGGCGCGTGACCACCTCGCGGCGGTGGTCGATGTAGCACTCCAGGAGTTCCTTGATGTTCATCTGCTTCGGCCGCTTCTTGTCGAGGGCCAGCAGGATGACGCCGAAGGAGGACTCGAGGGCCGTCTTCTGGTAGAGCTGGTTGATGACGACCTGGGACTGTTCGCCGCGCTTCAGCTCGATGACGATGCGCGTGTTCTCGTCCGACTCGTCGCGCAGGTCGCGGATGCCGTCGATCTGCTTCTCGCGGACCAGCTCGGCGATGCGCAGCACGAGCGAGGCGCGGTTCACGTTGTACGGGATCTCCGTGATGATGATCTGCTCGCCGCCGCCCTTGAGTTCCTCGGTGTGGGCCTTGCCGCGCATGCGGACGATGCCGCGGCCGGTGGTTAGGTAGGACTTGATGCCGGCACGGCCGTTGATGAAGCCGCCGGTCGGGAAGTCGGGGCCGGGAATGTAGGTAACCAGTTCCTCGACGCTGATGCCCGGGCGGTCGATGATCGCGCACGCGGCGTCGATGATCTCGGAAAGGTTATGCGGCGGGATGTTCGTCGTCATGCCGACGGCGATGCCCGTCGAGCCGTTCATCAGCAGGTTGGGCAGCGCGGCCGGGAGGACCGTCGGCTCGGTGGTCGACTCCTTGTAGTTCGGCGCGAAGTCGACGGTCTCCTCCTCGATGTCCTTGAGCAGTTCCTCGGCGACGTCCTTCAGGCGCGCCTCGGTGTAGCGGTAGGCGGCCGGCGGGTCGCCGTCGATCGAGCCGAAGTTGCCTTGCGGGTCGATGAGCTGGTAGCGCATGACCCAGTTCTGGGCGAGGCGCACGAGGGTGTCGTAAACGGAGGAGTCGCCGTGCGGGTGGTAGTTCTTGAGCACTTCACCGACGACGCCGGCGCACTTGTCGAACGGGCGGTTGTGCAGCAGGCCCTCGCGCAGCATGGCGTAGAGGATGCGGCGCTGGACGGGCTTCAGGCCGTCGCGCGCATCGGGCAGCGCCCGCGAGATGATGACCGACATCGAATAATCGATGTAGGCCGTCTGCATGATGTCGGTGATGTTAGCCGAGGAGAGTTTTTCGTTCTGGGTGTACATGCCTGGGAGGCGGGAAAATTTTGATCTTACAGGAGGTAACGGAGGAAACGGAGAGAGCCGGGATGAATTGATTGCTCCGTTCTCTCAGTTGCCTCCTGTGAAATTCAGGATCAGACGTCGAGATATTGGACGTTCAGCGCGTTGTCCTCGATGAACTGGCGGCGCGGCGGGACCTCGTCGCCCATGAGGAGGGTGAAGAGGGCGTCGGCCTTGGCGGCGTCGTTGATGCTGACCTTCAGCAGGCGGCGCTTGTCGGGGTCCATCGTGGTTTCGTAGAGCTGCTTCGGGTTCATTTCGCCGAGGCCCTTGTAGCGCTGGATGGAGAGGCCCTTGCGACCGTTGCCGCGGATCTGGGTGATGATGTCGAGCGGCGAGAAGAGCTCGGACTTCGACTCGTTCTTCGTGCCGGCGTTCTCGGTGATCGTGTAGCGCGCCTTTTCGGTCGGGGCGAACTGCGCGGTGTCGACGCCGGCCTGGGCGAGCGACTTGAGGAGCTTGGTGATCTCGGTGGACTCGAAGATCTCGTGGATGGTGACGCGGCGCGCGACCTGCACGGGCGGCGTGGTCGCGCCGGGCGCGGCGCTGTTGAGTTCCGCATCGATGCCCTGCTTCTGCAGGAAGGCGGCGCGGGCCTTGTCGTCGGTCAGGAACTGGTGCGACTCCTTGTTGCCCTCGCGGACGCGCGCGATGTAGCGCGGGAGCTCGTGGGTGTCCTTGGCCGACTGGTCGAGGTATTCGGCCAGCGTGGCGCCGTGGCGGGTGATGCCGTGGCCGAGTTTCTCCAGCGCGCCCAGCATCTCGAGGATCTGGTCGATCGCGGCCGGCGGGAAGACGTGCGCGTCGCTCGTGCGGGCGAGGACGATTTCCTCGGAGCCGAGCTCGAGGAGGATGCGGTTGAGCTGCTCGTCGTTGTCGACGTATTGCTCGCGCTTCTTGCGCTTGATTTTGTAGAGCGGCGGCTGGGCGATGTAGACGTAGCCGCGCTCGATGATCCCCTTCATCTGGCGATAGAGGAACGTCAGCAGCAAGGTGCGGATGTGCGAGCCGTCCACGTCGGCATCGGTCATGATGATGACGCGGTGGTAGCGGGCCTTGTCCGGATTGAAGGCGGACTCGTCCTCGCCGGTGCCGATGCCCGTGCCGATGGCGGTGATCAGGGTGCGGATTTCCTCGTTGTTGAGGACCTTGTCGAGCTGGGCCTTCTCGGAATTGATGAGCTTGCCGCGGAGCGGGAGGATGGCCTGGTAACGGCGGTCCCGACCCTGCTTGGCGGAGCCGCCGGCGGAGTCGCCCTCGACGATGTAGAGCTCGCACACGGCCGGGTCCTTCTCGGAACAGTCGGCCAGCTTGCCCGGGAGGCCGCCGCCATGCAGCGCGCCCTTGCGGATGGTTTCACGGGCCTTGCGGGCCGCCTCGCGGGCGCGGGCGGCGGTGAGGGCCTTCTCGACGATGCGCTTGGCGACGCCGGTGTTGCTTTCGAAATAGAACATCAGGCCTTCGTAGGCGAGGGAGCCGACGATGCTCTCGACCTCGGGGGAGAGCAGCTTGACCTTGGTCTGCGACTCGAACTTCGGGTCGCTGTGCTTGATCGAGATGACGGCGGCGAGGCCCTCGCGGACGTCGTCACCCGTGATCTGCGGATCCTTGTCCTTGAGGAGATTGTTGGCCTTGGAGTACTGGTTGATCGCGCGCGTCAGGGCGCTGCGGAAACCGGAAAGATGCGTGCCGCCGTCCGGGTTGTGGATCGTGTTGGTGTAACAGAGGACCAGGTCGTTGTAGGTGTCGTTATATTGGAGGACGATCTCGACGTGGATCTCCATCGGCTTGTCGTCGAGCGTGGTCTTGAGCTCCTTGGCGATGCGGACCGGGACCGGGTGCAGGGCGGTCTTGCCCGTGTTGATCTGCTTCACGAACTCGACGACACCGTCCTTGTAGAGGAAGGTCTCCGTCTTCGGCGTGGACGGGCGTTCGTCGGTGAAGGTGATCTCGAGGCCCGAGTTGAGGAAGGTCAGCTCGCGCAACCGCTGGCCGATGGTGTCGGCCTTGAAGACGGTCGTCTCGCGGAAGATTTCCGCGTCCGGCTTGAAGGTGATGAGCGTGCCGGTGCCCTTGGCGGTGCCGATGACCTCGAGCTTCTTGACGGTCTTGCCGCGCTCGAACTTCATGTGGTGCACTTGGCCGCCGCGGGAGACCTCGACCTCGAACCATTCGGAGACGGCGTTGACGCACTTGGCGCCGACGCCGTGCGTGCCGCCGGAAAACTTGTAGCCGCCCTGGCCGTATTTGCCGCCGGAGTGCAGCGTGGTGAGCACGAGCTCGACGCCCGGCAGGCCGGAGTCCTTGTTGATGTCGACCGGGATGCCGCGGCCGTTGTCGCGGATGCTGATCGAGCCGTCGACGTGGATGGCGACCTCGATTTTCGAGCAGTGGCCCGCGAGATGTTCGTCGACGGAGTTGTCGAGGACCTCGGAAACGCAGTGGTGCAGGGCGCGCTCGTCGGTGCCGCCGATGTACATGCCCGGCTTCTTGCGGACCGCCTCGAGGCCCTTCAACTGGCCCAGTTTATTCGCGTCGTAGTCAGCGGCGGCGGCGTTGGATTTGGCGAGGGTGGAGGCTTCTTCGGAGGCGGACATTTCGAGCAAAAATGGATTAAAAAAATGTCATGGAATTAACCCGCACCGACAAGGGTTTTCTCGCGATTTTCGGAGTTATTTTCAGCGTAAAAAACACCAATTTAAATCGCTGAACACCAACGATTAAAAACGGGAGGTTTTTGTTCGAAAAATAACGCTCCCGCGCGGTGGATTTTCAGGCCGGTTTCAGGCTAAAAATCCGGTCCGAAACCGACCGGCGCCGCAGTGGAAAGTTTCATTTGACCGCAGGGCAACCGGGCCCGCAATGTCGCCGCCATGGCTGCCCTCGATTTGTCCAAGCTGCTGTCGCTCCAGGAATCCGATACGAAGCGACTGCTGCTGGAGCAACAACTGGCCGCCACGCCCCGGGAAATCGCCGCCGTCGAGGCGAAAATCGCCGCGGAGAAGGCGGCCATCGAGGCGGCGAAAGCCGAGTGGCACGGCCTCGAGTCGAAGAAAAAACTGCTCGAGGTGGAGATCCAGGCCGCCGCCGGCAAGGCCGCCAAGTACCGCACGCAGCAGCTCGAGGTGCGGAAGAACGACGAATACAAGGCGCTCACGCACGAGATCGAAACCACCGAGGCGACGATCGCCGGCTTCGAGGAGGACGAGCTCAAGGTGATGTACTCGATCGACGAGGCGAAGAAGCGTTTCGCGGACGCCGAGGGCGAACTGAAGCAGAACATCGCCGGCCACGAGGGGAAGATCCGCACCCTGCGCGAGCGCGAGGCGCATTTGAAGGCCGACGTGGCGGCCGCGCAGGCCGCGGTTGCGGCGGCCCGGCCCGAGGTGCCGGCGAACCAGCTCAAGATTTATGACCGCGTGGCGGTCAAGCCCGGCCACCCGGTGTGCGTGCCCGTCAACAGCGGCCGCTGCGGTGGCTGTCATTTGAAGGTGCCCACGCACATCGTCTCGGCGGCCCGGACCGGCTCGGAAATTGCCACTTGCGACCAGTGCGGCCGCGTGGTGTATTGGGAATCCTAGTTTCGGAGCCAGATCTTCGCTCCGCGTTCTTTGAACCAGGAGAGGAAAGTCCGGACACCATAGGGCGGGATTCCCCACGAAAGCGGGGGCGGGGCGTTTCAAGGCGCCTTGACGGAAAGTGTCACAGAGAACAAACCGCCGCGCGGGCAACCGCGGGGTAAGGGTGAAAAGGTGGGGTAAGAGCCCACCGCGCCGAAGGCAACGACGGCGGCACGAAAAACCCAATCCGGTGCAAGACTAAATAGGGGACTCGGCGGCCCGTCGGATAGTCCCGGGTTAGTCGCATTCCGTGCGCCGGCGCAAGCCGTCAGCCCGGAAAGGCCCGCCTTCGGGCGGACCTAGAGAAATGAAGATCACGGCGCCGTTCGCGGCGCCCAACAAAATCCGGCTTATCGGCTTCGGAACTAGACCATACGCGGGGCGCGCTGTCACAACGGCGCGCCCCGCTCCATTTTTACAGGTGGATTTGACCTGAAACGCATATATCCGCCTTCGCCAAGGCTACGGCCGGATGCGCCAAGGAAGGGCCGGAGGCCCGCCTTGGCGCACAATTCGCCCTTGACTCACCGGGGGGATTTTGGGTCTTTCGCCCTTCCAAATTTTCCAACCACCATGGCCAATACCAAGTCCGCTATCAAAGCCGCCCGTAAGTCGATCCGTAACGCGTCCCGCAACCAGGCCACGAAGACCCGCCTGAAGTCCCTCGCCAAGGCCGTCAAGGCCGCCGGCACCGATTCCGAGAAGGCCCGCGCCGCCGCGATCGCGTACGTGTCCGCCTTGGACCGCGCCGTGAAGTCCAACGTCATTCATCGCAACTCCGCCTCGAACCACAAGGCGCAGTACGCGACCCTGATCTTCGGCAAGAAGTAAGGCCGCTCGCGAGCCAGCTCGCCGCCTGCCGTTCGTTTCCGCCCCGCGCGCTTTCCGCCGCGGGGTTTTTTATGGGGCTTCCTTCCGTCCGGCAGGCCGCCGGATCGTTTCCCCGCTCAATTTCCCGGGCGCCGGCGGGTGAGTCCGCCCCGGGCGGCTCCGCGGGGGAGGCGGGAAACGGTTCTGCGGAGTTGAATTCGCGCGGGCAATGGATGTTCATCCTCCGCCGTGCCTCCGCCTGTCCATGTTCGCCGCGTCCTGCTGCCGTGGGACCGCCCGTTGCCGCGCCAGGCCGCGGAATGGCTGGCGCGCGATTGGACCGGCCAGGGCCCGCTCGACCTGAGCGGCGTGCTGGTGGTCGTCCCGACGCGGCAGTCCGGCCGGCGGCTGCGCGAACTGCTGGCGGAACATGCCCACGCCCGCGGCTCGGCCGTGCTGGCGCCGCGCGTGAGCCTGCCGGAGGATTTGCTGACGCCGCCCGCGGGCATGGCGGTCGCGTCGCCGCTGTTGGCCCAGCTCGCCTGGGCGGAGGTGCTGACGGTGGCGGATCTCGCCGAATTTCGCGCGGTGTTTCCGATCGATCCGCCGGCCCGCGACTTCGCCTGGGCGACGCGGCTGGCCGCGCAATTGCAACGCCTGCAAGCCACGCTGGGCGAAAACGGCCTGCGGTTGCGCGATGTGATCCGGCGCGCCGGCGACGCGCTGCCCGAGGCCGAGCGCTGGTTGCAACTGGCGGAACTGGAGCGGCGGTGCGACGCGCGCCTAGCCGAAGCGGGCTCGTTGGTCGAGCAGGCCGCGCGCATCGAGGCGGCGCGGGCGCCGGTGTTGCCCCCCGGGGTGACGCGCATCGTTTTGCTCGGCACGCCCGATCCGCTGCCGCTGGCGGTCGGGGTGTTGACCGAATTTGCACGGCAAGTGCCCGTGGAAGTCGTCGTGTTCGGCCCGCCGGGCGGTGAAGACCTGTTCGACGAATGGGGCCGGCCCCGGGAAGACGAATGGACGCGCCGGCCGCTGCAACTCGCGGATTTCGCGGGGCAGGTGAAAATATGCGCGGACGCGTCCGGGCAGGCGGCGCGGGTCGCGACGCTCGCGTCCCGCTACCCCGCGCCGGATGGCATGCTCGCGATCGGCGTGGCGGATGCCGAGGTTGCCCCCGGGTTGGAGCACGCGCTGCGCGCCGCCGGGCTGGCGGCATTCAATCCCGGCGGACGCCCGCGCCGGCATGATGCGCTTTATCCGTTGCTCGCGGCGCTGGCGGCGTTGGTGCGGGAACCGGCGTTTGAAACGATGCAGGCGCTGGTGCGGTGTCCGGACTTCATGGCGCTGGCGGGCGCACGACTGGGCGAGTCGTTTTCCCCGGCGGCGATGCTGCGGGAATTGGATGAAGTGCACACGCGGCATCTGTCCCCGACGATCGCGGCGGCGTACCCGCACACCGCGACGCGGCCCGGGGCGCGCGCGGCGTTGGCCGCAGCGGAGGATTTGCGGGAGCGGCTCATGGCCGGCGAGTTTCCAGGCAACGCGTCGGCCGCGCTCGCCGCCCTGTTCCGGTCCCGCCGCGTGTCCGGCGGGTCCGCGCTGGCGGAATCCGCCGAAGCCTGGATGGACGTGCTGCGGGAGGCGGCGAGGGCCCGGGCTGAGTTTTCCGGACTCGGCTCGGCGGACTGGTGGGATCTGGCGCTCGCGCGGTTTGGCGGGATGATGCGCGCGGAGTCCCGCGCGCCGGGCGCGCTGGATTTGCTCGGCTGGCTCGAGTTGCTGTGGGAGGACGCCCCGCACCTGGTGGTGACCGGCCTCAACGACGGGCGCGTGCCGGAGACGGTGGCCGGCGACGCGTTTCTCCCCGAAGCGCTCCGCGGCCGGCTCGGGCTCAAGACGAACGAGGCGCGTTTTGCGCGCGATGCGTATTTGCTGGCCGCGCTCGCCGCCTGCCGCGTCGAACACGGGCGCCTGGATCTCCTGGTGGGCAAGGCCTCCGCGGCGGGCGATCCGCTGCGGCCTTCGCGGTTGTTGCTGCGTTGTGCCGATGAGGAACTGCCGGGACGCGTGGCGGCCCTGTTCCGGCCGGCGCCCGCCGGCCAGCCCGGGCATCCGTGGCGCCGCGCGTGGAAACTCGTTCCGCCGGTGCTGCCGCCGCCGGCGCGCGTGTCCGTGACCGCCTTCCGGGATTACCTGCGGTGCCCGTTTCGCTTCTACCTGAAGCACGTCCTGCGCATGGAGACGGTGGATCCGTTCAAAACGGAACTGGACGCGCTGGATTTCGGCACGCTGTGTCACGCGGCACTGGAGGCGATGGGCCTCGAGCCCGCGCTGCGGGACTGCGCCGACCCGGCGGTGCTGCGGGAATTTTTGCGCGCCCACGTCGACCAGCGGGCACGCGCGCGCTACGGCACGGAGCTGCCGCTGCCGCTCATCGTGCAACTCGAGTCCGCGCGCCAGCGCCTCGCGCGCGCGGCGGACGTGCAGGCCGCGCAGCGCGGCGCGGGCTGGGTCATCGCGCACGTCGAGCGGAAGTTCGAGCTGGTGCTCGGCCCCGTGACCGTGAGCGGCAAGATCGACCGGATCGAGCGCGGGGAAGACGGTGCGGTGCGCGTGATCGACTACAAGACCTCGGACAAGGGCGTCACGCCGCCTGCCGCCCATGTGCGTGGCGCGCGTCGCGACGAAACCGCGCCGGCCTGGGCGCGGTTTTCCGCCGGCGGGCGCGACCTGGTGTGGACCGACCTGCAATTGCCGCTCTACCTCGAGGCGCTGGCCGGGGAATTCGGGCCGGCGACGACGGCGGGCTATTTCAATTTGCCGAAAGCCGTCGGCGAGACCGGCCTGCACCTGTGGGCGGACTACGACGAGACCTGGCGGGCCGCGGCGCGGCGCTGCGCGGAAGGCGCCGCGAGCGCCATCGGCGCGGGGATTTTCTGGCCGCCCGCGGAAATCGCCGAGCGCGACGAGGACGATGTTTTTGCCGGCCTGTTCCATCACGGCACGGCGGACAGCGTCGAGTGGAGGGGAGCATCATGAACCCGGCGGGCCACGTGATGATCCTGGCGTCCGCCGGATCGGGCAAGACGCACGCGTTGACGAACCGCTACATCGGGCTGCTCGCGCACGGGGCGAAGCCCGAGCGCATTGCCGCGCTGACCTTCACGCGCAAGGCGGCCGGCGAGTTCTTCGATGAGATCCTCGGCAAGCTCGCGCGCGCCGCGGGCGACGAGAAAATTGCGCGGGAACTTGCCGGCGCGATCGGACGGCCCGCGATGCGGGCGCGGGATTTCCTGCTGCTGTTGCGCGGGGTGACCGATGCGATGCACCGGCTCACGCTCGGGACGCTGGACAGTTTCTTTGCGCGCATCGTCCGCGCCTTCCCGCTCGAGCTCGGGCTCGGGGGCGACTTCGACGTGTTGCAGGAGCACGCCGCGCGGCTGGAACGCCGGCGCGTCCTGCGCCGGATGTTCGCCCACGCGGAGGCGGACGGCGCGCGGCAGGATTTCATCGAGGCCTTCAAGCGCGCGACGTTCGGCGCGGAGGAAAAGCAGCTCGGCGTCCGGCTCGACGGTTTCCTCGACGAGCACGCCGAGGTTTACCGCGCGGCGCCGGATGTCGCGGGCTGGGGCCGCGCCGAGCGCATCTGGCCGGAAGGCTGTGCCTGGCTCGCGGCGGCGGATGGCCGGCGGCGCGCGGACGCGGCCGCGCGCCTGCACGCCGCGCTGCCGTGGGCGACGCTCGGCGACAAGCAGCGCGCGCGGTGGGAGGATTTTTTCGCGTTGTTGCCCGACTGGGCGGCGGGCGCGCCGTTGCCGAGGCCGGTGGCCTACATCCTCGACAACGCCTTCAAGGCGTGGCCCGCGCTGGCCGAGATCATGGTCGAGCGGAAAAAAATGCCGCTCGGGCCGGAGGCCGGCCAGGCGCTGCGCGCGCTGGTGACCGGCATCGTCGGGGCGGAACTCGCGCGCCGCCTCGAGACCACGCAGGGCATGTTCGCCGTGCTGCGGGCGTACGAGGAAGTCTACGACCACCTCGTGCGGCGCGCCGGGCGCCTGACGTTTGCCGACGTGCAGCGGCTGTTGCGGCCCGACAGCGGCGCGCAGCTGCTGAGCCGCGAGGAGGCCGCGGACGCGCGGCTGTTCATCGACTGGCGGCTCGATGCGCAGATCGATCACTGGCTGCTGGACGAGTTCCAGGACACCAGCTTCGGGCAGTGGAGCGTGTTGCGAAACCTGATCGACGAGGCCGTGCAGGATCCGGCCGGCGAGCGCACTTTTTTTTATGTCGGCGACGTCAAGCAGGCGATCTTCGCCTGGCGCGAGGGCGATGCGCGCCTCTTCCGGGAAATTTTCGACCACTACAACGCGGCGAATCCCGGCGCGATTCGCGAGGAGCGGCTCGACCGCTCGTGGCGGTCGGGCCCGGCGGTGATTGCGATGGTCAACCGCGTGCTCGGCGATGCCGACGCATTGCGCCGGCTCTTTCCCGCGGAGGCGGTGGACCGCTGGACGCGCGAGTGGCGTCCGCACGACAGCGCGCGTCCGCACCTCGGCGGGTTTGCGACGCTGCGCCTGGCGGACGACGAGGCCGGGCGTTTTGCCGAGACGTTGCGCATTCTCCAGGAGTCCGCGCCGCTCGACCGCGGCCTCAGCGTCGCCGTGCTCGTGCAGAAAAACGACACCGCCGCGCAGCTGGCCGACTACCTGCGCCGCGAAGGCGGGCTGCCGGCGGTGGCGGAGTCCGACCTGCACGTCGGCGTGGACAACCCCCTCGCGTGTGCGGTGCTGGCCCTGTTCCGCGCGGCCGCACACCCCGGCGACAAGGCCGCCTGGCGGCAGGTGGAAATGACGCCGGTCCAGGCAGTGCTCACGGCGGGAGGGTTGACGAACCAGGATGCCGTGGTCACGCGGGTGCTCGCCGAACTGCAGGCGGTGGGTTTTGAGAGGACCGTTGAAGCCTGGGTGCGGCAGCTTGAGCCGGTGCTGGCGGCGGACGATGCCTTCAGCCGCGAGCGCGGGCGGCAGCTGGCGGTCGCGGCGCGCCTGTTCGATGAAACCGGCAGCCGCGATGTTGCGGAGTTTGTGCAATTCGCCGCGCGGCACACGGTGCGGGACGCTGAGAGCGCCTCGGTGGTGCGCGTGATGACGGTGCACAAGGCGAAGGGACTCGGGTTCGACGTGGTGATTCTGCCGGATCTCGAAGGGACGCGGCTGGCGGCGCGCCGTCGCGGGCTGGCCGTGCAACGCGCGCGCGACCGCACGGTCGAGTGGGTGCTGGATCTGCCGTCGGAGATTTTTCATGCCCAGGACCCGGTGTTGTCGGCGCATGTGGCGGCCGGGGAAGCGGACGCATGTTATGAAGAGTTTGCCGTGCTCTATGTGGCGATGACGCGCGCGAAACGGGCGATGTACGTCGTGATCGAACCGGTCGGAACGTCGCAGTCCCACAATTTCCCGCGGTTGATCCGGGATACCTTGGGGGAAACCTGGACCGAGGGGGATCCCCGTTGGTACGAAGCGATCAAGCCGGTGGTGGCGGCCAGCGAGGACGAGGCCGGCCTGACTCTAGTCGTGGCAGCGCCGGTTTCGCGGCGGCCGACCCGCACGCCTTCGGAAATGAAAATCAACGAGGTTTCAGCTGACCGGTTGTTTGCGCTCGAGGTAGGCCAGGGCGGCGACGGAGCCGGTTTCGGTCGAGAGGTGCACGAGCTGCTGGCCCAGGTGGAGTGGGGTGGCCCGGAAGCGGTGGCGCGTTGGGCGGGCGCCTGGCGAGGCGATGGCAAGGCTGGGGAGGAAGCGCTGGCCTGCCTGCGTGCGCCACAACTGGCCGAAGTGTGGGCCAAACCCGCGGGGCCGCGCGCGGAAGTGTGGCGGGAGCGGGCGTTTGAGATCGTCCTGGATGGAGCTTGGGTGACCGGCGTATTCGACCGCGTCGTCCTGGGCTTCGATGCGGAAGGAAAAGTGCGGACGGCCGCCCTTTATGATTTCAAAACCGACCGCGGGGTGGGCGACGGGCTGGTCCGGGCGTTGTCCCGGCACGGCGCGCAGATCGGAGTGTATCGCCGGGTGCTGGCGGCCCTGACGGGATTGCCCGTTGCCGCGGTGTCGGCCGAAGCCGTCTTTACCGAGACGGCGACGCGCGTCCCGGTTCCGGCCGGAGCTTAGATTGTGCTTTACAGCCTAGGAGTGGAATTGCAGCTTGGCCGACCAAGCAATTTAACCATGGGAAATCTCAAAAAGAAACGGCGTCTCAAGATGTCGAAGCACAAACGTCGGAAGCGCCTTAAAGCCAACCGCCATAAGAAGCGCACGTGGCAGAAGTAAGCCCCGGCCTGTAAAAACACCTGTTTTTCACAAACCCGCCTTATTTTGGCGGGTTTTTGCATTTTTCAGGCTAAATCCCGGGAAAGTAAAACATTAGCCAAACTGTTAGAGCCGGATGGTGGGGTAATGGTTTTCGTCTTGTCAGGTGGGTAAGTGCCCCGTATCCAGCATGTCCTGCAAATAGGTTTTGCTTGGCCTCATACGGTATAGACCTGACCCGACGAGGCTGATTTTAAACCGTAAGCACACACCCTCACCAACTTCCCGCACTTCATGTTTTTCGCGAAAAAATCGAAGGGCTTCTGCGTCGAAATCGGCGAATACACGACGCTGCTGGCCAAGCTTTCGCAGCCCGATGCGCCGTACTTGGTTGAGGAGCTCAAGGAGTTTCCTTCCTCCGATAACGCGGCGATTACGGACTGGATCAAGGGCACCGATGGTCGTGGCTCGACCGGTTTTGCCCATGCCACCTGCGGTGTGTATCCCGCCAAGCGCATCATCCGCCGCCACACCCTGGACCTGAAGAAAATCAAGGAGCCGGCTTACTTCAGCGAGATTTATACCCAGCAGTTCCGCATCGATTCCGAGAAATACACGATCAAGGCCCTTAACCCGGACGACGGCAGCGATTACGACATGGTGAAGGCGACCCAGAAGGAAGCGCTGTTCTGTGGTTTGCCCTCCGACGAGATTGTCAGTTTGCAGGACAAGCTGCTCGAGCAGGGGATTTACCCCGAGCATTTGGAGCTCGGCACGGTTTCCACCCTCGGCGGGATGGTGAATTACCTCAAGTTCAAGCAGAGCAAGTCCCCCCTCCTGGTCTTGGAAATCGGCGAGGAATCCACGCAGAGCTTCATTATCAGCGCCGACGGCGTCGATATCTCCCGCCCGATCGCCAGCGGCATCGCGGCCATGATCCCGGTGGTGCAGAAGGAACTCGGCCTGAAGGACGAGGAGTCCGCCCGGAAGCTGTTTTATTCGAACACGTTTGATTTCACGAGCATGGGCGGCGCGCTCGTCAAGAAGCTCCTCAAGGAGCTCCAATCGTCGATCGGCTTCTATGAAGTGCAGACCGGCCAGTCGATTGGCAGCGTGTTTTGCACGCAACTGCCGGCGAGCCTCGGCTGGCTCAGCACGACGATGGCGGGCGCGCTCGGCGTGCCGACGCTGAAGATGGAAATGCTGCCGTGGCTCGACTCTCTCAATATCAAGCTCGCCGAGGGTGTGACCCTGGGTTCGCCCGAGGAACGCTGGGCCGGCTTGTTCTCCCTGATGGCTTCTTTCCAAAATGCTGTCCCTGACGAAAAAAAGTGACGCGCCCGTAGCGGCCCCGCTGTGGCACCCCAACTTCCGCAACTTTGAACGGTTGCCGGACACGAAGGTCGTGCGCACCACGTTCTTCGTTAACACCTTCGCCGCCGCCGCGGCGATTGCCCTCGTGCTGTGGCTGGGCTACCGCGAGTACACCCTCAAGACCCTGGCGGCGCAAATCGCCGAGGCCCAGGCCGAGATCGACGGCAACGCGAAGCTCAACGCGGAGGCGCTGCGCCTGACCCAGGTGTTCAGCGAGGAGGACCGGAAGATCACGGAAGCGCGGACCTTCATGAAGTCCCCGGTGCCGCCGGGCGAATTCATCGTGCTGATCGGCCAGACGCTGCCGAAGGAAATCTCGATCGACGTGGTGGACCTGCGGATTCCCGTCGATCCCAAGGGCCAGCAATACAACCTGCGGGGCGTCGTGGCCGGCACGCGCGAGCAGGCGTCCGGCTCGGCCTCCAGTTATGTCGAGCTCTTGAAGGCGCATCCGCGCCTTGGCACGGTGTTTGACCCCATCACCTTGGAACGGCTCAACCCGGACGGCGGCAACGGCTTCATGTCCTTCGAAATCTCGTTGAAGGTCAAACCCGAGGGGAAAAAATAATGAATTCCGCCGACATCATCGCGCACATCAAGAAACAGCCCGTCGGGTTTGTCTGTGGATTGATCTGCCTGCTGGCCATCGGCTGGCTTTACTACCGCAGCGGCGAGACGGAAAAGCGCCAGGCCGAGTATGAGGCCAAGTCCGCCGAGGCGAAGAAGGTTCTCTCGAACGTCAGCATCTCGAAGAACCTGCCCGCCGAGGTCGCGGAAATGCAGGCGGCCACGAAGGAGCTGGAAAGCCGCCTGATCCGCGACAGCCAACTCGCGGTTAACCTGCAGTACTTCTACAAGCTCGAGGCCGAAACCGAGGTGAAGCTCCTCGACGTCCGGCAGAACACGCGCAGCCGCAATTCCAAGTCCACCTACGTCGGCATTCCCTTCAATGTGAATGTCCAGGGCACCTATAAAAACACCATGGCCTTCCTGCAGCGGGTCGAGAAAGGCCGCCATTTCAGCCGCATCCAGGCGGTCACGTTCACGAAGTCTCCCAGCGCGGACGGCCAGTCGGAGCCCGGCATCTCGATGGCCATTAACCTCGAACTTCTCGGCCAGCCATGAGCCAACCCCTCACTCGAATTCTGGGCAGCCTGATCCTGCTGGCGGGCGCGACTTCCGCCGCGTTCGGCGACACGGTCCTCAGCCCGGCCAGCCGTCAGCAGGCGCTTGAACGCGCCAAGGCCTTTGTCGCCCCGCGTGAGGTGACGCCGGTGACGGTCGACCCTTTTTATCCGGCTGCGTTCACCGAGGCGGTCGCCGCGATGGGCCGCGTCAATGCCCCGGTGCAAGCGCCCACCACGGGACCGGCGCCCGCGCCGACCGGTCCGCGCAGCGATCGCGATCAGCTCCAGGCGATTGCGGCCAGCCTGAAGCCGAGCGGCTACATCGTGCTCGGCGGGCAGCCTTCGCTTTCCTTCGGTCAAAAGCGGGTGAAAGCCGGCGGGATTTTAACAATTACCTTTGAAGGCAACCAATACACCCTAGAAGTCGTGAACATCGACCGCACCACCTTTACCCTTCGCCTGAACCGCGAGGAATTTACCCGGACCATCAAATAAGGATAAGAATTATGAGCACACGCACCCTCCTGACCGCGCTCTTCGCCTCGGCACTGACCCTGCCGGTCTTCGCTCAGTCTGAACCCGCGGCCCCCGCCGCGCCGGCCGCGGCGCCCGCCGAGCACGCCGCCACCCCTGTCGCCACCGTGCAGGGAGCCGAACCCACCGCCGCCCCGGTGAGCCGCGACAAGGACACGCTGTCCGTGGATTTCCCCGACGAGGACATCAAGACGATCCTCCGCAACGTCGCCGACCTCTTTGAGCTCAACCTCGTGGTGCCCGACACGCTGACCGGCAAGACGTCCATCAAGCTCCGCGACGTCACCTGGGAGCAGATTTTCACCGTGGTGCTGACCCCCGTCGGCTACACCTTCATCCGCGAGGGCAACATCATCAAAATCGTGAGCAACGAGCTCCTGCAGCAGGAACCCGCCGCCACCGAGGTGTTCATCCTCAACAACGCCAAGGCCGCGGACATCAAGCCGACGATTGACGGTCTCATCGATGCCGCCGCCGGCGGCAAGATCGTGATCGACGGTCGCAGCAACGCGCTGGTGATCACGGAGCGCCCCACCCGCATGAAGCGCATCGGCCTCATCATCGAGCAACTCGACAAGGCCACCGACCAGGTGATGATCGAGTCGAAGTTCGTTGAAGTGACCGACCGCGACATCCGCAACATCGGTGTCAACTGGCAGTCGCTGGCTAACTACTCGGTCGGCGTCGGCAACATTAAGCAGAGCTTCACGCGCGATCGCAATCAGGTGTACAGCAACGGCAGCACCAACGACAGTGGCTCGGGCAGCACTGGCGCCACGACGGCCAACAACGCGACCACCTACCTCACGGCACCCCAGTTCATGACTGGGCCCGGCCTCACCGGCACCGGCACGATTGCACAGGGCACCTTGAACACGACCAACGGTGCGCTCAGCAACATCACGCCCGGCAGCATCCCGGCCAACATTCAAGTGGTGCCGGAGGATGCGGCGTTGGGCACCTATACGTCGCCCAACACCTTTACCGGCAGCCAGAGCTCCACCACGTCCGTCAACACCGCGATCACGGCGTTGAATTCCCTCACGCATGGCGGCAGCACGGCCCGCGTCGCGACGGCGGTCTTCTCCGCTTCCGACTTCAATGTCATCATCTCGGCGCTGAAGACCCAGTCCAATACGAAGGTCATGTCCAACCCGACGGTCGTGACACTCAACAACACCGAGGCCGTCCTAAACATCGGCCAGGAATTCCCGGTGCCGAGCTATAACTACAACAGCGAGCGCGGCACCTTCGAAGTGTCCGGCTTCACCTACAAGCCGATCGGCATCATCCTCAAGGTCACCCCGCAGGTGAACGCTCGCGGTATCATCAAGCTCGCGCTGGAGCCCGAGGTGAGTCAGCAGGCGGACAAGACGACCTTCGGTGGTGCCGGCGGTGCGGAAATCCCGATCATCTCGACTCGCAAGGTTAAGACCCAGGTTTCGCTGAAGGACGGTTTCACGATGGGCATCGGTGGGCTGATCACGGACTCCAAGCAAGACGGCGGCAACAAGGTCCCGGTCCTTGGCAGCATCCCGGTGCTTGGCCGCCTGTTCTCCAACAAGAGCGTTAACAACGTTGCGACGAATCTGCTCATCTTCATCACTGCCAAGACCATCTCGGCGGATGGCGGTGCCCCCGAGGATGTGTTCGATCCCCGCGCCATCAAGGCCGTCGGTCTGACCCGCGACGAACTGCCTGGCTTCCGCGCTCCGGCGGGCTTCGATGTGTACACCGCGCCGAAGGCGGCAACCCCGGCCAAGAAGTAACTAGGTAACGCGTCCCTTTCGAGACCGGCGGATTTCCGCCGGTCTTTTTTTTGCCCGCCACGCTACCACGCGCCGTCGAAAAATCCGCCGGCGAACTTGATGGCGATCACGGCGGCGTTTTTCGCCAGATGCGCGGCGATGCAGGGCAGCAACGAACGCGTGGGATTCGCCGGCATGAAGCGCACGGCGTAGAACCACAGCGAACTGGCGAACACGGCCCCGGTGCTGAACCAGGCCTTGGCATCGAGGTGCACGCGCAGACTGCCCTCGTGCCATTCCCATAAAAAGGGATGCAGCAATGCGAAACCCACCGAGGCCCCGGCGATGCCCGCGACCAGGGCGGCCCGCCCCCGGTTTTCCACCACGAGGTAGCCGCGAAAGATAAGTTCCTCGATGAAAGCCGCCATCAGGGCGTACACCGCGAACAACGCGGTCATCCGGCTTTGGCGGTCGGTGAGGCCAAGGGCGGCCTCGCCGGCCGTTTCGAGGGCGACGAGGACCAGCCCGCCGGCGGCGGCGATGACCAGCGCGCGCGCACCCGCGGGGGTCGCCCCGGGAAAGGCCCGGGCGGAAGCCGCGCCGCGGCGCGAGGCCTGGAGGTCGTCCCACCACCAGCGGGCCATCACTCCGGCGGCGACGATCATGCCGGCCAGCAACCACGGGTTATCCTGTCCCATGGGGTTAACGAAATGTTATCGCGCCCATTCGTGGCAAGACTGCGTGCAGTATTTGTTAGCCATTTCGGAGGCCGCGCCTAGCTTGGGGCCGATGGCAAGTGTGATGACCCCACCTGGCACGCCGCCGCAACCACCGCGGGACTTTTCCGGGCTCTTCGAGCGCGTCGGTCCCCACATGGCGGCGCTTGACCGATTCATGCGCAATGAAGTGGAGCATTTCGAGGCGGAAATCCGCGGGATGGCCGCCTACTGCCTCGACACGTCGGGCAAGCGGCTGCGTCCGACCATGGTGTTCGTCAGCGGCTGGCAGGGCGATGGCGTCGTCGCGGACGACCTCGTGCGCGCGGCCGGGGTGGTCGAGATGGTGCACCTCGCGACGCTGGTGCACGATGACATCATGGACCGCGCCGAGATCCGCCGCAGCCGCCGGACCGCCGCGAGGGAATTCGGGCCGGATGCCGCCGTGCTGCTGGGCGATGCGCTTTTTTCGCAGGCGTTGCATGTCGCCTCGCAATTTCCGACGACGGAAGTCTGCCGCCTGGTGTCGGAATCGACGCGCAAGGTTTGCTCCGGCGAGATCATGCAGACGCTTCGCCGGCGCGACATCAACGTCTCGCTGGCCGAGTACCGGCGGATGATCGACCTGAAGACGGCCGAGCTTTTCCGGGTTTCCTGCTACCTCGGCGCGCGCCTGTCCGGCCATGAGGCGGCCTTCGCGGGCGCGGCGGACCGCTTCGGTCATCACCTGGGCATCGCGTACCAGATCTATGACGACCTCGTGGATTTCGTGGGCGAGGAGCAGCGGATTGGGAAGACCCTCGGCACCGACCTCGCCACGGGAAAGCTGACCCTGCCGCTGATGCTGTTGCTGGAGCGGGTTTCCGCGGAGGAGCGCGCGGCGATGGTCGCGGCCTTGCGCGGCGGCCACCCCTTGGGCCTGTCGGCCAGCAAGCAACGGATGCAGGAACTCGGCATCGCCGGGGGCGTCGTGCAGGCCATCGACGCGGAACTGGCGATCGCGAGCGAGGCCCTGGCTCCCTTCGCCCATTTGGCGCCCGTGCCGCTGATGTCCCAGCTCGGCGACATGCTCAGAAACCAAGTCGCGGCGCTGGCCGTGCCGGTTTCACCATAATTTGCGTTTGCGTGGCTCCCCAGCGTTTGTAACCTGTCTTTCCGCGCGATGAACCTGTCCAAGGTCTTCACCAAAGCCATCATCAGTTCCCCCGAGCGGCAGCTGGAAGCTGACGCAGACTTTGCGGTGGTTCGAAAGGTGCAGGCGGGAGACGTCGCGGCGTTTGACCAGTTGATCGTAAAATACCGGGAGCGGGTTTTCGGTATCGTCTATAACCTCACGGCCAATCGGGAGGACGCCTCGGACCTCACGCAGGACGCCTTCATCAAGGCCTTCCAGTCGATCAACCGCTTTCAGGGCAATTGCTCGTTCTTCACCTGGCTCTACCGGATTGCGGTAAACACCACCCTCAGCCACCTGCGAAAGAACCGGCTGCGCAGCTTTTTCAGTTTGGAGAAGCTTCAGGAAGATGGTGTTAGTACCGAAATCCTTGAGCAGCTGACAGATAAGAAGGGGGCCGATAGGGATACCTACCTCCAGGAGCTCAAGGAAAAATTGAACGAAGCGATGCAAAAATTGTCTATCCCACACCGCACTGTGATTACTCTTTTTGAGATTGATGGCCTCAGCCATTCCGAGATCGCCGAAGTCATGGACTGCTCCGAAGGCACCGTTCGTTCCCGCCTTCACTACGCCAAGCAATTCCTGCAGGGCGAGCTGGGTAAATATTTAAGCGCCTGATTATGCCGGAATTGAACCAACGTCCCAAAGTCACCGTCGAGGATTTGCTGCGCCTCAAGCGTGCCGAGCGGCCGGATGCGGAATTTTGGACGAAATTCGAGCGCGAGCTGCGCGGCAAGCAGTTGACCGCCCTGATTGAGAAACGCTCGTGGTGGCAGGACCTGCCGCAATTGCTGGTGCGCCGGGCCTACCTGCCGGTCGGTGCCACGGCCATCCTCGCCTTTACGTTGGTGTCGGTGAAATTTTATGCGCCTGCTCAACTGGCGCAGGCCGAGTCCGCCCCGATGGGCGCCCCGGCGCCGGCGGGGCGCGAAGTTGCCGCCCCGGCGGTCGCAGTCAGTTCGCCGCTCGTCAATCGGAGCGACGCAACCGCGAGCGCGGTGGAGGAAGTTTCCCCGGTTGCGGTTTCCACCGCTTCGTCCCCGGCTCCCACGGAGGTCGTTGAGTTGATGCCCCTTTTGGTTGCGCCGCCCACCGTCGAGAAACCGTCGGACCGCCTCCTCGCGGCCAATCTCAACCGGGCGGAATCGACGGACAATGATTTCGGAACGGCCGATTTGGGCAGCCGGCTGAGTGCGCCGAATCGCGTTGCGGCGCCCGCGACCGAGGAACTCGCCTCCATTCCCACGGGCTCGCGTCGCAATCGCCTGCTCGCCCGCTACGACGGCCGCCAGCCCTCGCCCGAGCCTTCTCTCCCGGACATGGTGAAGCAGAAACTGGCCCGCCGCCTGGGTGATACGGACTCCGATCGCACCACGCGGTTGTCCCGCGAGATCGACACCTTCGGCACGCCGATGCCGCAGATCGTCGCGCTGCGCTTCTAAAGGCTCCGCAGCCGCTTCAATGAAAAAGGCCCGCTTTCGCGGGCCTTTGTTTTGTCAGCTTACGACTTCAGTGAGCCGGTCATGTCCTCGGGCCGCACCCACGCGTCGAACTGCTCGGCGGTGAGATGGCCGAGTTTGACGGCCGCGGCCTTCAAGGTCGTGTTTTCCTTGTGCGCCTTCTTGGCGATCTCGGCCGCCTTGGCGTAGCCGATGTGCGGATTGAGCGCCGTCACGAGCATGAGGGAATTCTCCAGGTGCCGCTTGATGATGGGCTCGTTCGCCGTGATGCCGTCCGAACACTTTTCGGCGAAGGAAACGCAGGCATCGCCGAGGAGGCGCGCGCTCTGCAGGACATTGGCCGCGATGACCGGCTTGAAGACGTTGAGTTCGAAATGGCCGGTGGCGCCGCCAATGCCGACGGTGACGTCGTTGCCCATCACCTGCGCGCACACCATCGTCATGGCCTCGGGTTGCGTCGGGTTGACCTTGCCGGGCATGATGGAGGAGCCGGGCTCGTTGTCCGGGATGACAATCTCGCCGATGCCCGAGCGCGGGCCGGAGCTGAGGATGCGGATGTCGTTCGCGATCTTCATCAGCGACACCGCCACGCGCTTGAGCGCGCCGGAGAGCTCGACCATCGCATCGTGGGCGGCGAGCGCTTCGAACTTGTTGGGCGCGGTGATGAACGGCCGGCCGGTGAGTTCGGCGATCTTCTTCGCGACCAGCACATCGTAGCCGGCGGGCGTGTTGAGGCCGGTGCCCACGGCGGTGCCGCCGAGCGCCAGTTCGCGGATCATCTCGAGCGCGTTGCGGATCGCCCGCATGCCGTTGTCGAGCTGCTGGACATACCCGCTGAATTCCTGGCCGAGCGTGAGCGGTGTGGCGTCCATGAAGTGCGTGCGGCCGGTCTTCACGATCCTGGCAAAGGCCTTCGCCCTGGCGTCGAGGCTGTCGCGCAGGCGCTGGATGCCCGGGAGGGTGGTGCCCACGGTGACTTCGTACGCCGCGATGTGCATCGCGGTGGGGAAGGTGTCGTTCGACGACTGGGACTTGTTGACGTCGTCGTTCGGGTTGAGGCCCTTCTTCGCGTCGGTCAACTGGCCGCCGGTGAGCACATGCGCCCGGTTGGCGATGACCTCGTTGGCGTTCATGTTGCTCTGGGTGCCGGAGCCCGTCTGCCAGATGACGAGCGGAAACTGGTCGTCGAGCTTCCCCGCGAGGATCTCGTCGCATACGCGCGCGATGAGGTCGCGCTTCTCCGCGGGCAGCACGCCGAGTTCATGGTTGGCGAGGGCGGCGGCCTTCTTGAGGACGGCGAACGCGTGGATGATCTCGCGCGGCATGCTGGCCTCGGGCCCGATGCGGAAATTATTGCGGGAGCGCTCGGTCTGGGCGCCCCAGTATTTGTCGGCGGGGACCTTCACCTCGCCCATTGTGTCCGTTTCGATGCGGAAGTTCATGGCAACCCCCAGAACAAGCCACGCCCCGGCCGGCTGCAACACGGAAGCAGGCGGGGCCCGAACGCGGGCCGTCCTATAACGCCGGCTCCCGGCGGCATTACGGGGCCTACAGGATCTTCAGCTTCGGCAGGTCCTGGACGTCGATGTAGCCGGTGGGCCGGCCCTGCGCATCGAGGGCGAACAGGTCGGAAATCTTGAACTGCTGGAAAAGCTTCAGGGCCTCCACCGCGAGCGCCTCGGCCGCGACGGTCTTGCCGCCGCGGGTCATGAAGTCGCCGACCGGCTTGCGGAGGAAATCGGCCCCGCCATCGAGCGCGCTGCGGCGCAGGTCGCCATCGGTGAAGATGCCGCTCAGCTTGCCCTTCGCGTCCACCAGCGCCACCGCCCCGGCCTTGGCCTTGGTCATGGCAAAAATCGCGGCCTGGATGGTCGTGCCTTTTTCCTTCACGACCGGGCAGGCCTCGCCGGTGCGCATGATGTCCTTCACGCGCAGCAGGAGCGTCATGCCGAGCGTGCCCGCGGGATGGTACTTCGCAAAATCCTCGCGCGTCAGCCCGCGGCTTTCGAGCAGCACCATGGCCAGCGCGTCACCGAGGGCGAGCGCCGCGGTGGTGCTGGCGGTGGGCGCGAGGGCGAGGGGACAGGCTTCGCGCGGGGCGGAGTAAATCAGGCGGTGATCCGCGCCGCGGGCCAGTTCGCTGTCGGGCGCGCCGGTGAGCGCCACGGTCTCGAGCCCGAATTTTTCGAACAGCGGCAGCAGGCGCAGCATCTCGCTCGTCCCGCCGCTGTTGCTCAGCAGGATGGCCAGGTCCCCCGCGGCGCACAGGCCGAGATCGCCGTGCAGGGCCTGCGTCGGGTCGAGAAAACACGAGGGCACCCCGATGCTGTTGAGCGTGCCGGTGAGTTTTTCCGCGATGTGGGCGTTCTTGCCGACGCCGGAGAAGATCACCTTGTGCCCGGCCGCCAGGACCGTTTCCACGGCGCGCACGACGGCGACGAAATCGCGGTCGAGGATTTTGGCGGTGGCCGCGAGCGCCTGCTGCTCGATGTCGAGGCACAGGCGGGCTTGCGCGAGGATGGTCCGGTCGGAAAGGGGCATCTAAAACTTGTGTTGGCGGAACGGCGGGGCAAACCTAGCGGTCGCGTATCTCCATTCAATTCATTTCGCCCGTGTCGCGCCTGCTGTCCAGATTTGCCTGCCTGTGGTTCCCGTTGCTGGGGCTGCTTGTGCTCGCCGGCTGCTCGGACAGCGACCGCATCAAGACCGCGACCGAGATCGACGAGCCCGCTTACCGCGAGGGCCAGGCGTTGTTGAAGAGCGGCCGGCGACAGGAGGCGCTGACGGCGTTTCTCAAGGTCATCGACAAGCGCGGGGAGGACGCGCCGGAATCGCACCTCGAGATCGGCCTGCTCTACGCGCAGCACATCAACGACCCGCTGTCCGCCATCTATCATTTCAAGAAATACCTGGCCCTGCGGCCCAACAGCCCGCAGGCGCCGCTGATCCGCCAGCGGATTGACGCGGCCACCCGTGAATTCGCGCGCACGCTGCCCGCGCAACCGCTGGAAAACCAGCTGCAGCGCGTCGATCTCGTCGGCGCGCTGGACAAGCTCAAGAAGGAGAACGAGGCGCTGAAGCAGGAGCTGGCCGACGTGAAAGCGGGTCGCGGCAACGCGCTGGCGGCGGTGACCGAGGCTCCGGCCACCAGCCCGGCTGCTTCGCCGGCGACGCCGTCTTCGAATTTCAGTTTCTCCGTCGACAACCTCCCGGCGGTGCGCACGCGGCCGACGGCTCCGCCCACGCGTCCGGCCGCCTCGACGCCCGCTCCCGTCCGGGCCACGCCAACGCCACCGGGCAGGGCTTCAACGCCGGCGGTCACGCCCCCCGTCACGGGCAACCGGCGCCACACCGTGATCGCGGGCGATACGCTGTCCAAAATCTCGCAGCAGTATTACGGCAACCGCACCCGCGTGAATGACATCCTCGGCGCGAACCGGGGAGTGCTGAAAAGCGCCGCGGAGCTGAGGCCCGGCATGGTGCTGCGGATTCCGTGACGGAGTGGAATGCTGGTCCCAGCCAGACTCAGGTGGAGAAGGAAGCGTCGGTGAAAGCTCGATCGTGCCAGGTATCTCCCGACTCCCTGCGGATTTTTTTGCGGGGCACGTCACCCACTAGGTGACATGTCGCCCCAGGGTCGGATTGTTTTCCCGCTCAATTTACGGGCATTGGACGGTGCATTGTGTAGGAGCGGCAACGCGCCGGGGCGGCGCGTTCCACCTACGAACCGAGCGCCTGCTCCAGGTCCGCGATCAAGTCCCCGGCATCCTCGATGCCCGCGGAGAGGCGCAATAGGTCCGGCGGCACGGGGCTGGCCGGGCCTTCCACGCTGGCGCGGTGTTCGATCAGGCTTTCGACGCCGCCGAGCGAGGTGGCGCGCTTCCAGAGTTTCACCCGCGCGGCCGTGGCGATGGCCGCGGCTTCGCCGGCCTTCACGCGGAGGGACAGCATGCCGCCGAACCCGCCGGACATTTCCCGCGCGGCCACCGCGTGGCCCTGCGCCGACGGCAGCCCGGGGTAGAGCACCTCGAGGATTTTCGGGTGCTGAGAAAAATGCTCCGCAATCAACCGGGCGTTGCGGCAGGCCGCCGGCACGCGCACAAAGAGCGTCCGCATGCCGCGCAGGAGCAGCCAGGACTCGAACGATCCGGGCACGGCGCCCATGTCGTGGCGGATGGCTTTCAGGCGCTGCCAGGCTTCGTCGTTTTTCGCCGTGACGAGCGCGCCGGCGAGGACGTCGGAATGTCCGTTGAGGTATTTCGTGGCCGCGTGCATCACAATGTCCGCGCCCAGCGTGAGCGGCCGGGTGAGCACGGGAGTGGCCACGGTGGAGTCCACCGCCAGCCGCGCGCCGGCCTGATGCGCCAGTTTTGCGGTCGCCGCGATGTCGGTGACAACCCACGTGGGGTTGGCCGGGGTTTCGATCCAGACCAGCTTGGTCCTGCCCGGCTGGATCGCCCGCGCGAGGGCGGACTGGTCCGTCGTGTCGACGAGTTCAACCCGCAGGCCCCATTCCGTGGCGAAGCCCTGCAGCCAGCTGCGCAGGCCCCAGTACATCACCTTGGGCGCCACGACGTGATCGCCGGGCTGGAGGGAAAGAAAAACCGCGGTGGCTGCGGCCATGCCGGAGCTGAACAACATCGCGCCCGCGCCCTGTTCCAGATGGTTCAGCAAGGCCTCCGCCTGGTCGAACGACGGGTTGTCCGCCCGGATGTACCCGCGCCCGGAGCGGTACTGGTTGTCCTCGTCGCGCAGGTACGTCGTCGAGGTATGGATGGCCGGGGAGACGGCGCGGGTCTTCTCGTCCACCCAGCCGAGGGCCTGGGCGGCGACGCTGGCGGGCTTGAATTGCTTGGAGTCCACGCGCCTCACCCAAGGGCAAATCCCCGCGCCTGCAAAGTCCCAATTAGTGCAGTTTAAGTTGAAATGTAGCCGCCTGAAAAGGTGGAGCGCACTGACCTCAGTGCGCTGGCCTCGAGAAAACGGCCTGAGGTCAGGCCGTTCCACCTTAGCACAGGCCGCATTGTCTTTTGAAACGTTCTAGTGCGCCGGTTTTTCCGCCACGTGGGCCGCCGCGGCCGCGCCGGCCATCATGACCTTGTCCGTCCAGGCGAGAATGATGGCCGACAGCACGAACACGAGGTGGATGACGACCTGCCACTTGACGGCCTCGATGTTCAGCGCGATTTCCGGCGAGCGGATTTCGATGAAGGTTTTCAACAGGTGGATGGACGAGATGCTGATGAGCGCCGTGGCGAGCTTCACCTTGAGCATGCCGGCGTTCACGTGGCTGAGCCACTCGGGCTGGTCCTCCTCGTTGTCGAGGTGCAGGCGCGAGACAAACGTCTCGTAGCCGCCGATGATCACCATGATGAGGAGGTTGGCGATCATCACGACGTCGATCAGGCCGAGCACGCCGAGCATGATGTGCGTGCTGGGGTCCTTGACCTCGGCCGGGTGCTGGATGGCGAAGTGCAACAGGTGCCACAGCTCGGCGAAAAACTGATAGACGTAAATGCCCTGCGCCACGATCAGGCCGACATAGAGCGGCGCCTGGAGCCAGCGGCTGGCGAAGATGGTTTTTTCGAGGAGTTTCTCGGCAGGTTTGTCGGTTTGGGCCATGCGCAGGAGAAAGGGGAAAGCGTTTCCGTGGCGCAAGCCCGCGCTCGCTGGAAACACCCGTTAAGAATGTAGGGTCGCCGCCAGGCGGCGACCCTGCTGGAGCGCCCCGCGCCTACACCGCGGCGATGGCTTCGTCGAGCACCGCGAGGAGGAAGTCGGCGTCAGCCTTCGTGATGTTCATCGGCGGGGCGAAGCGGATCGTCTGGCCCCACAGGCCGCCCTTGCCGAGGAGCAGGCCGAGTTCGCGGGCGTTTTCGACGGCCTGCGCGCAGGCCTCCTTGTTGGGCTCCTTCGTGGCGCGGTCTTTCACGAATTCGATGCCGAGCATCAGGCCGCGACCGCGGACGTCGCCGATGACCTGGTGCTTTTCCTTCAGCTTGTTCAGTCCGGCGAGGATGTAGTTGCCGAGTTCCAGGCAGTTCTGCTGCGTCCTTTCCCGGTCGATGACCTCGAGCACCGCGGTGCCGATCGCGGAGACGACCGGGTTGCCGCCGAAGGTGTTGAAGTGCGTTTTCTGCGCCATGACGGCGGCGATTTTCGGCGTCGTGACGACCGCCGCGAGCGGCGCGCCGTTGCCGATGCCCTTGGCCATGGTGACGATGTCGGGCACGACGCCCTGCGTCTCGAAGCCCCAGTAATGCGAGCCCGTGCGGCCGAACCCCGTCTGCACTTCATCCGCAATGCACACGCCGCCGGCGGCGCGCACGTGTTCGTAGGCGTGCTTGAGGTAACCCTGCGGAAATTCCACGAAGCCGCCGACGCCCTGGATGGATTCGGCGATGAACGCCGCGACCTTGCCCGAGGTGGTGTAGTCGATGACCTGCTTGACGTCGGCCGCGTATTTCTCGCCGGCCTTCGGGTCATCGTAACCATAGGCACCGCGGTATGGATAGGGCGTGATCGCGTGGTGCACGCCGAAGCTGTGCGGCACGTTGAATTTCCAGCCGCCGTGCGCGGTGAGGCCCATGGTGGCGGCGTTGCCGCCGTGGTAGGCGTTGCGCAGGGCGATGACATCGTAGTTGCCCGTGTAGAGCCGCGCCATGAGCAGCGCGAGGTCGTTGGCTTCGGATCCCGAATTGACGAAGTAGCAGACCTTGAGGTCGCCGGGCAGCTTGGACGCGAGTTTCTCCGCGAAGGCGCCGATGTTTGGCTGGAGATAGATCGTGGTGGAGTGTTGCAGCTGGGCGTTCTGCGCATTCATCGCCTTGAGCACGTGCGGGTGGCAGTGGCCGACGCTGACCGTCACGATCCCGCCGAGGCCGTCGAGGTAGCGCTTGCCGGTGCTGTCCCACACCCACTGCATGCTGCCCTCCACGATCATGATCGGCTGCTTGTAGTAGAGGAAGAGGCCGGGGTTGAGGAACTGCTTGCGTTGCGCGAGCACGGCCTCGAGCGAAGGGCCGCTGTATTTTGCCGGCGTGTGGGCGGTGGAGGGGAGGGGGATGGTCTTCATAAGGGGATTATTTTCACTGAAGGTAACGGAGATAACCAAGGAAAGTCAGTGAGCATTCTTCGTTCGCTTGGTTCCCTTCTGTGAAAAGCAAAGGTTAGGTGTTTGGCGCGAATTTGCGGAGTACGAGATATACCACGAACGCGATGGCGAAGCCGGCGAGCCACGCGAAGCCATACAGTTGCAGGAAAAAGGGCGGCACCCGACTGGCGTCGATGAGTTTGATCGTGGCCAGAAAACCCGGGAGGCTCGGCAACGCGCCGGCGAGGAGGGCGGTAATCGCCACCCAGCTGTAGCCATTGGAATAATGGTACTCCCACTTCGGCGAGTAGAGCGCGGGCACGTTGAGCTGCTTCTTCCGGTAGGCGAAGTAGTCCGCGATCATCACGCCGCCGATGGGCCCGAGCAGCGCACTGTAGCCGACGAGCCACGTGAAGATGTAGCCGCTCGGATCGGCGAGGAGTTTCCAGGGCATCATCACGATGCCGATCACGCCGGTGATGAAGCCGCCGGTGCGGAAGGAGATTTTTTTCGGCGCGAGCTGGGCGAAATCATTGGCCGGGCTGACGACATTGGCCGCGATGTTGGTCGCGAGCGTGGCCAGGCAGAGCGAGATGAGGGAGCCAACGAGCACGACCGGGCTTTTGAAGCGGGTGAGCACGTCGATCGGATCCCACAGGGTTTGCCCGTAGATGATCGTCGTCGCGGACGTGACGGCCACCCCGATGAAGGAATACAGGGCCATGGTGGCGGGCAATCCCAGCGCCTGGCCGAGGACCTGGTCCCGCTGCGACTTGGCGTAACGCGAGAAGTCCGGGATGTTGAGCGACAGGGTTGCCCAGAAACCGATCATGCCGGTGAGGGAGGGAAAGAAAACCGTCCAAAATTGTCCGGCCTTCGGACCGCCCGGCGCGAATGCCGAGGGTTGCGAGAGAATCGGACCGAAGCCGCCGGCCGCGCGCCACGCCCACCAGAGCAGCAGGAGACCGAGCGCGACCAGGAGCGGGGCCTTGATGTTCAGCAGCACGCGGATCGTGTCGATGCCGCGCCAGATGACCCACATGTTGACGCCCCAGAAAAGCAGGAAGCAGGCGAAATGGGCGGCGGTGATGCCGAGCAGGGGCAGCGGGGCCCCAGCGACGAACCCCGGCGAGAACACGCCGATGATCTTGTAGATCGCGTCCCCGCCAATCCACGTCTGGATGCCGAACCACCCGCACGCCACCAGCGCGCGCAGCACCGCCGGGATGTTGGCGCCGGTCGTGCCGAACGAGGCGCGGCAGAAGACGGGGAAGGGAATGCCGTATTTGGTGCCCGCGTGCGCGTTGAGGATCATCGGGATCAGCACGATGACATTGCCGAGGAAAATGGTCAGGACGGCCTGCGCCCAGTTCATGCCGCTGCTGATGAGGCCGGAGGCGAGCATGTAGGTCGGGATGCACGCGGACATCGAGATCCAGAGCGCGGCGATCGAGGCCGTGCCCCACTTGCGGCCGGACGGCGGCACCGGAGCCAGGTCGGCGTTGTAAAGCGGTGAGGCCTTCACGCCAGCCATCACGGCGGTGGAATCCACGATTTCGAGGGACATGTTTATGAAACTCCAGGCTCCCACATCCAAGCTCCAGAGAAGCTCCAGGAAATCTCTACAAGATTACCCGGGCTGCGTTGGCGTTTTTCGGGTTGGAGTTTCATTGGGATCTGGAGGTTGGCGCTTGGAACTCTAGGGCGCGGTTAAAAATGGCTCGGCTTGCGTTGCAGGAACTGGCCGCGCCCGAGGGTGCCGCAGAACTTGCCGTTTTGGGCGGCGATCTGGCCGCGCACGGTCACAACGCTGGCCCGGCCCTCCAGCTTCCACCCTTCAAAGGCGCTGTAGTCGACGTTCATCGCCTGCGTCTTCGCCGAAATCGTGCCGCGGTAGTCGGGGTCGAACACCACGAGGTCGGCGTCCGCGCCCGGCTGAATGGCGCCCTTGCGCGGAAAGAGATCGAAGAGTTTCGCGACCTGCGTGCTCGCGACGTTCACAAAGGTGTGCAGGTCGATCTTCCCGGTGCGGACCCCGTGGGTGTAGAGCAGGTTGACGCGTTCCTCGAGCGACGGGATCCCATTGGGAATCTTTGTGAAGTCCGCCCTGCCCATCGGTTTTTGTTTTTCGAAATCAAACGGGGCGTGGTCGGTGGCGACGGTTTGAATCAGGCCATCGCGCAATCCATTCCAAAGCACGGGTTGGTTGCGGGCGTCGCGGAGGGGCGGCGACATCACGTACTTGGCCCCCTCGAAGTTGGGCTTCTCGGCGTAGGATTTGTCGAGCGTGAGGTATTGAATGAGGGTTTCGACCGCCACCCGCACGCCCCGCTGGCGGGCCGCGATGGCGGTGCTCAGCGCTTCCTTGCAGCTGAGATGGACGATGTAGGTCGCCGCGCCGGTCAGCTCGGCGAAGGTCATCAAATGGTGGACGCCTTCGGCTTCGACGGCCGGCGGCCGGCTCTCATGGTGCTGGCTGGGATCGGTCTTGCCGGCGGCGAGCAGCTCCTTGCAGCGCTCGGCGACGAGCGTCTCGTTCTCGCAATGGGCGGTCACGATGACCCCGAGTTCCCTCGCGAGTTTGAGCGTGCGGTAGAGTTCCGTGTCGTCGATGCCGAACGCCCCCTTGTACGCGAGGAAGATTTTGAAGGAGGCGATGCCGCGCCTCACGATCTCACGCAGCTGGGCCTCGGTGGTGGCGTCGAATTTCGTCACCCCCATGTGGAACGTGAAATCGCACGCCGATTTGCCCTCCGCCTGGCTCATCCACAGTTCGAAGCTCTTCAGGGCATCGTCGGCGCGCGAGGGGCAGCACATCTCGATGAGGGTGGTCGTGCCGCCGACGAGCGCCGCCTTCGAGCCGGTCTGGTAGGTGTCCTTGGAAAACGTGCCCATGAACGGCAGATAAATGTGCACGTGCGGGTCGATGAACCCCGGGAAGACATACTTGCCGGTGGCGTCGATGATCTCGGTGCCGGCGGGCGCGGCGATGTTGCGGTCGATCTTCGTGATCGTCTCGTCCTCGCAATAGATGTCGGCGATGTAGCGCGAGTCAGCAGTCACAATCTCGCCGTTTTTTATCAGGAGGCTCATGGGGAAATAAAAATTCCAAGCGCCAACATCCAAGCTCCAGGGAAGCTCCAGGGCTCAAATTTAAAAGGCGCGGCGAACGGGATGAATGGTTTCACGATTTGATATTCTCTGGGGCTTGGATGTTGGCGGTTGGAGCTTCTACTTTTTCCACACATCGCCCACGTCGCCGCCGAACCAGCGGCTGCTGACCACTTTCTGCTGCGTGTAGAACTGGATGCTTTCCTTGCCCTGGATGTGGAGGTCGCCGTAGAAGGAATCGTCCCAGCCGGTGAAGGGGAACATCGCCATCGTCGCGGGCACCCCGACGTTCACGCCGACCATGCCGGCCTTGACGCGCATCGTGAACTCGCGGGCGGCGCGGCCGTTGTTGGTGAAGATGGCCGCGCCGTTGCCGAAGGCGGACTTGTTCGCCTGCTCGATGGCGGCGTCGAGGTCGTCCATGCGCATGACGTTCAGGACGGGACCGAAGATTTCCTCGCGGGCGATCGTCATGTTGTCTCGCACCTGGTCCACCACCGTCGCGCCGACGAAGAAACCCTGCGGGGCGTCGGCGATCTTCACGCCGCGGCCATCGGCAATCACCTTGGCGCCTTCCTTCTCGCCGGCCGCGACGAGACTGAGCACGCGGTCGCGGTGCGCGGCGGTGATGACGGGGCCCATGTCGGGTTGGGCCGCGCGGTCGGTCGGTCCGACCTTGATGGCGTTGGCGGCCTTCACCAATTCAGGGAGCACCCGGTCCGCCGCGGCGCCGACGGCGAGGGCGGTGGAACCCGCCATGCAACGCTCGCCGGCGCACCCGAAGGCGGCGGTGGCGAGATTCTCGACGGTCTTGCCGACGTCGGCGTCGGGCATGACGACAATGTAGTTCTTCGCGCCGCCATTGGCCTGGACGCGTTTCCCGTGCTTGGTGCCGGTGTCGTAGATGTATTTGGCGATGGGCGTCGAGCCGACGAACGAGATCGCCTTCACCTTCGGATGCGTCAGCAGGGCGTCGACCGCGGGGCGGCCGCCGTGGACGATGTTGAAAACGCCCTTGGGCAGGCCGGCCTGTTCGAGCAACTGGCCGAGCAGCACGGCGCTGAGGGGGACCTTCTCGCTCGGCTTGAGGACGAAGGTGTTTCCGCAGGCGATGGCGGTGGGATACATCCACAAGGGCACCATCGCGGGGAAGTTGAACGGGGTGATGCCGACGCAAACGCCGAGCGGCATGTTGATGGTGTCGCAGTCGACGCCGCGGGCGATGTTGCGCAGCGAGTCGCCAAAAAGAAGGGTGGGGATGCCGCAGGCGTACTCAATGTTCTCGATGCCGCGGAAAATGGAGCCGCGCGCCTCGGCGTGGGTCTTGCCGTGCTCGCGCGAGACCGTCTGGCAAAGCTGGTCGAAGCTCGCCTCGACGAGCTGGCGATACTTGAAGAAAACCCGCGCGCGCTCGATCGCCGGCGTGTCGCGCCAGGCGGGAAAGGCGGCCGCCGCCGCCTCGACGGCGGCATTGACCTCGGCGGGGCCGCCGGCCGGACACTCGGCGATGACGTCGCCTGTGGACGGATTAAAGACCGGCGTGCCGGGGATTTTTGGCTGCGACCATTCGCCGCCGATGAAATTGGGACAGGGGGTGAGGTTCATGAGGAAGGGAAAACTCCAAGCGCCAACATCCAAGCTCCAGAGAAGCTTCGGAAATCAACGATCAAAAGGGCGGATGCGGTCATGGGGTGGTTTTGCGGTAGATGCTGCAGAATATAAGGTGAAGCTCCTTGGCTTCACGGTAGGGTTCCCGGGCTTCTCCGGCCACAGCGGGTACTGATGCGGCGATCATGCTGAGGAAGAACTTCGACTCCTTGGATTCCTTTCGGCAGCGGCCGATGATGTTTCTGAAATCCCTTTTCGAGCGACCTTCATTGGCTTCACAATAATTTGCCCCACCGGCAGTGCCGCAGCCCGTGAGCTGATCGATAAGCCGGTCATTGTTGGGTCCGCGGGGCACCTTCTTTAGAAAGCGAATAATTGCCTCGCCGAAAACAGCCGTCCTTTCCTCAAGATCGAAAGGGTGGCGTGGTTTCGATTCGCTGGTGTCCTCACCCAGTGACCAGGAACTGCCGGCCAACTGCCGATATTCCAAACCGGTGCACCGGTTTCCGGGAAATTGGAGTCCGGTGTTTCTCTGGAGCTTGGATGTTGGCGCTTGGAGCTTCATGCCTATGGATGCGGCGGGATCGGCTGCATCTCCCCTTTGGCGAGACGCTCCTGATAATTGCTCCACGACATCGGAACATGCCCATTGCTGATCACCGTCATGTTGATGCAATCGTCGACCGGACAGACCAGGGAGCAGAGATTGCAGCCGACACAGTCCTCCTCGCGGACCTTCGGCACCGGCTTGTGCGGGACGCGGCCGGGGCCGAGCCCGACCTTCAACTCATCGGGCGACTTCAGGTCGATGCACTGGTGCGCGCCGTCCTCGCAGGCGATGTAGCAGAGGTTGCAGCCGATGCACTTGTCGTAGTCGATGCGGGCCACGCGTTGGAACTTGAGGTCGAGGTTCTCCCACTTCTGCAGCTTTTGCACGGAGCGGCCGCGCAGGTCGGCGAGGGACTTCATGCCCTTGGAACCGAGATACGCGTTCAAGCCGTCGGTCATGTCCTCGACGATGCGGAAACCGTAATGCATGACGGCGGTGCAGACCTGCAGCGAGGTCGCGCCGAGCGCGATGAACTCCGCGGCGTCGCGCCAGGTGGTGATGCCGCCGATGCCGGAGATGGGCAGGTTGACGTCGGGATCGGCCGCGCAGGCCTGGAGCATGTTCAGCGCGATCGGCTTCACCGCGGGGCCGCAATAGCCGCCGTGGGAACTGAGGCCGGCCACGGTCGGCTCGGGCACGAACGTGTCGAGGTTCACGTTGGTGATCGAGTTGATCGTGTTGATCAGGGAGATCGCATTGGCCCCGGCGCGCCGGGCGGCACGCGCGGCCATGGTGATGTCCGTGATGTTCGGCGTGAGCTTCACGATGACCGGGATGGTCGCCTTCTCCATGACCCAGCCCGTGATCTTCTCCGCGACCGCCGGCTGCTGGCCGACCGCGGAGCCCATGCCGCGCTCGCACATGCCGTGCGGGCAGCCGTAATTCAATTCAATGCCGTCGGCGCCGGCGTCGGCGGCGCGCTGGACGAACTCATGCCACTGCTCGCGCGTCTCGACCATGAGCGAGGCGATGACCGCGTGGTGGGGCCAGCGTTGCTTGACCTCGGCGATCTCGCGGAAGTTGGTCTCGGGCGCGCGGTCGGAGATGAGCTCGATGTTGTTGAGCCCGATCATGCGGTCCTTGCCGTGGTTCAGCGCCGAGTAGCGCGAAGCCACGTTGACGATGGGTGTGCCGATCGTCTTCCACACGACGCCGCCCCAGCCGGCCTCGAAGGCGCGGTGCGCCTGGTAAGCGGTGTTGGCCGGCGGGCCGGAGCCGATCCAGAACGGGTTGGGGGATTTGATGCCGGCGAGGTTGCAGCTCAGATCAGCCATGGGAGGAGGTTTTTTTGGCCACGGATTTCACGGATATCACGGATGGAGACGGGTTCTTCGCTTTGTTCGGAATGGCAGCTTGCGGAATTGATCCGTGAAATCGGTGTAATCCGTGGTTAAAAAATTGGGGTGGGTTTATTTTTCCAGGCCCGCTTCCAATTCATGCGCGCGGATCGGATTGAGCAGGCCAGAGCCGCTCGCGCCCTGTTTCGCGCCGAGGCGGGAAGGCTGCACGGGCGGCTGCGCGGCCTGTTTGGTGAGGAACGCATGCAGGCCGTGCGCGGCCTTCTTGCCTTCGCCGACGGCGTTGACGACTTCGCGGCCGCCGTTGCCGCAGTCGCCGCCGGTGAAGAGGTGCGGGACATTGGTCTGGCCGGTCAGCCTGTCGTGTGCGATCACGCCGCGATCGTCGATGGTCAGCTGCGGGAAAAGTTCGCGGAGCAGCTTGACCTGCTTCTCCTGGCCGACGGCCTTCAGCACGAGGTCGCACGGCTCGGTGAACTCGGTGCCCGGGATGGGTTCGGCCCGCCCGTTGTTCAGGCGGGTGCGGATGAGTTTGAGGCCGGCGACATGGCCGTCCGGCGTGGCGATGATTTCAACCGGCGCGGCGTGGAACAGGAACTGCGCGCCGTCATGTTTCGCATGCTCGTATTCGAAATCGTAAGCGGACATGTCGGCCTCGCCGCGACGGTAGACAATAAACGCCTGCTCCGCGCCCAACCGTTTGGATTGGGTGACGGCATCGATGGCGGTATTCCCCGCGCCGATCACGGCCACCCGCCGGCCGACCGGCACCGTGTGGAGCGGGTCGGTGTGGATTTGCGCGATGAAATCCAGGGCATCGCGGACTTCGGGCAGGTCTTCGCCGGGAATGTGGAGTTTGGTGGCCGCACCCAGGCCGACCCCGATGAAGATCGCATCGAAGTCCGACTCGAGCTGCGCAATGGAAACATCCCGGCCGACCGCGACCCCCGTGCGCAGCTCCACGCCGAGCGATTGCACGAGTCGCACCTCCGCCAGGCTCACCTGGGGCTTCATCTTGTAGTAGGCGATGCCGTAGGTGTTGAGGCCGCCGGGCTGCTTTTGTTTTTCGAAAATCGTGACGCTGTGACCGAGACGCGCGAGTTCGCTCGCGCAACCGAGCCCGGCGGGGCCGGCGCCGATCACGGCGATTTTCTTGCCTGACTTTCGCTCCGGCACGTCGGGCAACACATTGAGCCCGCGTTCGGCGATATAGTCGGTGGCATAGCGTTGCAGCCGGCCGATCATGATCGGCTGCTCATCGCGGTCGTCGAGGACGCAGGCGCCCTCGCACAATACCTCGGTCGGGCAGACGCGGGCGCAGGAAGCGCCGAGGATGTTGGCCGTGAGAATGGTCCTGGCCGCGCCCGCCGGGTTGCCGAAGGCGATTTTCTTGATGAACGCCGGAATATCGATGCCCGTCGGGCAGGCCATGATGCACGGGGCATCGAAGCAATAGAGGCAGCGGCTGGCCTCGACGAGGGCTTCCTGGGGACGGAGCGGCGGCTTCAGGTCGGTGAAGTTGGCGGTGAGGGCGTCGGCCGGCAGCAGCGGGGAAAGGGACATGGGGGACGAAGCAACCCTGCGGAGCGCAATGGGGCTCAGCACGAGGGGACGTCAGTCAACTTTGGCCGGCGATTCCCAGGGCCAACGCGGGCGCCTGCAGGAATGGATGGTTCGGGTTATTTGGTGGATTGAATACAGCCGAGAAGCCGGTAGTTTCCAAGCAGAAATCAGGCCGTCCAACCTCCGCATCGCATGCCCCTTAACCCGAAACGCACGGTTGCCGAACTCAAGGAATTGCGGGCGCTGACCGGCGACGACAATGGCGCCCAGCGCGTGGCCTTTACCCCGGTGTGGGTGAAAACCCGCGCCTGGTTGAAGGAGAAACTCGCCGGGCTGCCGGTCGAGACGCACAACGACGCCGCCGGAAATTTCTGGGTCACGCTTCGCGGCGAATCCGACCGCGCGCTGCTGATGGGCGGGCACATGGATTCGGTGCCCAACGGCGGCTGGCTCGACGGCTGTCTCAACGTGATGGCGGCGGTTGAGGTGCTGCGCCGCATCAGCGATCAATACAAGGGCCGGCCGCCCGTCACGATCCGCGTGGTGGACTGGGCCGACGAGGAGGGCGCGCGCTTCGGGAAAAGTCTGTTCGGTTCATCCGCCTGCTCCGGCAAACTCGACATGACCGAGGCGCGCGGATTGAAGGACAAGCAGGGCATCACGCTGCCCGACGCGCTCAAGACGGTCGGCGTCGATTTCGAGAAGGTGAAAGACAGCGGCGTCGAGCTGAAGAACGCCGCCGCTTACCTCGAGCTGCACATCGAGCAGGGGCCGGTGTTGCTCGACCTCAACTTGCCGCTTGGCGCGGTCCTGGGGACCTTCGGGGTCGAGCGCCACGCCGTCACCTTCCACGGCCAGGCGGCCCATTCGGGCAGCACGCCGATGAACCGCCGCAAGGATGCGTTCCTCGCCGCGGGGAAGATGGGCGCCGAGATTTATGAAATCGCGCAGCGCAGCGGCAACGGGGTGTGCACGATCGGGTCGTGCACCACGAAACCCGGCATCGTGACCAGCGTGGTCGAGGAATGCCGGATCACGCTCGACCAGCGCCACCTCGATGCCGCGAAACTTGCGCAGATGTTGAAGGAGGCCAAGGCCGCCGCCGACCGTTTCGCCCGGGAAGGCAACGTGCAGGTGACTTGGGAGCGCCTCTGGCAGATCGAACCGCGACCGTTCCATCCCGAGCTCATTGAGCTGTGCGACGCGGCGATCAGGGAAACGGTGCCGCAGTCGCACCGGCTGCCGTCCGGGCCGTTGCACGACGCCGCGGAAACCTGCGGCGCCGGCGTGCCGACCGTGATGATGTTCGTGCAAAGTCTGCACGGCATCAGCCACAACAAGATCGAGGACACGAAGGAGGAGCACCTCGAGCTGTGCGTGACAGCCTTCGACAAGCTGGCGACGAAGGCGATGGCGTGGATCGGTGCTCGCGGTGGCACGCACTGACCTCAGTGCGTTTTCTTCAAGGCAAGCGCACTGGGTCAGTGCGCTCCACCTTCAATTCAACCCGCGAAAAACTTCTGGATCCTCTGCAGCGACTTCACCAACCGGTCGATCTCTTGCTCGGTATTATATAAATAGAAACTCGCGCGGGTGGTGCTGGTCAGGCCGAGCTTGCGCATCAGGGGCTGGTTGCAGTGGTGGCCGCCGCGCAGCGCGATCCCGTCCTCGTCGGCGAAGGTCACGACGTCGTGCGCGTGCACGCCTTCAAAGGCGAAGCTGACGAGCCCGCTGCGTTCGGCGCCCTGGCGCGGGCCGATGATGCGGATGCCGGGCAGCGTGGAAAGTTTTTCCATGGCGACGTTCACCAGCGCCGTGTCGTGCGCGGCAATCCGGTCCCGGCCCAGGTTGTCGAGGTAATCGCAGGCGACGCCGAGCGCGATGGCGTCGGCCACGTTCGGCGTGCCGGCCTCGAAGCGCTCGGGCGCGGGTTTCCAAGTGGCCTGTTCGTAGGTCACCTGGACCACCATGCCGCCGCCCGTTTCATCGGGCGCGAGCTTGTCGAGCAGCGCGCGGCGGCCGTAGAGCACGCCGATGCCGGTGGGGCCACACATCTTGTGGCCGGAGAAGGCGAGGAAATCGCAGCCGATCTGCTGCACGTCGAGGGGGCCGTGACCGATGGATTGCGCGGCGTCGATCACCGTGACGGCGCCGACGGCCCGCGCGCGGCGGCAAAGCTCGGCCACCGGGTTGATCGTGCCGAGGGTGTTTGAAATGTGGGTGAAGGCGAAAAGCTTCACCTGGGGCGTCAGCAGCTTGTCCAGGGCCGCCATGTCCAGACCGCCTTCACCGTCGGCGCCGAGCAGCGGCACGTATCTGAGGGTGGCGCCCGCAGCCTTCGCGGCCTGCTGCCAGGGCACGAGGTTGGAGTGGTGCTCGAACTCGGTCGTGAGCACGACGTCGCCGGGCTTCAGGTGGGCATGACCCCAGCTGCGGGCGACAAGATTGATGCTCTCGGTCGTGCCGCGCGTGAACAGGACCTCCGCCGGGTCGGCGGCATTGATGAACTTCGCAACGCGGGCGCGGGCGCCCTCGTAGGCGTCGGTGGCGCGCATCGACAGCGCGTGCAGGCCGCGGTGGACGTTGCTGTTGTCGCGCTCGTAGTAGTTCACGAGCGACGCGATCACGCTGCGCGGCTTTTGCGAGGTGGCGCCGTTGTCGAGGTAGACCAGCGGCTGGCCGTTGACCTGCTGGTGCAGGATGGGAAAGTCGGCGCGGATTTTTGTCGGGTCGAGGGAGCTCATCGTTCTCGTTCTCTTAATCGTTCTCGTTCTCTCGTGCCTGATCTCCGGGATTGATCCGGGGAGAACGGGGAAGGGAACGATTCATTTAGTCCTTGTGCGTTTCCGTCGTCGCCGTGATCGGGTCGCCCTTGGTGGCATTGAGGGCGGCATGCCAGCCGAGCGTGGCGCACTTGATGCGGGCGGGGAACTGGTGGACGCCCGCGAGCGCCGCGAGATCGGAGAGGTTGTCCTCGTCGACCTTGCCGCTGGTGACCAGCTTGTGCACGTCGGCATACAGCGCCTCGGCCTCGGACACCGTCTTGCCCTTGAGATTCACGGTCATGAGCGAGGCGCTCGCCTGGGAAATCGCGCAGCCGGACCCTTCAAAGGAAATATCCCCGATCCTGTCGCCATCGAGCCGGAGATAGACCGTGCACTGGTCGCCGCAGCTCGGATTGTCCCCGTGGGCGACGCGGTTGGCGGTCGGGAGTTTGCCCCGGTTCCGCGGGCGGCGGTTGTGGTCGAGGATGACGGACTGGTAGAGGTCGGTGAGGTCTTGCATCGGCCGGAAAGTGAAGGGCAGAGGCTACTTCAGGGCCGCGGTTTGGCAAATAGAGTTTCGGGCCTACGACGCAGATTGAATCGGGCGCCCGGGCCCCCTTACACACCCCGGCGCTTCGCGCCACCCCTCTTCATGGAGGGGACTCAATCAACGTTGGCCGAAGTCCCTTCTATGAAGCCGGAACCATTCAGGAGAAACCGCGAAGGACGCGAAGAAACGCGAAAATCACGAGTCAGACATGATCCTCGGTGATGCCTTGCCGTACTCATTATTTCGTGATCCCGAGAAAAATCAGAATTTTCCCGGTAGTCCTTCGCGGACCTTCGCGCCCTTCGCGGTTCAATTGCATCGTTCCAGATGAAGAAGGCTCGGGAGCCAAAGGCCAGGCGGCGGCTGCCGGCCGAAAGGGCGGGGTGCACGGGGTCGGCGTTGGTCCTTAGAGTGGCGGCGCCGTCACCCCGCTCGGCGGCGGCACCACCTCCAGCACCCGGGCGATGAGCTTGCGGACGCGGACGACGCCGACGATGCGGCGGCTGTTCTTGTCCGTCACGACCGGCAGTGTCTTGTAACCATGCTCGCGGAACGCCGAGGCGGCGATCAGCGCGCTGTCGTTGGCGGCGAGCACCGTGGGATCCTTCTTCATGAAATCGGCCAGCGGCGTGTCGGGCTTCACGCCGTTGCTCTGGGCGCGCAGCAGGTCGGTGAGCGTGATCATGCCGTCGAGCCGGGCGTCGTCGGGCGACACGAAGAAAAAGTCCGACGGATTGCGCGCGAAATGGTGGCTGACCTGATCAAGCGTTTCCGTGGGCTTCAGCAGCGGGGCCGGGGCGGGCTCGATGAAGTCGGTGAGTTTGAAGCTGCGCAGCGCTTCCAGCACCGCGGGCCGTTCCTGCCAGGCGGCGGTGGAGCGGCGCGTGATGGCGGCGGTCAGCGCCTGCTTCAACGGGGCGAGCGATTTTGAAATCGTCGTGAAGACGTTCCGGCCCATCACCACGACCTCGACGGGCGTGCGGGCCCGCACCGAGGCGGCGCGGGGGCTGTTGTTGATCAGGGCCTGCTCGCCAAAGAAATTGCCGGCGCCCAGCGTGGCGATGACCTCGCCCGCCGGTTTCCCAGGCAGGCTGCGCACGATCTCCACCTCGCCCTGCTCGATGACGTAGAAGCCCGCCGGCGGCTCGCCCTGCTTGATGATGTAGTCGCCCGGCTCGTAGTGCGCGTGCGAAACGCGGTCCGTGACGTCCGTCTTGATGCAGCTCAGGTCGCGCGGGAAAATCAGCAGCCACGCCCAGTCGAAGCCGACCTGGATCTTGCGCGAGAGCGACGGGAGCTTGAACAGGTAGACCCCGCGCCAGACGAACCACGCGAGGAAGCCGGACAATTTGAAACCGAGCATTTCCGCGACGGCGTTGTGGCCGCCGATGGAGCAAAGCTGGCCGAGCACCTTGAAGGAGAACGGACGGGTGGGCTCGCCCGCGATGATGCGCACAATGTTGTCCGCGCACTGCCGGCCCTGGCGCTCGGCGAACTGTCCGGTCGGCGGCGAGGGCTGGCCATCGTGGGCGTTTTGAATGCTGGCGCAGTCGCCCGTGGCCCAGGCGTTGGCGCGGCCCGTCAGGCGCATGTCGGGCCCGGTCAGCAGCCGACCTTTTTCCTTCGGGGTGTCGAGCCGGTCCACGACGGGCGCGACGGTGCTGCCGATGGTGCAGACGATCGTGCCGCCGCGGACGAAATCCTCCTTCAGGCCGACGCCGTCGCCGGTGGCGTACATCACGCGGGCGTTGAGCCGCATGGTGACGCCGGCCTTCTCCATCTTCACGCGGGCGAATTCCCGCAGTTGCGGGCTGATTTCGGGCAGGAGCTGGTCGCGGGAGTGGATGAGCGTCACGCTGACGTCGTCGTCGCGGATGTGGGAGTAGAACCGCAGGCTCGACCGGACGAGGTCGTTGATCTCCCCGGCGGTCTCGACGCCGCTGTAGCCGCCGCCGACGACGATGAACGAAAGGTACCAGCGGCGTTGCTCCGGGTCGTCGCACACCTCAGCCTTTTCCATGCGCGAGAGGATGTGCGTGCGCAGCACGGCGGCGTCACCCACGGTCTTGAGCGGGAACGCATGGTCGGCCATGCCCGGCACGACGTTGAGATTGGAAATGTTGCCGCAGGCCAGGACGACGTGGTCGTAGTCGAGCTGCCGCGACTGGCCGTCGTGGCCCTCGTACTCGATGCGGCTGCCCGCGAGGTCCACGCTCCGGACCTCCTCGGTGCGGCAGTTGACGCCCGGCAGGAGCTGGCGCAGGGGCACGATGACGTCGAGCAGGTTGAGGGAGGAGCCGACGGCATCGGCGAGCAGCGGGCTGAAGACGAGGTGGTTCTCCTTATTAAAGAGAAAGATCTCCGCATCGCCCGGTCGGAGTTGCTTGCGCAAGGTCTGCGCGCATTTCACCCCGCCAAAGCCGCCGCCGATGATCACAATGCGTTTGGAAGGCATGAACGATGTGGCGGCACTGTCGCAGAAGCCGGGGCCCATGGCAATAAGCCGTTCGCGGCGGCCGGCGGCCCGCGGCGGCGTGGCGAATGCCCTCCGGATGCCACGCAAGGATTTTGCCTTGGCGCCTGGCACAGTCCGGCGCGCGGGGCCCCGGTCCGCGCAGGATTCGGGACGCCGAATCAGCCAGCCAGGGTATCGAGAGCCACGCTGCGCACTGAATGCACCTTCTTCAGTTTCAGGACGGTCAGGTGCGCCCGCGCCGGCGTCGTTCGAAAACGCAACCCGACGGTGGCGGTGTGGCTGGCTTCGTCGGCCGTGCAGCGGACTTCCAGGATCGTGATGTCCGGCACGGCGAACTTTTGCAGAACGCGCGCGAGCAGGAGCGGCTCACTATCCGCGACGAGCGTCATTCCGTGGATCGCAGGTGCCGCCGCGGCATGCACGGTCAAAAGACAGGACGGGTCTGACGCGGGCATGGGTGGCCGATGGGCTTGGGGTTGCGGGCCGGGCGGCCGCGTCAGGCGAGCCAGCGGGCGAGATTTTTCGCGACAAATTCGTCGTCGACGAAGGTGGGATGCATTTGGGCCACCCGGGTGATTTCCGCGGCCTGGCCGCGGGAGAGACGCTCCTGCGGGTCGAGGCACGCGATGCTCGCCAGCAATCCCTGGCGGCGCAGCACTTCATGAATCCCCGGGATGCATCCCGCGAAGCCGTGGGCGGGGTCGAAAATCGCCGCATTGATATCGGTCAGGCCGGCGTTCAGCTCCCACCAGTCGATGTCGAGAAGTGTCTCCCGGCGGCTCTGCTGGAGCCGCTCGAACAACGCCACCGCGCGCTGGGTCCACACGCCCCACTGGCCGAGGAGGCCGCCGTCGATGTGACGGACGCGGTCGCCGAATTTGAACGGCGTCAGCAGATCGGCGATGATGTTGTCGTCGTTGCCGGTGTAGAGGGCGACGTCGTCGCGGCCCGCGGTGATGACCGCGCGAACGACATCGATCGTCTGGTAGCGGTTGAACGGTGCGATCTTCACCGCCACCAATTCCGGGATGGCTGCGAATTTGCGCCAGAAGTCGTAGCTGAAGACCCGCCCGCCGACGGACGGCTGCAGATAAAAGCCGATCAAGGGGATTTCGGCGGCCACCCGCTGGCAATGTTTGAGGACCGAGGTTTCGGATTCGGTTTTCCAGGCGGCGAGGCTCAGCAGGCCGGCCTGGTAACCGAGGGAGCGCGCGAGGCGGGCCTCGTGAACGGCCTGGGCGGTGGGCCCGCACACGCCGGCGATGCGAATCCACGGGCGGGGTTTCGGGCCGAGCCACGCGGTGGCGGTTTCCGCGGCCAGCCGGAGGACCGGTTCGTACAATCCGATTTTCGGATCCCGGATCGCGAACTGGGTCGAGTGAACCCCGACGGCCAGCCCGCCCGTGCCGGCATCCAGGTAATAGCGGACCAGGGCGCGTTGATGGACTTCGTCCCAACGGCGGTGCCGGTCCAGGGCCAGGGGGAGGGCGGGGATGACCTGGCCGGCCAGAAGATGGGCGCGCGGGTTGAAGGTCATCGGATCTCAGGTCGAACGATCGAACACCTCCAACGTGACCAGGTTCTGCAGGGGAGCCCTGGCCGCGTAACGTTCGACGTTGGCCACCGCGAGTGCGCCGATCTTCGGGTATTGATCGAGGGTCGGTCCGGCAATGTGCGGGGACAGCACCGCACCCTTGATGGCCGAAACCGCCGACTCGGGGGTGAGCGGTTCCGAGGCGATGACGTCGAGCGCGACGCGGATGCGGCCCGAGGACGCTTCGCGAATCAGGGCGGCCTCATCCACCAGGTCGCCGCGGGCGATGTTGACGAAGACCGCATCGTCGCAAAGCACGGCCAGTTCGGTCGCGGAGACACTGTGACGGGTGGAAGGCGTCAGGGCCTCGCACTCGAACAGCACTTCGCTCTGCGCAAAGAGTTCCCCCAGCGACGCGCACGGTTCGACCCCGTGGGCTTTCATGAGGCCGGTCGGAACCGCCGCCGAATAGCCGCGGATTGAGGAGGTGAAAGGTTGCAGCACCCGGACCAGCGCCTGGGCGACGCTCCCGAAGCCGTGGATGCCGACGCGTCGTCCCGTGAGGCTTTGTGTGCCGATGGAGCGCGTCGCCGAAATCGCCCGCGGGGCGGCGATCACCCCGCCCCAAGCCGGTAGATTTCGCAGGGCCGCGAGAGCCAGGAGGAGCGCGTGCTCGGCCACCGCCGTGTTGGGCAACGCGCCCCAATTGGTGACGAAGCCGCCGTTCTCGATGAATGAGCGGGGCACCACGGTGCGCACGGAGCCGGTCAGGTGGCAGATATATTTCAGCCGGCAATCCGGCTTCTGGAGCAAGGGTTCGAGCCAGGGCGTGGACCACGCGGTGATCACCACTTCGGGATTCAATTCGAGCAGCCAGTCGAGGGTGGCTTCGCGGTCGCGCGTCTCGTGGACCGGGCCCACCGCTGACTCCAACCGTTCCCACTGGGTTTTAAGGAAGATTTCGCGCTCGTCCGGGCTGATGGCAAGCGCCACGCTTGGGCGTTGTAAGCTGGTGGCAACCGGTTGGATAGGTCTGCTTCGACTCATGGCTATGAACAATGTTCATGGCGCGGTTCCAAAACCGCCATGCGCGGTTAGTTCGCTCAGGTGAAATCGAGCCCGAAGGCCCGAGCGTACGCGGCGCCGCTACAGCATTTTCAGCCAAGCCGTAGCCGCTTTAAGTTTAAGAGAATCGAGTTGTTCCCGAGACCGTCATCCTGCCTGCCCGCCTTGGGCTCGGCGGCGGCGGGAGCCGGGCGAAGGATCCAAGGGGAATTCGCGCATTCGCTTGGATTCCTCGCATGGCTCAGAATGACGACAGCGGTAATTGGCACGGTCTTGTCCGGCTACACCTTAATTTTAAACGCTCTACGCGCGCAGGCTGGCGCCCTCGTGCCAGATGCCCTCGACGTGGATGCGCTGCGGCTGCGGGGGGACTCCCCGGTTGCCGTGTTGGATGGTGCCGACGAGAAAATCGACGGCGACCTCGCCGATGTGAAACGAGTCCTCCACGAATCCCGCCATGTTCGGGTCGGGCGCCGGCATGCTGGCGCAAAGCACGCTGATGTCCCTTGGCGCCTGCAGGCCGAAGCCGCGCAGCACCGACAGGATGCCGAAATTGTTCGTCACGATTGCGTCGGGGCGATGCGTCTCCAGCCAGCGCTCCATCGCGGCGCCCTTGGCCCACGTGGTGTACTCGCCGAAGAAGGGCGGGATGCTCACACGCTGGCTGCCGAGGTATTCCTGGCCGAGGTACGCGGAGAGATAGGCGTCGTCGACGCGGGCGTCGTCGCCGCCGGCGATGGCGAGGGCGATGCGCTTGAAACCGCGTTCCTTGAGCACGAGCATGCAGCGCCGCACCGCGTGGAAATGGGCCGCCGTCACCATGTGCAAGCGGGGCGAGGCGAGGGAGTGGCCGAAGGTCACATGCGAAAATCCCTCCCACGGGAAGATCATTTCGCGCTGGTTGTGCGGCTGCGGACACACCAGGAGCCCGGAAATGTTGCGGGCCCGCATGATGGCGCCGAGGCGGGCCGGCGTCATGCCGCGCGTGCTCAGGTCCATCACGTCCACCTGGTAACCGTGCTGGCGCGCGCGCTCCTTCGAGCCGCCAAAATATTTTCCGTAGTGCTGGTTGGTTTTCCAGTCGAAGCCCGACCGGCCGTTCACCAGCCACGCGAGCGTGCCATGAAAGGACACCTGCCGCTGGCGGTGCCGATAGGCCGCGAGCGCCGCCAGCATGGGATCCGGCGTGTAGCCCATCGCCGCCGCGGCCTTCATCACGCGCTGCTTGGTTTTCTCCGCGACCGCGGGATGGTTTTTGAAAACCAGCGAGACCGTGGAGCGATGGATTCCCAGTTTGTCCGCAATGTCCTTCTGCGTCGCGCGCGGGCCTTCCATAATTCACCTGTGTTAATTTATGAGCATTGCCGGGCAAGTCCCAATTGCGCAAAGTGACGGAATGGTGCGCGCCGAGTGGCGCCGCGCCGGTTCGATTCCCGCCAAGTCCTGCGCACGATCCGCCGAAATTTTCGGCGGACGCTGCGCGGCCAACGCATTCTCCCCATTTATTCAATGCCTGCGCCCGCCCAATCTCTGCTCCGGGGAACGGTGATCGCGCGATGCTGGCCGGCCGGTTTCCTGATCTGCGCGCTGCTTCCGGTCGCGGCGTTGGCGCGGGAATATTTTGTTTCCCCGCGCGGAGCCGACACGAATGCGGGAACGCGCACGGCGCCCTGGCTGACCATCGCCAAGGCGAACGCATCGCTCCGGCCGGGCGACGTGGCGACGTTCCTGGATGGCAATTATGCCGGCACCATCGAACCGGCCGGATCCGGCACGCCCGGCGCGACCATCGGCTATCGCTCAGAAAACCCGTTGGGTGCCGTGCTCCAGGGCGGCGAGGCGGCTGACTCCGTTTGTGTTCGCCTGCAGGCGCGCGAACACATCGTGATCGAGGGTTTCTGGCTCCGGCCGCGCGCCGGTGACCTCCTGCGCCTGGATCAGGCGAGGTTTTGCACCATCCGGCAATCGCGCCTGGAGGGCGGGGCTTCGTTCTCCGCGATCCTCTGCACCGACAGCCACTACAACCGGTATGAGGACCTGGAGTGCGGCGACATGCCGAGGGCCGGCACCGGGCATGTCGTGGGCGATCTCTGGGCGAACAAGGCGTCCTCCCACAATGTGTTCCTGCGGGTTCATTTCTACCGCGTCGGGCATTGTCCGCTCAATTTCTGGAACGATTCCCCCTACAACATCGTCCGCCAGTGCACGTTCGATTCGCAATGGGGCCGCAACTTCGAGTTCTTCGCGACGCCGCACCTCCTCGTCGAGGATTGCGTGATCACGAACGGATTCGATGGATCCGGCTCGGCCGACGGGCGGGCGAAGCTGTTCATCGTCGAGTCCATCTTTCGGCGGAATCTGATCCATCGGAATTATTACGGGCCGCTGGTCGTCAACGCCTACCGCGTGCCCGACACGCCCACGTTCCGCATGGATCATTCGCGGATCTATCACAACACGTGGGCCCATAATTACGAAAACGGATTCGAGATGGTGGCGGAGGAAAGCGCGCGGGTGGACGGCGCACCGCCGGTCCTTGCGGACAATGTTCTTAAGAACAATAATTTCGCGGGGAATGATCCGGGCGGGGACGGCGTGGCGTTGCGGCTGGATCCGATCGTGGCGGGCCAAACGATTTTTCAATCGAACAACCTGCACGGGAACCGGCCGAACGGCCTGACGGTGCGGTTCGATGTGGCCCATCCCGATTGGGCGAAGCTGGGCGTCGATACCTGGAGCGGGACGTCGCTGAGCACCCGCGAGGCGAACGACCGCGAGCCGGATCGGTTCCGGGGGAATATCGACGTCGATCCCCAATTCGTGGACGCCGGGAAGGACGACTACCGATTGAAGGAATCGAGCGCCTGCCGGGACGCCGGTCGGCCGCTGGCCGTGGTCGCTGAGTCCGGGGCGGGGCGGGAGTTGCCCGTCGACGATGCGCGTTGGTTTTTCGACGGCTTCGATATTCCGGGGGAAACGGGCGATCTCATCTACGTGGGCGACGACAAGAAGCCGGCCCGCGTTCTGCGCGCCGATACGAAGGGCCGGAAGCTGATCCTCGACCGGGACCTCGCATGGCGGAAAGGCGAGGGCGTCTCGCTGCCCTACGCGGGATCGGCGCCGGACTTGGGCGCGTATGAGCAGGGCGCCGAGGCCGAGCCCTGGTATCGCGCGCCGAAGGTGAGGGCCGGTCTCCGCCTTGAGACCATGGCGACGGCGGACCATGCGCTCGTGCGGACCGATTTCGAGGCGGCGGACCGCACGGAGTGGTTTTATTATTGGAATTTCACCCGCCAGCGCGGCACGAACGTGAAGCTGGATGATGCCACGGCGGCGGAAGGAAACCGTTCGCTCCAGGTCTTCGCCACCGGGCCGGGAGCCGTCATGGCGTGCGATATCAAGCCGCGGGAATGGGATGTGGATCGATTTCCGACGATCACGTTCGACTACCGGATTCCGCGCGGCGTGCCCGTCGGACTCTGGCTCCATGCGTTTCCCGGCTCAGAGGTCGGCCGGGGGGCCGTTTGCATCGGCGGCACGCGCGCGCGGGATCCGGGACCGTATCGGGACCTGGCGCGATATGAATTGGTGGACGACGACGCGTGGCATCAGATCAGCATCGACGCACGCGCGATCCGGGCCGCCTATCCGAACGTGAAGCTCCTGCAGATGTTTCGCTTTTATACCTCGGGCAACGGCCAGGCCGGTGAACGGTTCTGGTTCGATCGCTTCACCATCCAGCCGAAGTGACCGGCCCGGCCTTTCGGACGTCGCGCTCGCCCCATCGAAAATCACTCATGCAACAATCGCTCAACGGTCAGTGGGAGATCGCCGAATCCAGTTCGCCGGAACCGCCGCGTCACTACGGGCGGACCGTGCCGGTGCCGGGCCTCGCCCGGCTGGCGACACCCGCGTTTCCGGGACTGAGCGTGCCCGAAATTGGCTGGCTGCCGCTCGCGGCGCGCCAGCAGGCGCGGGTCGACCCGCGGCGGGATTACTTCTGGTATCGGCGGACGTTTTCCGTGGAAACCCGCCACACCGTGGCGCGGCTGCGTTTCGCCAAGGCCCAGTTTGGCATCCGCGTGTGGTTGAACGGCGCGGTGGTTGGGGAGCACCACGCCTGCTTCAGCGCGGCGGTCTTCGACGTCACGCCCCATCTCCGGGCGGGCGGCAACGAGTTGGTCGTGCGCGTCGGCGCCCATCCCCTGATGCTGCCGGCGGGAGTTCCGACGGGATCCGACCATGAAAAATATCTTTGGACGGCGGGACTCTACGACAATGTGGAGCTCCTGCTGACCGGGTCGCCCACGATCGAGCAGGTGCAGATCGCGCCCGATCTCGCGCGGAGCTGCATCACGGTGAACTGGACCGTTCGCAATCGTTCCGATCGCGCGGTCGACTGCTCCCCGGCGCTGTCGGTCGTCACGCGGGTCGGCCGGCAGGCGGTGGCGCAGGCCAAGGTCGCGCCGGTCGAATTGGCGGCGGGCGAAAGCCGGAAGTTTACGGAATCGATTTCAATCCCGGACGCGCAGTGGTGGAGTCCGGAATCGCCCTTCCTCTACGAACTCACGGTCGCGACCGGGGGCGATCGCCGGAGTGTCGGCTTCGGGATGCGCGAGTTTCGTTTCGACACGGCCACGCGCCGGGCGTGGCTGAATGGCCGCATTTATTTTTTGCGCGGCACCAACATCACGCTGCATCGGTTTTTCGAGGACGAGGCCTGCGGGACGCTGCCGTGGGACCAAGCCTGGGTCCGGCGGCTCCTCGGGGAACTGCCCAAACGCTATCATTGGAACATCATGCGCTGGTCGATCGGCGCCGTGCCGGAATGCTGGCTGCAAATCGCCGACGAAGTCGGCCTGTTGGTGGAATATGAATTCCCGATTTGGACCTGGCGCGCGCAGTGGAGTCATGACCTCACACTGCAGCACGTTCGCGAATGGATGGCCGACAGCTGGAATCATCCCGGCGTGGTTTGGTGGAGCCTTTCGAATGAGACCCGCCATGCGCCGCTCGTGTCGATGGTCGCCGCGGCGCGGCAGGGCGATCTCTCGGGCCGCCCGTGGAGCAACGGCTACAACCTGCCGGAAGGCGAGCACGACCCGATCGACGATCATCCCTACAAATGGCACGCGCCCGTAGCCTGGCCGGCGGAACTCTGGTCGGACGAAAAGTACGCCGCGCGAACAGCCGAGAACACCACCAACGCCCCTCATCCCTCCGCGCACGCGTCGGTGGCGAATGAATACTGCTGGTTCTGGCTGCGGCGCGACGGCGAGCCGACCGAACTGACCGCGGGCGTGTATGCGCGGTATCTGGCCCGCGCCCGCAGCGCCGGACAGCGCCGCGCGCTCCATGCGTATTACCTCGCGGCGGAGACCGAGTACTTCCGCGCGCACCGCAACTTCGCGGGCGTGATGCATTTCGTGTATCTCACCTGCGATCATCCCTGGGCGCTGACGGGCGATCTTTTTCAGGACGTCGCCCGGCTCGAAGTGCATGACGTCTACGATGCCGCGCTGCGGCACGCCTTTCATCCGCTCGGGGTTTATCTGGACCACTGGCAGCGCTCGCCGGCCGGCGGCACCTCGCTCACGCTGCACGCGATGGTGGTGAACGATGCCGCGGACGCCCAGCGCGGCGAGCTCGTCTTCGCGCTGGAGGATCACGCCGGGCGACCGGTCGCGGAAGCACGATTGTCGTTCGCCGTCTCCCCGCTCGGGCAACACACGTTTCGTTGCGATGCGTTGAGCGTACCGGTGGCGCCGGGGCTCTACGGGTTGACCGCCACGGCCCGCAGCACCACGGGAGCGGTCGTGACCAGCCGCCGCCAGCTCGAGGTCGTCCTGCCCGCGGAGTGAGCGGCAGCGGGCAATCCAGTCGTCACCCGACCGGGTGCGGGAGCAAGATGTCACGTATTACGTGACGTGTTGTCGGAAATCTCCGAGGGAATGTCACGTAATACGTGACATGCGGCTGGGTGAATCCTCGCGGCGCCCGTGGTTCCGCCCAATGTGGGGTTGCTGAGTTCGCGCAGGTGAATGCGCGGTGGGGCGTCCGGAGGAATGCGAACATTCGACTGAGCGAATGGGGCGTCCCTTGCGACCCGGGCGCGCGGGATCCAATCGTGAGCCGACCCCCATGGGTTTCGACAGCACGAAACTCCGAACCCCTCGAAAATGAAAACACTGATCGAAGTCAGCGCGACCGCCATGCGGTCGCTTCTTCGCACCCGCATCTTTGCGGCGTTGCTGGTCCTCCTGTCGCAGTCGCTCACCGTCGGTGCCACGACGTATTATTTTTCCACCAGCGGAAGCGACGGCAATACCGGCACCTCCTCCGGCGCACCGAAGCAATCCCTGTCGGCGGCCGCCGGCCTGGCCGCCGCCGGCAACACGATTCTTTTCAAGCGAGGGGACAGCTGGAGCAGCGCCGCCGGGTCCCTCAACCTGCAGGGCAAGTCGGGCACGGTTTCCAGTCGGATTGTTTTCGACGCCTATGGCAGCGGCGCCGATCCGGTCATCTCGACCCTGGAAAAGCTGAGCAACTCCGGCTGGACGCGCGTATCCGGCACGACCACATGGCAGAAATCCGTCAGCGGCTACTCCGATGCCTTGCGCCTTTACGTCAGCGGGGCCTCGAAGGTGAAGGTGGCCAGCGAGACGGCCGTCGACCAAACTTACGAATGGTACATCAAGCCGGTCGTGGCCGGCTCGAGCGGCATCGTCTACGTCAACACGGGTTCGACCACCGTCGGGCCCCAGAACGTCGAGATCAGCCCGGTGGGCGCCGACTCGGCGCTGAAGATGAAGAACACCCACTACGTGACCGTGCAGAACCTTGAGTTTCGCGGCGGCTCCGGCAACAACGTGGTCCTTGTCGAGGCCGAGAGCGCGCACATTCTTTTCGACAACAACACCGTCCGGCAGGGCAACTTCAACGGCATCCTGGTGACGAACCTCGGCACGGCCACGGCGGACTACGTTTCCTACCTCACCGTTTCCAACTGCACCGTCGACAAGGTATGGAGCTCCGTGGAGGACGTCCCGGGGGTGATCCTGACTGGCGACGGCATCGTCTTCCAGCACGCGGTGGAGAATGCCGCGATCGTCAACAACGTCGTGAAAAACTGGGCGCACGCCGGCATCGCGGTGGTGGCTTATCGCTCCGGCTTCAACGGCGTGCACGACATTACGGTCGAGCAGAACAAGATCACCGCCGACCAATCCGGCTACATGCACGCGTTCGAGGTCTATGGCTACGAAAACGGGGCCACCGGCATCATCGTCCGGCGCAATTTCTGCTACGACTTCACCTCAACCTGCCACGCCCTCGGGAACGGCAACAAGTACTACAGCAATATCTTCACCCGCGTGCGCCTGACGACCCTGTCCGGTCACAGCACCCAGCCTTATGGCATCGACATGGCTCCGTGGCTTGCGGCGAAGGCCGTCCCGACCGATACCCGCGTTTGGATGGTGGCGCACGACAACATCGTCGCGAACAATACCTTCTATGACATCGACCAATACCCGATCTACATGAACGACGACCACGGCAGCTCCACCGCGGTCGCCAACAATCTCTTCTACAATAACCTCATCATCAATTACGGGTATCCCAATCCCGCGACGACCGACGTCGGCATGACCGTGGATCCGGCCGTCCGCGGCAACACCTACGTCCGGCGCAACAATTACTGGGACGGCGACGCCTCGTCGCCCGGGACGGCCAAGGTGATCCGGTACTACAATCCGTTGGCCCCGAATTACACCGCGGCGGAACTGGACACGAACTTCTCCACCACTTGCAGCGACAATCACCAGCTCGACCCGAAGCTGCAGGATCCGGCGAACAACGTCTTCAACCTGACGTCCGCGTCCCCGACGATCCTCAAGAATGGCGGCCTGGACATCTCGTCGCTGATGGATGCGGGCTTCGTCGATTACTTCGGCAGCGCTTGGGATCCCACCAACCCGAGCATCGGCGCGATTCAAGTGCCGTAGCGCCTGGCGTCTTGCGCAGCCCGGTTGCCCTGGCAACCGGGCTTTTTTTGAACGTCCCGATTTAAACTGCGGGGGCGGCCGCGCTTTCGCGCCCCAAGTAGCCGCCGTCGTCAGACGGCTGGCGCCAGCGATCCAACGGCCGCGCCACCTCGAGGCCGATCCGCGCCGATCTTCGACTGGGTGAATTTTGCCCGCGTTGTGCCGGCCGCGCAGAGCGGCAACGTCGCGGCCGTTCACCTCGTCCTGTCACCGCCCGGTCGGGCCACCGCGCGTTTTGTTTCCCGCCAACCCCGTAGCTCTCCCAAAATGCATACCCGGACCTCCCCCGTTCTCCCCGCGTGCCTTGCGATTTTTTCGCGGGCATTCTCCTCCGCCCGCCAGGCGATCGCGCTGCTGCCGCTGCTGGCGCTGGCGTTCCAGCCGGCGGCCGCCCGTGCGGCCACCTACTATTTTTCCACCGCGGGCAATGACGCGAACAGCGGCCTCGACCCGTCGGCACCCAAGCAAAGCCTGAACGCCGCGGCCGCGCTGGCGCTGCCGGGCAACCTGATCCTGTTCAAGCGCGGCGACGCGTGGCATGAGCCCGGCGCCAACCCCGCGCCGCTTGATTTGCGCAACAAGTCCGGCGAACCCGGCAACTTCATCCGCTTCGACGCCTACGGCGACGGTCCCAAACCGGTGATCGCGAGCCTCGCGCTGCTCGATGATGCGGGCTGGACCAATGTGGCCGGCACGACGCGGTGGCAGCATGCCGTGACGGGATTCTCGGAAGCCTGGCGGCTCTACGTGGACGGCGCGTCCAAGTACAAGGTCAACACCAGCAACCCCGCGGCCACCGACGCCGACGTGGATCAACTCCACGAGTGGTTCATCAAGCCCACCGTGGCCGGTGCGAGCGGCATCGTCTATGTGAACACCGGCTCCGCCACCGTCGGGCCGCACAACGTGGAAGTCCATCCGGTGTCCGCCCGCTCGGTCGTGCTGATGGAGAACACGCATTATGTTTCCCTGCGGAACCTCGATTTCCGCGGCGGCTCGCAATACAACGTCGTCTACATCGAGGCCGTCAGCTCCCACGTGGTGTTGGATGAGAACATCATCCAGCGGGCGAACGGCTCCGGCCTGCTGGTCGCGAACAACGCCTCCCCCGCGGCCGAGTATGTCTCCGACGTCACGATCACCAACAACCTGATCGACAAGGTCTGGAGCACGCAGGAAAACGATCCGAACATCGGGTTGAGCGGCGACGGCATCTTCATCCTGCACGCGGTCGACACCGGCCTGATCAAGGGCAACATCGTCCGGAACTGGGGCCACGTCGGCATCACGTTGTCCTCCTACGCGGCCGGCTTCCACGGGGTGCACAATTTCATCGTCGAGCAGAACAACGTCTCGGCGGGTGCGTCAGGTTACATGCACGCCTTCGACGTGGATGGATTCGAGGGACTCACCACGCACAACATCATCCGGCGAAACCTGTTTTTCGACTACACCTCCACCTGCCACGCGCAGGGCAGCTACAATCAGTACTACAGCAACATTTTGGTCGGCGTGACGCTGACCACGCAGCCGAAGCAGAGCCAGCAGCCGTGGGGCCTCGACCTGATCCCGTGGAAATACACCGACGGCAACTGGATGTCCGCGCACGACAATTACATCGTCAACAATACCTTCGTCAGCACGCAGCAATACCCGATCGTCATCGGGGACGACGCCACCAGCACGAGCCCGGTCGCCAACAACGTCGTCGCGAACAACATCATCTATAGCTACGGTCCGTCCTTCGGCGGCGAGATCGGCCTGGCGGTGCTGCCCACCGTCCGCGGCGACACGCCGGTGCGCAACAACGCCTTTTGGGATTTCAATCCGTCCGCGCCGGTGGCGCGCTACAAGAACGCCAACACCGCCGACAACTACACGGCGGCGCAGCTTAACGCCGCGTTTCCGGCGTTGTGCAGCGGTAATGTGCAGGTTGATCCAGGTTTTGCCGACGTGGCGCAGCGGGATTTTCGTTTGAGCGCCGGTTCGCCGGAGTCCGTCAAATCCGGCGGGCTCGACCTGTCCGCCGCCCTGGGCGCGGGCTTCGTGGATTTCGACGGCAATCCGTGGAATCCCTCCGCGCCGAGCATCGGGGCCTACCAGTTCACCTCGACCGGGCAGCCGCTGTCGCAGGGAAAGGCGGTGACGTACAGTGCCGCTCCTTCCGGCGAGTCCGCAGGCAGTCCGGCTTCGTATCTGACGGACGGCGATGCTTCGCTCGGCCACCTCGTGACCGTCGGGGATGCGGGCCAGCGGGTGAGCGCCACCATCGACCTCGGCCAGCCCGGCATGGTCCAGCGGCTGAAGCTGTGGCACGACTGGAGCGACGGGCGGAGCTATCACGACGTCATTGTCCAGCTGGCCAACTCCGCGGATTTCAGCAGCGGCGTGACCACCGTGTTCAACAATGACGCCGACAACTCCGCGGGCCTGGGGGCGGGTGCCGACGCTGAATACGCGGAGACACCCGCCGGCAAGGAAATCGTGCTGAGCACGCCGGTCTCGGCGCGTTACGTACGCTTCTTCACCGCGGGCAATTCCGTCGACGCCTTCAATCACTATGCGGAGCTCCAGGTCTTCGGTTACGCCGGCAGCAATGCCGCTCCGGTTATCGCCACCGGTCCGGTCAACCAGGCGACCACCGTCGGGACTTCCGTGTCCTTCAGTGTTTCCGCCACGGGCACACCCGCGCCTTCCTATCAATGGCGCAAAGGCGGCGTACCCATCGCCGGCGCCACCGCGGCGATCTACACGATTCTTTCCCCGGTGCTGACCGACGCCGGCAGCTACGACGTCGTCGTCAGCAACGCGCTGGGCACCGTCACGAGTGTCGCGGCGGCGCTCACGGTGAGCCCGGCCCCCGTCAACGTGGAGCAGAACCTGGCCTTGGGAAAACCCGTGACGTATAGCGCGATTCGCTCCGGCGAGTCGACCGGCACGCCGGTTTCCTACCTGACGGATGGCGACACCTCGCTCACGCACCTGGTCGCGGTCGGCAATGCCAGCCAGCTGGTGAGCGTCACGGTCAACCTGCCGCAGGTCAGCACCATCACGCGGCTGAAGATGTGGCACTATTGGGGCGATGGCCGCACCTACCGCGACGTCATCGTCCAGCTTTCCACCACGGCGAACTTCAGCAGCGGCGTGACGACGGTGTTTAACAACGATACGAACAACTCCGCCGGTTTCGGCATTGGTGCGAATGCGGAATATCCCGAGACGTCCGCCGGCAAGGAGATCGTGCTCGGCACCCCGGTGATCGCACAGTACGCGCGCTTCTTCATCGCGGCGAATTCCGTCAACGCCTTCAATCACTACGTCGAGCTGCAGGTGTTCGGCTACGTCGGCATCAAGACGGCCCCCGTCATCACCGCTGGCCCGCTGGCCCAGGCGGTGACCGTCGGTGACAGCGTGGCGTTGGAGGTCACGGCCACCGGCAGTCCCGCGCCCACTTATCAATGGCGCAAGGGCGGGGCGCCCATCGCGGGCGCCACGGGCGCGATCTACACGATCCCTTCCGCGGTCACCGCCGATGCCGGCAGCTACGATGTCGTGGTCACGAATGTCATGGGCACGGTGACGAGCCCGACCGCGCCGGTGACGGTCAGCAAGGCCGTGGCGGACGTGAATCTCGGTAACCTCTTGCAGGTTTACAACGGAAGCCCGCGCGGCGTCTCGGTGTCGACTTCGGTGGGCGTCGATCCGGTCGAACTCAGCTACACCGTTACCTACGAAGGAGCGCCGACGCCCCCGGTGGACGCGGGCTCCTATCAGGTCGCCGTCACGGTGAATGACGTGAACTACACAGGCAGCGCCTCCGGCACGCTCGTGGTGGCGCCGGCGGTGGCCGGCGTCACGCTCGGCAACCTCACCCACACTTACGATGGCGCGCCGCAACCGGTGAGCGTCACGACCACGCCCGCCGGGCTCGCGGTCGCGCTCGCCTACAACGGCGCCGCCACGGTTCCCGTCAATGCCGGCAGCTACGCGGTGACGGCCACGGTCAATGCCCCGAACTACACCGGCTCCGCGGCCGGCACGCTGGTGATCGCGCCGGCGACGTCGCCGATCGTGCTCGAGGGACTGTTGCAGGCTTACGATGGCACGCCGCGCGTGGTCACCGCCACCACCACGCCCGCCGGCCTCCCGGTGACGCTCACGTACGCGGGCGCGGCGACCGCGCCGGTGAATCCCGGTGTGTACGCCGTCGTGGCGACGATCAGCGATCCCAATTACCAGGGCACGCTCGGCGAATCCCTGGTGGTGACGGTCACCGCGCAAGTCCGTCGCGTGCCGGCACTCAACGGCACGATCGACGGTTCACTGCAGCTCGTGTTGCCGGGGAGCGTGACGCTCAATGGCAGCGCGCGCCTGACGGGCGACCTGCTGACGCCCGGCACGCCGCTCGTGAAGCTCAACGGCAATCCCGCCTACGCCGGCACGGTCGATGGCACCGGCGCGGCTGCGCCGACGAGCTATACCATCACGCTGAACGGCGGCGCCGTGATCCGGCACGTCGTGCGGCGCACGGACGGGGGTGACATTCCGGCAGTGGCGGCTCCGCCGGCGCCTGCCGGCACCCGCGACGTCTCGCTCAACTCGGCGGGCCAGAGCGCGGGCGATTTTGCCACGGTGCGCAACCTCACGCTCAACGGGAATGTCGGTGACGTGGCCGTTCCGCCCGGCACCTACGGCAACTTCACGGCCAACGGCGGCAGCCGGTTCATCCTCGGGGTCCCGGGCGCCACGCAGCCGGCAATCTACAACCTGCAAAAGCTGACCATCAACGGCAACGCCGGGGTGAGGATCGTGGGACCGGTGATCCTCAACTCCGCCACTGCGATGGCGCTCAACGGGCCGCTCAACGACACGCAGGATGCGATGTGGCTCGAGGTGAACATCGCCGCCGGCGGGCTCACGCTGAATGGCGGTTCGCTCCTCAACGGCTACGTCACCGCGCCCGCCGGCACCGTCACGATCAACGGCAACACGACGCTCACCGGCGGCGTGATCGCCGACCAGCTCGTGGTCAACGGCAGCGGCCAGCTCATCGAGCCGGCCAATTGAACCGCCTTCCGGCAGAGTTCCGCCCGCGGGCGGAACGCTGTTTGCAACCCGGACGATGCAGGCGGATCCAGATTTCCCCTTGGCTGGAAACGTCCTGCATTGCGCTGGCATCGTTCGGATGAAACGGGGCCCATTCAAAACGGAGTGCGGGCGAAATTCATCCCAATCGCCCCGGGCGCCTCGATCTTCGCTGGCGCCATGTCGAGACCCCCTCTCGAGAGGGCGGCAGCGCCGGGGTGTGTTCAGCCCGTAACGGAGTCGTGCTGCGCCGTCAGTCGCGCAACCCCTGCATGAAGGCGAGCACCTGATCGGACTGGCCCGGCAGTTTTTCGTGCGCGAAGTCGGGGTAGATCCGCATTTCCTTTTCCGCGGTGATCTTGTTGTAGGCGGCGAACTGAGAACTCGGCGGGCACACCGTGTCCATGAGGCCGGTGAACATCAGGACCTTGGCGCGAATTCTGGGGGCCAGGTGCTGGCAGTCGATGTAGCCGAGGCGCGTGAAGATTTCCGTGGCGCGCAGATGCTGCGGGTCGAACATCCGGAAATAATAGCGCAGTTCCTCGTACGCGTCCTTGGCGAGGTCCATTTCCCACACGCGCTGGTAATCGCAGAGAAACGGAAAAACCGGTGCGGCGCGCCGGATGCGGGGCTCCAGGGCGGCGCACGCGAGAGTCAGGGCGCCGCCCTGGGATTCACCAAAGCAGCCGACGCGCGTGGCGTCGACCTCGGGGAAATCCATCACGACCCGCGCGAGTTGCACGGTATCCAAAAACATCCGGCGGTATGCGAGCTGCCGCGGATCTTCCGCGGACAAACCGCGGATGATGTGGCCGCGGAGCGTGGTTCCCGTCACCGCGTGATTGTCCTCGGACAAACCACCCTGGCCGCGGCAGTCGAGCGCCGCCACGCAGAATCCCTGTTGCACCCAGGCGAGCTTCTCGAACCAGTCGCCGCTGTTGCCGGAGTAGCCGTGGAAGAGCAGCACGGCCGGCAGGTTTTTCGCGCCCTTGGGCCGGAGGTATTTCGCGTGGAGGCGGGCACCGCCCACGCCTTGGAACCAGAGATCGAAACACTCCGCGTCGCGCGCTTCGAATTCGCTGCTGCGGTCCAGTTGCGGGCGGGCCGGAGTGGCCGCCAGTTCCTGCAAGGCCTCGGCCCAGTAGGCGTCGAAGTCCGCCGGGCGGGGGTTGCGTCCCGCGTAGCGCGACAATTCGGGCAGGGGCAGATCGAATACGGCCATGGAGCGTGATTTGAAAACGTTGATCGATGCGCGCCGGATGCTGGCAGGCGCGTCGCCGCCAGATTAGCCGTCGCGGGGAACGGCTTGAATGGCGAAACTGCCGGAATTCCCGGCAAAAATGTCGCGCCGCTGGCGGACCGTCATTCCGGAGCGACGAATCCCTTGTCGCCGCCGAGCCGGAGATAGGCGCGATAGACGACGAGGAGGGCGACCAGGGCGAGAAAAGCGAACGCGGCGCCGACGGTGAACGTATGGCGGTAGGCGTGGTGCGTGAGGCCGAGGATCGCCCCGACCAACGGCGGCGTCAGCAGGAAGACAACCCCGCTGAGCAGGGCGGCCGCCGAGGCGAACTGGGCAAACTTCGCGCGCGGATAAAGCCGCTGGGCATAGGAAGCGGCGCCGGTGACGAACATGCCCGAGGCCACGACGTGGAGGACGAAGGCGACGGCGAAGGCCTCGGCGCGCACCGTGCTGAACGCGCCCCAGGCGCAGGCGACGAAATAAAACGCCATGGCCGCGATGGCGACCCGCAGGGGATGGAACCGGTCGGCCAGCATGCCCAGGGGGTACGAGAGCAGCAGGGACGCGAGCAGGGAGCAGGCGAGGTATTTCCCGTAGGCGTCCATGCTCAGTCCCACGCTGCGCGCGTGGAACAGGCAGAACGTGTTGACCGGCGCAAACGCCACGTTCCCCAGCGCCCAGGCGGCGAACGCCCACACGTAGAAACGATGGCGGAAGCACTCGCGAAAATAGGTGCGCACCGTGTCGAGCCGCCGCGGGCGCTCCACCGCGACGGGCGCCTCCGGGTATTCGCCTTCCCTGATCCGCAGGCACATCAGGCCGAACACCAGGCCGTAGATCGAGCCGAGCACGATGAACATGAGCGCGAAGTGCTGCTCGCTATAACCCATGAGGAAATAGTTGAAGCCGGCCCCGACCAGCAGGCCCACGACCCGGAAAAGACCGAAGAACCGGCCGATCAGTTCGCGCGGGACGACGTCGTTGATCAGGGCGGCGAACATGTTGAATCCGATCACCGCCGAGACCTCGAAAATCATCCAGCAGGTGGCGAACAGCAGGAGGAAGCAGACGTTGAGGCCGGGGGAACTCGCGCCCAGCCAGCGATCCAGCGCGCCGGCGGCCGAGGGGATGAAGCCCATCGCAATCATCGCGATCGCCGCGATCGGGGTGGACACCATGAGGAAAGGCAGGCGCCGTCCCCAGCGGGAGCGATGGCGGTCGGACCAGTAGCCGAAGACCGGGCTGACGAGCATGCCGACGGCGTAGGGCACCGAGCCGATCAGGAATCCGACCATGAGGTCCGAGGTGTTGAACGACTTGAGCAGCAGCTGGGCGAGCGGCGTCATCGCCCGGTCCCGGAGTTGCCAGGCAAAATCGCCCAACAGGAGCCAGCCAAAGAGCGCGACGAGGCCCAGCAGGGAATAGGAGAGGGTGCCGATCTTCCACTGGCGCCGGCTCGACGAAACCGGCGGCGGGCCTTTGATGGGTTCCGGAATCATGGAGACAAAAATGGAATCACGGAGCGGGCGCCGGCGGGACACGGGACGCGACCGGCGGGTTGGGCGGCAGGTTCTTCATGCGGATATTGGCGGGAGAGTCGAGCCGGGCTGGAGACGGCCGGCGGGCGACAGGACGAAAAGGGTTGGGGGCGGGTGGAAGAGCGGCGGCGTGGAAACGTCCGACTGTCTTCCCGCCAGCATACGTGCTCGCCTGTCATCCCAGAATGGCAAAACTGTCCAAATCCCGCGCAAAAGTGCCGGCGCCGTCAGCCGTCGTCGCGGAGCGGATTGCCAAAACCGGCCTGGCCAGCGAATGATCGATCCACGCAAAAAAGCGCGTCCGCCGGAATCCGGGGAGCCAAAATCCGCGCCGGAATTTCAACTGAGTGAATTAGCGCCCCGTTGTCGGATTTTCGGGCGACTGCTTAGGTCCTGCCAGTGGTTAATCCTCAGGCCACGCTAGCGGCACCCCTCAAGCCGTTGGAGAATCGACAAACCTAACGCCAGTCACCTCACCCAATGAAAGCCACTCCATGGTCCCCCACGCGAGCCAAGTCACCTGCAGCGCAGGCGCTGATTGTCGCTCTTGCTTTCCTCCCCGCGATCGCCGCCGCCCAGACGGTCGCGGCTTCCTCCAGCTCGAGCGTTCCTAAAAAAATCGAGGAGGATCCGCTGATGCTTTCGGAGTTCGTCGTGACCGGATCCAAGGACGAAGGCTATCGCTCGACGCAAACCACCGCGGGTTCGCGCACGGTGGAAAACCTGCGCAATACGCCGAACTCGATCTCGATCCTGAACCGGGAACTCATCGATGATCTTGGCGCCGGCAGCGTCGCCGAGGTCATGAAATATGCCATCGCGGGCGAATTGTCCGCCTTGAGCCAGGCCCCGACCCCGGGCAATGCGTCGGGTGCGACGAGTCCGTTCTACGAGTTCCGCGGGCTCACCTCCCAATATCCGTTGCGCGACGGCATCCTCTGGCGCTCCCCGCTCGACACCTACAACGTGGAGCGGGTCGAGGTCCTGCGCGGCCCGAATGCCTTTCTCTACGGCGAGGGCGGCGCGAGCGGTTCGATCAACCAACTGACGAAGAAGCCCCTGCCGAAAAACTTCACGAAGGTTTCGGCCCGGGTCGGTTCCGACGACCTGCTGCGCGGCGAGCTGGATGTGAACCGGATGCTGACCAAGGACCTTGGCTTGCGCCTGAACATTGCCCAGCAGGATCAAGGCAGCCCCACCCACTTTGTGGAACGCGATTTTCGCGGCGCCACCCTGGCCGGGATGTGGCGTCCTTTCCGCAACACGACCATCTCCACCACCCTGGAGATCGGCCGCAGCCATCAAAATTTGCAGCCCGCGGTACTGGCCGATGGGTACAGCCTCACGGACACCCGCGGCAGTCTCGGCGCGGTGCGCAGTTCGGACCAGACCGCCGGCCTGACCTACCTGCCGGCCAGCGGCGTCATGATCAATTCCATCGGCGAGCGGCTTTCCACCGGTACCAGCAACCCGCTGATCATTGTCCCGTCCTCGCTCATTCCCAATGCGTCCGCCCTCTATCCGCGGGAAACCAATTATTCCGGTCCGGGCACCTTCTACGATGTGAGATACGACAGCGAGATGATCGAGATCGAGCAGAAGGTCGGCTCCAACCTGACGATCCAGGGCACGCTCCACCAGTTCAACATGATCCGGGACACGCTTTACGCCAACAGCACCCTGTCGGGGGGCGTCTTCCGCGATCTCACTCCGACTCGCGCCGACGGTTCGCCCAATCCCTACTACAACAAGCTCTACACCGAATATTATTTCACGCGCCGGATCATCAACGAGCCGCGCCGCATGGCCCGTGTCACCGCGGTCTACAACCTCGTGTTGCCGTTCATGACCCAGAAGATCGTCGCCCAGGGCACCTACAACGACGATTCCGTGGAGGGCAAGTTCTACACCGAGTTCATCGATCCGAGTAACCCGAATTTCAAGGGCACGCTCGTCACGGCCACCACGAAGGCCCAGGCCGATGCCAACGCCCAGGTCTGGCGGCGCAACCACCTCTACCGCCGTTTCTACCTGCAGGACGGCGACAGCGCTCGCTACACGGCGTTCAATCCCGTGCCCGGCGTGTCCAGTTTCCGCCGCACGGGCCTTGATACCGAGACCGACGGCGACTCGGGCCGCTTCTTCACCGCCGATTACCGGTTCTACCAGCCGGGCTGGGGCATCGGTTCCTCGGGCACCTACCTCAAGGGCAAGGTCAACACCCTCGTGGGCTGGCGCCGCGACGGATTCCGTTCGGCCCGGTCGCTGGATTACTATAATGATACGCTCGGCAAGGACGTCGTGACGGACCCGACGGCCCCCAAGGCCATCGTGGCCCCGGTGAGCAAGGACAGCTACAACTACGGCATCGTCGTGCATCCGGCGTCCTTCGTCAGCCTCTACGCCAACTACGCGGAGAGCGTGTCGATCTCGAATTCCCCCATTGGCTCCCCGTCATTCCGGACGGGCGTGCTCCGCGAGCTCGGGCAGGGTGCCGGCACGGAGTTCGGCATTCGCTGGTCCTTCCTGGACGGCCGCCTCGAGACCAACTGGACCGCTTACAAGACCAGCAACGTGAAAACCTTCGGCTCGCCCGGTCCCAATGCCGCCACGCTGGCTGAATTGTCGGCGATCTTCGGGAGCCAGTTCGTGCCCGGAGGCAGCGACACCCACGACGAAACCGCCACCGGCCTGGAATTCGAGACCGTGGCCAACATCACCAAGAACTGGCGCCTGACCTGGAATTTCGCCACGAACAAGCTCAACCTCACCAACCGGTATCCGACCCTCCACGCCCTGCAGGCGGAGGCCAAGACGCAGGGCGCCGCCACGCCTTTCCTGGATGCGCTCCTGTCGGCCAATCCGGATGGCACCCCGCGCTCGGGTTTCTACAAGCAGCGCTCGAACTTGGTCACCAATTACACGTTCCGCAGCGGCGCGCTCCGGAACCTCTCGGTCGGTGGCGGCGTGCAATATCGGGCCCCCTCCTATTTGGGCCGGATCGATCTCGATGCCGACGGCACCTTGAAGGACGAGTATGCGCCGTCCTACACCGTGTGCGACCTGACGCTCGGTTATTCGGCCAAGCTCATGGGACGGGACTTTCGCTATCAGCTCAATGTCCTGAACCTGCTCGACCGGGACTACTACCGCGCCTATGGCGCCAACAGCGTGGCGTTCGGCGAGCCGCGGACCTGGCGTCTCACCGTGACGACGCAGTTCTGAGTCACCGATTCAACTCCCCGTGAAGCCGGCGCGTGTCACCATGCGCCGGCTTTTGCATTCGCACGATTACGTTGCGTGCTGAACACACCCCGGCGCTGCGCCCGCCTTCGCCAAGGCTTCGGCGCGGCAAGCGCCACCCCTCTCGAGAGGGGATCTCGACCTGGCGCCAGCGAAGATCCCCTCTTGAGCCGGAACTATGCAATTGAACCGCGAAGGGCGCGAAGGTTCGCGAAGGTATACCGGGAAAATCCTGATTTTGCCCGGGATCGCGAAAGAGTGAGTACGGCAAGGCATCACCGAGGATCAGGTCTGACTCGCGACTTTCGCGTTTCTTCGCGTCCTTCGCGGTTTCCACTGAATGGTTCCGGCTTGAGCGGGGCTTGTCAGCCGTAGGCCCGGCGAAGGCTGCTGCCCGCAGGGCGGGGTGTGTCGCTCGGGAAGAGCGCCACGTAACGGAGTAGCGCCCATGCCCGCGGCGGACCCGGTCAGGTCCGGTTGGCCAGGGCGAATGCCTTCGGGCGCCGTCCCCAGTAATTCCGAAAGGCGCGGCTGAATGAATAAGGCGTGTCCCAGCCGCACGCGGCGGACGCCTCGGACACATTGGTCTGGCCCGTGGCCAGCAGCTCGGCCGCGTGACGCAGCCGGAATTCGCGCAGGAACCGGCCGACGCTGATGCCGGCGACCTGCTGGAATTTATGCCGGAGATGGCTCGGGGAAATGCCGAGTTCGCGGGCCACCTGGCCGAGCGGCAGCGGCTCGTGCAAATGTTCCGCGGCGAGGGCGCTGACGCGGAGCAGCAATTTATCCTGGGAGACCGGGGCGCCCGGTTGCGCGGGCGTCACCGAGGTTTCGGGCAGACCGTCGAGGAGTAGCGCGAGCCGCCACGCGAGGCCATCGCCCTTCCGCCCGGACGGCGGCGCCTGGAAGGTGCGGACGAGTTCCTCCAAGTCCGTCCAGAACGGCCGCGCGGGCGAAAACACACTCGTGGCGGCGGGGGACCGCGGCGGCTGGCTGAAGGAAAAGGTGACGAACAGCCAGTCGATGTCGGGCCGCGACACGCCCGCGTAATGGTGAAACTGAAAGGGAGCGATGAGGAGACCGCGACCCGGACTGAGCGCGAATGACCGGCCGCTCGCGATGACGCGACCGCTGCCTTGCAGCGGCACGATGAGCACATGGCGCTGGTGAAACGCCTTCGCCTCGGTGGAACGGTTCAGTTGCGCGGCCCGGGTGCGGTGGAAGACCAGGATGTTGTCCGGCAGGCCGCGATCGCGGTGCCGGCAACCCGCATAAAAATCCGCGGGCTCCGGGAGGGCGCGGGCCAGGCGGGTGATGCCCGCCCGGTGGCCGCGGGCCGCCACAACCGACGCTTTTTTAGGCATTCGTGACATTCTGATGACGGGGATCGTGGGCTAAACTGCGGCATGAAACAAGAGCGCGTGCGCTTAGGCGTGGTGGGATGTGGGAATCGTCTGCGATCGGTATTGCGGCTGTTGCTCGCCGAGGGCGGGGACCGGCTCGTGGTCACCGCGGTTTATGATCCCTTGCCGGTGTCGTGTGCCGCGCTGGCGCGGGATCTGGGGATTGCCATTGCTCCCGCCGCGAGCGCCGCGGATGTGTGCACGTCCCCCGACGTCGACTGGGTTTTGATCGGCTCATGGAACTGCTTCCATGCGGAGCAGGTGATTGCCGCGCTGCGGGCGGGCAAGGACGTGTTTTGCGAAAAGCCCCTGGCGATTTCGACGGAGGACTGCCTGCGCATGCAGGCGGCCTGGCGCGCGAGCGGGCGACTTTTCTTCTTCGGTCTCGTGCTCCGCTACGCGCCCATTTACCAGCGAATCAAGCAGGTCCTCGACACCGGGATCGTGGGGAAAATGGTCTCGTTCGAGTTCAACGAGACGCTGCCCTTCAACCACGGCGGCTACATCCACGGCAACTGGCGGCGCGACCGCGCCAAGGCGGGCACGCACCTCCTCGAGAAGTGCTGTCACGACATCGACATCGTGAACTGGCTCACCGGATCGCTGCCGGTCCGCGCGGCCAGTTTTGGCGGACGCAGCATCTTCGTCCCCGGGAACCGCGCTTTCGCCGCATCGCTCGGCAAGGATTCGGCCGGGCGCGCCGCCTACCAGACCTGGGCGGATCCGGAGCGGGTCGACCCGTTCTCGGACGGTGCGAGCATCGTGGATCACCAGGTGGCCGTGCTCGACTATGCGAACGGCGCGCGGGCGAGTTTTCACACGAACTGCAACGCCGCCCTGCCGGAGCGCCGGGTTTATATTCTCGGCACGCAGGGCGCGCTGCGGGCGGATGTGCTGACGCGGCGGATCGAATTCAACCGGATTGGGTTCGAGGCGCGGCCGCAGGAGATCGTCCTCGACGGCGATCCCGACGATCACCTCGGCGGCGATGTGGTCATGGCGCGGCACCTCGCGCAAACCATGCTGGCCGGCGCGGCGCCGCTGGCCTCGATGGAGGAGGGGCTGCGGTCGGCGCTCGCCTGCTTCGGCATCGACCAGGCCCTGGACGAGCAACGCGTGGTCGACCTGGCGCCGTTGTGGACGCGCGCGGGAATCAAACCGTAGTTGGCCGGCGGCATCACCACGCTTCGTCCGGCAATTTCCCATGAAGACCGACCGTTTACCGCCCTGCGAGCCCGGCAATGTGGATGATTTCCTGAGCCAGCCCACGGCGCGGGTGATCGACACCCTTTCGCGCGTGCGCGGCCCCATCCTGGTGCTCGGCGCCGGCGGGAAGATGGGTCTCCACCTGTGCCTGATGATCCGGAAGGCGCTGCTCTCGCTGCAGCAGCGGAATGAGGTCATCGCCGTGTCCCGCTTCAAGAGCCTGCACGCGCGCGGCGAGTTCGAGGTGCACGGGATCATCACGTATGATTGCGACCTGCTGGATGTCACGGCGCTGGCCGCTTTGCCTGAGGCCGCGGAGGTGTTTTTCCTCGCGGGGTTGAAGTTCGGCACGGCGTCGTCGCCGGAATTGCTGCAGCGCGCCAACGTGTTGATGCCGGCGCAGGTCGCGGATCGCTACCGGCACAGCCGCATCGTCGCCTTCTCCTCGGGCTGCGTGTACCCCTTCGTCACCCCGCGCTCGGGCGGGGCGAAGGAGTCGACCCCGCCCGGTCCGGTCGGCGACTATGCGCTGTCCTGCGTCGGCCGGGAGCAGGCCTTTTCGCGGGCCTCGGCGGAGCACGGCACGCAGGTGACGCTCATCCGGCTGAACTATGCCGTGGAGTTTCGTTACGGCACCCTGGTCGACATCGCCCGCAAGGTGCTGGCGGAACAGCCGATCGATGTGACCATGGGATATTTTAACGCGATCTGGCAGCCGGATGCGCTGGCGCATTGCATCATGGCCCTCGAAATCGCGCGCAGCCCGGCCGTGCCGCTCAACGTCACCGGGGCGCAGATCCTCTCGGTGCGGGAAATCGCGCGGCGGTTCGGCGAGCTGTTGCAGCGCGACGTGCAGATCACCGGCACGGAGGCCCCGACGGCGTGGCTGAACGATCCGACCTATGCGCATGCGCGGTTCGGGGCTCCGCCGACGCGCCTCGAGGACATGCTGGCTTGGATCGCCAGCTGGCTGCAAAACGGCTGGCCCACGTGGGAAAAACCCACGGGCTTCGAACGGCGCGACGGGCGCTTCTGAAATCATGCGCGGGCGCCTCCAATTCACCCGGTCGAAGAAGCCGGGGTTTGCGGTTCCCGACCTTCCCTTTCTTCATCGGTCGCGCTTTCCCAAAACCCAACCCACCCAATGTCCATGACCCCGTTTCCCCAACGCGTTTTCCTGCGTGGAGCCCAACTCGCCCTTGCCGTCCTCGGCTGCACCTTGGGACTCGCGAGTCCGGCGGCGGAAGGCGCGGCCGGACGCTCGCTGCAGCGACCCTATGTTTTATCCGAGCTGAACAAGAACGGAATCCCGGAACTGCTCGCCAACATAAAGACGCGCGAGGACTGGGCGGCGAAGAAAGCGGAGATTGCCCGGACCTGGCTCGATTACATCGGAGGTTTGCCGAAACGGCCCAAGGTGACCTACGAGGTTTTGTCGGAGGAGAAATTGAAGGACCACGTCCGGAAGAAGATCGTTTTCAACAGCGTGGACGGGGACAGGATTCCCGCCTACCTGCTGGTGCCGGATCCGGCCATTTTTGGAACGGGCAAACATCCGGCGATCCTGGCGCTGCATCCGACAAATCCGTACGGCAAAACCTCGATCGCGACGGCGGAAGGCATGAGAAACCGGACCTACGCGTACGAACTGGTCTCGCGGGGTTACGTGGTGCTCGCGCCCGATGACCTCACGTCCGGCGAACGGATTTATCCCGGGCACCGCGATTTCGATGCGGGGCCCTTTTATGAGAAGTATCCGCAGTGGTCGACGGTCGGGAAGAACACCATCGATCACCTGCAGGCGATGGATTTGTTGGGCCAGCTCGATGGCGTGGATCCGGATCGCATCGGGGTGATCGGCCATTCGTTCGGCGCGTACAACGCGTATTTTTTGTCCGCGGTGGACGAGCGCGTCAAAGTCGTCGTCTCGAGCTGCGGCCTGAATCCCTTCACCGGCAACGCCGAGCCGAGCCACTGGGGCGTGCGGCCGTTTCCCTACACGCACCTGCCGAAGGTGACGCCGGACCTCGCGAAGGACCGCGTGGCTTTTGAATTCAACGAGATCATCGCCCTCAGCGCGCCCCGGCCGATGTTCATTTATGCGGCGCAAAGCGACCATCTCTTCCCCCATTGGCAGAGCGTGGGCGCCTGCCTGGTGGACGTGCACAAACTTTACGGGTGGCTGGGCGCGGAGGAGCGCTTCGTTTCGTACATGGGCGTTGGCGACCACGACTTCCCGCCGGAAATCAGGAAGGCGTCCTATGATTTCCTGGACAAGTGGCTTCGAAACGAAAAAGCCCGCTGACGGCTTCTGGAAAGAAATCGAACGCTCGAGAGACCCAAACGGGGAATCGCCCAGGCATCATGTCCACCCACCTCGTCACCTCCGGTTCGGCCCGCATCAACGAAGCGAACCCGAATCACCATCTTTGGAACAACAACGGCACCTGGTTCCTGCACTACACGGTGTACCCGACTCCGCTCACCAAGGAGCGCATCCGCCGTTCGCTCGGCACGAAGGATCTCGAGCTGGCCCGCGAGCGTCGCGATGACGTGCTCCGCCTTTTGGCCAAGCCGTCCGATGCTCCGGCCCGGGCCGCGGCCGGCCAGGTTGCGGTCGCCTGAGCCGGACTCAGGCAGTTGAGGGTGGAGCGCACTGACCGCAGTGCGTTTGTTTGAGAGCGGGCGCCGCCCAGCGCACTGGGTCAGTGCGCTCCACCTGTCAGTTGGATTTCAGCAGCAAAACGGGGAGGCAACTGGGTGAGTCCGTCTGAACGGCCCCCGCTTTCCCGCGCCAGCCCGGTTTAGATTTCCGGGGGCTGACCGCGGGCTGCGCTCATTTTCCGCAGCAGCGCGATGGCCTGGCCGGTGTCGCCGGACCGGTCTTTGGAGAAAATCCCGTCTGGTTTGGCGGCCAGCAGCTCCGCGCGTTTCGCGGGGTTCATCGTGCCGCAGAGAAATACATAGGGCAGGGTGGGGGCCACGCACCGCGCCAGTTTCACCGCCTCCGCGCCGGGCAGGTCGTGCACGCCGGAGTCCGACAAAATCCCGTCGTAGCCGGCGCTCCGCAGCGCCGCCAGAAACGTCGCCCGGTCCGTCGCGGCGGTCAGTTCGCACTCGAGCTCCGAGTCCTGGCAGGTCAGTTGGAGCAGCTCGACATCACGCGCATCGTCCTCGAGGTAGAGCAATTTCAGCGGGGCGAGCCGCGGGTATCCGCCGGGAGCGGCCGGGCGGGCCGACGCGGCGGCCGGTCCGCCAGATTCCAATTTGGGAAACAGTTGCGCGATCGCCGCCAGGACTTCCTGGAATGTGGCGGGTTTCGTCAGGTGCACGCGAATGCCGACGTCGAGGGAACGCTGCACGTCCTGCGGGTAGGCATAGCCGGTCACGGCGATTGCGACGAGGTGCGGCTGCAGCCGGCGCAACTCGCGGAAGAGCTCCCACCCGTTTTTCTGCGGCAGGCCGATGTCGGTGATGAGCAGGTCGAAGGGCTGCAGGTGCGCCGCGTCCAGGGCCGCCCGCGCGCTGTTCGCCGGGGCCACCGCGAATCCCTGGCGCAGGAGACCTTTCGCCAGGGCGCTGGCGGTGGCGACGTGGTCCTCCACTAACAGGATCCGGAGCGTGCGGTCGGGTTGGCTCATGGAGATTTGGACCTCGGGAAAATAGCCGGCGGATCGCGGTGTGCACCTTTTAGTACGTCGTTAACGTGACTTCACGGATTTGTTACGGGGGGTGGGGCGCAGTCACCAAACGACAGAGGCCGTCATGGTCGGAAGAGAGCAGCGGGGACGTGCGGTGATATAGCGGGCCAGAGTCGTTTTCGGGCGAAGGCGTAGCCCGAACCGGTCTTCAAATAGCTTTCGAAGGCGAGGGCCTGACGCTTGGAAGAAAAAGCGAGATAGGTGGCCAAATTCCAAGGGCGGTAGCGGGCGGTGTTGGGCAGCTTGCCCTCGTTGTGAGCTCGCAAGCGGCGGCGTAAGTCCGACGAGTATCCGATGTAGCGCTGTGGAGGGCGCGCGCGATTCTCCAGCATGTAGACGTAATACATGTTCCTACTTTGCCGGCTTCGTCACGGCCCCACCAGTATGCGATTCGCCAGAATTGAGGCGACAGAATGCAAACGTGGATTCCAGCCGCATGCCCCACTTCGCCAAGGCTCCGTGGGCCACCCTTCGCACGGTAGTTTGTCCTGCTGACCCGCTGGGCACGCATGTCGGAGGTGGCCGTGCCACCCGAAGCTCTCCTAGAGCGAAGCATGGCGGAGAGGGAGGGATTCGAACCCCCGGAACCTTGCGGTTCACGCGCTTTCCAAGCGCGCGCATTCGACCACTCTGCCACCTCTCCGTGACTGCGAAAGGGTCGAGTTAAGTTTAAAGTTTTCGCTGCGGTCAACGGCAAATCCCTCGCGGAAAATTTCTCCCCAAATTGGCCGAAAGCGCCTTGCGTGGAGGGGGTGGGGTGGTAGGTTGGGTCGATTTTTACACACACATGGTCACCGCCGGTCCACAAGTCGCCTATAACAGCAAAATCGAGGGGGATGTCACCATCACCACCCTGGATTCTGCGATCAATTGGCTGCGGACGAACTCCATGTGGCCGATGCCCATGGGGCTGGCCTGCTGCGCCATCGAGTTGATGGCCACCGCCTCCAGCCGCTTCGATATCGCCCGCTTCGGCGCCGAGGTCATGCGCTTTTCCCCGCGCCAGTCCGACTGCATGATCGTGGCCGGCACCGTGACCTACAAGATGGCGCCGGTCGTCCGCCGCATCTATGACCAGATGGCCGCCCCGAAATGGGTCATCGCCATGGGCGCCTGCGCCAGCTCGGGCGGCATGTATCGCAGCTATGCCACCCTCCAGGGCGTGGATCGCATCATTCCAGTCGATGTTTATGTCAGCGGCTGTCCGCCGCGTCCCGAAGCCCTGCTCGATGCCCTCATGAAGCTCCAGACCAAGGTCCGCCGCGAGCCCGCGCTCAAGAGACAGTTCAGCGCCGCCTGACCCCACCGCTGCCGCGCATGATCACCGACGTCGACCTTCCGACCGCCGTAAGCCAGCAGTTTCCCTCGGCCACGCCCCGTGCGAGCGCCGATTGCCCGGCTTTTAATATACCGGCCGACGGCGTCGTGGCCCTCCTCCACTACCTGCGCGACTCGCAGGGGTACGATTTCCTGATGGATGTCACCGCCATCGACTGGAGCGCCGAGGCCTCCCCCCGCTTCACGGTCGTCTGGCACGTCTATTCGAGCACGAAGCACACCTACGTCCGCGTGGCCGCGAACTGCCCGGTCGACGCCGAGCCGGCCATCCCAAGCGTGACCAGCCTCTGGCCGGGCGCCGACTGGCATGAGCGCGAGACTTACGACATGTTCGGCATCAAGTTCACGGGGCACCCGGACCTGCGCCGCATCCTGATGTGGGACGCCTACCCGTATTTCCCGCTCCGCAAGGAATTCCCGCTCGCGGGCCTGCCGACGGAGATGTCCGACGCCGACATCAACGCCGAGATCGGCGTCGGGGTCATTTCCGCCCCGATGGCGGGCGGTCCGTTCGTGGCCACCCCGGGCGAACCGATGAGCGCCGCCGAGCCGCGCGCCAAGGACGAGGCGTGGAACGAAAAGCGGGAGAAACCGGAATGATTTTCACAGGAGCAAACAGAGTGAACAGAGAAACCAAACAGCTTTGCCGGATGACCGGGCCTTCCTCGGTTACCTCCGTTTCCTCCTGTAAGATGTCTGCCTAATGGCCACCGATTTTTCCTATCCTGATGCCGCCGCGAAGGCCTCCGCAAACCTCCCCAAGGAGTTTGATCCGGAGAAGATGTCCCTCTCGATGGGGCCATCCCACCCGTCCACGCACGGCGTGTTGCGCATCCAGTTTGAGCTCGATGGCGAGATCGTGACGAAGGCCGACCCGATCGTCGGTTACCTGCACCGCGGCGACGAGAAGATCGCGGAGAACATGACTTACAACCAGTTCGTGCCCTACACGGACCGGCTGGACTACCTCGCCCCGCTCGCGAACAACGCCATCTACGCCCACGCCGTCGAGCAGCTCGCCGGCCTGAAGATGCCGGCGCGCGTGGACGCGATCCGCGTGCTCACCACGGAAATGGCGCGCGTCTCGGCGCACCTCATGGGCCTCGGGGCGTACGGCATCGACGTCGGCGCCTGGTCGGTGTTCATGTACTGCTTCGAGGAGCGCGAGAAACTCTACACGCTCTTCGAGAAACTCACCGGCGCGCGCTTCACCACCAGCTACAGCCGCATCGGCGGCGTGTCGCGCGACCTGCCCCCGGGCTGGCTCGGGGAAGTGGAGGCGTTCTGCAAACAATTCCTGCCGATCCTCAACGAGATCCTCGGCCTGCTGTCGCGCAACAAGATCTTCCTCGATCGCACCGTCGACATCGGCGTCATCTCGAAAGCCGAGGCCATCGCCTACGGCCTCACCGGCCCGAACCTCCGCGGCTGTGGCGTCCCGACCGATGCGCGCAAGGACCGTCCGTATTGGGGTTACGAGCAGTACAACTTCGACGTGCCGGTCGGCTCGAAGGGCGACTGCTATGACCGTTACCTCTGCCGCGGCGAGGAGATGAAGCAGTCGATCAGTATCATCCAGCAGTGCATCGCGAAGTTCCCGGCGGGCGACTGGTACGCGAAGGACGCGCGCAAGATCTTCGCCCCGCCGAAGGACAAGGTGCTCTCCTCGATGGAGGAGCTCATCAACAACTTCATGATCGTGACCGAGGGCCCGCAGATGCCGGCCGGCGAGGTGTATTTCGAAGGCGAGGCGCCGAAGGGCCTGCTCGGCTTCTACATCGTCAGCAAGGGCGGCGGCGTGCCGTACCGCATGAAGATCCGCAGCCCCTCGTTCTGCAATCTGTCCATCCTCCCGAAACTCTGCGTCGGCAACCTGGTGTCCGACGTCGTCTCCATCCTCGGCTCGCTCGACTTCGTCATGGGCGAATGCGACCGCTGATGGCATTACGATTTAAGAATTACGATTTACGAATGAAGAACCCGATTTCCAGTCCAGCGATGATCCGCCGATCCGGCGTAAATCGTAAATCTGAAATCGTACCTTCCCGCGCCGCCGCTTGAAACCCACGCCGATGCTTACTCTCAAGCCAGCGACTCTCGCGCAGATCGACGAAGTCATCACCCATTACCCGGTGAAGCGCAGCGCCACGCTGCCGTTGCTGCATCTCATCCAGGAGGATGCCGGCTGGATCTCGACCGAGGCGATCGAGTGGATCGCGGCCAAGCTCGAGCTGCAGCCAATCAACGTCTACGAGGTCGTCACGTTCTACCCGATGTTCCGCCAGAAGCCGATCGGCCGGCGCCACATCAAGGTGTGCCGCACGCTCTCGTGCGCGCTGACCGGCGGCTACAAGACCTGCGAGCTGTTCCAAAAGGAATTCGGCTGCCAGACGGGCGGGATTTCCGCGGACGGCGAGGTCACGATCGATTTTGTGGAGTGCCTCGCCAGCTGCGGCACCGGCCCGGTGGTCATGATCGATGACGACCTGCACGAGAAGGTGGACGCCGCCAAGGTCAAGTCGCTCAGCGACGAGATCCGGAGGAACGCGAAGAAATGAAGAAGGTCCGCATCCTGCAGATTCCGCCCATCCGCTTTGGCATCGTCCTGGCGGTGATCAACGGCTTTGCGGGCATGGTGCTGGCGCCCCTGTTCCTCATCACGCTGGGCATCGCGTTCACGGCGACCGAGAGCGGGATCGTGCTCGTGCCCAAGGTATTTCCCGCGGTGCCGTGGTTTCTCGCGGGCGGGCTCGCCTTCTTCACGCCGGTGATCAACGCCGTCGGCGGCTTCATCGCCGGGGTGCTGATCGCCACCGTCTATAATTTCTCCGCCCGCTGGACCGGCGGCGTCGAGTTCGTCACCACCGACTGACCGGGCGGTTTCCGAAATCCAGAATCGAGAATCCTTACTAGAAACCTTCCTGATGCCTGCTCCGCAACAACGCCGCCTGATCTTCGCTCACATCGACGAGCCCGGCTACACCAATGACATCGCCTGCTACCTGAGACACGGCGGCTACGAGGTCATGAAGAAGGCCTTCGCGCGCAAGCCCGAGGAGCTGATGGACGAGGTGAAGAAGTCCGGCCTGCGCGGCCGCGGCGGCGCGGGTTTCCCCTGCGGCGTGAAGTGGTCGCTGGTCGACCGCAAGAGCGGCAAGCCGATCTACCTCATCGTCAACGCGGACGAATCCGAGCCGGGCACCTTCAAGGACCGTTACATCATGCACCAGGATCCGCACCAGCTGATCGAGGGCACGATGATCTCCTGTTTCGCGAACAACGTGAAGCAGGCCTACATTTATATCCGCGGCGAGATGCCGCACGGCGCCCGCATTTTGGAAAAGGCCATCCAGGAGGCGCGCGAAAGGAATTTCGTCGGCAAGAACATCCTGGGTTCGGCCTACTCCTGCGACATCTTCGTGCACCGCGGCGCGGGCGCCTACATCTGCGGCGAGGAAACGGGCCTGATCGAGTCGCTCGAGGGCAAGCGCGCCAACCCGCGCATCAAGCCGCCGTATTTCCCGGCCGTGCTCGGCCTCTACCAGTGCCCGACGATCGTCAACAACGTCGAGACGCTCTGCCACGTGAAGCACATCGCCGACTTCGGCGGCGAGGCCTACACGAAGATCGGCACGCCGAACAACACCGGCACGCGCATCTTCTGCGTCTCGGGCCACGTGCAAAAGCCGGGCTATTACGAGTTCGAGGCCGGCAAGATCACGATGGGCCAGCTGCTCAACGAGGTCTGCGGCGGCCCGCTGCCGGGCCGGAAGTTCAAGGCCGTCATCCCCGGCGGTTCGTCGGCGAAGATCATGCGCTTCGGCGAGCGCTACAAGGGCAAGCGCAAGGTCGGCGCGGACCTGGTGGAATACGACTGGGGCGTCGAGGACGTCCCGATGGATTTCGACTCGCTCGCGATGATCGGCACGATGGGCGGCTCCGGCGGCGTCATCGTGATGGACGACACCGTCAACATGGTGGAGGCGCTGGCCAACATCAACGCGTTCTACTCGCACGAGAGTTGCGGCCAGTGCACGCCCTGCCGCGAGGGCTCGCTGTGGATGAAGAAGATCACCACCCGCATGGTGCACGGCGAGGCCCGCGAACAGGACGCCGCGCTGCTCAAGGGCGTGGCCGATCAGATCCCCGGCCGCACGATCTGCGCGTTTGGCGAGGCCTGCTCCTGGCCGACCCAGAGCTTCATCGCGAAGTTCGGCGATGAATTCAAAAACTACCACCAGGACAAGAAGGCCGCCAAACCGGCCGAGGCCCTGCCGCTGATTTGATTTTTCGCCCGCGAATTACGCCAATGCACACGAATCTTAAAATGACTTTCCTTTATTCGCGTCCATTCGCGTGATTCGCGGGCCAAACGTATTTTTCTGATGATTTCCGCTCCCAAACCCGACCTCGTGACCGTCAACATTGACGGCAAGGACATCGCCGTGCCGAAGGGCACGAACGTGATCGAGGCTGCCCGGCTCCTGGGGATCGAGATCCCGCACTATTGTTATCACCCGAAGCTGACCATCGCGGGCAACTGCCGCATGTGTCTCATCGAAATGGGCATGCCGGCCGTCGATCCCGCCAGCAAGGCGCCGATCATGGATGCGGCGACGGGCAAGCAGAAGATCAACTGGATCCCGCGCCCGCAGATCGGCTGCGCGACGAACGCCTCGCCCGGTCTCCATGTGAAGACCAGCTCGCCGATGGCCCGCGAGGCGCGCGAGGGCGTCACCGAGTTCCTCCTCATCAATCACCCGCTTGACTGCCCGATCTGCGACCAGGCCGGCGAGTGCAAGCTGCAGGAACATTCCACGGAGTACGGCCGCGGTTACTCGCGTTTCGTCGAGCAGAAGAACGTGAAGCCGAAGCGCACCCAACTCGGGCCGCGCGTGACGCTCGACGACGAGCGCTGCATCCTCTGCTCGCGCTGCGTGCGCTTCAGCAAGGAGGTCGCGAAGGACGACGTGCTCGGCTTCGTCGACCGCGGCAGCTACAGCACGCTGACCTGCTACCCGGGCAAGCAGCTCGCGAACAATTACTCGCTCAACACCGTCGACATCTGTCCGGTCGGCGCGCTCACGAGCACTGATTTCCGCTTCAAGATGCGCGTCTGGTTCCTCAAGCAGACGCCGTCCATCGACACCGAGTCCTCCGTCGGCGCCAACACCGAGGTCTGGAGCCGCGAGGGCATCATCTACCGCGTCACGCCGCGCCGGAACGACGGCGTGAACGACACGTGGATGGCCGATTCCGGCCGCATGCTTTACAAGGAAGTGAAGGCCGCCAACCGCCTGCTCGCCCCGTCGATCAACGGTGCGGCCACCGCCACGGAGATGGCGCTCAAGGCCGCCGCGGATTTGCTGAATGCCGGCTCCGTGGCCATCGTCGGTTCCGGCCGCAGTTCCGTCGAGGAGCAGTTCCTCACGAAGAAGCTCGCCGACGCGCTCAAGGTTTCCGCCGTGCTCGTCAGCCGGGTGGGGGCGGGCGACAAGCTCCTCGTCTCCGCCGATCGCAACCCGAACGTCCGCGGCGCGCTCGTCACCGGCCTGATCTCCGCGCTGCCGGCGCAGCAGCTCACCGCGCTCGCGGCCGACATTGACGCCGGCAAGGTCAAGACGGTGCTTTCGATCGGCGAGGATCTCGCCGCAGCCGGGCTGACCGCCGCGCAACTCGCCAAGGTTGCGGTCGTTTATCTTGGCTCACACCAGAACGCCACGAGCGACGCGGCGAAGGTCGTGATCCCGACGCTGACCGTCTTCGAAAAGTCCGGCACGTTCGTGAACCAGCAATTCCGTTTGCAGAAGTTCGCGAAGGCCGTCCCGGCCCCGGCCGGCGTGGCCGATGATCTCGTGACGCTCGCGAACCTCGCCGGCGCGGCCAGCCGCGCCACCGTGGCGTCCGACCTTGGCGTGCTCTGGTCGATCATCGCCGCCGAGGTGAAGCCGCTCGCGCTCGCCACCTACGCGAACCTTCCCGCGACCGGCCTGCTGCTCGATGGCACGCCCTGGGCCGCGCTGCCGTTCGTCGAGGGCGAGACGCTGCACTATAAACCGCAGGTGCCCGGTGCCGCCGGGGTATCCGCGCAACCGCCTTCGCCGCCCGTCGGCACGCCTGCTTGATCATGGTTTTCGAATTTCCAGTTTCCGAAGGTAGCAGCCGTCGTCAGACGGCTGGCCAGCGGTCTGACGACCGCGGCTACCTTGTCGATCAGGCCCGCCGGCAAGCGGCGGCCCTCCACTCTGATATCCCATGACCGCCGTCATCGAATTCTGGAACGGGCTCCATCCGCTCCTGCAAGCCGTCATCAAGGGCCTCGCGGTCATCGGCGTCATGTTCCCGTTCGGCGGCGCCTGCTCGCTGGTCGAGCGCAAGGTGTCCGCCTGGATGCAGGGCCGCCCGGGTCCGAACCGCGCGATCCCGTTCTGGGCCGCGTGGATTCCCGTGGTCGGTCCGTTTCTGCAGCGTCTCGGCGTGTTCCACCTGATGGCCGACGGCGGCAAGATGTTCTTCAAGGAGGACCCGGTGCCGGGTCACGTGAACAAGTTCTATTTCTACCTCGCGCCGGTGGTGGGCATGATTCCGGCGCTGACCACGGTGACGGTGGTGCCGTTCGGCGCGTACTTCGATGAGGCGGGCCGGATGCTGCCGCTCGTGCTGGCGCATCTCGACGTCGGCATCCTCGCCGTGTTCGCGGTGTCCTCGCTCGGGGTTTACTCGCTGATCCTCGCCGGCTGGGCGTCGAATTCGAAATACCCGTTCCTCGGTGGCATCCGCGCCTCGGCGCAGCTGATCTCCTACGAGCTCTCGATGACGCTCGCGGTGCTGCCGGTGTTCCTGGCGGTCAACGCCCCGGGCGGCAGCGGCACGCTGAGCCTGTTCAACGTGGTGGAGTTCCAGAGCGGCACGTGGCAGGGCTTCACGCTGCAAAGCGCGCACGGGCTCTGGTTCGGGCTCACCATGCCGGTCGCGGCGATCGTTTTCCTGGTCGCGTTGTTTGCCGAGACCAACCGCCTGCCGTTCGACATGGCGGAGGGCGAGGCGGACCTCGTCGGCGGCTTCCACACCGAATACGGCTCGATGAAGTGGGGCCTGTTCTTCGTGGCCGAGTATTCGCACATGCTGATCGGGTCCGGCGTGTTCGTGCTGCTGTTCCTCGGCGGCTGGAACCCGCTGCCGTTCCTCCCGCTCTCGACGCTGATCGGCTGGCTGGCGCACCTCGCCCCGGTCCTCGCCCATCCCCTCGTCGTCGGCCTGGTTTCCATCGGCATCTTCATGGGCAAGGTGCTGTTCATGATCTTCGTGTTCATGTGGGTGCGCTGGACGGTGCCGCGCTTCCGCTATGACCAGGTGATGAAGATCGGCTGGCAGAAGCTCCTGCCCCTCGCGATCGCCAACCTGCTCGTCTACGCGCTGCTGATCGCGTGGATTCAAACCCGGCGCTGAAACAACCACAGATGAACACAGATAACACAGATTGAATGATCGAGGCACGGCTATCTGTGCCCATCTGTAGCTAACTAAACTTTCCCGCCAACATGGCCTACGTCGTCGAACGCAAACCTCTCACGCTCTCGGAGCGATTCTACATCCCGCAAATCCTCGCGGGCATGCGGGTCACGCTGAAGCACCTGTTCGCCCCGAATGTGACGATGCAGTACCCGGAGGAACGCCCGGCGATCCCGGCGGGCTATCGCGGCGTGCCGACGCTCGTGAAGGATCCGCACGGTCGCGAGAAGTGTGTTTCCTGCCAGCTCTGCGAGTTCGTCTGCCCGCCCAAGGCCATCCGCATCACGCCGGGCGAGATTCCCGCCGACCAGTCGGAGCGCGCCCACGTCGAGAAGGCCCCGCAGGCGTTCGACATCGACATGCTGCGCTGCATCTACTGCGGCCTGTGCCAGGAGGTCTGCCCCGAGGAGGCCATCTTCCTGCAAAACCAGTTTTCGATGTCCGGCTATACCCGCGCCGAGATGGTCAACGACAAGGCGAGGCTCTACGAGCTCGGCGGCACGCTGCCGGACGGGCATTTCAAGTGGGACAAGAAGAAGGCCGCCGCGGAACACGGCAACACGCACTGAGCATGAGCATGAATCAAAGTAGCGAGCATCGAGCAGCGGGTAGCGAGCATGTGCCCGCTGCGACTGTCCTGGCTACTCGCTACCCGCTACTCGCTACCCGCTACTCATGAGCGACACCCTCTTCCTCATCCTGTCCGTCCTGACCGTCGCCACGGCGCTGCTCGTCGTGGTGAACCGCAATGCCGTGAACGCGGCGATGTTCCTGCTGCTATCGCTCGTCGGCATGGCCGGCCTGTTCGTGCTGCTCGACGCGCCGCTCCTGGCCTTCGTGCTCATCCTGGTCTACGCGGGCGCGGTCGTCGCGCTGTTCCTTTTCATCATCATGCTGCTCGACACCTCGCCGGGCGCGCAGAAGCCGTTCAAGCCGCTGACCGTCGCCGCCTCGCTGGTGGGCGCCGCCCTGCTGGGCCTCGGCATCTATTCGCTCACGCATCGCGCCGTCCTGCCGCTGGCGCCGCCGGCGGTCGCGGTGCCGACGATGAAGAATTACGCCGAGCAGCTCTTCACGACCTACCTCCTGCCGGTGCAGGTCGTCGGCTTCATGCTGCTGATCGCCATGCTGGGCGTGATTGTCCTGAGCAAGAAATACGACGCCACGGAGGACGCCAAATGAGCCCGCTTCTCGCCACTGCCTCCGCCTACGGCCTGCCGTCCTATCTGTTCGTCAGCGCGTTGCTGTTCGCCCTCGGCTTCTTCGGCGTGCTGCTGCGCAAGAACACGCTGGTGATCTACATGTGCCTGGAGCTGATGCTGCTCGCCTCGACGCTCGCGCTGGTCGCGTTCTCGCGGTTCAACGGCACGCTCGACGGCAGCGTCTTCGTTTTCTTCATCCTCACCATCGCCGCGGCCGAGGTCGCCGTCGGCCTCGCCATCATCGTCGCGCTCTTCCGCCAGCGCCACACGGTCTCGGTCGAGGAACTGAACCAGCTTAAACATTAGTAGCGAGTAGTGACCAGCGAGTAGCGAGCATATGAAACTTTACCACCAATACCGAATGGCGCTCAAAGCGAAGAAAGCCTGTCAGGCTTCTGCTCGCTACCCGCTGCTCGCTACCCGCTACTTCGGCAAATGAGCATGCTCAATCACGCCCTCCTGATGTTGCTCCTGCCGCTGGCCTCGGCGGTGCTGATCGCGCTGTTCCTCCGCAAGCAGGGCGCGATCGCCTCGTGGCTTTCCACGGGCGTCGCCGCCGCGCTGGCCGCGATCTCCATCATTCTCCTGCTCCACGGCCAGCGTTTCGAAACCTCGGTCGAGTGGCTGCGCTTCGGCGATTTCGCGGTGTCGCTCGGCATCAAGTACGACGACCTCGCCGCGCTGATGCTGTTCATCGTCGGCTTCGTCGGCTTCCTGATCCACCTGTTCTCGCTCGGCTACATGCACGACGACAAGTCGCGCGCGCGGTTCTTCGGCGGCCTGTCCATCTTCATGTTCTCGATGATCGGCATCGTCCTCGCCGACAACCTGTTCATGATTTTCATTTTCTGGGAGCTGGTGGGCTTCAGTTCCTGGCTGCTGATCAATCATTATCATGAGAAGCAGTCGGCGGCGGATGCCTCGAAGAAGGCGTTCATCGTCAACCGCGTCGGCGACTTCGGTTTCCTGCTCGGCATCATCTGGTGCTACTGGGCCAACGGCACGGTAAACTTCACCGAGCTCGGCCACCTCGGCGCGGCCGCCAAGCTCGCGGGCGGCGCGGCGATTCCGCTGCTGCTGTTCTGCGGCGCGATGGGCAAGTCGGCCCAGATGCCGCTGCAGGTGTGGCTGCCGGACGCGATGGAAGGCCCGACGCCGGTGTCCGCCCTCATCCACGCCGCCACGATGGTGGCCGCCGGCATCTACATGCTGTGCCGCATCAACGTCCTGATGGTGCCGGATGCGCTCAACGTCATCATGTGGATCGGCACGATCACCGCGATCTACGCCGCGCTCTGCGCCATCGTGCAGCGCGACATCAAGAAGGTGCTCGCCTACTCGACGCTCTCACAACTCGGCTACATGGTCGCGGCGTTCGGGTTGGGTTCGCTGACTTTCAAGCACGAGATGGGCGGAGCGGTTCACGAAATAGCCATCGCCGCCGGCGTCGGCGCCGCGATGTTCCACCTGACCACCCACGCCTTCTTCAAGGCCCTCATGTTCCTCGGCTCCGGCTCCGTCATCCACGGCTGCCACCATGAGCAGGACATCTTCAAGATGGGCGGCCTCGCGAAGAAGATGCCGGTCACCTTCATCACGTTCACCATCGGCGTGCTGGCGATCATCGGCATGCCGGCGTTCGCGGGCTTCTTCTCGAAGGACGCCATCCTTTACCTCGCGATGGAGAAGAACACCGCGGTCTTCGCGATCCTCGCCTTCACGGCCGTGCTGACCTCCTTCTACATGGTGCGCCTGTGGAAGATCACCTTCCTCGGCGAGCCGCGCAGCGAGGACGCCAGTCATGCGCATGAGAGCGGCATCGTGATGACGCTGCCCCTGATCATCCTCGCGATCCTTTCGGTGTTTGGCGGGACCTGGTTCCTGGGCTTCGGGGCCTATCACAAGCTCGCCGGCGAGATTGCCGAATGGATTCCCGAGGCGCACGGCAGCGCGCACACGACCATCCTGCTGGTTTCTCTGGCGGTGATGACTGTCGGCGCCGGTTCGGCGCTGCTCTTCTACCGATCGGCCGAGACCGACACGCTCGAGGAAAAGTCCCGCGGGGTTTTCAATCTCCTGGGCGGCCTCAAGGAATCCTTCGACAAGGTCTACAATTACTACGTCGCGAAGATTCAGCAGCGTTTCGCGATGGTGCTGAACTTCCTCGAGCAGATCGTGCTCGCCGGCGCCATCATCCGCGGAGTGGCCGGTTTCGTCGGCCTGATCGGCTACGGCGCCCGCGCGCTCTACACCGGCAGCCTGCACACCTACGTCTTCTGGTTCCTGGTCGGCGCCGCCCTCCTGTGGGCCTATGCGGCGGGAGTGTTCTAATTTTAAACCACAGATTAACACAGATAACACAGATGATTCCGGAGTATCAAACCATCGCCATGCCCCGTCATTCTGAGCGAAGCGAGGAATCCAGCAGTCTGGCCGCGGGCGGGCGCGATACTGGATCCTTCACTTCGTTCAGGATGACGGGATCGGGCATGAATCTGTGCTCATCTGTGTTCATCTGTGGTTGTTCGTTCGTTTCTTGCTGATTCATGTTTTCCAACGCCCAACTTCTGCAGCTCGCCATCGCCACGCCCCTCCTGGCGGCGCTCATCATCGCGTGCGGGCTGCCCAAGCGTTTTTCCACCAAGCTGGCGGCGGTCGCCTTCACGGTGCCGGCCCTGCTCGCGTTGTGGCTGTGGTCGCAGTTCCCCGCCGAGGACGCGCGGAACTATTCCTTCCTCAGCACGACCTTCACCGGCCTCCAGGGCGTCGGCATCACCCTGAAGCTTGGCCTCAACGGCATCGCGCTGCCGATGTTCCTGCTCGCGGCCATCGTCGGCCTCGCCGCCGGGCTCTACGCGCTGCGCTCGGGCGCCGAGCGGTTGAAGCTTTATCTGGTGCTCCTGCTCATCATGCACGGCGGCCTGCTGGGCGTGTTCGCGTCGGTCGACATCTTCTTTTTCTACTTCTTCCACGAGCTGGCGCTGATCCCGACGTTCGTGATGATCGGCATCTGGGGCGGCCGCGACCGCAACTATGCGGCGATGAAGCTCACGATCTACCTCACGGCCGGCGCCATGCTGTCGTTGCTCGGCCTGATCGCGCTTTATGTGAAGAGCGGGGCGGAATCCTTTGACCTGATCGAGCTCAAGGACGCTGTCGCCGCGCAGGCCTTGCACGGCTCCACGCAGAATGTGATCGGGGCGCTGCTCCTCCTCGGCTTCGGCACGCTGGTGTCGCTCTGGCCGTTGCACACGTGGGCGCCCCTGGGCTACGGGGCCGCGCCGAGCTCGGCCGCCATGCTGCACGCCGGCGTGCTCAAGAAATTCGGCCTCTACGGCCTCGTCCAGATCGCCATTCCGCTGCTGCCGCTCGGCCTGCAGCACTGGGCGTGGAAACTCGCGCTGCTCGCGGCGATCGGCAACGTGCTGATCGTCGGTTTCATCACGATGGCCCAGCGCGACCTGAAGCAGATGCTCGGTTACAGCTCGGTCATGCACATGGGCTACTGCTTCCTCGGGATCGCGGCGCTTTCGACCGTCGGCACCGGCGGCGTGGTCATCCTCATGGTCGCGCACGGCCTGTCGGTCGCCCTGCTGTTCCTCCTCGCGACGAGCATTCATCACCGGACGCATACCTTCGACCTGGCGGAAATGGGCGGGCTCGCGCAGAAGACGCCCGTCCTGGCCGCGTTCTTCGTCGCCGCCACGATGGCCGGCATCGGCCTGCCGGGCTTCGCGAACTTCTGGGGTGAGCTGACGGTCTTCGTGGCCCTCTGGAAATTCTCGCCGGCCCTGACGGCCGTGGCGGTCGCCGGCGTGGTGATCTCGGCCATCTACGGCCTGCGCGCCGCCGCCCGGGTGTTCTTCGGCCCGATCAGCGAGCCGCTGCAACGCGTGCTGGCCCGGCAGCCGGCCGCGGACCTCGACTGGAAGGAGAAACTGCCGGCGCTCATCCTCATCGCGGCGCTGCTGTTCTTCGGGTTCTATCCCAAGGCCATTTCGCAACCGGTCGACCAAGCCCTCGCCGGCCCGGTCGCGGCCGCCCTCCCGCCGGCGCCGACCCGCTAATCTCCCGCCATGTCCACGGAATATCTCCAAGCAGTCGCCGATTCCAACCAGTGGTGGGCCCTCGGGCCGGAAATCACGGTGGCCAGCGGTGCGCTCGCGCTTTTGATCCTCGAGATCCTCGTGCCGAAGAAGGACCTGCGGTTCGTGCCGCCGCTGGCGGTCGTCACGTTGCTGGCGACGTTGTTCACGGTCGCGATGAACTTCAGCCAGATCTGGGACGGCGAGGAACTGTTCGGCGGGCTGATCCGCCTCGGCGCCGCCGGCCAGGTGGCCCGGGTGTTCTTCCTGCTCTCGTCGCTGCTCGTGTGCTTCCTCGCGTCGATCTGCCTGCCGCGGGCCCGCGCCCCGCGCGTGGAGTTCTACCACATCGTGCTGGTGGTCACGGCCGCCCTGATGCTCCTCGCGCAGAGCAACCACTTCGTGATGTTCTTCGTGGCCCTCGAGACGGTGACCATCGGTTTCTACATCCTCGTGAGCTATTATCGCGAGCGGACGCTGTCGCTCGAGGCCGGCTTGAAGTACCTCGTGCAAGGCGCGCTGAGCTCGGCGATCCTGCTCTTCGGCATCGTGCTGATCTACGGGGCCGTCGGGCGGGTGGAGATCGGCGGCATCGTGCACACGGGTTTCGAGTTCGGCACGGTGCTGAACTTCCTGCGGGAGAATCCCGACAACTTCCTGGCGACGGCCGGCGCGCTGCTGGTGATCGGCGGCGTGGCGTTCAAGATCGGCGCGTTCCCGTTCCAGATCTGGGTGCCGGATGTTTACCAGGGCGCCCCGACGCCGGTGACGGCCTTCCTCGCCGTGTCGTCCAAGGCGGCCGGCTTTGCGGTGTTGCTGCTGCTGGTCCACCGCGTGTTTGCGCCGCTGCAGGCGGTGCTGGTGCCGGCGTTGTCCGTGCTGGCCGGCGCGACGATCCTGTTCGGCAACCTGTCCGCGGTGAAGCAGCGCAACACCAAGCGCCTGATGGGCCTCTCCGGCGTTTCGCACGCCGGTTACCTGCTTGTCGGCGTGGTGGCGTCGATGACGGAGCCCTGGGCGACGGGCGCGGTCTGGTTCTACCTCTTCACCTACATGCTCGCCTCGATGGCGGTGTTTGGCGTGATGGCCTATGTGGCGGGTCCGGATGACTCCGCCGACGAGCTTGACCACTATGACCGGCTCGCCCGCGAGCGGCCGTTTCTCGCCGCCGCGCTGGCGCTCGGCGTGGGTTCGCTCGCCGGCATCCCGCCGCTCGCCGGTTTCATGGGCAAGCTGCTGATCTTCGTCGCCGCGTTCCGGGCGCACCTCTACGGACTGCTGGGCGTCGCGATCATCGGCGTGGTGATTTCCATCTACTATTATTTCGGCTGGATCCGCGCGGCGTTCTTCGAGACGCCGGTCATCGGCACGCCGCCGGCCCGTCCGGCGATCACCGCCCCGACCTGGCTCGGCATCGCCACGCTGGCGCTGCTCGGCATCGCGACCGTCGTGCTCGGGTTCTACCCGCAGCCGCTGACGAGCTGGCTGCTGCAGTAGGGCCAGTCTGCGGACTGGCCCGGACCGGCCGGAGACCGGTCTTACTTGAGGATTTCGTCCGCCGCGCTCGCGAACTCCACCAGGTAATCATCGCCCTTCGGGTGATGCGTCATCGCCGCGATCAGGTAGTGGCGTCCGCCGCCGGTGACGACCGCGGTGTCGAGGAACCAATTTTCCCACCAGCCGGCCTTGCGGCGGATTTCCACGTTGCGACCGGCGAGCCCCTTCACGAACTTGTCCTCGATGTGCGGGATGTCGGGTGACGCGAAGATTTCGCGCATCGTGGCGGACGCAGCCGGGGAAACCAGCCGGTCCTGTTCCAACAGCAGGGAGTAGCGCAGCAGCTGGCGCACGGTCGCCGCGTGGGAGTTGTTGGAAACAGGATCGCCATAACGTTCGGTGCCCTTGCCGTAGTGTTTCCCGATCCAAAGCCCGCCTCCGTGGGCGGCATCGTACAGGCCGTAGCGTTCGATGACCTGCTGGATGGCCTGCAAGCCGAGCAACTGGGAATATTTCGCCGCCATGGCATTGTCCGACACCTTGATCATCAGCCCGAGTTCGTGGCGGATCGTGGGATCGAGATGCCTGGCGGCTTCGGGGTGCAGTTCGAACCACGCGAGCAGGATCCCGATTTTCGGGACGCTGGCGGCGTAGTCGATGCGGTCCGGCCGCACCAAGGCCAGGCGCAGCGTGTTCAAATCCAGCACGCCCACCGAAGTCTGGCCAGGTTCCATGCCGTATTTGGCGCGCAAGCGGACGTCGATAGCCTCCACCCTTGCCTGTAGGACCGGATCGAGAGGAGCGGCAAAGGTGAGGGAATATTGGTCCAAGGAGGATGCGGGGACATCTCCCGCTGCGAACAGGGGGAGGGTGGAAAGCACGATCGTGATGATCCAAATGGCGATCAGGAACTGCGGCAGGCGGTGCATCAGTTTAGTCATCACAAACTAACATATGGGGAGGCGTTATGCCAAGCGCCCTCCGCCGGACTCGCCGCGGTTCGCCGTGCTGCTGGCGGGTTCCCGCCCAGCCCATTTTCATGTTAAGTCCGGGTGTTGGGTAAAAAATTCCGTCTCGAGTAAAATGGGACTTGCCGCGCATTTTGCCGCTTCTGATCCTGCTGGCGTATCAGGCTGCCGGGCCAGGCGGAATGGTGCACACCATCCAATATTCCAAGCTGCCCGTAGCTGTCATGAACGGGTTTCAAACTTGTTTGCGGCCACCCCCTATTCCGCGCGTGCTGTGCAAGCCCTTTCCCCCGATCGGCGCGGTCGGCTGAGCCTGCTTTGCAGATGGTTTTCGCTGGCAGCTGCGTGTCTCGGGCTCGCCGCTGCCGGCCATGCGACGACCGTCAATCCTCCGAGCTTCGATCAATTGGTCGGCCAGGCGGAATATATTGTCCGCGGCGTGGTCAAGTCCATCACACCGGAAATGCAGCGTTCGGGAGCCAATCGCCGCATCGTCACCAAAGTTGAACTGGAGGTGCTAGAGGTCATTGCCGGCCATCCGCCGCAGCCCTTGGTATTGATCATGCCGGGCGGAAGAATCGGCGACGAGGAGATGCTGGTCGATGGGGTGCCCCAATACACGGTCGGCGAGGAGAACGTTTTTTTCGTGAAAGGCAACGGGCGCCAATTCTGCCCGTTGGTCGCGGTCATGCATGGCAGCTATGCGATCAAGCGCGAGGCGGCCACCGGGCGCCGCTACCTGGAGCGCAGCAACGGGGAACCGCTTTATGCCGAGACGGACGTGGCGAGGCCGATGAGCTCGGCCGCGGTCGTGCGCGCGCAACACTCCAAGGACCAACCGCTCTCGCCCGAGGCCTTCGCCAAACGCGTCAAGCAGCGCCACGAAGTGCTCAAGCCGACTGCCCGTGCCAACTAAGTTCACGCGGATTATGGGCTTCGGGCTGATGCTGGCGCTGGCCGGCGTCAGCTGGGGCTATACCTTCATCACCAGCGGCGGACAGCCGGTGAAATGGAATCCCGGCAGCGTCAATTTCACGATCATCGCGGATAACTCGACGAGCTTGTTCGACGGCACGACGCGGGCCACGAGCATTCAGCAGGCGATGCAGCTCTGGAACAACCGGATCGCGGGAGTCCAGTTCGTTCCGACAATTGCCCCGGGCGCTTCCGCGGGAGACGGGAACGGGGCGAACGAGGTGATTTTCTCCCCGAACATTTTCGGGGATCCGTTCGACGATCCCAGCATCCTGGCCGTCACGACCACCTGGGCCGTTGGCAGCAAGCGGGTTGAGGCCGACATTGTTTTCAACACCGCTTGGTCTTGGGACTCTTACGCCGGAAGCCTGGACGGGGAAGTGATCGACGTCATGCGCATCGCCCTGCACGAGCTGGGTCATGCGCTGGGCCTGGATCATCCGGATCAGGCCACGCCGCCGCAGTCCGTGACGGCGATCATGAATGCCAATGCCAGCAACCTTGACCGGCTGCAGCAGGACGACATCTCCGGCGGTCAGTCGCTTTACGGCGGTTCCGGTGGCGTCACCGCGCCCGGCAACGACGCTTTCGCCAATGCGACCACCATCACCCTCAGTGGCAATTCCGCGCAGGCCACAGGCAGCAGCGTCTACTCGACCAAGGAAGCGGGTGAGCCCCACCACGCGGGTGAAATCAGTGGCACCTCGGTCTGGTGGCGGTGGACGGCCCCCGGTTCGGGCAGCATGACCATCACGACGGCGGGCAGCAATTTCGACACGCTGTTGGGGGTTTACACCGGCTCGTCGGTGTCGGGTCTCTCCACGATCGCCTCCAACGACGATACACCCGGTGGCGGCGGCACCAGCGCGGTGACGTTCAACGCCACGAGCGGCACGACATACTTCATCGCCGTGGATGGCTGGGATTACGACAGCGGCGCGGTCACGCTGAACCTGAGTTTTACGCCGACGGTTGGGAACACGGCGCCGTCCATCACAAGTCATCCGCAGAATATTACCGTGCCAGTCGGGCAAAGCGGGCAATTTAGTGTGTCCGCCACCGGGACTCCGGCTCCGAGTTACCAGTGGCAACGCTTGTTGGCGGGGGATACCATTTGGGCAAACCTTGCGAATGGGGGCGGCTTGAGCGGCGTCACCTCGCCGACCATTACCGTGAACCCGGTCACGGGTGGAATGAATGGTCAACAATTCCGCTGTGTGGTCACGAATTCATCGGGTAGCGTTACCAGCAATCCTGCTACGTTGACGGTGCCTTCGGCGGCGCCGGTTATTACTGGGCAGGACGCGGGATTGGCTGGCTCGGGTGAATACGCGACCCTGAACGTGTACGCAACCGGCAGTCCGGCGCCATCCTTCCAATGGCAAAGATTGCCGTCAGGGGAGAGTGTTTGGGCGAATCTAAGTGATAGTGTCATCTTCTCCGGGACACAGCAGAGCCGGCTGCTTGTACTCACGATGGCGTCGATGAACGGGGATCAATTCCGCTGTGTCGTCTCAAACACCTTCGGGTCGGTCACGAGCAATCCCGTTCCCTTTACGGTGGGGCAGGATAAGACCATCGGCTGGGTAAACGTGGCGTTTCCCTCCACGGGAATCCAAGGGGCGCAAGTATCCGGCACGGCGAGAGTCGTGAACACGGGCCCCGCGACGCTGGGTTCGAACGACCGCCTGGTCTTGTACCGGCCAGGTGGGATTGAGCTTGGGTCGGCCTCGCTTAACGGTCTTGCCCCGGGGCAGGCCGCCACGCTGACGGTCACATTCACCGTCCCGTACGAACTGGTTTCGACCGCGTATAATCTTCAGCCGGTGAATACGGCGGCCCCCTTTATTTTAACGAACCGCGCCTTTTCCTTCACCGTCACCGCGCCGGCGACCGCCCCAGCCATCGTAACCCAGCCGGTCAGTCGACAAGCCTTCGTGGGTGAGAACGTCACGTTCACGGCCTTTGCAATTGGGCAACTCCCGCTGTCGTATCAGTGGCGCTTTAACGGCGTCGATCTGGCCGGACAAACTTCCGCCACCCTCACGTTACCCAATGTGCAATTCTCGGTCGCGGGGAACTACACGGTCCGGGTGACCAATTCGCTCGGTGCAGCCACCAGCGACGTCGCGACGCTGACCTTGCAAACTCCGCCGGGGGTGGTGTCGGCGATGGCCGGTAGCATCTCCTCGGTGTTTCTGCGGGCCGATGGCAGTCGGTGGGTCCTGGGGGACGGCCACTCCGGAGAGTTTGGCGATGGAACAATCAATTCCTACAATCTCCCGGTGCGCTTGGGAACCGGCGTAGCCTTGATCGATGGCACGTTGGGCGATACGGGTATTTTTGCCAAGACGGATGGAACGCTCTGGGCGGCCGGCATGGAGGCGGGGACCTTGGCGGGGCTGGGCACGACCCAGCAGCTGAATCCCGTGCCCGTGATCAACGGGACTGCCGTGGCCGATCTCACGCCGAATCACTTCTTTGTCAAAACGGACGGAACATTGTGGGCGGCCGGCTTGAACGGCAATGGCCGGCTGGGAGACGGCACGCAGACGAATCGTCCGACGCCCGTGCAAGTAGCGACCGATGTCGGCGCGGTTGCTGCGGGAACCCATGCCTTCCAGCTGAAGGCGGATGGCACGGTATGGGGTACTGGAGGGCTCGGAGCGCTCAGCCCCCTGAACACCGGCTACGTGGACCAGAATGCGAATACCTCCGTGCCCGTTTTGATCGCCGAGGACGTCAGTGATATCGCGGCGGGCGGTGGGATGGTAGTCTTGTTGAAGACTGACGGGTCTGCTTGGGCGGGTGGTTCCATGGGTCCGATCGCGCAGCTGGCTTCCAATGTGGTTCGCGTCGCCACCAGCGGCAGCCAGGTTTTCGTCGTCAAGTCTGACGGTTCTCTTTGGGGAATGGGGACCAACGACCGGGGACAATTGGGCGACGGGACTACGACCGCCCGTTCGAGTATGGTCCAGGTCGCGACTGCGGTATTCGATGTCTCGACCAGCGGACTGCATACGCTTTTTGTGAAGCAGGACGGATCGCTGTGGGGGATGGGCGATGCTGATCACTGGCAGATTGGCGCGCAGCCGAACGCACGATCATTGGTTCCGGTTCAACTCGCCAGCGGCTCGGCTCAGTTGCCTTCCGTTCCGACCGGCTTGGCGGCGAGCGACGGCGCTTTGCGCGGCATCGTGCGTCTTTCCTGGAATTTTTCCACGGGCGCATCCGCTTACGAGATCTGGCGGAATTCGACGAACAATGAAGCCGGGGCCTCCCGCCTGGCCACCGTTTTTGGCCGGCGGATCTATTTCGACCGGACCGCGGGCAGCTCCCCTTGCTATTATTGGGTCAAGGCGGTAAACCCCGCGGGCGCCAGCGGATTCAGCCAACCGGACAGCGGTTATGGCCTGGCGGCAACGGCACCGGTATTCACGACGCAGCCCGGCAATGCGACCTTCACGCTGGGGACATTCTCGCCAACAACGTTTACGGCCGCGGCGAACGGAGATCCTGCGCCGCGTTTCCGTTGGCAGGTATTGCCGGCCGGAGAAAGCACGTGGCAGGACTTGGACGCCCGTACCTCGGATCTGGCGGGAACGCATACGGCCACACTCACCATTGGCAGTGCCTTGGCGGCAAACAGTCAGGGGAACAAATACCGGTGTGTCGCGACAAATTTGGCCGGCAATGTGATCTCGAACGAAGCGACGCTGATGGTGCTGGTGCCTCCGCCAGTCGTCATTGGAGCTATCGCGAGGTACACGGTGGCGGTGGGTAGCGGCGGGAAATTGTTTGCCAGTTACAGCAGTGCAGCCCCGCCCAGCTTTCAGTGGATCAAGGATGGCGTTGAGATTCCGGGCGCGACCCAAGACACCTTCGTTTTGGAAAACCTGCAGCTGAGTGGTACGGGCATTTATTCGGTGCGCGTGACAAATAGCGGTGGGAGTGTGACCGCTGACCGGGCGATTTTGACGGTTGTCCCGGGCATTGGAGTTATCAGTAGTTCGATCAATGGTAGTGGTCGCGACAGTGTGTTCCTGCGGACCGATCACACGCTGTGGGCGATAAATAGTAGCGCGTTTCCCCGTTTGGTAGAGTCACCGACTCTGGTCGCCATTGATATGGCGGCGGCAGCAGAGGGGGATCGGTTCACCATGTTTCTCACGGCGAATGGCACCCTTTGGCACGCCGGAAGGTATTTTTATCCGTACACTCCTCCTCCCAGTACAATCGAAACTTCTACTCCAGGCTCTGTCCAAGGTGTCCCGATTGACTATTTTACCAGCGCGCCAATTCCGATCGCTGCAGGTGTAATTGCGGTCGCTGCGGGCAACAATCACGCGGCGTTCATCAAATCGGATGGGACCCTTTGGACAGTGGGTAACAATTCGAAGGGCCAGTTAGGGAACGGCTCACTTACCTCCCGGGTGGATCCGGTGCAAATTGCCACCGGTGTGGTCAAGGTCGCTGCGGGAGCGGATTGTACTTTTTTCATCAAGGGCGATGGATCGCTTTGGGCAACGGGTGGCAACTCGATGGGCATATTGGGCGATGGAACGACGACCAATCGGAACCAGCCGGTGCAGATTGCTTCCGGCGTATCGAATGTAAGTGGAATGGGCGCCCACACCATTTTCCTGAAACTGGACGGCACGATGTGGGGCATGGGGGTGAATTTCGCGGGTGAATTGGGGCAGGGCGTTGCGGCGCCCGTAATTCAGAACTCCACTTTCGTTTCGGGGCAGCAAACCACGCCGGTTCAGTTGGCCAGCGGAGTGACCCAGATCCTGGCCGGGCCGCAGATCACTTTCTTCAAGAAATCCGATGGTACCACCTGGGCCCTGGGCAGCGGCCTGTATGGGCGCTTGGGTAACGGCGCCGAGCAAAATTCAAACATTCCGGTGCAGATACCCACCGCTGATCTCGATCGATCTTCGGTGGGTCCCACTCATGTGTTTTTTGTCCGCGCTGATAGCAGTCTGTGGGCTGCTGGATTAAATGGAACCGGCCAGCTGGGCGACAGCACGACCACATCCACGGTGGTGCAGAAGTTGATCACGGGTGGTCCCACCGATCCCGTCGCGCCGATCATCTTGGTCCAGCCACAGAGCATCGGACGCACCAACGGACAGAGCGCGACCTTCTATGTTGCGGCGACCGGGAGTCCGCTTCCCAGCCAGCGGTGGCAGAGGCTGGTTGCGGGAGGATCGTGGACCGACCTTTCCGACGGAGGGCCCTATTCGGGGTCGGGTACCAGCACGCTGACCATTGGTGCCGCGACGTTCGCGATGAATGGGGATCAGTTTAGGTCGGTTGCGTCGAACAGTCGGGGCACTGCGACGAGTTCCGCGGCGACCTTGACCGTGATCGATCCGCCGGCCATTCCCGTCCGTCCCTCGAGCCGGTTCTTTGCCGCCGGCGAGGCCCGCACCTTGACCGTGACGGCGCTCAACGCGGCCACCTACACCTGGCGGCGGAACGGTTTGGTCATTTCGGGAGCGACCACGAATACCTTGACCCTGTCATCCGTGACTCCGGCGGATCGGGGCTTGTACGAAGTGGTGGCGGACAATGTCGTGGGGCGCATACGGACCCTGTTCTATGTGGCGGTCGCGGGATCAAATTCGGTGACCACCTGGGGCGATAACAGCCTGGGCCAGCGCAATGTGCCGGCCGGCCTGGCCAATCTCGCGCAAGTTTCCTCGGGCGTCTATCACACGCTGGCCCTTAAGGGCGACGGCACGGTGGTCGCGTGGGGTGATAATGCGCAAGGCCAGTGCAATGTGCCGGCCGGCTTGGCCAATGTGATTGCGGTGTCCGCCGGCCGGTTTCACTCCATTGCATTGAAGGGCGATGGCACGGTGGTGGCCTGGGGCCAGAACGATTCGGGTCAGGCGACCGTACCGGCGGGCCTGAACAATGTGGTGTGGGTCAGCGCGGGTGGCTCGCACACCATGGCGATGAGGAACGACGGCACCCTTGTATCGTGGGGTGACAACACCTATGGCCAGTGCAATGGGCCGGCCGGCTTGGAGGCGACCGTCATCGGCCTGAGTGCGGGTCTTAGCCACACGGTTGCCGTGAAAAACGGCGGCACGTTTGCCGTCTGGGGGCGCAATGATTTTGGCCAGGCGAATTTGCCCGCCATTTTGGGCGACGTCGCGACCATCGATGCCGGCGCGTCGCACAACGTCGCGATCAAGTCGAATGGCACCGTGGGGGCGTGGGGCCGAAACGATTCGGGACAACTGGTCGTGCCGAGCGGGCTCATGAATGTTCGCCAGGTTGACAGCCTGGGCAATCACACGCTCGCATTGAAGGCGGACGGCACCGTCGTGGCTTGGGGCAGCAATGCCGCCGGTCAATGCGACGTGCCTGCCGGTTTGGCCAACGTCCAGCAGGTCGCGGCCGGTGCCCTGCACAGCATCGCGCTGGTCACCGTCGCCCCGCCGCCCGCAGTGGCGGTCGTCGGGAATTTCCGTCGGGTGCTGGCGCCCGGCGAAAGCACCGTCCTTGAGGTAACGGCCACGGGCACGGGGACCCTCGGTTATCAGTGGATGCGCAATGGCCGCCCGATCGCCGGTGCGAACGCGTCCACGTTCGCGCTGACCGGCGCCGGTTATCAGGACAGCGGATATTATTTTGCGAAGGTGACCGACACGAACGGCACCACGCGGAGCCAGACGATCTTCGTGCTGGTCGCGCCGGCGCATTCGTATCTGCACACGTGGGGATATGTGGGCCAACAGCAGGCCAACTTCCCGGCCAACCTGACCGACTTGATCGCGGTCTCCGCCGGCGACGAGTTTGCCGTTGGTTTGAAGCGGGACGGCACGGTGGTGGCGTGGGGTCGGAATATTCTGAATTCAACCACGGTGCCCGCCGGATTGACCGACGTGGTCGCCCTCTCCACCACGGACCTCCACTCGTTGGCGTTGAAGAGCGACGGCACGGTGGTGGCGTGGGGTTCGAATACCAACAGCGAGTCGACGGTGCCGGCCGGCCTGGCCGGGGTGGTCGCGATTGCCGCGGGTGGGCAGCATAACCTGGCGCTAAAGAGTGACGGAACCATTGTCGCCTGGGGTTCCGCCTCCTCGGGTGCGCTGACAACTCCTGCTGGCCTTGCTGATGTAATCGCGATTGGCGCCCGCTACCACAATCTCGCGGTGAAGAGCGATGGGACGGTGGTGGCGTGGGGCCCGGCGACGAATACTTACGGGCAGCTGACCGTGCCGGCGGGATTGGGCAATGTCGTCGGCGTTGCCGCCGGTAACAATCACTCCGTCGCATACAAGGCGGACGGTACAGTGGTGGCGTGGGGCGCGACGTTCTCGGGCCAGGCGACCGTACCGGGCGGCTTGGCTAATGTCATCCGGCTCGCCGCGGGACTTGATCACAATCTAGCCGTGCGTGCGGATGGATCGCTCGCCGGTTGGGGCGACAACTACTCGGGCTACGGTGGAATCGTGCCGCCGCCGTCGAGTTTGGCCGGCGTCTTCGCGGTGGCCGCGGGCAGCAGGTCGTCCATCGTCTTGCGGGACTCGACCGGGGATGCGATTCCCACGATCGTCACGCCGCCCGCGACCCTGACCCGGGCCGAATTCTCGAGTGCGACATTCACGGTGGTGGCGAACGGCACTCCGCTGCTGAACTACCAGTGGCGTCGCAATGGCGTGAACATTCCTGGTGCGACCGGTACCACCCTCACGCTCCTCCGCCTCCAGCTTTCCGACGCTGGCGACTACGATGTGGTGGTCACCAATCACGTGGGCTCCGTCACGAGCCCGGCCGCGACGCTTAACGTGCTGCCGGTACCCGTCGTGACCTCCCTCACCCCGACGCGCCAGGCGCTCACGCCGGGTCAGCCGCTGAACCTGAGCGTCAGCGCCACCGGCACGGGTACGGTTACTTACCAGTGGACCCGCAATGGACACCCGATCGCCGGACAGACCGGCAGCAGCTTCGCCAAAGGCGCGGTCGGCCTCGCGGATGGAGGCTACTATTCCGTTTGGATCACGGACGACAATGGGACGCGGCGCAGTGCGCCGATCTTCGTGAACGTCGCCCCGGCGCAGACCCAGGTTTATGTTTGGGGCGGGGACCGGTTCGGCAGCATCATGACCCCGGGCCTGATTCCTGGCGGCGTGAACGACGTCATCGCGGTCGCCAACGGTGATAACCGGGTCTATGTGCTCCGTCGCGACGGCACGGTGCGGACCTACCCCGACAACCAATCAGGGATGAGTGCGGCGCTGGCGGGCTGGTCCGACGTGGTCGCCCTTTGTGGGGGCAGCAACTTCGTGCTGGCGATCAAGAAAGACGGCACCCTCCTGACCTACGGAGGGCTCGCGCTCCCCGTGATGCCTTCGGGCCAGGCGGAGTTTGTGGCTGTTTCCGCCAGTGGCGACCACGCGATGGCGTTGCGGAACGATGGCTCGGTCCTCGACCTCTGGCCTTCCTCTTTCTCGTCGTTGCAGACCCCGGTGTTGACCGATGCCATCGGGATCGCCGCCGTCCGGGATCATTCCCTCGCGCTGCGCGGCAACGGCACCGTGGTGACGTGGGGATCGGGCAACGATTCCTACGGCATGCGCGACCTGGCGGCGGGCTTGTCGGACATCACGGCCCTCTCCGGCGGCAGCCTGCACGCCCTTGCCCTGCGCTCCGACGGGACAGTGATTGGCGCCGGCTACGCCGCCTACAGTGCGGTCACACCGCCGGCGGACCTGACCGGCGTGGTGGAGATTTCCGCCGGTGCTTATCATTCGATCGCGCGCAAGGCCGACGGAACGCTCACGATTTGGGGTGGCTATTACATCGGTCAGTCCCAGCCGCCCGAGCCGCTCGCCAATGTAGTGGCGGTCGACGCCAATCGCACCGGCGGCTGGCTGTCGTCGGTGGCCTTGCGCGACGCGGCCGGCGATGTCGCTCCCGCCATCACCAGCCACCCCGCGACGCAGTCCCTCGGGGCCGGCCAGACCATCACGCTGCAGGTCGAGGCGACGGGCTCCTTCCTGGGCTACCGGTGGCGCAAGAACGGCCAGGACGTGCAGCTCAATAACCTTAATGTCTCGGGGGGGCTGGGGCCGACGTTGACGATCACGAACGCGCAGCCAGGCGACTCGGGCGCCTACGACGTCGTCGTGACCAACAGCCTGGGCACCGCCATTTCGAATTCCGCGACGGTCACGGTCGGCCCGCCCGTTTTCACGAGCGTGCCGGCGAGCCGGCAGGTGGCGATGGGCGGAAGCACCACCTTGAGCGCGACCACGTCGAATGCGACGAGCTACGTCTGGAAACGCAACGGCGTCGTCGTGCCGGGCGCGACCTCCAGCTCGCTCACGATCACGGGCGCGAGCCTGAGGGACCGCGGAATCTACGAGGTGACGGCGGGCAATGCCGCCGGCAGCATGCGCTCGCTGGTCTATGTGAACGTGGCGGCGCCGAACACCCTGACGGCCTGGGGTGACAACAGCTTTGGCCAGACGACAATGGCCGGCGGACTCAGCAACCTCACCCAGGTTTCTTCCGGCGTTTATCACAACCTGGCCCTGCGCGCCAATGGCACGGTGGCGGCGTGGGGCGACAACACCTACGGCCAGTCGACGGTGCCTTTTACCGCGGCAAACGGGGGCATCGTGCAGATCTCGGCGGGCCGGTTCCACTCGGTGGCGTTGCGCCTGGATGGCGGGGTGACGGCTTGGGGCCTCAACGATCTGGGCCAGATTAATGTCCCGGCCGGCTTGTCCAATGTGATCTACCTCAGCGCGGGCGGATCGCATACCGTGGCGTTGAGGAGCGACGGCACGCTCGTGGCCTGGGGTGACAATACCTACGGCCAATGCAACGTTCCCGCGGGCTTGAGCAACAGCGTGATCGGGATGGCGGCGGGCAACCAGTTCACGCTGGCGGTCAGGAACGATGGCACGGTCGTGGCCTGGGGCCGCAATGATTTTGGCCAGACAAACATCCCGGCCGGCCTCAGCAACGTGGTTGCCGTGGAGGCGGGTGCCGCGCACAGTCTCGCCATCAAGGCGGATGGCAGCGTGGTCGCGTGGGGCCGCAATGATTCCGGACAGACAGCGCCGCCCGCCGGATTGTCGAACGTCCTCCAAGCGGACAGCCTGGGCAATCATACGGTCGCGGTGAAGACCGATGGTCTTGTCGTCGCCTGGGGCAGCAACGCCAATGGTCAGGCCGCGGTGCCCGCGGGACTGGCGAACGTCCAGCAGGTGGCCGCCGGCGCGCTGCACAGCCTGGCGCTCGTCGGGCCGATCCCGCCGACGATCACCCGGCAGCCGGCAAACACCGCGGTCATGACCGGACAGGTCGCGGCGTTTACGCTGCAGGCCAGTGGGCTCCAACTTTCGTACCAGTGGCAGGTTCAGGCCGCCGGCGACACCGCATGGACCGATGTGGCCGATGGCAGCGGGGCCTATCAGGGCGCGCAAACGGCGGCGCTCACGCAGACCAACGCGACGTTGAGCCTCACGGGGTATGCCTACCGCTGCATCGTCAGCAACGCGGCGGGCACCGTGACCTCGCAGTCCGCGGTGCTGACCGTGACCCCGGCGCCGGTTCCGCCCGCCGTGTCGGCGCGCCCGGCGAGCCAACTGGCGCCGCTGGGTGGGAATGTCACGCTCGCGATCACCGCGACGGGCGCGACCAGTTACATTTGGCGGCGCAATGGCGTGGTGATTCCGGGTGCCACGACGAACACGTTGACGATTGCGAGCGCGACCGTGGCGGATCGCGGCCTCTATGAAATCGTCGCGCACAATGCCGACGGCGACACCCGCAGCCTGGTTTACCTCAACGTGACGGGCAGCAATGCGATCGCGGCCTGGGGCGACAATACGCTCGGGCAGATGGCGGTGCCGGCCGGGCTGGTGAATCTCGCGCAGATCAGCTCGGGCGTGTACCACACGCTCGCGTTGAAGGGCGACGGCACGGTGGTGGCCTGGGGCGACAATGCGCTGGGCCAGTGCAACGTGCCGGCGGGTCTGACCAATGTGGTCGCGGTGTCCGCGGGCCGGTTCCACTCGGTGGCGTTGAAGGCGGATGGCACGGTGGTGGCCTGGGGTCAGAACGATCTGGGCCAGGCGGGCGTGCCGGCGGGATTGGCTGGCGTCGTGTGGATCAGCGCGGGCGGCGCCCACACCGTCGGGTTGAAGAACGACGGCACGATCGTGTCGTGGGGTGACAACACCTTCAGCCAGCGCGTCGCGCCGGCAGGCCTGAGCGCCACCATCACGAACATCTCGGCCGGCATGAGCCACACGCTGGCGTTGAAGAACGACGGCACCGTGGTGGCGTGGGGTCGCAACGATTTTGGGCAACTCAATATTCCCGCGGGCCTGGCGAATGTCATGGGCATCGACGCCGGCGCCTCACACAACGTGGCGATCAAGGCGGATGGCACGGTGGTGACGTGGGGTCGCAACGATTCCGGGCAGACCGCGGTGCCGGCAGGACTGACGGGGGTTCGCCAGGTTGACAGCTTGGGCAACCACACGCTGGCGGTGAAGACGGATGGCAGCATTGCGGCATGGGGCAGCAACGCCGCCGGACAGTGCACCGTGCCTGCCGGCTTGGGCAGCGTCCAGCAGGTCGCCGCCGGCGCGCTCCACAGCGTCGTCTTGATCACGGTGGTGCCACCGGTTCCTCCTTCGATCACGAGCCATCCGGCAAACGTGACCGCGGCGTTCGGGGATACCCCGACCTTCAGTGTGACCGCCACCGGGAACGCGCTCACCTACAAGTGGCAGCAGTTCGATCCCTACAATCCGGCTTGGGCCGACATCGCCGTGGATAATTTCCGGTACAGCGGTGCGAATACGGCCACGTTGCAGGTGGTCGTCACAACCAGTGTCACCACCACCACCCAGTACCGCTGCATCGTTTCGAACGGCGGCGGCACCGCGACCTCCAATGCCGCGACGCTGACCCTGGTGTTCCCGCCGCCGATCCTCGACACCGTGCCCGGACCGCAGACCTTGATCGTGGGATCGCGGCTGGAGCTGACGATCTCCGCCAGCAGTATCGGCTCGTTGCCCGCCTACCAATGGCAGAAGGATGGGGTCGATATCCCGGGGGCCACGACGACCACCTTCGTCATTCCCGCCGTCCAGCTATCCGACTCCGGCTCCTACCGCATGGTGGCAACCAACGCAGTCGGCCCGGCCACCTCGACGGCGATAACCGTCACGGTATTGCCGGTGGCGGGCGGCATTTCGGGCGCCGCGGCTTATTCGCACACCCTGGTGGTTCGCTCGGATGGCACGCTTTGGGCGGCGGGTTACGGCGCCTACTTTGGCGATGTGAACGGCACCCTGAGTTCGCTGGCCTTCGTGATGGACCACGTGGTGCAGACCAGCGCCGCTTATCTCCATTCCCTTGTTTTGCGCGACGACGGCGATGTCTGGTATGCGGGGGAGGTCCTGCCTCCGGCGGAGGGGAATTACGCGGACCCGATCAAGATTGGCACCGGCGCCGTCGCCGTCTCTTCCGGCATGCATTCCGGCTACTTTATCAAGAAGGACGGCACGCTGTGGGCGGTTGGCAATAACTCCTCCGGGCAATTGGGCGATGGCTCCACGACGTTCCGGACGACTCCGGTGCAGGTCGCGAGCAACGTCGTGGATGTCGCGGGCGGATCCTACCGCATGTTCTTCTTGAAGGCCGATGGGGCCCTCTGGGCGGTCGGCTCCAACCAAGGCGGGGCACTGGGCGATGGCACCTTTACCAACCGGCCGACGCCGGTGCAGGTTGCCAGCGGAGTGGTGCGCGTCTTCTCCAATCCGATGGCGGACACCGCCGTCTTCCTCAAGTCGGACGGCACGCTGTGGGGCATGGGCTACCTGCCGTCGCGCGTCAGGGATCCGGGTCCGCTTGAGCCCCCGGGCGGAGTCATCGCCGAGCCCAGCCCGACTCCCATCCAGGTGGCCACCAATGTTCGCGAGGCGGCGGTGGGGGGCAGCCATATCCTGTTCATCAAGTCCGACGGCACGTTGTGGGCGGCTGGCAGCAACAACTTCGGCCAGCTGGGCGACGGGACTTTCACTGAACGTCGTTCGCCGGTGCAAATCACCACGGGCGCGCTCTCGGTTGCCGCCGGCGTCACGCATTCCCTCTTCGTGAAGACGGACGGCAGCGTTTGGACAATGGGCTCGGGCAATTGGACGCTGATCGACGGCAGCACGATTACCGGGCCCTCGGCCGCGCCGGTCCGGATTCTGTCCGGCCCGTTGGTCGTCCCGGCGGTCCCGACGGGTCTGCAGGGATCCCTGTCTGCGACGCCGGCAAGCGTTCGCCTGGCTTGGAATCAGGTCGTGGGCGCCAAGTCCTACGAGGTCTGGCGCAGCACCACCAACGATTCGACCACCGCCGTGCGGATTGCCGCCGGGTTGCCGCTGCCCCTGTTCTTCGATGGCACCGGTGCCCCCGGCACCTCCTATTACTATTGGGTAAAGGCCGTGAATCCGGCGGGGGCGAGCGGGTTCGGAAGCTCGCTCAATGTCGTCTTCTCCATCGCCGCTCCGCCGACGATGTCCTCGCGACCGTTGTCGCAGGAGGTTGCCGTGGGTGGCAGCGCTTCCATTACGGTCCCGGCGCAGCATGCGACGGGCTTCCAGTGGAAGCGCAATGGCACCCTCATCGCGGGTGCGACCACGAACACGTTGTCCATCGCCAATGCGACGCTCGCGGACCGCGGCCTGTATGAGGTGGTCGCCAGCAATGACTACGGCAGTGTGCGCGCCCTGTTCCACCTGAATGTTGCCGGCACGAACACGGTGACGACCTGGGGCGACAACGGCCTGGGCCAGCGCAACGTTCCGGCGGGTGTCGCCAACCTCGCGCAAATTTCCTCCGGCGTATATCATACGCTCGCGCTCAAGAACGACGGCACGGTGGTCGCATGGGGCGACAACACCGTCGGGCAATGCAACGTGCCGGGCGGCCTCACGAACGTGGTGGCGGTTTCGGCCGGCCGGTCCCACTCCGTCGCGCTCAAGGGCGATGGCACCGTCGTCGCATGGGGCCTGAATGACTTTGGCCAGTCCAGCGTGCCCGGCGGCCTGGGCGGCGTTGTGTGGATCAGCGCGGGCGGCGCGCACACCATGGCGCTGAAGAACGACGGCACGATCGTCTCGTGGGGCGACAACACCTACGGCCAGCGCAGCGCGCCGGCGGGCCTCGACGCCACGGTCATCAATTTGTCGGCTGGCCTGAGCCACACCCTGGCCTTGAAGAATGACGGCACGGTGGTCGCCTGGGGTCGCAATGATTTCGGCCAGACCACTATTCCCGCGGGTTTAACCGGTGTGGTCGGCCTCGACGCCGGCGCTTCGCATAATGTGGCGATCAAGTCTGACGGCACCGTCGTCGCGTGGGGCCGCAATGATTCCAACCAGACCGTCGTGCCGGCGGGTTTAACGAACGCCCAACAGGTCGACAGTCTCGGGAATCATACCCTGGCGTTGAAGGCCGACGGTAGTGTCGTGGCGTGGGGCAATAATTCCACCGGCCAGACCACCGTTCCAGCGGGCTTGACCGCAATCCAGCAGGTGACCGCCGGCGCTTTGCACAGTGTCGCCCTGGTCATCGTCGCGCCACCCTTGCCGCCGTCGATCACGAACTCGCCTTCCAATGCGACGGTGACCGCGGGCCAGGATGCCAGCTTCAACGTGACGGCCACCGGCGCGGGTCTCAGGTACCAATGGCGCAAGGGCGGCAACAACCTGGCGAACGGCGGCCGCGTTAGCGGCGCCTCGAGTGCCACGCTGACCATCACCGCCACGCAAGCCGGCGATGCAGGCAATTACGATGTCGTGGTGAGCAACGTCTCAGGATCGGCCACTTCCTCCGCCGCGAGCCTGACGGTCAATCCCGCGCCGGTGTTGCCGACGTTCCAAAGCTATCCCGGCAGCCTTGTGCTGGGTCTGGGCACGGGCGCGAACCTCAACGTGAGCGCGACCAACGCGACCGGCTACGTGTGGAAGCACAATGGCGCGGTGATTGCCGGCGCGACGACGGCCAGTCTGGATATCATCACGGCGACGCTCGCGGACCGCGGGCTCTATGAGGTGATCGCCACCAATGCCAACGGCAGCGTGCGCACCTTGTTCTTCCTGAACGTTGCGGGCCCGAACACGGTGACGACGTGGGGTGACAATGGTTTGGGCCAGCGCAATGTGCCCGCCGGCCTGGCGAATCTCGCCCAAGTTTCCGCTGGTGTCTACCACACCCTCGCGTTGAAGGGCGACGGCACCGTGGCGGCGTGGGGTGACAATACATTCGGGCAGATCAACGTGCCGGCGGGCCTCACCAACGTGGTCGCGGTCTCCGCGGGCCGGTCGCACTCGGTGGCGCTGAAGAGCGACGGCACGGTGGTCGCATGGGGCCTGAACGATCTTGGCCAGGCCAGCGTGCCGGGCGGCTTGAGCAACGTCGTGTGGATCAGCGCCGGTGGCGCGCATACGATGGCCATCAAGAATGACGGCTCGATCGTGTCGTGGGGCGACAACACCTATGGCCAGCGCAACCCGCCGGCCGGATTGGACGCGACGATCGTGGGTTTGACTGCCGGCCTGAGCCATACGGTCGCCTTGAAGAACGACGGCACGGTGGTCGCGTGGGGTCGCAATGACTTTGGCCAGACCACCATTCCCGCGGGTCTAACCGGGGTGGCGGCCATCGAAGCCGGCGCTTCCCACAACCTGGCGATCAAATCCGATGGCACGGTGGTCGCGTGGGGCCGCAACGATTCGAGCCAGACCGCCGTCCCTGCCGGGCTCACGGGCGTTCGTCAGGTGGACAGCCTGGGCAATCACACGGTGGCGGTGAAAACGGACGGCACGGTGGTCGCGTGGGGTAATAATTCGGCAGCCCAGTCGACGGTGCCCTCGCTGGCCAACGTTCAGATGGTCACGGCCGGCGCCCTGCACAGCGTCGCCTTGGTCGCCGCCGCCGCGCCCACGCCGCCCTCGATCACCAATTCTCCGTCCAATGTGACGGTGACGACCGGACAGAACGCAAACTTCAATGTCACGGCGAGCGGCACCGGGCTCAGCTACCAGTGGCGCAAGGGCGGCAACCCGCTCACCAATACCGGCAATATCAGTGGCGTTGCCACCGCGACCCTGACCATCACCGCGGCGCAGCCCGGGGATGCCGGCAGCTACGACGTCGTGGTGAGCAACAGCGCCGGTTCGGCCACTTCCGGCGCCGCCACCTTGACCGTGAACACTCCGCCGCCCGTGCCGGTGCTCACGGCCCGCCCGGCAAGTTCCGTCGTGACGGCGGGCGGCAACATCAGCCTCAGCGTCAGCGCAACCGCGGCGACGAGCTATGCGTGGAAGCGCAATGGTGTCCTGATTCCCAGCGCCACGACGGACACCTTGAATATCACGAACGCGACGCTCGCGGATCGCGGCTTGTATGAAGTGACCGTCACGAACGCCGCCGGCAGCGTGCGCAGCCTCGTCTACCTGAATACGGCCGGCATCAATGTCGTCCGGGCCTGGGGTGACAATAGTTTCGGGCAGCGCAATGTGCCCGCCGGCGTGGAGAATCTCGCGCAGGTTTCCTCCGGGGTGTACCATAACCTGGCCTTGAAGGGTGATGGCACGGTGGCCGCGTGGGGCGACAACGCCCTGGGGCAATGCAACGTGCCCGCGGGTTTGGACAATGTGGTCCTCGTGTCCGCCGGCCGTTTCCACTCGGTCGCACTCAAGGGCGATGGCACCGTGGTGGCGTGGGGTGACAATGGCGCCGGCCAGTGCAACGTGACCGCCGGCTTGAGCAACGTCGTGTGGATCAGCGCCGGCGGCGCGCACACGCTGGCGCTGAAGAACGACGGCACGATCGTCTCGTGGGGCGACAACACTTACGGCCAGCGCAACGCGCCGGCGGGCCTGGATGCAACCGTCGTCGGTTTGGCCGCCGGTCTCAGCCACACGGCCGCCTTGAAGAATGACGGCACGGTGGTGGCGTGGGGCCGCAATGATTTTGGCCAGACGACGATTCCGTCCGGCTTGAGTGGCGTCGTGGCCATCGAGGCGGGCGCTTCCCACAACCTGGCGATCAAAGCCGACGGCACGGTGGTGGCGTGGGGCCGCAATGATTCGAGTCAGACCGCCGTCCCTGCGGGGCTCACCGGCGTGCGCCAAGTGGAAAGCTTGGGCAACCACACCGTCGCTCTCCGGACTGACGGCACGGTGGCGGCTTGGGGCAACAACTCCGCCGGCCAGGCCACCATCCCCGGCGATGTCCTGAATGCCCAGCAGGTGTCCGCCGGCGCCCTGCATAGCGTCGCGCTGATCAGTGCGTTGCCGGTGATCTTGGTCCAGCCCGATGATTTGACCGAGGTGATCGGTCACACGGCTTATTTCGACGTGCTCGCGGTCGGCGCCACCAGTTACCAGTGGAGAAAGGACGGGGTGAACTTGGTCAACGGCGGCAATATCAGCGGCGCGACGACCGCTGAACTTACGATCACTTCGGCCCAAGCGGGCGATGCGGGTGATTATGACGTCGTCGTATCCAACGCCGCCGGCGGCGTGACCTCGGAAGTCTCGACGTTGACGATGCAGGTCGCGCCCGAGCCGCCGGCTTTCCCGGTCCGTCCGTTGAGCCGGCTTATTTCGGACGCGACTGGCATGAGCCTGACCGTTGATACCACGGGGCCCGGGCAGATGCTCTACACTTGGAAGCGCAACGGCATTCCGATCGGGTCCGGCGTGAATGCCGGGGTCCTGAATCTTATGCCGACCTTGCCGCTGCGGGACCGTGGCCTTTATGAGATCGTTGTGACCACCGCCTATGGCAGCGTCCGCACCTTGTTCCATGTGAACGTGGCGGGAACGAACCAAGTGACTTCGTGGGGCGACAACAGTTTCGGTCAGCGCACCGTCCCGGCCGGGGTCGCCAACCTCGCGCAAATTTCCACGGGCGTGTATCACAACCTTGCCCTGAAGGCCGACGGCACGGTGGCGGCGTGGGGCGACAACAGCGCGGGTCAATGCAATGTGCCGATCGGCATGAGCAATGTGGTCGCGGTCTCCGCGGGCCGTTTCCATTCCGTCGCGCTGAAGGGCGATGGCAGCGTGGTCGCCTGGGGCGACAATGCCGGCGGACAATGCAATGTGCCGGGGGGCCTGAGCAACGTGGTGTGGATCAGTGCGGGCGGCGCACACACGGTCGCGGTCAAGAACGACGGCACGGTCGTGGCCTGGGGTGACAACACTTACGGACAATGCAATGTACCGGCGGGCTTGAGCTCGACCGTGATCGGTCTGGCCGCCGGTCAGTACCACACGGTCGCGCTCAAGAACGATGGCGTGGTGGTCGCATGGGGCCGCAATGACCTTGGACAAACGACCATACCCGCTGGCCTGACCGGGGTGGTTGGGATTGAAGCCGGCGCCTCGCATAATGTGGCGATCAAATTGGACGGCACCGTCGTCGCATGGGGTCGCAACGAATCGGGCCAGACCGTCGTGCCGGCTGGGCTCGCCACTGTGCGTCAGGTGGAGAGTCTCGGTAATCACACACTGGCTGTGAAAGCCGACGGCAGCGTCGCGGCCTGGGGAGCCAACGGCAACGGGCAGGCCGCCGTGCCTGCAGGCTTGGCCAATGTGCAGCAGGTGGCCGCCGGCGCCCTGCACAGCGTTGCCTTGGTTGGGAACGATTCCGCGGGGACCGGCTCGGCCCCGAGTTCCGGGGGCGGGAGCACTTCCCCTCAGCCGATCGATCCCACGGTGGTTATTCGCAGCTCGGTTACCACGAACCGCGCCGGTCCTGGGGGCGGTTGAACGGGATGGAGTTCGCCGCGCGGCCCGCCCGGCACGGCAAACTGCGCCCATGGCTCTTTATTTCCTTCGCTCCGGGGGTGAATCCGTTTTGTGTGGGCCCGCGCATGAAGGTCACCGGACTTGCCCTAGTGCCGCCTCCCGCGGCCGCTGATTTACCCAAGGTAACCCCCGAGTTACTCGCCTCCGTCCTCGCCCGCTATTCGCGAAGCAACCAGGGCATCCACGCCATCCTGGAAAAGGTGGACCTCGCGAATCCCGACGCCTCGATCGACCGCATCCTCAACTTCGTCGACTACGGCCATGCCTCGATCGGCGGCCTCACCGGCGGCCTGGCCATCGCGATCGACGACGTGTCGATGTGGCTCGCGTATAAAATCTTTGAGATCGCGCAGATGGCCGACGGCCAGGAATCGAGCACGCGCTACATCACGATGGCGGCGACAAACCTGCCGTCGCCCGATGAGCTCGGCATCCCGGCCGACCTCGCGCCGCGCTGGACGGCCGTGATGGCGAAGGCGTTTGCCGCCTATAACGCGGAATACACCCGCCTCGACCAGCTCGCGCTCGCGCAGCCGAATCTCGTGCGCCTGCCGAAGGACGCGAAGCCGGCGGTCGTCACGCGCCTGCGCAAAAACTACGCCCTCGACCGCGCCCGCTATTTCATTCCGCTGGCGACGCGCACCAACTTGGGGCTCGTCCAAAGCTCGCGCATGTGGGCCGCGACGGTGAAGCATTTGGATTCGCTCGGGATGCCCGAGGCGTCGGCCGCCGCGAAACTCATCCGCGACGAGTTGTTGAAGCAGTCGCCGCGCCTGATGCGCCACAGCTACGCGGAAAAATCCTACCAGGCGCAGGTGCAGCAGGAGCTGGCCGACAGCCTCGCGCTCGGCCTGGCGCGGCTCTCGACCCAGCCCCTCAAGGACGAAGTCTGGGTGAAGATCGACCGCGAGGCACCGCCCTGGCTGGCGGAAACGCAGCCGGTCGGGGAAGCGTTGAAGCATCGCGCCAATCGTTATGGTTACCAGGGCAAGGCGACGCGCCGCATGCGCGTGAGTTTTGCCTGGAACAACATGGCCGTCGCCGAGCTGCGCGACCTCAACCGCCATCGCACCGGCCACCGTTACACGCCGATGATCCAGGCGGGGTTTTACCTGCCGGCGGAGATTCCCCACGCGTCGCACCAGGCGTTGCTGGACGAACAGGCGGCGCTGACGCGGGAGTTGATGACGCGCGGTTCGGCGGCCTATGTTTATTCCCTGCTGCTCGGCGCCCAGACGCCCTTCGAGCATGGCACGCACGCGGACAAATTCATTTACGAGGCTGAGTTGCGCACCGGCATGGGCGCGCACTACCGGTACGCGGAGCATCTGGGGGCAGCCTTGCGGGAATTTACCCGCCAGGTGCCAGAGGCGAAAGACTGGGTCGTCGAGGGTACCGCCGAGCCGGAATAGGGCCGGATGCGGTGGTGGCTGTTTTGCGTGGCCCCGTCCACCAACCAAACCACCACCCAGAATAGGCTTGCTGCAAATTTCACTCCCGCGAACATCTTGGCAGCACGCAGAGTTATGTTTCGCCGAGCGCTCCACAGCGACATTCCACCCCTCGTCGGCGCCCTGACATCCAGTGGCGCGACGCGTAGTCCCGGGGGTGGCCGGTGAGCGGGTCCAACGGCAGGTTCAAGCTCCTGCAGTTCAACATGCAGTTTGGCCAGCCGTGGGATGATGCCTATCCGGATCACGCGCCGATCGACCTCGACAAGACCATCGCGGAAATCCGCTCGCACGATGCGGACCTGATCATGCTGCAGGAGGTCGAGCACGCCCTCCCGAACGGCCAGCAGGCGGACCCGCCGCCGCACTACGAACGCCTCAAGGCGGAGTTCGCCGAGTACGACAGCTATTTTTGTTACCCGAAGCCGGACCCGCGCGAGCTGCCCTTCGGCATCGGGTTGGCGATCTTTTCCAAGACGCCGTTGCGCGAGCACATCTGCGTGAACCTGCCGTCACCGCCGGTGGAGTTCGATTTTTTCGGCGAGAAAAAGACGCCGACCGACCGGCTGCTGCTGGGCGCCACCACCACGATTCACGGCCGGCCGATCCGGCTTTTCAACACGCACCTGCTGGCGTTCTTCATGCTCAAATCCAGCAGCGAGGTGCACCTGGACCAGCGGAAACTCGTCGAGGAACAGTTGCGTTGCACCAACGGCATGCCCGCGCTGCTCACCGGCGACTTCAACGTCAGCAAGCACGAATCGCTGATTCACCAGTTTGCGGAAGCCGGTTACCAGACGGTCCAGTCGACGGAAATCACCTGGCGCCGCCGGCCCTACGTGCTCGATCACATTTTCTACAACGACTACCTGCGTCCGACCGGCTGGTGGGTGAAGCCCACGCCGTCCTCCGACCACCACACGCTGACGGCGGAGTTCGAGTTCGCGAAGTGAGCAGGGCCGGTCTTTGCCCGGCCCCCAGGGGACTTTCGCTGGCCGGCGTGATGCTCTCGATCGAATGTGCATCCGCCGGCGCTGACCAAGCAGGCCGGGCAGAGACCGGCCCTACTTCTTCCGCCGCACCCGTTCCTTCTCGTCCTCGCGCTCTTCCTCGAGCCGCGCTTTCTCGCTCGCGATCTGCTTCCGGAGCTTGTCGGCCTCGTCGAGGTTCTGGGCGGCGAGGGCGGCGTTGAGCTGCTGCTTCAGGAAAATTTCCCGCTCGGCCAGCTTGCCCTGGTAGACGCGGTCGATCTCGGCGAGGCGGGACTTTTGTTCGTTGGTCACCGGGGCGGCCGCGGGGTCGGCCTTGGCGAGACGTTCCATGGCGAGTTCGTAGGCGCTTTTCATGGGTGACTGATAAACGACAGAACACGCGGAACACACGGAAAATATCCCGGCGGACGCCCTCTCACCCGAACTGCACGCCGAGGATTATCAGCAACGCGAGCGCCAGGGCCGGCGGCCAGAAGCCTCCGTACCGCGGCGACCAGCGCACTGCGGAGCCGGCGAGGAAGACCGCGGTCATGAGTGCCAGGGACACCGGCGCCAGCCAGGCCGTTCGAAAACTGGCCGTGAACCACATGGCCGGCAGGGCGGTGCCGTGGTGCAGCAGCCAGTCCATGACGTCCACGATCAGCGCTGCGAAAAAGTTGCAGGCCACGCTGACCCACGCGAGGCCGAGCAGCCCGGCCAGGAGCGAAACAAAGCCCGCGTAGATGACCGCGATCGACAGCGGGATGATCACCAGGTTGGCCACGAGCGAGCCGGGGGAGAACAGCTGAAAGTAACCGATGCCCGAAGGCGTGCTGGCGAGGAACGCGGTCCAGCAGGCCGCGAGGGCCTTGAGCAGTTGCCGGCCCCGTGAGTCGATCTGTGCGTGCCACGCGCGCCAGTCAGTCCGTGGCAGCAGCGCGAACGGCTTCCAGACGGCCATCCATTTTTCGCCCAAGGGGCGGCCCATCGTGACGAGCGCGATCACCACCGCATAGGACATTTGGAATCCCGTGCTGAACAACTGCAGCGGATCCAGCAACAAGGTGGCCAGCGCGGCGGCGGTCAGCGCCGCCAGGGGATTTCCCGGCAGGCGGAAGGAATGGGAAATCTTCAGGGCCGCGATCATCAGGAAGGAACGCATCGCCGGCGAACTGGCTCCGGTCACCTGCACATAGACCCAGAGCACAAGGAGTCCGATCAAGGTTTCCCCTTGCCGCGGGATCCGCAGGCGTTTCGTCACGAAGCCCAGCGCCACGGCGATGACGCCGACGTGCAGCCCGCTGATGGAAAACACGTGGAAGGTGCCGCTGCGCATGTAGGCGTTCTGCTGGTCGGGGGAAAGGGCCGCCTTGCCACCGAGTAGCATGGCGACGTAGAGCGACGCCGCCTGCGGGCGATCGGCCAGGCCCCGCCGCAGGATCTGCTCCAGCCGTGCCGCGGCGCGCACACACAGGACCGCGAAACGGCCCGGCGGCGTCACTTCGCGCAGCACGTGCGCCCGCGTGAGGCGGTGCGTCACCCCGAGGTTGGCCAGGTAGTCCGTGAACCCGTCGACTTCCGGCCCGTGCGGAAGCGGGTCAAGCACTCCGCGAATCAGATACCTTCCGGTGCGCTGCGGCGGAACGCTGACGCGCTTGATGGCGGAAAAATACACCCAGCGGTCGACCAGTTCGGCCTCCCCGGAGCCCGCCGCGGTAATGACGCCGACCCCCGTGAACTGCCGGGCCGAAGGACTCGTGGCGAATGGCTGGCGCACCTCGATCGTGACGGTGATCTCGCGCGGCGGTCGCGATTCCACGGGCGGGGTCGGATGCCGCACCTGGAGCATGATAAATCCACCGAGGCCGGCGGATGCGCCCAGGCAGCCGGCCCAGGCCAGGACCGCCCACCGGCCCGGCCGACTGGCGCTGGCGATCGCGCCGACTCCGGCGATGGCGGCAAGGAATGCCAAGGTACGCAGGCCACCGGCCGGAACCGGCCACAGTCGGGCGGCGACGAATCCGGCCATCAACGGCACCAGCAGCCACAGGAGTGGCGCGCGGAGGTGCGAGGCGGGCGAAGGCATGAAACACTGCGCCTGGGCCCGGCGGGGCAGGGCGACAGGCGAGCAATTTTCCGGGCTGCCTTCAAACTTGTTTCTGCCGGATTCAGACACACGCTGTCGAAGCATCCATGGCCCGTTCCGTTGACGACTCCGGCTCACTCTTTGGCGAGGAAACCCCGCGCCACGTGACCGCGCTGCCCGCCAGGCCCGCGGCGCACCAGCCGCTGGCCGCGCGAATGCGTCCGCGGTCGCTCGCGGAGATCGTCGGCCAGGAACACATCCTGAAACCCGGCAACCTGCTGCCGCAGCTGATCGCCACCAACCGGTTTGGCAGCCTGCTCTTTTATGGTCCGCCCGGTTGCGGCAAGACCAGCATCGCCGAGGCCATCGCGCGCGAGACGAAGAGCCGCTTCGTGCGGATCAACGCCGTCATGTCCAACGTCGCCGAGCTTCGCGAGATCCTCGCCTCGGCCCGGCGCCAGCCCGAGGCGGCGACCATTCTCTTCATCGATGAGCTGCACCGGTTCAACAAATCGCAGCAGGATCTGCTGTTGCCGGATGTGGAGGAGGGTTCCGTGCGCCTCATCGGGGCGACGACCCACAATCCCGGGTTCTACGTCAATCCCCCGTTGCTCAGCCGCAGCCATCTCTTCCGGTTGGAACCGCTCGGCACCGAAGCCGTGGCCGGCGTGCTCCGGCGCGCGCTCGACGACGGCGAACGCGGCCTCGGCGCGCGCGGGCACTCGGCGTCCGACAAGGTGCTCGCGGATCTCGCCATGCTTTGCGACGGCGACCTGCGGCGGGCGCTCAACGCGCTGGAAGTCATCGCGCTCAGCCTGCCGGAAAAGGCGGCGATCGGGGAAAAGGAATTGGAGGTGTTCGCGCGGGAGCGGCGGATCCGTTACGATGCGGACGAGGACGAGCACTACGACACGGTCTCGGCCTTCATCAAGAGCTGTCGCGGCAGCGATCCCGATGCGGCGATGTACTGGCTGGCCAAGATGCTCGCCGGCGGCGAGGACCCGCGCTTCATCGCGCGGCGGCTGGTGATCCTCGCCAGTGAAGACGTGGGGCTGGCCGATCCGCAGGCGCTTCCGCTGACGGTGGCGGCGCACCATGCGTGCGATTTCATCGGCCTGCCCGAGGCGGAGCTCACGCTGGCCCACGCCACGCTCTACATCGCGACGGCGCCCAAGAGCAACTCGGCGACGCTCGCGCTGGCCGAGGCGCACCGCGCGCTGAAGGAGGCGCCGGTGCAGCCGGTGCCGATGCCGCTGCGGGACAAGGGCGGCCAGGCCAGCAAGCGCGCCGGACATGGGAAAGGGTACCTCTACTCCCACGATTTTCCGGAAAACATTTCCGGCCAGGCCTACCTGGAAAAGCCGCTGGCCCTCTACACGCCGAAGACCGCGGGGTGGGAGGCCAGGATTGCCGAGCGCTTGGCGCGCTGGGCGGATCTCCGGGCCCGGCTCGGGCCGCCCGGGAAGTGAATTAGCTGCGAAACCGCGCCGCGCCGGGCCGCTCCGGGCGAGCGCGGGCTTGCACGGATTGCCGCCCGGACTAGGATGGAGGCATGAAAACCCTCGCTGTCGCCGCGTGTCTTTTGTTCACCACCGGCCTGATCCAGGCGCAGACTCCGGCGACCCCGCAGACCGCCGATCCCAAGACGCCGGTGGCCAAGGACGCCGCGGGCAAGGTCCCGGCCGCTCCGACCAAGGCCGCGCCCGCCAAGAAAGTGGAGAAAAAAGCGGCCGAACTCCCGAAGATCCCCGGCACGGTGATCACCCGGTCCAACGGCAATCTGCTGGGTCTCGAAGTGGTGGGCGGCGTGTTCAAGCTCACTTTCTACGATAAAAAACACAAGCCGATGGCGGTCGACGTGACGCGCGCCACCGCCCGCTGGCCGAACCCGCGTTCCCCCGGCGACAACCGCACGGTCCTGAACGGCAGCGGCACGTCGTTGGTGGGCCAGAAGCCGGTGATTCCGCCGTTTACCTTCAATGTCTTTCTCACGCTGCTGGTCGGCGAGGGCGAAGAGGCCAAGGCGGTCGAAAACTACACGGTGGCCTTCAGGGGCTGACGCCGTTGCGCCGGTCGGGCTTTACGCCCGACATTTACGCGGATTCGGGCTGGAAGCCCGACCCCCCGGTTCACGAGGATCACCCGGGATTTGACAGCTGCCCGGCGGCTGCAAAGCTGGTCCGCTTCCATCATGGCCACTGCCACGCCCTTCGATCCCATTGAGACCGCGATCCAGACCATCGCCGCCGGCGGCATGGTTGTCGTCACGGACGACGAAGGCCGCGAGAACGAGGGCGACGTCGTGATGGCGGCCGAAAAGGCCACGCCGGAGATGGTGAACATGATGATCCGGCACGCGCGCGGGCTGATTTGCGTGCCGATGACGGAACCGCAGCTGAAGCGGCTCGGCATCAATCCGATGGTTCAGCAAAACCGCGAGGCGCATCGCACGGCCTTCACCGTGTCGGTGGACGCGGCCGAGGGCATTACCACCGGCATCAGCGCGTTCGACCGGGCCCGCACGATTTCGCTGCTCGCGAACCCGGCGACCAAGCCCGACGAGCTGGTGCAACCCGGCCACATCTTCCCGCTTTGCTCCCGTCCGGGGGGCGTGCTCGAGCGCGCCGGCCACACGGAAGCGGCCGTCGACCTGACGGCGCTCGCCGGCCTCAAGCCGGCCGCCGTGATTTGCGAAGTCCTCAACGACGACGGCACCATGGCCCGTCTGTCGGAGCTGATCGAGTTCAAGCAGCGCCACAAGATTCCCCTGGTGTCGATCGCCGCGCTGATCGAATACCGGCACCGGCGCGAACAGCTCGTGGAGCGTGTCGCCCAGCGGCCGTTCGCGTCCGAGTACGGCGAATTCCAGCTGCACATTTTCCGCAGCAAGGTCGACGGGCGCCATCACCTGGCGTTCACGAAGGGCGCGCTCGACGCGTCGCCCACGCTGGTCCGCGTGCATACGGAAAACCTGCTGAGCGACGTCTTTCACGCGACCGACATGGGCGGCCACCGCTCGCTGCTGACTTCCCTCGAGCGCGTGGCGCAGGCCGGCCATGGCGTCATCGTTTACATGGAGCAGACCGGCCGGATGCAGGAAGCGCTGTTGAACGCCGGCCAGGCTGCGCCCGGCGCCGCCGGCCCGGCGAACCTCCGCGACTACGGCACCGGCGCCCAGATCCTCACCGCGCTGGGCCTGAAGAAAATCCGGCTGCTGCAACACTCGCCCCGCCGGGTCGTCGGACTCGACGGCTACGGGCTGGAGATCGTGGAGCAAATTCCCGTATGAAAACTTTGGATTTTCGAATCCCGGTTTTGGATTGGGACTTGCGCCCGCGGCAACTTCGCGTCCGTTTCGGCCTGGATCCGCTGGCCTCGAAAATCCGGAATCCCAAATCGAAAATTTCATGAGCCTCGCCGCGCCACCGCAAATCACCCTCGACGGAGCCTCCCTCTCGGTTGGCATCGTGGCTGCGCGCTTCAACGAGGAGCTGGTCGAGGCCCTGCTCGCGCGGGTCCAGGCCGGCCTCGCGGCCGCGGGCGTGAAGCCCGGGCGCATCACCGTGGCCCGCGTGCCCGGTTCCCACGAGCTGCCGGTGGCCGCCCAGTGGCTGGCGCGGCGCCCGCGCGACGTCGTCATCGGCCTCGGCGTGCTGATCGGCGGCGACACCAACCACCACGAGATGGTCGGGCAGAGCGTCTCGCATGCCTTCCAACAGGTGGCGCTCGCCAGCGGCCTGCCGGTGATCAACGGTGTGATCGTGGCCGACAACTTGAAACAGGCGCAGGCCCGGTGCACGGGCCGCATCAACCGGGGCGCCGAGTTCGCCCGCGCGGCGCTCGAAATGGCCGCCCTGAAGCGCGCGCTGGCCAAAAAATCATGAGCAGTCAGTTCACCCAACGCCGCGAGTGCCGCGCCGCCGCCTTCCAGTACCTCTACGCCTGGAGCGTCAACCAGCCGGCGAGCCTGGGCGCGGACCTGGACCAGTTCTTCACCCACCTGGAGAAGCCGCGCGATCACTACGCCTTCGCCGAGGAACTCATCCACGGCACGCTCGAGCACATCGAGGAGATCGACGGGCACATCAAGTCGCTTGCGCACAACTGGGAGTTCGATCGCGTCGCGCGCATCGACCTGGCGATCCTGCGGCTGGCGATGTTCGAGATGCTCCACCGCAAGGACATCCCGCCCGTCGTCTCGATCAACGAGGCGATTGACCTCAGCAAACAGTATTCCAGCGCGGACGCGAAGCGCTTCATCAACGGCATCCTCGACCGCATGAAGGACAAGCTCGGCCGCGACTCGCGCAAATCGTCGACGGAATAAACCAGCGCGGAAGCGCGAAAGGGCGGAACCCCGGAATTAATCCAGTGTTTCCGTTCCCCGGTGCTTCCGCGATTTTCCGATGCTTTCCCTTTTCAAGAAATTCAAGGACGGGTTCACCAAGACCGTCGCCGCGATCGCCGCCAAGACGCATGGGCTCTTTGGCGGGCGCAAGATCGACATCGCCTCGCTGGAGGAACTGGAGGAGGCGCTCTACACCGCTGACTTCGGTGTCGAGACCACCACGGAGATTCTCGAGGAGATCAAGACGGCCTACCGCAAGGATCCCGAGCTCAAGGGCCAGCAGGCCGCGGCCATCGGCGCGACGGTGCTCAAGCGCGTGCTCGCCGGCGCCGAGGGGCGCTTGGCGGCGCCCGGCGCGAAGCCGGCCGTCATCGCCATGATCGGCGTCAACGGCTCCGGCAAGACCACCACGACCGCCAAGCTGGCGCACCGGTTGAAGGGCGAGGGGCAGACGGTCATCGTCGCGGCGTGCGACACTTTCCGCGCGGCGGCGGTCGAGCAGCTGAAGAGCTGGGCCGAGCGTTTGAAGATCGAGATCGTTGCGAGCCACACCGGTGCGGATTCGGCCGCCGTCGCCTTCGATGCCTGGCAGGCCGCGAAATCGCGCGGGCACGACTGGCTGATCGTCGACACCGCCGGCCGGCTCCACACGAAGGGCAACCTCATGGAGGAGCTGGCGAAGATCCGCCGCGTCCTGCAGAAGAACGATCCGACGGCGCCGCAACACCGGTGGCTGGTGGTCGATGGATCGCTCGGGGCCAATTCGATCGAGCAGGCGAAGGTGTTTCACCAGAGCTTCGGGTTGACCGGCCTGGTGGTGACGAAACTCGATGGCACCAGCCGCGGCGGCGCGATTGTCGGCATCTACCGGCAGCTGAAGATTCCCATCTACTTCATCGGCCTGGGCGAACAGCCCGACGACCTGCAGCCTTTCTCGGCTGACAATTACGCGCGGGCGGTGTTTGGTTTGGAAGGGTGATTTTTGCGCGGAACGGACGGATGAACACGAATACACATCCTCAGGGTAATTCAGAATACGGCGGGGAATCCGGAATTCCTTTCGCGGGCGGTCAGGTCGCCGGACTCCTCGCTGCGCTCAGAACGGCGGTTGCGGGGATCTTTTTGCTTTCCGGTCTATTCATGCAGGCGGCCGAACCGGCGATGCGGCTGAGTCCCAAGCCGGTGCGGGACGAGGTGCGCGCGGTGGTCGAGGCACAGCTGGCGGCGCTGCGGACGGGTGATTTTGGGGCGGCCTATGACTTCGCCTCGCGGGGGATCCGCCGGCAGTATGACGTTCGCTTGTTCGCCTACATGCTGAAACGTGGTTACGCGCCGTTGCTCAAACCGGGCCCCGCCGATCTCGGCGTGGTGCGCGATGACGGCGAGGGCTCCGCGCAGGTGACGGTGGCCGTCACCGACGCCCGGAAACGTGCGACCGTTTACCGCTACTGGCTGGTGAAGGAAGGCGGCGCCTGGAAAATAAACGGCGTCGTGCTCGAGCAGCGCCCGCCGCGCGGGGATATTTAAAGAAGGGGGAACGGCCTGACCCCAGGCCGTTCTCGAGACACGCGCACTGGGGTCAGTGCGCGCCACCTTTAGAAAATCAGCCGCATCCCCAGCGTCGCGCTGCGGCCGGGGAGGGGGGCGATGTCCTTCAGGAAGGAGGTGCTGACGCGCGCATCGGCGTCCGTGAGGTTGGTGCCGCGGGCGAAGATTTCCCATTCCAACCGCGATTGGGTGAACCGCCAGCTCATGTCGGCCCCGACCAGCGTGTAGCCGGCCGTCTCGGTTTCGTTGGGCGCGGTCCGATCCTGACGGAAGGAATGCCGCCAGCTGAGGCCCGCGTTCCAGCGTCCCACTGCATACCGGAGCGTGGCGCCGGCGCGCAGCGGCGGGATGCGCGGCAGGGGTTCGTCGTCGGTGGTTTGCTGGGCGCGCACGTAGTCGCCGGTGAGATCGAGATGAAGTTTCTGTCTCTTCGTATCGAAGAGGTGAAGTTCCAGGTCGACCTCGCCGCCGTAGAACAAGGCGTCGCGCGCGACGAATTGGTAGATGGGCAGCGTCGCCGCGCCCGCGGGGACCGGGTACGGCCGGAAGATGCCGCTGTCCTCGTCGAAGAAGCGATCAGGGTCCAGCTGTTGGAAGGCGAAGTCGTTGATTCTGTTCACGAAGGCCCCGACCGACCCGGTCAACACGCCGGCCCGCTTCCGCAAGGTGAGGTCCAGTCCGAGCGATTTTTCCAATCCGAGGCCCGCGGTGCCGATCTCGTAGGCGCCCGTGCCGCCGTGCGGACCGTTGGAATAGATCTCCTGCGCCACCGGCAGGCGCTCCGTGTAGGCGAGCGAGAGTCCGAGGGAATAGTCCCGCGTGGGGTTGTACACCGCGCCGCCCGCAAGGCTGAGGCCGTGGTCGCGACGGGTTTCTCCGGTGACCGCCGCATAGCCCGGATACGCGGGGAGTGCCGCCGCGACGTCGCCGAGCGCGATGCTTTGGAATTCGAACCGGCCGCCGAACTGCAGGGACAGGTTCGGCCGGAGTTTGTAGGATTCCAGGACAAACAACGCGTGATTCAGCGTGAGTGTGGGCGGAGTCACCACCTCGTCGCCCTCGGCGGAGAAATCGCTGCGGGAGGTTTGCAGGCCGACGGTGCCCGTGAGATCGCCGCGGTCCTGTTGGATGAGGTCGAGCCGGGCCTCGTAGGCGCGGTTGGTGAACGTCGTGTTCGCCAGGCCGGTGTCCGCATCGACCTCGGAGTGCCGGTAGTCCGCCAGTCCGAAACGCAGCTTGGCCGACTTGAACGGACCGAACCCGCGGGTGAGTTCCGCGCGGAGATCGGCGCGGCGCTGCCGCATGTCGATCCGGATGGGTTCATCGACGGGTACACCGTAGTCCGTGTCGTATTCGCTCACGGCCACGCCGATGTTGCCGGCGTCACCGAAGCGCGTGCCGCCGACCGAGAGGCTTTTGGTCGAGATGGCGCTGTTGACGAGCGTGCCGCGGTTGGCGGGATTCGCCGGGTCGGCGTAGCCCGGGATGCGGACATCATCGGTCTCGGTGCGGAGTCCGTTGACCTGCGTCGCGAAGGTCGCGTCGCCCGCGGTCACCGCAAGGATGCCGGTGCGCTCGTTCGACGCGGAGTCGTAGCGAACCTCCGCGCGACCCGCGACCGGGCGCTCGGGCGCGGCGGCGGGGATGCGGTTGTCGATCACGTTGACCACGCCACCGACGGCGGAGCTGCCGTAGAGGAGCGTGGCGGGTCCGCGGAGCACCTCGATGCGGTCGACCAGCAGGGGCTCGACGCTGACATTGTGGTCCGGGCTCACGGACGAGGCGTCGAGCGAGCCGACGCCGTTGTCGAGCATGCGCACCCGGTCGCCGCCGAGGCCGCGAATGATCGGGCGGCTGGCGCCCGGGCCGTAGTAGGTGGCGTTCACGCCCGGCGTGGTCGCGAGCGTGTCACCGAGCGTGGCCATGACGCTGCGGCGCAGGTCGTCGCTTACGAGCACGGAGGTGCCTTGGGCGACGTCGAACGCGGATTTTGCATCGGGCCCGGCGCTCACGACCATGGCTTCGAGTGCCAGGGGTTCGTCGTGATGATCGTGAAGGTCCGGAGGCGGAGTCGGGGAGGTTTGGGCACCGGCAAGGCCGGCGAGGAAGAGAACGGGAAAAGAGCGAAGGAAAGGTTTCATGCCAGAACAGGATTCGTGTGAGTACGGAACGCCCGGCCGGCATCAGCCGGTCAGGACCAATCAACGGTGAGCCCGCAGGCCCCCGGATAACGAACTGGACTTAGCAGGCGGGCGGACCGCGGCCGGGCGGCAGCAGATCGGCCGCGCACGTCGCCGGCACCGCGGACACCGCCGTCATTTCCCCGGCGGGGAACAAGACCGGCGTAACCACGATCGCCACGAAGCCGGAGGCATCTTCGACGCCCTGGCTGAACAGCGTGACCGCGCAGGTATGGCCGGCTTCACCGGCGTCCGCGTGCAACGCGCCGTGCAGTTGGGAACTCGCGCCAAATACGCCCAGCAACCAGACCGACCACGCGCACGCCACCGCCACCCAACGCAGGGCGGACGGAACGGATTGGCGCGAGGAACGGTTCATGGTGGGCAAGCTGGACAGGAGACAGCCAGCTTTGTGCCAAACCCGTCAAGCGCGGGAATGCCTGGTTGAAAAACGCCGGCGCTCAGGCCGCGCGCTTCTCCAGCTGCGCCAGCCGCTGCTCGACGTCCGCGAGTTCTTCCGTCACCCGCTCCCTCATGGTCTCGTCCCACTGCTCCCGCTGCGCGCGGAGCGCCTTTTGCTGCAGGGCGTCGCGATATGCTTCCAATTGCTCACGTCCGCCGATCGGGTTGCCTCCCTCGCTGCGCACGCCCACCCACGTCACCACAAAGAAGAGGGCCGCGACGGCGGCGACGAGGACGATGGCCAGCGCTTCCATGGCTTGAAACGCTACCGCCCCGATTGGACCCTGCAAGGGCGGCCGGCCGGGCCGGACGGCTAATCAAGGGGCTCACCGCCTCGCGAAGAATGTGTAATGGGGCCGGTGACACGATCTTAACCAGCTCCACCTGAATTTAGGCGTTTTGGCCGCTCTAGGCGTTGCGGTCAGTGTGCTTGAATCCGGGTCGGTTTTTCGTGCCCGGTAGCGGGTGCGAGAGGTGACCAAAAAGGGCTCGCGTGTGCCTGACTGGCCCGTTGTGCGCGCGCGAGCCCAACCCCTTTGGGTTTGGGTAAATGCAGGATTAGAAAAGGAGGCGCGGTCTTGATGACCGCGCCTCTTCTGCGAAAGGCCGCCGGCGTCAGCGCACGCCGCCCATCAGCCGCTTCACCCAGGGGACGAGGGCGAACAGCACGAAGGTGGCGCCGCCGACCCAGAGGGCCTGATGCCAGAAGAATGTGGCCAGGCCCGCGGGGTTTTCGCTTTTGAATTCGCCGGCGAGCACGCCCGCCAGCTTGTTGCCGAGCGACGCGGCGAGAAACCAGATGCCCATGACCAGGCCCAGCAGGCGCGGCGGGGCCAGCTTGGTCATGGTGCTCAGGCCGACCGGGCTGAGCAGCATCTCGCCAATCGTCTGGAGCAGGAAAAGCACGAGCAGCCACACCGGGCTGACCAGCCCCTGCGTGGTCAGGCGCGCCGCGGGGACCATCCAGGCGAACGAGAGCGCCACGAACAGCAGGCCGAGCGCGAACTTCACGGGACTCGACGGCTGCTTCGGACCGAGCTTGATCCAGAGCCAGGCAAACACCGGCGCGAGCAGGATGACCCAGACCGAGTTGACGGACTGCCACCAGGAGGACGGGAACTGCCAGCCGAAAAGGCGATTGTCGGTCAGGCGGTCCGCAAACAGGGAGATGCTGGACCCGGTTTGCTCGTAGATCGCCCAAAAGATTTCCGCCGCGAAAAAGAAGACGAGGATGGCGGCGAGCCGTTTGCTTTCCTGGGTCGGCCGGAACGCGAAGAAGAGGATCAGCGCAATCTGCAGCGCGAACAACAGGTGCACGATCCACGCGTGGTCGCTGCTGAACCACATCGCGGTGATCAGCGCGAGCGAGCCCAGCAACACGAGGAAGAGCTTGCCCCACGGACGCGAACCGTCGGCTTCCGCCGGCGGCACGTTGCCCACGTGCGCGAGCCGCCCGCGCTGCCGCACATAAACGATCAGGCCCAGCGTCATGCCCACGCCCGCCGCCGCGAAGCCCCAGTGCCAGCCGCTGCGGGGATCGAGGCCCCAGCGGACGAGAATCTCGCGCCAGCTGGCGCTTTGGGCGAGATAACCGCAGACGAGCGGCGAGATCAGGGCGCCGATGTTGATGCCCATGTAGAAAATGGAAAACCCGGCGTCGCGGCGTTCGTCGTCCGGACGGTAGAGGCTGCCCACCATGGTTGAAATGTTCGGCTTCAGAAGCCCGGTGCCGGCCGCCACGAGCGCCAGCCCGACGAAGAACGTGACTTCCGAATTCAGCGCCATCGTGAAATGTCCGAGCGCGATGATGATGCCGCCGACGAGCACGGAGCGGCGCGCACCGATGAAGTTGTCCGCCAGGAATCCGCCCAGGATGCACAGCAGGTAGCCGCTCATGGTGTAGGTCCCGTAGATATCCGCGGCCTTCTTGTCGTCGTACCCCAGGCCGCCTTCCGATACGGCCAGCACCATGAAGAGCATCAGGATGGCCCGCATGCCGTAGAACGAGAAGCGCTCCCACATTTCCGCGAGAAAAAGCGTGGTGAGACCGCGCGGGTGACCGGCGAGCCCGCCGGTGTGGAAGTCGGTGGGCACGGCGGGATCCGGCGCTTGGGGGGGGAGGGAAGGCATCGCGGCATTCCGGCGAGGAATGAGTTCCGGGGCAAGTGCGGAGGCCCGGCCCTGCGGCAGATCCGCGCTCGCGCCGACCTCGCGAGGGTGGACAAACCGGCCGGGAATCGCCAATGAGGGCGCGCATGGAGAACCGGCCGCAGGGTTGTTTTTATTTCCGCGAATGACCGGCGCGCGCAAAGGGTGGCGGCGCGCCCCGGACCGGACCGTGATGGAGCGGAGCGGGCTTCTGGCCGTGCGCGGACTGGTTCCGCGACGCGTCACCGTTTATCTCCCGCCGGGGTACGACGCGGCCCGCCGTCGCGAGTACCCGCTGTTGGTTGCATTGGACGGACAAACAATGCCGCAGTGGCGGCTCGGCGAAGCGATCAACGCGCTGGTTGGCGCGGGCGAGATCGAGCCGGTCGTGGTCGCGGCCGTGCCCGCCTCGGCGGAACGTCTGGATGAATATGGGACCGCGGGGCAGCTCGACCATGCCGGACGTGGCCGCCATGCGAAGGGCCTGCAGGAATTGCTCGCCGGCGAAGTGCTGCCCTGGGTGCGCGAGCATTACCGGGTGTCGACTGAAGCCGCCCGCACCGGCCTCTTCGGGGCGTCGCTCGGCGGGTTGTGTGCGTTCGACACGGCCTGGCGGCGGCCGCAGGTCTTTGGTTTCGCCGGAATTTTTTCGGGTTCGCTCTGGTGGCGCACGGACAACTCCAGCGTCGCCGCGCAGCAGGCGAGTCGCATCGCGCACCGGTCGGTCCGCGACGCTTCGGCGCGTCCGCCCCTGCGGCTCTGGTTCCAGGCCGGCACCCGCGACGAGGCCGCGGATCGGGATGGCAACGGCGTGATCGACGCCATCCAGGACACCACCGAGTTGTTGGACGAATTGGTGGCGAAGGGCTTCGTTCGCGGCGGCAGCGTCGTCTATCACGAAGTCGACGGCGGCGAGCATCACGCGAGCACCTGGGCCCGCGCACTGCCGGAGTTCCTGCGCTGGGCCGTGCCGGCGAGGTCGGCGCGAACGACGACCCCATAGAGAAAAGAGAAAGACCGTCGCTTCCGCGGGCGGTGCTCAAGAACCCGGTGGCCGAACGCGTGAGCGTTTGGAGAGTGGATGCCGCGCGGCCAAACGCTTACGCGTTCGGCTACAACGGAAGCGCGGGTGAAGGTATTGAGGAGCTAACGCGTGAGGGTGGCGAGCTGCACGCGCCCGGCTGGCGCGACGGGCTGGAAGGCGGCGATCACGACGCCGACCAGATTTTCCGCCGACACGGGCTCCATGTCGTGCGTGGCATTGTTCAACCCCGCGGCGCGCCAGCCGTCCCGGGCCCGGGCGACGAGGATGTGGCCCACGATGTGGTTGGCGCGGTTGCGGTAGAGGACCGTCTGGCCGCGTTCGAGCAATTCGAAGGGGAATTTCTGGAGGACCAGGATCGTGCCCGGCGCATAGAGCGGCTGCATGGACCGGCCGGTGCCGACGAGCACGAAGGAATCCGGCGTATGTTCGGCCACGAGACTCGCGCGCTGCCATGCCTGCGATTCCGCGAGGGCGACGGCGCGCGGAGATTTTCCGGTGAAGACGCCGCGGATCCACGGGCTGTCGCTCTCCTTGGCCTGCGTCAGCGTGGCAACGAACAACAGGAGCACCCAGGCCCAGGTGATGCGTCGGAACATGCGGATAGATTTCGCCCGGAAGAATCCAAGGCGAGCCCGCGCTGCTAGAGTTCTTTCCCTAGGGACTCACTATACCGCCGGATCGGTTTTTTTCTTAAAAAAGAAGCGCCGCCACGACAGCGCGAAACCCGTATAGACGAGGAAAACGCCTCCCAAGCACGCGAGTCCGGCCACCAGCTGCCCGCCCCAGCCGAGTGCCTGGCCGGTGTGGAGAAAGCGTGTCCAGGAACGGATTTGCCGCGCCGCCGACAAGTCCGCGTAGCCGCTGCGGCTGAGCACTTCGCCGGTGAACGGATTGAGTGCGAGCGTGGTTGTCGCCGTGCGCGGCCAGGAGCCCGCTTCGCGGACCGTGATCGTGAGCGGTTGGGCCGGGCCGCGGCTTTCGCGGCGCGGTTCGGCGGAAGGGGCGTTGCTTTCCCGCGGTGCGGTGGGCGTGGCTTCGCGGGTGGCCGGGGAGCTGCCGCCGCGCGGTCCGCCACCGCCGGAACGCAGGGAAATCTGCGTCCACTTCGGGAATTCCTTTTGCACGGTCGCGACCAGGGCGTCGTAGGCGAGCGGACGCGCCTCGGGTGACGGACGCTTGATCTCCACAACCGGGCCCGCCGGCGCCGCGCCCGGGCCGGCTTGCGCGGGGATTGCCTCGCCGGCGAGCTGGTAGATCAGGTTACCGCCCCACCGGAACGAGATCGGCACGGCCGTGAGCGTGAGCACGATCAGGATGGGCGCGCACCACAGGCCGATCGCGTTGTGCCAGTTGAAGTCGCGGGCCTTGCCGGTGGCCTTGAAGTTGAAAACGGCGATGGCGCGCACGCCGCGCCATGACCACGTGCGCGGCATCCAGAGCCAGAGCCCGCTCAGCGCGAGGAAACAGAAGGCGATGTTGCAAACGCCGTTGATGAGCTTGCCGGTGGGGCGCTGCTCACCGGTCCGCGCCAGGTAACGGTGCCAGTCGGTCATCACCTGCATGAAATCGCGGGCCCGGGCCGAGGCGGGTTGCCGCATCTCGCCGGTGTACGGATTGGCGTGGAAACCGCCGTCGCGGCCGGCGCTGAAGGTCACGGCGGCGGCGGGATCGTTCTCGATCGTCACGGCAGCGGCGCGGAAATCCGGCTGCGTCTCGCGCAGCCTGCGTTGCAAGTCCGCCAGCGGCATCCGGACGGCTTCCGCCGGCACATCCACCCGGCGCGCGTCGCGCTCGCCCCAGGCGACGATTTCCTGCTCGAACGCCAGCGCCGCCCCGGTGAAGCACATGATGCCGATCGCGAGGCCCGCGATGAGACCGGCGGCGAGGTGCATCCAGAAGAGAACGGAACGGAAGGCTTTCATGTCAGCAAGGGACGCAGGGTCTCGAGTTCGCGGCGGGTCTGCAAGTGGCGTTCGGTGGCGGGATCCCCCATCGTGAGGAAGCCCCGCGGCCGGTCCGCCAGCGCGGCGTCCACGACTTCGCGGGCGAGCGGGCCGCACTCCGCGGCCACGGACAGGTTTTCGCGGATGAACTCCGCGAGGAAATGAGGCTGGTGGAAACGGTAGAGCTGCGCGCCGTAGCGGAAGAAGCGGACGGCGAGGGATGCGAACGCGCCGGCGTCCCGCGACTGCCAGTGGCGGACGATCGCGAGCGCATCGTCGACCACGTTGCTGGCCTCGGTGGCGACAGCCTGCTGGTCGGCGTCGGGCAGGACGAGCAACTGGCCCAGCGCATCGCAGAGGGCGCGGCGGGCTTTCAAGGCGAGATCCGCTTCCGTGACCTCGCTGCGCTCGTCGGCCAGGCAGAGGCCCAGGGCTTCCCGCGCGGCGGCGGCGGCCTCGGCGGGGCGGGCGAGATCCAGCAGCAGGTTGGCGCGGTTGAGCTGCGTGCCCGCGAAATTGCGGCGCGGCCAGGGATTGTCGCCGTCGCGCAGGCCGCGGAGAGCCGACGCGGCCAGGTCGAAGGAAGCGAGCGCCTCGGCCGCGCGGGCGGCGCCATGGACGCGGTGCAGCAACTGGCCGTGATTCAGGCACGCCGCGCCGAGGCTGTTGGCCCAGGAAGGATGCTCGGCGGGCGGCAGGGTGCGGAGCAGCCCGATGGCCTCGGTGTAGGCGGCCAGCGCCGCGGCGTCGCCGGTCGGGTTGTTCAACAGCAACTGCGCATGACCGCGGTTCATCCACGCAACGCCGAGGTCGCGGCGCGCGGTCAGTTCGGAAACGTTGGCAGCCACGGCCGGCACGGACGGTTCACATTTCCGCCCACTGGCGGAGGAGATTGTGATAGACGCCGGTGAGCGAGATCACGGAGGGATGCGTCGCGTTGTCGGCCCCGAGCCGCTGGATGGCGACGTCCATGTCGAAGAGCATCGAGCGCTGGCCGTTGTCGCGGATCATGGATTGCAGCCAGAAGAACGAGCACAGCCGCGTGCCGCGGGTGACCGGCGTGACCTGGTGGAGGCTGGTCGACGGGTAGAGGATCAGGTGCCCGGCGGGCAGCTTCACGCTCTTGGAGCCGTAGGTGTCCTCAATGATGAGTTCGCCGCCATCGTATTCCTCGGGGCCGGCGAAGAAGAGCGTGCACGACAGATCGGTGCGCAGGCGGTGGCCGGTGCCGGGGACCGTGCGAATGGAACCGTCGACGTGCGTGCCGAAGGTCTGGCCGCCGGAGTAGCGGTTGAACATCGGCGGCAGGATGTGCAGCGGCAGCGCGGCCGACATGAAGAGCGGGTTCGTGCCGAGCGCCTTGAGGATCATCTGGCCGACCTGGCGCGCCACCGCGCTGTCGACGGGGAGCTGCATGTTGTCCTTCACCCGCGCGCCCTGGTGGCCGGCGGTCGCCTTGCCATCGATCCAGTCGGCGGCTTCGAGCAACCGGCGCGCCTCGGCGAGCTGGTCGGGCGGGAGAACGTTCGGAATATCGAGGATCATCGGGAATCAGAAGTTGAAGTCCGCGCTCAGCAAATAGCTGCGCGGGGCGCCGGGCAGGTAGCGCGCGCCGTTGTTGTTGAAGGACTGGACGTAGGTCCGTTCGAGGAGATTGCTGACGTTGAACCGCAGGGTGACATGCTTGCCCACGGGGCAGCTCGCCATAACGTTGAACAACCAGTAGGCCGGCATCGTCCGGGGCACGGCGGGTGCGTTGTTGTCGCGGCGGGCAACCGCGTCGGAATACTGGCCGCCGCCGCCGACGATGACGCCGGACGAAAACCGGTAGCTCGTGAACAGGTTGCCCGACCATTTCGGGATGAGCGGCAGCGCGGAGCCCGCGAGGTTGCCGCCGGCGGTGGTGCCGGCGTTGATCTCGCTCTCGAGGTACGAAATGCTGCCGAGGACGACCCAGTTGTCGGTGAAGCGACGCGATACGCCGAACTCCGCGCCCTGCACCGTCTGCCTGCCGGCGGGGATGGGGCCGAGGATGGCGTCGGTGAAGACCGTCTTGTCGTTGACGGTCTTGAACACGGCGAAGTTCGTCGAGAGCCGGCCGCCGAAGAAATCCCACTTGGCGCCGAGTTCGAGGTTGGAGGTTTCCTGTGGGTCCGTGTCGGGATTGTTCTGGTTGCCCGCGGCGCTGGAGAGCGTGAAGTCCGTGCCCGGCGGGGTGAGCGAGATCGCGTAAGCGGCGTAGAGGCTGCCCGCCCGGGCGGGCTTGTAGACGAGGCCACCTTTCCAACTGACGAGGTTGCGGTCCGCGTCGATCACGGTGGGCACGCCGGCGGCGACGCTCAGGTAGTGCGTGTCGTAGCGCTCGGCGCGGATGCTCGCGTTGGCCTGCCAGCGGTCGTTGAAATGCACCGTGTCGACCGCGTAAAGCGCGGCGGTCTTCGTGACGACGTCGGTATAAGCCCCGCTCCGGGCGGGCGTGCCGTCAGGCGCGGTCGACGGGTTCGCGGCCGAGAGGAGGATCGGCGTGAGCGCGACGCTGACAAACGCGGGGCTGTAGGCGGTTTCCCGGGCGAGTTCGAGACCGGTGACCAGGTTGTGTTTGACGGAGCCGGTGGCGAACCGGGCGAGCAGGTTGGTCTGGTTCGACAGGATGCTCATGTCGCGCTTGTTCGCCTGGCGCGTGCGGGTGAGCAGGCCGGTGGCGGGGACGTACGCGGCGCTGTTGGTGCCCGGGGTCGTGACGACCGCCTCGCGCTGGTTCGCGCTGTAGCGCGTTTGGTTGCTGAGCTTCAGCCCGGGACTGAAGTCGTGCTCGACGCGCAGCATGGCGTTGTCGGCATTGACGCGATCCGTATCGGCGGTGAACCCGTAGAACGTGCTGCGATCCACGGACGGCACGGGCACCGGGGAAACGTAACCCGGCATCAGGGCGGACGGCAGACCGTAGTCGGGCCGGTTGTCCTGCTGCGTATGCTGGTAGGTGAGATAAGCGCGCGTCGGCGTGCCGAGACCCAGGGCCAGCGACGGCGCGATCGACCAGCTGCCGTTGTTGGCGTAGTCACGGCCGATGCTGTCGTTGTCCTGCCAGAGGGCGTTGACGCGGACGGCGGTGCCTTTCACCGGCGAGTTCTCCATCGGCTGGTTGACGTCGAGCGTCGCGCGCTGGCGGTTGCCGGAGGATTGTTCGTCGAGCCCGAGGCTGGCGGTGCCATTCGTGAACGTCTCCAGGCGCGGGATCTTGGTCGCGATGTTCACATAGCCCGACGCGCCGCCGCGGCCGATGTCGGTGCCGGCGGGACCCTTGGCGACTTCCACCTGTTCGATGTTGAACACATCGCGGTTGTACGCGCCGACGTCGCGCACGCCGTCGACGAAGATGTTGTTCGTCGTGTCGAAACCGCGCATGTAGAATGAATCGCCCGATGTGGCGCTGGCGTTGCCGCCTTCGCCGGCGGCGAAGGTGATGCCGGACGTATTGCGCATGACGTCGCTCAGCGAGGCCGCGCCCTGCTGCAGGAAAATCTCGCGCGGGATCACGACGACGGTTTGCGGGGTGTCGCGCAGCGGCTCCGTGAACTTGGGCGAAGAGACGGGCGCGGCCTTGCGTTCCTCGCTGATCGTCAGCTTCGGCAAATCCATGTGCTCGTCCTCGGCCGCCATTTCGGCGCGAAGCGAGCCGGAGAAGGCGAGGGCAAGGCCCGCGGCCGGCAGGGTGGCGCGACGGAGTTCAAGGGAACGCAAGGTGGGAGCCGGAATGGGCGTCATGTGAGAGTCGGTCTCAGTGCGAGGGCTGAAGTGTTGTGAGTGGAAAGGGATTCAACCTGCCGCCGGCCCGGGCCGATGATTTTGAACCGCACACACATTGCAGGCCTGGCCTGGGGAACATGACGGCGGCAGGTTGGAAATTACGCGAGATGCAGGGTCAGGACGAAGGCCACGACCACGGACACGGCGAGAACGGCGCCGAGGATAAAACGGGTGTCGGCGAGTCGGTCAGCGGGCTGAAGTTTGGAAATCTCGTTCACGGGCAAGACTGAGGATGAGACGCAGTCTCACGTCAATGGCTTAATTGAGAATATGTCTCATAAGTGAATCATAACGAGCATTGACCCGCGCAAGTAGCTGGTTTTTAACGACTCAATGATGGAAGGCCTCACAGTCGAATTGGGTGCAAGAAGCTATCCCATTCATTTTGTGCGCGACTCGGGTAGCACCTTGAACGAGGCCGTAAATCGGGCGAACCAGCAAGGGCGTCTGAGCGTGTTGGTGACGGACGATGGTGTAGCCGCTGCGCTGGCGGGCCCGCTCGCCAGGGCTTTCGGTTCGATGCCGCGGCTCACGTTTGCGCGGGGCGAGAAAGCGAAGTCGTTGGAGAACTTCGGCCGCACGCAGGATTTTTTGGCGGCGAACAAAGTCACGCGCCAAGGCCTGCTGTGGGTCGTGGGCGGCGGCGTCATGGGCGACCTGGGCGGCTTTGCGGCGGCGAGTTATTTGCGCGGCATCCAGTACGTGCAGGTCCCGACGACGCTGCTGGCGATGGTCGACAGCTCGGTTGGCGGCAAAACCGGCATCAACCTTTCGGCCGGCAAGAATCTCGTGGGCGCATTTCATCACCCGCAGGCCGTGTATATCGCGATGGAGTTCCTGGCCACGTTGCCGCCGCGCGAGTTTGCCGCGGGCATGGCCGAGGTGATCAAATACGGCCTGCTTGGCGACGCGGCCTTGTTCGCGCGCCTGGAAAAAATCGTGCTCACGCCGGCGCACGCCGAGCTCGCCGACGTCGTCCGCCGCTGCTGCGAACTCAAGGCCGGCATCGTCCGCGCCGACGAATTCGAGACCGCCGCCGAGGGCGGACGCGCCCTGCTGAACCTCGGGCACACCTTCGGCCACGCGATCGAGCAGGTGACGGGTTACACCGCTTACCTGCACGGCGAGGCGGTGGCGGTCGGTCTCGCCGCGGCGGCGCGCCTGTCGGCGAAGCTCGGCTTGATCCCCGCCGGCGATGTCGCGCGCATCGAGCGCGTCCTGTCCGCCCACCAGCTTCCGGTCCGCCTGCGCGAGCCGCTGCCGGTGGCGGCGCTCCAGGCGGCGACCACCCGCGACAAGAAAAACCGCGCTGATGGCGTGCGCTTTGTGGTGATGAATGCGCTCGGGGACGCCGCCACGCGTTCCGGCATCCCGCCGGCGACCGTCGAGGCGGTCTGGCGTGAATTGGGCGCGATCTAGGCGAATGTCCTGAAACCCGGTTTGTCATTCTGAACACAGTGAGGAATCCAGCACGATTCAGGCAGCCTCCCTCCGGACGCGACGATCCAGCGGGATGCTTCGCCCCGCCCGGCAGGATCGGTTGCGGGGCCGCGCCCGGCTTGGAAACATTTTCCAGTTTCTGGGTGTTAATTTCCCTCGGATAGCTAGATTGCCCCATCCATGTCAGCCATCGACGAAGGCATCGTTCGGGAGTATTTCGAGCAAAACGGCTTTCTCGTGCGGCAGGTGCGCAAATACCAGGTGCAGTCCCGTCGCAAGACGGGCGACGAGGAGGTGGACCTCGTGGTCTACAACCCCGCGTACACGCGGAGCTCGCGCAAGCCGGAGTTCTTCCTGTTCGCCAACGAACTGGCCTACGTGCACCGCGCCATCGTCGTGGTCAAGGGCTGGCACACCGGCCGCTTCACGCCGAACATGCTCAAGAGCAGCCCGGAGATCTTCCGTTTCCTCGAGGAAAACGTGCTCAAGGAGGTCACTCGCTTCTTCCCGGTCGACGCCGAGGAACCCGGCAATGCGCCGGACGTCACGAAGATCCTCGTGCTGCCGAGCCTGCCGACGGCCGAGCCGTTCCGCTCGCAAAGCGTGGCGATGCTCAAGGAGCACGGCATCGACGGCATCATTTCATTCCGCTCCATGCTGCTCGACATCATCGAGCGCGTCGAAATCAACAAGAGCTACGGCAAGTCCGATACCCTGCAGGTCATCCGCATCCTGAAGAACTACGACCTCTTGAAGGACGCCCAGCTCGATCTGCTGTCCGACCGCCTCGCCACCTCGCGGCGATCCCCGAAACCATGAGCGTTCATCCGACTGCAATCATCGAGGAAGGCGTCGTGCTCGGAGCCGGGTGCGTGATCCACGCGCATGCGGTCATCCGCCGCCACTCGGTGCTGGCCGACGGCGTGGTGGTGCACCCGGGCGCGGTGGTCGGCGGCGATCCGCAATATTTGAAGTTCGATCCCGCGACGGCCGCGGGCGTCCATATCGGCGCCGGCACGGTGATCCGCGAGCATGTGACGATCAACCGGTCGATTCACGCGGGCAAAAACACCGTCATTGGCGCCCGCTGCTTCCTCATGGCCAACGCGCACGCGGGGCACGATTGCATCGTCGCCGACGACGTGGTGCTCGCGAACAATGTCATGCTCGCGGGCCACGTGGAGGTGGGCAGCTTCACCTTCGTGGGCGGCGGCGCGGGCATCCACCAGTTCGTCCGCATCGGCGAGGGCGTGATGGTCGGCGGGCTCACGCGGCTCACCAAGGACGTCGCCCCTTTCCTGATGGTGGCCGAGCGCGACGAGGTGCCGGGTTTCAATGTCGTGGGCTTGAAGCGCCGCGGCTTCAGTCGCGACGCGATTCGGGAGCTCAAGGAGTGTTTTCGCGCCGTGTTTACCGGCGGCGACCCGCGCAAGGCGGCCGCGGCCCGCCTGGCGGCCGGCGCCACGAGCGCGGAGGCCCGGCGGTTTTTGGAATTCTTCGCCGCGGGCAAACGCGGCTTTGCGCGGCCGGTGGCGGGCGCGGGTGGCGCTGAAGATGTCGGCTAAACTGGCCATCACCTGCGGCGATCCCGCCGGCGTGGGGCCGGAGATTATCGCCAGCTGGCTCGCCGCCAATCCGGGGGACGCGGCCGATGCCGCCATCATCGGTCCGGCCACCTGGCTGGCGACGCTGCCGTCCGCCGGCGCGAAGATCCCCGTCGGCCTCGAGGAATTTTCCGCCACTCCCGGCCAGCCGGATGGCGAGGGCGCCTTGCTGGCCTGGGCCGCGATGGAACGCGCCGCGGCCGGTTGCAAGGCGGGTGAATTTTCCGGCGTCGTCACCGGTCCGGTGAGCAAGGCCGCGCTGGCGAAAATCGGCTACGCCTTTCCCGGGCAAACGGAGTTCTTTGCGGCGAAATGGGGCGGGGAGCCGGTCATGGCCTTTTGCGGCGGCAAGCTGCGCGTGGCGCTGGCGACGTGGCACGTCCCGCTCGACGAGGTCGCGCGCCAGCTCGGGCCGCATTTGTTGCACCGCACGATTGCCGCGGCTGACACACTGGCGCGGGCCGAGGGCATTGCGGCGCCGCGCATCGGCGTCTGCGGGCTCAACCCGCACGCCGGCGAGGGCGGCCTGCTCGGTTCCGAGGAAAGGGATTTTCTAGACCCGGCGCTCGCGCACCTGCGCGCGGAGTTTCCCGGCGTGTCGACCTGCCAGCCGGGCGACACGTTGTTTGCGCGCGCGCTGCGCGGTGAGTTCGACGTGGTGGTCGCGCTGTATCACGACCAGGGGCTGGCGCCGCTGAAAGTGATCGATTTCGACGAGGCGGTGAACGTGACCCTCGGCCTGCCGTTCGTGCGCACCAGCCCGGACCATGGCACGGCCTTCGGGATCGCGGGGCAGGGGAAGGCGAGTGCCCGCAGCTTTGGCAATGCCGTCGCCGTCGCGCGACGCTTGATAAAATTTCGTTCCCGGACATGAGTGGGGCCGTGCCCATCCTCGCCGACAAACCGCCGCTGCCCGAAGGGGTCCGGGAAGGCAGCGAACAGCTCGTCCGTCTCACGCCCGATGCGGGCGTGAAGCTCGCCGCGCTCATTGCCCGCGAGCGCCAGGGCGACCTGTTGCGGATCGCGATCACCGGCGGCGGCTGCAACGGGCTGAGCTACAAGCTCAAGTTCGCCCCCGAGCCGCGGCGCGGGGACATCCTCGTCCGGTCAGCCGGCATCCCGGTGGTGGTCGATCCCAAGACCGCCCTCTACCTGAAGGGCACGGTCCTCGATTATTCGTCCAAAATGGTGGCCGGCGGCTTCAAGTTCACCAATCCCAACGCCAAAGCGAGTTGCTCGTGCGGCGAGAGTTTCAGTGTTTAACCGGCGTTCATTTTGCGGGACCAATCCCGGGTCTTTGGCGGTCTCAGCGGCAGGCCCTTTGACGTCCGGCCGACCCCCGTTTTCCCTCTGAAATAATAGGTGTTGTCATCGCCCTCGTTAGAGGCAAAAACACCCGTTCGACCAACCAGCCTAGCAATCCCACCCACCTGAATGGCACTCTCTTCTCCCTCGCCCGGCGGCCGCCCTCCCTATAATCGCGACAATCGTCGCAACAACGATCCCTTCGCCGCCATCCGCCGCAACATGCGGATCAAGTCGCCCCAGGTGCGCGTCATCAGTCCGGAAGGCCGCCAGCTCGGCATCATGGACACCCAGAAGGCCATCGCGCTGGCGATGCAGTTCAACCTCGATCTCGTGGAGGTCGCCGCCGCCGCCACGCCGCCCGTGTGCCGCATCATGGATTTCGGCAAGTACGTCTACGAGGAGCAGAAGAAGCACGCCCACAGCAAGCCGGCCGGCGCGAAGCTCAAGGAAATCGAATTTACCGTCCGCATCGAGAAGGGCGACTTCAACACCAAGGTCCGCCACGCCGAGGAATTCCTCGACCACGGCAACAAGGTGAAGCTCCGCCTCAAGTTCCGCGGCCGCGAGATGGCGCACACCGAGATGGGTTTCGAGGTGATGAAGCGCGCGCTGGCCGACCTCGAGACGATGGGCACGCCCGATTCCCCGCCGAAGCTGAGCGGCAAGCAGATCAACGTCATGCTCTCGCCGCTGCCGGTGAACAAGCGGAAGCCCAAGTTCCACGTGCGCGACGCCAATGCGCCGGCCCCGGGCACGACCCCGCCGCCCGCTGCGCACTGAGCCGGGTGGGATAGCCATGGCGCGGTCTACCGCACACGCGCTGGTGCTTGGACTCGCGTTCCTGACCGCCTGCACCGCGCCGGCCCAGCCGAAGCCCAACCCGCCGGCGATCGCGGCGGCCAAGCCGGCGCCCGCCCCCGAACCGGTCCGCGCCGCGCCGACCCGCCCGGCGCAACTCTGGCCGTTCACCAAGTTTCGCGGCGAGGACTACGTCGCCGTGCGCGACATTGCCAGGCGCTACGCCCTCAAGCTCGCCTGGACCAAGCCGCGCACGGAACTGACGCTCAGCGATGCGCGCGGGGTGCGCATCGTATTTGAAAAGGACCAGCGCGATTTCCAACTCGATGGCGCCCGCGTGTTCATGGGCGAGCTCGCCGTCCTGCGGAACGACGATTTGTGGGTCACGAAGATCGACGTCATCAAGACGATCGCGCCGCTCTTCGCCCCCGCCGAGCACGCGGCCTTTCTGCCGGCTCCGCCCAGGGTCATCGTCATCGATCCGGGCCATGGCGGCACCGACCCGGGCAAGCAGAATCCCCGGTTGAAAATCGACGAGAAGGACATGGCGCTCGATGTCGGGCTGCGCCTGAAAAAACTCCTCGAGCTGCGCGGGTACCGCGTGGTCATGACCCGGTCCACCGACAAGCGCTTTTCCAACAGCCCCGCGGTCGACCTGCCGCTCCGCGCGGACCTGGCCAACAAGCAAAACGCCGATCTCTTCGTCAGCATCCACTTCAACGCGGTCGACCGCGATCCGGAACGCGTCGTGGGCACCGAGACCTACGTCATGACGCCGCAGTTCCAGCTCTCCACCCAGCCCGAGCAGGACCGGTCGATGGTGCGCGAGCAATACCCGGGCAACCACCAGGACGTCGCCAACGCCGTCCTGGGCTATCAACTGCACCGGCAACTGGTCGCCGACCTCAAGACTTCCGACCGCGGTTACAAGCGCTACCGGCTCGCGGTGCTGCGTCCGCTCAAGTGCCCGGGCGTGCTGGTGGAGGCCGCGTATCTGTCCAACGATGCCGAGGCGCGCCGCGTGGGCACCCCCGAGTTCCGCGCCCGGATCGCCGAGTCCCTGGCGGAAGGCATCGGCAACTATGCGGCCGTGCTCGCGGCCTTGCGTCCGGCGCCGCGCCCGGCCAATCCTTGAGCCCCTTTATGAAAACATCGACGTTCCTCCGCGGCGTATTGTTGCCTGCCGCCCTGCTTGCCGCCGTCAACGTCCGCGCCTGGGACGCCGAGGGGCACCGCATCGTGGCGAGCCTCGGCCTGACCGCGCTGCCGGCGGATTATCCGGCGTTCGCGCGCGACGCGGCGGCCGCGGCCCGCATCGACTTTCTCACGAATGTCCCGGACCGCTGGCGCAACGTGGATCCCTGGCTGAAACAGATGGGCGCGAGCTGGACCGACCACTTCCTCGACATCGAGCAACTGGCGGATGCCGGCCTCGATCCCCGGACGATCTCGTCGTTCCGCCTGGATTTTGCGACGGCGTTTGCCGCCGGCCGCGCGGCGCATGCCGATAAATTCCATCCGATCGATCCCGCCAGGAATCTCGACCACACGCGCGAATGGCCCGGCTCGGCCCCGTGGGCGATCGCCGAATGGTTCAACAAGCTCCGCTCCGCGTTTGGCTACCTGAAGGCGTACGAGGAACTCGGCGGCACCCCCGCGGAGATTGCGAACGCGAAGGAGGATGTGATCTACGCGATGGGCATCCTGGCGCACTACGTGGGCGACTGCGCCCAGCCGCTCCACACCACGATCCACCACAACGGCTGGACCGGGGATAACCCGAACGGCTACACCACCTGGGCCGGCTTCCACAGCTGGATCGACGGCGCGATCGTGGCGCGGACGGGCATCACGGCCGCGCAGCTCACGCAGCGGGTGAAGCCGGGCCAGGTGCTCGCGCTCAACGCGCGGGCCGACGGTCGCGATCCTTTCTTCGTCGTCGCGGTGGATTACATCGTCGAGCAGAACAAACTGGTCGAGCCGCTCTACCAGTTGGAAAAGGCCGGCAAGCTCGGCAACGAGAAGCCCGATGCCAACGGCAAGCAGCCCTTTCCGCCCAAGGCGGTTGCTCCCGAAGGGCGCGCCTTTATCGAGGAGCGTTTGCTGACGGGCGGCAACATGCTCGCCACGTTCTGGGCCAGCGCCTGGAAGGGCGCCCCGGTGGACACCTACCTGCGCAGCCAGCTGGCGAAGCGCGCCGGGGCGACGGGAACCCCGCCGGCAAAATGAGCACGCTGCCCGCACTCCTGTGGATTGCCCTCGGCGGGGCCGCAGGGTCCGTGGCGCGGGCGATGGTGGCGCTTTCGCTGCCCGGGCGATTTCCCTGGGCGACGCTGCTGATCAACGCGCTGGGTTCGCTGCTGATCGGCTGGCTCATGGCGCGGCTCGGGCCGATCGAAAGCGGCACGGCCGCCTCGCTGCGCAGCCTGCTCGTCACGGGTTTCTGCGGCGGCTTCACGACGTTTTCCACCTTCAGCTGGCAAACCCTCGAGCAAATGCAGAAAGGCCAGTGGGGCGCCGCGGTCGCCAACGTGGCGCTGTCCGTGACGCTCTGCCTGCTTGCGGTGTGGCTCGGTTTCAAGCTGGGGCGCGCATGACGCGCCTGCACACCCCGGCGCTGCGCGCCCGTAACCCGACGTTTGAGTGTAGGGCCGCCGCTTGTCGGCGGGCCGTGCAGCGCAAGCCGACCGGCCCCGCGACAAGCGCGGGCCCTACCCCAGGAGGGAAGGTTGCAGGTTTCAGGTTCAGCCGGGCGGGGTGTGTTGCCCTGGTCCTTTGGTCCGCGCTCAACCTCACGACCCTCGCCCGCGGCGCGGATGACCTCGCCTCGCGCGTCATCCTCCTCGCCAATTCCCGCCAGCCCGAATCGGTCCGGCTGGCGGAGTTCTACGCCACCGCGCGGTCCGTGCCTCCGGCCAACATCATCGCGCTGCCGCTGCCGGAGGCCGAGAGCATCACGTGGCGGGAATTCATCGACGAGGTCTGGCAGCCACTGCAGGACGAATTGCACCGGCGCGGCTGGATCGACGGCACGGCCAGCGAACTCCTCGACCGGTTCGGCCGTCGCCGCTTTGCCGGCGCGGGCCACCGGATCTCGTATCTGGTGACTTGCCGCGGGGTGCCGCTGCGCATTTACAACGACCCGACGCTGCTCGCGGAAAAGCCTCCGCGGAAGCTGGCGCCCGAGCTGAACAAGAACGAATCGGCCGTCGATGCGGAGCTGAGCCTGCTCGCGCTGGGTGGGTATGAGATTGCCGCGATGGTGCCGAATCCGCTGTTCGGCAATGAACGTCCGCCGACGATCGACACCGGCATGGTGGTGAAGGTCACGCGTCTCGACGGGCCGACCTGGGAAAGCGCGCGGCACCTGGTGACCGCGGCGCGGGAGGCGGAGCGCACGGGCCTGGCCGGCCGCTACTACGTCGACCTGCAGGGCCCGCACGCGGACGGCGACCTCTGGCTCCGCGCGACGGCCAAGCAACTCGACGAGCTGGGCTTTGACGGCGACGTCGAGTCGACCGGCGCCACGTTCGGGCTCGCCGCGCGCTTCGATGCGCCGGTCCTGTATTTCGGCTGGTACGCGAGCAATCTCAACGGGCCGTTCACGCGGGAGGAGTTCGCGTTTCCCGCCGGGGCGATCGCGTTGCATATCCACAGTTTTTCGGCGCCGACCCTGCACTCGGACAGCTCCGGCTGGTGCGGGCCCTTGGTTGCGCGCGGCGTGACCGCCACGGTGGGCAACGTGTTTGAACCCTACCTCGGCTTCACGCACCGGCCGAATCTTTTGTTGCGGGCGCTGGCGCAGGGGAAAAATTTCGGCGACGCGGTCTATTTCTCCCTGCCCGTCCTGAGCTGGCAGGCAGTCGCGATCGGCGACCCGCTTTACCGCCCGTTCCAGGTGCCGCTCGAGGCGCAGGGTGCCTCGCCCTATGCGATCATCCGGCGCGCCAACCTGCTGGCGGCGGCGGGCAAGGCCGGCGAAGCGCTGGCCCTGCTCCAGGCGGCGCAGCGCGACCAGCCGGGCCTGACGCTGGGCCTGGCGCTGGCCAGGCGCGCGGTGGCGGCGAACCAGCCGGCGGTCGCGGTGGCCGCGATCGATTTTGCGCCCGCCCTCAAGAACGTGCGCCTGCAGGACTGGCCGCTGTTGAATGAAATTGCCGGCGTGCTGGCGGCCAACGGGGCGCGGCCGGCGGCCCTCAAGGTTTATGCAAATCTCGCCCACGCGAAGGCGCCGACGCCGGAAGCCTACAAGGCGATGCTGATCGAGGCGCGCCAGGTGGCGAATGCGGCCGGCGACTTGTTGCAGTCGCTGGATTTCGCGAAGCAGCTCAGCAATCTGGATCCGCTGCCGGCGGTGAAGTGATGCGCATCCCGCTGAGCGGGACGCGTGGTTCAATCCTGGAGGAGCTTGCTCGCAAGCGATTCAGGCGCCAGTGCCGGCGCGAGTTCTGATCGCCTGTAAACAAGTTCCTACAAATACCCAGCGGGACTCATGCGGCCGAGGAGTCCTTTCGCCGCTGAAAGCCAAAAGGTGGAACGCACTGACCTCAGTGCGCGCCATCTTCGACTCCATAAGTCCAAACTCAGATCTTCTCCACGATCTTGTCCGCCAGGCCGTAGGCGATGGCTTCCTCGGCGTTCAAATAGAAATCGCGATCGGAATCCTTGGCGACCTTGTCGAACGACTGGCCGGACGCCGTGGCGAGGATGTGGTTCAGCTCCAGGCGGAGCTTCTCCATTTCCTTGGCCTGAATGTTGATGTCGGACGCCGGGCCGACCATGCGGCCGGTGATGAGCGGCTGGTGAATGAGCACGCGGGCATGCGGGTAGATGTACCGGTTGCCCTTCTTGGCGGCGGACAGGAGGATCGAGCCCATCGAGGCCGCCATGCCCGTCACGACGATCTTCACCGGGGAGGTGATGAGTTTGATGGTGTCGTAAACCGCCATGCCGGCCGTGATCGAACCACCGGGCGTGTTCATGTAGAAGGTGATTTCCTTCCCGGGTCCCGTGGTCTCGAGGTAAAGCAGCTTCTCGGTCAGGTCCTTCGCGGTCTCATCGGTCACCGCGCCCCACAGGAAAATCTTCCGCTGCTCCAGGAACTTCTTCTGGATCAGGGCGCCCACCGGGGTGGCGGTGGGTTTCGGGGTTTCATCGCGTTCGTCCTCCTCTTCGTCATCGAGGCGGGGCGTGACCGGGCTCTGGTAATCGCGGGACAGGTTGTGGGCGGACATGAGGTCGAAACGTGCACCGGTCGGCCGGTTTTGCGAGTAGTTTTTAGCAAACGGCCTACCCACCCCGACGCTGCGCGCCACCCCTCTTCACAGAGGGGACTTCAGCTGCGTGGGTCCGGGAATCCCCTCGATGAAGAGGGGTGCCCGTAGGGCGGGGTGTGTAGGGGATTGCAGGCCGCCTTTGCCGCCGCCATTTTCCGCGTCATGCCCGTCTCCCGCCAACGCCTCTCCGGCCAGATCGTCGACCTCCACGCCCGGCGCATTTTCCCCGGCACCGTGGAATGGAGTGCCGGGCGCATCACGCGAATCACGGAGGACGCCTCGGTGCGGGAAAAGCATTTCCTCGCGCCGGGTTTCGTGGACGCGCACATCCACATCGAGAGCTCGATGCTGCCGCCCGCGGAATTCGCCCGGTGGTCGGTGGTGCATGGGACGGTCGCCACGGTGTCCGACCCGCATGAGATCGCCAACGTGCTCGGCGTGGCCGGCGTGGACTACATGATCCGCGATGGCCGGCGCACGCCCTTCAAGTTCAACTTCGGCGCGCCGTCCTGCGTGCCCGCCACGACGTTTGAAACCGCCGGCGCGTCCCTCGATGCAAAGGCCGTGGCCCGGCTGCTCGCGCGGCCCGAGATCAAATACCTCAGCGAGGTGATGAACTTTCCGGGCGTGCTGGCGCGGGACAAGTCGCTCATGGCGATGATCGCCGCCGCCACCCGGCGGGGAAAACCGGTGGACGGCCACGCGCCCGGCTTGCGCGGCCAGGTGGCGGCGAACTATGCCGCGACCGGCATCACGACGGACCACGAGTGCTTCACGCTTCCGGAAGCGCGGGACAAACTGGCGGCGGGGATGAAGATCCTGATCCGCGAAGGTTCGGCGGCACGGAATTTCGCCGCGCTCGAGCCGCTGCTGAAAACGGACGCCGGCCATTGCATGTTCTGTTGCGACGACCTGCATCCCGACCTGTTGATGCTGCGCCACCTCGATGAGCACGTGCGCCGCGCGATCCGGGGTGGGGCGGATCTGTTCGAGGTGTTGCGCTGTGCGTCGGTGAACCCGGTCGAACACTACCAGCTCGAGGTCGGCCTGCTGCGTGCGGGCGACCCCGCCGATTTCATTGTGTTCGAAGGCTGGGAGAATCTCAAAGTGAGGCGGACTTACCTGCGCGGCAATCTCGTGGCGCGTGACGGCCGCAGTTTGCTGCCGCGCCAGCCTTCGAAAGCGCCGAATGCGTTCCGGGCGAAGCCGAGGCGGGTGGAGGAGTTTGCGGTACGCTGGAGCGGCTTGCCCCCAAGCCGCTCGAAGCGCGTTAAGGGCAACGCGCTCCACCCGCTCAACCTCATCCAAGCCCTCAACAGGCAGCTCATCACCCGCCATCTGCGGGAAGCACCACGCGTCGTGGCAGGTCAGGTCGTGGCTGATCCCCGGCGCGACCTCCTCAAGATCGCCGTCGTCAACCGGTACGCGCCGCAGGCGCCGGTCGCAGTGGCGTTCATCCGGGGCTTCGGCCTCAAGGCTGGCGCGCTCGCCTCCTCGGTCGCGCATGATTCCCACAACGTCGTGGCGGTCGGCGCGGATGACGCGTCGCTTTGCGCGGCGATCAACCTCGTCATCAAGGCGCGCGGTGGCATCAGCATGGTCGGGCGCGGCAAGCGCGCGGTGCTGCCGCTGCCGATCGCGGGCCTGATGTCCGACCAGGACGGCCGCGCCGTGGCGCGCCGCTACACGGCGCTCGACGCCGCGGCGAAGCGGCTCGGCTCGAAACTGGATGCGCCGTTCATGACGCTGTCGTTCATGGCGCTGCTGGTGATTCCGGATTTGAAACTGAGCGACCGCGGATTGTTCTCCGCGGCGCAGTGGGGCTTCGTGCCCTCCTTCGCCTAGGCTACGGAGGGCGCGGCCGGTTGGGGGGGGGACTTTTGTTCGGAGTGGGAGGGGTTTTATACCATTTATCTTTCAAAAGTATAATAACCTCGCCTTGGA
>CAZEUN010000001.1:89607-437849 GCA_964515595.1 uncultured Oleiharenicola sp. | reverse complement strand
CCTTCGCGGACCTTCGCGCCCTTCGCGGTTCAATTGCATCGTTCCGGCTTCATAGCGGGGACCTCGAACCGGGTATCTCCCCGCGGCGATTGGCCGCGGCCTACGGATCCCGATCTCCTCTCCCGAGGAGATTCCCCAAACGCGGTTCGATCCGTAGTTCCCCGATCCGTGTCATCCGTGAAATCCGTGGTTAAAAAAATGAATGGATTAGTGCCGATTAGTGAGGATTAGTGGTGGGGGTATGACCAAATCCGACATTGCCGCCGTCCTTACCGAAATCGGCACCTTGCTCGAATTGAAGGGCGAGAATCCCTTCAAGACCCGCGCCTACCAGACCGGCGCGCGCACCATCGAAGGGTTGAGCGAGGACGAACTCAAGGCGCGCGTGGCCGCCGGCACGCTGCAGGAGGTCAAGGGCATCGGTGAGGCGCTCGGCCAGAAGATCACCGAGTTGCATACCACGGGGAAGCTGGAGTTCTTCGAAAAGTTGAAGGCCTCCGTCCCGGCCGGGCTGGTGGAAATCCTTTCCATCCCGGGCATGGGACCGAAGAAAGTCCGCGCCCTGCAGGAGAAGCTGGGCGTGGACACGATCGCGAAGCTGCGCGCGGCCTGCGAGGCCAACCAGGTGGCGGCGCTCGACGGTTTCGGCGAGAAAACCCAGGAAAAAATCATGGCCGGCATCCGCAATCGCGAGGCCTACGGCAAGCGCCACCTCTGGATCGAAGCCTCGCTGGCCGCCGCGCCCATCCTCGAGGGACTGCGCAAGCTGCCGGGCGTGCAGCAGGTGGAGTCCTGCGGCAGCCTGCGCCGCCGGATGGAAACCGTCGGCGATATCGACTTCCTCGTGGCGACGACCGAGCCGACGCCGATCGTCGACTGGTTTGTCAGCCAGCCGGGCATCAAGGAAGTCACGGCGCGCGGCGAATCCAAGGCGAGCGTCCGGCTGGATTCCGGCCTCCAGGCCGACCTGCGTCTCGTGCCGCCGGAGCAATTCGTTTTCACGCTGCATCACCTGACCGGCTCGAAGGACCACAACGTCCAGATGCGCCAGCGCGCGCTGGAACGCGGGCTGAGCATGAGCGAGTGGGGGCTGTTTCCGGCCGACGACAAACACGGATCGTCGGCGGCTAGAAAACCTGAAACCGGAAACCTGAAACCTGAAGGTCCGGCCAATCCCGCCCAAGTCGCCATGAAAACCGAGGAGGATCTTTTCCGTGCCCTTGGATTGCACTTTATTCCGCCTGAGCTGCGCGAAGGCCGTGGCGAGATTGAACTCGCAGAGTTCGCGGCGGAGTCAGGGACTCAGGTTTCCGCCCAGCCCGGCGCCGGGCTGCCCCGACTCCTCGAGGAAGGCGACATTCGCGGCGTTTTCCACAATCACACAACCGCGTCCGACGGCCACAACACGCTCGAGGAAATGGTTGCCGCCGCGCAGGCCCTCGGGCTCGAGTACCTGGGCATCGCCGATCACTCGAAGTCGAGCGTGCAGGCGCGCGGGCTGAGCGAGGAGCGGTTGTCGGCGCAGATCGAGGAGATCAAGCGGCTCAACGCTTCCAAGAAATTCAAGTGCCACGTCTTCGCCGGCACGGAGTGCGACATCCTGCCCGATGGCGAACTCGACTTCGACGCCGGCCTGCTCGCCCGGCTCGACTATGCGGTGGTGTCGATCCACAGCTCGTTTCGCCAGGAGCGGGACGTGATGACCAGCCGCATCATCCGCGCGATCGAGCAGCCGGGCGTCACGATGCTGGCGCACCTGACCGGCCGCCTGCTGCTGGAACGCGAGGGCTATGCGGTCGATGCCGACAAGATCATCGACGCCGCGGCGGCGAACGGCGTGGTGATCGAATTGAATTCGAATCCGTGGCGTCTCGACATGGACTGGCGCCTCTGGCGCAAGGCCGCGGAGAAGGGCGTGCTCACCAGCATCAATCCCGACGCCCACCGCACCGAACAACTGGCCTTCTACAAGATCGGCGTCGGCGTCGCCCGCAAAGGCTGGCTGCGCAAGGACCACGTGGTGAATACCAAGCCGCTCGCGGAGATGACAGCGTGGCTGCAAGCCAGGAAGAAAGCCTGACGCGGAAAGCCAAAACTGAAAAGAAGAGGCACTGCTTGCGCGCCCTGGGCTTGGCGACGGCGGGACCGCAGTGCGCTCGGGGACGCTTGCTTTCAAACCAGCGCACTGAGGTCAGTGCGCTCCACCTGTATGAGCCCGGATGAGGGCTCGCCGCGGGCAGAAAGCCCGGCCTACCGGCGGATTAGGGTCGCTTCCGAAATATCCTTGCACCGCCCCGCGCGAATCGTTCACTCCTGCCTTTCCGCGGACCTTTAGCTCAGTTGGTTAGAGCGTTTCGTTGACATCGAAAAGGTCACTGGTTCGAGTCCAGTAAGGTCCACCATCTGCGGAAACCACTAGTAAGTAGTGACTTGGATAGAGAGAGGAAGCCCGTGCCGGTTTACCGCACGCGCACGTTCACTACCACGGAGAGACCGAGACGGAGGCGGTCGCTGACGGCCTTCTCGCTGGCGGAATCGAGGGTGATTTTCACCGGCACGCGCTGCACGACCTTGTTGAAATTGCCGGTGGCGTTGTCCGGGGGCAGGAGGGCGAAGCGGGCGCCGCTGGCGGGGGCGATGCTGTCGATCACGCCGTGCAGTTCGCTGCCGGGCAGGGCATCGACCTCGAGTTCGACCTGCTGACCGGGATGCATGCGGGTCAACTGGGTCTCCTTGAAATTGGCGACAATCCACACGTCGGGTGAGGCGAGCGCCAGCAACGTCTGGCCGGCGACCACCCGGTTGCCGACTTCGACTGACTTGTTGCCCACGCGGCCGTCGGCCGGGGCGGTGATGGCGGCCTGGCCGAACTCACGTTCGGCGTCGCGCACGGCGGCCTCGGCCACCGAGACATTGGCGTCCGCGGCGGCGATCTGCGCCTCCGCGGAATGTTGGGCGGCTTGCGCCGATCCGACCGCCGAGTGGGCGGCGGCGATGTTGGCCTCATTCGCCGCATGCGCGGCGTCGGCTGCCTGGGAAGTGCTGCGCGCGTTGTCGAGGTCGGCCTGGGTGATGACGCCGCCCCTGGCGAAAAGCTGTTCGTTGCGGACCAGGTTCAGGCGGGCGAGTTCGCGCTGCGCGGCGGTCTGCGCCAGCTGCGCCTCGGCCTGCTTCTCGCGCGCCCGCGCTTCGGCCACCTGCGCTTCGCTCTGCGTGGCCGCGGCCTGGGTTTCGCCGGCCTGGGCCTTCGCCTGCTCGAGCGCCGCGCGGGCCTTTTGCAACGCGAGGTCGAATTGCAGCGGATCGAGGCGCACGAGGACATCGCCGGCTTTCACGGATTGATTGTCGTCGACGAGGACTTCCTTGACCTGGGCGTCGAGCTGGGGGCTGACCTGGTAGAGGTGACCGGTGACATAAGCGTCCTCGGTCTCCTCGTAGTGATAACCGTGGTAGAGCGTCCGGCCCAGCCAGCCCAGGGCGAGCACCGCGAGCGCGACGCCGGCGACGGGCTTCCACCAGGCGCGACGCGGACGGGCGGGCGGGTGGGCGCGGGCGGCATGCGCGGCGGCGGGAATGGCAGTGGAAGCGGGAGATTCGATGGCAGTGTCCATGATCGGTTCGGTTTAAATTAATGGAGTTAAATCAGTGCGCGGCCGCGGCGGCCTCGCGGTTGCCGCCCTTGTTCAGGAGCAGCAGCAGCGGCAAAGTGACGACGAAGGCGATCGCGACGTAGAGGAAGACATCGGCGAACGACAAAAGGAGGGCCTGGCCGTTGACGATCTGGTCGATGACGCCCATGGCCTGCTGCTTCGCCAGGACCGGGTCCGCGGTGTGCTGGCCGAAGGCGGCGCCGAGCTGCTGCAGGCGCAGGGTCGCGGCCGGGTTGTTGTCCGTGACGTGCTCCACGAGCACCGCGCGGTGGATCGCCTCGCGATGCGCGAGCAAGGTGGTGATGGCGGCAATGCCGATGCTGCTGCCCATCTGGCGCGTGAGGCTGTAGAAACCCGAGCCCGCGGAGATGGCCTGCTTGGGCAGCGAACCGAGTGTCGCGAGGCTCAGCGGCACGAACATCATCACGCTGCCCAGTCCGCGCAGGACGAGCGGCCAGAACAGGGTTTCGGTGCCGGTGTCGGGATTGATGCGCGACAGCATCACGGCGGTGGTGACGGTCAGCAGCGCGCCGCACGCGATGAGCACGCGGGCGTCCATCCGGCCGGACACCTTGCCCATCACGATCATCATGACGGCGGAGGCCAGGGCGCCCGGCATCAGCAGGAGCCCGCTTTGCGCGGCGGTGAAGTGCAGGTAGTCCTGCACGAAGATCGGCACGGCGAACATCACGCCGTAGAGGCCCATGCCCAGCACGAGGGAATACGCGCTGCCGGCCGCGAGGGCGCGATGCTTGAGGACGCGCAGGTCGACCGCGGGATGGTCGACGGACAGTTCCCGCCAGATGAAGAGCGCGGTGCCGATTGCCGCGCCGGCGGCCATGAGCACGATGAAGCGCGAGCTGAACCAATCCTCCTGCTGGCCTTCCTCGAGCATGGTTTGGAAACAGGCCAGGCCCAGCGTGAGCAGGCCGATGCCCGCCCAATCGACGCGCTTGTGGTCGAGTTGGGACGACTGGTCCCGCGGCAGGAAGACAATGGTCATCAGCACCGCGAGGATGCCGAACGGCAGGTTGATGAAGAAAATCCAGCGCCAGCCGAGGGTGTCGGTCAGGTAGCCGCCGAGCACGGGGCCAAATGCCGGACCGGCAATGACGCCGATGCCGAACAACGCCTGGGCCGCGGGTTGTTCCTTCTTGGAAAAGGTTTCAAAGAGGAGCGACTGCGCCTTGGCCAGCAGACCGCCGCCGCAGAGGCCTTGCAGGACGCGGGCGATGATCAGCATCGTCAGGCTGCTCGAAACGCCGCACAGCACCGACGCCGCGGTGAAGCCCGCGAGCGAGAACAGCAGGTATTGTTTGCGGCCGAACCGGTCACTCAACCAGGCCGTCAGCGGGATCATGACCACGTTGGCGCAGGCGTAGCCGGTGGAAATCCAGCCGACTTCGGACAGCGTCGCGCCGAGGTTGCCCTGGATGTCGGGCATGGCGACGTTCACGATGCTCGTGTCGATCACCTCCAGGATCGCGCCCAGCGCGGCGGTCAGGGCGATGACCCATTTTAAAACGCCGCGATCGGCCAGGCGCGCCGCGAGGGGCGACAGCAGGCGACGGTCGGACCCGTAAAGGCCCTGCAGGGGCGGGCTCATCGGCGTCCGGCAGAAGCTCCTTCGAGAAACAGATCCACCGCCGCGTCGAGGTAGTCCGGCATGGAATAGTCGATTTTCAGGTGCGGCAGGGAGCGACGCAGCACGCCGGTGAAAATGGCACCGAGCAGCAGGTCGCCGTAGAGATCGGCGGGCCGGCCGGGCTTGAGTTCCCCGGTGCGCTGTGCGTCCTCAATCCGCTGGTGAACGGCGGCCTTGAGCGGCAGGAAGATCGCGCGGAAGACCTGCTTTTCGTGACTCTCGTTCAAGTGGTGGTGCATCTCGCCCAGCATGGTGCGCACCAGCGGCCAGTTGGTGCTGAGCAGTTTCTCGTAACACCGGCCATAGGCGATGAGGTCGGCGCGAAGGTCGCTCGTGGGGGCGGGCAGGAGCACCTGGATCCCGGTGCCCTTGCCGCCGAAGTTTTCGCCGACGACGGCGGCCAGAAGACGATCCTTGGTCTGAAAATGCCGGAAAAGCGTGACTTCATTGACCCCGGCTTCCTGCGCAATCGCCCGGGTGGTGGCTCCGGTCAGTCCGTCACGCGCAAATATCCGGGCGGCGGCGTCCAGCAGGCGCTGGCGGGTGTCGCTGGGAGCGGCGGGAGCCTTCATATGCAAGCAACCACTTGCACGCATTGGGAATTGGCGCAAGTGATTTTCTTCCCCCAGCGGCTTGGTCCGGTGTAGGCGCCTGCTTGCAGGCGATTTTGACGTTCTCGGTCAACGTGCGCCCTGAATCGCCTGCAAGCAGGCGCCTACAACGGTCAGGTGGAAGGGCGAAAAAGTTGTCAGGAGACTTCGTCCCGACGCCACAGTCCGCTTGAAACCTCACGGGTTTCCGCCCCATATCGGCGCCATGCTCCAGTCGCTCCGCATCCGCAACCTGGCCCTCCTCGATGAAGTCGAATTGGACTTCGAGACCGGATTTACGGCGGTGACCGGCGAGACCGGCGCGGGCAAGAGCATCCTGCTCGGGGCGTTGTCGCTCCTGGCGGGCGCCCGGGCGGACAAGACGATCATCCGGCAGGGCGCGCCGGCCACGGACGTGGAGGCGGCGCTGTTTTTCGCGGACAGCCGCAAGCTCGACGAGGCGCTGGCGAAGCTCGACCTGCCGCCGTGCGACGATGGCGTGCTGATCCTCAAGCGCAGCCTGCCGCGCGACAAGGCGCCGAAGATTTCCGTCAACGGCAGCATGGCCACGCTCGCGGCGCTGCAGGAGCTCGGCGAACACTGGATCGATTTTCACGGCCCGGGCGAGCCGCGGCGGCTTTTGAAGGAAGGCTGCCAGCGCGAACTGCTCGATCTGTTTGCAAAAAACGAGGCCGCCCTGATCCAATATCAGAACACGTACCGCCACTGGCGCGAATTGGTGGACGAGCGCGGGCGCCTGCTCGGGGCGGAGAAGCTGTCGGCCGACCAGATCGATTTCCTGAAGATCCAGCTCGGCAAGATCGATGCGCTGGAGCTGACCGACGAGGCCATCGCGACGCTCGAGCGCGATTTCCAGCGGCAGAGCAGCGCGCAGGAGATCGTGCAACTCGCGGCCGGCCTCAGCAACGGGCTCAGCGGCGAGGACGGCCTGTTGGGGCGCCTGTCCGCGCTCCTGCGCGATGCCCGCCAGTTGGAATCGCTCGACGCCGCCAGCAAGCCGCTGGCCGACCGCCTGCAGACCGCCTCGGTGGAACTGGGCGACCTGGACGCGGAGTTCGCGTCGCTGGCGTCATCCTTGAATTTCGACCCGGAGCAAGCCGAGGCCTTGCAGGGCCAGATGAATTCCTGGCTCGAGCTGAAGCGCAAGTACGGCGCGAAGGTCGAGGCGGTGCTGGCCGCGCGCGATGAGATGCGCCGGAAGCTCGAGTTGCAAAGCGACGTCGAGGGTTCGCTGGCGAAACTCGACAAACAGGTCGCCGACGCCCTGAAGTCCGCGAGGAAAGCCGCGGCGGAATTGCGCGCCACGCGCGAGAAGGCGGCGCTGCAACTGGCGAAGGCGGCCGCCAAGGTCATTGTCCAGCTCGGCTTCAAGAAGGCGGACTTCCGCGTCTCCGTGGCCTCGCTGCCCGAACTCGGGCCGCACGGCGATTGCGGCGTGGAGTTTCTATTCTCGCCCAATGTCGGCGAGCCGCCGCTGCCGTTGCACCGGATCGCCTCGAGCGGCGAGCTTGCGCGCGTGATGCTGGCGCTGAAGGCCGTGCTCGCCGAGATCGACGACGTGCCGTTGCTGGTGTTCGACGAGGTCGACGCCAACGTCGGCGGCGAGATCGGCCGGATCGTCGGCGAGAAAATGGCCGACATCGCCGAGCGGCACCAGGTGTTGTGCGTCACGCACCTGCCGCAGGTGGCGGCGCAGGCCGCGAATCATTTCGTCGTCACGAAGGACCAGAGCGGCGACCGCGCGTCGGTCGGGATCGAAGCCATCCACGAGAACCGCAAGGTCCGCATCGGCGAACTCGCCCGCATGCTCGGCGACCGCCACGCGAAGAGCGCGGTCGCGCATGCGGAGGAATTGTTGAAGGGGTAGGGGCGGTGATTGTCTGGTTTTGGTGGGAGGGGACACCCCGACTGAATCGATCGATCAGGTTTACAGAAGGGAACGGAGGCAACAAAGGTCGGCCCAATACGCTTGTGCCGGGCTACGGCTGCTCCGTCGCGTGGCTGTTTTTCCGAGCACGCACCCCGGCGTTGCGCGCCACCCCTCTTCATAGAGGGAGGCTCAATTCACGCCGCCGAAGTCCCCTCTACTATGAAGAGGGGCTTGGGAGCCGTAGGCCCGGCGAAGGCTGCTGCCCGCAGGGCGGGGTGTGCAGGGGATTTCAAACCGCCCGAAAACTCCGCCACTTTTCCAGCGGGAGCTGCGCGAGGCCGATCAGCGCGAGCTGCGAGAACACAAATGCCAGCAACCAGTAGAACGCGGCGTCCATGAAGCCGTAGCTGTGCAACCCGACGCCGAGCATGTTCGTGCCGAACCAGCTCCAACTCGTGATGATGTTGCCGAAGATCGCGAGGCACATCAGGCCGCGTTGTTTCACGAGGCCGCCCCAGCGGGCGTGGAGGATCGCGGCATTCCAGAGCACGATCATCACGGCGCCGTTTTCCTTCGGATCCCAGCCCCAGAAGCGGCCCCACGACTGGTCGGCCCAGATGCCGCCGAGCACGGTGCCGACGAGGCTGCAGAGCGTCGCAAAGCAAACGATGCCATAAACCATGCGCGTGAGCGAATCCGCGGTCGCCTTGTCGAGCGAGGTCGTGAGCGTGCCGCGGAGCACGTAGATCAGGGCCAGGAAACCGGCGAGGAAGGTGGCGGCGTAACCCGTGGTCACGATCACGACGTGCGTCGCGAGCCAGAGGTTGGTGTCGAGCACCGCGCGCATCATCTCGAGCGTGTCGCCGCTCAGCGACAGGTGGTGCGCGATCAGCAGGGTGACGAAACCGATCATGCCGGCGGCGACGCTGCCGATGGCATTGCGGTAGATCTTTTCGAGGAGCAGGCAAAGCCCGACCGAGCCCCAGCCGACGAACAGCGCCGAGGAATAGAGGTTGGTGACCGGCGGCCGGCCTTCCAGCCACATGCGGGTAAGAATTCCGGCCGTGGTCGCGATGAAGGCGACCAGCGTGAGGTGGAATGCGCTGCGTCCGAGCACCTCCGGCCACTTGAGCCAGGAGAAGATCGCGAGGAAAAACGCGAACGCGTAAAGCTGCATGCTCTTATAGAACGGCTCGGCGGCGTTGAAGCGCACCTCGAGGTCGCTCTTCGCCAGCTGGGGGGCGAAACGCTTGCCGATTTGGTCGCGGTACAGGCGGACGATTTCGTTGAACTGCCCGGCGTCGCGGTCGCGCCAGGCGCTGCCGAGGGCGGCGTAGGCCATGACGTTGGGATTCACCTCGCCGGTCTCGAAGGTTTCAAGCAGCGCCTGGCCCGCGGTTTTCCAATGCGTCGCATCGCGGTCGTCCGCCCCGGGCGGGATGGCGAGCAGGTAGCCGAGCTGGGCCATGGCGTCGTAGCGCTGGGCGGTGTCGAGCATCGCCTTGAACGCGGCCTCGTCGTGCTTCTCGCCGCGCTGCCGCGCGCGCACGGCCTCGACGCCGGCGGTCAGGCCTTGTTGGAACTGCACGACTTCGCGCAGGAAGCCGGGCGAGTCGGGCCGCTGCACGCTGTGCTTGAGGCGCTGGTAAAGGAAAATGCGATCGTGCAGCTGGACGACGGCCTTTTGGAACGGCGTGCGGAGCTGGGCGTCGACGGGGGCGGCCAGTTGCGCCTGGCGGTCGAGTTCGTCGAGCTTGGGCTTCAGCTGGTTGAAGGAAAAACGGGTGCGGGTGCCGGGGACGAAGTCGGCCAGGGCCAGCACGCGCAGGACGGGGTTCTCGTAATTGATCTTCGTGTCCGCCTCGCCGAGGCCCATGAGCGTCAGCAACTCCGGGGAATCGGTGGCGCTGAGGCGGAAGGTCGGGTAGTTGTCGGCCTTGGCCGGGTTGAACAGGACGTCCGCGAGCCACTCGGCCGGCGTGGCGACGAACGGCTGGGGATTGGTCGGGTCGCTGACGCGCTGGCGGCCCTGCAGCATGAGCAGGGAGGTGCGGGCGACGGTGTCGAGCGGCTTGATGCGGCCGTTGACCAGCACCGGCAGCCGGCCGAAGGTCACGAGGTCGAGGTCGCCGGGGTTCTTCGACGGCCGCAGCGCCGCGAGCAGCCAGGCGGCGGCGAAAACCAGAACGGCAATGGGAATCCAGCGTTTCATTGATTAACCGCGAAGGACGCGAAGAGACGCGAAGAACTGAAAATATACAAATCCGTCATTCGGGGCGCAGCGAGGAATCCAGCGGCACAACCGCCAGCGGGCAGCGTGCTGGATTCGCTCCGCTCCGAATGACAGGTAAGGGGGGACTGATCCGTGTTCATTCGTGGAAACATTCAGGAGGTGGCGGCGCGTTTCCGGATGAAACCGACGAGGTGGATGCCAAACTGGAGCACCAGACCGATGGACATCATAATGCAGGCCACGTAAGGCAGCACCCAGCCGGGGTTGCGCACGACCTGCAGGATGGTGACCTTGTCGCCCTTTTCGAAGCTGGCCTGATAGAACGTGAGGCCCGCGTGGCGCAGCGGGTTGTTCATGTAGATGAGCACCTCGCGGTCGCCGCGGCCGTCATCGGTCTTGAGGCGGATGCGGCTGGAGAAATTCTTGGGGATGTCGGTGCCCGGGTAAACATCGTGGGCGAAGTCGAGCAGCGTCAGCGAAAACGGGTGATAGTAGCGCTTGAACCGCAGCATGATCTCCCAGGTCCGGCCCGCGTAATCGAACTTCTGCGGCAGACCGAGGAGCGGCGAAACCAGCCAGGTGCCGAGCGTGCCCTCGGGGCCGACGAATTCGATGTTGGCCGCCGGTGCGTTGCGCTCGTCCTGTTTGTAGGTCACGCGCAGCGGCGTGACCGCGATGCGCGGCCCGATGCCGGCGGTCGCAAGGGCGGGCGGCGCGTTGGCCGCCTGATCCCGCATTTGCAGCGCGGCGTTGGGATAGTAGTCGCGGATGCGGATCTGGAACGGCAGCTTGGGGTGCTGGATGACGGCGCCGCCGGCGAGCGCGCCCTCGGGAATGGCGACGACCTCGTTGTATTCCGGGTTGCTCGTGTCCATGACGGCGAGCTCGTTGAGCCGGTAGCTCTCGGAGTAACGCATGGTCGAGCCTTCCTCGATGCGCATGTTGCTTTCCACCTGCAGCAGGCTCGAGACGAGCTCGCCCACCAGCAGGAGGATCAGCCCGAGGTGCGTGAGCTGGATGCCGGCCTTCTTCCACTCCAGCTTGAAGCGATAGATGTGCGCCGCGACGAGGTTGATGAGCAGGAGGCCGCCGAGAAAGTAGCCGCCCGGGAAAACGGGCACCGGGATCGCCGTGCCGGGAATCGTTTCGAGCACGAAGAACGCGTGGAAGAATTTTTCCTGTACGCCCCAGATGCCGAGCTTCACCTGCGCGAGCGTGGCCCAGAAGATCAGCACGATCGACAGCGAGAGCAGGACGACCGTCAGCTTGAGGGAGACGAAGAAATCGCGGAACTGGCGGAGCAGGAGGGCCATGATCACTTCGGGCGGACGGTGTTCAGAAATTCGCGGAACGCCGGTTTTTCCTTCGCGACCAGCGCGTCGGGCCCCATGAGCTTGAAGAACCAGGTTTCCGGGCCGTGCGGGACAATCGCGCCCACGACGCGCGTCGGCGTGCCGTTCGCGCTGCCGGCGAAGTCCACGATCTCCACATGCAGCGGGCCGAGGTCGAGATGCTCGCGGTTGGCATCGAGCTGGTCCGCGGTCAGCGGCGGCAGCGCGACCTGGCTGCGCCAGCGATTGATGTTGGCCAGCAGGCCGCCGGTGTCGCCGGGGAAGGCGGTGATGGACAGGTCGGCCTCGCCGCCGTCGCCCTTGACGGCATAGCTGCCCTTGCGCATGGCGCTCGCGGGCTTGACCGTCCAGGCGGCCGGGGCGGTCCAGATCAGGCTGTCGCCACCCGTGGGGACGGCGGTGGCGGCCATGTTATCCGTTCCGGGCGCGGTCGCGGGACCACCGGGCGCACCGGGCAACGTCTCAACCGGATCCTTCGGCGCGCGGTAGGCCGTGATCTCACGGTCGCGGCAGCCGCCCGCCAGGAGCAGGATCAGGAAGGCGGCGCATAGGGGGAGGCGGGAAGGCATGACAGGCGGTCACTCCAGCGATCCCCGGGCGGACCGCAACCCAAACAAAAATCTATGAGGCGGACGGGGAGGAGCGATTAGTTGGGGAATTTCGGAATTGTTCCTGTTCCTCAGTGTGGAGGGCCCAGCTCCCGCTGGGCCGGCGTGCGGGGGTGGCATCACGTTCGCGGCCCAGCGGGAGCTGGGCCCTCTACGGTTTGCCGCGACTGTCAGATTTTGGCTGCCAAACGAGCGGAGGTACTTACCAAGGAAGCCATGCAGATCACGCCGCTCGGCGACAACGCGCTCGTGCTTGAAGTGGGGACCGTCATCGACGAGTCCACCCACCGCAAGGTGCAGGCCGCCTGGCGCGCGCTCGCGGCGGCGCCGTTGCCCTCGGTCAACGAACTGGTGCCGGCGTACACGACCGTGACGGTTTTCTACGACCCGGCGGCGGCAGTCCAGGCCGGCGCGCCGGCCCAGGGGATTGCCGACTGGCTGGGCGGACGGCTGCGCGACCGGCTGAAACATCCGCCCAAGACCGAGAAGGCCAAGCCGCGCGTCGTCGAGGTTCCGGTCTGTTATGGCGGCGAATTTGGCCCCGACCTTGCCCGCGTCGCGGCGCAGGCCAAGCTGTCGCCGGAGGAGGTCATCAAGCGCCACACGAAGGCCGATTACCTCGTGCATCTGATCGGCTTCGCTCCTGGTTTTCCTTATCTGGGCGGGTTGCCCAAGGAATTGCACACGCCGCGGCATGCGAAGCCGCGCATGACGGTGCCGCCGGGCTCGGTGGGCATCGGGGGGGAGCAGACCGGCATTTATCCGCTCAGCACGCCGGGCGGTTGGAATTTGATCGGGCGGACGCCGCTTCGCGTTTTCCAGCCGGAGCAAAATCCGCCGGTGTTGCTGGCCGCGGGGGATCGGGTGAAGTTTCGCGCGATTGCACCGGCGGAGTTCGAGAAGCTCCAGGGGGGAGGCGGCAAAGCTCCACGCTCCAACATCCAAGCTCCCGTGAATTACCAGACACGGAAAACAAGGGAGCTCTTGGGTCCAGTTGTGGGGCTTGGATTTTGGCGTTTCTCTGGAGCTTGGCGGTTGGAGCTTGGCGCTTCCGGCGTGGGAGGTGGCCCGTGCTGAAGATCCTCAAACCCGGCCTGCTCACCACCGTGCAGGACCTCGGCCGGCCCGGCTTTCAGCAATACGGGATCGTGGTCGGCGGGGCGCTTGATGGGTTTGCGGCCCGCGTGCTGAATCTTTGCGTCGGCAACGACGACAACGCCGCGCTGCTCGAAATGGCGCAGACCGGACCCGAGGTTGTGTTTGACCGCGATGTGCTCGTCGCCTGGTCCGGCGGTGATTTCGCTGCGCGCATCGGCGGCCAGCCATTGCCGCGGGACCGGGCCGTGCGCATTGCGGCGGGCGAAACCGTGAGCTTCGGTCCCGCCCGGGCAGGCCTGCGCGCGTGGATGGCCGTGGCCGGGGGCATCGATGTGCCGCTGGTGATGGGCAGCCGGACCACCTACCGGCGCGCCGGGATCGGCGGCCACCAAGGCCGGCCGCTGGTGGCCGGCGACGCGTTGAAACTCTTCGAACCGCCGGACTGGTCGAAACAGGTGCTCGCTTCGCTGCAGGCCGGGGGCCAGCGCGCCGTGACGTGGACCGTGCGCCCGGAAACGATGGGCCGGCCGGCGAAGCCGGGGGTGGTGCGGGCGCTGCGCGGTCCCGAGTGCGACTGGTTCAGCAAGGAATCCCAGCAAACTTTCTTTTCGGTGACCTGGCGGGCGACCAACGAGGCGGATCGCATGGGCGTCCGTTTGCACGGCCCCGCGCTGGACCGGCGCCGCGACGGCGAGATGATTTCCTCCTCGGTGAACGCCGGCACGGTACAGGTGCCGCCGGCCGGCCAGCCGATCGTGCTGTTGCCCAGCCGCCAATCGATCGGGGGATATCCGCGCATCGCGGGCGTCGTGTCGGTGGACCTCGGGCGGTTCGCGCAATTGCGTCCGGGCGACCCCGTGCAGTTTGAGGAAACCACGCTGGCCGTCGCGCACGACCTTTACCTCGCACGGGAACGCGATCTCGCGCGCGTCCGCATGGGCCTCGCGCGGCTGACGGGCTGATCCGGAACATGCACGGCCGTTCGAAACGTGGCGAAAAATCCAGCACGTCACCCGTCTGCGGTCGTGCCGCCGGTTTCTTCGCTGCGCTCAGAATGACGGGAAAGGTTGATCGGCGGTTGATCGGTGAAGTACTTTGCAGTCATGGCTTCCATTGATCTCAACTGCGACCTGGGCGAAGGTGCCGGCCACGACGCCGAACTGATGCCGCTCATCACGTCGGCCAACATCGCCTGCGGCGCCCATGCCGGTGACGAGGCCACGATGCGGGCGATCGTGGCGCTGGCGCAACAGCACGGGGTCGCGATCGGCGCGCACCCGGGGTTTGCGGATCGGGCGAACTTTGGCCGGACGGAACTGCCGTTGGGCGTCGGGGAAATCCACGACCTGGTTTTCACCCAGGTGCGCAAGCTGAAGGCGCTCGGACCCGTGCGGCACGTGAAGCCGCACGGCGCTCTCTATAATATGGCCGCGCGTGAAATCGCGGTGGCGCGGGCCGTGGTGGATGCGATCTACGAGGTCGACCCCGAATTGATTCTGTTCGGCCTGGCCAACAGCCAGCTGGTCGCCGTGGCCGATGCCTGCGGGCTGCCGGTCGCCAACGAGGTGTTTGCCGACCGCACCTACCAGGCCGACGGTTCGCTGACACCGCGGTCGCGGCCGGATGCCCTGATTACCGACGAGGCGGCGGCGGTGGCCCAGGCCTTGCGGATGGTGCGGGAGGGAAAAGTCCGGGCGACCGACGGCACGGACGTGCTGATCCGCGCCGACACGATTTGCCTGCATGGCGACGGCCCGCATCCGGTGGCATTCGCGCGGCGATTGCGCGAGGCATTCCTGGCCGCGGGCATCGAGCTGAAAAGTTTCGATGCAGGATCGCATGACCACTGATGAAGTATCCCGTACCTGTCATCCTGACCGCGTGACCACCGAGGGCACGCGAAGCGCATGATCAAGCTGCTGGGCATCCTCGTGGTCGCCGTGGGCTTTGGGCTCCGGGTGAACGCGCTGGTGGTCGTGTTGGTGGCCGGGCTCGTCACCGGATTTTCGGCCGGGTTCTCGCTCGCCGAAGTGGTGACCCTGATGGGCAAGCTGTTCGTCGACAATCGCGGGCTGGTCCTGCCGCTCGTGCTCATGCTGCCGGTGGTCGGGCTCCTGGAAAAACACGGCCTGCGCGAACACATCGCCGCGCTGATCCGGCGCGCGAAAAACGCCACGCCCGGCGGCATTTACTGGCTCTACCAGGCGCTGCGCGGCGGCTTGAGCGTGCTCGGGATCAGCTTGGGGAACCATGCGGGGATGGTCCGGCCCCTGGTCGTGCCCATGGCGGAGAGCGCGGCCGGAAATGATTTGCCGCCGGCGGCGCGCGACCGCCTGCGGGCTCATGGCGCCGCGGCGGAGAACGTCGGCAATTTTTTCTCCGACGACATCCTCGTGGCGGTGGGCGCGCTGCTCCTGGTCACCCGGTTTTTCGAGTCGGCCGGCGTGCCGGTGACGTTGACGGCCATCCAGCTGTGGAGCGCGCCGACGGCAATCTGGGTGCTGTTCGTGGGCGGGTGGCGGTATCGCGCGATGGACCGCTGGCTCGCGAAGGCAAAGGGAGGCGGCCGGTGAACGGACTGACGCTCGAGCATTTCTTCATCCTGACCGGGCTGTTCATCGGCGTCGTCGCGGCGCGGATTGCGCTGGCGGCGGGGCATCCGCGGCGCTGGGGTTCGGCGGTATTCTGGCTGTTGCTGGCCGTGGCGGTGGGCGCGGGCAAGGCGCTGCCGGAACAACTGGTCGGGTGGATGGTGCTCGCGCTGGGGGCGCTGGTGGCGACGAAGCAGGTGGCGGTGCCGGCCTTCGCGGATGACGGCCACGGCGCGGTGCGCGCCGCGCGGTTTGGCAACAAACTGCTCGGGCCAATCCTGCTCGTCCCGGCGGTGGCCATCGTGGGCAGTTTCGTGGTTGGGCCGCAGGTCGCGCTGGGCCTCGGGTGCGTGGCCGGGGTGGCGGCCGCCCTTTGGGTTACGCGCGACCGGCCGGCGGCGCCGGTGGCGGAAGGCGGACGATTGCTCGAGTTGCTGGGGTGGACGCTCATCCTGCCGCAATCGCTCGCGGGACTTGGCGGGATTTTCGCGAAGGCCGGGGTGGGCGAGGAGGTGGCCAAGCTCGTGGCGGCATCGTTGCCCATGAACAATCCATTGATCGCCGTCGTGGCCTACTGCGGGGGCATGGTGATTTTCACCGTGATGATGGGCAATGCGTTCGCGGCCTTTCCCATCATGACGCTCGGGATCGGCTTGCCCTTCATCGTGCAGGCTCACGGCGGCAATCCGGCCGTCATGGGCGCGCTGGGCATGCTGTGCGGCTATTGCGGCACGCTCGTCACGCCGATGGCGGCGAATTTCAACCTCGTGCCGGTGCGCCTGCTGGAAATAAGGGACGACTTCGCGGTGATCAAGGCCCAGGCGCCGTTCGCGGTGGCGATCTGGATTTTCAATGTCGTGGTGATGGCGCTGTGCGTGTATCGGTTCTGAATTCCACAGAAGGCAATGGAGGGAACGAAGGAGAGAAATCCAGACGGGCCCAACAGCGCAGACCGGGAATCCCCTGGGTCCTTCGCTCGGCTCAGGATGACGGTTTCGGAAATACATCCGTGTCAATTTGTGCAATCCGTGGTTAAAGGTTTTTATGCGAACAGTTCTTCTCACTGGCTTTGAACCGTTCGGCGGGGAGTCGATCAATCCATCGGCTGAAATTGCCCGCCTGTTGCACGGCACGGTCATTGGCGGACATCGAATCGTCGGTGCGCTGCTGCCCTGCGTGTTTGGGGCGGCCATCACCGAATTGAAAAGACAGGTCCGCGTCACAAGACCCGCGCTGGTCATCTGCGTGGGCCAGGCCGGCGGCCGCGCGGAGATCACGCCGGAGCGGGTGGCGATCAATGTCGATGACGCCCGCATCCCGGACAACGCCGGGCGCCAACCGGTGGACCGGCCGGTGGTGAAGGGCGGGGCGGCCGCGTACTGGTCCACCTTGCCGATCAAGGCGATCGTGGCGGAATTGCATCGCCGGGAGATTCCCGCGGCGGTTTCGCAGACGGCCGGCACGTTTGTGTGCAACCACGTTTTCTACGGGCTGATGCATGCACTCCGCCGGCAAAGGAAGGTGCGCGGGGGATTCATCCACGTGCCTTTCCTGCCAGAGCAGGCGAAGGGGATGCCCCCCGGTTTGCCCCTGGCAACGATGACGTCCGCCGTCGAGGCGGCGATCGCGGTTTCGGTGCGCCGCCGCCGCGACGCGCGGTCAGCGGGCGGGGGGACGCACTAGCCGGCGCCACGCGAAGAGTCCGGTCAAAGCGCCCAGCAGCAGCGCGCCGTAGGTGGCCGGCTCGGGCACGGGCGTGATCTGGTTGTCATAGGATGCCCAATGCGTCTGGCCGGCGGTGAAGCCGCTGAAGACGACGCGGTTCATGGGATCGGCGCCGCTGACATTGAAAACGCCGCCGCTCCAGTTTTGCGCGAAGAAATAGTCGGCGGCGTTGCTCCAGTTCGCGACGGTCAGGATCACGCCCGCATCGAGCAGGAAGTTGCCGGCGTTGAGCGTCGAGTTGCCGCCGGCGAAATCGATCGTGCTGTTGCCGGTGATGTGGAGGGTCCCCACCGTAAGATTGTAGCCGCCCAGGGAGAGCGTGCCGCCGCCGAGTTGGAGTTCGCCGGTGAGGGTGACGGTGCTGAGCAGGGTGAGCGAGCCCGCGGAGAGCGTCACGGCACCGGGGCCGACGAAGGTGCCGCCGGCGGAGTTGGTGCCGCCGCTGAAGACGAGCGCGCCGCCGGTGCCGAAGGTGACCGCGCCGTTGACCGTGTTGGTGCCGGCGCTGAAGGTCAGGGTGCCACCGCCGAGGCTGGTGGCACCGGTGAAGGCATTGGTGCCGCCGGAGATCGCCGCCGTGCCGCCGGCGAGATTGACCGCGCCGGCGAAAGTGTTCGTGCCGTTCGTCACCGCCAGCGAGCCGCCGCCCAGATTGATCGCGCCGGTGTTGGTGAGGGTGTTGGTGCCACCCGCGAAGGTGAGGCCGCCGCCGTTGACGTTCAGGGTGCCGGCGAGGGAAGAGGTGCCGCCCCCGTTGGTACCGATGGTGAATGCGCCCCCAGTGCCCACGGTGACCTGGCTGCCGGAGAGGGTCGTGATGGATTTCAGGCCTTCGCTGTAGCCATTCAGGTTGAAATTGCCGTCGGCCCTCACCGTCAGGCTCGTGCCGTCGCTGATCTGATTGCTGGCGTCGAGCCGGAGCACGGCCGAGCCCGCCGCGCCGGTCCCGTCCCCGACATTGATGCTGCTGCTCGCCACCGCGGTGGCCCCGCCGCTCTTGGCGAGCGCGACCGTGCCGCTGTTGATATTGAGGTCGCCGCTGAGGGAGGTCGAGGTGCTGCCGGAGAAGGTGAGGGTGCCCGTGCCGGTCCGGGTGAGATCGCCGGCGCCGTAGCCGCCCCCGGTGAGCGCGATATTGCCGGCACCGGCGAAGGTCACGTTCTTGCCCGCGGAGAAATCGCCGCTGAGCGTCAGGGTGCCGCTGTCCGATGCGATCGTCGCGTCGTTGGAGAATGTCACCGAGCCCGAAAACGTGTTGTTGCCACTGACATTACGCAGCGCGCCGGCGCTCCCGACGCCGGAGCCGGAGAGATCGACATTGGCTTCCGCCACCGTGAGGCCCCCCTGCAAGGCGAGGGTGGCGCCAGTGGCCACGGTGTTCCCGTAGGTCCCGGTGGTCCCCAACGCCAGGCTGTTCGCCAGCGTCAGGGTGCCGGCGCTGACGGTCACCGGGGCACTGAAGGTATTCGCGCCGCCGAGCACGAGGGTGCCGGTGCCGGTCTTGTTGAAGCCGCCATAATATTGGTCGTCGACCACACTGTTGATCGTGGCGGTCAGTCCGGACGCCACGGAAAAATCCGGGGTGCCGCTGAACTGGATCGTGCCGCCGTTGAACGTCGGCGAGCCTTCCTCGATCGTGAGGCTGGAGATGTCGACGGTGCCGGCAACAGTCACCGTGTAGGCGCCGGTGCCGTTGGTGCCGGCGCTGAACACGGCGGCGGACCAAGCCGTCCAGTTCAAAATCGAACCGCTGGTGCCGGCACTGTTGGTGGTCCAACTGGCGGTGGCGGTTGACCAGGTTCCCGTCGGACTTGCGCCGGTGCCGGCGGTACCGCCGTTGGTGTCCCAGTAGAGGGTTTGCGCCTGAGCGCAGACGGCACCGATGGACAGCCACAGGGCGGCCTTCGCCCAAGTGGCGAGGCCCCATGCTCGCCTGGGAGTGCGTTTTGGCTCAATCATCGCCGGATCGGACGCAGTATGCGCCGAAAGTGGACTTTCGACAAGGGAAAGCGTGACCGCTCCGCTGAAGAGGTCGCGGTGCGGCGGGACGGCGAACGCCGACCGCGGCTTAGTTGTTGAACCGGAACAGCGCCACGTCGCCGTCGTGGAAGACGTACTCCTTGCCTTCGAGCCGGTATTTGCCGGCTTCGCGGGCGGCGGCGACGGAACCGAGGCGGGTGAGGTCGTCGTAGGAAACGATCTCGGCCTTGATGAAGCCCTTTTCGAAATCGGTGTGGATGACGCCGGCAGCCTGCGGGGCCTTCCAGCCCTTCTTGATCGTCCAGGCGCGCACTTCCTTTTCGCCGGCCGTGAAGTAGGTCATCAGGCCGAGCAAACCGTAGGTGCCCTTGATGAGGGAGGACACGCCGGAATCGTCGACGCCGAGGTCCTTGAGGAACGCCTTGGCCTCCTCGGGCGGGAGGTCGATGAGCTCGGCCTCGATCTTCGCGCTGATCGGCACGTAGGCGGCGTCGTGGTGGGTGCGGACATATTCCGCGACCTTTTGGACAAACTTGTTCTGTTCGGCGGTGGCGAGGTCGGACTCGGCGACGTTGCACGCGAAGAGCACGGGCTTCGCCGTGAGCAACTGGAGCAGCTTCATCGCGGCCTTTTCGTCGTCGGTGGCGGGAAGGGTGTTCGCGGTCTTGCCGGCGTTGAGGTGCGGTTCGAGTTTCACCAGGAGCGCGAGTTCGGCCTGCGCGTCCTTGTCGCCGGCCTTGGCGTTCTTCTGAGTCTTCGTCATGCGCTTGCTGACGGCGTCCATGTCGGCGAGCACGAGTTCGGTCGTGATGACCTCGATGTCGCGGACCGGGTCCACGCCGCCCATGGTGTGGACGACGTCGCTGTCCTCGAAGCAGCGCACCACCTGCACGATGGCGTCGACCTCGCGGATGTTCGCGAGGAACTGGTTGCCGAGGCCCTCGCCCTTGCTGGCGCCGGCGACGAGGCCGGCGATGTCCACGAACTCGATGGCGGCGGGGACGACGACGTTGGTCTTGGCGATTTTCTGCAGGACGTAGGCGCGCTCGTCGGGCACGGTCACGACGCCGACGTTCGGGTCGATGGTGCAGAACGGATAATTGGCCGCCTCGGCCTTGCGGCTGCGGGTCAGGGCGTTAAAGAGAGTGGACTTGCCCACATTAGGGAGACCGACGATACCGGCTTTGAGCATAAAATTGGGTGCGTTAAGGGTCGGATGGAGGGGCGGCACTGGGGGCTTGACAAGGGCAAAGTTGTTCCGTCCATTCTGCCCCTTTTCCAACCGCAATTCCGTCTCCCGCAAAGTAACCAGCAACATCAAATGGCACTCAAAATCCGTCTTTCCCGCGTCGGCACCAAGAACGAACCGCACTACCGTGTGGTCGTCGCCGAGGAGCGTTCCCGCCGCGATGGCGACGCCGTCGAGCAGATCGGCTCGTACAATCCCCGCGCCAAGGGCAACGTGCTGACCATCAAGCTCGATCGCGTCGACTACTGGGTCTCGAAGGGCGCCAAGCCCACCGCGACCATGCACTCGATGATCAAGCGCGCCAAGCGCGCCGCGGCCGCCCCGGCGGCCTGATTCCTTTTAACAGGAGATCGCAGAGGACGCGGAGTCCTCTGCCGAGAGCCTCGACTGAAAAGTCGGGGCTTTGTTTTTCCGAACCGAGGAAACCACGAATGGCCACGAATTCACACGAAGACAGATTCGATCGAGATTAGGGTTCATTCGTGGCCATTCGCGGTTAAAAATACTTCCGATGCGCATCGACGTCCTGACGCTGTTCCCCGCCATGCTCGACGGCTTTTTGTCCGAGAGCATGCTGGGCCGTGCGCAGGAGGCGAAGCTGCTGGAGGTCAAGGTTCACAACCTCCGCGACTGGGCGACCGACAAGCACCGGACGACCGATGACCGCCCGTTCGGCGGCGGGGCGGGGATGGTGCTCAAGTGCGAGCCGGTGTTCGATGCCATCGAGCAGGTCCAGACGCCCGGCTGCCGGCGCATTTACCTGACGCCCGACGGCACGCCGCTTTCGCCGGCTCTCGCGCTCGAACTCTCGCAGCAAAAGCATCTCGTGCTTTTGAGCGGTCATTACGAGGGGATCGACCAGCGGATCCGCGAAAAAGTCATCGATCAGGAGATCAGCATCGGGGATTATGTGCTTACCAACGGCACACTTGCGGCGGCGGTGGTCATCGATGCGATGGCCCGTTTCATCCCGGGTGTGCTCGGGGAAGAAAATTCGTTGACGACGGAAAGCTTCACCAGCAAGTTGCTCGACTTTCCTCAATACACGCGTCCCGCCGTTTATCGCGGCATGTCCGTGCCGGAAGTGCTCCTCTCGGGCAACCACGGCGAAATCGACAAGTGGCGGCACGCGAAGCAGGTGGAAAAAACGCAGCAAGTCAGACCCGATTTACTCAAATAACTCCCAGTCATGAATCCCATCATCCAAGAAATCACCGCTAACCAGGTGAAACATAAAGTTGCGCCGTTCAAAGTCGGCGACGGTGTCCGCGTGCACACCAAGGTCCGCGAGGGTGACAAGGAGCGCGTCCAGGTTTTCGCCGGCGTCGTGATCGCCCACAAGGGCTCCGGCATCCACGAGACCTTCACCGTCCGCCGCATCAGCTACGGCGAGGGGGTCGAGCGTGTGTTTCCGGTGAATTCCCCGAACCTCGAGAAGATCGAGGTCGAGCGCGATTCCGAGCACGGCCGCGCCCGCCTTTATTATCTCCGTGACCGCTCCGGCAAGGCCGCCATGGCCGTCAAGGAGAAGCGTTACGACTCCGAGTCCGCCAAGGCCTGAGTTAGTTCCCAATTCGTTTTCCGAAAGGGCGGGATCATTTGATCCCGCCCTTTTTCTTGGGCCGTAGCCGAACCCGCGAGGGGCGTTTGGCTCGTGCGGATGCGCCAAACGCTCGCGCGTTCGGCGACGGTTTGGGCGCAAAAGATCACGAGCAAGGAAGCTTCGGTCTTTATGCCAAAAATTGGGCTTTGCACCTCCGGCGGACCGGGCGTAAATGACCTTTCACGCAGTCGCACCTCACCCACATTACATGAAACTCCAGACCGACATTCTCGCCCAAGCAGCCAACCAGGCCCGCGGCCTCGCCATCGACGCCGTGCACAAATGTTCCTCCGGCCACCTGGGCCTGCCGCTGGGCTGCGCGGAGATCGGCGCCGTCCTTTACGGTCACGCGCTTTCGCACAACCCCGACGAGCCGCGCTGGCTCAACCGCGACCGCTTCGTCCTCTCCGCCGGTCACGGCTCGATGTTTTTGTATAGCTGGCTCCATTTGAGCGGCTACGACCTGTCGCTGGAGGAAGTGAAGAATTTCCGCGTCCTGCACAGCAAGACGCCCGGTCACCCCGAGTTCCATGAGACCCCCGGCGTCGAATGCACCACCGGCCCGCTGGGGCAGGGCATCGGCAATGCGGTCGGCCTCGCCATGTCCGGCCAGATGGCCGCTGCGCGTTTCAATGCGCCGGGCCATGAGATCTTCAACCATCACGTCATCTGCCTCGCGGGCGACGGCTGCATGCAGGAAGGCGTCGCGATGGAGGCCGTCGAGTTCGCCGGCCACCAGGGCCTCGACAACCTGATCCTTATTTACGACTCGAACGACGTCACGCTCGACGCCATGGCCGACAAGACGCAGAGCGAGAACACCGCGCTGCGTTTCAAGGCGATGCACTGGGATGTGCAGACGCTCACCGACGGCCACGATCTCGCCGCGATCCTGAAGGCGGTCAACAAGGCCAAGAAGGCCAAGACCGGCAAACCGCAGCTTATCATCGCCAAGACGATCATCGGCAAGGGCATCCCGGAAGTCGCCGGCACCTCGAAGGGCCACGGCGAGGGCGGGGCGAAATTCGCCGACGCCGCCCGCAAGGGCCTCGGCCTGCCGGAGGAGCATTTCTATGTCAGCGAGCCGGTCCGCGCGTATTTCGCCGACCACAAGAAGCGCCTCAAGCGCGCCTACGGAAAGTGGAAGAAGGCCTTCGCCGCCTGGCGCGAGGCGCATCCGGACAAGGCCGCGCTCCTCGACAGCGCCGGCACCGCGCCGATTGCCTCGGCGTTGCTGGAAAAGATCCCGGCGTTCCCGGCCGATGCCAAGCTCGCGACGCGCGCCGCCGGCAAGGATGTGCTGCAGCCGGTCGCGGCCGCGCTCCCGCTGCTGATCTCGGGCTCGGCGGATTTGCACGGCTCGACGCTCAACTACATCGCCGCCGACAAGGATTTCGACAAGACCAACCGCGCGGGCCGCAACCTCCGCTACGGCATCCGCGAGCACGCGATGGCCTCGATCAGCAACGGCGTCGCCTACGACGGCATCTTCCGCGCTTCGTGCGCGACGTTCCTCGTGTTCGCCGATTACTCGCGTCCCGCGATGCGCCTCGCCGCGCTTTCGAAGCTGCCGGTGGTTTATATCTACACACATGACTCCATTGGCGTCGGTGAGGACGGCCCGACGCACCAGCCGGTGGAAACGGTTTCCGGCCTGCGCGTCATCCCGAACCTCGATGTGATTCGCCCGGCCGATCCCGAGGAAACCGCCGGCGCTTTCGCCGCCGCGATGGAGCGCATCGATGGTCCGACCTTGCTTTCACTCACGCGCCAGGCGGTGCCGATGCTCAACGACATTTCCGTCGCCGATCGCCGCAACGGCGTCCTCAAGGGCGCCTACGTTGCCATCAGGGAGACCGGTCCGCTTACGCACATCCTCATGGGCAGCGGCAGCGAGCTGCAGTGGGCCGTCGCCGCGGCCAAGCAATTGGGTGCGGGCGTGCGCGTCGTTTCCGTGCCGTCCTTCCTCCGCTTCGACGCCCAATCCAAGGAATACCGCGAGTCCGTTCTCCCGCTTTCGTGCCGCAAGCGCGTCGCGATCGAGGCGGGTGTCACGGGCCTGTGGGGCAAGTATGTGGGCCTCGACGGCAAGGTCGTCGGCATCGACCGCTTCGGTCTGAGCGCGCCGGGCAACATCGCCATGAAGGAACTCGGGATTACCGCCGAGTCCGTCGTGGCGGCCGCCCAAGCGCTCTGACCAAATCGGCGAAAAGCTCACGGTCTGTGTCGTAAGTATCTCCACAAGATAATTTTAAGCATCAGTCAAAGCCGGCCTGTGGGCCGGCTTTTTCGTGACCGGCACAGTGCCTGGCCTTTCGGCTAATGTCACAAAACACGGCTTGCAATAATCGTTAGGAACCTAACTTTCAGGCGCCTCACGAATTTTTTCCGGACCGTTTCGATGCCTCATCTACTCCTCAAGGACCTGCCACGCTACGAATGCCTGCTCGAGGCGGCTAAGGAATTTCCCGATCTCGATCCGTCGGCGGCCGAGGCATTTTTGCACCTCCTGCATACGAGCGATGAGGTCTTCGCCATTTCCGACCGCAGCCTGGCGGGGCACAATATTTCCCACGGCCGCTTCGGCGTCCTGATGTTGCTGTGGCGCAGCGTGCAACCGCGCGTGGCCAAGCTGCTCGGCGCGGATGAATGTGTCGCCGGTCCGCGCACTCCGGCCGAACTGGCCGACGCCGCCGGGGTCACAAGGGCCACGATGACCGGCCTGATCGACACGCTGGAACGCGACGGCTTTGTGAAGCGCGAACCCGATCCCGACGACCGCCGCATGATGTCCGTCCGCCTGACGGGTCGCGGCGAACGTTTCATGCAGGATTTCCTGCCGGGTCATTTCAAGGCGATCACCTCGATCATGGGCACCCTGACCGAAGGGGAGCGCAAGACGCTCGTGAGCCTGCTGGTCAAGGTCCAGCAGCAGGCCGCCACCCTCAATCCCAAGCGGGATACCGCGGCGGTCGCGCCCATCGGCTGATTTTCAGTTTCCACCATTCCAACCCAAGCTCCGCCTCCCCACCATGTTCAAGAAGTTCCTCATCGCCCTCGGCGCCTTCGCCGTGATCTTCATCTCGCTCGGCGCGGTCAAGGTCGCGCAGATCAAGAAAATGTCCTCGGTCAGCCATGTGCCGCCGCCGACCGCCGTCACCACGCTGGAAGCGCGGGCCGCTGACTGGCATACTTACCTGAAGGCCATCGGCACCCTGGCGCCCGTGCAGGGCGCCATGCTCAGCGCCGATGCCGACGGCATCATCGCTCGCATCGCGGCGGACAGCGGCACGGCCGTGAAGGCCGGCGACCTGCTCATCGAGTTCGACACCGAGGTCGAGACGGCGCAACTCGCGGCCGCCGAGGCGCGGGCGAGCCTGGCGCAGGTTAATTTCGAACGCGCCAAGGAACTGTGGGCCAACAAGACCTCGTCGAAGTCGGAGTTCGACGTCGCCGAGGCCACCACCAAGCAGACGATCGCTGAAGTGACGGCGCTGAAGGCGCAGATTGCCAAGAAGCAGCTGCGCGCGCCGTTCGATGGCCGCGTGGGCATCCGCCAGGTCAACGTCGGCCAGTTCGTGGGCCGCGGCCAGCCGCTGGTGCCGCTGCAGAAGCTCGATCCGATCTTCGTCAATTTCAGCGTGCCGCAACGCCAGCTGCCGGCGCTGGGCCTGGGCCAGAAGGTCGATGTCATCGTCGACGCCTTCGAGAACGAGCCGTTCAAGGCGGAGATCACCGCCATCAACTCCGTGGTCGACGCAGCCACGCGCAACATCTCCGTCCAGGCGACCCTCGCCAATCCGAAGGAACTGCTGCGGGCCGGCATGTTCGCCCGCGTCGAGGTCGAGCTGGCGCAATCCGAGGCCAGCGTGGTGGTCCCGGCCACCGCGATCTCCTATGCCTCCTATGGCAACTCCGTCTTCATTGTGGAAAAGATGAAGGACAAGGACGGCAATGAATTTCTCGGCGTCCGGCAGCAGTTCGTGAAACTGGGCGCGACCCGGGGCGACCTGATCGCCATCACCGAGGGGGTCAAGGCCGGCGAGATCGTCGTGAGCTCCGGCGTCTTCAAGCTCCGCAACGGCGTGCCCGTGCAGATCAACAACGTGGTCCAGCCCACCAGCAGCGCCGCGCCCAAGCCGGCCAACACCTGAGCCCGGTTCGCCGAGGATCCCCGCCATGCTCTCCAAAAGCTTTACCGACCTGTTCATCCGCAAGCCCGTCATCGCGCTGGTGGTGAACATTGTCATCCTTGTCGTGGGCCTGGTGTCCTACTTCAAGCTGAACACCCGCCAGTATCCGCGCAGCGACAGCGCGGTGGTCAACGTCTCGACGGTCTACTTCGGCGCCAGCGCCGACACCGTGCGCGGCTACATCACCACCCAGCTCGAGCGCGTCATCGCGAGCGCCGACGGCATCGACTACATCGAGTCGGAGAGCCGCGCGGGCTTCAGCTCGATCAAGGTTTACCTGCGGCTCAACTACGACACCAACGCCGCGCTGGCGCAGATCAGCTCGAAGATCGACCAGGTGCGGGGTGAACTCCCGCCCGAGTCCGAGGCGCCCACCATCAACGTGGAGACGAGCGACAGCCAGTTCGCATCCATGTACCTGAGCTTCTATTCCGACAAGCTCGACCAGAACCAGATCACCGATTACCTGAACCGCATGGTGCAGCCGCGCCTCTCCGCCATCAAGGGCGTGCAGAAGGCCGACGTGCTCGGCGGCCGCGTGTTCGCGATGCGCGTCTGGCTGAAGCCCGAGGAACTCGCCGCCCACAACCTCAGCCCGTCGGAGGTGCGCGCCGCGCTCCAGGCCAACAACGCCCTCGCGGCGGTCGGCTCGACCAAGGGCTCGATGCTCAGCGTCTCGCTGGTCGCCAACACCGACCTCAAGAGCGTCGAGGAATTCCGCCAGCTCGTCGTGTCCGAGAAAAACGGCACCATCATCCGCCTGGCGGACGTCGCCGACGTCGTGCTCGGGGCCGAGAGTTATGACGAGGAGGTCAAGTTCGGCGGCAAGACCGCCACCTTCATGGGCATCTGGGTGCTGCCGACCGAGAGCACCGTCGAGGTCATCCAGCGCGTGCGCGCGGCGATGCCCGACATCCAGCGCAGCCTGCCCGCGGGCCTCGAGGGCCTCATCGCGTACGATGCCAGCAAGTACATCGAGGACGCGCTCAGCGAGATCGTGAAGACCCTCACGGAAACGCTGGTGATCGTGATGGTGGTCATCTTCCTGTTCATGGGCTCGATCCGCTCGGTGCTCATCCCGATCGTCGCGATGCCGCTGTCCCTCATCGGCGCCATGGCGCTGATGCTGGCCTTCGGCTTCACCATCAACCTGCTGACCCTCCTGGCCATCGTGCTGGCGGTCGGCATCGTGGTCGACGACGCGATCGTCGTCGTCGAAAACATTGAGCGCCACATCCGCGAGGGGAAGACGCCCACGGATGCCGCGCTCGTCGGCGCCCGCGAACTGGTCGGCCCCGTGATCTCCATGGCCATCACCCTGGCCGCGGTGTACGCGCCCATCGCCTTCCAGGGCGGCCTGACCGGCGCGCTGTTCCGGGAATTTGCCATGACGCTGGCCGGCGCGGTCATGATCTCCGGCTTCGTCGCCCTGACGCTCTCGCCGATGATGAGCGCCCACCTCCTGCAGGACCATGCGCACGAGGACCAGGGACTCAGCGGCAGACTCAACCGTTTCTTCGACCGGGTGCGCAACCGTTACGAGCGCACGGTCAGCCAGCTCCTGGCGCTGCGCGACAACCCGCGCGCGCCCTGGAGCCTGTTGCTCGGGGCCCTCGTGCTCTGGATCCCGTTCTGGCTGCTGGCCGTGGTGGTCGTCTTCGCCGTGGTCGGCACGGCGGCCATGACCGCCAAGGTGCTGGGCGGCCTCGCCGTCGGCGCCTTCGCGCTGACCGTGGTCGGGGCGGTGCTCACGCTCGTCTTCGACCTGCTGCTGGGCCGGCGCTACCTGGTGGTGCAATACGCGCTCACCCTCGCGGTCATGCTCACGCTGCTGCTGGCGCCGTTCTTCATGTTCGCCCAGAGCGAACTCGCGCCGAAGGAGGACCAGGGCGTCGTGTTCAGCATCCTGCTGCCGTCGCCGACCTCGACGATCGACCAGAACGTGATCTACGCGAAGGAAGTGCAGAAGATGTTCCAGGGCGTGCCCGAGTACGAGAACTCGTTCCAGCTGACCAGCACCAGCTTCGGCTTCTCCGGCATCATCCTGAAGCCGTGGTCCCAGCGGAAACGCTCCTCGCTCGAGATCGAGCAGTCGCTCCAAGGCCAGGCCGCGGCGATCCCGGGCATGAATGTCGTCATCACGACGCCCGACCCGCTGCCCTCCGGCGGCTCGATGCCCATCGAGTTCGTCATCCGCTCGACCGCCGACCACAAGGAGATGCTCGAGTTCGCCCAGCAGCTCGCGCTCTACGCCAACACCGAGGCGAATGCCGGCGGCGGCGCGCCGACGTTTTACTTCGCGGACACCGACCTCAAGTTCGACGTCCCGCAGGTCGAGATCGAGATCGACAAGGACAAGGTCGCGTCCATGGGCCTCAATCTCAGCGATGTGGCCCGCGACCTCGGCTCCATGCTGGGCGGCGGCTACGTCAACCGCTTCATCAACGACGGCCGCAGCTACCGCGTCATTCCGCAGGTCGAGCGCGGCCAGCGCCTGAACGCGGCCCAGCTGCTCGACTACCACGTGCGCGGGCCCGGTGGGCAGCTCATCCCGCTTTCGACCATCGCGACGCTGAAGGAGACGGTGCAGCCGCGCACGCTCAACCGCTTCCAGCAGCTCAATTCCGTCAAGATCACGGGCGTCGGCCCGAGCATTGACGGCGCGCTGAAGAAGCTCGAGGCCAAGGCCGCCGAGATCCTGCCGGCGGGCTACACGATCGACTACGGCGGCCAGTCCCGGCAGCTCCGCAACGAGGGCAACGCCCTCTGGTCGGCCGCCGTCCTGGCGCTGGTCCTGATCTTCCTGGTGCTGGCGGCGCAGTTCAACAGCTTCCGCGATCCGTTCATCATCCTGCTCGGCTCCGTGCCGCTCGCGCTGGTCGGCGCGATGGTGCCCGTCTTCCTGGGCCATAGCTCGCTGAACATCTACTCGCAGATCGGCCTGATCACGCTGGTCGGCCTCATCGCCAAGAACGGCATCCTGATCGTCGAGTTTGCCAACACGCTGCAGGAACAGGGCGTCGCCAAGGTGGACGCCATCCGCCGCGCCGCCGCCACCCGCTTGCGGCCCGTGTTGATGACGTCCGCGGCCACGGTCTTCGGTCACATCATGCTCATCTTTGTGACCGGTCCCGGCGCCGCCGCGCGAAACTCCATCGGCTGGGTGCTCGTCGTGGGCATGGCGGTCGGTTCGGTCTTCACCCTGTACGTGGTCCCGGCGTTTTATGCGTTGATCGCCCGCGATCATGCCAAGGTGCGGTCCGGCGTCCCGGCCGCCGCCACCCATGCCGAACCCGCCCTTGCCAAATAACGTTCTGTCATCTTCTTCATGACCTCCCTTATGCGTCTGTCCAGTCTCCTCCTTGCGGGAGCCAGCCTCCTCGCGACCCTGCCCGCTGTCGCCCAGATCAACGACGGCAAGCCCGATCCCGAAGTGGCCGTGCCCGCGGGCCTCGACCTGCCTTACTCGCTCGGCTTCGCCCTCGATAACAACTTCGCCATCCGCCAGGCGAAGGAACGCATCCGCCAGCAGGAGGGCATCGTCCTCGAGGTGCGCTCCAGCCAGATCCCGAACGTCAGCGCGACCGGCGGCTACCAGCGCAACGACACCGAGATCAGCAGCAATGGCCGCGACCGCAACTGGTCCGTGGACATCACCGCCCGCCAGGTGCTCTACTCCGGCGGCGGCATCCAGGCCGGCGTCAAGGCGCAGCAACTGGCGCTCGATGCCGCGATCCTGTCCCTGCGCGCCGTCATCAACGACGCGCTGCTCCAGGTCCGCACGCGCTTCTACACCGTCCTCGTGAACCGCGAGCGCATCAAGGTGCAGGAGCAGAACATCGAGCTGTTGCAGCGCCAGCTCCAGGACGTGAAGAACCGCTATGAAGCGGGCACCGTGTCGAACTTCGAGGTGCTGCGTTCCGAGGTCGCCCTGGCCAACGCCCAGCCGGCCCTCATCACGGCGCGCAACGATTACCGCCTCGCCATCGAGGAACTCCGGCAGTCCCTCGGTTTCGTCAACCGGAACCCCGACAGCATGACGAAGGTCCCCGAGTTCATCGGCACGCTGGAATTCTCGCCCGTTTCCTTCGACCTGCGCGCGGCCCTGACCTCGGCGCGCGAGAATCGGCCCGACCTGCAGCGCCTCCAGAAGCTGGAGGCCGCCGCGGAACAGGGCATCACGATTTCCCGCTCCGGTTACCTGCCGACCGTCGCCGCTTACGGCGCCTACGACTGGCGCATGAACTCCACCGGCTCGAGCAGCGTGTCCAACGCCCGCGACGGCTGGACGGTGGGCCTGCAGTCCTCCTGGGATATTTTCGATGGCCGCGCCACCAAGGGCCGCGTGATCCAAGCCCGCTCGCAGCTCGAGCAGACCAAGCTCGCGGTCGCGGAAGCGCAACTGGGCGTCGATGTCGATGTCCGCCGCTCCATCTCCACTTACCAGCAGGCGACGGAACTGGCCGAGGCGTCCAAGAAGGTCGTCGAGCAGGCCGAGGAGGCCGTCCGCCTGGCCAACGCGCGCTTCGGTGCGGGCACGGCGACGCAGCTCGACGTCCTGACCTCGCAGGTCGACCTGACCACCGCCCGGCTCAACCAGCTCCAGGCCTATTACAGCTACAATGTCGCGGTCGCGAATGTCCGCCGCGCGATGGGCCTGGGTGACGAGCTCCGGCCCGCGGGCGAGTTGAGCTGGCCGCAGAAGTAAGCGGCGTCGCTTTCGAAAAGTTCACCGTCCAACGCTCACTCTTCGACGTCCCATGTCCATGTCCACCACGGCTCGAATCCGTGTGGCCGGGCCTTCGGGGTCCAAGGTTGAATGTTGAACGTCGCGCCCGCGTTCTGGCGGGCACTTTAGCCGCTCCCGCCTGTCGCAACCCGGACCTTTCATGAAGCTGCTCCGCCCGCTGCTGATCGTTTCAGTTGTCCTGCTCGTGCTGGTGGCTGTGGCCGTCGGGGTGGCCCTCACGCCTTCGGTCCAGCGCTGGGCCGTCCTCCGGGCCGCCCGCGCCGAGCCGGGACTCAAACTGGAGATCGCCACGGTCGCGGCGGGCTTTTCCCACCTGCGGATCGCCGGCGTGCGCGTCGAGCGGCAGGGCCTGACCGCGCAGCTGGAGAAATTGGACGCGGATTATTCCCTGTGGCAGTTGCTCGTCCGGCGCCGCCTGGTGCTGACCCACGTTCGCGGCCAGGGCGTGGTGGTCGACGCGAGCCGGCTGTCCCCCGACCGGGCCGGCGCGGCGGCCGCCGGTGCCCCCGCGGCGGCACCCGGGGTGCTGGCGCGGGCGGAACTGCCGTTCGGCATCGTGCTGGATGACGCGGAGATTGCCGGGCGCGCGGTGCTCCCGGGCGCCGCCGGCGGTCCGGCGCTGCCGGTGGAGTTCAAGTTCAGCGGCGGGAAATTCGCGCCCGGGCAGGATGGGCAGTTGATGCTGACCGCCACCGTCCAAAACCCGCTGCCGAATGCACGCGTCACCACGCTGCGCACCCAGGTCACCCTGCAGGCCCGCCAGACCGACCACCAGACCTTTGACCGCGTGGTGGTCACGGCGCTCGTCGACGCGGAAGGGGGGAAGCTGACGGGACAGCAGCAGTTGAAAATCGCCGCGGAGCTCTCGCGGACGGCGGCGGGCGAGAGTTATTCCGTCAGCATGGACACCCTGCTGGCCGGCAAATCGGAGAACGTGCTGGCGGTGCAGGCGAACCTGCCCGCCGGGGGCGGGGAATATGCGGGCGATTGGAAGCTGCTCGCGCGGACGGCGCAGCTGGAGCCTTTCTTTCTCGGGGCGGCGCTGCCGGACTTCCACGCGCGCGGGGAGGGGCGTTTCACTTTCAATCCGGTGACCACCGCCGGCAGCCTCCAGGGCGGCATCGAGGCGGAGCTGCGACGGCTTGAGGCGATCGAGCCCGCATGGCGGGCGATCGGGCCGGTCAAGGTCGCGGCAAAGTTCGATCTCGCCGAAGCGGACGGCATCGCGCGCCTGAACCATCTGACCGTGTCGCTCGCGGGCGAGCAGCCGGTGCTGGAGTTGTCGGCGGCGCGGGCCGCCGAGATCAATTTCAAGGCGCGGCGTTTGCAGGTCGGCGGTTCCGAGGCCGGCGAGGCCTTGAACCTGACGCTGCACGGATTGCCGATGGCGTGGGTGCGCCCCTTTGTGAAAGCGGTCGATGTTTCGGGGGGCATCATCACCGGCCAACTCGCCATCACGGGCGAGCCCGACCGGCTCCTGCTGCGGGCGGTGCAGCCGCTGCAGGTCCAGGGAGTGACCGTGGTCCAGGCCGGGACGCCGTTGCTGACGCGTGCGGATCTTTCCCTTGGGTTTGAAGCGGTGCTGACGTCCGAGGATCTCCAGGCGACCGTCACCGGATTTTCCTTGAAGACGCCCGCCGGCGATTCGTTGACGGCGCAGGCCAAGGTCACGCTCCCCGTGGCGCCCGATCCCGCCGTGACCGTGGTGGCGACCTATCAGGCGGACTTGCCGGGCTTGCTCGCTCCCTGGCTCCCGCTGGGCCGCGTGAAGGCGACGGGCGAGGCTGATTTCACGGTGGCGGGTCCGCGGCTCGAACTCCGTCGCCTGCAAACGGCGGTGACGGATGCCAGCGGGCTCGACCTGTTCAAAGTGGTCGCGCTGCGGCCGTTCGTTTTCGATTTGAACACCGGGCAGGCGGAGGTGGCCGGAGCGACCGGTCCCGTCGATCTGGCCCGGGTGAACGTGGGGCGGGTGCCGCTGGCCGTTCTGCCGCTCAGCGGGCCCGGCGCCAAGCTGGGCGGAGTGGTGGCGCAGGGAGAATTTTTGGTGTCCGTGGACGGCCCAAAGCTGGTGGTGCGTTCGCCCACCGCGTTCAAGCTGGCCGATGTGTCCGTCGCCAATGCCGGCCAGCCCGTCTTCACGGGGCTGGCCGTGGAAGCTCGCCCCCGGTTCGAACTGACCGGCCCGGCCAGCGCGCGGTTGGAAACGGGTGAGCTGGTGATCCGCACGGCCACCGGCGCGATGCTGTTGACGGCCAAGGGCGAAGTCACCCAGGCGGCGAAGGGCCTGCAAGGCTCGCTGACCTTCGCGCTCGAGGTGCCGGCGCTCGGTTCGCAACCGCTGTTTGCCGACGCGCTCGCGGTGACCGCCGGCCGCGCGAGCGGCGAGGTGCGCGGGGCCCTCGGCTCGGTGAACCAGTTGGAGGCGCGCCTGACCGTGAATGGCCTGGTGGCCGCGGGGGCGGGGGACACGCTGCCCGTGGCGAACCTCAGCCTGCGCGCCGTTGCGCAGCCGAACGGGAAGATCAATGTCCAGGCGCCGCTGTTGCTCGACCGCTCGGGCCAGCGGTCGGATCTCAATTTCACGCTCGATCTGGCGCCCGGCGGCCGCGGATTTTCCGTCGACGGCGCCTTGCGCGGTGAACACGTGGAACTCGCCGACGCGCTCGCGGTGTTGAGCGTGTTCTCGTCTTCCGCCGCGGAAAAACCGGCCGCGCCCGCCACGCCGGCCGCGGTGGCGGCCAAACCCGCGGTGACGCCAAAGGTCACGGCGGACGCGACCCCGGCCTGGTCACGCCTCGGCGGACGGCTGGCGCTGGACATCAAGTCCGTGGCGCGCGGCAACGATTGGTCGATGAACGGGCTCACGGGCGTGGTGGTGATCGAGCCCGCGGACGTGACGTTGCAGAAGATCGAGGCCGCTTTCGGCGACAAGGGCCGGCTCGCGGCCAGGGCGCTGCTGAGTTTCACCCAGGGCCCGCGGCCCTACGAGTTGACGGGGGATTTTTCGCTGACGGAATTCGATGCCGGCCGGTTGTTCAAGGCGCTCGACCCGGCGAAGCTCGCCACCGTCGAGGGCGTTTTCACGGTGAACGGGAAATTCTCCGGCGATGGCGAGACGCTGGACCGCACGCTGGACCGGGCGCGGGGCACGTTTGAGCTCACCAGCCGGACGGGAGTGTTCCGCGGGCTGCAGCGCACCACCAGCAAGGTTTCGATGACCTCGAAGGCGGTCGAAATCGGCGCCTCGGTGCTGGGCTCGATCTTCGGCTCGGAGAAAGTGACCAAGACGGCCGAGAAGGTCGCCGGCCAGGCTTACTTCGTGGACCAGCTCGCCCAGAGCGTCGGGGAGCTCAACTACGACCAGTTGAGCGTGAAGCTGACGCGCGACGAATCGCTCAACATCGCGCTCGAGGACATCAGCCTGGTGTCGCCGGAAATCCGGCTGATCGGCAAGGGCACGGTGACGCACGTGGCGGACCGGCCGTTGCTGGAGCAGCCGCTCACCGCATCGCTCAGCATCGCGGGCCGCGGCAAGATCGAGGAATTGCTGGGCAAGCTCCGGCTGCTCAATGGCACGAAAGACGAGCTGGGTTATGCGAAGACCCGCGAGACCGTCACGCTCGGGGGCACGCTGGCCAAGCCGGATCCCACGGCGTTCTTCTCCCGCATCGCCACCGCGAAGATCGGCGACCTGCTGGCGCCGGAGAATTAAGGTGGGCGGACGATAAGTGCCGCCCGGGAGCTCACTGGTCCGTGAAAGAGACGGCGGACATCCTGCCTGCTCACGAGCGAATGGTTGTGGCGTCCTGCGATTAAAAATTCGGGCGCATCGCCAGAACGGTTGCCACTGGTTTCAAAAGCCGCGGTCAACGAATCGGGGTGATCGGCGATGCGCGAATCTGCATGGGCCGGGCTGGGTCCTGCAAAATGCAAGGTAGGGCCCGGCTTTATCGCAGTTTGCGGGAATCAGGGGGCGCCCCAGCGGCCTCCCCTTTCGGCGGATAATTTTCTAGTCTCACATTATAAGCGGTTTGCGCTTGAGGTGGCATGGATGGCCCAAAACGAGGTTACCGGGAGGGGTAACTCAACTCCTCCACTTATGCATCCAATCCAAGTTGCCCGTTCCCGTCAGAGTGATTCGAAACAGAGTGAACCGAAAGTGAGTCCCGCCGCCGTCAACTCCAAGGCGGACAAGCAAAGCGAAGCCGCGTACGACGCCCAGCTCGTCAAGCGGTGCAAGGGAGGCGACGAGTCCGCCTTCACCGAGATCATCAAGCGTTACTACCCGCGCATCCGGGCGCTGGCGCAGCAAACGCTGCACAACGATGCCGACGCGGAGGAAGTCGCGCAGGACACGTTCATTCGCGCGCATCGCGGGCTCGCGAATTTCCGCGGCGACGCCTCGCTCGCGACGTGGCTTTATTGCATTGGCCTGAACCTGGCCCGCAATCGTTACTGGTATTTCTTCCGCCGCCGTCGCCAGGACACGCTGTCGATCGACAAGCCGGTCAGCGAGGGCAGCAGCCAGTCATTCGCCGAGGTGTTGTCGGATGGCGTCTCCGATCCGCGCAAGGAAACCATCCACAGCGAATTCGCCGGCCTGGTGTCCGCCGCGATGGAACGGCTCGACCGTTCGCACCGGGAAATCCTCGGTATGCGGGGCACGCTGGATCTTTCCTATGAAGAAATTGCCGCGATCCTCGGCATGAACGTGGGCACGGTGAAGAGCCGCATCGCCCGGGCCCGCGAGAAGCTGCGGGCGCTGCTGATGCAGGCGGCGCCGGAGTTCGGCCGCGAGGCCGCGCTGGCCGACTTCTTCGAGTCCGTGCGCGAAGCCCCGGCGAATCACGCCGGGGTGGCGTACGCGTAAGGGGCGACGCCCGTCAGGCAGCCGGACGTGTCAGCGTTTGACTGTCCCAGGGCGGCCAAACGCTCACGCGTTCAGCTAGGGGGCGGACTTCTTTCCGCTTTGCCCCGGCCCGAATCCCGCCAACAGTACCGGCGATGAATTCACGCATCTTCGGGAAGACCGGCCGGCTGGTCAGTGAGGTGGGCCTTGGCACCTGGCAGCTCGGGGCGGGGTGGGGCGAGGTGACGGACGACGCGGCCCTCGCGACGCTGCGCGCGGCGCATGAAGCCGGCACGACCTTCTTCGACACCGCCGACGTATACGGCGACGGCCGGAGCGAGACCTTGATCGGCAAATTTATTCGCGAGGCCAGGCTGCGCGACCGGGTGTTCATCGCGACAAAGTTGGGCCGGCGGGGTGACCCGGACTGGCCGCCGAACTACACGCGCGAACTGGTCCGGCGCCATACGGAGGACTCGCTCCGGCGGCTCGGCGTCGAGGCGCTCGACCTCACGCAATTCCACTGCATCCCGCCGGCGGTGCTGATGCGCGGCGAAGTGTTCGGCTGGTGCGAGGAGCTGAAGCAGGAGGGCAAGATCAAGGCCTACGGCGCCAGCGTCGAGGCGATGGACGAGGCGCTCTGGTGCTGCGCCCAGCCCGGTTGCGCGGCGCTGCAGATCATCTTCAATATTTTCCGGCAGAAACCGATCCACACGCTTTTCGACACCGCCCGGCGCCATGGCGTGGCGCTCATCGTTCGCCTGCCGCTCGCCAGCGGTCTGCTCGGTGGGAAGATGACCGCGCAGACCCGGTTTGCGGAAAACGATCACCGGAATTTCAACCGCGACGGCCAGCAGTTCAATGTCGGCGAGACGTTCGCGGGCCTGCCCTTCGAGAAGGGCGTCGCGCTGGCGGACGGCCTGAAGCCGCTGGTGCCCGCCGGCCTGACGATGGCGGAGATGGCGCTGCGTTGGTGCCTCGATTTCGAGGCGATCAGCGTGCTCATCCCCGGCGCCCGCAACCCCGCGCAAGCGCAGGCCAACGCGCGGGCCTCCGTGCTCGCTCCGCTCGGCGCGGACCGTCACGTGAAACTCGCGGCCTATTACGAGCGCGAGGTGGCGGCGCACATTCGCGGGCCGTATTGAGCGAGGGTCGGATTGCGAAGGGAAGGAGCCTGTTTACAGGCGATCAGGACGGGCTTTCGCAAACGGGCGTCCTGAGTCGCTTGCGAGCAAGCTCCTGCAACTGGAAACGGGGCAACTTATGGCGCCAGGCCGAGCCGCGTCAGTTTCGCGGTGGCGTCCGGGTCGCCGAGCGCGGCGGCCTTCCGCCACCAGTCGAGGGCGGCGTTGGCGTCGCGCTCCACGCCCAGGCCGCTGTCGTAGGCATAACCCAGTTTGGTCATCGCCCCGGCATGGCCGCGGAGGGCGGCCTGGCGGTACCACTCGGTGGCCTGCGCGTGATCGAGGGCCGTGCCCGCGCCATAGCGGCAGGCGCGGCCCAGCTCGAACATGGCGGCGGCCTCGCCTTGCGCGGCCCGTTGCTGCCACAGGGCAAATTTTTCCGCCGGACTCAGTCCCTCCACCGAGGCGGGCGGCAGGGCGGGTGCCTTGGCGGTGACGGCCGGAAGCGTGGCCGGTAAGACGGTGGCCGGGGTCGCCGTGGGCGCGGGCGCTGGCTTCGGCAAGACCGGCTTGGCGGTTTCGACGGGTGGGGGCGCGGCGACCGGATCGGGTCCGGCGCTGATCCTCCTCTCCTCGGCCATCGCCTTGACGAACGCGGCCTGGGTGACCAGCGAGCTTTCGGCGATCAATTTGGCCACGACGCGGGAGTTGGCGAAACCGGCCGCGGTGCGGGGGGGCTTGCCTTCCCCGGGTACGAGCGTGATGACATAGCGGTAGTCGAACCCGCTTTTGGATTCGCCGACGGCGGTGTCTTCATGGGTTTCGCCGGGCTCGAGTTCAAAACCCTGCGTCGCGGGCTCCGCGGGCGGGTCCCAGATCCGGGTGCGCGGGTTCCAACGGGCGAATTCGAGGGCGACGCGGACTGTCGCGCGCGGAAAGGAATTTTTGATTTCGACGCGCCAGTGATTGCTGCCGTCGCCCCAACCGAGGCCATCATTGTCGTCCCGGCTCGTGCGGATGCGCACGAGGCTGAAACGTTCGTCGATGGCATGCCAGCCCGACCACTTGATGGCCGGTTCCTGCCCCCACAGGGCGGAACCAAGCAAACCGGCAAGGATAAGGGCGGTGACGGGGCGGGCGAGTGTGCTCATCGCGGCGGAAACGTAGCGGCCGGGCCCGTTCTTCCAATCATTTTTCAAAGTCAGCATCAGCGACCACGGACGGCATGGACCGGGTTGGTCGGGAAATCGGCGGTTAAGAAATGCCTCGGCTCGGACCGTACGGCCTGTAGGTTGGTGGGGTGATCGCCGCCGTCCACTTCCGGAATTTCAAGGCCCTGCGCTCGGCCGCGGTGCAATTGGGGCCGTTCAACCTGTTCATCGGGCCGAACGGCAGCGGCAAGACCAGCCTCATCCAGGCGCTGCTCCGTCTGCGCACGCTGGCGGGCCTGCCGGTGGTGCACGCCCACGAACTGAGGGACCAGCGGCAGGACGGCCCGCAAATCGATTTTCATTTCATGGCGCCGTTCCAAAACGTGCGCGTCACGCTCGGCTGCAATTCCGACGAGCTCGTCTGCAATCTTCTCGTCGTCGATCATCCGCCAGGCATAGCCGGCGAGGGCCAGTGGGCCGAGCTGCGCACGCGCCTGCAGGGCATCCGCGCCTATCTGTTCGATCATTACGCCATGGCCCTGCCGGCCAAGCGGAGCGACGGGGCCGAGTTGTCTTCCAACGCGGGCAACCTCGCCGCGGTGCTCGCCGCGCGCCGGGAGCAGGACCCGGCGGCCTGGGCGGCGCTCGAGGCGGATTTCTGCCGGATCCTGCCGGAGTTCGGCGGATTGGACAGCCGCGACGCGGGCGACGGCCGCGTTGAACTGGTGGCGCGGCTCGCGGGCGGCGAGGGTCCCATCGCCGCCGACAGCCTGTCGCAGGGAACGCTCTACCTGCTTGCCACGCTCACCCTGGCCCATGTGCCGGTCCCGCCGGCCGTCGTGTGCCTCGAGGAGGCGGATCGCGGCGTGCACCCGCGGATGCTGCGCGAGGTGCGCGACGCGCTTTACCGGCTGAGCCATCCCAAGGACGCCGGGCTGGACCGCGCCCCGGCGCAGGTCATCACGACGACGCATTCGCCGTACCTGTTGGATTTGTTCAAGGACCACCCGGATGAAATCGTGCTCGCCCACAAGCGCGGCCAGGAAGCGAGCTTCAGCCGCCTGTCCGAGCGCGACGACCTGCGCGATTTGTTGAAGGAATCGCACCTCGGCGATTTGTGGTACAGTGGAATCCTGGGAGGCGTGCCGGGAGAGTGAGCGCAGCGCTTGCAGAAAACCTGAAACCTGAACTGAGAAGCTCATGACCCGCTCGCAGCCATTTTCCAAATTGTTGCTCAGGTTTCAGGTTTCAGGTCTCAGGTTTTCCGCAGGGCGATGAACATCGCCTTGCTCAGTGAATCGCCGGTCGATGAGTCGGCGTTGCGGGTGCTGGTCCGGGGCGTCCTGGGTCAGGGGTTCAACCAGGTCACGCCGACGCTGCGCGCGCGCGGGTGGCCCTCGGTCGAGTTGGTGTTGCCGGCGGTTCTGCGCCATTTGCATTTCAACACGCGGGCCGACGGCCTGGTGGTGGTCGTCGATTCCGATGACTCCGTCGTGCACACCGCCGAGCATGAGGCGCCGGGTTATCACCACGCTTACTGCCGCGTCTGCCGGTTGCGGGCGGTTTTCCGGCGGACGATCAAGAACCTGCCGCCGGCGCAGGGACGCGACCGCGTGCTGCGCGCGGTGGGCTTGTGCGTGCCGGCGCTGGAGGCCTGGTTGCTGTGCGGACGCGACACCTCGATTACGGAGGCCGCCTGGCTGGCCGGACAGGCGAGCGGCCGGTTGCCGTACACCCGGCGCGAGTTGAAATGGCGCGTCTACGGCACCGACCGGCCTTCGCTGCCGCATGCGATGGAGCGCGCCGTTTTTGAAGTCAGCCGCCATCAAGGCGACCTGCGCCGACTCGAAAACGATTTCCCGAACGGTTTCGGGGCGCTCGCACGGGATCTGCGGGGGTGGAAAAGCCCGATGTAGGGCCGTCGCTTGTCGACGGGCCGAGCCGTCGGGCCCGCATCATTTTCTGCAGAACATAAGGCACGGAATCGAGGGCGGCATCCGCGCGCGAATGGGGAGTATTCTCCAATCGAAAGCGTGACGGCCCGTCGACGAGCGACGGCCCTGCATTCAGAAACGAAAATCGGGGCGCCCCCATGTGCCGAACGAAGATTTCCGGTCCTCCGCTTCCAATATGTCGGGTCGGTGCTTGCGCCGACCTCGCATAACGGCCCGCTCAGGAGCTGCCGCGCAGCACTTGATAGAGCTGCGTCAGGCTCGCTTGGGATTCCGGGGTGTCGTTGCAGTAGATGCCGATGCGGTCGACGAGGTCGGCGCAGGTCCAGAGCACGCCGGCCACCGCCTTGGTGGTCGCGTCATCGCGGCCGGTCGAAATGCAGAGTTCGATCTTGATCGAGGGGTTTGCGCTGCGGGCTTCCTTCACCAGGCGTTCGACGTACTCGCGATAAACCGCGCCGCCCCGGCGCAGGCGCTGGTTGTCGTAGATGGTCAGGACGGAGGCATGCCGCGCAAGGTCGCTGACATTGACCAGGCTGCGGGCGAGTTCGGGCTCGAGCCCGACGACCATGCGGCAGCCCAGGGCCGCGGCATCGTCGGCGATCCGCTCGGTTGCTGCGCGGGAGAGAGTCGAGTGCCGGCTGTCACCGGGGACGTAGACGATGCCCTTGGCGCCCTCGGTATTGCGGCGGCCGCCTTGCGTCAGGTCGAGTTCGCGGGGCACGTAGAGCCAGACCTCGCCATTTTTGATCCCCAGTTGGGAAATGCGCGCGGAAACCTTCAGCGCGTCGATGTAAGAGACGACGATCGCATCGTCCGCGCGGGCGCGGGCGTTGAAGAACGCCGGCACGGGCGAGGCCGTGAGTTCGCTTTCCGGGTAGAGGGTGATGGGGGCTTCGTGGAGACGCTGGTAGCGTTGGGCATCGGCGGGCGACATGGCGGCGGCGTGGGCGGCCACGGAAACGGCGGACAAGACCAGCAAGCGGGGGAGGAGGGTGCGCAGCTTCATGGCTGCAGGCTATCTCCGCCGGTGGTCGAATCAAACCGCAAAAAATGGCGGATGTCCCGGCAATGAACGGACTTGCCCCGGCTCCATGGCCTCCCACTGTCTGGGCGCACCCGCATGAAATCCCCACGTGCTTCGCTGGCGGCGCTGTTAGGCGCGCAAGCCCAGGTTACCTTCAACGACTGCGCGGCCAAGTTCATGCTCATCGCCCTGGCGCAGCAACTGGCGCACACGCAGGGCGTCGATGCCAAGCCGGTCGTTTCGATCATCGCCGCGATCCTGATCGCGCCCTACGTGCTTTTCGGGCCCGTCTGCGGCTGGCTGGCGGACCGGTTTGCCAAGCACCGCGTCATCAACGGGGCGTTGCTGCTGCAAGTGGCGGTCATTGGCCTGCTGCAGGTGGCCCTTCGCCTGCAATCGTTCTACGGGGCGCTGGCGTGTTTTTTCCTGCTGTCGACGCAAGCCTGCCTCATGGCGCCGGCCAAGCGGGGCATCCTCCTGGAATACGTCGGACCGGAGCGCCTGTCGCGCTTCGTCGGCTTCATGGAGATGCTGAATGTCACCGCCATCCTCGTCGGCGCGTTCGCGGGCGGCCGGCTGTTCTCGCACTGGTTGGAAACGGGCGGCGATCCGTGGGCCGCGGCTGTGCAGGTCAGCTGGGTGCTGGTGGTGCTGGCCTTGCTGGCTTGGGCGGGGTTTCTCGTCGCGGCGCCGACGCAGCCGCAGTCCAGGGAACCCTTCAGCGGCGCCCTCTTTGTGCGGCACTTTCGCGATGCCGCCGAAGTGTGGCGGGAGCGTCCGTTGTGGCGCGCGACGATGGGCATCTGTTTTTTCTACGGGGTCGGCGGCTACATTTCCCTCCTGCTGCCGCAAGTGGCCTTCGAGTCCGAACACGGCGGCGTGCGGACCGCGGCGGTTTCGAGCCTCATGCTGCTGATGCTCGGGGTCGGCACGATGTTCGGCAACCTGTTCGCCGGGCTCGTGTCGCGGCGGGGCGTCGAACTGGGCCTGGCGCCGCTCGGGGGATTGATGCTGACGCTCGCGCTGCTCCTGCTGGGCGTGGCGCTGCCCGGCACGCCGGCATACACCGGGCTGTTGATTGCGTGCGGGTTCGCGACGGGTCTCTTCCTGGTCCCGCTCTATGCCTTTATCCAGGGACGCGCCGGCGATCACCGGCGTGGGCGGATTCTCGCGGGGGTGAGCCTGCTCGACAGCCTCGCGGGCGTGCTGGCGAGCGGGGTTTACTGGCTGGTGGCGGCGGACGGACGGCTCGGCTGGACGGCCCAGACGCAATGGTTCCTCGCCGCCGGCGTGGCGCTGCTGATGACGGCGTACGGCCTGCATCATCTGCCGCATCAGACGCTTTGCACCGTGATGCGGCTCGCCGGCCGCTTTTTCTACAAGGTAAAGGTGCTCGGCCACACGCAGATTCCCGAGGGCGGGGCCCTCGTGCTGTGCAACCATTTGTCCTATGTCGACGCGGTCGTGCTGCAAATCGCCTCGCCGCGGACGTTGCGGTTCGTGGCGTTCGCGGGTTTCGCCAAAAGTCCGTTCATGCGCTTCGTGTTCCGCGCGAGCGGCGTTATTCCCGTCAATCCCGACAAACCCCTGAAGGGCATCCGCCTCGCCTGGGACGCGCTCAAGGGCGGCGAGCTGGTCTGCATTTTTCCCGAGGGAGCCATCTCACGCACCGGCCAGTTGATGGAGCTGCGCCGTGGTTTCGAGACCATTGTGCACCAGGCAAAGGTGCCGGTCGTGCCCGCGGCGATCGACGGATTGTGGGGCTCGATCTATTCGTTTGCGGGCAACCGCTACCTTTGGAAATCGCCGCGCCTGACGCCGACGCCCGTGTGCGTGGTCTTTGGGGCGCCGATTCCGGGCGGGCGGGCCGACGTCGCGACCGTGCGCAAGGCGATGCTCGACGCCGGCGAGCGGGCTTTCCAGGAGCGCCCGATGTTGAAGCGCCACCTCGGCCGCGAGATCGTGCGCTCGCTCGCGAAGCGGCCGCGGCACGTCGAACTGGTCGATCGCACCGCCGAGCGCCGCGCGGTCACCGCGGCGCAACTCCTCGCGGTGGCGGCGGCACTCTCGCGTTACCTGAGGAAAACCGTCCCCGAGCAGCGCATCGGCGTCGTGCTGCCGCCCGGCGCCGGCGCGCACATCGCCAACCTGGCGATCGCCTGTGCGGGCAAGGTGCCGGTCAACCTGAACTTCACGGCCGGCAAGGCCGCGGTCGAGGCGTCGCTCCGGCTCGGCGAAATCAGGACGATCATCACGGCCGATGCCATGAAGGCGAAGGTGCCGAATTTCCCGTTCCCGGAAAACACGCTGGATTTGAAAAAGGCCATCGAGGCGGCCGGCGGCAAGCAGGCCATCGTGCCGTGGCTGCTGGCGGCGTGGCTGCTGCCGAACCAGTGGGTGGCCGATTTGCTGGGACTGCCGAAGGAAGGCGACCACGAGGAGGCGGCGCTGCTCTTCACCAGCGGCAGCTCCGGCGAACCGAAGGGGGTCGTGCTTTCGCACCGCAACCTCTTCGCGAATTGCGCGCAGATTTCCTCGCTGTCGATCCTGCCGGACACCGCCGTGTTGATGGCGTGCCTGCCGGTGTTCCATTCGTTCGGCTTCACGGTGACGCTCTGGTATCCGATGCTGCGCGGTTGCCGCGTCATCACCGTGCCGAGTCCGCTCGACACCAAGAAGATCATCGAGGCGATCCAGCAGGAGAAGGCGACCGTCATGCTCGGCGCGCCCACGTTCGTGCGGCCTTTCCTCAAGAAGGCGACGAAGGAGGAATTGGTGTCGCTCACGCTGGTCGTCACGGGCGCGGAGAAGCTGACGATGGACCTCTATGAATCCTTCCTCGGCCAGTTCGGCATCGAGATCCTGCAGGGTTACGGCCTCACCGAGACCACGCCGGCGACGAACATCAACCAGCACAATCCGCCGATCACGACCTCCACGGCCACGGAACAGCTCGGCAAGCGCACGGGTTCGGTCGGCCGCCTGATGCCCGGCATGACCGCGCGCATCGTCGATCCCGACACGGGGGCGGAGCTACCCATGAACCAGACCGGCATGCTCTGGCTGAAGGGCGCGAATGTTTTCCCGGGATATTTGAAGGATCCCGAAAAGACCGCGGGCGCCCTCAAGGAGGGCGGTTGGTTTGTGACGGGCGATCTCGGGCGCTTCGACGACGAGGGTTTTTTGTTTATCGAGGGACGCCTCTCGCGCTTTTCCAAGATCGGCGGCGAGATGGTCCCGCACGGCACGATCGAGGTTCGCATCCTCGAGTTGTTCGGCTGGGAGCAGGCGGAGGGCCCGGTGATCGCGATCACCGGCATTCCCGATCCGAGCAAGGGCGAGGCGCTGGTGCTGCTCACGACGCAGGACGTCACGCTCGAGCAAATCCGTTCGAAGCTGCTGGAATCCGGCGTGCCGAATCTCTGGGTGCCGAGGATCCTGAAGAAGGTGGACCGGATCCCGATGCTCGGCACCGGCAAGACGGACCTCAAGGGCGTGCGCACGCTGGCGCTGGAGCTGACGAACGAGCCGGAAACCTGAGGCGCCGGTTCGAAATCGAAGAGCTTGCTTGCAAGCGATTCAGGACGTGGTCGCGCGGCGCGAGTTTCGGATCGCTGGTAAACAAGTTCCTGCGATGAGTGGGCGGCTCCCGAGCGGGCCGGTCGAAGACCGACCCTACGTCGCCGGTGCCAGGCTCTCGTGCTTTTCCCGCGCGAGGAACAGCAGCGCGAAGGCGGCGACGCACAGGGCGGCGCAGACCCAGAAGATCGCCCGGTAGCCGATGCTGCTGGCGAGAAAGCCGAACGACAGGTAGCCCACGGTCGAACCGGCGCGCTGCGCGGTCTGATAAAGATTCGTCGCCGTGCCGGGCTGGTCGGGAATGTAGCTTTGGAAGAAGGTGATCGCGATGCCCGAGATCACGGCGACCATCGCCGCGCTGAGGATTTGGAGCGGATAAATGTGCCACGGCTCGGTCACCTGCGTCAGGAGCGCGTAATAGGCCACGGCGATCACCACGCCGATGCGAATCAGCCGGCCGGGATCGCCGCGCGAGGCGAGGAGGCCGAAGTAGAACATGAACGGCAGTTCGAAGACCGGCGCCACGCTGAAGGCGATGCCGATCTCCCTTTCGGTGCCGCCGAGGGTGCGCAGGATCATCAGCGGCAGATCCATCATGCCCATGGTAATGCAGATGAAGACGATCGCGATGGCGGCGAAATAGCAGAGCAGGTCGGGGCGGCGGAGCACCTTGCCCAAGGGCGTCCGGACGGCGCCGCCGGCGGCGGCCGACGGCCGCGCGGGGATGCAAAACCAGACGATGCCAAAGAGGACGATGAAGAACGACGCGCAGACCACGAAGATGCCCTCGTAGCCGCCATGAATCATCACCCACGCCGCGATCGCCGGTCCGATGGTCCAGGCCAGCGAGAACAGCAGCCGGAAGATGTTCATGTAGAGCGGCGCCTCGTGCCGGGGAATTCCATGACGATCGAGCGCCTCGCGCGCACAGGCGAAGAGCTGGGCGAACGTGACCGACGAAATGCCCAGCGCGAGCGCGCCAATGCAAGTCAGGGCGACGATGTTCGTGACAAACGCGTAGCCGAAGTAGCCGAGCGCGCCCGCCGCGCAGCCCAGCAGCAGGATCGCGCGGCGGCTGACCTTCGTGTCGGACCAGCGCGCGAGCGCCGTGCTGATGACGATGTTGCTGACCGAGGTGATCGTCATGAAGATGCCGAAGCCCCAGTTCGACATGCCCACGTGCTCCGTGCCCCACATCGAGTAGAACGGCACGACGAACGAATACGCGAGGCCGAGCACGAGGTTGCTCAGCATGAGGATGCCCATCTCCGGGCTGCCGAGCAGGCGCCGCCAGGGATGGACGAGTTCCTTGATGCCGAAGGGAGCGATCATGGGCGAGGGGCAGGACGGTTGGTCGCGCCGCCGCGCTTGGCGAAATGAAAATGGCCGTCGCGGCAACGGCGGCCATCAAACTATACCGCCGACTGTGCCGGCGGTATGAGCGGTTGCAGGAGCCTTCAGTAGCTGACCGTCTTGAAATCGCCGGCCCTGAGCGCGGGCTGCCCGGCCTCGGCGGCGATTTCGTTCATCGCGTCGAGCTCCGCCTGGGTGAAGAGCAGGCCGCCCGCCTCGGCGGTGCGCTTGGCCCACATGGCCTCGAGCTGGCCGGGGAGCATGGACTTCTCGTTGCCGTGGCCGAGGACGTCGTCGATGACGGCCTTCACGTTCTGGGACTGGTTGCGGCCCTTGGCGAACGCGCCGCTGCTGATGGCTTCGGGATGAATGACCTGGAAGAAGAACACGCAGGTGCCCTTGTCGCCGGCGCCCACCTGGTCCCACCGGTTGCGGATGGTCGGCAGCGAGCCGCCGATGAAGCCGCCGACGATCTCGTTGATGAGCGAGAGACCGTAGCCCTTGTGCGCGCCAAAGGGGAGCAGCGACGTGGCGAGATTCGGGTCGGTCGTCGGGTTGCCGTCCTTGTCCACCGCGGCGAGCGGCGGCAATTGCTTGCCTTCGCGCTTGAGCTGCTGGACGCGGCCCATGGCGACGACGGACGTGGCCCAGTCGATCACGATCGGGTAGCCGACGGCCGCGGTCGTCGGGAAACCCCAGGAGTGCGGGTTGGTGCCGAGGGTGGGGAACTTGCCGCCGAACGGCACGACCTCGGCCAAGGCCGCGGTGCAGTTGGTGTAGGCGATGTAGCCCTTGCGCGCCGCGTCCATCACGTAGCCGCCGCCCCACAGGTAATGGAAGGCGTTGTCCACCGACACGGTGCCGACGCCGTATTTGTCGGCGAGGCGCATCGCCTCGGCCATGGCGCGGTAGGCGGTGGACTGGCCGAGCTTCTTGTTGGCGTTCCAAATCTTTGCGGCCTCGAACTTCGACGGCTTCTCCTCGATCTGCGCGCCCGGCACGCAGCCCTTCGAGCCGGAGCCGAAAAGATGGTCGAGGTGCAGGGCCTTGATGCCGTTGTGCGTGCGGATGCCATGGCGCGAAGCCTCGGCGCAGAAGCGCGCGCCTTCGCCGGCCTCGTCGGCGTGGAAACCGCGATGCTGGTAGGCGGCCTGGATGAGGGCGTTATGTTGGGACTCGGGGACTACGAAGAATTGTTCAGGCATGGGAAAAATCAGAGGACTGAGGACAGAAAACAGAAGACAGATTCGGTTTTACAGAAGGTAACAAAGGGAACCAAGGTGGAATACTCCAGAAGCCATGGAGCCAGGAAATTGAGCCTCTTGTTTTGAGATCACTTCGTTAACTTCGTTTCCTTCTGTGAAAGATTGGATTGGTCAGACGCCCGGATTCGCCTGCGCAATCGGAGGCTTGCCGGCCAAATACAACGTGAGGTTCTCCACCGCGCAGCTCGCCTGGCGCTGCACACTCTCATGGGTGCGGCTGCCGATGTGCGGGGTGAGCACGGTGCCGGGCAGGCCGAGCAGCGGGTGGTCGGCCGGCGGCGGCTCCTGGTCGAGCACGTCGGCCCCGTAGCGGATCCTGCCGGCCTTGATGGCCTCCACCAGCGGGGCGAGCTCGATGAGTTCGCCGCGGCCGGTGTTGACGATGACCGTGCCGGGCTTCAGCAGCGCGAGGCGGCGGGCGTTGATCAGGCCCTTGGTCTTCTCCGTGAGCTTCGTGTGCAGCGAGACGAAATCCGCCTGCCGGAGCGCCTCGTCGAGGTCCTCGACGCGCTCGAGGCCGTGCCAGCGGGCAAAATCCTCCTCCCAGTAGTTCGCAAACACCACGACCCGCAGGCCGAAGGCGCGGGCGCGGATGGCGACTTCCTTCGAAATGCGGCCGAGGCCGACGAGGGTGAGGGTCTTGCCGCAGAGTTCGTTGCCGGTGATGCGCGTCCAGCGGCCGGCGGCGACATGGTTGGCCTCGACCACGAGGTTGCGCACGACGGCGAGCAGGAGCGCGAAGGTGTGCTCGGCGACGGTGGTGTGATTGACACCGGGAGTGAAAAGGACGGGCACCTTGAGGTCGGTGGCGGCCTTCACATCGATCTTGTCGAGGCCGATGCCGTATTTGGAAATGACCTTGAGGCGCGGGAGCGATTTCTGGATGACGGCGCGCGTCAGGGCGTCGTCGCCGCAGAGGTAGGCGTCGAACTGGCCGGCGAGCTCGAGCATCTTCGATTCGGGAAGCGGCCCGCGTTCGCGGACGATCTCAAAGCCGGCCTTCGCCAGCATGTCGTGGTGGATACCCGGGGTATCTTGAAAGGAAGTGGTCGTAAGGAGAACGCGGGTCATGGAAAGGAAGGCAGACTCAACACCTGCCACCGGGCACATTCAAAGCGAAATTTGCCGGGAATGCGTCATGTTTCGCCCTTTCGTCCGCCGCCAACATGTCACGTAATACGTGACATGCCGGCGGGCGTCCCCAGCTGAATGTCACGTATTACGTGACATGCCTGAAACGTCGATCGGGCTGGGACCGGTCGAAAGAGGCGCGAAACGGACCGGTTCATTTTTTGCGCCTTTTGTGCTTTTGGTGGCGAAAAATGCCTTGGAGCAGGGGAGGCATCGCCTGTAAACAGGCTCCTACATGTCGGGTAAATTACATGCGTCCGCCACCACTGCCTTGAAGCGCCGGCTCGGGGCGCGCGTCGATGTTTCGGAAAAAGGCCGCTGGGCGGCCTCGTTCGACAGCAGCAAGATCTCGTTCCTGCCGGAGGCGGTGATCACGCCGCGGGCCGAGGCCGAGGTCGGCGTCGTGTTGGCCTTGGCCAACAAGCACCGCGTGCCGGTGACCGTCCGCGGACGCGGCACGACCCTCATGGGCTCAGCGGCGCCGGTGAGCGGCGGGTGGGTGATCGACATGCTCAAGCTCAACCGGGTCGCGATCGATGCCGATGCGGGCATGGCGCACGCGGGCGCGGGCGCGACGAATGCGAATGTGGTGCGGGCCGCGGCGGCGAAAGGCTGGTTCTATCCGCCCGATCCGTCCTCGCGGGAGTATTGCACGATCGGCGGCAACATTGCATGCAACGCCGGCGGCATGCATGGCGGCAAGTATGGCGTGACGCGCGATTTCGTCATCGCGCTGCGCGGCTTCCTGCCGACGGGCGAGTTCGTGGAGTGGGGGACCGCCACCAAGAAGTTCGCCGCGGGCTTCAACCTGCGCGACCTCTGGATCGGCAGCGAGGGGATGCTCGGCGTCGTGACCGGGGCGGTGCTGAAACTCGTGCCGATGCCCGCCGCGCGGTGGACACTGCTGACGGCATTTTCGAACGAAGCGTCGGCGTTGAGCGCGGCGCGAAAACTTTTCCGCCAGCGGATCCAGCCGGCCATCTGTGAATTCCTCGACCGCGAGAGCGTGCTCTGCGCCGAGCGGGCGACGGGCAGGACGGTCTTTCCCGGCCAGGCCGGCCGGCCGGTCATCCTGCTGGAACTGGCGGGCTCGCTTGCGGAGGTGGACGATTTGAAACAGGAAGTGCTCGCCTGGGCGCGGACGAACACCGTGGCCTTCAAGGAGGCGCACAGCCGCACGGAAGTCGAGGAACTGTGGGCCGTGCGTCGCAAGTGCTCGGGCGCGATGTTCGAACTTGGCGATTCGAAACTCAACGAGGACATCGTCGTGCCGATGCGCCATTACGAGAAGTTCGCGCGGTTCATCGCGGGGTTGAAGCGGAAATCGAAGCTGCCGATCCCGACCTTCGGCCACCTCGCCGACGGCAATCTTCACGTGAACATCATGTATCACCGCGCCAACGCGGCCGAGACGAAGGCGGCGGAGGCCGCGGTGCAGACGCTCATGGAGACGGTGGTCGCCCTCGGCGGCGCGATCTCCGGCGAGCACGGCATCGGCCTGGCGAAGACGCCGTTCCTCCGCCTCCAACACAACCCGGCGCAGGTCCGCGCCATGCAGGCCGTGAAGAAAGCCCTCGACCCGCGCGGCATCCTGAATCCCGGGAAAATGTTCAAGGAAGTCCGCATCTGGAAATACCCGAAGATGAAGATCCACCTGCCGTGGGATCATAAATGACGCATCGGAATCCGATGCGTCATCCTGAACGGAGCTTTGCGAAGTGAAGGATCCAGTTGGATTCTTCGCTCCGCTCAGAATGACGATAAGGGACATGAAGCCCGATTTTCGCATCCGGCCGTTCCACCCGGCGGATGAAGCCGCGGTCATCGCGCTTTGGCGCGCCTGTGACTTGGTGAAACCGCAGAACGATCCCCGCAAGGACATCGCGCGGAAGCTCCGCGTGAATCCCGAATGGTTTCTCGTCGCCGAGGCGGGCGGGCAAATCATTGGCGCCGTCATGGCTGGCTACGAGGGGCATCGTGGTTGGATCAACTATCTGGCGGTCGACCCGGTGCGGCGTCGCGGCGGAGTGGGCCGCGCGTTGATGGCCGAAGCGGAACGCGTGCTGCGGGCCGCGGGCTGTCCGAAAATCAATCTGCAGGTGCGTCCGGAAAACCGGGACATCCTCGCCTTCTACGAAGCCATCGGTTTCGCGGTCGAGGGCGCCATCAGCCTCGGCAAACGGCTCGAGCGGGACTGAGTGGGCGCCCAAGTCCGCTGTCGGCGAGCGGACGGCTGATTCCGGTCAGGCCGCCTCGACGGCCTCCGGCGCGGCCGACGCCGCGCGGTGGTTGCTCATGCTGCTGCCGTCGCTGGCCCGGAGCCGCCAGAACATGAACGACGAAATGATTGTGATGCCGCCGAGCGCGAGGAAGGCCCGGTGCAGGGCGCCCATGAAGTTCGCGGTGTCGGTTTGCGGCGTCGAACCGATGAACCACGCGGTGACCAGCGAGGCGAAGGCCACGCCGAAGCTCAGCGCCATCATCTGCGCCGTGCTGGCGATACTGTTGGCCATGCTCGCGTCGCGGTCGCCGATGTCCGCATAAACCAGCGAATTCATGCTCGTGAACTGCAACGCGGAGAACAGGCCCTGGGTGAAGCTGAGCAACAGGATGACCCAGATGGGCGTGCCGGGCACGACGAAGGCGAAGGCCGCCATCAGGAGCCCGAAGCCCGCGGTGTTCACCGTCAGCACGCGCCGGTGGCCGAAGCGGGCGAGGACGTCCTTGCTGAACATCTTCATCACGATCGCCGCGCCGGCCTGCGGCATGGTCAGCAGGCCGGCCTTCCACGCGGGATGGCCGAGGCCGATCTGGTAGAGCAGGGGCAGCAGGAAGGGCATGCCGCCGACGCCCAGGCGGGTGATGATGCCGCCGAGGACGGCGACGTTGAACGTGCGGATTTTAAAAAGCGTGAGGCGCATCACGGGGTTGGGCACGCGATTGCCGTGCCACCCGTAGGCGCCCAGCAGGGCCAGTGCCGCGGCCAGCAGCAGCAGGATGGGACCCGGTGACAGGCGGTGCTCGCCGAAAATCTCCAGCACATAGGAGAGCAGGGCGATGCCGCTGCCGAAGAGCAGAAAGCCCCAGCGATCCAGGGGCGCCACGGCCTCGTCGCGATAGTCCGGCATGTGGCGCTTGATGAGCCAGAGCCCGAGCAGGCCGATGGGCAGGTTGAGGAAAAAGATCGTGCGCCACGGCAGCCAGTGGACGATCAGTCCGCCGACGAACGGCCCGAGCAGCGGACCGATCAACGCGGGGATGACCACGAAGTTCATCGCGGCGATCATTTCGGATTTCGGGAAGGTGCGCACCAGCGCCAGCCGCCCGACCGGTGTCATCATGGCGCCGCCGATGCCCTGGATGACACGCGCCGCGACCAGCGTCGGGCTGTTGATGGCCATGCCGCAGGCCAGCGAGCCCAGGGTAAACAGGCAGACGGCCCACGTGAACACCCGCCGGGTGCCGAAGCGGTCGGCCATCCAGCCGCTGATTGGGATGAACACGGCGAGGCAAAGGGTGTAGCTCGTGAGGACGCCCTTCAGGCTCAACGGGGTGACGTTGAGGTTGACCGCCATCGTCGGCACCGCCGTGTTCACGATGGTCGCGTCCAGATTCTCCATGAACAGGGCCACCGCCACCAACCAAGGCAGGTAGCGCTTGGTTTGCTCGAGGGAGGTGGATTGGGCTCCGGCCATGGCCCCACGGTGGCCGGGCCGGCGGGTGACGCAAGCGGCCGGAACAGCCAGTAGTCCGGAACATGGCTGACCCCTCAAAAATATTATTTCCCCTGCTGGGCAGGGCCGATCGGTTCCCTGGAGGGCCCAGCTCCCGCTGGGCCGCGAACGTAATATCACTCCCGCACGCCGGCCCAGCGGGAGCAGGGCCCTCCACCGAGCCAGCCGCCCATTTCCGGCCCAGCCTCACCGCCGCCGGTTGACCAGCTAAAAATCGCCCTTGGGAGCAACTTTTCAGAGGCGGAAACGGCGCTTTTTCCATTGCACGGCGCGGAGCCGCTGCCTCTAGTTTTCCCTTTAAGTTGAACGCCATCCTCCCGGATGGCGTCCCAATTTGCCCGCGAAACCCGCGGCAAGCCGCGGGGAGATCTTCACCATTCAATGCATCTTAAGGCGCTAAAACTTCACGGCTTCAAAAGCTTCGCCGACAACACGACCCTCAGTTTCCAGCCTGGCGTGACCGCCATCGTCGGTCCCAACGGCTGCGGCAAGAGCAACATTGCCGACGCCATCCGCTGGGTGCTCGGCGAACAGAGCGCCAAGGCCCTCCGCGGCGGCAAGATGCAGGACGTGATTTTCGAGGGCGCCGACACCCGCAAGGCCGCCCAGTTCTCCGAGGTCGCGCTGCTCCTGACCGACTGCGAAAAGCAGCTCGGCAGCGAGTTCCACGAGATCGAGATCATGCGCCGCGTGAATCGCGACGGTGGCGGCGAGTATTATTTCAACGGCCAGCCGTGCCGCCTGAAGGACATCCACAAGCTTTTCATGGACACCGGCGTAGGCCGGACCAGCTACTCGATCATGGCGCAGGGCCAGATCGACCAGATCCTCTCGTCGAAACCCGAGGAACGCCGCGTGGTGTTCGAGGAGGCCGCCGGCATCACGAAGTACAAGAGCCAGCGCCGCGAGGCGATGAACAAGCTCGCGCTGACCGAGCAGAACCTGGCGCGCGTGTCGGACGTCATCAACGAAGTCGCCCGCCAGATCGGCTCCTTGAAGCGGCAGGCCGCGAAGGCCATGCGCTACAAGCGCCTCAATTTCCGCCTGCGCCATCTCGCGCTGGCGCTCACCGGCCATCAGTACGGCCAGCTCAGCACGACGCTCGCGGATCTCGACGGGCGCGTGGCGTCGCTCCGCGAGGCGGCGGACACCCGCCGCACCACGCTCGAGGAGCGCAGCCAGAAGCTGAACGAGGGCCGGACGCTCCGGAATTTTCTCGGGCAGCGCGTGCAGGACGCGCAGCAGGCGGTCTTCGACCTCCGCTCGCAGAAGGAAGCCGCCGAGAATGCCGCCAACATGGCCCAGGTGAAGCGCACGGCGCTCGCCGAGCGCTTGGCGGCGGGCAAGGACGATCTCTCCGAACTCGAGATGCAGCGCCGGGAACTGGCCACGCAGGTGGACAGCGGCTCGCAGGACAAGGAAGCCCAGCTCACCCTGCTCGGCAGTTCCGACGCCGTTTTCCAGGATCGCAATCGCGAGCTCGCCGTCACCGAGGGCGAGCTGACCCGCGCCGAGCAGCAGTTGAGCCAGGAAAAGTTCCACCTGCTCCAGCTCGAGAGCGCCGTGGCGCGTCATCGCACCGAAAGCTCCGGCCTCGAGGTCGACGCCCGCACGAGCCAGCACAAGTTTGACACGCTTTCCCAGGACCTGGCCGATCTTCGCTCCGCCGTGGAAGGCGCCGCCGTGGCCCTCAACGAGGTCCGCGTGCGCGTCGAGGAAGCCCGGGCCGAGCAGGCCCGCTCGAACAGCGAGGCCCAGGCCGCGCAGTCCGCGCTGCAGGACGCCACGCGGGATTTCCGCGAGGCCCAGCGCCAGCTCCAGGAGATCGATCGCAGTCTCGCCCAGAAAACCGCCCGCCTGAAATTGCTCCAGCAACTCCAGGAGAAGTGGGAAGGCTTCGGCGAAGGCGCCAAGGCGATCCTGCAGGGACGCTTCGCCGCGCTCTTCGGCGAACAGAAGTTCGTGCCCATCACCCAGGGCCTGGAAGTCCGCGCCGATTACGCCAAGGCCGTCGAGGCGCTGCTGGGCGCGTCGGTCGAGGCGATCAGCGTTGCCGACCTCACGACGGCCCAGAAAATCCTCGCGCAGCTCGAGAACGACAAGATCGGTTCGGTTTGTCTGCAAATTTCGGGCCTCCAGTCCCAGGCCTCCGGTGCCGATCAACTCCCCGCCGGCCTGCGGCCGGCCACGGAGGCCATCGCCAATCTCGACTCTTCCCATCCCGCGGCCTCGATCCTGTCGGCCTGCTACCTGGCGGACGATCTGGGCGCCTTCCTCGAATTCTGGCAGGCCAACCCCGCTTTCGGCTTCCTGCTGGTCGCGACGCCGAAGGGCGATCTCGTGGACCGTCGCGGCCTCATCTACGGCGGCCACCACAAGAAGCCCGCGAACAGCATCGTGCAGCGCGAGGTCGACCTCCGCGAGACGGGCCGGGCCGTGGTCACCGAGCAAAAGGCCCACGACGACCAGCGCGCGGTCATCGAGCAGCTCAACGCCGCGTTGGTCGCCGCCGAGCAGTTGTTGGAGCAGAAGCGCAAGGAAGTGCTCGCGACCTCGCAGCACGCCGCCGCGATCCACTCCGAGGAAAAAAACGCCCAGAAGGCGCACGACGACGCCGTCAACCGGCTCGCGCGGATGGAGAACGAACTCAACGCCCTGAAGCGCGAGCATGACGAGGCGCTCGCCCGCCTGGCCAAGGCGCAGGCGCTGCTCGCCGAGGCCGAGGCCGGCGTCAACGCCCAGAAGCAGATCATCGTCGGCACCGAGACGGTCATCACCGAGAAGCGCGCCGACCGCGACCAGAAGAAGGAAATTCTCGCCCAGGCCCGTCTGGAACTCGCCGAGCGCCGCCAGAAGGTGGAGGTGCTCGATCGCGGCCTGACGGAAATGGAGCGCCGCGGCGAGCAGCTGGCGGAACTCATCACCCAACGCCAGATCGAGCTCGAGACGTGGTCCGAGCAGGTCTCGGTGCTCGAGGAGCAGGGCACCGGCCAGAAGCGCCGGGCCGAGGAAATCGTCACGACCCTGGGCGTCGCCCAGGAAGGCGTGGAGAAGGTCCGCGTCGAACTGTCCACGGTGGAGCAGGAGATCAACGCGGTGGAGGAGGGGCTCTCGTCCATCCGCGCCGAGGCGGATTCCGCGCAATCCGAACTCAGCAAGCATGAGGTCAAGCTCGCGGAAACCCGCGCCCGCGTGCAGTTCCTGACCGAGGAAGTCACCCGGGAATTCCAGGCCGACATCGGCGCCCAGGACTGGCGGAAGCTGATGTGGCACGCCGACGACGAGCCGGAGGGCATGAAGGATCTGGACCTGGATGAAGACGATTCCGAATCCGCCGGAGCAGGGGCGCCGCCTGACGGCGCCCGGGCGTCGGCGAGCGACGCCCCTGCGGAGGAAAAATCCGCGCCGAAGCGCCGCCGGAAGAAGGAAAACAAGGGCGAGCCGACCGAGGACGACCTGAAGGGGATGGACTCGACGAATTGGGACGAGGTGAAGGCCGAGGTCGACGCGCTCCGTCAGCGCCTCGGCGCCATGGGCGCGGTCAATCTCGTGGCCATCGAGGAATACTCCGAGCTGAAGCAGCGCTACGAATTCCTCAAGACCCAGAACGACGACCTCAACAGCGCGAAGGCGCAGTTGTTGAAGGCCATCGATGACATCAACCAGACCTCGCTCGAGCAGTTCAAGGTGACCTTCGAGCAGATCCGCAAAAATTTCGCCTACACGTTCAACATCCTGTTCGGCGGTGGCCGGGCGGAGATCGAGCTGGTGTCCGCCGAGGATCCCCTCGAGAGCGGCATCGAGATCGTGGCGCAGCCCCCCGGCACGAAGCTCAAGGGCATCACGCTGTTGTCCGGCGGCCAGAAGACGCTCACCGCGGTGGCGCTGCTCTTCGCGCTCTACATGGTGAAGCCCTCGCCGTTCTGCTTGCTCGACGAACTCGACGCCCCGCTCGACGAGTCGAACATCCACCGGTTCACCAACCTGCTGAAGCAATTCGTCAAGGAATCGCAGTTCATCATCATCACGCACAACAAGAGCACGGTGGCCGCGGCCGACGCGCTCTACGGCGTGACGATGCAGGAGCGCGGCGTATCCAAGACGGTGTCGATGCGCTTCAACAAGCAGCTCGGCGAAGCCGAGGCGCTGCCGACCACCATCGCGGACTCGGTGCGCGCCACGCGCCCGAGCGAGCCGGTGAGCTCGTAAGCGCATTCGGGTCCATAAAAGGAGCAGCGGCCGTCAGGCCGCTGGCGCCAGCCGTCTGACGACGGCTGCTCCTTTAGAGCATTTAAAATAAATTCGTAGCCGGCGCCCGATCGAGAAAAACGGATCATTTTCGCCACCGCCATCCTGCTTACCCGCCTTAGGCTCGGCGGCGGCGGGAGCCCGTGCGAAGCATCCAAGGGAATGTGCACATCCACTTGGATTCGCACGGCTCAGAATGACGATAGCGGGGAATCCTACGTTCTGATCGGCCTACTTTAATTTAAAACGCTCTAAACCCGGGCGGGTCAGCGGACCGGTCCGGGTTTCTCCAGCTCAATGCAGCCGGTGCCGGCGGCCGAACATCACGCGGTACAACACGAGCAGGACGATGGCTCCGCCGACGGAGGCGAGGAATCCAGCGGGTTCGCCCGCGGCGTACCAGCCCCAGGCGCGGCCCGCGTATCCGGCGAGGAAGGCGCCGGCGATGCCCAGCAGCACGGTGACGAAGAAGCCGCCCGGATCATTCCCCGGCATGAGAAATTTGGCGATGATGCCGACGAGCAGACCGATACCGATCATGGCGAGAATAGACATGGAGTTCCTTTGGTTGAGTTGAAGGCAGACGGTAACACAGCCGCCATTTTCAACCATCGGGTGCAACCGGGACCCGGCCATCGGGCGATCCCCGGGAGCTCCAATTCGAAATCCTAAATCCCGTAGCCGAACGCGTGAGCGTTTGGCTGCTCGAAAGTAGCCAAACGCTCACGCGTTCGGCTACGACGCTTGCGGCGATTTTTTCCCGGCGTGGCTGGCGGCCGTCTCCAGCCGCTGGCGGACGAAGGCGATGTGGACGCGCAATTCGTAGAACTGGTCGGCGAAGGAGGCGGGGACCTTGAGCTGGTTGACCAGTTGCTCGACCTCGTCCACGCGCTGTTGCAGTTCCCGCACGCGTTCCGCGGTCAGGTCGCCGAAAAGATCGCGCTCGATGCGGAGCAGCGGCCGGTAGCAGCGATAGATGCGCAGGCGGACGCCAAGCTGGTAGGCGACGGGGAGCAGGCGCAGGACGGGCAGCAGCACCAGCGCCAGCGGGACGATCGCGACGAGGATGCGGTTGGCGAGGTTCGCGAGCCAGAAGTTGCCGATGACGCGGTAGGCCAGCCCGCGGCCGGATTTATAGAAGCGCAGCGCGTCGGCGCTGAGGGCGAGGTCGTGGTCGAGCGGGGCGGGGAACTCGCCCTTCTTCTGAAACATGCCGGGCCGGCCGTGCACGCCTTGCGCCACCTCGAGCAGCAGGTCGCAGAGCGCGGGATTGAGGTCCTCGCGGGCCACGAGTTCCACCGTGGCGCCCACGACCTCGACGTCGCGGGCCGGGAGATTTTTCGCGAGATCGAACGAGCCCTCGGGCAGAACGATCTTGTTGAGGAAAGTGTGTCGGCGCACGTACGCATCGGCCTGGCGGAAGTCCAGCAACTGGATGCCCGGCGCGCGCACCAGGCTGCGCAGGGTCTGGGTCGGCGCGGAGTCGCCCATGAGGAAGATCGCGTCGAGCTGGCCCTCGAGGAGCCCGCTCGCGGCCGCTTCCGCATCGAGGTCGGAGAAAACCGTGGGCGCGCCGGTGATGGCGTTGTCCTGCAGCAGCTGGAGCGCGATCGCCCGCGTGCCGCTGCCCGGGGCGCCGACCGCCAGCCGCTTGCCGGCCAGTTCGGAGAGCCGGCCCAGGGGGACGGGATTGCGGTAGAAAACCATCAGCGGCTGGTAGGCGACGCTCCCGAGTGACGCGAGGCCGCGGACCTCGGTGGCGGGTACGATGCCGCCGGTCACGAAGCCGATATCCACGCGCGGCGCGGCCGCCTGCAGCCGGCGGAGGTTGTCCAGCGAGCCGCTGGAGGGAGTGAGGACGAGGGTGACCCCGTGCTCACCCAAGGCCTTCTGGTAAGCCTCGGCCCAACGGGCGAACGAACTGCCCGGCGGACCGCTCGCAAGGACGAGGGTGCGCGGCGGGGCGGAGCGAACGACCCAGACGATCGCGGCCACGACCAGCAGCGCGATGAACAAGGAAAAAGCGGAGGCCAGTTTCGGGCTGAACCCGAAGGTCTCGACCAGGGCGGTGACGACTGAGAAAGGCTTCCGGGATTTGGGCGCGGGCATGGGACGGTCGGACAGTGATCGGTGGGCGGGGTTTCGGCAAGCTGGGGAAGGGAATCATTCGTCGTAGGCAAAGGAAGGGGGCGCGGAGTCGCAGCTTTCGCACACACCCCGGCGCTGCGCGCCACCCCTCTCGAGAGGGGATCCCACGCGAGCGAGATCCCCTCTTGAGAGGGGTGCCCGCAGGGCGGGGTGGGTTGAGCGCTTGCGACAGCGCGAAGATCTCCCCTTCGCTCCACCGGGCTGCGGCGGGATGCCTGGCGGATTCCGAAACGCAAAAGGCGCGATCCTTGCGGATCGCGCCTCCTTTGCTTGCCCGTCCGAGGGGTAGTTCGGACGAGAATGGATTAGTGCCCGTGCTTCTTGGCCTTGGGCTCGGCGTCGCCGTCGCCGCCGTCCAGCGCGATCATGTCGGCCGGCACGTTCGAGAGCGCGTCCTCCATGGTGGTGAGGCCCATCTTCACCTTGAGCATCGAGTCCTGGTGCATGGTCTTCATGCCGGACTTCATGCAGACGCGCTTCAAGTCGGCGACCTCGACCTCCTTGTTGATGGCCTCGACGATCTCCTCGCAATTGACCATGAGCTCGTGGATGCCGACGCGGCCCTTGTAGCCGTTGCCGCTGCAGATGTGGCAGCCGCCGGGGGCGGCCTTGAAAATCTCGGGCGCTTCCTTGAGGTCGAGCGCCTTCATGAGGATCTCGGCCTCGCGGCCCTCGGGCTTGTACTTCACCTTGCAGTTCTTGCAGACGCGGCGGAGGAGGCGCTGGGCGCACACGCACACGAGCGCCGCCGAGATGTTGAAGGGCTCGATGCCCATTTCACCCATGCGCGAGACCGTGGAGGGCGCGTCGTTGGTGTGGAGCGTGGAGACGAGCAAGTGACCCGTGAGGGCCGCTTCGCACGCGATCTGCGCGGTTTCCTTGTCGCGAATTTCGCCCACGAGGATGATGTCGGGATCCATGCGCAGGTAGCAGCGCAGCGCCCGCTGGAAATCCAGGCCGATCTGCTTGTTCATCTGCATCTGGTTCAGGCCGGGGAGCGTGTACTCGATCGGGTCCTCGGCGGTCTGGATGTTCACGTCGGGCGTGTTGATCTCGGCAAGCGCGGCGTAAAGCGTCATGGACTTGCCGGAGCCGGTCGGGCCGCAGTGCAGGATCATGCCGTACGGCTGGCGCACGCAATCGCGGTATTTGGCGAGGTTCTCGTCCGAAAACCCGAGCTGCGGCAGGGGCAGGGTGGACTTCGCCTTGTCCAGGATACGCATGACCACCTTCTCGCCGTGGTTCATCGGGCCGGTGGCGACGCGCAGATCGATATCGATGTTTTTCTTCGTGAACTTCTTGAACACGATGCGACCGTCCTGCGGCAGGCGGCGCTCGGAGATGTCCAGGTTGCACATGATCTTCAGGCGGGCGACCATGGCGAACGCGACCTGCTTCGGGAGGCGCATTTTTTCGGCGCACATGCCGTCCACGCGGTAGCGGACGACGAGGTCCTTTTCCATCGGCTCGATGTGAATATCGGACGCGCCGGAAACATAGGCATCCTCGATGATGCGGTTCGTCAGCTGGATGATGGGGGCCGAATCCTCGCTCTCGAGGTCGGCGGCCTTCACCTCGCCGCCCGTGCCGCCCTCGGTGTAGGCGCCGGCGATGAGGTCCTTCACCTCGTCGATGTCCACCTCGGCCGCGGCCTCGCCCGCCTTGGCGGCCCCGGCCTTCTCGCCGAAACATTTCTTGAGCAGGGCGTCGAGGAGGTTGGCGGGGATGACCTTGACGTCGTCGATCGACATCTCGGTGGCCTGCGAAAACGCCTCGCGCTTCGCGTAGTCCAGCGGGTTGGTCATCAGCACCGAGCACGAGTTGGTGCCGGTTTTCTTGTAGGGGAAGATGGACTCGCGGCGGATCACGGCGTCACCGGTGATTTCCACCAGCTTCTCGTCGATCTCGACGTCGTCGATCTTCGTGACCAGCGGCAGCTCGGTGAACTTGGAAATGAACTTCGCGGTGTCCTCCGGCGTGAGCTGGAACTTCGGATCCAGCATGCGCTGGATGAGCGTGGAGGAATACTCGGCGACCTCCATGAGGACGCTGAGGTCCTTCGGCGTGAACGTGCCGCCGGTGCCGGCGGACGGCTCCTTGTTGAGGACCTGGATGGCGCCGATGACGATGTTCGTCTTCAGCGGCACGGTGAGCATGGAGTGGACCTCGAAACCGACATCCATCTTCTTGAGCGAGGCGGCGTCGGCGCCCTTGCCGCTGAAGAACAGCGGTTCGCCGGTCTGGATCACCTTGCCGACGTTGCCGGTGCCGGCCGGGAGCTTGAGCGTGAGGAGCTTTTTCTGCGTCTCCTTGAACTGCATCTCCTTGGTCTTGTCCGTGCCCCAGAGCGTCGGGGAATAGTAAACCTGCTTGAAGGCGATCTCGCCGCCCTCGACGAGGTACATGGTCATGGACTGGGCCTGCAGCGACTCGACGACCTTGCTCGCGGTGAGCTCGATGACGGTGTTGACGTCCTCCTTGCTCGGCGCCGGCTTGGAAATGACCTTGATGAGCAGGGAGCGGCGGAGCGTGCCGGTGAGATTGCTGGAAGTAGCCATGAGGGAAGGGGAGGTGAGGCGGTCCGCGGCCCGGCGGAAAGTGCGGACGCGACGCGGAGATTGAAAAACGCGCTTGCTTGTAGGGGTGTTTTTTCGCGTGGTCGAGGGCGAATTGCAAATCCTGGGCTGGCTCAAAGCATTGTGGGGCAAGGTCGCGCGACGCGACCGGCCGGCGGCGCGCGCCGAAGCCGAGGCGGGCGCCCGCGGCGAGCAGGCGGCCGCCGATTACCTGAAAAACCGGCACGGCTTTGCGATCGTCACGCGGAACTGGCGCAGCCCGCGCGACCGGCGCGACGAGATCGACCTGGTGTGCCGCGATGGCGACGTGCTGGTGTTCGTCGAAGTGAAGGCCCGCGCCGAGGGCGCGCTGGTCTCGGGCTTCCAGGCGGTGGACGACCGCAAGAAGCGTGCGCTGCGTCGCGCCGTGCACGCCTACCTCGCCGCGCTCGCGAGTCCGCCGCGCACCTTTCGATTCGATGTCGCCGAAGTCACCCTGAGCGGCCGCCTGCCGCCGCAAGTGATGCACTACGAAAACGCGCCGCTGTTTCCCAAGGGCTACCACGTCGCGAGGCAGAGCGGGTCGCTGGAGGAGATGGGACGCGAGGAGAAAACCTGAGACCTGAAACCTGAGACCTGAAGGGCGATCAGGCGAAGATCCCCTCTTGAGCCGGAACGATGCAATTGAACCGCGAAGGACGCGAAGGGCAGCCGGGAAAATTCTGATTTTGCCCAGGATCACGAAAGAGTGAGTACGGCAAGGCATCACCGGGGATCAGGTCTGACTCGCGATCTTCGCGTTTCTTCGCGTCCTTCGCGGTTTCGACTGAATGGTTCAGGCTTGAGAGGGGTGGCCGAAGGCCGGGGTGTGTGGTTCGGAAAGAGCGCAGCGCATTTCCTGCCCTGAAATAAGGCTCAAGTTCGTCGCGAGAGTTAGCGGTCCTCCCGTTAAGGTTTTGCCCGTGCCTGGCCGAGGTACTCTTATGGCAACAGGTGAGTCGAAGGCAGCGACACGGTTACGATTTCCATCGGCAGAAGCCCGTCGACGAATCCATTTTGGATTTCTTTTGTCGGGAGTTGATGCCTGCGGTCGAAATTGACGGCGGCAGTCACCGGTTGAAGGGACGGGATGATGAGATTCGTCAACGTGATCTTGAAGCGTTGGGGATCCGATTCCTGCGGTTCAAGGAAGCGGAGGTCAGGCGGAATCTGGATGGTGTTTTGCAGGCGATTGATCGTTGGATCGCCGCACAGGGCTCCTGACACACCCCGGCGCTGCGCGCCACCCCTCTCGAGAGGGGATCTCCCGGAATCCGGGTTCCCGTCATAGCACTAAATAGCCTTGCGAGGGTTGCCCCCTGAACCGACCTTTCCGGCGTATGGCTGAAGAAGTCCGTCACCCGTTCCTGCATGGCCTCAGCAAGCACCGCGGCTCCCCGCCGACGGTGATTATTATTTTCGGCGCCTCCGGCGACCTGACGGCGCGCAAGCTCATCCCGGCCATCTACAACCTCGCGCATGACGGCCTCCTGCCCTCGGATTTCTATTTGATCGGCTTCGGCCGCAAGGCGATCCCGGACGAGGAATTCCAAAAAATGGCGGCCGATGCCATCAGGGAATTCTCCCGCCGCGAGGCGAGCCCGGAGGTGTGGGCGCGACTGGCCCCCCGCACGCTGTACGTCAGCGGCGGCTACGACGAGAAGGCCGCGTACGACCGGCTCGGCGCCCGCATCGCGGGGCTCGAAAAGGAAATCGGCCAGCAGCTGCAGTCGCTGTTTTATATCTCGACCCCGCCGACGGTCTTCGCGCCGATCATCCAGAACCTCGGCGCGAGCGGCCTGGCCGCGCGCTACCTGCGCCAGCTGCACCAGTCGAAGGTGATCATCGAAAAACCCTTCGGCCGCGACCTCGCGAGCGCCCAGGCGCTCAACCGGGAGCTCACGACGGTGTTCACCGAGGAGCAGGTGTTCCGCATCGACCATTATCTTGGCAAGGAGACCGTGCAGGACCTGCTCGTGCAGCGGTTCGCGAACGCGATCTTCGAGCCGATCTGGAACCGCAATTTCATCGACCACGTGCAGATCACCGTGGCCGAGCAGGTGGGCGTCGAGGCGCGCGCGGGCTACTACGAGCAGAGCGGGTGCCTGCGGGACATGATCCAGAACCACACCATGCAGCTGCTCGCGCTCACCGCGATGGAGCCGCCGGTCTCGATGGACGCGGAGTCCGTGCGCGACGAGAAGGTGAAGGTCCTCAAGGCCATCCAGCCGCTCCGCCTCGACGGCGCCAATGCCGACGTGGCCCGCGCCCAGTACGGCGACGGCGTCATCGACGGCAAGCCCGTCAAGGGTTACCTGCAGGAAAAGGATGTCTCGCCGGCTTCCGGCACCGAGACCTTCGCGGCGCTGCGGCTGAGCATCAACAACTGGCGGTGGCAGGGCGTGCCGTTTTATTTGCGCTCGGGCAAGCACCTCGCGCGTCGCGTGAGCGAGATCGCGATCCGGTTCAAGCGTCCGCCCGGCAGCCTGTTCGCCGAGAGCGACCGCTCGACGCTCGCCGCCAACACGCTCGCGTTCCAGATCCAGCCGGACGAGGGCCTGAGCCTCATCCTCAACGCCAAGATCCCCGGGCTGGAGACGCGCACGCAGCCGGTGAAGATGAATTTCAAATACGCCACGACGTTCGGTTCGAACACGCCCGAGGCTTACGAGCGGCTGGTGCTCGACGCCATGATCGGCGACGGCACGCTGTTTATCCGCGGCGACGAGACGGAGCGTTCCTGGCAATTGTGCACGCCGATCCTCGAGCACTGGGCGAAGCAGGGCCGGCAGGGGCTCGACACCTATGCGTCCGGCTCGTGGGGCCCGAAGTCGGCGGAGGCGCTGCTGGCCGCGAACGGGCACAGCTGGCGGGAACCGTAACCGCGCAACGCGCGGCAAAATCCAAACGCCAATGTTCAAACTCCAAATAATTCCAATCGGCCGGGCTTCGAGCGAATCTCTTTGTGGGGCTTTGTTTGGCCTTTGTGATTTGGCGTTTGGAATTTCAAAAAGCGATGCCCGCCGTCTTTGAAGCCTTGCCCGGCCTCGAGGTGCCCGTCGGTGGCATCTCGGCGGGGTTCAAAAAACTCTGGGCCGATTCCCCGGCCCGGGAGAGTCGCGCCGTGCAGCTCAACCTCGTGCTGCATCTCGGCGCGAACTCGACGCCGGCGGACGCCACGGAGCAGTTCCAGGCGACCCTGCGCTTCGCCCAGCGCTACCCGTGCCGCGTCGTCGTGCTCTGTCCGGATTTCGACGACCGTGCGCCGGCCGAGATGCGCGCGAAGATCTACGGCGAATGCTTCCTCGGAAAGTCGAAGAACGACACGCGCTGCGTCGAGTTCGTCATCCTGCATTACACGATGGCGGTGCGCAGCTACCTCGAGAGCCAGGTTTCCGTGTGTCTCTCCACCGACATGCCGCTCTACTACTGGGGTCACAAGTTTTCGGCGGCGAAGCGGCTGGCGGACTACGGCTACCTGCTGACGCGTTCCAAGCGGATCCTGTTCGACAGCGCGGTGGTGCCGCCGGACGCATTCACCTATCCGTGGCCGAACCTCGCCGCGGTGCGCGACCTCGCCTACACGCGCACGCTGCCGCTCCGGCAGAACCTCGGGCAGTTCCTGAGCCGTTATTCGCCGGCGCTGATCAACACCGGCCTGCAGAAGGTGACGATCCGCCACCGGCGCGAGTTTGCGGCCGAGGCGAGCTGTCTGCTTGGCTGGGTGAAGAAGGGCCTCGTGCGCGCGGGCGCGGGCGCGGTCGACTTCGAAGTCACGTCGGTCGACTGCGCCGGCTGTCTTTCGATGGCCTTCACCTACGCCGATCCGCAGAAGGTTTTCCAGTGGGAGGCGGACCTGAGCAAGGACCAGGCGCATTTCACCGGCGACCTCGGCACGGGCCGGACGACGCTGGCGGCCGGCGCGCATTTCCTCGCGCCGGAAGCGGCGCTGAGCGAAGCGATGTTCTTCTGAAGCGGATGGGTTTCAGGAAAGCGACAAGCGCCAGGTAACAAGTGGCCGGGAATGATCCGCCCTTTCCGGTTCCTTCGATCTGGGGCCTGATACTTGTGCCTTGAGCCGGGCTTCCCCGCCGGGTTAGCTCGGCCGAGATGCCTGCCGACCCTTCGCCGCACACCGCGGGGCCCATGTCGCTTTCGGGCGGAGCGGCCGCGCGGCGGGCGCGGCCCATTTACCGGGTGTTCGTCAGCTCCACCTGGCTGGACTTGCAGCCCGAGCGCCGGGCGCTGATGGAGGCATTGAATCGGATGGAGGAAATGCGCTTCGTCGGCATGGAATTTTTTGGCAACCGTCCGGACGACACGCACGACGCGTCGATCGACCAGGTGGACCTGTGCGAGGTGTTCGTCGGGATCATCGGCCATCGTTACGGCTCGGGCATCACGGAGGCGGAATACCGCCGGGCCCGCGCGTTGAACCTGCCGTGCTTTGTGTATTTCAAGCGCGGCGACACCGTGCGGCCGGAGCTGACCGACAATGACCCCGGGCGTGCCGCGAGGCTGGTCGCCTTCAAGGAGGAGCTGTTGCGCGGGCACACGGTGAAGGAATTCGCGAGTGCGGACGAACTCGCCGCCAGTGCGACGGCCGACCTGCACAACTGGGTGGCCGCCCGCTGGATTTCGACCGGGCGGGTGGAGGCGACCGCCGCGCGGGCGCCCGGACCGGCGGGGGACATCGGGCGCACGAATCTTCTCCGCCTGCTGGAGCGCGTCGACCACGACTGGATCAAGGGCGTGTTGGAAGCCTCGTTGCACCACCGGGCATGGCTCGAACTCGGTCTCGACTGGCGGGAGGACGCGGTCGAGCATCCGTGGGACCGGATCGTCGTCGCGCCCAACCGGCCGATCCAGACGCTGGGCCGGGAGGACAGCATTGCGGGGATCTTCGATGACGCGCAGCACACGTTGCTCGTGCTGGGCGAACCGGGGGCGGGTAAAACGACGACGGTGCTGGAACTCGCCCGCGACCTGATTGGCCGGGCGCGGCAATCGCCCGCCGAGCCGGCGCCGGTGGTGCTCGCGCTTTCGACCTGGCAGGGCCAGGGGTTGGCGGAGTGGCTGCTGGCCGAACTCGGCTTGCGCTACCAAGTCCCGAAGCGCGTGGCGAAAACCTGGCTGGAGGAGGGCCGGCTCGTGCTGATTCTCGATGGCTTGGACGAAGTCGGCGCGGAGCGCCGCGAGGCCTGTGTGGCGGCAATCAACGCGTTCGAGCAGGAACATCATCCACCCGGACTCGCGGTGACCTGCCGGGTGGCGGAATATGAGGCGCTGACGGCGAAACTGCGCCTGCGCTCGGCGATTTGCCTGCAGCCGCTGACCCCGGCGCAGGTCGACCGTTATTTCGAAGCCGCCGGGGCCGCCTTGGAGCCGCTCCGTCACGCACTGCGGGAGGACGAGGGCCTGCGCGAACTCGCGCGCAGTCCCCTGATGTTAAGTGTCATGGCCCTGGCCTGGCGGGGGCCGGCCGGGACGACCGCGCCTTTTGCGGCGGCCCAGACCGCCCAGGCGCGCCGTCAGCATTTGTTTGGCGCCTACATCGATGCGGCGCTGGCGCGTCGCGGCAAGGCGGCGGGCGATTACGAACCGGCCCGGATCGTGGCCTGGCTCGCGTGGCTGGCGCGCCGCATGCAGGAGCACGGCCAGAGCCTGTTTGCGCTCGAGCAGCTGCAGCCGGGTTGGATCGCGGGAGGGCGCAGCCAGTTTGGCTACATGCTCGTGACGCGCCTCGCGGGATGCCTGGCGCTCGTCCTGCCCATCCTGTTTTGGAAGACGCCACTCGTGAACCGGCTCGTCTGCGTCGGTCTGGCCGCGGGCACGGGACTGGCGTTGGGCGTGATCGACTTCCTGTTCCTGCGGGTCAAAGCGACTTCCACCGACATGGGTTCGCGAAGATTTTGGATCATGTTGGGTTCGCTGGCCGGTCTCGGTGCGGCCTGGGTTTTCGTGGGCGTGGATCTCCTGGAGCGACTGAAGCAACCCGATCCGGCTGTCGGTTACGGCTTCGTTTATTTGTGCATGGTGGCCTTCGCATTTTGCGCCCCGGTGGACGTGAAGGCTTTGGATATCAAAACGACGGACACCATGAGCTGGTCGTGGCGCCTGGCGCTTGCGCGCTTCGGGGTCGGCATCATGGGACTGAATTTGCTGATCGCGCTGGTGTTCAGCGGCACGGTGATTGCGATGAGTTCCCAGGATGGATGGCAGGCGTTCGCGAAGGAGCTGAGTGGTGCCTGGTTTCTCGGCGGCATGGCCGCCGGTGCGATCGCGGGATTCGCCGGTGCCCGGTTTTGGCGGAAGGGGCGCTTCATGGTCGTCCTGTGGGTCGTGGCCGGGGCTGCGTTGGGCGGCCAGGCGGGCGGCTTGGTGACGCGCTGGGACAACGGCGCCTTCATCGCCGTCATGCTCGAGTTTTTCCTCGCCGCTTTCATCGGCGTGTTCGGGGGATTCGTGGCGGGCATGATCGATCCGGTCCGGGCGCGGCGATCGGGCGTGGGCTTCTGGCTGCGCGTGCCGCTGACGGCCTTTGCGGTGGTCGGGGCGCTGATGACCATCCCGGGCATCGTCACCATGATCGCTTACAGCGGAGACACGCCGGCGCCGTGGCGCGATCAAGTCCTCGCGACGTTCATCGTTGGCGTGGGCGCCGGACTCGTGGCGTTTTTCCGCTTCGGCGGTTTCAATGGCCTGCAACACGGCGTGCTCCGGTGGCTGCTGGTCCGCGGCGGCCATTTGCCGCCCAAGGCGGAAAAATTCTTCAATCATGCGGCGCAACTGGCGCTGCTGCAGAAGGTCGGTTTCGGCTATCGCTTCATCCACGCGCTGCTCCTGGATCATTTCGCCGGGCTGCGCGGCCCGGGCAAGGGCTGAGCCGATTTTGGCGGGCACTTGGGCCTTGTGGCTTGTCGCCGGGCCCCGTTAGTTCAGCGCATGCCCTGGATCTGGCTCATCATTGCGGGAGTTCTCGAAATCGCCTGGGCGGTCGGGCTGAAATACGCCGACGGCTTCACGAAGCTGTGGCCCACCGTGGTGACCGTGTTGCTGATGCTGGCGAGCTTCTGGTGCCTCGCGCAGGCGGTGAAGGGACTGCCGCTCGGGACCAGTTATGCGATCTGGACGGGCATCGGCGCCGTGGGCACCGCCGTGTTCGGGATCATTCTCTTCAAGGAACCGGCCACGGTGGCGCGGCTGGTGTGCATCGTGCTGATCGTGGCGGGCATCGTGGGCCTGAAGCTGACGGCGAAGGGATGAATTTTTTCCGCGGATTGCCCGGATGAACGCGCCTTGGTTTTATCCGTGAAATCCGGGGAATCCGTGGTTAAACCTTGGGGCATGCGACGGGTATTCCTTGGCCTGGTGCTTCTCCCGATGGTCTTGGGCGCGGCGAATCCGAAGCCGGCGGCGCCGGTGAAGGCGGCGGTGGCGATCAACCAACTCGCCTGGCTGGCCGGCAACTGGCGGATGGAGAAGGCGGGCCGGGTGGTGGACGAACACTGGATGGCGCCCGCCGCCGGCGTGATGCTCGGCATGTCGCGCACCATCGTGCGCGGCAAGGTGACCGAACATGAGTTTCTTCAGGTCCGCGAGGGCCCGGGCGGCGCGCTGTACTACGTGGCGCAACCCTCGGGTCAGAAGGAAGCCGTTTTCCAAGCCGTCTCCCTCGGCGCCACCGAGGCGGTGTTCGAGAACCCGCAGCACGATTTCCCGCAAAAGATTATTTACGCGCTGCAGCCCGACGGCTCGCTGCTGGCGGCGATCGAGGGGCCGGGCGAGGAGGGCAAGGTGCGGCGGATCGAGTTTCCTTACAGACGCACCCAGCCGTAATTTTCAATCGCGGAGCACGGGCGACCACCTTGCCGGGGAACGGGATTTCACAGAAGGCAACGGAGGAAACGAAGGGTTTCGATTCGGAGACCAGCCAGGCAGGGAAACCCAATCCGTGGTTTCGTGCCGCGGGAGGGCATCGAGAAATCCGAGTTCGGCCAGTTTGCCTGGAGCAAGGACGGCGAGGGCAACCGCATTGAACTCTGGCAGCCGCCGAAGGGTTCCTAGCGGACGAGGGGGCGCGTCGAATCGCTTTTAAAGAAGCCCCGACCATTACTGCCGGAGCCCGGCTCTCAGCGGGCCGTCAACACGGCGTAACTCTTCTTGCCTTTCCGCAGGAGCAGGTGCTTGCCGAACAGCAGGTCCGCGGCGGTGACGCTGCGGGTGGGGTCGGGGACGCGCACGTTGTTCAGGTAGATGCCGCCGGCCTCGAGCGCCTTGCGGGCGGCGCCCTTGGAGTTTTCCAGGCCGGAGTGAACAATGAGGTCGGCGATCGCGCTGCCGGCGCCGTCGAGCTTCGCCTTTTCGAGATCCTTGGTCGGGACTTCGCCGGCGACGTCGTGGAAGATTTCCTCGGTGACACCGTCGAGCGAGCCGCCGAAAAGGATTTCGCTGGCCTTGATCGCGGCGGCAAGGGCCTCGGCGCCGTGGACCAGCGTGGTCATTTCCCGGGCGAGCGCCTTCTGCGCGGCGCGGGCGCCGGGGTTCGCCTTGAGCTCGGTTTCGAGCGCGGCGATTTCGGGCTGCGTGAGGAAGGTGAGCGTCTTGAGCAGCTTGATGACGTCGGCGTCGTCGGCGTTCACGAAGAACTGGTAGAAGCGGTAGGGACTCGTCTTCTTCGCGTCGAGCCAGACGGTGCCCGTGGCGGTCTTGCCGTATTTCGTGCCGTCGGACTTTGTCAGCAGCGGGAAGACCAGGCCCCAGACGGTCGCGCCGAGTTTCTTGCGGGTGAGCTCGGTGCCGACGGTGATGTTGCCCCACTGGTCGGTGGCGCCGACCTGCAGTTCGCAATTGAAGGTCTTCCGCAGGTGCTGGAAATCGAAACCCTGGAGCAGCATGTAGCTGAACTCCGTGAAGCTGATGCCGGTGCTGCGGTCCTCCATGCGCGAGCGGACGGAATCCTTCGCGATCATGGAGTTCACCGTGATGTGCTTGCCGGTGTCGCGGAGGAACTCGAGGAAGGTGATCGAGCCGGTCCAGTCGTAGTTGTTGACGAGCCGTGCCGGATTTTTAGCGCCGGTGAAATCGAGAAAGCGGGCGAGTTGCGGCTTGATGCAGTCCAGGTTATGCCGGAGCTGGTCGGGCGTCAGGAGATTGCGCTCGTCGGACTTGCCCGAGGGATCGCCGACCATGCCGGTGGCGCCGCCCGCGAGGGCGATGGGCAGGTGGCCATAATGTTGGAAGCGGCGCAGGGCGAGGAGCGGCACGAGATTGCCGACATGCAACGAGTCGGCGGTCGGGTCGAAGCCGCAGTAGAGCGTGGTCGGGCCCTCGGCGAGGCGCTTGGCCAGCGCGTCGCGGTCAGTGCAGTCGGCGTAAAGGCCGCGCCATTCGAGTTCGGCAAGGATGTCTGACATAGAAGCGGGGAAGCTAACCGGGGAGGCGGCCCGGGGGGCAAGCGTTCATTGTGAGCCGGCTGGCCGAGCCAGGGGCTGGAATGAGGTAGGCTGTGGGAGCTTGCTTGCAAGCGATGGGGACATGGTCGGTCGTCGGGAGTCCGATGGCTTGCAAGCAAGCTCCTGCCAGGATGCACAGGGAATGTACCGGGAGCGGATCTTTAGCGGTGAGGAGAACTAATGACCCTTGCTGCGAATTTAGTAAGGTGTCGCATACCTGTCTAAAATGGGTTGCCCGGACGGGCGGGGCGGTTCTACTTGTTGGTTCCCACGGACGGTTTCGCCGTCTTCCCATCACGTCAGTCCATCCCTTCTGTTCCATGCCTCTCGCCGTCGGTACCAAAGCCCCTGATTTCACGCTCAAGACCAAGACCGCGGACGGTCTCAAGGACGTCAAGCTGAGCGACAATTTCGGCAAGAAACAGACCGTGCTGCTGTTCTTCCCGCTGGCCTACACCGGCGTCTGCACCCAGGAGATGTGCGATGTTTCGAACGGTCTGGACGCCTACGCCGGACTCGGCGCCGAGGTGTATGGCATCAGTGTCGACAGCCCGTTCACTCACGAGGCCTGGGCCAAGGCGAACAAGATCACCATCCCGCTGCTGTCCGACCTGAACAAGGCCACCACCAAGGCTTACGACGTCGTGTTCCCGAACCTGGCCGGGGTCGGCGACACCTCGGCCCGCGCGGCCTTCGTCATCGGCAAGGATGGCGTGATCAAATACGCCGAGCAGACGCCGACGCCCAAGGACCTGCCGAATTTCGCCGCCGTGAAGGCGGCGCTGGCGAAGTAACTTCGCCCGAGAGGAAAACCTGAAACCTGAGACCTGCAAAATTCCTGAACACTTATTGACCGTGGCTTGGCTGTCTGGGGCTTGATTCAGGTCTCAGGTTGCAAGTTTCAGGTCTGCCCCCTTTTCCCATGAGCCTCCCCAATCCCTTCAACACCCTGCAGACTTTCGAGGGTGGCAAGAAATTCTACTCGCTGCCCGAGCTGGCGAAGCACTTCCCGGAAGTCGCCCGCCTCCCCGTGAGCATCCGCCTCGTGCTCGAGGCCGTGCTGCGCAACTGCGATGGCAAGCGCGTGCTCGAGTCCAACATCCGCGAGCTCGCGGCCTGGAAGCCCACGGAGGCCCGCACGGCGGAGATCCCCTTCGTCGTCGCGCGCATCGTGCTGCAGGATTTCACCGGCGTGCCGCTGCTCGTCGACCTGGCGGCCATGCGCTCCGCGGTCGCGAAGCTGGGGAAGAACCCGAAGATCATCGAGCCGCTCGTGCCGGTGGACCTGGTGGTGGACCATTCCGTGCAGGTGGACTTCGCCGGCTCGGCGACCGCGCTGCAGAAGAACCTCGATCTCGAGTTCAGCCGCAACCGCGAGCGCTACCAATTCCTCAAGTGGGGCATGCAGGCGTTCGACACGTTCAAGGTCGTCCCGCCGGGCATCGGCATCGTTCACCAGGTGAACCTCGAATACCTCGCCAAGGGCGTGCTGAACCAGGCCGGCGTGTATTATCCGGACACCCTCGTGGGCACCGATTCGCACACGACGATGATCAACGGCCTCGGCATCGTGGGCTGGGGCGTCGGCGGCATCGAGGCCGAGGCCGGCATGCTCGGGCAGCCGGTTTATTTCCTGACGCCTGACGTCGTCGGCGTGCACCTCACGGGCGCGCTCCGCGACGGCGTCACGGCCACCGACCTCGCGCTCACCGTCACGCAGTTGATGCGCAAGACGAAGGTCGTCGGCAAATTCGTGGAGTTCTTCGGTCCCGGCGCCGCCGCGCTGCCGGTGGTCGACCGCGCGACCATCGCCAACATGGCGCCCGAATACGGCGCGACGATGGGCTTCTTCCCGATCGACGCCGAGTGTTCGAACTACCTCCGCGCCACCGGCCGCGACGACCAGCAGGTCGCGACCTACGAGGCTTACTACAAGGCCCAGGGCCTGTGGGGCATCCCGCAGAAGGGTTCGATCGATTACTCGCAGGTCGTCGACCTCGATCTCGGCACTGTGGTCCCGAGCGTCGCCGGTCCGAAGCGTCCGCAGGATCGCATCGAATTGAACAAGTTGAAGGAGAGCTTCACCACGGCGTTCTCAAAGCCCGTGACCGAAAACGGCTTTGGCAAGGATCCGGCCGACTTCAGCAAGGCGGTCGAGCTGATGGCCGCCGCGAGCGTCGAGGTCATGTCCGGCGGTGGCACCCAGAAGGTGACCACGCACGCCGAGGCCAAGGCGAAGAACACCAGCACGACCACCGAGCGGGAAATGGCGAACAACCGCCCGACGCCCGACGTCGTGGTCGCGCCCACGCCGCGCATCGACGGCCACGTCGGCCACGGCAGCGTGCTGATCGCCGCCATCACCAGCTGCACCAACACGTCCAACCCGAGCGTCATGCTCGCGGCCGGGCTCCTCGCCAAGAAGGCCGTCGCGCGCGGCCTGAAGGTCAATCCTGTCGTGAAGTCCTCGCTGGCGCCCGGCTCCCGCGTGGTCACCGACTACCTCGACAAGACCGGCCTCACGCCGTACCTGGACCAGCTCGGTTTCCAGACGGTCGGCTACGGCTGCACCACCTGCATCGGCAATTCCGGCCCGCTGCACCCCGTGATCGAGGACGCCGTCGTGAAGAACGACCTCGTCGCCGCCTCCGTGCTCTCCGGCAACCGCAACTTCGAGGCGCGCGTGCACCAGAACATCAAGGCCAACTTCCTGATGTCCCCGCCGCTGGTCGTCGCCTTTGCGCTCGCCGGCCGCGTCGACATCGACCTCGCCACCGAGGCGATCGGCAACGGCAGCGACGGCAAGCCAGTTTTCCTCAAGGATATCTGGCCGAGCCTCAAGGAAGTCCGCGACCAGATGCAGGCCGCGCTCAAGCCCGAGGTGTTCCGCAAGCTCTACACCGACTTCGCGGCGCAGAACCCGAAGTGGAACGAGATCCCGTCGTCGACGGGCAACGTGTACGCGTTCGACGCGAAATCCACCTACATCCAGGAGCCGCCGTTCTTCACGAACTTCGGGCTCACGCCGGGGGCGATCCAGGCCATCACCGGCGCCAAGGCGCTTGGCATCTTCGGCGACTCCGTCACCACCGACCACATCTCCCCGGCCGGCGCCATCAAGAAGAGCGCGCCCGCGGGCAAATACCTGCTCGAGCACGGTGTCAGCTACGAGGACTTCAATTCCTACGGCTCACGCCGCGGCAACGACCGCGTCATGACCCGCGGCACCTTCGCGAACGTCCGCATCAAGAACCTGATGCTCGGCGGCGAGGAGGGCGGCAACACGCTCGGGCCCGACGGCCAGAAGACGTCGATTTACGACGCCTCGATGGCGTGGCAGGCCCGGGGCGTGCCGCTCATCGTCATCGCCGGCCAGGAATACGGCACCGGCTCCTCGCGCGACTGGGCCGCCAAGGGCACCAATCTCCTCGGCGTGAAGGTCGTCGTGGCCCAGAGCTTCGAGCGCATCCACCGTTCCAACCTCGTCGGCATGGGCGTGCTGCCCCTGCAGTTCAGGGAAGGCACGACGGCGCAGACGCTCAAGCTGGACGGCACGGAAACCTACGACGTCGTCGGGCTCTCCTCGGCGATCAAGCCGCAGCAGGACCTCACCCTGAAGATCACCCGCAAGGACGGGCTGGTCGAGATGGTGCCGGTCCGCTGTCGCATCGATACGCCCATCGAGATCGATTATTACCAGCACGGCGGCATCCTGCCGTATGTTTTGCGCCAGATTGTGGCGAAGAACTGAGCTCGCCGGAAACCCGGGGCCTGAAACCTGAAACCCGAGGTTTCCGGGAGCGATTGCCGCTGGTTCAGGTCTCAGGGTTCAAGCTTTATGGCCGAGCCACTCAAACCCACCTTTCTCGTCGACGCCTACGCCGATCCCGTCGTGGTGCGCGTCGACGGGCGGGCTTCGTTCGCGAACAGCGGCAGCCTGAAGGATTTCGTGGCCGAGATGATGCGGCAGGGCAAAACCCGCTTCGTGATCGATTTCGCGGCCTGCACCAGCATGGACAGCACTTTTTTGGGCGTGCTGGCCGGCGTGGCGCTCGGACTCCGCCGCCAGGACCCGCCCGGCAGCCTCACGCTGGCGCGGGTGGGGGAGCGCAACCTGGAACTGATCCGGAACCTCGGCCTGCACCGCCTCGCCACGGTCGATGCCGGCAGCTTCCCGATGGATTTTGCGGGCGGGACCCAGGCGCTCGACCAGCAGGCGAAGAGCGAACTCGAAAGCGCGAAGCTCGTGCTGGAAGCCCACGAAAACCTCGTGAGCGCCGACGAGACCAACGCCGCGAAATTTCAGGACGTGCTCGCCTTCCTGCGCAATCGCGTGGAGGGCCGGTAGGGCCGGTCTGTGACCGGTCCCCGTTGGCGCAGCGTTCCTGGCGGACGCAGGGTTAAAACGAGCCGGTCACAGACCGGCCCACTCGCAGCTTTTCATTCGTCATTTCGGGCTTCCCGGCCAATTTTTTCCCTCATGATTCTCTTCATCCTCGGCGGTGTCCTCGGCGCACTGCTGGTGTACGCCTTCTACTGGCGCGCCCAGCAGGAGGCGGCGCGGCTCGAGGAGGAGAAGCAGGCGTTGATGGAGGAGCGGCAGATCGTCCTCGACTACATGCACACCATGGTCGACGCGGTGGGCGAGCGCCTGCCCCGCGAGGAACTTTTCCAGCGGATCGTGCACGCGGCCATCCTGAGCACGGGCGCGCTGAGCGCCTGCATTTTCGAACGCGGGGCGGACAACATGATGCGCGGCGTGGCGGTGGAGGGCCTGTTCCCGCCGCACCGGCCGATCCCCGACAACCAGCGCGCGAAACTCGGCTCGCGCGCCAAGTTCATCGAGCAGGTGTTGAAATCGGAATCGTTCCCGGTCGGCGAGGGCGTCGTCGGCCGCGTGGCCGCCACCGGCCGCGGGGAATTGATCACGCGGGCGTCGGACGACGCCCGGATCGTGAAGCACGAGGACCCCGCGCTGATGGTGCGGTCGGTCATCGCCGCCCCGATCACGGTGCGCAAGCACCTCATCGGCGTGTTGTGCGTGTGCAACGCCTCCGACGGCCTGCCGTTCACCGAGACGGATTACTCGCTGGTCGAGGCGCTGGCCGAGCAGGCCGGCCTGGCGGTGCACAACGCCGACTTCCTGGCGCTGCAAGTGGACAAGCAGCAGCTCGACCTGGACCTGTCGCTCGCGAGCGATATCCAGCAGATGTTGCTGCCGCGCGACATGCCCGTGGTGCCCGGGCTGGATATCGATGCCCGCTACCTGGCGGCGCAGAAGGTCAGCGGCGATCTGTACGACGTGTTCAAGCTGAGCGACGGCCGCGTCGGCCTCGCGGTCGCGGATGTCTCGGGCAAGGGCATCTCGGCCTCGCTGCTCATGGCGATCTGCCGCACCTCGCTCCGCCAGATCGCCCCGCACCTTTCCTCGCCGGCGCAGGTGTTGACGGAAGTGAACCGGTCGCTCGCCGGCGACATGCGTGAAGGCACCTACATCACGATGACCTACGCGGTCGTCGACGCGGGCCGGAACCAGGTGACGGTCGCGCGGGCGGGCCATGAACTGACGCTGCTCTCGCGTCGCGATCCCGCCACCGGCGCGTACCGCAGCGAGTTCATCGGCTCGGAAGGCATGCCCGTCGGTCTGGTGGATGCGGGGCTGTTCGAGAGTGCGATCGAGGACCGCACGCTGGATTTCGCGCCCGGTTCCACGCTCGTGCTTTATACGGACGGGCTGACCGAGGCGCCGAACGCCGACGAAAAGGAATTTGGCGGCGCGCGCCTGGCCGACGCGTTGCGGGCCGCGCACGCCGGCCCGGCCCGGCAGATCAATGACGAGATCCTCGCCGCGGTGGAAAAATTCGCCGGGGCGGGCGGCCTGCGGGACGATTACACGCTGCTGACGGTGAAGCGGGTATAGCCGCCGCAGCGGCGGCAAGATGCCAAACGCCAAAGCGCCAAAGGCCAAACAAACAGCAAGTGCAGGCCGGGCTCCGCGCCTTTGAACTTGGGATTTATTTGGCGTTTGGCTTTTGGAGTTTGTGATTTCCCCAATGAAATCCCATTTGCGTTCGGCCTGAACGCGCCTAGTTCTCCTTACCCATGTCCGCCGCCCAGCCCGCGTCCGTCTCCCCCCAGCAACTGCCCGATGCCGCCGGGCATTTTGGCCAATATGGCGGCGTGTTTGTGCCGGAGACGCTGATGACGGCCCTCGCCGAGCTGACGGCGGCCTACGAGGAGGCGCGCGACGACGCGGCTTTTCAAAAGGATTTGCGGCATCATTTGAAGGAATTTGCGGGCCGGCCGACCGAGCTATATTTTGCGGAACGGCTCACGCAGCACTGCGGCGGGGCGAAGATCTATTTCAAGCGCGAGGACCTGCTCCACACGGGCGCCCACAAGATCAATAACGCGCTCGGCCAGGCGCTCCTGGCGCGGCGGATGGGCAAGAAGCGCGTCATCGCCGAGACCGGGGCCGGCCAGCACGGCGTGGCCACGGCGGCGGTCTGTGCAAAGTTCGGCCTGGACTGCACCGTGTACATGGGCGCGGTCGACATGGAGCGGCAGGCGCTGAATGTTTTCCGCATGCGGCTCATGGGCGCCAAGGTCACGGCCGTCGAATCCGGCCAGAAGACGTTGAAGGATGCGGTCAACGAGGCGATGCGCGACTGGGTGACCAATGTCCGCAGCACGCACTACATCCTCGGTTCCGCGCTCGGCTCCCACCCGTATCCGATGATGGTCCGCGATTTTCACCGCGTCATCGGCCAGGAATTGCGCGGGCAGATCATGGCGCGCGAAGGCCGGCTGCCCGACGAGATGATCGCCTGCGTGGGCGGCGGCAGCAACGCGATCGGGTGCTTCTTCGAATTCCTCGATGACCAGGCCGTCAGGCTCACCGGCGTCGAGGCCGGCGGCCGCGGCATCAAGCGCGGCGACCACGCGGCCCGCTTCGAAGGCGGCAAGCTCGGCGTGTTGCAGGGCAGCAAGACCTACATCCTCCAGGATCCCGACGGGCAGATCGAGCTGACGCATTCCGTGTCCGCCGGCCTCGATTACGCCGCGATCGGGCCCGAGCACGCCTACTACCGCGACACCGGCCGCATCGAGTTCGCCTATGCGACCGACGATGAGGTCATGGAGGCCTTCCAACTCTGCTCGCGGCACGAGGGCATCATCCCGGCGCTCGAATCCACGCATGCGATTGTCCACGGCCTCAAGCGCGCGAAGGCGCTGGGCAAGGACAAGATCGTCCTGATCAACCTTTCCGGCCGCGGCGACAAGGATGTGCAGACGGTGCAGCGACTTCTCTCGGAGAAGGAATAAACTCCAAATCCCAAGGGCCAAACGCCAAACATTTAGAAATCACCATGGGCCAGACTCCAAATAAAAAATGGAAAACCAGCCCCGTGATCTTGAGGAACGGACAGCCGTGTTTGCGGAAGACGTGCGAGCGTTTGTCCGTCAGCTTCCGCGCACGATAGCCAATATCGAGGACGTAAAACAGCTGGTGCGCGCCTCTGGCTCGGTGCCGGCCAATTGCATCGAGGCAAATGAAGCCTTGGGGAACAAGGATTGAGTGATGCGTTTCAGGATAAGTCGGAAGGAAGCAAAAGAGTGCCAGCTTTGGCTTCGCCTGCTCAATGTCGGCGGAGTTGAGGCCAATGCCGAGGAGCGCAAGCGACTGCGCCAAGAGGCGCTCGAACTGAAACTTATCTTTACGAGCATCATCAAGAAGTTGGAATAGTTTGGCCTTTCGACGATTTGTTTGGCCTTTGGCGCCTTGGCGTTTGGACTTTCCCCATGAACAGCATGACCGGTTACGGGCGCGCCACCGCCCCCCTTGGCAACCAGACTCTCACCGTCCAGGTGAACTCCGTGAACCGGCGCGGGCTGGATCTCACGATGAAAATTCCCGACGACTGGCAGGCCTATGAGCCGGCGGTCGGGGAGGCGGTTCGCAAGCAGGTGCAGCGCGGCAAGGTGCACGTGGCCGTCGAGGTGGCCGGGCAGGGGCAGGCCGCGGCGTCCTGGGATCCGGCCGTGCTGGAGGCTTCCCTGGACCAGCTGACCAAGTTCGCGCGTTCCAAGCACATCGCCTTTGAGGTGACCGGCGAACTGTTGTGGCAGATTGCCAGTTCCCAGCGCAGCGGCGCGAAGCTGCCGGCCGACGACGAGACCTCCGCCCTGCTGCTCGCCACGCTGGGCCAGGCTTTGCGCGGCTTCACCGCGATGCGCGCCAAGGAGGGCGAGGCCCTGCTGGTGGATTTCCTCGGCCGGCTGGAAAAGCTCCACGCCGCCGTGGAGGCGATCGCCCAGCGGGCGCCGCAGATCAGCGGGGTCTACAAGGAGCAGTTGATGCAGCGGCTCCGTCAGGCCGGGCTCGAACTCGACGTGAACGACGACCGCGTGCTCAAGGAAGTCGCGCTGTTCGCCGACCGGGCGGACATCACCGAGGAAATCACGCGGTTGCGGCACCACCTCACCCAATTGACGGCTCTCCTGCGTTCCGACGGCGAGATCGGCCGCAAGGCGGAATTCATCCTCCAGGAAATCGGCCGGGAAATCCACACCATCGGCAGCAAGGCCAACGACCTCGCCATTTCCCAGCGCGTGATCGAGTTCAAGAACGAGCTCGAGCGGATCAAGGAGCAGATCGCCAACGTCGAGTGACGCCAGGAGGCGTCGCGAAAACCTGAGACCTGAAACCTGAGACCTGAAATGGTCGGGATCGGAAACTTCAGGTCTCAGGTTTCCCCGGTCGTCGCGGGCTGCCGCAACGACCAGAGCACGTACCAGAAGACGCCGACGCAGATGCCGATGTCGGCCACGTTGAACGTCGGGTAGGTGTAGTTGCCGAAATGGAAATCGAGGAAGTCGATCACGTGGCCGTGGACGACGCGGTCCACCAGGTTGCCGACGATGCCGCCGCAGAGGAGGCCGAAGGCGGCCTGCGCGGCGGGTGACCGGAGGCCGAGCTGCCGCCGCCAGACGAAGATCGCCACGAGGGTGCCCCCGGCCAGCAGGGCGAGCCACAGGCTCGCGCCGGCGAACATGCTCCACGCCGCCCCGGTGTTGCCGACATGGACCAGGTAGAAGAAGCGCGGGAAAATCTCGATGCCGGACCCCGCGCCATAGCTGCCGAAGGGCAGGCGGGCGTTGATCCAGTACTTCGTGAGCTGGTCGAGCGCGAAGACGATCACGGCCAGCAGCCAGAGCCGGCGGTAGGCGAGGACGCGCTGAATTTTCGATTTTTGATTCTCGATTCTCGATTCTGCGACCGGGGGGGGGGCAGACATGGGTCGGACCTGTTCAGTGGGCTTCAATCGAAAATCAAGAATCCAAAATCGAAAATAGGATCACTCGTCGTCGCCGCCCTCGGACATCTTGCCGCCTTCCTCCTCGGCGCCGTCGCCGAACAGGCCGCCGCGCTCGACGGAACGGTGTGAGTGACGCTCCACTTCCTTCTTGGCCTCGGTGGAGTAGCGGGTGAAAGGCACGGCGAGCAGGCGCTCCTTGGCGATCGGCTTCTGGGTCGTCTCGCAGATGCCGTAGGTGCCGGCATGGATGCGCTTGATGGCGGCCTCGATCTCGGAGAGCGCCTCCTGCTCGTTCGAAACGAGGCTGAGCGCGAAGTCGCGGTCGAAGGTGTCGGTGCCGGCGTCGGCCATGTGCTGGCCGTAGCCGGACAGGTCGCCGGAATCGTCCTTGGCGGACTTGAGCAAGGTCTCCTCGGTGTGTTCGCCGAGCTGCGTCAGCACATGATTGCGCAGCTCGAGCAGCAGGCGGTAATAGCGGCGGTATTTCTCGGGCACCTCGGACTCGTCGATCATCGCGGCGGGGGCTTTCTTGCCCTTGGCCGGGTTGAAGCCGAGGATGTCGGCCAGCGAGGCCGTCTTCACGTGATGCGGCTTGTGCGGCTTGAGTTCGGCGGCGAGCGCGGCCTGCTTCGGGGTGACGCCCGGCTTGCCGTTCTTGCCGGTCTTGGCGGCGGTTTCGACCTGCTTCTCGTTCTTCTTCGCGATCTCGCGCACCTCATCGAGGCTGAACGCGATGGCCTTGGGGGCGGACTTGCGCTCGAGGAGCAGGCGCTTGAGGTCGGCGGGGGAGGACTTGCCCTTGGCGGGTGCCACCGGCTTCGCGGGCACGGTTTTCGCCGGGGCGGCCTTGGGGGCCGGCGCGGCGGCTTTCTTGGCGGCGGGAGCGGGCTTCTTCGCGGGGGACTTTTTCTTCGTGGCCATAAAGGGAGGAATTAGGAGTTAAGGGCTTCTTCGCACCGAGGGCAAACTTCTCCGTGCGGGGTGTTTTTCAAGGTTGGCACCCAGCGCCAGCAGCGCGGGCAGCGGGCATGACCGGAGTCTTTGGCGTGGCGGGCGGTGATGGCCTGGTCGGGACCGGTCTGGGCCTGAAGACTGACCCCCGAAACGATAAAGAGTTCTGGCAGAAATTTTTCGTGTTTTTCCAGCGCCCCGCGGGCGGGATCGGCGGCCGGACTGGCGATGGCCACGAGGGAATCGAGGGACTTGCCGATGGTGCCGGCCTGGCGAAGCGGCTCGAGGGCCTCCGTGACCCGGGCGCGGGTCTTGAAGAGTTGCTCGAATTCGGCCGCCAGCGCGGGATTGTGCCAGGCCGCGGGCGCCACGGGCCAATCCTGCAGGTGGATGGACTCGTTCGAGTATTCCTGGCCGGTCTTCGCGAAGCTCCAGGCTTCGTCGGCCGTGAAGGTGATGAAGGGCGCCAGGAGTTTCACCAGCGCATCGAAGATCACCTGGATGGCAGTCTGCGAGGAACGGCGCAGCGGGTGGGTGGCCCCGAGCGTGTAGAGCCGGTCCTTCAGGATGTCGTGATACGTCGCCGACAGCGTCACCGAGCAGAACTGGTTGCAGAGCTGGTAAACGCGGTGGAACTCGTACGCCTCGTAGGCCTTCGTGCATTCCTCGATGAGCACCGCCGTCTGGTGCAACGCCCAGCGGTCGAGCACGTCCATCGTTTCGACCGGGACCGGGTGTTGCGCGGCCTGGAAGTCGAACAGATTGGAAAGCTGGAAGCGGAAGGTATTGCGGAAAAGACGATACGCCTCGCCAACGTGCTTGAGGATCTCGTCATCGACCGGGATGTCGTCGCGGAAATCCTGCGAGGCGATCCAGAGGCGGATGACGTCCGCGCCATGCTGCGCGATGTAGGCGTCGGCCGTCTGCGGTTTCTGGTAGGTCGAGCTCTTGGAGATTTTCTGGCGGTTCTTGTCGACGATGAAGCCGTGCGTCAGCACCGCCTTGTACGGCGCCGCGCCCCAGGCGATCACGCTGTTCCACAGCGAGGACTGGAACCAGCCGCGGTGCTGGTCGCTGCCTTCGAGATACAGGTCGGCCGGCCAGTGCGTGCCGCCCTGGCCGCGCTTGAGCACGGCGGCCTGCGTCGAACCGGAGTCGATCCAGACGTCGAGCGTATCGCGGCCACAGGTCAGGGCATCGGCCGCCGGCCAGCCCGCGGGCAACGTCACCCCCGCGAGGATCTCGGCGGGCTTCGCGTCATACCAGAAGTTGCTGCCCTTCGCGGCGACCTTGTCGGCCACGGCGCGGACGACCCCGGCATCGAGGTAGGCTTGCTTGTCCGGCCCGTAGAAGGCGATGATCGGCACGCCCCAGGAACGCTGGCGGCTGATGCACCAGTCCGGCCGCGACTCCACGGCGCCGCGGATGCGCGCCTCGCCCCACGCGGGGATCCAGCCCTGGTGCTGCGCGATCTTGGTGATCTCGGCGAGGGCGACTTGGCGGTGGCCGGCCTTGTCGAGCGAGACGAACCACTGGTCGACGGCGCGGAAAATGATCGGGGTCTTGGAGCGCCAGCAATGCGGGTAGCTGTGCGGGTACTTGGCCTTGGCGAGCAGGGCGCCCGCTTCGGCGAGTTTCTTGAGCACGCCGAGATTGGCCGGTGCGGGCTTCTTGGCGGCGAGGTCCTCGACGGTTTCAAGCGTCGTCAGGCCCACGAGGTCCGCGGGCACGCGACCGTCGTCGAGGTATTTGCCGTCGTCGCCGACCGGGCAATAGATCTCGAGGCCATACTTCAAACCGGTCTGATAATCCTCCGCGCCGTGGCCGGGAGCCGTGTGCACGGCGCCGGTGCCGCTGTCGGTCGTGACGTAGTCGGCGAGCACGACCGGCGAGGCGCGGTCGATGAAGGGATGGCGGGCCAGCAGTTTCTCGAGCTTGGCGCCGGGCACCGTCAGCACGACGGCCGGCTGCGGCTCGAGCTTCGCGGCGGTCGCGACCTGGCCGAGCAGGGCGGAGGCCACGATGATCCGCTCGGCGCCGGTGTCGGCGACGGCATATTCGACCTCCGGATGCAGCGCGATCGCGAGGTTGGCGGGAATCGTCCAAGGGGTGGTCGTCCAGATGACGAGGTAGAGCGGCTTGTCGGCGGGCAGGCCGAACTTCCTCGCCTCGTCCACGGGCACGAGGAACTTGACCCAGATCGCGATCGAGACGTGGTCCTTGTATTCGATCTCCGCCTCGGCGAGCGCGGTTTCAAACGGGATGGACCAGTAAACGGGCTTCTTGCTGCGATAGACGAGACCCTGTTCGACGAAGGCCGCGAAGGTCCGGAGGATGTCGGCCTCGAACACCGGGTCCTTGGTCTTGTATTGGTGCTGCCAGTCCGCGAGCACGCCGACGCGCTTGAACTGCTCGGTCTGCTTCGTGATCCAGCCTTCGGAAAACGCGTCGCACTTCGCGCGCATCTCCGCGGTGGTGAGGTTGAGATTCTGCTCCTTGATCTCACGCGACACCTTCTGCTCGATCGGCAGGCCGTGGCAGTCCCAACCCGGGACATACGGCGTGCGGAAGCCGCGCATCGACTTGTAGCGGTTGACGATGTCCTTGAGCGTCTTGTTCAGCGCGGTGCCGATGTGGACGTCGCCGTTGGTAAACGGCGGGCCGTCATGGAGCACAAAAGCGGGGCGATCGGCGCGGTTCGCCTGGATGCGGCCGTGCAAATCGTGCTTTTCCCAGTGACTGACCCGGCCCGGCTCGCGTTTGACGAGATCCGCGCGCATGGGGAAATCGGTCTTGGGAAGCAGGAGGGTGTCTTTCAGCTCGTTCGCCATCGGAAATAAGGGGCGGGAAGCTACCTGACCAAGGGGGGGAGTCAAGTGGCGTGTCGTTGGAGAAGCCACCGGCAAAAAAGCCCGGAATCGGCGGCTTGAAACGGGGGCTTTGGAGGAGGTTTCTGGCGGGCGATTGATGATGCGCGACGGCCGGAAAACCTCGTGAATTGCCCGCCAGCGGGCTTCTGCCTGGACCGGCTGGAGGTCCCTCGAAAGCGCCACGCGCAACGACTCGCCAGCGAGACACCGAAGGTTCGCAATTTCCCGGACAATTGCACGTTCTGGGTGGCGAGGAGGTAGGTCCGGTCTTCGACCGGACCGGGCCTGTCGCAGACTGGCCCCACCCGGACCGCCGGGGATCACAATTTGGCGACAAACTCGCCCGTCTTGCGGGCGAGTTCCGTGCCGGATTTCAGGCAATCCGGCAGCGAGATGCCGTCGCGGGCGTTGCCGCCGATGAAGAGTCCCGGGTGCCGGCCTTCGATGCGGGCCAGGGGTTCGAGGAACCGCTCGTGGCCGAGGTTGTATTGCGGGATGGCCCGCGGCCAGAAGGTGTGCTGCGTGAACACGGGGTCGCCGGTGACGCCGAGCAGCTCGGCCAGGTCCGGCCGCACCCGGTCCAGCAACGCGGCGGTATCGAGCCGGCCGATTTCCGGCTGGCGCATGCCGCCGGCAAAAACAGTGAGGGCCACGTGTCCGGCAGGGGCGCGACCCGCGAAGAGTGACGACGAGAACAGCACGCCGAGGAGGCTGCGGTTTTCCTTCGCCGGCACGAGCGCCCCGAAGCCGTCGAGCGCGTGCGCGACCTGCTCGCGCTTGAAGCCGAGGAACAGCGAGCTGACCGGCGGGTGGGGCAGGTGATCGAGCGACACGAGGCTGCGCTCGCCGAGCGTGCTGAAAACGATCTGGGCGAGCGGACCGGCCGGAACGGCCAGGACGACCGCGTCGAACTCCGCGGTCTGCACCTGCTCGCCGCGCGTCCAGATCAGTTTCCATGGCCGGCCGGGAATCAGGCTCGTGACCGTGGCTTCGGTTTGCACGGTGCCCGGCGGCAGCGCATCCCCCAGCGCGCGCGGCAAGGTTTGCAGGCCGCGGCGGAACGAGATGATGGGTGCCACGCCGGTCGTGTCGCCCCGGGCCCGCCGGGAGGCGGCCTGCGCACGGAACCCGCGAAGCAGCGAGCCGTGCGTGCGCTCGAGCTGCCAGAGGTTCGGAAAGGAATAGCGCGTGGACAGCTTGGCGGGATCGCCGGCATAGACGCCCGAGACGAACGGGTTGAGGCCGTAGTCGACAATCTCCTGGCCGAAATGCGACGCGACGAACGCGGCCAGATTGACGTCCGTCGTCCGCACGCGCGGACGCGTCAGCAACTCAGCCAGCACGCGGACACGCGCGCGCCACGAGAACAGCGGCGAGGTCAGCAGGCCGGCGGGCGAGAGCGGCACCATGACCGGGCGGCCGTCGCGCACGATGTAGCGTTTTTGCGCGAGCGGGCTCACCGCCGCGCGCTCCGCGTCGAGCTTCAGCTCGCGCACCAGGCTGGCCACGTCCGCGGTTTCCTGGAGGGAGTTGGGCCCGCCTTCCACCAGCCAGCCGTCCTTTTCGATCGAGACAATCGAGCCGCCGGTTCCGGCGTTTTTCTCGAACACGCTGACGCGATGGCCGGCGCGGTGGAGGCGCCAGGCCGCCGTCAGGCCCGTGAGCCCGCCGCCGACGACCGCGATGGATCTGGGCCCCGGGGTCGGCATGTTACTTCCAGCCGGTCACCGTGTTCACCAGCGCTTCGACGCATTCGATCTTCGCTTGCGGCATGATGCCGTGGCCGAGGTTGAAAATGTGGCCGGCCGAACCGCGCATCGTTTCGAGAAGCCGCGCGGTTTCGCGGCGGACGATATCCGGCGTGGTGTTCATCAGCACGGGATCGAGGTTGCCCTGCAGGGCGATGTTGCCCGGCACGAGGCGGCGGACGACCCCGAGGTCGACGGTCCAGTCGACGCCCAGCACGCTCGCCCCGCTGAACGCCTGGTCGGTGAGCTGGGCCGGCGTGCCCTTCGCATAGAGGATCACGGGGAAATTCTTCGGCAGCGCGGCGATGATGTCCCGGATCCAGCGCAACGACGCCGCCTCATAATCCTGGCCGGAGATGATGCCGCCCCACGAGTCGAAGATCTGGATGGCGTCCGCTCCGGACCGGATCTGCATTTGGAAATACTCGATGAGCGCGGCCGTGAGTTTTTCCATCAGCGCGTTGAAGAACGGGCGGTCGGAATAGAACACCGCCTTGCTGAGCTGGAATTCGTCCGCGCTGCCGCCCTCGAGCATGTAGGTGCCCAAGGTCCACGGCGAGCCGCCGAAACCCAGCAGCGCCTTTTCACCCTTGAGCTCCGTCTTCACGCGGGCGAGAGCCTGGCCGACGTAGGCCAGGCGGTCGGCGACGCCTGCGGGATTCAGGCGGTCGAGCTGGGCCTGGTTTTCCAACCGGAAGTCCATCTCGATGCCGCCCGCGTCCCGGAACTTGTAGCCCTGGCCGAGCGCCTCGGGAATGACGAGGATGTCGGAAAAGATGATCGCCGCGTCGAGGGCGAACCGCCGCAGCGGCTGGAGCGTGACCTCGGCGGCGAGTTCCGGGGTGCGGACCATTTCGAGGAAGGAGGATTTCGCCTTGAGCGCGCGATACTCCGGCAGGTAGCGCCCGGCCTGGCGCATGATCCACACCGGCGGGCGGTCAAGCGGAGTGCAGGTGGCGGCGGCAAGGAAACGTTCGCGACTGGTCATAATTCAGGTTAACCACGGAGGCGCAGGGGAGAGTGAGTGGAATAAAGCAACTGGGGGATGACTTTGTGTCTCTGCGTCTCGGTGGTTTAAATTAAGTCCGCCCAGTTTTTGGGTTTTAGGAAAACCTCATGGAGCCGGGCTTCGGGTGTGCCCGGCTCCGGTTTCCAATCGTAGCGCCACGACACGAGCGGGGGCAGCGACATCAGGATCGATTCGGTGCGGCCGCCGCTTTGCAGGCCGAAGATCGTGCCGCGATCATAGACGAGGTTGAACTCCACGTAGCGGCCGCGGCGATAAAGCTGGAAGTCGCGCTCGCGCTCGCCGAACGGCGTGGCTTTCCGCTTTTGCACGATCGGCAGGTAGGCGGGCACGAACGCGTCGCCGACGCTCTGCAAAAACTTGAACGAACCGGCGAAGCCCGGCGCGTTGAAGTCGTCGAAGAATATCCCGCCGATCCCGCGCGGTTCGCCGCGGTGTTTGAGGAAGAAGTAGTCGTCGCACCAGCGCTTGAACTTCGGGTAAAGCTCCGGGCCATGCGGGTCGCAGGCGGCGCGGGCCGTGCGGTGCCAGTGCGCGGCATCCTCCTCAAATCCGTAGTAGGGCGTCAGGTCGAACCCTCCGCCGAACCACCACGTGGCGGCGTCGCCTTCCCCCGCGGTGAAGAACCGGACGTTGGCGTGGCTGGTCGGCACGAAGGGATTGCGCGGGTGGATGACCAGCGAGACGCCCATCGCGTGGAACGGCCGGCCGGCGAGTTCGGGCCGCGAGGCGGTGGCGGAAGGAGGCAGCGACGCCCCCGACACATGCGAAAAGCCGACCCCGGCCTTTTCAAAGACGGCGCCGTTGGCGAGCACACGCGAGCGGCCTCCGCCGCCCTCCGGTCGCGACCACTGGTCCTCGTGGAATTTGCCGCCATCCTCGCGCGCCAACGCGGCGCAGAGGGAGTCCTGCAGGGCGAGCAGGTAAGTGCGGACGGCGTTGAGGTCGGGCGGCATGGCGGACCACAAAGTGAAAGTGAACGTGAGGGTGGAGCAATCCTAAGTATGCCCCCCGGGCACGGCAGTAGCCCACTCACTTTCACTCTCACCGCCGCCTTCTTCGGCCTTGACGGCTTTGATAGGGTTCGGGGTCGACAGCGCGGCTTCCGCCGCCTTTCCTCGCCAACCCGCCATGAATTCCGCCGTGCTCACGACCGTCGCCGCCACCGGATTCACCGTGGCGTTTTTTCATGCGGCGATCCCGACGCACTGGCTGCCGTTCGTGCTGGTTTCGCGGGCCCGGGGGTGGAGTCGCCCCAAGACGCTGGCCGTGTCCGCGCTCGCGGGCCTGGGTCACGTGGCCCTGACGAGCCTGCTCGGCCTGGCGATCGCGTGGTTTGGGTTTCAACTCGACGAGAAGCTCGGCCGCGTCTTCCCGGGGGTCGCGGGCGGCATCCTGATTTTGATCGGCGCCTTTTATTTCTGGCGGCAGGCCCGCGGCGGCGTGATGCATCATCATGTCCTGGGCGCCCCCCACCATCCCAGCGAAGCCTGCGGCCATGGGCATGAGCACAGCCACTGGGACGAGGAACTGAAGGACAGCCAGCTGGTGACCGGCAAGAGCGGCGACTGGCCGGCGATCAGCGGGCTCTTCGTGATGCTTACGCTCTCGCCCTGCGAGGGCTTCCTGCCGGTCTATCTTTCAGGCGTCCAGTTCGGCTGGCACGGCTTCATCGTGCTCAGCCTGATCCTCGCCGTCGGCACGCTGGCGGGCATGATGATCTTCACATGGCTCACGCTGGTCGGCCTCGAGAAATTCGAGGTGAAGAATTTCGAGCGCTACGAGGCGGGTTTGCTCGGCGCGCTGTTCACGCTGCTGGGCGGGTTGTTGGTGCTGCTCGGGCATTAGGGTGCCCGGGTGAAGGTCCCGCTTCCGCTGGACTGCGGGGATGCGCCGGGCGATATTGCGTTCGCGGCCCAGCGGGAGCCGGGCCCTCCTCCTTTCACTCAGCTGTGACGGGTGGGGTGTGGGCGGACGCGGAGCACGAACTCCACCCTCAATCGATCCGGTCGACCGGCTCGGCGGTCAGCGTGTTCTTCACGACCTTGCCGCCCTTCATCACGAAACCCACCTGCTCGAGCACGGTGATGTTGGCGAGGGGATCGGCGGACACGGCGATCAGATCGGCGTAGTAACCGGGCGCGAGCTGGCCGACGCGGTCCTGCCAGCCGAGCAGGTCGGCGGCGTTCACGGTCGCGGCCTGGATCGCCTGCATCGGCGTCATGCCCCACTTGACCATGTGGAAGAACTGCTTGGCGTTCCAGCCGTGCGGGTAGACGCCGGAGTCGGTGCCGTAGGCGATTTTCGCGCCGGCCTGCACGGCCTTCTGGAAATTTTCGCGCTGCGTGCGGCCGACGAGGCGTTCCTTCTCGAGAACCTTCTCGGGATAGCCGAGGCGGCCGTATTCGGCCAGGATGTAGTCGTCGTTGTAGATATCCGGCACGAGGTAGGTTCCATGTTCCTTTGCCAGCGCGATGCCCTCGTCGTCGATGAAGCTCGCGTGTTCGATCGACGCGACGCCGGCGCGGATGGCGCGCTTGATGCCCTCGGTGCCGTGCGCGTGCGCGGCGACCTTGCGGCCCCACATCGCCGCCTCGTCGACCGCGGCCTTCATCTCCTCGGGGGAATACTGCGGCGCGCCGACGGATTCCTCCTCGGAAAGCACGCCGGCGGTGGCGAGAATCTTGATGACATCGGCGCCGTACTTGATGTTTTCGCGGACCTTCTTGCGGATCTCGTCCACGCCGTCCGCGACCCCGCCGATGTTGCCGACGAAGCGGATGTACGGCGACATGCCGTTGAGGTCCCCATGGCCGCCGGTCGCGCTGAGCGCGGGGCCGCTCGCCAGCATGCGCGGGCCGGGGATCTTGCCGGCGTCAATCGCGCGCTTGAGGGCGAAGTCGATGTAGTTGTCCGCGCCGACATTGCGGATGGTGGTGAACCCGGCCTCGAGCGTGCGGCGCGCGTAGAGGTGCGAGGTGGTGGCCTCGTCGATCGGGCTCTTCCGGAAAAGGTCCTCGTAGAAATTCTCCGGCTGGCTCGTCACGTGCGTGTGGCAGTCGATCAGCCCCGGCAGGACGGTGGCGCCGCCGAGGTCGATGGTGCGGGCGCTGCTGTTGGCCGGCAGCACCGTGGCCAGGCTGGCCGCCGCCACGACCGCCCTCACGCGCTCCCCCTGGATCACGATGGCCTGGTCGGCGAGGACCCGGCCGCTGGCCGGGTCGATGACGCGGGCGGCCTTGATCACGAGGAACGGGAGGATCTTCTCCTCGACGGCCCCGGCGGCCGGCGCGGCCGGCAGCCGCACCAACACGGCGAGGAGAACGAGCAGGACGGGCAGGGGACGGAAGCGCATGCGCTCACACTGGGGGAGCCCGCGGGGCAGACAAAGCAAAAGTCGGGCGCCCAGTTGTCACTTGCGATGGCGCGCTTCCGGGCTAGTTTCCCCGCACCGGTCCCCGCTCGTTTTTCCCGGAGTTATCCCCATGAATACCCTTGTGCGTTTTGTTTCGGCTGCCGCGATGCTGAGCACCGCGTTTTTTGTCAGCGGTTGCGTCACCCACACATCCCGGGCGCCGCGCGCCAAGGTCGTGGAGGAATTTACCGTGGTGGAGAGTTCGACGGAAAAGGAGCTCACGCCCGGGCAGATCGCGGATCTCCGGCAGGCGGTGGCCAATTACCTGCGCGCGCAGGGCCTGACGGATGGGCGGACCTACTATGTGAAGGTGAGCTTCCCGGCGCAGAATCCCGACGAGGACCCGCAATGGGCCGTGGTGCGGATCGGGGGTCAGGCGGCCCAGACCTACACGGTCGTCGCGGCTTACCCGGGGCGCGATGACTACTATCCCTACGAATTTTATTCGTCCCGATATTCCTACGCCAACTATTACCCGGGCTACGGCGGCTTCTCCCGCTGGGGGTATTACGATCCCTTCGACTACAACTACGGGTACTATAACCGTCCGACGTCGCGCGATCGCGACCATACGAAACCGGACAAGCCGGACAAACCGGATGATCCGAAGGCCAAACCGCGGCCGCCGGGTCCGCGGAACCGGTGGGATAATCCACCGGGCAAGGACGACGACCAGCCGCGGGGCAACCTGCCGCGACGCCCGCCTGATCCGCAGCGGTGGACGCGCGAGCGGACCGATCCGCGCGATGGGCAAACGCGTTCGAATCCGCGCCCGGAGCGCGCGTACACTCCCTCCGAGAGAAGCTCGCCGCCGCCGGAGCGCCGTTTCACGCCTTCACCCGAGCGCAGCTACACGCCCGCGCCGGAGCGTTCCTATTCCCCGCCGCCATCTTCCTCCCCGGACAACAACAGCAGTCGTTCGGAACCGGCCCGGGGCGGACTGCAGCCGACCCAGGAACAGCAGCGTTGAGCGGCGGCGTCAGACCTTCCGCTCATAATAGATGAGCGGAACCTTGCGGTAACTGGCGCGCCCGGTTTCCCGCCAGCCGCACTTGGCATAAAAGGGGCCGGCCCCGGCCGCGGGGTGATCATAGGCGTCGAGGAAGAGGGCATCGGCGCCCTCGCGGCGGGCGATCTTGACCGCCTGCTCCAGGCAGGCGCGACCGATCCCCTGGCGCTGGTGCTCCGGCGCGACGGCCATCGATGTCAGGTAGAGCGGTCGTTTGGCCTTCGGAAAATAACTGAGGTCGATGGCCCAGGGCTTTTTGGTCCCGAGCTTGAGCGTGGCGATCGCTTCGCCGCGGTGCAGCGCCACGAACAGCCGCCCTTCGCGCAGGTCGGCCAGGATCCCGGCCGTGGTGCAGTGCCCGGTCCACCAGCCCTGGCCGTGGCGAAAGGTGAGGTCGTCCGAGACGCCGTTGCGCAACGCGGCGATCGCCTCGGCGTCCTCCGGCGAGGCGGGTTCGAGTTTCACGCGCATCACCGGATCCCCAGGAGCACATTGGCCAGCGCCTCGGGCTGGCGCCAGTTCACGACATGGTCGCCTTCCATCACGATGACCGGCCAGCCGCGGGCCCTGGCCCGGACCGAGGCCTCATGGAAATCGTCCTCCTCCGGCCTTTTGCCTTTTTCGACGGTGAGGATGTACGTCCCGGGGATTTTGGCGGCGGCGGGATTCGTGAGCCTGATGGGATCGGTGAAGGTTTTCAACGGCTGGGGGACGTCGATGGGAAAAGGTTTCCCGGGCTTCACCCAAGTTGGAATGATAAAGCCGTCCTTGGCCATTTTCTCGATTTCAAGAGAGCCGGTCTTCCGGATGCCCAACAGGCTCTCGCCATCGTTCGGCACGAACGCGTCGAGGTAAACGAGCCGGCTGATGCGGTCCGGAATGCGGTCCGCGACCCCCGTGATGACCATGCCGCCGTAACTGTGGCCGAGCAGGATGATGTCGTGCAGATCCTCGAAGAGGATGAAGTTCACGATATCGTCGATATGCGTCGCGAGGCCGATGTTCGGCGAGGCCGTGTTGAAATGCTCGCCGAGGCCGCTGAGCGACGGGCGGTAAACCTGCCAGCCCCTGGCCTCGAGGAACGGCGCGACGCGCTTGAACTGCCACCCGCCCGCCCAGGCTCCGTGGACAACCACCAGGACGGGCTGCCTGGTGGCCGCGGGAGCCGGCACGGGTTCCGCGGCAAGCAGGAGCGCGGCCCAGGCAAATCCGAACAAGGTGACCAGCAGGCGGATTTTCATGCGAGACTGGTGGCCCCACCACGCCATCCGGTCAACCCGGCGACGTGGCATCGGCGGAAAACTCACTTGCTGGGGGCCACGATCTTTTCCATCTCCCCGCTCGTCATCGGAGGCGCGTTGTTGGTGTCGGTCTCCGCCGTGATCTTGCCGTTCTGGGTCGGGGCCATGCCACGGTAGTCCTTGAGTTCGGATTTTTTGACGCGCTTCGGAACGCGTGAGCCGATTTCCGGGGCGACCGTGACATACTCGTCCTTGGAATTTTGCGGCTTTTGCGCGGTTTTTTCAGGCGGGGTCTCGCAACCGGCGGCGAACATCAGGATGAGGCTGCCGGCGGCCAGGGTGAACGGGGCGGTGCGTAGTTTCATCAGTGGGGCCAGTCCACGGAAACCCGCCGATGGCGTCAAACCTGGAGAGGGTGCGCCCGGCCCTACCTGGCCTGCTCCAAGGGGAGGGCGTGCAGTTTCAATTCGGGATTCTTCTCCTCGAAATAGCGCATGGTCCAGTCGTTCGGGAAAAGTACGACGGGGTTTTCGAACTTGTCCGCGCCGAAGCTGACCCCGGTGGCGACGACCAGGCGGGTCGGGTCCTTGAGCAGGGGATGGGGCTCGATCCAGCGCAGGAGGGTCCAGGGCGCCGGCGTGAGGCGGGATTCCGCGCCGTATTCGCTCTGCAGGCGCCATTGCACGACTTCAAACTGCAGCGGACCGACCGCCGCCAACAGCGTGGCGCCCGCGGGCGCGTTCTTGGCCGTGAACGACTGCACGACGCCTTCCTGCAGGAGCTGCTCGAGGCCGGCGCGGTATTTCTTCGCGTCGCCGGTGTTGGGATTGGCGATGTAGCTGAAAACCTCGGACGGGAAGCGCGGAATCTCGTCGTAGCAGATCGTGCGATCCTGCGTGAGCGTGTCGCCGATGCCGAATTCGCTGTGGCCGACGAGCCCGATGACATCGCCCGGCCACGCCACGTCGACGGTTTCGCGTTCGCGCCCGAAGAGCTTGTGGGACGAGGAGAGGCGGACGGATTTGCCCGTGCGCTGGTGCGTGACGACCATGTCGCGTTCGAACTTGCCCGAGCAGACGCGGCAGAACGCGATGCGGTCGCGGTGCTTCGCATCCATGTTCGCCTGGATCTTGAAGATGAAGCCGGAGAACTTCGGGTCGGCGACGGGGACTTCGCGGGCGACGGTCGGCTGGGCCAGCCCCGGCACGGAAACGCTCACGGACTTGCGCGGCGCGGGCGGCACGGAGTCCTTCAGGAAACCATCGAGCAAAAGCTGGATGCCGAAATTGTTCACCGCGGAGCCGAAATAGACGGGCGTCTGCTGGCCGGCCTGCACGGCCCTGAGGTCGAACGGGTGGCCGGCGCCGTCGAGCATCTCCAGCTGTTCCTTCACCTGGGCGAAGGTGTAGTCGTCCAGCTTGCTCTTCACCGCGTCGTCGTCGAGCGAGGTGACATTGACCGGCGCCTGGAATTTGCCGCCAGGGACGCGCTCGAACAGGTGCACCTCGCGCGAGCGCCGGTCGAAGACGCCCTTGAAGGTGGGGCCATTGCCCAGCGGCCAGATCACCGGCGACGATTGCAGGCCGAGGACGTTTTCCAGTTCATCGAGCAGGTCGATCGGGCTGCGGGTCGGCCGGTCGCACTTGTTCATGAACGTGAAGATCGGCACGCCGCGCCGGCGGCAGACTTCGAAGAGTTTGCGCGTCTGGGTTTCAACGCCCTTCGCCGCGTCGATCACCATCAGCGCCGCATCGACGGCGGTCAGCACGCGGTAGGTGTCCTCGGAAAAATCCTTGTGTCCGGGCGTGTCGAGCAGGTTGACCGCGCATCCCGCGTAATCGAATTGGAGGACGGTGGACGAAATCGAGATGCCGCGTTGTTTTTCCAGTTCCATCCAGTCCGACGCGGTGGCCCGCTGGTTCTTGCGATCCTTCACCGCGCCCGCGAGGTGGATGGCGTTGCCGTAGAGAAGAAACTTTTCGGTCAGGGTCGTCTTGCCCGCATCGGGATGCGAAATGATCGCAAAGGTGCGGCGGCGGGCGATTTCCTGGGCGGGCGTGGGCATGGAGGGGGCTCACGGAAAGCCGCAAAGGCCCGGAGGGGAAGCCTTTTCTGAAGTGCCCCGAATGCCCGAAACCCTGTTTTTACACTACGGGGTTCCCGTAGCCCGGGTTACGGAGGCACACGGATGGGCGGATCGCCGGCTTTTCGCTAAGTTGGGCGCGTCCAAACGGACGTCACCTCCCGCACCCGCACCATGCTCCTCGCCTCCATCATCCTGCTTTTCTCCTGTTTCGCGCTCGGCTTGCTGGCACTGCTGGACCGTTATGATGCGTCCATCCTGAAGGCCCAGGCCGCCCGTCGGAGCATTCAGCCGCAGAAAGTGGTCTATTACGACGCTTTCCCGGAGCGTCGCGACCGGGCAAGCAGCACGCAGCCCAGCGGCCAGCCGGATCGTCGCCGCTCCGCGGCCTGAACCGGATCCACGCGAACGGTTCGTTGTGGGTTGTCGCTTGCGGCGACCTCGGGCGTGGGGTCGGCGCGAGCATGACCGTCCTTTTGGTGCTCCGACCAAGGATGATCATTTTGAGCTTCTAAGCCCCCGCAAACCCCCGGAGAGTCCCGGCATGTCTGCCAGCCTCAAGCTCAAGCCCAACGCCAACTCCCGGGTCCTCACCGGCCATCCGTGGGTCTTCGCCAACGAGTGCGAAGCGCTCCTGCCGGCCGAGCATGATGGCGAGGTCGTCGAGTGCCGCGATCGCACCGGGCGTTTTCTCGGCTCCGGCATCTACAACAGCAAGTCGCAGATTGTCTGGCGTCGTTTGAGCCGGGACCGCCTGGCGCTCGACGAGGCCTACCTGCGCGGCGCCATCGGCCGGGCGGTGGAACGGCGGAAGGGGCTGGGGGATTTCAAACGCGTGGTGTGGTCCGAATCGGATGATTTGCCCGGCATCGTGGCCGACCAGTTTGGCGACACGCTGGTGGTGCAGATCCAGACGCTCGCGATGGAAAAGCGTTCGGCGGTCATCTCCGAGGCCCTCGCGGAAACCACGGGCGCGAAGGAAATCATTTTCCGCAACGATGCGAACATCCGGAAACTCGAGGGCCTGCCGCTCGAGGTGCGCACGCGCTCGGGCCAGGCATGGGAACCGCGCTGGGTGCAGATCGACGGGATCGACTACTGGCTCGACCTCCAGGGTGGGCAGAAGACGGGATTCTACCTCGACCAGCGCCAGCAGCATGGCGTCGTGGCAAAGTATGCGGCCGGCCGGCGCGTGCTCGATGCCTTCTGCAACCAGGGCTCGTTCGCCTTGCACTGCGCGAAGGCCGGCGCCGCCAGCGTGCTCGGGTTGGACAGCGCCTTTGATGCCGTCGGGCAGGCGAAGAAAAACGCCGACCGCAACGGCCTGAAGGCGGATTTCCTGGGCGCCAACGTGTTCGACTGGTTCACCGCGCAACGGGATGCGGCCCCGGCGTGGGACCTGATCGTGCTCGATCCGCCGCCGTTCGCGAAGTCGAAGTCAGCGCTCGAAGGCGCGCTGCGCGGTTACAAGGAATTGAATCTGCGGGCGATGAAGGCGCTCACGCCGGGCGGCGTCCTCGCGACCTACACGTGTTCGCATCACATGCAGGACGCGCAGTTGCGCGAGGTCCTCGCCGAGGCGGCGGCGGATGCGAAGAAGCGCGTGCACATCCTCGAATTCTGCCACCAGCCGGCGGACCACCTGGTGTTGGTCACGATGCCGGAGAGCGAGTACCTGCGGGGGTACGTGCTAAGGGTGGAGTGAGGCGGGCCGGTCTTCGTAGCTGAACGCGTGAGCGTTTGGCCGCATCCCAATGGCCAAACGCTCACGCGTTGGGCTACAAAGCTTAACCTACCGCTGCTTCGCCGCGTCGTCCAGGTTGCGGCGGGTGGTGCGGAGGTTCTCGATTTCCTTCTCGATCAGGGCCTGGTCTTCCTCGGTGCGGGGAAATTTCAGGCGTTCCAGCATGGCGCGTTCGCTTTCCAGCAGGTTAACGCGCGTCGCGGCGACGGCCACCATGTGAGAGGCGGAATTGCCGCCGAAAATCGTGGCGGCCTTGGCGGCCTTGTCGCTGTTGAGCGACTTGTCGAGGTTGGTCGACTTGAGGTTCTTCTTCTCGCGGGCGATCTGCTTGTCGATTTTCTTCAGCTCCGCATCGATGGCCTTAACCCGGGCCGACGTCACCTCAACCTTCGGCAGGGCGAGGACCTCCTTGTCGGCCGTCGTCGGCTCGGTGACTTTCGCCGCCTCGGTTGGTTTTTTCTCCGGGGCCGGGGCCGGCGTGGGCTCGGCGGCGGTCAGGATCAGCAGCGGGGCAACAAGGAGCAGGGCGAGGCGAAGGAGGCGGTTCACGGGTTTCAGGGTGGAGGTTCCCCGGCTTGACGGGCAAGACCAGATGTCAGTTACGGGGCGTGGCCATAGAAAAGGCCGGGCCTTGCGGCCCGGCCTTTCCCGGTGTGTGTGTTGCGAAGCGTGGTGTTAGGTCGGCTTCGTAGGCGATAATCGATAGCAGGCGGCGTGCCTGCGGCAAGCCTTAGATACGGCCGCCGTAGATTGCGCTTGCCCCCAACTCCTCCTCGATCCGGAGCAGCTGGTTGTACTTCGCCACGCGATCGGTGCGGGAGGCCGAGCCCGTCTTGATCTGGCTGGCGTTCGTCGCGACGGCGATGTCGGCGATGGTCACGTCCTCGGTCTCGCCCGAACGGTGCGAGATGATGGTCGTGTACTTGTTCCTTTGCGCGAGCTCGATGGAGTCGAGGGTCTCGGTGAGCGAACCGATCTGGTTGACCTTGACGAGAATCGAGTTGGCGGTGCCGGTCTCGATGCCCTTTTTCAGGAATTCGACGTTGGTGACGAAGAGATCGTCGCCGACGAGCTGCACCTTGTCGCCGATGGCGTCGGTGAGCTTCTTCCACGTCGCCCAGTCGTTCTCGGCGCAGCCGTCCTCGATCGAGACGATCGGGTATTTGGCGCAGAGGTCCTTGTAGTAGCTGACGAACTGGTCGCCGGTGAAGGAGCGCTTGTCGGATTTCTTGAAGACGTAGGTCTTGGATTCCTTCACGTAGAATTCGGAGGAGGCGACGTCGAGGGCGAGGAAGATGTCCTTGCCGAGCTTGTAGCCCGCGCCCTTCACGGCCTCGGCGATGGCGTCGAGCGCGTCGGTGGTGGACGCCAGGTTCGGGGCGAAACCGCCCTCGTCGCCGACCGCGGTCTGGAGTCCCTTCGACTTGAGGACCTTCTTGAGCGAGTGGAAAACCTCGGCGCCGGCGCGGAGGGCCTCGGCGAACGTGTCGAAGTTGCGCGGCACGATCATGAATTCCTGGAAGTCGATCGGCGCGTCGGAGTGGGCGCCGCCGTTCATGATATTCATGAGCGGCACCGGGAGGACCTTGGCGTTCGGGCCGCCGAGGTACTTGTAGAGGGGGATGCCGGACGCGGCGGCGGCGGCCTTGGCGGTGGCCAGGGAAACGCCGAGGATGGCGTTGGCGCCGAGCTTGGCCTTGGTCTTGGTGCCGTCGAGCTTGAGCATGGCGCGGTCGACGCCCGTCTGGTCGAAGGCATCGAAGCCGATCAGGGCGGGGGCGATCTTCGCCTTCACGTTGGCGACGGCCTTGAGCGTGCCCTTGCCGAGGTAGCGGTTTTTGTCGCCATCGCGAAGCTCGATCGCCTCGTGCTCACCGGTGGAGGCGCCCGAGGGCACGGCGGCGCGACCGAAGGCGCCGTTGGCGAGCTTGACGTCGACCTCGACGGTGGGATTGCCGCGGGAGTCAATGATCTCGCGTGCGGTGATGGCGGTGATGGTGGTGTTCATGCGTAGAGCGGAAGGGAGAGATGAGGCACGTTTTGTGCCAGTGACAACCCGGGGCTGTGTCACAACCGGCCGGGAGGGTCTAGCCCGAATCCGCCGCCGGACGGCACCCGTCGCGGCGGGTTGGCCGGGTCTAACCGAAGGGCGGCCGGGACAGGCCCAGCTTGTAGAGCATCTTGTCCAACGCGCTCGGCGGCTTGGGGATGAACTCCGCGGGAAGCTGCGCGGCATGGCCGTACCGGATCGCGGCGCCCATGGGGGTGCCGCCGTTGTAGTTCCGGATCAGGAGGGTGGCCCGGTTGAGGAATTCCCGCGGGACGTCCGCCAGATGACCTTCCACCGCCGCGGCGTGCAGCGGCGTGTCGCCAAAATCGTTGCGGGTGATCAGCAGGTCGACCGTCAGGCGGTCACGCGGGATCTGTTTTAAAAAGCCGGACTCGGCCGCGGCATGGATGGGGGTGTGGCCGGATTTGCTGGGCAGGATCAAGTTCTGGTGGGTCAGCACATCCGGCGGGACCTGGTCGAGATGGCCGGCGATGGCGGCGGCGTGCAGGCAGGTATCGTGGTTGGATGTCTTGGTCAGGAGATTTTCCGCGGTCAGCAGCGCGCGCGGGACCTGGTCGAGGTGGCCGTTGAAGGCCGCGACATGGAGCACCGTTTCCCCGCTGATGTTGGCCGTGGTCAGGGTCTCCCGCGTGAGAAACGGCACGGGAAAGCGGTCGAGCGTCCCGTGTTCCGCGGCCTCGTGCAGCAGCGTGTTGCCGGTATCGGTCTTGGTCAGGACCAGGTCGTTGGTCAGCAGGCCCACGGGCAGTTGGTCGAGGGCGCCCCCGCAGGCGGCCTGGTGCAGCGGGGTGTAGCCGCTGTTGGAGCGGATGAGGAGGTGCTCGCGCGTCAGCAAGCCAGCGGGCACCTGCTGGAGGTGGCCGTGCCGGGCCGCGAGGTGCAGCGGGGTGTAACCGGCGTCGTTCTTGCGGAGGAAATTTTCCCGGGTGAGCAGCGCCGGCGGAATCTGCGCAAGGTTCCCGTATTTCGCGGCGATGTGGATGGGGGTGTTGCCCGACGCGTTCGTCTTGGTCAGCGTCTCGACCGTCAGTGACGCCGCGGGGAGTTGCGAGAGGCTGCCGTCGCGGGCAGCCGCATAAAGATCGGGATGGTCCATGCCGGTGCCGGTCAAAAAAGTGCGCCCGCACGGTGCACGCAAACCAAAACCGGCCGCGCGCGGGCCCCGAGCGATTTGGGTTTGCCAAGGGTGGCCGGGGACGCACCCTTTTCGGCGTGTCGACCGCAGCCTCATCCGATTCCTCCGCCGCCAAGCCGAAGCAAGGCGCGGTTCTCCTGATCGACGACGAAAAGCCGCTGATCGAGCTTTTCTCCGAGGCGCTGTCGCCGCACTTCGAGTGCGTGCTGGCCACCAGCACCCGGGAGGCGGGCTACATCCTGCACAAAAAGTCCTTCAAGGTGGTCGTGTGCGACCACCTCATGCCGGGCGGCAATGGCCTGAGCTTCTTGGTCGATGCGCGCGAGGAATACCCGGACATGCAGCGCGTGCTCGTCACGGGCTACATGAAGCCCGAAATGCTCCTGCGCAGCGTGAACGAGGCCGCGCTCTATCGCTATCTGCTCAAGCCGGTGTCGCTGCCGGAATTGGTCAAGACCGTCCTCGAGGCGGCCAAGCTGCACGACCAGACGGTGGCGGGCAGGTCGGCGTGAGGGTTTGAAATGGAGCCGCCGCCGTCAGACGGCTGGCGCCAGCGGTCTGACGACCGCTGCTACTTTCCAATCAATCGTACCTTCGCCGCAGATTGCTCGGCAGCAGGCCGAGTTCCTCGCGGTATTTCGCGACGGTACGCCGGGCGATCTTGAGGCCCTTGGCTTCCAGCAGGCCGACGATTTCCTGGTCGCTCAGCGGCTTGCCCGGATCCTCCGCGGCAATGATGTCCGCAATCATCTCCTTCACGCTCGTGTTGGCCACCGCCTCGCCGGCGTCGGATTGGTAGCCCGACGTGAAGAAATATTTCATCTCGAAGACGCCATGCGGGGTCTTGATGTACTTGTTGGCGAGGGCGCGGCTGACCGTCGTCTCGTGCACGCCGATGATGTCCGCGATCTGCGTCATCGTCAGCGGCTTCAATTTCGAAACGCCCTCCGTGAAAAACTCGCCCTGGTGCTTGATGATCTCGCGCGTGATGCGCTCGATTGTCCGCTGGCGCTGCTCGATGGCGTTGATGATGAACTTGCCGGACCGCAGCTTCTCGCGGAGATAGTCGGCCTCCTGCTTGTTCAACCGGCCCTTCGCGATGAGCTCCTTGTAGGTGTTGCTGAGGCGCAGGCGGGGGATGTAGTCCTGGTTGAGGATGATCTTCCACTCGCCGTTGTCGTCCTCGACCGTGACGTCCGGCACGACCACCCGGTTGGCATCGTCGGCAAAGCGCCGGCCCGGCGCCGGGTCGAGCGTGCCGATTTCCTCGATCGCCTCCTGGATGATCTCGGGGGCGAGGCCGGTCTTGCGGGCGAGGTCGGGGATGCGGCGGCGGACGAGCAGTTCGAAATGGTCGCGGATGATGCGCGCCGCGACGGATTTTTCCCGGCCTTTTTGCGCCAGCTGGATCAGCAGGCAGTCGCCAAGATTCTCGGCGCCGATGCCGGCGGGCTCGAAGCTCTTGAGCAGCTTGGCGGCCTCCTGGACGGCGTCGAGGGGCAGGTTGGCCTGGAGGGCGAGGTCGGAGAGGGTCGCGGTCAGGTAGCCGCGGTCATCGAGGCTGCCCACGAGGAAACGCAGGGCTTCGCGGGCGTGGGGCGAGGAATCGGCGAGCTCGGCCTGCGACATCAGGTGCTCCTGCAGCGAAGTCTGGTTGGTGAGCGAGTCGAAGAAATGCTGGCGGCGCTCGTCCTCCTCGCTGGTCGTCTGGCGCACCCCGCCGGTGTCCGACATGTGGTCGCGCCAATCCTGGCCGATTTTTTCGAGGACCTGGAATTCCTTGGAGAAATCCATCTCCTCGCGCGCATCGTCGCCGGGGACATCCTTTTCGTCGCCGCTCTTGGCGTTCTTATCGAGGCTGATGTCGTCCATCGGCAGCTCCTCGAGCGTCGGATTGGACTGCAATTCCTCCTGCACCGTGGCGCGGAGATCGAGCGCGGCCACCTGCAGGATCTTGAGCGACTGCCGCATCTGCGGCGCCAGCACAAGCTGCTGCGTCTGCCTCTGGTGGAAGCTCTGGTTGAGACCTGGCCCGCTCATTGGCGCAAGGAGTTACCTCTGGCTTTCGAGCGTGGACACGCGGGGTAGTGCGGAGGTCGGGACGGCGGGGGTGGAGCCGGGTTTGGCGATGGGGAAAACTTCGTTCAGGTAAACGGCCAGCTTCTCGTTGGTGGGGCCGTAACGATCGCTATAGAGATAAAGCTCGAGGTCGGTGAGCATCTCGAAGGCGGACTGGTAGCGCTTGTCGCGATCGCGGCTGAGGGCCTTGTGCAGGATCGCGTCCAGCTTCGGGTCGATGTCGGACCGCAGCGTGGTGAACTGCGGGATGGGCATCGTCAGGATGTTGCGACGCGATTCCACCCGGGTGCCGCCGCGGAAAAGGTTTTTGCCGAGCAGCATCTCGGTCAGGACGATGCCGAGCGGAAACAGGTCGGAGCGGCCATCGGTGACGGCGTAGCTGGCGCCCTCGGGGGAGAGATACTCGTCCTTGCCCGGGATGACCTTGCCTTCCTCGTTGTACATCAGGTCCAGGGCCTTCGCGATGCCGAAGTCGGTGAGCTTCACGTCGCCTTCGTTCGCGAGCATGACGTTCTTGGGATTCACGTCCCGGTGCACGATCCCGAGCAGGCGACCCTCGGAGTCGCGCTTGGCGTGGGCATAGCTGAGGCCGCGGCACACGCGCGAGGCGATGAACACCGCCATGTCCACCGGCACCTGCCGGCCGAGTTCGAGGTGGCGGTCGATGAATTGCTCGAGGTTCACGCCCCGGACGAACTCCATCGTCATGAAATACTGCCCGCCGATCTGGCCCAGGTGGTACGTCTGGACGATGTTGGTATGGATGAGGTCAGCCACGAGGCGGGCCTCGCCAATGAAGTTCTTCTGGAACTCCGGGATGCTTGAGTACTCCTCCCGAATGAGCTTGATGGCGACGATCTTGCGGAAATTTCCCGTGCCCTTCTGGACGGCTTCGAAGACCAAGCCCATCCCGCCTTCCGCGAGCTTGTTGGTCAGCTCGTACTGGAGCTCATTGAAAATGTGTTTGAGGGCTGGCGGCGGCACAAAGCGACAAAAACGCCCACTTTCCCGGGTGGCAAGAACTCATGCGCGAATTTTGCACGCTTCCTGCTTTGATCGCGATGGCGGGGATCAGTGAGAGGAGCGGAGCGACGACTGTGTCTGCGCAGCTGGGTGAAGGAGGAACCACCGCGCCGGCGCGTGATGAAAAAAGGAGACTCCGTCCACGCACGCGCATTCGTGCGCGTCCGCGTCGATCGCCGCAGCCGCCAAGCGGGCCTCGCGATGATTGCCAAACCAGGACACTCCTGTGTCCGGCCGGGTTGACAGGTTCGGGTCTCCGCCTAGGTTGCGAACCATGATCACGCTTTCGAATCGCGCCGCCCGCCAAGTCGAGTCGATGCGCGCCGCCCAAGGTGACGCGCAGAAACAACTGCGCGTGTTTGTCGAGAGCGGCGGCTGCTCGGGTTTCGAGTATGGCATGTCGTTCGATGTCGCGAAGGCGGATGACAATGTTTTCGAAAGCGAAGGCGTGCGCGTGCTGGTCGATCCCACGAGCCTGGCCTACCTCAACGGGTGCAACATCGATTTCGACGACGGTCTCCACGGAAAGGGATTCGAGATCAAGAATCCCAACGCGCAGAGCACCTGCGGTTGCGGCAAGTCGTTCAATTGATCTTCGTCCGCCTGATGGGAGGGGTTTTTACCCCGACTTCAGGGTGCGCGCATTTTCTGTCGGGGTATAAAACCCCTCCCACCAGGCGGCAGACTTGTCACGCCGCCGCTTCATGCAGCGCCACGATGCCGAAGGTCATCGGCGTGGCGCTGACCGAGCGAAAGCCGGCGCGACGGATCTCCGCGCTCATCGCGTGGCGGTCGGGATACTTTTCGATCGATCCGCACAGGTATTCATATGCCGATTTGTCGCCGGTCACCACGCCGGCGATGATGGGAAGGAGAAGTTTAAGGTATGTATAGTAGAAGGGACGGAACCAGAAATAAGGCTGGGAGAACTCCAGCACGAACAGCCGGCCGCCGGGTCGGAGAATCCGGCGCATTTCGCTCAGGGATTTGTGCCGGTCCGCCATATTGCGCAGGCCGAAAGAAATGGTCACGGCATCGAAGCACTGGTCGGGGAGGGGGAGCGCCATCCCATCGCCGGGCCGAAACTCAATGGATGCCCAGCGCGCGTTACCCGCACGCTTTTTTACAGCTTCTTGAAGCATGGGTTCACAGAAATCCATGCCGGTAATATGGACTCCTCCTGGCAGGCCGTCCGCCAGGGCAAAAGCCACGTCGCCGCTGCCTGTGGCCAGGTCCAGGATCGCCTCCGGATGGGCGTCGTGCACGGCGCGAACAAGGCGCTGCCGCCACCAGAAGTCGACGCCCCCGCTCAGGAGGTGGTTGGCCACGTCATAGCGCCCCGCAATGCGGGCAAACATGGTGTTTACGGCCTTCGGATCAGGCATGGTTAAGCCCTAGGCTTTGTGCGGCTTTGCGGTTGACGCAAGCACAGGGTAGTGAATTATTTGCGGCTGTCAGTCCCAGCATACCATAAGTTCTAACCCACGCCCCGCCATGTCGACCAACCTGACCAAACGTGAGATCGTGCTCGAAATCTACGAGAAGACCGGCTTCCCGCAGAAACAAATTCAAGACACGGTGCAAATGACGCTCGATATTGTGATGGATGCACTTGCGGCCGGCCGCAACGTGGAGCTCCGCAACTTCGGTGTCCTCGAAGTTCAGGTTCGCAAGGCCCGCGTGGGTCGCAACCCCAACAAACCCGAGACCGAGGTCGTGATCCCGGAGCGGGCCGTGGTGAAGTTCAAGTCGGGCAAGATTCTCAAGCAGAAGATCAAGCAGCTCAGCCTCGAGAAATTGCGCAGCAATCCGCCGCCGCCGGCTTCGGCCTGAGCGCGCGTTTAGTCGCAGCGAGGCATGGCCAGCTTCCAGTCCCTTCCGGGCTTCCGGGATTTTCATCCGGAAGACTTTTCCCGCCGTCAGCACATCTTCCGCACCTGGCGGCAGGCGGCCACGAGCTTTGGCTTTCAGGAGTACGATGCTCCGGTCCTGGAGCCGCTGGAACTCTACAAGACCAAGTCAGGCGACGAGATAGAGGCGCAGCTCTTCAGTTTCACCGACAAGGGCGGTCGCGAAGTTTCCCTGCGGCCGGAAATGACCCCGACGGTCTGCCGGATGGTCGGCGAGAAGGCGGGTTCCCTCAAACGCCCGATCAAGTGGTTCAGCATTGCCGAGTTCTATCGTTATGAACGCGCGCAGAAGGGACGACTCCGGGCCTTCAACCAATTCAACGCCGATATTTTTGGCGAAGCCGGCCCTGAAGCCGAAATCGAGCTGATTGCCCTGCTCATCCAGTGCCTGGCGGGCTTTGGCCTGACCAAGGACGATTTTTATGTGCGGCTGAGCGATCGCGACTTGTGGTTCTTTTACCTGGAGGCGCTCGGCTTCAACGACGCCCAAGCCCGCTCCCTCCTGACGGTGATCGATCGCTACGAAAAAGCCGGCGACGATGCATTCAAGGTCTACACCGAGGCGCACGGGGAATTGCCGGCCGACCGGAAGGAAAAGGTGCTGGCGTTCCTCAGGATCAAGGGCCTCGCCGAACTCGAGACGGCCCTCGCGCCTTTCAAGTCCGACAAACTGGCGGCCCGGCTGGCGGACTGGCGCAAGGTGTTGGGCGGCGTCGGGGCGATGGGGTTGGCTGATTTTATCGCCGTCGACCTCAGCGTCGTGCGCGGGCTGGCCTACTACACCGGGTTCGTGTTCGAAGCGTTCGACCGGAAAGGTGACCTGCGCGCGCTGGCCGGCGGCGGGCGCTACAACGATCTCGTCAAGAAACTCGGCGGGCCGGATCTGCCGGCGGTGGGATTCGCGATCGGTGATGTCACCACCGGCCTGTTGATCGAACAGCGCGGACTGGCGCCGGCCTACAGCACCGCGCCGCAGGTTTACGTCGTCATCGGCGGCGCGGCGGAGCGCCAGGCGGCCTTTGCCGACATCCATGCGCTGCGCGCGGCGGGCATCAAGGTGGAGTATCCGTTCAAGGACCTCGCCTTCGGCAAGCAATTCAAGGCGGCCTCCGAATCCGGCGCAAAACTCGCCCTGGTCTACGGAAGCGACGAGCTCGCCAAGGGCGTCGTGAAGCTCCGCGACCTGGCGGACCGCGCCGAACGCGAGATTCCGCGCGGGCAGGCGGTTTCCTTGGTGAAGGAGCTTTTGCCCGGGCCATAGATTCAAACGGCGTGTCATTCTGAGCGCAGCGAACAGTCCGGAATGACGGCCGTGACGCGCAGGGTGCCGGATGCCTCGCCTCGTTCCGGATGAAATTAAAAATGACGGAAATGATTTTCAGTGCCGGCCGAATCCTGATCTGGGGCGGAGTCGCGTATGCCCTGCTCGCGGTTGGCGCGCATTTCCTGTCGCTCAAGATGATTTTCCCGCGGCCGCCCGTGAAGTACGCGCTGGACGCCGACCATTTCCAGATCGCGGCTCCCGACGGGACGAAGATCGCGGCCCGCCACTGGGTGAACCCCAAGGCCAGTTACACGTTTCTCTATCTGCACGGAAACTATGAGGACCTGGGCAGCCTCAACGAATATGTGCCGCAAATGGTGGCCCACGGTTATTCCGTGCTCGCGATCGATTATCGCGGGTACGGTCTCAGTGGCGGCGAGCCGAGCGAAGCCAACACCGCGGCGGACGCGCTGGTGGCCTACGACTACCTGCGGACAAAACGGGGTGTCCCGGCGGATCGAATCGTTGTTTTCGGTTATTCCCTCGGCTCCGGCCCAGCCGTCGAGCTCGTGCGACAAAAGCCCGCCGCGGGTCTGGTGCTGCAAGGCGCCTTTGTGAGCGCCTATCGCGTCATGACCCGGATCCCGCTTTTCCCGGGTGATAAATTCAGGAACCTCGCGAAGGTGCCCGCGTTGAAACTGCCGGTGATGGTGATCCACGGCACGGCGGATCACACGGTTCCGTTCTGGCACGGCCAGGCCCTTTACGACGCGATCACCGCCCGGAAACAAAGTCTCTTCGTCGAAGGCGGGCCGCACACCGGACTCGCTGATTTCACCGGCCCGCGCTATTGGGAGGAGGTCCGGAAGTTTTTGGATTCGCTGGGAAAGTAAGACCTGTCTCTGGCTGGCTCTGACGGGCAGTCGAATCTGGCCGGTCAAAGACCGGCCCTATTTTTTAGTCAGGTCCGCATTCACCAACGGCTGCGTCCAGGCGCATTCCACTTCGTCCGCGACGCTCGCATTCGGTTTGGGCTTTGAAGAGGTGATTCGCGCCCGCACGTAGATCTCGTCGCCCGCCAGGGTGTAGACCGCCTCGCGGCCCTTCACTTCAGCGAGAACCTGGCCGACATCCTTGCTGTAGCGCCGGTGTTGGAGGGTTTTTCCGGGCTCACCGATCAGTTGGCTCGAGGGATCAAAGCCCCGGCGCGTGCCGATGAATTGCGTGGTATAGGTCACGCCGGGCTCGGCCTGGATGGTGACGGCCAGCGTGTTCTTCTCGCGGACCACATTCGTGAGCGTCACGCCCGAACTCGCATAAAAATCACCGGCTTCCATCGCCCGGATGATCGATTCGGGCGTGAGGTGGGTCGCGCGCACCATGATCCAGCCGCGGAACGGATTGCTCTGCCCGACGATCATTTGGTGATAGGAGTGGGCGTCGTCGGTGCCGAGCGCATGCATCACCCCCAGCCCGAGCTCCGTCAGGCGGCGGGTCAGGATCGCATCCCAGATTTCGTCGGTGCTCAGGTGGGTGGCGTCGCCTTGATTATGCACCCCCGGGTGCCCGTTGTAGACTTCGAAGAATTTCTCGCCGTGCACCCGCATCAGTTCCTCGGCGGTGACGCCCCAGATGTAGTTCGGATGGTTCAGGTGGATGAGCATCGGCTGGCCGGTCCGCTCACGCTGGGCGCGGACGGCGTCCACGGATTGCTGCATGACATCGAGCGCGTTGTCGGCGGCGACCGGGGCGACGCGTTCCGCCGGGTTGGTGTGATTCATGTGCACGGGCCCGCCTCGCGCCGGTTCGGTGGCGGTGGCCGGACGACTCCAACTCGAGGTGATTTCCGCGCTGGGAATCAGGAGGAACCGTCCGGGTTCTTCGAGCAGGGTGCGGTATTCGGCCAGCGGCTTGAGCCGCACTTCCTTTTTCCCGGCGGTTTCGCGCTGTTCGACCCAACTGGCTCCAAAGCGCGCAAGATAGGCATCGAGGACGGCTCCGCCGCCGCGTTGCACGACCTTGCCATTCACCACGGCGGGCGGTTTCAACTCAAACCAGCGCGTGCCCTCGGCGAGGACGTTATGGTCGGAGATGGCGAGAAAATGATAGCCGGCCTGCTTGTAACGGTCGGCGATCATTTCGGGATAATCGTCGCCGTCGCTCCAGAGCGAATGGGTGTGCAGGTTGCCCTTGAACCACCGGGGTCCGGCGGGTTCCGCGGCGAACGCAACCGATGTCAGCGCAAGCGCGGCGAGAATCCGGGGACGGAAGGGCATCGGCGGTGGGGCCGGTCGGAGACCGGCCCTATTTCAGGTCAGCCGGTCCGAACGCGCCCGGCAGGAGGGCGTCGATGGAGACGTCGATCATCTCACGGCCCGCGCAGGTTGAAATCACGCGGGTCCCCGGGCCGAACTCGTAGATCACCTGGCGGCACGCGCCGCACGGCGCGGTCGCCGTCTGCGTGGGCGTATAGACCACCACGCAGGCCAGCTTGAGTTTTTTCTCCCCCGCGGCGACCGCGCTGAAAATCGCGGTCCGCTCGGCGCAGTTGGTCAGCCCGTAGGAGGCGTTCTCCACGTTGCACCCGGAATAAATTTTCCCCGAGGAAGTCAGGATCGCGGCGCCGACCGTGAACTTGGAGTAGGGCGCATAAGCGCGGCCGGCGGCGGTCTTCGCCGCGAGCTGGAGCTGTTTGAGTTGGGCGGGGGTGAGGGGGTTCATTCGGTCATTCCGAGCGAAGCGCAGAATCCGCCGGGTGTCACGTCACGAGTGCCGGTCCGGAATCGGAAAAACGAATTTCCCGCGCGCCGCCATCCTTTGCCTGGGTCAGGATGACGGTTCGGGGAAACCGGACGGCCGGGAGGACTTACAGACCGAACTCCTGCTTCACTTCGGCGAAGGCCTTGATGGCAAACTCCAGGTCCGCCCGGCTGTGGGCGGCGGACACCTGCGTGCGGATGCGGGCCATGCCCTGCGGCACGACGGGATAAAAGAAGCCGATGACGTACACGCCTTTCTCGAGCATGCGGGCCGCGACCTTCTGCGACAGCGCGGCATCGCCGAGCATGACCGGCACGATCGGGTGCGTGCCGGGCCGGAGCGTGAGGCCGGCCTGCGTGAGCCCTTCGCGGAAAAACTTCGTGTTCGCCTCGAGCCTGTCGCGGAGTTCCGTCGACCGGCTGAGCATTTCGAGGCACTTGATCGAGGCCGCGGCGACGCTTGGCGCAATCGTGTTGGAGAAGAGATACGGCCGCGACCGCTGCCGCAGGAGGTCGATGATTTCCTTGCGCCCGCTCGTGTAGCCGCCGGTGGCGCCGCCGAGCGCCTTGCCGAGCGTGCCGGTGAAGACGTCCACCCGGTCCCTGACGCCACAGTGCTCGTGCGTGCCCCGGCCGGTCCGGCCCATGAAGCCGACGGAGTGACTGTCGTCCACCATGACCAGCGCACCGTACTTGTCGGCAAGGTCGCAGATGCCCTGCAAATTCGCGATGTAGCCGTCCATCGAGAACACGCCGTCCGTCGCGATCAACTTGAAGCGCGCCTTGGCGGCGTCGGCTTCCTTGAGCTTCGTTTCGAGATCCTCGAGATTGTTGTTCCGGTAACGATAGCGCTGCGCCTTGCAGAGGCGGACCCCGTCGATGATCGAGGCATGGTTCAATTCGTCGGAAATGACCGCGTCCTCCGGTCCGAGCAGCGTTTCAAACAAGCCGCCGTTGGCATCGAAGCAGGACGAATAGAGGATGGTGTCCTCGGTCCCGAGGAATTTTGAAAGCGCCGCCTCGAGATCCTTGTGGATTTGCTGCGTGCCGCAGATAAAGCGCACCGAGGCCAGGCCATAGCCCCAGCGGTCGAGCGAGTCGCGCGCCGCGGCGATGAGCTCGGGATGGTCGGCGAGCCCGAGGTAATTGTTGGCGCACAGGTTGAGGACTTGCCGCTCGCCCGCCCCCGGGCCGGTCGCGGGGCCGGCCACGGCGATGTGGGCGGTCTGGGGCGTCGTGATGACGCGCTCGCGTTTGTAGAGGCCCGCGGCCTCGATCTCGCCGAGGGTCTTTTGCAGGTGCTGGGAGTAGGCGGCATTCATTTCCGCCAGCGTTGGGAAAAAGCCCGGTGCGGCAAGGGCAGGTTGGGCTGATTTAACCTGAATGGTTAAAAACGAGGAAATTAACCGATTCGGTTAAATAATTGACTAATTAACCAATACGGTTAACTCATCGTCCCGTGCACTATCTCGCGATCATCGGCGACATCGTCGCTTCCAAGCAACTGCGGCAGCGCGGCGATTTCCAGACCAGGCTGGCGGGCTGCCTGAAGGCCGTCAGCAGCCGGAATCCCACGCTCGTCTCGCCCTACACGATCACTCTCGGCGACGAGTTCCAGGCCGTCTACAAGAACGCGGACCGGCTGTGGCTGGACCTGTTCTCGATCTTGCGGGACATCCATCCGGTCGAGGCGCGCTTTGCGATCGGCGTGGGGGCGTTGAGCACGGAGGTGAACCGCAAGCAGGCCCTGGGCATGGACGGGCCGGCGTTTCACCATGCGCGCGCCGCCATCACCGGGTTGAAGGAGACTGCCTACCTGATCCGGATCCAGGGCACGCCCCCGCCGGCCGGGGCCGCGTTCGATCACTGGAACCTGTTCAACCATCTCCTCAATCTCATGTCGCATCGGATCGTGGCTTGGGAGGAAAACCGGCTGCGCATTCTCTGCGGTTTGCTGGCGGGCCGGACGGTGGGCGAGATCGGCGAGGAACTGGGCATCAGCAAGGTCGCCGTCTACAAGAACATCAACGCGGCGGTGCTCGACGAATTCCAGGGACTCTGCCATGAGATCACCCGCTTTCTGAATCGCGAACTCAAGCTCCCATGACGACGGAATTCCTGGTGCTGGCGAACGTGTGGCTGCTCACGCGGTTCATCTGCCTGTTTCGCGACACCGCGGCGAGCGGGCGCGCCTGGCGGAACAAGACGTGGGTAGAACTCGCGGTCCTGCTGGCGCTTTTTCCCGCCGGTCCCACCTGGGCGGGGCTCGCCCTGGCGCTCGTCGGGCTGAATGTCGCCGGCCATCGGCTGGATCGCCGGCCCCACCGCCGGGATCTCGCCCGCCTCCAGGTCGGGGTGGCCGGGCTGGCGGTCCTGAGCATCGGGTTGTCGACGGGCCTCAGCCCGGGCTTCCGGCCCGAGCTCGCGGCGTGGGCCCGGCAGGCCGCGACGTGGACCAGCTTCGCGCCGCTCCTGGATGCGCTCGGCGGGCGCGCCTTTCACCTCGTGCTTTTCGGCCTGCTGCTTTCAGCCAACGAAGCCAACCTGATCATCCGCGCGCTGTTCGACTGGCTGGACCTGAAGCCGCGTTTGCGCTCGCCGGGCAATGCGGACATCGATCTTGCCGAGATCGACGTGGGCGAATTCAACCGCGGCCGCGTCATCGGCATCCTGGAGCGCGGGTTGCTCTACGGATTTGTGCTCCAGGCGCAGTACGGCGCGATCGGCTTCATCCTCGCGGCGAAGGCCTTCACGCGCTTCAAGGCCCTCGAAAACCGGTCGTTCGCCGAATACGTGCTGATCGGCACCTTGCTGTCCGCCTGCCTGGCACTCGCCATCGGCGGGACGGTGCGGTGGTTGTTGCGGTAGGGAAGCGGCGCCGGCCGGCGTCACTCCCAGTTCAACACGATCTTCCCGGACTTGCCGGCGCCCATGAGCTCGAAGCCCTCCTGGAATTGATCGACGGACAGACGGTGCGTGATGACGGGGGTGATGTCCATGCCGCCCTGCACGAGCGCGGTCATCTTGTACCACGTCTCGAACATCTCGCGGCCGTAAATGCCCTTCAGGTGAAGCATCTTGAAAACGATCTTGTTCCAGTCGACCTCGGCCTTGGCGGCATGCGTGCCGAGCAGCGCGATGCGGCCGCCCATGATCATGTTGTCGATCATCTGGTTCAGGGCGAGGTGGCTGCCGGACATCTCGAGCCCGACGTCGAAGCCCTCGGTCATGCCGAGTTCCTTGTGCCAGACATCCGCGAGGTTTTCCTTCGCGGTGTTCACCGTGCGTGTCGGTCCGAATTTTTTCGCGAGCTCGAGGCGTCCGTCATTGATGTCGGTGATCACGACCTTGCGCGCACCCGCATGTTTCGCCACGGCGATCGCCATGCAGCCGATCGGCCCGGCCCCGGTGATCAGCACGTCCTCGCCGACCATGTCGAATGACAGGGTGGTGTGCACGGCGTTGCCGAGCGGGTCGAAACAGGAGACGACGTCGAGGTCCATGCCGGTCGGCACCTTCCAGACGTTGCTCGACGGGATGCTGACGTAGTCGGCAAACGCGCCGTCGCGATTCACCCCCACGCCGATCGTGTTGGGACAAAGGTGCCGGCGGCCGGCCAGGCAATTGCGACAGTGGCCACACACGATGTGGCCCTCACCCGTCACCCACTGGCCCATCGTGAACCCGGTCACGCCGTCGCCGACGTCCTCGACGGTGCCGACATATTCATGGCCGATGACGAGGGGCGGCTTGATGACGCGCTGGGCCCACGAGTCCCACTTGTTGATGTGCACGTCGGTGCCGCAAATGGAGGTTTTCCGGATCTTGATCAGCACATCGTTGACGCCCGGGCGGGGCCGGGGGACCTTGGTCATGATCAGCCCCGGACCGGCGGTGGGCTTCACGATGGCGCGCATGGTGGTGGACATGGGAGGGAGAGTGCGGGGGAAAGGACAAAATGCAAAACGGGAGCGGCCGGTAACACAACTGCGCACACTTACGCCTTTCAGCCTATTCCGGCGGGCACGGCGGGCGCCGCGGCTAGAGCAGCCACAACGTGGCGATGCCGAGGAAAAAACCCATGCTCGCGACATCCGTCGCGGTCGTCAGGAAAATGCTCGAGGCCGTCGCGGGATCGAACCCGAGTTTCTTCAAGGTGAGCGGCACCATCACGCCGGACACGCCGCTGAGGAAGCAGCTGAAGCTCATGGCGAGGAAGACGATGGCGGACAGTTTCAACGGCGCTTCCGACGTGTGCTGCCAGGTGGCGTAGAGGAACATGCCAAGGCCGGCGGTGAATCCCACCAGCATGCCGTTCGCGAGGCCCAGCGCGGCTTCCTTCACGAGCGAAAGGTGGCCCTGGCCGGGCTTGAGTTCACCGAGCGTCAGGCCGCGGAGCGCCACCGCCATCGACTGGCAGCCGGTGTTGCCCGACTGGCCGGCCAGCACGGGCAGGAAGACCGCGAGCACCGTGATGCGCGCGATGGTGTCTTCAAAGAGACCGACCACGGCGGCGGCAACGAAGGCGGTCAGCAGGTTGAACTGCAGCCAGGGATGCCGGTATTTCAAACTGGTGCCGAAGGGCGTGTTCGCGCGCTCCTCCTTCTCGACACCGACCATGCTGCCGACCTGGGCGCTGATCTCGATCGCCTGCTGTTCGAAAATCCGCGAGCCGCGCACAATGCCGACGAGCACGCCGGCCTCGTTGCAAACGGGATAGAAGGGGTAGTGTTTGTTGACGGTGAGGCGCATCGCTTCCATCAGGTCCATCCCCGGCTGGAGCGCGAACGGCTGGCGCAGCATGAAATCCTCGAGCCTGTCCTGTTTTTCGTGCAACAGGAGATCGCGCATGGTCACGACGCCCAGCAGCACGCCGTTTTGATCGGTGATGTAGCCGTAGGTGAAGAGGCGCCCGGTCGCGAGTTCGCGGATCTGCTCGGTGGCCTCGCCCACCGTCACGTGGGGCGGGAACACCGCCACCGGCGGCTCCATCAACCGGCCGATGCTGTTTTCGGAAGGGGGATCCGACGAGGCGTCGCTTGCTGGCATGGGCGTTTGGCTCGGCGGACACTAAGGGGATCCTTTACCCCGTGTCGAGCGAACGCCACAGGTACCAACTGGCCACCGAGCGGTAGGGCTGCCAGCGGCGCGCGTGCTTGATGATGGCGTCGGGCGTCGGGTCCCTGCGTTTCCGATAGAGCCGTTTGAACCCAAGCCGGATGGCGAAATCGCCGGTGGGCATCACGTCCGCCCGGCCGAGGTTGAAAATCAGGAGCATGTGCACGGTCCACGGACCGATGCCCCGCACCTCGGTGAGCCGGGCCACCAGCTCCTCGTCGGTCAGTCGGCGCGCCTCCTTCAGCGACGGCACGGTGCCTTCCCGGCATTTGAGGGCGAGGTCGCGGACGGCGAGCAGCTTGTTGCCGGACAGGCCCGCGCCCCGCAGCGCGGCATCGCTCGCCTGGCTCAGCGCGTCGGCCGTGGGACCGCCGTGCCGGTCCAGCACCGCCAGCACCCGCGCGTGAATCGACGCGGCCGCCTTGCCGTGCAACTGCTGGTAGATGATCGAGCGCAGCATGGCTTCGAACAGGCTCTTCGCGGCATGCAGTTCCAACGCAAATGGACCGACGCGCCCGATGAGGGCCGCCAGGTGCGGGTCGCTTTCGCGGAGATGGGCGAGGGCTTCCGCGGGACTGAACTGGAGGCGGGGCTTCACGGGGAGATTGGAAACTGAAAATCGTGAAATCGAAAAACTGGAATCGAGCTGAATCGAAAAATTTCCGGACTTCGCGACTTCGTGACGCCCGATTTCAAGGTTTCGCGTCCTACTCCGACAGCAACTCCGCGCCTTCGAGCGCCAGCAATCGTGTCTTGGTGCGCACGCCGCCCGGCGCGGAGAATCCGGTCATCTTGTCGCCGGCGGAGACCACCCGGTGGCAGGGCACGATCAGCGGCCAGGGATTCGTGGCCAGCGCCACGCCCACCGCGCGCGCCGCCTCGTTGCCGAGCGCCATGAGCCTGGCGATCTCGCCGTAGCTTTTCTTGTAGCCGGGCTTGATGGCCCAGGCTTGCCGGTACACGGCCTGCTGGAAATCGGTGACTCGCGACCAGTCGAGCACCGCATCCGAGAAATCCTGCAGTTGTCCCTCCAGGTGTTGCTGCACGCGGGCAATCACGCGTTGAACCCAGTCGGGCGGCGGTTGCGCCGCCGGCTGGCTGCGGCCTTTGCGCGCGAGTTGTTGTTCGGTCAGGGCCTCGGTTTCCTCCGGCAATTGAAAGCCCGTCAGCGCGGTTTCATTCCACGCGATGCCGCAGGTGCCAAAGCGGGTGGGGAAGAGCACATGGGGCATAAAATGGGGAAAACCTGAGACCTGAAATCTGAGACCTGAAGGTTTGGGAGCGATGGCGGGATGGTGCAAGTCACCTTTAACTGGAGGGGACATCTTTACGCAGCCAAGGACGTTAAACGGGCGCGCAATTCCTCGTATTGGTAATCCCATTCTTCAGCCCCAGTTCAGGTCTCAGGTTTTCGCAAGGCGCCCCGGCTCAATTTTCTCCGATGTATCGGCGGAAGAATTCCTCGTAACGCACGAGCGTGTCGAGGCGCTGCTTTGGCTCGCCGCTGCGGCTCAGTTCGTGGGTGGCCCGCGGGTAGCGGACATACTCCACGTCGCGGCCGAGCTGCTTCAGGCTTTTGTAGAGGATCTGGCTCTGGACGAAGCCCGTGCGGAAATCGACGTCGCCATGCTGGATCAGCAGCGGGGTCTTGATGTTGCTGACGTACGTCAGCGGCGAATCACGGTCGAGAATCGCGCGCACGTCCTTGTCCCAGGGATAACCGCCCCAATAAAGCGGCAGGAGGAACCACGCGTTGCCTTCGCCATAAAAAGTGGCGAGGTCATAGACGCCGCGCTGCGTCACCGCGGCCTTGAAGCGATGGTCGTGACCCACGATCCACGTCGTCAGGTACCCGCCGTAGGAACCGCCGGTCAGCACCTGCCGGTCCTTGTCGACATAGCTTTCGCCGGCCACGAACGACGCCGCGGCCAGCACATCGCTCGCGGGGCCCGTGCCCCAATCCTTGAAGTTCGCGCGCTGGAAATCCTTCCCGTAGCCGCCGGAGCCGCGCGGATTGGTGAAGAGCACGACGTAGCCGCGGGCGGCGTAGAACTGGAATTCATGCCACATGGATTGCTCGCCCGGGCCCCACATCGCGGTCGGGCCGCCATGGATTTGCACGAGCAGCGGGTATTTTTTGCTGGGATCGAAATTCGCGGGCTTGATCGTCCAGTAGTCGACCGTGATGCCGTCCGCCTGGACCAGCCGGTGCGGTTCGTAGGGACTTAACTGACGGTCTTTGATCCACTCGCTGTTGTGCTTGGTGAGCGGCGTGGCGGCCGTGCCGTCGAGCGGGCCCGCGTAGATTTCCCAGGGGTTGCCGGGATTCGTCACGACCTGGACCAGCACGGTTGCGCTGAGGGCGAAGTCGCGGATGCCCCAATCGTTCTGCGCCGTGAGTTTTTCCTCGCCCGGTTGGGTGGGCGCCACCCGGAAGAGCGGAAAACGTCCGCGGTCGGCCGCGGTGAAGTAGATGAACTTGCCGTCGGGCGACCACGTGAGATCGCCGGCGGGGCGGTCGAGGCCGGGGGTGAGATTGACCGGCGTGCCGCCGCTCGCCGGCACCACCGCCACGACCGGCGGCTCGAAGCTGAATTCGCCGCCGCCGGTTTGGGCGAAGGCAATCCACTGGCCGTCCGGTGACGGCTGCGGTGCGCCGTAGTTGACGCCGCCTTCCTCCAGCAGGACCGTGGCCTTGCCGCTGTCGGCATCGATGACGTACACGCTGTTGAACCGGTCGCGATCGGTGTGGACGTCACGCTTGCGCGGCCCGAGGCACACGATGCGCTTGCCGTCGGCGAGCCATTCGGGGTTGGTGTAACCTTCGTACCCGAGGGTGAGCGCTTTCTCGGGGCCGCCCTGCGCGTCGACGATGTAGAACTGGGGAAAATCCGTTTCCGTCGCGAGGTCGCCTTCCCCGAGGAAATTCAGCCGGTTGGTCACGCGGGGATTGCCGTCGGCCTCATTCTTCGCGAGCCATTCGCGCATCGCCTGCAGCGGGCCGTCCGGGCTGGCCTCCGGATGCCGGTCGTCCTTGTCGCTCCAGACACCGGTATCGTTGGGCTGGCGGCCCGGGCGCTCGTAGGCCCAGGGCGGCGTGGCGGCCTGGCCCGCCTTCGCGAGGGCGCTGCGCACCTGGTCGAAGGAAAGCGCACTCGTGAACAGGATCTTCGTGCCATCGGGCGACCAGCGCGGCCCGCCGGCGCCGGTTTCGATCTTGGTGACGGGCTGGGCCTCGCCCCCCGCGAGTGGGAGCACGTTGATTTGCGGCTTCTCCTTGTCCACCGCGCGCACGAAGGCGAGCCGGTCGCCCGTCGGCGACCACACGGGGGAGGAATTGCGGGCCTGGCCGTAGGTCAGTTGCCGCGGCGGCGTTTTGCCATCGGTGGCGGCGAGCCACAGGTGGGTGCGATAAACCCAATCGTCCTTCGCGTCGGGCTTCGGCTCGATCGAGCGTACCACATACACCAGCCACTTGCCGTCGGGGGAGAGCGCCGGCGACTCAAGCTGCCTGATCTTGAGCAGGTCGGCGGCGGTGATGAGCGACTTGGCGGGGGTCTCCGCGCTCCGCGAAATAGCGAACGAACTGCAAACAACGACTGCGAGGAACAGGAAAATGCGCGATTTTTGCATGGGTGATACGACTGTGAAAGGGTGCTGGATGGTCCGCTTCAGGTTTCAGGTCTCCCGCCGCCGCCGCCATAAGGCTGGCATCCTGCGAATTCACCTGCTTCTGTCGAAACGAATATGCCGCAGAATCGCTTCTACAACGCCTTCGACACGCAGGAGTGGGACCTTGCGCGGAAGACCGATTACCGCAGCCCGTTCCAGATTGATCGCGACCGGATCATCCATGCGCACGCGTTTCGCAAGCTGCAGTCGAAGACCCAGGTGTTCCTCAGCGGCGAATACGATTTCTACCGCACGCGGCTGACGCATTCGATGGAGGTGGCGCAGATCGGCCGCTCCATCTGCATGTGGCTGCTCAGCCGGGGCGACCCGCTGTCGGCCGACTTCTATATCGATTCCGACCTCGTCGAGGCCTGCAGCCTCGCGCACGACATGGGGCACCCGCCGTTCGGCCATTCCGGCGAGCGGACCCTGCAGGAGTTGATGAAGCGCCGCGGCGGTTTCGAGGGCAACGCGCAGACGCTGCACCTGCTTTGCGAGACGATCTATCAAAACGAGTCCGGCGTGAAGGGCATGCAGCCGACGCGCGCGCTGCTCGATGGCGTGCTCAAATACAAAAAACTCTACACGGAGTTCGCGACGCCGCCGCTCAACCATTTCATCTACGATTCGCAGGCCCCGGTGCGCGACTGGGTCTTCGGGGGCGCCAAGGCGCCCGGCTCCCTCATGCGCGGCGACGCGCTGAATGATTTCAAAAGCGTCGAGTGCCAGATCATGGACTGGGCCGATGATGCGGCTTATTCGCTCAACGACATCGTCGACGGCGTGCGGGCGGGCTTTCTGACGGTCGAGCGGGTCGAGCGCTGGGCGGATGGCGAGACCATCGGCGCCGCGGAGCAGCGTCACCTCGACACGCTGTTCGACGCGCTGCGCCGGGACCGCCTGGAGAATACGTTTTCGAAGAAAATCGGCGCGTTCATCCAGGCCTGCCGTCTCCGGCCGCGGGACAACTTCATGGCGGAAAAAACCAACCGCTACAAATTCGAGCTGGTCGTCGACGAGGCGGCGCTCAACGAGGCGGCTTTCTTCAAGAAGATGGCCAACGACATCATCTTCGAAAGCCCGCAGCTGGAGCAGCTCGAATACAAGGCGCGCACGATCATCACGGCGCTCTACAACGCGATCTGGGAAAATTACGCCGAGCGCAACGAGCGGGTCATCAACATCCTCCCCCCGAACGTGGGCCGCCTGATCGCCGCCGAAAAAACCCAGGATGGGAAGGCCCGCCGGATCTGCGATTTCCTCGCCGGCCAGACCGACGGCATGGTGGTGCGCACGTACCGCCGGTTGTTCGATCCGGAATTCGGCAGCTTCCGGGATCTGAGCTGAGGAGCGTCAAGTCGGTTAGGATGGCCCAATGCACCCCGCCCTCCGGGCAGCAGCCTTCACCGGGCCTACGGCTGCCAAGCCTCTCTCGAGAGGGGATCATGCAGTGGAAACCGCGAAGGACGCGAAGATCGCGAGTCAGACCTGATCCTCGGTGACACCGTGCCGTACTCACTCTTTCGTGATCCCGGGCAAAATCAGGATTTTCCTGGTAGCCCTTCGCGGACCTTCGCGTCCTTCGCGGTTCAATTGCATCGTTCCGGCTCAAGCGGGGGGCTTAATTCCCTCAAGCGCTGATCTCTTCGCGGAGTCGGACTAGCGTCGATCTTCCCCGCGAGCCGTCACCGGCCGGTGGCTGCGAATCAGCACGCCCGTCTGGTACGCGATGAAGTAACCGGCCGAGAGTCCGAAAAGAAAAAATGTGAGCGGGCTTTGAAAGGGTGGGGGAGCGACGGCGCCCTGCAGGTCCAGGGCCGAGGACGCCGTGAGAATGCGATAGACCAGCCGGCCGATGAAGAGGGCGCTGATGCCGATGCCAAGCGCCGTGTTGGGGGTGTAGAATTTTCCGCCCGGCGTGTCCTCGAATTTCGTCAGCTTGAGTCCGTAGAGCGCGATCGGAATGCTCAATGCCAGCCCGCCCGCGAGTGCGCCCAGGACCGGCAGGCGCCCGAAGGTGAGCGCTCCGAACAGCAGGGTGATGACGCTGAAGATCACGATGCTGACCTTAAGCCGGCCGGGCCGCAAATGCTGCCGGCCGATGTTGCGGCGGACTCGCATGTACACCCGCCACGCGATGAAGGGAATGATCAGGGCGGGGACGATTTGACGTGAGGTCATGGGGAAACGGGGTGGGCCAAGGAAGCCGGGCGCGGCCGCCGGGGTCAATCCAGCGGTGGCGCCCGGAATGGCGCCAAGCCCGGCAGCTTCGCGAGCTCCGTGGCGATAATGCCGGCATTGAGCTCCGCGCCGGCCTTGCTGGTGTGCAGGCTGGGATCGCCGAACAACGGGTCGAGCTTGTCGGCGCCGAGGGCCTCATAACGCGAGGCGACGAGGTCGTTGACGTCGATGAACGCGACGCCCTCCTGTTCCGCCACCTCGCGGGACCAGCCACCGTAACCATCGGCACCGCTGCGGATAATTTTGCCATCCTTCCAGGCCTTGCGCGGGGTCAGTGAAAGCACCACCGGCGTGGCGCCCGCCGCCTTTGCCTCGCGCACGTACTTGCGGATATACCAGCCGAACGTGTGCACGGTCTCGGGTTGCTTGGTGAGAATGTTGCTGGCGACGGCCTCGATTTCCTCGCCGGAGCCCTTGAGCGTGCCCCGGGCGCGGACCTTTTCCAGCGGCACCGTGGCGGCCTCGTTGACCGGGCTGCTGTCGTTGTGGCCGAGTTGGATCACGACGAAGTCACCGGGCTTGATCAGCGCCAGCGCGCGCTCCCAATGCCCCTGCGTCAGGTAGGTGCGGCTGCTGAGGCCGCCCACCGCGCGGTTCACGACGTTGATTTTCTTTGCGTCGAAAAACCGGCCGAGCACATCGCCCCAGCCCCACTGGCCGCCGGCGCCGTCGCCGCGGCCGTTGCGCACGAGGGAATCGCCGACCAGCACGATGGAGGGCAGTTGCGGGTCCGCCGGCTCCGGCAGATCGAGCCAGCCGATGCGGTCCGCCTCGACCGCCGCGCCCTTGGCGGAAAGCAGCTCGGAATAGTTTACCGCCGGATTGCGCAGGCCCTTGAGCCCGGCGACGACGCCGGCGGCGTTCAGGTCGGCGCCGGCGGCATTCGTGTGCGTGTGGTCGGGGCCGAAGAGTCCCTTCACCTGGCCGGCCCCGAGGGTTTGGTAATGGTCGGCGATGAGGCGCGTGAGATCAATGAACGGAACGCCGGCGGTGGCGGCGAGTTCCCGGTCCCAGGCGCGGTAGCGGCCGGACCCGCGCTCGACCTTGCCGCCGTCCCAGAGGTTGCGCACGGTGAGCGACAGGACGATGGGCGTGGCTTCCTTCGCCTTCACGTCGGCGATCATCTTTCGAATGTACCAGCCGAAGGTGTGGACGATCTCGCGTTTTCCCGTGATGACGTTGTCGATCTCCCGGGTCTCGTCGCCGAGGCCGCCCAGGGAGCCGCGCGAGCGCATCTTGTCGCGCGGCACGGAGGCGTCCTCGTTGACCGGACTGCCGTCATTGTGGCCGAACTGGATGAGGACCGTGTCGCCTTTCTTTACCTGCGCGAGCAGCGCGTCCCACAAGCCCTCGGTGATGAACGTGCGGCTGCTGCGTCCGCCACGGGCGAGGTTGATGACGTTGACCTTCGCGGGATCGAAGTAATCCGCGAACGGCACGCCCCAGCCCTGGATCGGGTTGCCGTTGTTTTTCGCGGCGGTGGAATCGCCGGCGATGAAGATCGTCGGCAGCGCGGGATTGATGGGGGCGGACGTGGCGGCGGGATTGACCGCAAGATCGGGCGCGGGCGTCGCGGAGGGAGCCTGGGCCGAAGCCAGCCCGGCGGCGGCGAGGAAGAGGGCAAGGAGCGTGGGGCGCATAAAATCAGGGGGCGGATTTCGCGATCTCGACGGCGTACACGTGCGTGGCGCCATGCATGTTGGAGCGGAAGATGATCCATTTCATGTCGGGCGAAAAAGTGACATTGGGTTCGAGGCGATAGTCGTGCTTCGCAAGGTTCACGAGCTTCTCCGCGCGGAAGACCCCGGTGTGGATGAGTTCCGGCTGCTGCCCGGGCAGCGCGTGATAGCGCGACATTTCGGGTCGAAACAGGTAGATCCACTGGCCGTTGCTCGGCGGATCGAATTTTTTCCCCGTCGTGTCGGTCGAGCCGACGCTGTTCGGGCCACCGCCATCGCCGGCGAAGAGCGTGCCGTCGGGCGAAACATTGTAGTGCACGGACCATTCGCTGCGCGCGTGGTTATACCAGGTGCGCTTACCGGTCGCGACGTCGTAGCCGGCGAGCCAGTAGACCTGGCTGCGCGGGGTTTGGAGGTCGTACCAGACGGTCTTGCCGTCCGCGCTGAAGAACTCGTGGCCGGCGATTTCGCCATCCATGGTGCGCGGGTGGACCTGGGTGAGGCCGGTACCGTCGGTGCGGATGAGCCAGGTGCGGTCGTTGTAGTGCCACGGGCCTTCATGACAGAACATGATGAGCGTCGGATCGGTCGGCGAGCATTGCAGGTGGTTGGTCCAGTCGTGTTCGCGATGGATCTTCCGGATTTCCCCCGTGGCGAGGTTGATCGTGAACATCACCATCGGCAGGCCCTGCGCCCAGCGGACTTCGAGGCCGTTTGGGGAGCCGCCGTGGGGCAGCGGGCGCGGCTCGGCCTTGCCCTCCTTGTCGACACCGATGCCGACGATGAGCGTCTCGTCGGCGTTGAGGGTGATGTTGGTGCCATCGACATCGGGCGGCAGGTCGGCGACCTTGCGTTCCGCGTGGGTGTCGAGGTTGGCGGCGAAGACGGTGCGTCCCCGGGTATAATAGATGTCGCCGCTCTTGCGGCCGGTCACGAGCACGTTGACGCGCTGGCTGCGGTCGCCGTTGCGCGGCGCGGGCACGACGAGGTCAATGGCGCGGGTCGCAAGGTTGATGGTCGAGATGCCGCCTGGCGAGGTGACGACGAGCTTCCGGCCGTCGGCCGAATAGGCGTTCTGGTGGAAATAAAGCGAGGCGGTGCCGGGCTCCTGGGAAAGCCGGATGACCCGGTGGCCGGTGTCGGGATCGATCCAGTCGCCTGGCGGCACCGAAGCGTCGGCCGCACGGGCGATGAGACTGAGGGAGAACAAGGCGGCGCCGGCGAATCCGATGAGCTTCATGAAACGAGGGTGGGACGGGGCGGTCGGGACGACGCGGTGACCCCGGAAAGGTTACCGCGGCCCGTCCGGCAGACGGGAGGAAAAAAACTGACAGTATGAACGGATCGCGCCCCGTCGCGGGATCGAAGGGGGGGCGTATCAAGGCTTGGGGGCCAGATGGCCGCGGCCGACGGCGTCGTCGATCATCTTGACGGCGTACTCCCAGATGGCCTGCGAGCCGGCGGCGACGTGGGCGTTGCGCGCGAGGACGCGGTCGTGCGTGACGCCGTGTTTCTGCCAGGCGTGGCCGTCGGTGAGGCAGTTGAGCAGCATCGGGTGGAAGCGGTCGCACGCGGCCGCGAACCGCGCTTCCGGCGTCTGCTGCTCCTCGAACTCATCCCAAAGCGCGCGGAATTCCGCGGTCTGGTCCGGGGGCAGCAATCCGAAGATCCGCGTGGCGGCCTTGGCTTCCCGCTCGTGCTGGTCGGCCATGTTCTTCGTGTCGTACGCGAAGGTGTCGCCGGCGTCGATTTCCACGAGGTCGTGGATCAGCACCATCTTGAGGATGCGGAGCACGTCGAGTGGCTGGTGGTTCGAGTGCTCGGCGAGCACGATGATCATCAGCGCGAAATGCCACGAGTGCTCGGCGCTGTTTTCCGCGCGGCGGCTTTGCGTCACGATGGTCTGCCGGAAGACCTCCTTGAGTTTGTCGACTTCCGTGATGAATGCGATCTGGCGGCGCAGCCGCTCGGCGGGGGAAAGGCTCATGGTTGAACTGGTGTAGGCGCCTGCTGGGAGGCGGTTCAGGACGGGGTTTGCAGACGTGTGTTGCCATCGCTTGCAAGCAAGCTCCTGCAACAGGCAGGGCTCATTTGAGATACGGCGCCAGCACCCTGGTCCAGATGGCGTAGCCTTCGGGTTTCATGTGCAGCTGGTCGTCGCGGAAAAGCTCGGGTCGGGTTTTCCCGGCGGCATCGAGCATCGGCGTGGCGACGTCGACGAAGGTGCAACCGGGATTCGCCGCGCAGTCGGCGGCGACCAGCTTGTTCGCCGCCAGCACCTGCTCGCGAACGCGGGCGCGGGAGGGGCTCTCCTTGATGGCCAGGTAAAGGATTTTCGTCTCGGGCAGTGCCGCGCGGACCTTGGTGCGGAAAGCCTGGAAGTCCGCGAGGACGGTTGTCGGCGTCTTGCCGGCGGCGAGATCGTTTTCCCCCGCATAGACCACGACCGTGCGCGGACGATAGGGGATCACGATGCGGTCGGCGTAGAACGCGCTGTCGGCCATTTCCGAACCGCCGAAACCGCGGTTAACGGTTGGGATTCCGGGGAAGTCCTTCGCGAGCGAGGCCCACAACCGGATGGACGAACTGCCGACGAATACGACCGATCCCGCCGGCACCGGGTGAACGGCATCGGCGGCGGCGAACTTGTCGATGTCGGCGGCCCACTTGTCCGGCGTGGCCCGCAGCGGGTTCGCCAGCACCGCCACGAGCAGGAAAAAGAGGAGGAGGGAACGAAAGCGGGAGATCATGCGGGCAGCGTAGATGCCACCGAGACGGGCGCAACCCTGCGCTTGCGCAGCCTGCTTCGACGGACAGTCATGCGAGCCGGTGGCAGCGAGGTTAAGCTCCAGGCGCCAACATCCAGGATCCAGAGAAGCTTCAAAAAATAAAAGGGCTGAACACTTCCGGCGAAGGACGACGATTCGGGCGGAGGTTGGATGTTGGCGCTTCCCGTATCCGACGGGCCGCACAGGGCTTGCACGCGGCGGTGGCGGTGTTTTGCATCGGGGGATGCTTAAAACCGTCCGCCTTCCCCTCGCGGCGGCGCTGGCGCCCATTGTGGCGCTGGCCGCCTACGACTATCCCGTCAGCAAGACCATCGAGCACGTGGATGATTACCACGGCACGAAGGTCGTCGATCCCTACCGCTGGCTGGAGGAACTGGACTCCGCCGACACCAAGGCCTGGGTGGCCGCGCAAAATGCGCTGACGGACTCGGTCGTGGAGAAATTTCCCGAGCGCGCCGTCATCAGGAAGCGCCTCACCGAATTGTGGAATTATCCGCGCACGAGCGTGCCCACCAAGGAGGCGAACTGGTATTTCTACACGAAGAACGATGGCCTCCAGAACCAGTCGCCGCTGTTTGTGCGCGACGGCTTGCAGGGGGCGGAGCGCCTGCTGATCGATCCCAATACGCTCTCGACCGACGGCACGGTGGCGATCGCGCTGACCTCGGCGTCACCGGATGGCAAATGGCTCGGCTATGGCCTTGCCACTGGCGGATCGGACTGGCGCGAACTGCGGTTGCGCGACGTTGCCACCGGGCAGGACGCAACCGATTCCATCAAGTGGGCGAAGTTCACCGGGCTGAGTTGGACGCACGACGCGAAGGGCTTTTTCTATTCGCGCTATCCCGCGCCGGCCGGCGGCAACCCGAAGGTCTTCACCAAGCTCGAGCACCGGCAGCTCTACTACCATCGTGTCGGCACGGCGCAGGAGGCCGACCAACTGGTGTATGAAATGCCGGAGCAGCCCGCGTGGTTTCCGAGCGGCGCGGTCTCGTCCGACGGCCGTTACCTGATCCTCTCGGTCTCGCAGCCGGGCAAGTCGGGCAACAGCATTTATTATGTGGACCTGCAGGACGGCGGGAAGCCCGTCCTCGGCGGCGCGGTCGTGAAGCTCATCGACCAGTTTGCCAGCAACTACAACTTCATCGGCAACGTCGGCCGGACATTTTATTTCTCCACGGACCAGGACGCTCCACGCGGCCGGGTGGTGGCCTACGATCTCGGGGCGCCGGCGAACCCGCGCACCGTGCTCGCGCAGGCGGCGGACCCCATCAGCGGCGTGCGCATTTCGGCCGGCAAGCTGGTGGTGACCTACATGCACGACGTCGTGAGCCGCATCGCGCTTTTCGACCTCGACGGCAAGGCCACCGGCGAAATCCCGCTGCCGGGCATCGGCGTCGTCAGCGGCGTCTCCGGCAAGTTCAAGGATCCGGAGCTGTTCATCGGCTTCTCCTCCTTCCTCTCGGCCGGCACGATCCTGCGCCACGACCTGGCGGGCGGCCGGACCACCACGTACCACGAGACGAAGATCAAATTCGACACGGCGGCGTACGAGACGAAGCAGGTTTTCTATCCGTCGAAGGACGGCACGAAGATCCCAATGTTCATCATCCACAGGAAGGGCCTGAAGCTCGACGGCTCGGCGCCCGGCTGGCTCTACGGCTATGGCGGCTTCAACGTCGTCATGCAGCCGCAGTTCGCCGTCCCGCCGCTGGTATGGATCGAGGGCGGCGGCGTTTACGCGATGGCCAACCTGCGCGGCGGCGCGGAGTACGGCGAGGACTGGCACCAGGCCGGCACGAAGGCGCGCAAGCAAAACGTCTTCGACGACTACATCGCGGCGGCCGACTGGCTGGTGGCGCAGGGTTACACCTCACATCAAAAGCTCGCGCTCGACGGCCGGTCCAACGGAGGCCTGTTGCTCGGCGCGGTGGTCAACCAGCGGCCCGATCTCGCGGCCGCGGCCCTGCCGGCCGTGGGCGTGATGGACATGCTGCGCTATCACAAGTTCACCGTCGGCGCCAACTGGGCGAGCGACTACGGCAACTCCGACACCGTGGAAGGCTTCAATTACCTGAAGGCCTATTCGCCGCTGCACACGGCGCGCAAGGGCGCGAAGTATCCAGCCATCCTGATCACCACGGGCGATCACGACGACCGCGTGTTCCCCGCGCATTCCTACAAGTACGCGGCCGCCATGCAGCAGGCGGTGGCACCGGACGCGGGGCCGATCCTCATCCACATCGAATCGAACGCCGGCCACGGCGGCTCGAGCGGCACGTCCCCGGTTTCGAAAACCATCGAGGACTGGGCGTATCGCATGGGCTTCGGCGCGCATTATACGGGCTGGGGGAAGTGAGGCGCCTACACACCCCGCCCGTTGGGCACCCCTCTTCATAGAGGGGACCCAATACAAGTCCCCTCTATGAAGAGGGGTGGCGCGCAGCGCCGGGGTGTGTGGTTTGGCGCGCGCTGAAGAATAAAACGTCCGCCGGTTGCATCGCTCCGCACCGTGACTATATCCCACCGCATGTCCCTTTTGCAGTCTCCTCTCCAGGTCGGCGCGTTGACGCTGCCCAATCGCATCATCATGGCGCCGCTCACCCGGTGCCGCGCCGGCGCGGGGCGCGTGCCGACCGACTTGATGGCGAAATATTACGGGCAACGCGCCTCGGCGGGCCTGATCCTGAGCGAGGCGACGTCGGTCGATCCGATGGGGGTGGGCTACCCCGACACGCCGGGCATTTGGTCCGACGAGCAGGTCGCCGGCTGGACCAAGATCACGGAGGCCGTGCACGCCGCCGGCGGGCGCATCATTTTGCAACTGTGGCACGTCGGCCGCGTGTCGGATCCGGTCTATCTCGGCGGGGCCCTGCCGGTCGCGCCGAGCGCCATCGCGGCGACGGGTCACGTCAGCCTGCTGCGACCGCATAAACCGCACGTCGTCCCGCGCGCGCTGGAGTTGAATGAGATTCCGCGCGTCGTCGCGGCCTACCGCCTTGGTGCGGTGAACGCCCTGCGCGCCGGCTTTGATGGCGTGGAGGTGCATGGCGCGAACGGGTATCTGCTCGATCAATTCCTGCAGGATGGCTCGAACCGGCGGACGGACGATTACGGCGGCCCCGTCGAAAACCGCGCGCGCCTGGCCCTCGAGGTCACGGACGCGGCGATTTCGATTTGGGGTGCCGATCGGGTGGGGTACCACATCGCGCCGCGCGGCGGCTCGACGGGCATCCAGGACAGCGATCCGGCGAAAACCTTCGGTTACCTGGCGCAGCAGCTCGGCAAGCGGAAGATTGCGTTCATGTGTGCGCGCGAGTCGCTCGAGGGACCGCGCTTCGGTCCGGCGCTCAAGCGGGCGTTTGGCGGCGTGTACATCGCCAACGACAGCTTCACGGCGACCTCGGCCGAGGCGGTCATCGCCGCCGGCGAGGCGGACGCCGTCGCCTGGGGCAAGCTGTTCATCGCGAACCCCGATTTGCCGAAGCGCTTCGCGCTCGGCGCCGGTTTGAACACGCCGATACCGGCCGCGTTTTATGGCGGCGACGAGAAGGGCTATACGGATTATCCGGCCTTCGCGGCGTGAGCGTGAGCGCGAAAACCTGAGACCTGAACTGGGCCAGACGGGTTGGCGCAGAGGAACGCAAAGAGCGCTAAGCAAACTGAGTTGCCGGTGCGGTGGGCCGTTTCCCGCCGCTAAACCGGATCGACTCAGGTCTCAGGTTTCAGGTCTCAGGTTTTCCCGCATGCCCTAAGTCATAACCCGGCCGGAAGGTTGCCTTGGCCGGCTCCTCCCGGCTTCCTGACCGGACCCATGAAGATCCTGGTCGCGGATAAAATCTCGCCTTCGGGCGTCGCTTATTTTCGGGCCCAGCCCGGCTTCGAAGTCGTCGAGGCTTACAACACGCCGCCGGCGAAACTGCTCGAGCTCGTCAAGGATGTGCACGCGATCGCCGTGCGTTCGGAAACGAAGATCACCGCCGAGGTGATCGCCGCGGCGCCGCTGCTGAAGGTTGTCGGACGCGCCGGCGTGGGCGTCGACAATGTCGATGTCGAGGCGGCCACCGAGCGGGGCGTCATCGTGATGAACACGCCCTCCGGCAATACCGTGGCCACCGCGGAGCTCACGTTCACCCATCTCCTCTGCGGGGCGCGCCCGGTGCCGCAGGCCGCGGCGTCGATGAGGGCGGGGCAGTGGGACCGCAAGAGCTTCTCGGGCATCGAGCTTTTCAAGAAGAACCTGGGCATCGTCGGACTTGGCCGCATCGGCGCCGAGGTCGCGAAGCGCGCGCAGGCGTTCGGCATGCGCGTGCTGGCCTACGATCCCTACCTCGCGCCGAGCCGGGCCAAGGCGATCCAGGTGGAGGCGGTCACGCTCGACGAATTGCTGAAGCAGGCGGATTACATCACGGTGCACATGCCGCTGACGGACCAGACCAAGTACATGATCGATGAGGCGGCCTTCGCGAAAACGAAGAAGGGCCTGCGCATCTTCAACTGCGCGCGCGGTGGCATCATCAAGGAGGCGGCGTTGATCGCCGCGCTGAAGTCCGGCCAGGTGGCGGCGGCCGGCCTCGATGTTTTCGAAGAGGAGCCGCTCGCGAAGGACAGCGAGCTGCGCACGCTGCCGAACGTCACGCTCACCCCGCATCTCGGCGCCTCCACGGCCGAGGCGCAGGACGCCGTGGGCGTCGAGGTGGCCGAGCAGATCACCGATGTTCTTAACGGCGGCGTCATCCGCAACGCCGTCAACATGCCGACGATCGACGCGGCGGCGTTGAAGGTGCTCGGCCCGTATCTCGAACTCGGGGCGAAACTGGGCACGCTGGTGCAGCAGATTGCCCCCGGTCCGGTGAGCACGCTGCGCATCACGTACTGGGGCCGGATGGCCGACCTCGACGCCACCGCGGTCACGCGGTCGATCCAGCGCGGCTACCTGCGCCGCATCAGCGGCGAGAGCGTGAACTACGTCAACGCCCCGCTCAACCTCGACCGCCTCGGCGTGAAGTCCGAGGTCATCAAGTCCTCGGCCGACACCGACTACACCGAATTGATGGAGGTGAAAGCGGTCGCGGCGGACGGCACGAGCGTCAGCGCCAGCGGCACGCTCCTCGGCAAGGCCAACGCGCCGCGCCTGGTGGCGTTGAACGACCGGGAGGTGGAGGCGTCGCCGGCGGGCACCCTGCTCATTTACGAGAACCACGACGAGCCCGGCATCATCGGCATGGTCGGGACGCTCTTTGGCCGGGACAGGGTGAACATCGCCGCCATGTCGCTGAGCCGCAACAACGCCGGCGGCACGGCGCTGTGCGTGCTGAATCTCGACAGTGCGCCTTCGGAGGCGGCCCTTAAGGAGTTGACCAGTCATCGCGCCATCAAGCAGGCTGCGGTGGTCAAACTCTGATGTTCAACGTCTGGCTCTTCGCCTCAGCCTTCATCGGATACCTGCTCGGGTCACTGCCGTTCGGCGCGATGGTAGCCCGGGCGCACGGCGTGGATATTTTCAAGGAGGGCAGCGGGAATCCCGGCGCGACGAACGTCAAGCGGGTGCTGGGCGAGAAATTCGGCGCCAAGGGCAAGCGGGCCGGCAACCTGGTCTTCGCGCTGGATGCCTTGAAAGGTGCGGTCGCCTCCTCGTGGGCCTTGCTCGCCTGGACAACGCTGAGCGTGTCGGTCGACTTGGAGCGGGGCGGCGGCGCCACGACGATCCATGGCGACGACTGGCGCCTGCTCGGACTCGCGGGCGTGATCGGCGCCGTGCTCGGGCACTCGTTTTCGCTCTTCACCAAGTTCAAGGGCGGCAAGGGCGTCGCCACGGCGGCCGGCGGCGTGCTGGTGCTGATGCCGGTCGCCTGCCTGATCGGCGCCGGCGTTTGGGTGATCACGTTTTATGCGACCCGCTATGTTTCGCTCGGCTCGATCATCGCCGCGGTGGTGGTGCCGGTCGCCGGCTGGCTCCTGGGCAATCCGCTCCCGCTCAACATTGTCGTGACCCTGCTCGGCCTGTTCGTCGTCTTCCGCCACCGCGAGAACATCAAGCGCCTGCTCGCCGGCACCGAGAACAAGTTCTCGAAGAAGCCGGCGGCTTAGTTGGCGATGTCGTCCCAGCTGGCGCCCGCCCAAAGCGCTCTGGACTTTGGTGATGCCCGGACTAGGTTCCGCGCATGGGCGCGGACAAATCAGAGGCCGTCGAGATGATTAAAAAACTTCCCGATGATGCAACGCTGGAGGACATCCAGCACCACCTATTCATGCTCGAGAAAATCAAGCTGGGCCAGCAACGCCTCGTCTCCGAGGGCGGCATATCGCAAGCCGTCATGGAGCAGGACCTGGCCAGATGGATTTTGAAGTAACTTGGTCGCCGCAGGTCCGGGATGATCTGCAAGGCATTGCCGCCTACATCGCGAAGGACTCACCGCGTTATGCCTCCGCGGTGGTTGGAAAAATCCTGGCGGCAGGGCGTGCCCTGCAGATCCTGCCTTGGCGTGGCCGGGTGGTGCCGGAGATTGGACGGGAGAACTTTCGGGAAGTGTTTATCTACGAATACCGGCTGCTGTATGAGATTGATGGGAACGTCGTCCGCATTGTCGCGGTGATCCATGGGCGGCGTCTGCTGGGTAGCATGGAGCGTTGAGAAAGTCATCGCTTGGATGGGGGTGATGTCGGCAGTCGGTCCGATCTGACCGGACCGGGCCAGCCTGAGGGGCCTACTTCAATTCCAATTCCTTCACCCACACGCGGCAAGCTTGAGCGCGGCTTCGATGATTGCGCCGTAGCAAGCTTCAGGACTATCTTATCCCGCGCTTCCGCAACTGGTTCCACGGTGGGCTTATGACGCGAGGCCCGCACTCGTGTCTTGCCAAAGCCGGTCCGCGTCAGCCATTTAAGCGGGCTTCATCCATGGCTCTCATCGTTCAGAAATACGGCGGCACCTCGGTGGGCGACGTCGATCGCATCAAGAATGTCGCGAAGCGCATTCAGAAATCGGTGGCGGAAGGCCACAGCCTCGTGGTGGTCGTCTCGGCCCGGTCGGGCGTGACGAACGAATTGATTGCCCGGGCCAAGTCCATCAACGACCGGCCGGACTCACGCGAGATGGACATGCTCCTCGCCATCGGCGAACAGGAGACCATCGCGCTGACCGCCATGGCGCTGCATGCGATCGGGGTGCCGGCCGTTTCCTACACCGGCGCCCAGGCGGGCATCGTCACGGACCAGGTTTTCACCAAGGCCAAGATCAAGCAGATCGCTCCAAAGGGCATCATGCAGGACCTCAAGGCCGGCAAGGTGTGCATCGTCGCCGGCTTTCAAGGCATCAACGAGGCGGGCCAGATCACCACGCTCGGCCGCGGCGGCTCCGACCTCACGGCGATTGCGCTGGCCGCGGCGTGCAAGGCGGACAAGTGCGAGATCTACACGGATGTCGACGGCGTTTACACCACCGACCCGCGCATCGTGAAGACCGCGCAGAAGATCGATGAGATCAGCTACGACGAGATGCTCGAGCTCGCGAGCCTCGGCTCGAAGGTCATGCAATCGCGCTCCGTCGAATTCGCCAAGAAGTACGGCGTCGTCTTCGAGGTCCGCTCCAGCTTTAACCACAACCCGGGAACCATCGTGAAAGAAGAAGTCGCCTCCATGGAAAAAGTCGTCGTCCGCGGGGTCGCGGTCGACAAGGACCAGGCCAAGGTCGTCATCACCGGGCTGCCGGACAAGCCGTCCGCCGCCGCCATCGTTTTCACCGCGCTCGCCGAAGCCAATGTCAACGTGGACATGATCGTCCAGAACGTGGCGCACACCGGCGCGGCCGACATCACCTTCACCGTGCAGCGCGACGACGCGCAGAACGCCGTGCGCGTGCTGCCGGCCGTGCTCAAGAAACTCGGCGGCGGCGAGGTCAAGGCCTTCGACAACATCGCCAAGCTCTCCGTGGTCGGCGTCGGCATGCGCACGCACGCCGGCGTGGCCGCGGCGCTCTTCACCGCGCTCGGCGAGAAGGGCATCAACATCCAGTTGATCAGCACGTCGGAAATCAAGATCACCCTCGCGATCGACCGGGCCAAGGCCGACGACGCCGTCCGCGCCGCGCACGAGGCCTTCGGGCTGAGCAAATAGCATCCGATCCTTGGCCATAAAAAGCACAAAAAGCCCAAACGGATGCGTAATTTTTGTGCTTTTTGTGCCTTTTGTGGCTAGCTAACCCGGCGATGAAATTCGTCAGCACCCGCGGCCAGGCCGAACCCGTCAGCTTCACCGAGGCCGTGGCCATCGGGCTCGCGCCGGACGGCGGGCTTTACCTGCCGCAGAAGCTGCCGGCCATCGCGCCGCTCCTGGCGTCATGGGAATCGCTCGGGTTCGCCGACCTGGCCTTTGCATTCCTGCAGTTGTTCGCCACGGACATCGAGCCCGCGGCCCTGCGCACGATCGTGCGCAAGACCTACGGCACGTTCGGCCATGCCGAGACGCTGGCGCCGCTGCGCCGCCTCGACGACCAGCTGTACGTGCTCGAGCTCTTTCACGGGCAGACGCTCGCGTTCAAGGATTTCGCCCTGCAACTGCTCGGCAACCTCTACGAGTACCAGTGCGCGCAGCGCGGGCAGGGGATCAATGTCCTCGGCGCCACGTCGGGCGACACCGGCGCCGCGGCCATCCACGGGCTGCTCGGCAAGCCGAAGACCGCGATCTTCATCCTTTATCCCGAGGGGCGGGTGTCGGCGCTCCAGGAACGGCAGATGACCTGCACCGGCGCGGGAAACGTCCACGCCCTCGCGATCGACGGCAGCTTCGACGATGCGCAGCGCGTGCTGAAGGAGATTTTCGCCGACCAGGAGTTCGCGGCCGCGCAGCGGCTGTCGGCCGTGAATTCGATCAACCTGGCGCGCGTGCTCGGCCAGTGCATTTACTACCTGTCGGCCTGGCTCCGCCTGCCGGCGGCCGCGCGGGCCAACGTGGAGTTCGTCGTGCCGACCGGCAATTTCGGCAATGTCTTTGCCGGGTGGCTGCTGCAGCGGATGGGCGTGCCGATCCGCGGCTTCAAGGTCGCCACCAATCGCAACGATATCCTCCACCGGCTGTTCACCACCGCCGAGTACCGCAGCGAGGCGGTCCACGCGAGCCTGGCGCCGTCGATGGACATCCAGGTCGCGTCGAACTTCGAGCGCTTCCTCTATTATGCGCTCGATGAGAATCCCACCCGCGTGAAGGCGGTGATGGCGCAGATCAAGGCCACCGGGGCCTACCGGTTCGATGTGCTGAACAAGTCGGCGTTCAGCTCGTCGCGGGCCGATGACGGGGAGATTTCCGCGATCATCCGCCAGGTTTACCAGCGCTACCATTACGTGGTGGATCCGCACACCGCCTGCGGTTTCAAGGATTTGAATCCGGCGCGCACCAGCGTGGTGCTGGCCACCGCGCATCCGGCGAAATTTCCCGAGGCGATCCAGGCCGCGACCGGCGAGACCGTGACGCATCCGGCGCTGGAGGCCCTCAAGTCCCGCCCGATCATCAAGCACCGCCTGCCCGCCGACGCCGCGGCGATCAAGGCCTACGTCGCGAAGCACGCGGTGTGAGGCGGGTGGAGCGTCCTGCCCTCCAGACGCTGATGGCGGCAGCGCGTCGAGGGTATCGCGCTTCACCTGAACACCGGCCGTCATGGACCGCCGCTACAGGGGGAAGATACTGGTCCCGCCCGGCGCGAAACGCATGCTGCCGGCATGAGTTTCAAGGACCATTTCTCGACGCAGGCGGCGACCTACGCCAAGGCGCGGCCGACGTATCCCGCCGCGTTGTTCGTCGAACTGGCCCGCCTGGCACCCGGGTGGACCCTCGCCTGGGACGCGGGCACGGGCAATGGCCAGGCGGCCGTCGCCCTCGCGGCGCATTTTGAGCAGGTCGTGGCGACCGATCCCAGCGCGGCGCAATTGGCGCAGGCCGTCGCGCACCCGCGGGTCAGCTATCACGCCGCCGGCGAAACGGCGCCGATGCTCGCGGCGGGGTCGGTCGATCTGATCACCGTGGCCCAGGCGGCCCACTGGTTCGACCGGCCGAGGTTTTATGCGGAGGCCCGGCGCGTGCTGCGTCCGGGGGGCGTGATCGCGCTGTGGACCTATGGCTTGAGCGAGGTCACGCCGGAAATCGACGCGGTCGTGCATCGTTTCTATGCGGGCACGGTGGGGCCCTACTGGCCGCCGGAGCGCCATCATCCGGAGACCGGTTACCGCGAACTGGATTTTGAATTTCCGGAAGAGCGCTTTCCCGCCGCGGCGATGGAACTCGAGTGGATTCTCCTTGAATTCACCCACTACCTGCGCAGTTGGTCGGCGGTGGCGCGGTTCATCAAGGCCAACGGGTTCGACCCGGTGGCCGCGCTCGAGGCCGAACTTGCTCCCCTGTGGGGACCTGCGGCGCGACGGGTGGCGTGGCCGCTGGCCGGGCGCCTGGGGCGGGTGGGGAATTGAACGGGCCGTTCAAAAAAAGTCGCCCAAGAACGGGAGAAATATCCCCTAGTTTTCGCTCGCACCCGGGCGAGTGCTTCACACTCTGGCGGCATCGTGAAACTACGCATCCCGTTTGAACGCGTCGATTGGGTCAACAGTTCGTTCCTCATCGGAACGACAATTGTGACGTGCACGGCCGTGCCGGTCTATCTGTGGAAGTACGGTCTGGATCTTTTTCAAGCCGGCATGTTCCTCTTTTTGGCCATCGCGACCGGCCTGAGCATCACGCTCGGCTATCACCGTCTGTTCTCGCACATGGCCTTCCAGGCGAAGTGGCCGGTGCGGCTCGCCACGCTGATTTTCGGCGCGGCGGCCTTTGAAAATTCCGTGCTGGCGTGGGTTTCCGATCACCGCCGCCACCACAAGCACGTGGATCACGACGATGATCCCTATGACATCTCGAAGGGATTCTTTTGGGCGCACATGGGCTGGATTCTTTTCAAGACCACGCCCGCGCCGCCGTGGGACAATGTCGCCGACCTGCGCAAGGACCCGCTCGTGATGTGGCAGACCAAGTACTGCATCGCGATTGCGATCGTGGTCAGCTTCGTGATCCCGCCCGCGCTGGGTTACCTGCATAATGGCTGGGTGGGCGCCCTGGGCGGCCTGTTGATCGCCGGCGTGGCCCGCGTCGTCGCGGTGCAACACATGACGTTTTTCATCAACTCGCTCTGCCATACGGTGGGCAACCAGCCGTATTCCAACAAGTGCAGCGCCCGCGACAGCTGGTTCATGGCGCTCTTCACGTTCGGCGAGGGGTATCACAATTATCACCACGAGTTCCAGCACGACTACCGCAACGGGGTTAAGTGGTGGCAGTGGGATCCGACGAAGTGGACGATCTGGACGCTCGAGAAGCTCCGTCTGGTGACCGGCCTGCGGCGCGTGCCGGAGGACAAGATCCTGCTCGCCCAACTGGCTGACGCCCGCCGTCGCCTGGGGGCGCACATCGCCTGCCCGAAGGTCAGTGCCAACGCCCGCCTGCACGCCCTGCTGCAGGCCAAGGATGCCAAGCTGCACGAGCTCGGGGAACGCTGGGCCCTGTTGAAGTCGCAATACGCCGAGAAGGCCATCGCCATGAAGGCGGAGTACGCCGAGAAAAAGGCCGAGTACACCGAGCGGGCCCATCACCAGATCGAGGAGCTGCGCGCCGCCTTGGAAGAAATGCGCCGCGAACTCGCCGCCGCCCTCCACCTGTTGGAACGCGCCGCGGTGGTGGCCTGAGGTTCCGCGAAATTGAATGACCAAGGCGGGCTCGCTGAGCCCGCCTTTTTTATTTTGCGAATACGCCGCCAGCGGCCTGACGACCGCTGCTCCCTGTGGGGAGCCCCTCTTGAGAGGGAACGATGCAATTGAACCGCGAAGGGCGCGAAGGTCCGCGAAGAGCTATCGGGGAAATTCTGCCCATGGTCACGAAAGAGTGATTACGGCCAGGCATCACCGAGGATCAGGTCTGACTCGCGATTTTCGCGTTTCTTCGCGTCCTTCGCGGTTTCCAATGAATGGTTCTGGCTTGAGAGGGACGGGGGGCAGGGAACGTCCGGCTGCCTGCAGTCCTCGGAGCGCCCTCAACACACCCCGCCGCTGCGCGCCACCCCTCTCGAGAGGGGATCTTGGACGCCTACAGCAGCGGCGCCAGCAATCGGGCGATTTCCTCGCCGATGGTGGGAAACAGCCGGGATTCGCGCCGCGGCTCGGGCATGGGCCGGGCATGGGCGAAGATTTCCTTCATCCAGTTGGCAATGGCCCGGGCTTCCGCGGACGAGTACGTCACGGCGCCGACTTCGAAGTTCAGGAACAGGCTCCGCAGATCCATGTTCGCGGACCCGAACAAGCCGGTTTCCTCGTCCACCAGGAGCATCTTCGCGTGGATCATGCCGGGGCCGTAGAGCAACACCTTGACCCCCGCGGCGTGGAGACCGCGCAGGTAGTGCCGGCGGGCGAGATCGGTGATGGGATGGTTCGACTTGGCGGGCACGACGAGACGGACATCGATGCCGGCGCGTGCCTGCACCAGCAGCGAGCGGAAGAGGACTTCATCGGGAATGAAGTACGGCGTCACGATCCACACGCTCCGCTGGGCTTGTTGCACCAGGGACAGGATGCCTTCGTAAAGGGGATCGCCGGCGACGTCCGGTCCGCTGGCCACAATCTGCACCTCGCTCGTGCCGGCCACCGCCGGAATCTCCGCGGGCAGTTCCTTCTGGAGCGCGGCGAGCGACTGGCCCGAGGCGAAGGCCCAGTCCGCGATGAAGATCTCGTCGAGCAGCCGCACCGCCGGGCCCTCGATCACGCCGCCGAGGTCGCGCCAGCGGCGCTTGAGCGGATGCGGGCCCATGTACTCGACCGCGAGGTTGCGTCCGCCGAGCGCGGCGACCTGGTGATCGAAGATGGCGATCTTGCGATGATTGCGCAGATTGGCCGAGTGCGGCGTCTGCAACGGCATCACCGGCATGAAGCGCACGACCTCGCCGCCCGCCTCGCGGATCGGGTTGCAGAACCGCCCCGCGCTGCGAAAGCAGCCGAGGCCGTCGAGCAGCAAACGGACCTTCACGCCCTCCCGCGCGCGCTGCGCGAGCAGCTTGACCACCCGTTTCCCGACCACATCGCGGCCGAGGATGAAGGTCATCAGGTGGATGCTGTGCCGGGCATGCAGGATGCCGTATTCCAATCGCTCGTAGGATTCCTCGCCGGAGGTCAGGAAACTCACGCGATTGCCGCCGATCGGCGGACACGCGCCGTTGAGCAGGAGGACGCGGGCGACGGATTTGTCCGCCGAGGGGGAGGTCGCGGCGTTGGGAATGACAGGACACAACTGGGCCTTGCGGGCGGCGAGTTGTTTCACCTTGCGTCCGCCGAAGATCAGATAAAGCGGCACGCCGATGTACGGCACGAAGGCGATGGCGAACAGCCACGCGAAGGTGTTGCCCGGTTGCTTGCGCTGGCTCATCAGCCGGGCGATCGCGAAGAAGGCGAGAAGGAAGCCGGCGACCGTCAGCAGATGCGGGAGCAAGCCGTTGGTGATCGGGTGCTCGACGAAGGCGTCGTAGTAGTGCTTCAACGTGTCCATCGCGTGACTGAGAATCGCGAGCGATGGGCAGTTGGCAAGCGGAGTGGCGGGGAGGCCAGCTGTTCCCATGTAGCAGCCGTCGTCAGACGGCTGTCGCCAGCGGTCTGACGACCGCTGTTACCTCCAATCAACGGCCCCGCGACCAGCGCGGGCCCTACATTTGGGTGAAGCGTTATGGCTTGGGTAAATAAAAAGTCCCGCAACCCTCTCGGATTGCGGGACTTCTAAAGTGGTGGTGGAGACTGGAGTCGAACCAGTGAACGGCAAGAGCCGAATTGATTTACAGTCAACGTCCTTTGGCCACTTGGATACTCCACCATCAAAAAGAACGAACGGTGAAGGTATGAGGCGGTGTTGGGCTTTGCCAAGAGGTTTTTTGCGAATGTGAGGCATTCGAAAAGGATTCTTGGTGAGAGATGATTCCTGGTGGGAGGGGTTTTATACCCCGACGGGACGGTCGCCATGCAAGTCGGGGTATAAAACCCCTCCCACCCAAATTCGGACCTCTAAATCACCCCCGCCTCCCGGAAACTATAATACCCGCGGCCCTGCGGGTCCGCGCCGGGGCGGCCGACCACCACATGATCCAGTAACTCGATGTCCACGGCCTTGGCGGCGTCGCGGAGCTGACGCGTGACCTGCACATCCGCGGCGCTGGGCGCGGGGTCGCCGCTCGGGTGATTGTGCACGCAGACCACGGCGGTGGCGCCCTGGCGGATTGCCTCGCGAAAAACCTCGCGCGGGTGGGCGAGGGAACTCGTCGCGGTGCCGGAGGTGATCTCGACCTGCTTGAGCAGCCGGTTTTTCCGGTTGAGGCAAAGCACCCAGAATTTTTCCACCGCCAGGCCCGCGATTTGCGCGCGAAAATGCGCGTGGATGAGCTCCGGCCGGTTCAACACCGGCTCCTCCGTTTCCGCCGGCCGGTTCAGGCCGCGGCGGACAATCTCCATCACGGTCACCAGTTGCAGGGCCTTGATCCGGCCGATGCCGGTCAGGCGGCGGAAGTCGGGTTCGGTCCATTTGACCAGCGCCGCCAGGGAGCCGGCCTCGGCGATCAGGCGCTGGGCAATGCTGACGACGTTGTGTCCCTTGCTGCCGCTGCGAAGCAGCATGGCGAGGAGTTCGGTATCGCTGAGCGCGGCGGGGCCGAGCTTTTCCAAACGCTCTTGCGGGCGGTCGCTCACCGCGAGGTCGCGGAGGCGGAGAGGGGAGTAAGGTTCGTGGTTCATGGGCCGGGGTTTTCGCCCGCTGGCCCACGAGCAGGGAAACTTAGAAGTGCTTCACGTAAGCGTTGCGTCGCAGCTTTTCCAACCAGCGCTCGGTCGCCTGGCGTGAACCTTGTTGCACCAACGCTTTCTCGATATCAGGACGGACTTCGTCGAGCGGCAGGATGCCGGCGTGCTTGCGGTCCTCGACGAAGAAAATGAAGGCGCCCTCGGGCATGATCAGCGGGTCGCTGCGCTGGCCCTTCTCCAGATTGAAGATGACGTCGCTGAATTCCTTGCGCAGGTCGGAGCGGCGCTGCCAGCCCCAGTCGCCACCCTTGCCCTTGCGGGTGTCCTGGCTGTACTTGCGGGCCACCTCGCCGAAATCGGCGCCGGCGGCGAGCTCCGTCATGATGGTGGACGCCCGGGCCTTCAGCGTGTCGTCGGTGTCCTCCGGGGTGCGGGTGACCTGGATGAGACGAAGGTGGACGCTGTCCTCCTGGTAGAACCGGTCCTTGTTCTCGGTGTAGAACGCCTCGATTTTCACCGGGCTGATCGTGCTGGCCGACTTCGCCTTCTGCTGGCGCATGTAGCCGTAGATCATGTCCTCTTCCTGCTCCTTGCGGTAATCCTTCTGCGAGATGCCGCGGCTGCGGAGGTAGGCGAGGAACTTGCTCCGGTCGCCGTCGAACTGCGTGATGATGGTTTCCGCGACGGCGTTATCGACGTAGCTCTCCGGCACCTTGCGCTTCTCGTCGGAATAGAAGTCCTTCACGATCAGGACGCGATCGATGAGGTTTTGAACGACGTCCTCTTGGAGCGCCTCGAGCTTTTCGTTGAATTCCTTCTCGTTGCGGGCCTGTTTTTGGATCTCAGGGACGAGGGGGCCGATTTCCCGGCGGATGTCATCGACGGTGATGATCTTGTCCTCCGCAATCGCCACTATGCCATTGGCGTAGCGCAGGTTAAGATTGTCCGGCGGCGTTTGGGCCACTTGGGCTCGGAGCGAAATCAACCCCAGAAAAAGGCCGGCGGATGCGAGAAGCGGGAGGGAAACGGCACGGGAGCCTCGGAGAGTCATGTAGCGGGGAGATTTTGCAGGAAAATGCTTATTTCCCTCAACCTTGCAAGGGGGGTGGGAGCGGTCAAGCGGGGAAAGCGGCTGCTCAGTTGGATGAAGTCATCGCGGCGACCGGAATTGCGCAGGCATTTCAGGCGGTGGCCCTGCGTTTCGACGGACAGGATGCCCTTTTGTTCCGCGCGGACGCGGATTTCGGTGATGAGGAGCAAGGCCTTCACGGGCTCCCCGAATTTGCCGAACCGGTCGCGCAATTCGGCCTCGAGGTCCTTCACGTGCTTCGGACTCTCCGCCATGGCCAGCCGGCGGTAGAAATCGATGCGCAGCCGCGTCTCGCCGATGTAGGTCGACGGCAGCCGGGCCTGGATGCGGTCGATCTCGCCTTCGATGCGTTCGGTCTGCTTCAGCGCGGTGAAGCTGTCGGTCGCCCCGGCGCGGGCGCGCTCGGTCTCGGCGCCTTCGCCCACGAAGACGAAATCGAGCTTCACGCTGGCGCGCACCTGCGCCGCATGCTTCTCGCCCTTCAACCGCGCCACGCTTTGGCGGAGCAACTGGCAATAGAGCTCGAAGCCCACGCCGACGATGTGGCCGCTTTGCTCGGGTCCGAGGAGGTTGCCGGCGCCGCGCAGCTCGAGGTCGCGCATCGCGATCCGGAAGCCCGCGCCGAGCTGGTTGTGCTGGCGCATGGCGCTCAGGCGCTGGCGCGCGATGTCCAGCAGCCGCGTGTGCCGGTGCAACAACAGGTACGCGTAGGCCTGGTGCTTGAAACGGCCGACGCGCCCGCGGAGCTGGTAGAGCTGGGAAAGCCCGAAACGGTCCGCGCCCTCGATGATGAGCGTGTTGCAATTCGGGATGTCCAGCCCGCTCTCGATGATCGTCGTGCAGACGAGCACCTGGTATTTGCCGGCGACGAAATCGGTCATCGTCCGTTCCAGACCGTCCGCGCCCATCTTGCCGTGGCCGACGCCCACCGTCACGCCGGGGAGCTGCTGGCGCAGGCGCGCGGCGACGAGGTCGATGCTCATGACGCGATTGTGCAGGTAGAAAACCTGGCCACCGCGCCGCAGCTCGTGCTGGATCGCCTCGATCACGAGTTTCTCGTCGTAGCTCTTCACGATCGTCTGGATCGGCAGCCGGTTCGCCGGCGCCGTCTCGATCGTGCTGAGATCGCGCGCGCCCGTCAGCGCGAGGTAGAGGGTGCGCGGAATCGGCGTTGCGCTCATCGAGAGCATGTCGACGTGGGCGCGCCAGCGCTTGAAGACTTCCTTGTGCTTCACCCCGAAGCGCTGCTCCTCGTCGATGATGACAAGGCCGAGGTCCTTGAACTTAACGTCGGCCTGCACCAGGCGGTGCGTGCCGATCACGATGTCGATCTGGCCCGCGGCCAGCGCCGCGATGATGCCCTCCTGTTCCCTCTTCGTGCGGAAGCGGCTCAGCATTTCGACGGCCACCGGGTAGCCGGCCATGCGCTCGCGGAACGTGTTCAAATGCTGCTGCGCGAGCACCGTGGTGGGCACGAGCACGGCGACCTGCTTGCCGCCCATCACGGCCTTGAAGGCGCCGCGGATGGCCACCTCGGTCTTGCCGAAGCCGACGTCGCCGCAGACCAGGCGGTCCATGGGCCGCGTGCGTTCCATGTCGGCCTTGAGGTCCGTGATGGCCTTCGCCTGGTCGCGGGTCTCGGTGAACGGAAACGCGGCTTCGAATTCGCGCATCCAGACGTTGTCCGTCGCGAAGGCATGCCCCGGCTGCGCCTCGCGCTGGGCCTGGATGCGCAGGAGCTCGGCGGCGAGGTCGAGCGTGGAGCGCTCGGCGGATTGACGCGCCTTTTCCCACCGGCCGGAGCCGACGCGCCCGAGCTGGGGCTTGGCCTTTGTCAGGCCGACATACCGGCTGATCAGATGGGATTCCTGCAGCGGGACGTGCAGCGTGACGCCATCGTCGAATTCCAGGGAGATGACCTCGCGGATCCCGTCGGCGGTTTCAAGTTTGGTGAGGCCGCGGTACTGGGCGATGCCATGCTGCAGGTGGACGACGAAGTCGCCTTCCACGAGCTCCGAGAAATCGAGCAACTGGTCCACGGCGGAGGTGGCGGCCACCGCGCGGCGCGCGACGGTCCGCCGGGCGCGCTGCCGGCCGAAAATCTCCGTTTCGGAAACGACGACCCGGCCCTTGGCCGCTGCAGCCGATCCCGTCGTGACGGGATCGCCCCGCGGGCGTGAACCGTCCCGGTACGTCACCCGAAACCCTTCATTCAGCGAGCCGCGCAGGAAACGCGGCTTGATGGGCTTCAGCGATTCCTCGCCCTCGAGCAGTTCGCGGATGCGTTGCTCCTCGCCTTCCTTCGAGATGACGAAGTCCACGGCGTAGCCTTCCTGCTTCCACCTCGCGACGTTTTCGAGAAACCGCTGGCGCGCGTCTTCCTCCGCCGCGAGCCGTTCGGGCGCGAGCAGGCGTTCCTCGGGATAGGAGCGGTGATGCGCGAGGGATTCGGTGTCCCACGTTTCCTCCTCGGTGGCTCCGTCGAAAAGCACGCTGGCCAGGTCGAGATCGCTGAGGCCGAAAAGGTGGGAGCGCTGGGCGAGGACTTTTAAAAAGGGAGACGGGTTGCCGGGCGCGTTCGCTTGCCCCGAGAGGGCGTCCGACTTGTTTGTCTCAAGTTCGGCCGCGGTGGAAGGCCCCGCTCCGCCTTCAGCCAGGTCGAACAGTTCCTCGAGCGACTTTGGCTCGACGAGGGCGATGTGCGCGGCGGGCGTCAGGTAATCGAGCAGGGAGGCGGCCAGCCCGGAGGTGTGGAGTTTGGGAGCGGCTGTCAGCGTGATGTGCTCCACGAGTTCGCCGGAGCGTTGCGTCACCGGGTCGAGCGTCCGGATCTCCTCGAGCGTGTCGCCGAAGAAGTCGAGGCGGTACGGCTGGTTCGCCGTGATGGGATAGACATCCACGATGCCGCCGCGGACCGCGTATTGGCCGGGCGCCTCGCAGACCGCCTCGCTGTCGTAGTCGAAGGAGCGGAGCAGTTCGAGCAACCCCTGGAAGGGACGGTTCTCCCCGCGAACCAACTCCGCCTCGCGGCTCGCGAAATCCGCCGGCGGCGGGACGGGTTGAAGCAACGCGGCCGGCGTGGCCAGGATCACGAACGTCGCGTGGCGGGATGCCTTCGCGCCGCTTCCAACCGAACGCCGTCCGCGCAATGTGCTCAACACGGCCAGGCGGTCGCTGGCCGCGGTGAACGCCTCGCGCATCTCGCCCGACTGGGCTTCGGGAAACGCGAGGAGCTCGAGCGGGGCCTGCCCGCCCTTCGCGGCGTGGAATAGGGCCAGGTCCTCGGCGAGCGCATCGCTTTTCGCCGCGTCCTCGTGGATCACCAGCCAGACCGGCGCGGGATGGCGTCCGAGCAGTTCCGCGAGGGCATGGGGCTGCGCTGCCGGGCAAATTCCGGTGAGCTTGGTGATTTTACTGGCCGTGGATGCGGACACGGAAGGGAGGAAGGTGCACGCTCCCGCCCGGCGGGCAACTTCTTTGAAAGTACCATTCCTTCGCTCCGTTCGGAATGAGCGAACGGAGGAATGGTGTGTTCAGGACGCGACGCAGGAGTGCTAGCTGGCGGCCGGAGGCTGGAGCTTGGCGCTTTCCACGCGCAGGGTGGCCAGCGCGACGCGCGCGGCGACTTCCTCCGCGACCTTCTTCGAGGGGCCGGTGCCGGTGCCGAGTTGGACGTCGTTCAGGAAAACGGCGACGGCATATTCCCGCGCGTGGCGCGGGCCGGAGGTGCCGGTCACCTCGTAGCGCAGGGCATTGTTGCCGTGTTCCGGCTGGATGAGTTCCTGCAACCGGCCCTTGGGATTCTCGGCATCCTCGGAGTCCCCGAGGTGGCGCGTGAGCGGTCCATACCAGGCCAGCACGCGCTCGCGCGTCGTGGCAAAGTCGCTGTCGAGGTAGAGCGCGCCGACGAGGGCTTCGAAGGCGTCCTCCATGATCGAGGCGCGGCCGCGGCCGCCGGTTTCCTCCTCGCTCTTGCTGATGCGCAGCGCCGCCTCGATGCCGAGGTCGTGGGCCATCTGCGTCAGGAAACCGCCCCTCGACAACATCGCGCGGCGGCGGCTGAGCACGCCTTCCCGCTCCGTGACGAATTCCTTGTAGAGCGCCTCGGTGAGGATCAATTGGAGCACCGAGTCACCCAGGTACTCGAGCCGCTGGTTGTGCGGGCCGGCCTTCGGGTGGTCCTGCAGGTAGGAGGGATGCGTCAGGGCTTCCAGCAGCAGAGCCTGGCTTCGAAAGGAGTAGCCGAGGCGGATCTCGAGGTTTTTGAATCTTTCAGGCACGGTGAAGCAAAATCACAAAGGCCAAATTCCAAACGCCAAACAAACCCCAATTTCGAAGCAGGTGGATTCGTCTGGCATGGGGGATTTGGCGTTTGGCCTTTGCCGGGCGGAGCCCGGCTCAGCTGCTCGCGCTCGTGTAGCGGCGTAGCCCGCGGTGGAAGACGACCACGGCGAGCGTGAACCAGAAGGCGGTGATGCCCACGATCCAGCCGGCCTGCGGGAGGCTGAGGCCGTGGATCAGGGTGCTGGCGGGAACGTTGCTGACGACGACCATCGGCAGCACCCAGACGAACGCGACGTTGGCCAGGCCGCGGAACGCCTGCCGCGGGAGCCGGGAGAATTCGCTCAGCGTGAAATAGCTTCCCTCGATGCCCTGGGCGCTGGTGATCCAGAACGCCATCGCGATGCACAGCACGAGGACGCTGTAATGGATCACGACGCCGCAGGCGACCAGCAGCGCGTAGAGGGCAATGTCCGCCGCGCCGGGGTGCAGGTTGAGCTTCATCGCCGAGTAAACCACGAGGGCGATCGCGACGAGCGAGTTGACGAGGCTGTCCGGGTCGAGCTTGCGCGTCGTCGCCATGAACATGACGTTGCCCGGCTGCGCGAGGAAGAAGTCGAAGTTGCCGCTGCGGATGTTCCGGCCCATTTCGAAAATGCTGCTCCAGAAGAATCCCATGAGGAAGCGCTGGATCAGCATGGAGGTGCCGATGAGCAGCATCATCTCGTACTTGGTCCAGCCGGCGACGTGGTTGGTGTGGTCGTAGATCACCGACACCATCAGGACGTTCACCGACATCCAGAACAGCTCGACCAGCGCCCAGATGAAGAAGTCGCCGCGGAACATCAGCGTGCGCATCACGGAATAGCGCGCGGATGTCAGCCAGATGCGGGCGTAATGGGCGAGGGTCGTCATGGCTTCAGCCGCCCACGGCGGTATGCAGGCGGAGTCCGCGGCGCCACAGCACCTGGCCGGCCGTCAGGATGACGACGACCCAGAACGCCTGGATTTGCAGCATGGGGACGATCACGGCCGGGTCGTCGATCCGCCCGGTAAGCAGCGCGACTGGGAAATACATCTGGTAGAAATAAGGCAGGCCGGCGGAGAAGCCGAAGAACGCCGGTGGCAGGAGATCGAGCGGGAAAATCTGTCCGCCCAGCACGGACTCGAGCGCCATCGAAAGAATGACCAGGCCCTGGATTTCGAGGAACCAGAAGCTCAGCAGGCCGAACAGGTAGGCGATGCCGAACTGGATGAGCGCCGACATCATCAGGGCCGGCACGACGGCGAAGAACCGCCACGCCTCCGTGGGCATGGCCAGGTGCTCGCGCAGGAGCGGGTAGAGGACCAGGAGCGGGACCAGGATCAGGCCGCCGGTGACGAGGCGTGCGGACAAATAGATGCTGAAGCGGTACCCGAAATAATTGATCGGTTTGAGCAGGAACTGGTTGATGAGGCCGTTGCGGATTTCCTCGCTGATCTGGTAGTCCTCGTTGAACGCACCGATCATGAACTGCACGACGATCAGCGCGACGAAGTAGGTGAAGGTCTGCGCAAAGGTGAAGCCGTTGATGTCGCCCTTGGTGCCGTAGGCCGCGCTCCACAGGATGAACACCACGATGAGGTGGAAAAACGAAAAGAAACCCCGGATGCCGAAATTGACGCGATAGACCAGGTTGCTCTGGAGGCCGACGGAAAAGGCCGCGCGGTATTTGTTCAGGGTGGAGAGCATGCCGGAAGATCAGAGGGAAGGGACAGAAGTCAGAACACGGGGGAGAAAATCGCAAGCGTGGGTGGAGGGCCCAGCTCCCGCTGGACCGGCGTGCGAGTGCGCGATTGCATTCGCGGCCCAGCGGGAGCTGGGCCCTCCATCATTCCTTGGCCGCCAGGCCGAATCGCTCCGCGACCTCCTTCGCCAGCGCCCGGTAAGCCACCGCGCCGGGCCCGGTCGGGTCGTAGGCGAAGATCGGCTTCCCGAAGCTCGGGGCCTCGCTCAGGCGCACGGTGCGCGGGATGAGCGTGTGGAAAATCTTGTCCGGCAGATGCGAGCGGACCTCCTCGACCACCTGCTTGGCCAGGTTGATGCGGCTGTCGTACATCGTCATCACAATGCCGCCGACATCGAGGTTCGGGTTGACCCCGGCGTTCTTCAGGCGGTCGACGACCTTGAGGATCTGGCCGAGGCCCTCCAAGGCCATGTATTCGCACTGCAGCGCGATCAGCAAATGGTCGGCGGCGGCGAGGGAATTCATCGATAGCATGCCGAGCGCCGGCGGGCAATCGATGATGATGGCGCGGTAACCGCCGGAATTGCGGATCGGCTCGAGCACCGTGCGCAGGCGCATGAGGTAGTTCTGCTGCTGGGCCAGCTCGATCTCGATGGCGGCCAGGTCCACCTCGGACGGGATCAGCGCGAGGTGCGGCCACTGGGTGGGCGTCAGCATTTCAAACGCGCTGCCTTCCCCGTGCAGGGGCCGGTACAGGCTCTTGCCCTCGAACTTTTCGACCCCCAGCGCGCTGGTCGCGTTGGCCTGCGGGTCGAGATCCACGACGAGCGTGTGGATCTTGCGCTCGGCCAGGGCCGCCGCGAGGTTCACCGCGGTGGTGGTCTTGCCGACGCCGCCTTTTTGGTTGGCGATGGTGAAAACAGTGCAGGCCATGCGCAATTAACCGCAAACCGCCGGAGGGAGTCTAGCGCGAAGTGACGGGGCGGCGCACGCAACAGGCTTGCGGGCGCAGGGCGCCCGTGCTCGCATGCGTCCGCCGGCGGCCCGGCCGCCCACGCACGTCTCTCATGCTCGCTCTCACCCAGTTTCGCGGCGCGTTGATTGCGGCCAGCCTCGCCCTCGCGGCCACCGGCCTGCGGGGCGCCGAGGCGGGCATCGAGTTCTTCGGATTCTTCCGGGACGACCAGGGATTGGTTTTCGGGCTGCGCGACAAGGCGAATGGCGGCACCAAATGGATTTCCGCCGGGCAGGAGTACGCGGGCTACACGGCGCGCAGCCTGGACGAAAAGACCGGCGTCCTCGTCGTCACCAAGGACAAGCTGGACTATCGATTGCCCCTGATCGTGGCGCCGATCAAGCAAGTCGCGTCGGAACCGCCGCCCGAACTGAAGAGAAAAGTCATGAACAACCTGCGGCAACTGGCCGCGGCGGCCGACCAGTTCTATTTGGAAAACGGCGTGGATAAGGCGACGTACGACGAATTGGTGGGGCCGACCAAGTACGTGAAGGACATCAAGCCGGCGGACGGGGAGGAGTATCGCGGGCTGCGTTTTGTGCAGGGCAGGAAAATCGAAGTGACCACCCAGCAGGGCTTCGTGTTTTCATACCAGCCCTGATCGGGTGCCGCACACACCCCGGCGCTGCGCGCCACCCCTCTCGAGGGGATCTCCGCTGGCGCCACGCCGAAATCTCCGCTTAAGCCGGAACTAAGGAATTGAACCGCGAAGGGCGCGAAGGTTCGCGAAGGACTACCGGGAAAATTCTGATTTTGCCCGGGATCACGAAAGAATACGTACGGCAAGGCATCACCGAGGATCATGTCTGACTCGTGATTTTCGCGTTTCTTCGCGTCCTTCGCGGTTTCTCCTGATTGGTTCCGGCTTGAGAGGGGGACGCAGGGCGGGGTTTGTCGTTCAGGAAGACAGCCACGTAACGGAGTAGGGTTGGTGCCACCTGGCTCGAGATGTAGGGCCCGCGCTTGCCGCGGGGCCGGGCCGCATGCGCCGCGCCCCATGGCCCGTCGACCCGCGACGGCTCTCCATCTGCCATCTCTATAGAGAGACCGGTCACATGTGCTACTGTCGGCAAAATGGCTGGTGGACCGCGGATGTGGCCTGCTGGCGGCCCTCCCCGCAGCGAGACCGCGCTGAAAACTACCTCGGGCTGACTGGCTGACGGGTTCGGCCGCGCAGCGGGGCTTTCCCATGGTTCTGATAACATGAAAACACCCCTCCTGACTCTTCTTCTCGGCCTGGCTTGCTCCGGGATTGCCAGCACGTCGAGCAAGTCATCCGTCGATTTCACCGGCCAAAGTGACGCCTCCATCCGGGAAATCCTGCGCGTGGTCGCCCGGCACCAGCGCGACGTTTCCAGTCCGGTCCTGCCGAAGGGCCATATTGTGCCGCGGGCGCCGCTTGCAGATGGCGATTATGCGCCTGTCGACACCCTCGCCGCCGCGGCGGCGGCCCGTGCGCCGGCGGGCATCGAGTGGTATTACCCGTGGGGCGTCACGCTCTATGGCATGATGCGTTCGGTCGATGCCACCGGCGACCGGGATATCCTCGACTGGGTGCTGGAACACAATCGCATCGTGGGCCGCTACTGGGCCTGGCTTGAAACCGTGCCTCGTCCGAAAGGCGACGTGGAGGCCGTGAAGGCGTTCGAGCGGAAAAGCCCGCTCATGGGGCTCCTTCGCCTAGGCAACCTCGACAATTGCGGCGCCATGGGCGCCGCCTTCCTCGAGGGCATGCTCCGCGCTCCCGACAAAGTCACCGCGGAGGAGAAGCTCGTGGTGGCGCGGGTCGCGCACTGGATCGTCGACGAGCAGGAGCGCCTGCCCGACGGCACGTTCTGGCGGCCGGCCATGACCGCGCAGGGCAAGACCTGGCCGATGGGCACGATCTGGGCCGACGATCTCTACATGAGCTGCCCGTTCCTCGTGCGCTGGGCGGCCTACACCGGCAACGGCCAGCACCTCACGGATGCGGCCCATCAGATCATCAACATGGCCGCCCGCCTGCAGGATACCGACGGCGTTTGGTTTCACGGATACAGCGTCCCGCTACGCCAGGCTTCGCCGTTCAAGTGGAGCCGCGCGAACGGCTGGATCGCGGTGACGACGGCGGAGGTGCTGTCCGCGCTGCCCGCGGATCACCCGGACCGCCCGGCGCTGCTCGACATCTTCCGCCGCCAGGTGGCGGGCTTGAAGCAATACCAACCGGCGTCCGGCGTGTGGACCAATGTCGTCGACCGGACCGATATCTGGCCGGAAACCTCCGCCACGCTCATGTTCGCCTACGCGATCGCCCGCGGGGTGAACCGCGGCTGGCTGCCGGCGGAGGACATGACAGTCGCGCGCCGGGCCTTTGCCGGCGTGGCGGCCAGCGATCTCACGCCGGAAGGTGTCATCAAGGGTGCGGTGCGCGGGACGGGCATCGGCCTGACCTTGGATTACTACGCCGGGCGCGAACGATTTGATGACGGTGAGCACGTCCGCGGCGTGCTCCTGCTCGCGGGCACCGAAATCCTCAACCCCAGCCGCTGATCCTGAGTCCGGCAGTCGACGCGCGCCTGGATCAGGCCGCGCGACTGAGACTGCGGGCCGTCGCCGCCCCGGCTCCCGTTTGATGCTCAAGCCAGCGCCGGCAGTTCGACGGGCGCGCCCGTGCGTTCGCTGCGCCCCATGGCTTCCACGACGCGGATTCCTTCGACGACAATTCCGCACGTGGCTGCATCGAGCGGCCGGCGCGCCCGGACCGCGTCGGCAAACGTCGCCCATTCGTATTCGCCGCTGACCAGGTCGATCCGCCGGGAAGCCACGTGACGCCGTTCCCGCGAGCTGCCCATGACGAGGTCGAGCTGGGCGCTGAAAAAAGGTCCGGATTGCCAGGCCAGGTCCGGCGCGAGGTTCCGGTGGATCGTGCCGCGCTCGCAATGCAGCAGCAGGCTGTTGAGGTAACGCCCGCCGTCGTCGCAGCAATAGGTCGCATAGATGCTGCCGAGCCCGCCGTCGCGAAAGCGCAGGGACAGCTGCGCCTGGTCGGGCGTGGGCCGGCCGGTGCGCACGCGCTCGCCCTGGGCGAACACCTGGCTCGCGGAGCCAAACAGCGTCACGAGATCGTTGATCAAATAGATGCCGATGCGAAACACCGGCGCGAGGGGGCACCGCGCGGGGTCGTCATACCAGGAGCCATCGGCCTGCTCCCGCACGCTCGTGAGCATCTCGGCGCGTGCGGCGACGGGACGGCCGAGGTCGTGCTCGCGCATCCAGGCCTGGATTTGCGCGACATCCGCGGGACCCGGGCTCGGCGAATTCAGGTGAACCACGCGGCCTTGCTGCCGCGCCTCCTTCAGGACGTCGGCCGCCGCGCGCGCGTCGAGTTCGAAGGGTTTGGTGGTCATCACGTCCTTGCCCGCCGCGAGGCAGCGGCGAATCAGGGCCGCGCGCCCCGCCGGGGGCGTGAACAAACCGATGGTCGGGATGGCCGGGTCCGCCAGCAATGCGTCCAGCGATGAGAACGCCGGGACACCCCAGTCTGCGCCGATGCGCCCGGCCAGGGCGGGATCCAGGTCGCACACCGCGGCGACGCGCACATGGTGACGGCCCTCGCCGGCGGCGATGCGTTCGAGAACCAGTTTGCCAAAGCGAAGCCCGACGATGCCGATGGGAAGGGTCATGATTGGGCGGTCGCGGCGCACTCTAGCGCGGGCCGAGCCCGCGGCAGATGAGCCAGAACAGGATCACGATCGCGCCCGAGATGGCGCAGCAGGAGAGGAAGCCGATCGCATCCACGCGGTTCCATTTCGTGAACTCCCAGCTCGACCGCGGAAAGAGCTTGGTATGATCGAACCGGTGCGGATCCTGCTCGGTCTTCGCCATCTCGCGCAGGTCGAGGTCGGGCGTTTCGGCGACGGGCGTTTTCATCTTGCCGAAGAATCGCCTGATGCGGGCTTCCGCGGGCGGCCGCGTGGCCAGGCTGACACCGATCAACCAGATGAAGGGGAAGAGCGCATCGAAGAAGAATCGGGCGGCCAGCCGGTGGCCGGGGGTCATGGTTTCCACCGGCACGCCCACGCACTTCAACAAATAGAGTTCGGTGTGGAGGCGACTGCGTCCCTCGAGGGGGCTCGCGGGATCCTGCGGACGCAGCCGGGCCACCGCGTCGAAATAGACCGGCGTGCGGCGGCCGGCCGCGTCCTCGACGCGCACGGTCAGGGCCGGATTGAGGCGGATCGACTCGAACTGCAGCAAGGCGAGCGGCGCCACGATGTTGACCAGCGTCGACAGCAACACGGCGGTCCAGACGGCCGGCGCCGTGAGCCGCCGCCAGAAGAACATCAGCAGCACCGACGCGCCGAACGGCACGTTGATCGTCAGCATCAATTGAAAGAACGCGAAGATGTTGTCCGAACTGAGCGCAGCCACGATGCCCAGCGCCAGCACGAGCACGATGGTCCAGCGTCCGGCCGCGACCGCGCCGGCCTCGTCCATGGCCGGACGGAAATGCCGCCAGACATTGCGCACGACGAGGGCCGAGACCGACATCGTCTGGGCGGCCACGGTCGACATGTTGCCCGCGAGGATGCCGGCCAGCATGATGCCCAGGAGGCCGGGCCCGAGCAGGTCGCGCGACATGTGGCCCCAGACCATGTCCGGGTCCGCCAGCGCCTTGTCGCCCGTGTAAAGCGCGCACGCGATCAAGCCGCAGACCGCCCACATCATGATCATGAAGCGTTTCGCATACGTGCCCGACACCGCGCCGAAGCGCGCCGCGTATTCGCTCTTCGCCGAGCCGCCGATGCTCATGTTGCCCATGATCCCGGTGATCTGCACCCACGAGACGGCAAACACCGCGGCGACCGTCCAGCCGGTCACCTGGCTCACGCCCTCCTGCCCGAACAGTTCGAAGGTGGCCCGCGGCACTTTCGCCGCCAGCGCGCCGAGGCCGCCGATCGCGTGGAACCCGATCGGGATCAGCATCAGGGAGAAGGCGAAGATCAGCGTGCACTGCACGATTTCATTCACCGCGGTGGCCGCCATGCCGCCGCTGACGATGTAGAGGCCGACCACGAGGGTGTAGACGAGATAGAATGTCAGCGGACGCAGGCCGGTGATGGTGCCTCGCAGTTCGCCGCGGTTGTTGCGCTCGCGCAGGATCTCCAGCCGGGACTGGCCGGCCGCATCCAGCCCGCCGGCGTCCGCCGCGACCGTGAGTTGCCGGAAGACGTGATAGTCCTCGACGGACGTGCGCTCCTCCGCGGTCCAGGCCGACTCGGCCTTCACGACCAGCGCGGCGCAGATCTTGTAGGTGACGACATTGCCGAAGCCGATGAAGACGATCACGGCGACCAGGACCTGCACGATCGCGTAGAATTGCGAGAGCCGGCGGCTGCCGAGGCGGTCGTCGATCAGGTCGGCCATCGTGATCAGGCGCGCGCGGCGGAACCACACGTTCATGAACCAGAAGTACGGGTTCATGAAAACCATCTGGAAAGCCAGCCACACCGCCGAGACGCCTTGCTGATAGACGAGGCTGGCGGTGCTGACGGCGCCGTTGGCATCGGTGGAGTTTCCGAAGTTCAGGAAAAACTGGTAGGTTTTCCCGAGTTTCCGTCCCGCCAAAAAGAATCCCTCCTGGCTGGTGTTGCCGGGTTTTCGACCGACGCGCCGGCCCAGGCCCACGACGAGGAGGGCGTAGCCGATGACCACCACGTAATCGAGGAAATGGAAAGCGATCATGCGGCGGGCGGCGGTGTCAGGGTCAGAGCACGCGGTTTTCGCGGATCACGCCGGCATACCAGCGGGCGCTGAGCTTGGGCGTGCGCCGCTGGCTGGCGTAATTCACGTGCACCAGCCCGAAGCGCTTGGCGTAGCCTTCGGCCCATTCGAAATTGTCCAGGAAGGACCACGCGAAGTAGCCGCGGCACGGGATGCCCTCGGCCGCGGCGCGCTGCACGTGCAACAGGTGGTTGCGCAGGTAATCCCGGCGGTGCAAATCGACGGGCTCGGCCGTCACGGCGGCGGGCTCGTCGTAGCCGGCGCCGTTTTCCGTGATATAAAGTTCCTTCGGACGATAGAGCGAATGACAGTGCCGCAGCGCCCAGTAGATCGACTGCGGCGCCAGCCGCAGCCAGTCGAGCCCGGCGGTCGGATACTGCGGCGGCCAGGGGAGCACCTCGGCGCGGCCCCCGCGCGCGGCGCGCACGAAGTCGCCGCTGTAGATGTTCAGCCCGAGGAAATCGACCGGTTGCGAGATCAGGGCCAGGTCGCCGCGCCGGATCGCCGGCTGCGCCTGTCCGCGCCGGCGCAAGGTCGCGCTGGCGTAGCGGCCGTGGAAAACCGGCGCCAGCAGGTGCGCGTTGCGGGCGGCGAGTTCGCCCTCGGCCGCGGCGATGTCGGCGGGCGTTTCCGTGACGGGTATCGGCACGAGCAAATCGTGCGCGAGCCCGACGCGAGCCCGGGACCCGGCGAACTCCCGGACGGCGGCCACGCCGTGCCCGTGGGCGAGCAGGGCGTGATGGAACGCCTGCGCGATTGTCGCCGGCGACTCCTTCCGGCCGGGTGCGTGCACCCCGAGCCGGTAGCCGTGCCCGATGAACGTCGGAATTTCGTTCAACGTGAACCAGCGGCGCACGCGCTTCCCGAAGGCGCGCGTGACGGTTTCGGCATAGCGGGCAAAGGCGTCGGCGGTCGCGCGCTGGGTCCAGCCGCCCCGGTCTTCCAGCGCCTGCGGCAAATCCCAGTGATACAGCGTCGCCCAGGGCTCGACCCCGTGCCGCCCGCACGCGTCGAGCAGGCGGTGATAAAAATCGAGGCCCGGGCGATTCACCGCCGTGCCGCCGTCGGGATGGATCCGCGGCCACGCGAGCGAGAAGCGGTAGTGCTTCACCCCGAGTTGCGCCATCAGGGCGATGTCGTCCGCAAACCGCCGGTAGTGATCGCACGCCACCGCCGGTGTGGCGCGGCCGCGCACGGCGCCGGGGCGGCGGGCGAATCGGTCCCAGATCGACTCGCCTTTGCCGTCCGCCGCGGCGGCGCCCTCGATCTGCGGCGCGGCCGTCGCCACGCCCCAGGCGAAACTGCGCGGGAAGGAATAGGGATGTTTCATGCGCTTCAGGAAGGGGAATCGCTTGTAAACAAGCTCCTGCCGGGGAATGAGGCGGTGGGCATGAGGATTACCATGGCACGGATATCACCTGCGTCTTCCCGTCCAGATGGACCGTGAGTTTTCCCGGGGCATGCTCGATGCGCACGTCGGGCTCCGCCACGGGCCGGTTGCGCCCGCCATCCACATAGAGGATGACCGGCGTGTTGGCCGGAACCGGCGCGGCGCTGCGCCAGAGGGGGAAGGTCCCGGCGAGGTCGAAGAGGTGCGCCTGCTTCCAGCCTTCGCGCGGCGTCAGCACCTCATGGGTCAGCGCCCCGGCCGGGGCCTCGTAGACCCGCAGCACCGAGCGATACTCCGGGGTCTGCAACTCGATGTGGTTTGCGTCCTGCCGCGTTTGAATCGAGGCCACATCGGGGCTGCCGATGCCGTAGCCACCGAGGTGGAGGTACAGCGGTTGCGGGCTCCGGTGCCAGAAAATGTGCAGCTCGCCTGTCGTGCCGAGCAGCGTGTGCGTGACGAATTCGTAACGGTCATCGACCGCCGGCTGGTAACTCAACGACACGTCCAGTCCCCACGCGCTCGCGAGGTGGTCGGGGGCGATCGACAGGACGCGCGCATGGTCGCGATACTGCCAGGCCTTGCCGTCGACCGACGCGCCGGTGCGGCCGGCGCCGAGGTCGGTGCCTTCCCCGAGGGTGCACCAGCCGAGGGCGCTCGAGTAGGCGTGCTGTTGGTACTTCACGCCGCGTTGCCAATGGTCGTGCGCCCGGGAGAAGGGCTGGCCCGCAGGATAGACGCGCGCCTCGCCGTCGGGGAGCGTCCGCGCGACCATCTGGGCGCCTTCGATCACGATCGTATGCGCGCCCGTGTCCGCGGGCATCGGCTGCTCGGTCGCGGTCCAGAACGGGTCCGTGGCCGGGATCATCAGCGCGATCAGGCCATGGGCGGCCCAATACGACGTGCCTGGGCCGTTGTAGAATTCCGCGACGGCGGCATTGGTGCCGCGGAATCCGACTTGGAGCAGGCCGTCCGGGTCCTGCGCGCCGTGCTCCCAGAAATAGCGGAGCACGCCGGACGCGAGGCGCCGCGCCTCGCCGGGCGGCAGCGGGTTGGTGCCGTTCCACGAGGCCCAGCCCAGCGCGGCCAGTTCCGCAAACCGGTAGGAGAGCGACCGCCCCCACGGCACGGGGCCGCCATCGCGGCCGATGGTGTATGCGTAGGTGTCCAGGAAGCGCCGCGTCGAGTCCTCGATGCGCGGGCCAAACTGTTTCCGCCACGGCGCATCGAACCGGTACACGACCTGGTCGTAGAGGTGGAAGCCCCACGCGTTGTATTTGTCGAACGAGAGATTGCTGCCGTCGATGAACCAGCCGTCGCCGCGGTACATCCCGTACAACCGCTCGAGCATGGCCGTGTGCGGCGCGCGCCGCCCGTCGCGCCCGTTGGCCTCGAGCAGGGGCGTGGGGGTGAGGTGAAAGAGGTAGTGGTTGTTGTCGTAGGATCGTCCGGCGCTGAGCTGCTCGAGGTAGTTCAGGACCAGCGTGCGCTGGGCGGGAGTGAACGCGTCCCAGAAATACTTCGGGCTCAGCATGGCCCCGAGCGCGAAGATCGAACCCGCATGCTCCGCGTTGGCGGGCGGTCCCCAGTAGTGCGGGCTTTGGGGATCGAGGGCCTGCATCATGCCGCGACGGAAGGGTTCGGTGATCGAGCCGTTGTAGCCGGGCACGGTGTCACGGCCGGTCGCCCCCGAGTAGATCACGCTGAGCATCATGATCCGCTCGAACGCCTGCTTGTCCACCGGCACGACGCTCGCGGGCATGCTGCCGGAGTTGAACGCCGTCTCGCCCGCCGGCGCGGGCAGCCGGGGCGTGCCGTCCGGGGTGAAATGCGGCAGGACGCCTGCCAGGAGCCGTTCCGTGATCTCCAGCCAGTGCTGGCGCGTGTAGCCGGTGTACGGGCTCAGCGTGGGGTTGAGCGGTGACACCAGTTGGAGCCGGGGTTCCGGGGCGGGTGATTCAGCCGCTGCGATCGCTGGGGCGGCCAGACTCCAAACGCCAAACGTCCAAAGGCCAAACAGGGTCGAAGTACAAATCAGTTTCATCGGGGAGTGAGGGATTTATTTGGGGTTTGGAACTTTGGCCTTTGGGGTTTGCGCGCCGATCATGGGCGCACTTCGGCGATGCCGACCAGGGGCATCGTTTTCCAGAGGCCCCGGGTGAAATCCGGGAAGGTGACCGGCCTGCTGCCGGTCGCCACGGAGCGGGTGGAAAGCTCGACGATGCAGCTCCAGGCGGCGGCGTCGTAGACGTCGCTGTCGGGAGTCCCCCCCCGGCGGATGCAGTCGAGGTGACGGTAGTTCATCACAAAATCCATGCCGCCATGACCGGAGCTCGCGGCACGGTCCGCGAGTTTCCGCCAAAGCGGGTGCGTGAACTTCTCCCGCATCCTGGCGAGATCCCTTTCGTTCAGCCACTCGTGCGCGCCCCTGGCCTCGAGCCCGTACGCGGCGGGCTGGTCGAGGGCGAGCCGCGGGGGATAATCGAAGAAGGTCGCCTGCGTGCCGCAGAGTGCGTTGATGCGGCTGTAAGGCCGCGGACTCACCACGTCGTGCTGCAGCAGGATGGTGCGGCCGCGCTCCGTCTTGAGAATGGAGGTGTTCATGTCGCCGCAGACGTATTTCTCCGCCGCGTGCCGGCCGCCGTTGGGCTTCGTCGCGTCCCGGTGCTCCGTCAGCCCAGCCTCGAGCGAGCTCATCGAGACGAGCAACTTGAACTGGTCGCCGCGGCCGACGCCAAGGTACTGGGCGACCGGGCCGAGGCCGTGCGTGGGATAGAGGTTGCCGTCCTGCTGCCAGTGGTAGTTGCGGCGCCAGTCGCCCTCCGAGCCGAGCTGGAACAGCACGTCGCGCAGGTCGTGGAGATACGCGCACTCCGCATGCTTCAGCGTGCCGAACACACCGGCGCGGGCGAGGTTGAGGACGAACAGCTCGTTCTCGCCGTAGCAGCAGTTTTCCAGCATGACGCAGTGGCGCTGGGTGCGCTCGCTGGTGTCGACCAGCTGCCAGCACTCGGCCACCGTGACCGCGGCGGCGACCTCGACGAACGCGTGCTTGCCTCGCTGCATCGCGCGCAGGCACATCGGCACGTGCCAGTCCCATGGGGTGGCGACGTAGACGACGTCAAGATCGTCGCGGTCGGCCAGCCGCTCCCAAATCGTCTCCGTGCCCGAATAAGTGGCCGGCCGCGGCCGGCCGGCCTTCACGCAGCGATCGGCCGCGGCGTTGGTGCGGTCCTCGCGCACGTCGCAGACGGCGACGATGTCGACAAACTCGAGACCCAGCGCATCGCGCACGTGTGCCAGCCCGCGATGCAGCCCGATCACGCCGATGCGCACGCGCTCGAGCGGCGGCGTGGTGAGTTGGTGGACTGGCCGCTGACCGGCGGGGCGCGGCGGCACGCGGCCCAGGTCGATGGAGGGGTCGGCTGCGCCCCGCGCACGACTGCCCAGCGACAAACCCGCACCGGCGAGAACGGACGTCTTCAGGAAATTGCGGCGGGAAAGGGTTGAGCGCGTCATGGTTTTAGCGGGCTTGGGGGATAGGCAGGCTGTCGTCCCGGAAACAGTGAATGATCCGGTGGGGTGACCGCCGGTCACGGACCGATGCCTGGGACATGGTGGATCGGGATCGGAAAGTTAAAAGGGTGGAGCGTGTCTTAGCGCGGCAGGGCGCCGGATTTGATAAGGCGGTTGAGACGCTGGTGCCAGGCCACGTCGCGCCACATGCCGTGAAACTGCGGCCCCGCAAAATTGCTCGTGCAGACCGCGGCCCAGCGGCCGGTGGCGGCCACGCGTTCGACCGCCCAGGCGTTGAGCTCCATCACCCAGTCCCAGGGGAGGCGCGGGCCGTCCTTGTAGTCGACGATTGACCAGCCCTCGGTCGTGACGAGCGGCTTGTTTTGCCGGAGGCTCCAGGCAACGCGGCGGTCGATGATCGCGGCGAGGCCCGCTTTCCAATGATCCGGGTCGCTGCGATAGAGGCGCTCGGCGCGGTCGGCGACGTGGCGGTAGCCGCGCGGGTCGAACCGCTCGAAGTTGTAGTCCACGCGCGCGTAGAACTCGGTCATGCTCGCCATCCAGCAATGCGGCTCGAGGAAATCGAGAAACCCGACGTCCACCGAATGCGACGACGGATCATCGAGGCAGTCGCTGAAGGAATAGGTATAGGGCAGGTCGGGGTAACGCGCGCGAACGCGTTCCACGCTTTCCCGCATCCACGCCAGCGAGCCCGGCGTGCGCCAGTCGCCGGGAGCGGTGCCGGCGGGTTGGCGAAAGAACGGCGCCCAGTGCGGAAACGGCCACTCGTTGCAGAGGTCCACGTAGAGCACGTGGTCGAGGAGGTTTTCCTTTTCGAGGAGCTCCAGCGTGCGCAGCCAGATGCCGGCATGGGCGGCGGCGTTCGCCAGCGTTTCACGCTGGTGCGTGGCGTCGTCCTGAAACCAGGTGGAGAGCGCGACCAGCACGCCGCGCGCGGCGCACTGGCGGATGAACTCCGGGAGGGCCGGCCACACCTGGACGTCCACGCGCGCCTGGGCGCCCCAGTGCGACTGGTCCCAGGGCGGGATGATCTCCCAGGTCCTGGCCGGATCCGCCGCCACCAGGTGCGGATAGGCGTCGATGCGGACGGCGTCGTAGCCCCGCTCCACCAGTTGATCGAGGGCGGCGCCCCAGTCCTCGTAGCCGGCGCCGGGCCACCGGCGCTCGAGCCACGAGAAATCCCACATCGTGATGGCGAGCGGCCGGCCGGAACGGAAGAGGCGGTTCATAAGCCGGCGAAAAAACTAACGCTTCGTCCAGTGCCGGTCCGCGAAATCCATGTAGTGGTTCCAATCGACCAGCAGCAGATTGTGCGCGCCGGCGCGCATGTGATAGCCGATTGCGCCGTCCTGACGGGGGGAATCGACTTTCGGCATCATCGGATCGCCGACGCCCGCGAGGCCAAAAAGTTGGTAGACGCGGCCCGCTTCCACGCACGCCGCGAACTCGGAGGTCGGGTCGGACCAGGTATCGCCCTCGGCGCTGCCCACGTAGACCAGGCGCGGCGCGACGAGTGCGATCAACTCGTGCTGGTCGACGGGCAGGTCGGCCTCATGGTTGGCGAAGCGGCGGTAGTTTGGGGCGAACCAGTGCGGGAAGACGCGCGAGATGATCTCGACGGTTTCGCCGACCTTCCGGCGGGTGAGCGCCGCGCCGGTGCTGCCGGATTCGTTGCTGATGGTGAGCGCGACGCGCGGGTCCTGCGCGCCGCACCACAGCGCGGCCTTGGCGCCGCGCGACTGGCCGATGACCGCGACCGGCTGGCCGGCCACGGCGGCATCCGTTTCCAGGTAGTCGATCACGCGGCTGGCGCCCCAGGCCCACGCGCCGATCGCGCCCCAGGAGTCCGGCCGGCGCGGGGCCGGGCCGTACACCGGAAACACGCCGTGCTGGAACTGGTCGGCGACCTTGTCGACCGCCGTGTCGGAATAGTGAAACGCCACCGTGGCATAGCCGCGGGCGATGAGCTGCGGGACGGGCCAGTATTCCGACGGTTTCGTTTCCGCCTCGTCGATCAGCGTGCGCACGCGGTTCACGATCAGCAGGAACACGCCGCGCGGCGCGGCCGCGGCCGGGAGGTAGAGCGTCGCATCGATGTGCCCTTCGCCGCCCGGGCCACCGTAGGTGATGCGCACCTGTTTCCGCTGTGCCTTGCCGCCGAGGGCGGTGGCCTGGTCGCGGACCTCGAACTTCAGTTGCGCCGGACGCTCCACGGGGTTGCGGCCGTAGATGTTTTCCCGGAATAACTCGAGGAGGCGCGGGCGCTGCTCCCGGGTCCATTCTTCGGCGCTGGTGACGCGCCGGCCGTCGGCGGCGAGGAGCGGATCGGGCAGGGGGAGGTTCAGCGGCTGGGTGGCGCCAACCTCCGCGGCGGAGGCGGAAAGCGTCATGAGAAAAAGGGCGGCGAACAGGCGGGCGGGGCGCGACATGGGCGTCAGCTGATGAGGTGATCCTTGATGTAGTTGAAACTCTGTTGCAGGGAAACGAACGGGTCGCCGGGGGTTTCGTCCTGCTCGACGATGTACCACTCGCAGCCGCCCGTGTCGGTCTCGGCGATGATCTCCCGGAAGGGCAGCGAGCCCGCGCCGATTTCGCGGTACTCGTGGGCGTTCTTGGTGTTGATGCCGTAGTCCTTGAGATGGATGAACGGCAGCCGGCCGCGGAGCTTGCGGCACCAGTCGAGGACGTTGTGGCCGCCGTAGTGCACCCAGAACGTGTCGAGCTCGGAAACCAGGTGGTGCCGATCCGTGGTGGCGAACAGGTAGTCGAGCACGGTGCCGTCGCGGAATTTCACGAACTCGAACCCGTGGTTGTGGTAGCCAAGCGTCAGGCCCGCGTCATGCAGCCGGGCGCCGGCGACAGCCAGCTTGCGCGCGAGGGTCTCCACCTGGGCGGCGTCGCCGAGGTCGATGCCGGCGGGCGAGGGGTACGCGGTGTACTTGCAGCCGAGCGCGTGCAGGCGCGCGATCACCGCGTCGGTTTCCTCGAGGATCTTTTTCCCGGGTTCGTGGGTGGCGCAGATCGTCAGGCCCTCGCCGCGGAAGATGGCGACGAGTTCGGCCTCGGGCAGCGGGGCGACGCCGCTGAGCTGGACGGCGGTGTAGCCGATCGTGCGCAGGCGTTTCGCCGTGGCGACCAGGGCGGCGGCGTCCCCGCAGAATTTGCGGACGGTATAAAGCTGGGCGGCGACCTGGGAGAGTTTCATGACGCGGCGGCCTCCGGTGGGCGGCGCTTGGCGGCCGAGGCGGCGATGCGCTTTTCCAGTTCGCCCTGGAAGACGCGTCCGTCCAGCGGCAGGTCGATCGTGCGGTCGAGCCAGGTGGACAGGAGCATGGCGTTGGCGAGCTCGACGGACGCGAGGCCCTCGGCCGCGGGGGCGATGAGGGGCGCGCGGCCCTGGATGGCATCGGTGAAATTCTGCACGATCTCGAGGTGCTGGCCGTCGGTCCCCGTGACGGGGATCGTGACCTCCCACGTGGGCGGCCGGCCCCAGATGTCCTTCGTGGTGCGCGAGAATTCCAGGGCGGGGATTTCGTTGCGGGTGAAGCGCAGCTCGTTGTTTTCGAAGACGACGCGCCCGCGGTCGGCGGAGATCTCGAGCCGGCTGGTGCCGGGCGCCTCGCCGGTGGAGATGATGAACGTGCCGGTCGCGCCGCCGGGCAGCTCGAAGTAGGCCGTGACGTCGTCCTCGACGTCGATCGCGTGATATTTGCCGAAACGGCAGAACGCCCGGACGCGCTCCGGCCGCCCGAACAGCCAGCACCACAGGTCGAGCTGGTGCGGGCCCTGGTTGATCAGCACGCCGCCGCCCTCGCCATCCCAACTCGCGCGCCACGGACTCGAGGCATAGTAGGCGTCGGAGCGGAACCAGTCTGTCAGCGTCCACTGCACGCGCCGGATCGGCCCGAGTTCGCCCGACTGGATGAGGTGGCGGATCTTGCGATAAGGCGCGCGGGTGCGCTGGTTGAAGACCGCGCCGAATTGCAACCGCCCCCCGGTGGCGGCGTGGGCGGCGAGCATGCGCTCGGCGTCGGCCTTGTGCACGGCGATGGGCTTTTCCACGAGCACGTGGAGGCCGGCCTCCAGGGCCTGGATCGCGGCGTCGGGGTGACCGAAGTGCGGCGTGGCGATCACGAGGGCGTCGATCGCGCCGCTGCGCACCATGGCGCCGAGGTCGCGAAAGGCCTGGACCTTGTCGCCATAGGCGGCGAGCCGGGTGGCGTCACTGTCGCAGACCGCGGCCAGCGTGCCTTGCTTGACCGCGCCTGAGTGGAGATTGCGGGCGTGGACGGCGCCCATTTGACCGAGACCGACGATGCCGAAGCGGATGGGATTCATTTGATGAGGGAAGTTTCAGCCGGCTCCGCGGCCGGGGACACTGGCGTGACGAGGGGTGGGGCCGGCCGGGCCGCCCGCCTGAGCAGCGCCCAGGTCGCCACGAAGAACAGCGCGCAGAAGGCGATGCCTGCGCGTCCCCGGAGCGAATTGGGCAGCAGGCACATGGTGCCGAGGAACACAGCGTAAATGGTGCACAGGCGCGCGATGCGTGCGGGGGTGTCGTCCGGGCGGTCGCCAGCGGTTTCCTTCTTCGTGACCGGCGTCCGCATCACCTCATGAAATTGATCCACCTCCCGCTGGCGGACCGGATCAAGCTGTCCTCCCCACCATGCGGTGGCCCAGAACCACAGCGAGCCCACCGCCATCACGCTCACGACCGTGACGCCAAATTCGTTGGCGCGCAGCCACGCGAGCGCGTCGGCCTGACCCTGCGCGACGAGCGCGGAGTGGAACCATTCCTGGCGCGGCAGCGCCCCGATCGACGCGCTGACGATGAAACCCACCAGCACCGTGCTCCACGCGGACCAGTCGGGCGTGCGGCGGGCGAACAGGCACCAGAACATCGGCACGCCGATGGGCACGCCGACCATGGCGGAGAAATTGAACATGAGCTTGAGCACGCCAAAGTCGCGCCAGGTGCTGTATTTCAGCGCCAGGAGGATGATGAGACCGCCCGTGAACACGGTGGCGATGCGACCGACGAGCACTTGCTCGCGCTCGCTGGCCTGCGGCCGTAGCAACGGCCGGTAGACGCTGCGGACGAAGATGCCGGCGTTTTTGTTAAGGCCGTCATCCATGCCTGTCAGCGTGGCGGCGATGATGGCCGTCACCAGCAGGCCCAGCAGGCCCGGCGGCAGGGTGTCGAGCGCCATCACGGCATAGGCTGCTTCCCCGGGCGAAGACAGGGTCGGAAAGCGGGCGTGCAGGTCGATACCGAGGCTGCGCGCGGCCAGCGGCGGGATGAACCAGATGATTGTGCCAATCACAAACAAGCCGGCCGCGAGCAGGCTGGCCTTGCGCGCCCCCGTGCTGTCCGAGACGTAGAGAAAGCGGCCGGCGTTGGTGAGCCGGTTGGTCAGGATCATCCGGTCGATCACCTGCCCGGTCAGCCAGAGCGCCCCGTAACCGGACACCGTGCTGGCGGTGAGGTCGAAATGGGAGCGCGGCAGGTGCGCGACCAGCGCTTCCGCGCCGCCCGCCTTTTGCAGCGCGAACCAGGCGGCGAGCAGCGTGATCGGCATCAGCAGCAGGGTCTGCATGAAGTCGCCCGCCGACACCGCCCAGGAGCCGCCCAGGGTGGACAGCACGATCACCACGGCGCCGCACGCCAGGATGCAGACGTGGAGGTCGAGGTGGAAGACGGGCGAAAGAAAAATGGCGAGGCCGTAAAGCCAGATGCCGGCGACCAAGACCTGCAGGGGCAACTGCAGCCAGGTGAAAATCTGTTCATTGCCGGCTCCGAAACGCTGGCGCACGGACTCCATCACGGTGAAGACCCGCAGCTGACGGAACCATGGGGCGAAACGCCATGCGGCCAGCACATACGTTGCGGCGTTGCCCCAGAAGATCATCATGACCACGAGGCCATGATCGTAGGCCAGTCCGGCGGCGCCGGTGAAGGTCCACGCGCTGAATCCGCCCATGAAAGCCGTGGCGCCGACCAGCCACCACGCCATCCGGCCGCCCCCCCGGAAGAATTCGCTCGCATCCGCCGCCGCGTGCCGGAAATACCAGCCCAGTCCCGCGAGAAAGAGGAAGTAGAAACCAATGATGAGGTAATCGATCAGGTGGAGCATCAGACAGGGGTAGGGTAACAGACAGGGGAGGAAAGCCCGGGTCCTCGCAGTAAATGGAGGAATCTCGGGGGGCGATTTACGCGATCACGTGGACCGGTCGTAGATTTCGAGGGTCACCTGCGCGACCGGGGGTTCGCCCTTAAGAAAGTGGTGAATGTTCTGAAACGCGAGCTCGCCGCAACGCCCGTATTGGTCGTGCGAGGGACCCGCGATGTGCGGGGAGAGGATGGCCGACGGCACCCGGGTCAACGGGGTGCGGGCGGTCATGTCTTCCGCCAGCACATCCACGGCGACCCGGATCCGGCCGGAGGTCGCCTCGCGGACGAGCGCGGCTTCATCGACCACCCGGCCGCGGCCGATGTTGACGAAGACGGCGCCGTCGGGAAGGCCGCGCAGGACGGCGGCGTTGACCGAGCCCGTCGTCGCTCCCGTGAGCGCCTCGCATTCGAACAGGATTTCGCTGCTGCGGAAAAGTTCCTCGAGCGTGGCGCAGGGTTGCACGCCCTCCGCGCGGATCGTCGCGTCGGGCACGCCGGCGGAGTACGCGCTCACGCTCACGCCGAAGGGACGCAGGAGCGGCAGCATGGCCCGCGCGATGCTGCCAAAACCGTGGAGCCCGACGCGCCGGCCGTGGAGGGAGCGCGTGCCGATGTGCTCGGGTTCGCGCTCGCCGACCGGCTGCGCGATGAACGGGCGCCAGGCGTTGAGGTTGCGGAGCGAGGCGAGGGCGAGCAGCAGCGCGTGTTCGGCGGCGAACGGCCCGGCGAACGAGCCCCAGTTGGTCACGAGCCCGCCCCGCACCAGGAAGGAACGCGGCACCACCTTGCGCACCGAGCCGGCGAGGTGGCAGACGTAGCGCAGCGAGCACTCCGGGGATTCCAGCCAGTCGACGGGCAGGGGCGGCGTGCTCCAGCAGGTCATCAGGATCTCAGGCCGGGTCCGGCGGAGGAATTCGCGCCAGTTGGCGGGCGTCAGCTCGTCGTCCGTCGGGGCAACGGAGCGCGCCAGGTCCGGCAGCCACGCGGCTTCCTTGAGGCTGTCGCCGAGAAACCGGCGCTGCTCGCGTGCGGAAAGCGCAATCACGAGCAGGGGTAGCGAAGGGGCGGCGAGAGAGGGCGGCACGGGACGCGACAAAGACATGGAGCAAATGGTTTCCGGGCATCGGATGGCCGGGGGAATGGGCTCACGCTGGGCTTGGGGGTGAAATCCGCCACGCGAGGCACAGTCGCACATGTGATTGCGCCGGGCCGATCCGCGGCCCGGGCGAACTCAGGGCAGGTGATGATCCGCGGGCAGATTTTCACCGGACCAGCCTTTCTGCCAGGTGGTGGCCAGCGCGGGCCCGGTCCAGAACGGATCGGTCGCGGGCAGGCCCAGCGGCAGCAGCGCGGTGGCGCAAAGATAGAGGCTCCCGGTCGAGATATAGTTTTCGCCCAATCCCGGTTGATGACCGGCCAGGCCGATGCGCAGCCAGCCCTGCGCATCCCACGTGCCCGGCGCCTCCAGCGTGCGGCGAATCACCGCGGTCAGGGCCGTCCGCGCCTGCGGGGGCGGCAATTCCGCCGGCAGCTCGTGACGCAACGCAGCGAGCGCGAGGCCTTGGAACGCCCCGCAGCGATACGCAATCGAGCGTCCGATGAGCGGAAAGGAACCGTCCGGGGCGATGAGCCGCTCCTGGATCGCCGCCCACCGGGTCAGGCGGGCCCGCGCTTGCTCCCCAAAAATCCGCCATTCCGCGGCCTCGCCGCCCACGGCATCGAGGGCCTCGACCAGCATCGGCTGGATGACGAAGGAATTGTAGTAGTCCCAGTGAAACTCCGGGCCGTCCCCATACATGCCGTCACCCAGGTACCAACGGCGATGGCTCTCGAGGCCCTGGAACAACCGCGCGTCGTCGCGGCGTTCCCCCGCGCGGTGCAGGAAAACCTCGACGAGCGTGGTGAACAGCCGCCAGTTGCCGTTGGTCGGGGGAATGACGCGGGAAGCGGCGAGGGCGGCGGTCACGTTCGCCTGCACGCGGGGCGGGAGGCTTTTCCACAGGGCATGCGGCGCCCGCAGCAGCGCGAGCGCGAGAAAGGCGGAGTCGACCAGCGGTTGCCGGCCGCGGGAAAAATTGAGGAAATCGGGCGAGGCGGGATCGGTGGCCGCATCGATGCCCTCGCGGGCCAGCGCCGCGAACCGGGCGCGCTCCTGGCCTTCGGGCGATGGGGCGGCGCCCAGCTCGAGCCAGGGAGCGAGTCCGCTCAGCAGCCGCGCCACCGCTTCGAGATGCGAGTGCCCGCCCGGATCGCCGGGATAACCGGGATCGCCGGGCTTGCCCTCGTTTTTCTCCACCGGCATTTCCACCTTCAGTTTCCGCTGCGCGAGGGCCTCGAGGACCGGGGTGGCGAGTCGCGCGGCGACGCCGCACCAATTCACACGGTCTTCGGCGCCGCGGTCATTGATCGCGGACACAGTTTCGGGGGAGCCCGGCTTTCGGTCAGGGTTCACAGGAATTGGCGGAATGGAGTTGGGGGACGATCGGATGGCGTCCAGCCCGACGCCATTCAACCCAGAGTCGCACAAGTGAGCGTGTCGCGGGAAGGCGGCTCCCCTGGTCGAAGCTTGCTTGCAAGCGATGCAGGGCGCGCGCCGCCGGACAATGCGTCGGATCGCTTGTAAACCAGCTCCTCCCCGGGAGCAGCAGCCAGTGGCTCTATGGCACCGGGCGCAGCGATTTGCCGGGGAGCCAGCCGCCTTCGACGTGGATGCGCAAGGGGTGTTCCGGAATGCCGCGCTCGCCGCGATTGATCATGGAGATCACCTGGTCCACGGCGATCGCGCCGATCCGCTTGGAATCCTCGACGATGCCGGCCAGCGCCGTGTCCGCGCTCGGGAGCAGCGGGCAGGCCGCGCCGAGGTCCTCGGGCACGCGGATCTTCAGCTCCTTGAGCAGATCGAGGATCAGGTGATTGCCGCTGACAATGACATCGGGCTTGTACCGCTTGAGCCACGGGCCGACCACCTCGGCATCGCGCGACGCACCGAAGAGCGGCGGGATGTCCGGCGCGCGGTCGAGGTGGCCCTCGCCGACGAGGAAGCCGGCGAGGACGTTGTAGTCATCGCGTTCCACCAGGCTTTGGGCGAACGAGAAACCGATGCGCTGGTAGCCGCGGCGGCGCAGCTCGGTCATGATGCGGCGCATCGCCCGGTAGTGGGCGGCCGTCACAGTGTGCACGCCGAGTTCGGCGAGCGTGTAGCCGAAGGTCACCGCGGAAAAATCCTCCCACGCGAACTTGCCCTGGATCCGCTCGAGCGGCTGGGGGCAGAGCAACACCCCGGTCACGTTGCGGGCGCGGAGGATGCCGGCCATGCGCCGCGGCTGCATGCCGGGCGTGTTGAAATCGAAGGCCTCGAGCTGGAACCCGCAGGCGCGCGCGCGCGCGGTCGCGCCCTCATAGTAATCGCGAAAGTGCGGCACGAGCTTCCAGTCGTAGCCGAACTCGGTGTTGGCCAGCCAGGCCAGCGTGCCGTGAAACGCCACCGGGCGCTTCTTGGTGCGGTAGGCGATCAAGGCGGACAGCATCGGATCGGGCGCGTAGCCCAGCTTCTCCGCGATGCGCTTGATGCGGGCCTTGGTCTTGGCGGGGATGCGCGGGTTGTCGGCGAGGGCCAGCGACACGGTCGTGCGATGCACGCGCGCGGCGCGGGCGATTTCCAGCTGGGTAACGCGGATTTCGCTCATGGGCATCTTATTTAGAGGTGGTTTCGACGCCGCGGGCAAGTCCTCGTCGCGTTTATCCCGGGGTTTTGGTTCGCATGTGTTACCGCCGGGGGCATTGCGTGAACCGGGTCGGTCCTTCGTTTTCCCGGCTGCCGGCGCTGCGGCAATCCCAACGCCGCCCACGAAGGAACCGGCCGACCGGGCCCCCGCCCGTTGGCTTTCGTGGGGTAATCCAATATCCCTATGACCATGCCTTCGCCCCGTGTCCCCCGCCTGTTCCTCGGCTGTGCGCTCCTCGCGGGCGTGGCCTCGACCGGTCTCGCGGCCGCCGCGCCGTGGAAAGTCGGCGACCTGGTGCGGGAGGAACCCGCCCGCGCCCGCGCGGCCGCGGAGGGCCCGCAGTGGCGCGAGCGGCTGCCGGCGGAGCGTCCGCGGCTTTTTTATCGCCGGGACCAGCTCCCGGGGTTGCGCGCCCGCTATGCGAACGCCACCGGCGAGGCGCGCCGGTGGTTTGATGCGATGGACGCCGGCGTGCGGGAGATTCTCGCGGCCCCCGTCGCGGCCTACCGCCCGCCGGAGGCGATGGTGACGCCGACGCGCACGCTCTACGAGGCGCGGGGCGAACTCTGGCAGCGCGAGGTCGGCAACAACATCGTGCTGCTCAGCATCGCGCTCCTGCTGCATGACGACCCGGCGGTGGCGGCGAAGCTGCACGAAACGGTGCTGACCGCGTGCGCGTATCCGCAATGGGGCATCAACTGGCGCATGATCGCCAACAACGACCTGGCCGCGGCGCACGTTTCGCGCGGGATTGCGATCGCCTACGACCTGCACGCGGGTTTGTGGAGCGCGGAGGAAAAGGCGCGGATCCGCCAGGTCATCGCGGAACGCGTGGCCGTGTTGCACCGCGGGCTCTACAGCGACGGGCCGTTCTACTCGAACCACAATCACGTCGCCGCGTCGGCCGTCGGGCTGTGCGCCGTCGCCTTCCTCGGCGAAATCCCCGCGGCGGAGGAGTGGGCCGCGGCCGCGCTGCTGAGCTTCGACAACGCGTTTCATTTTTTCCCCAGCGACGGCGGCTCCGCGGAAGGCGTGCCGTACGGCAGCTACAGCCTGACCGCGATCATGGAGTTCATCGAGGGCACGCGCAACGTGCTCGGCTCCGCGGCCTATTACCAGCAGCCGCACCTGCGGAACTACATCGACTACCGCGCGTCGGCCGCGACGCCGGGCTTCGCGGGCGTGCTCCCGTGGGGCGACGCGCCGGACCGCGATTATTACGGGCCGCACCACATCCTTTACCGGCTCGCCTCGGAGTATGGACGCGGCGAGGGCAACTACCTCGCCACGCGGCTGACGTTTTCGCCGCGCTATGCGACGCACAGCGGCTGGGACATGCTCGGCTGGACCGCGCTGTGGTTCGATCCGGGCGTGGCCGAGGTTGCGCCCGCCGCGCCCGACCGGTTTTCCGCGAGCATCGATCTCGTGAGCACGCGGAGCGGCTGGGGCCGCGACGACTATCTCCTCGCGATCAAGTCCGGCTACACGAACCGCTATCACAGCCACCTCGATGCCGGCGCGATCGCGTGGAATGCCGGCGGCGAGTGGCTGCTCACCACACCTGGCTACGGCAAGGGCTCGGGCGAAAAGGATTACTGGGACCGCGAGGGCGGGCCACGCTGGGAATATTTCGCCAACGCCACCGAGGCGGAGACCACGCTGCTGGTGAACGGGAAAAACCAGCGCTGGGATGCCGAGGCCCGCAGCACGATTGACGAGTTCGCCGCCACGCCGGGGTGGTGCTGGACCGGCATCGACCTCTCGCGTGTTTATGCGGATACGCGCCAGGTGCGCCGTGACGTGCTCCACCGGCGCGGCGGGTACGCGCTGGTGTTCGATGAGGTGGCCGCCGACTCGCCGGTGAAGGTCGAGTGGCTCGCGCAGACGGCACCGGGCGCCGCCGGAGCCGGGGCGGGCCTCGTCGTACAAGGCCGCGCGGGCGGGCTCGAATTGCGCGCGGTGTCACCGGCGGGCGCGCAGTTTTCCCGCCGGGCGCCGACGAAGCCGCGCGTAGATGTGGATCCAGCGCGACTCGAAACCCACGCGCTTGCGAGCGAAGGCGCGCAGGTGCATTTCACCGTCGCCCTGCTGCCGCGCACGGCGGACGGCGCGCAACAAGTGGAGCGGGTCGAGGAAAAACCCGCGGAGGGTGCGCGCGCCGTCACGGTTTCCGGCCGCGGGTGGCGGGACGACCTCTGGCTCGCGCCGGCGGGCGCCGCGCGCGAATGGCGGAGCGGGGCGCTCGCGGCCAGCGCGCGGCTCGTGGTCGCGCGCACGGGCGCCGTCGGGGTGGAGGAGTTGCTCCTGGTCGGCGCCCGCCATGTTGCGCTGCCCGGCGTGGAACTGACCTTCCCGCAACCGGTCTCGGCGGAGTTCCATCGCACGGCGCAGGGCGGCTGGACGGTGGGCTTCGCGGATGCGTCCGCAGTGGCGCGTTGAAAAATTCACACCTTGGTCACATGTGTTAACCGTGTGTTGCTGGGTTGACGCCCGCCCAGCGGCTACGGTGCGCAGTGTGGGTCGGATTTCCTTTGAATCGGCCCACCCCTTCCTCCCCGAAGCCTGTTACCCACGCCTTATGAACCAACCTGACCTGTACCCCACCGGACGGTCGCGGACCACGAGGACCCGCGCCGTTTCCCTGTTGCTCGCCACTCTGCTGACGGGCGCGCTGAGCGCCCAGCAAGCGCCGGCGGCATCCGACGGCAAAGAAAAGAAAACCATTGCCCGCGCCAATGAGACCCTGGTCCTGTCGCCGTTCGAAGTGAACGCCGACGCGGATAGCGGTTATCTCGCCTCGACCGCGCAGTCCGGCACGCGGCTGCGGACGGATCTCCGGGACATCGCCTCGTCGATTTCCGTCGTGACGAAGGATTTCATGAACGACATCGGGGCGACCGATCTCAACGGCCTGCTCGTCTACACGCTCGGCACCGAGGTCAACGGCGCCGGCGGCAACTTCTCCGACGCGGGGACGGTGGCGAACCCGAACGGCAACGAGGCCGACTACGACGGTGCATTCGCGAGCGCATCCCCGAGCACCCGCGTGCGCGGCCTCACCTCGGCCGACGTCGCCCGCGATTTCTTTATCACCGGCATCCCCTTCGACAATTACGCCACCGACCGCGTCGAAATCAGCCGCGGACCGAACGCCATGCTGTTCGGCCTGGGCAGTCCCTCGGGCATCATCAACTACTCCCTTGCCGTCGCCCGGACCAACCGCCGCGCGACGGAGATCACGATGCGGACCGACCAGTTTGGCTCCTTCCGCGGCACCATCGACCACAATGAGGTCCTGGTGAAGAACAAGCTGGCCCTGCGCGTGGCCTCGGTTTACGAGGACGGCCATTACAAGATCGAGGAAGCCTGGCGCCGCAACAAGCGCCTGTTCCTCACCGGCACCTGGCGGCCCTACACCAACACCACGATCCGCGCCTCCGCGGAACGGGGCGAAACGACCGGGAACGCGCCCGAATCCCGCCCGCCCGGCGACGCCTATACCTTCTGGTGGGATGCCGGGCGCCCGGTCTGGGATCCCAACACGAACACCGGCAGCATGCTCGGCGCGGGCAACACCGCGCTAGGGTATCCGGTCACGGCCTTCAATGCGAACGGCACCCCGACCTCGCTTGGCACTCCCGGGAACACCGGGCGCATCTTCAGCGCGCAGATCGGGGCGATCGGTGGTGGCAGCCGCCAGATGGTCCTCGTCTACAACGATCCGAACAGCACCACGCCGAACCTGGGCATTCCCGGGTCCGACGTGATGGGTTTGCGCGCGGGCAACTACCCCGGCCACAACATCACGGGCGTGAGCACGCAGGTGCAGACGGAAATGCGCGGCCTGCGCGATTCCGCGTACATCCTGAACAACCTGCTGCACGCGAATGACATCACGGCTGGCTTCTGGAAGAGCACGCAGATCACGGACCCCGCGATCTTCGACTTCTACCACCACATGTTGCATGGCCCGAACAAATTCGAGTGGGCCCGCTTCCACACTTACAACGTCACACTCGAGCAGCGCCTGCTCGACGGCAAGGCGGGCTTCGAACTCGCCGCCAATCGCGAGAGCGTGGACAACGGCAACACCATGGGCCTCGATAGCATCATCAGCGGCTACACCCTGCGCGTGGATATGGAGACAAAGCTGCCGAACGGCCTGGCGAATCCGAACTTCGGCCGTCCATTCACGGTCGCTTACAGCAAGGCCAACCTGCGCAACGCCGATCGCGACACCGCTCGCGCCACCGCCTATTACAACCTCGACCTGCGGAAGGTCGGCAGCCGTCCGTGGCTCGGGCGCCTGCTGGGCGAGCACCGTTTCACCGGCACGTATACCAAATTGGAGAACACCGCGTTCATTTCCGACGGCAACTTCGCCGCGGTGCCGGGCGCGGACTTCGCGCTGGCGCAGTGGGGCATCGTCGACAACAACGGCTCCGGCCGTCGCGGCCTGCCGATCATTCGCTACCTCGGGCCCAGCGTCGCCTCGTCGGCCACGCCCGTCACCGGCGCGGTCTCGGTTCCGACCAACCAGTGGCCGAGCAACATGGATTCCGCGAAGATCCTCTTCTACAACGCGCCCGCCGCCGGCTCGACCACGCCCGGCACCTGGTCGGAGCGCACGTTCGGCATCGAGACCAACGGCGACCACGACATCGACGGTACCCGCCGATACGTGACCTACACCCGCGAGAAGGTCGATTCCCTGGTCGGCGTCGTGCAGAGCTTCTGGCTGGACCGCAACCTCGTCAGCACCCTCGGTTGGCGCAAGGACGACGTCCGGACCTACAATGCGGGCACCGCGCCCATCGATCCCGACACCGGCAAGGCAATCGTCGGCGATAATTTTCAGCCGCTGCCGGTGATGGATCAGTCGCAGACGAGCTTCAACTACGGCTTGGTCCTGCATTCGCCGAACTTCATCAAGAAGCACCTGCCGTGGGGCACCGAACTCAGCGTTTCCTACAACGAGGCGGACAACTTCAGGCCCGCGGGCCAGCGCTACGACATTTGGGACCAGTTGATGGACGCCGAGACGGGCCACACCAAGGAATACGGCGTCCGGCTCAGCACCTTCGAAGGCAAGTTTGTCCTGCGCTTCGGCCACTACAAGACCACGTCGGGCCTCTCCTCGACCCTGGTCTCGGGCCTGAGCACCCCGAAAGGCCAGTTGCTTACGATGATGAGAAACGTGCGCACCGAGAATCTCGAGGGCCGGAACAACGCCAACCCCACCGGCGTCGCCGCGTGGAACGCCTGGTATGACGGCCCGATCGGTTCCCAACTCCGCGAAACCTTCCGCTTCACGGAGAACACAACGGTGAATCCGGTCACCGGTGAGATCGTCGCCACGCTGACGAGCGACAGCCGCAACAGCGAGGTGTTTGAGACGGCGGACGTCGTTTCCACCGGCGAGGAATTCGAGGCAGTCTTCAACCCGACGCGGAACTGGCGCTTCGCCATCAATGGCAACCACGCCCGCGCCTTCCGCAGCAATGTCGCGCTTAACCTGCGTCACGTCTTCGAAGACCTGAAACCGGTGGTCGATGGCCCGGCTGGCGCGCTGTTCGTGGCGGAAACCGGCAGCACGACCCTGGCGGACACCTGGAAGACCAACTACCGCCAGCTCCTGCCTTACCTCGCGAACGAGAACGCCCCGGCGAATGAGCTCCGCGAGTGGCGCTGGAATGCACTCACGAATTATACCTTCACCCAAGGCCGTCTCAAGGGCTTCAGCATCGGCGGTGGCGTGCGCTGGGAGGGCAGGCTCGCTTACGGCTTCCCCGTCATCGACGACCCGGTGTTCGGGATCGTTCCCGACATCAAGCATCCCTACTATGCGCCGAGCATCACCAACTTCGACGCCCATGTCGGCTACCGCCGCAAGCTCAAGCACTTCACCTGGGGCGTCCAGTTGAACGTCGCGAACATCGGCGTCGGCGATGAGCTGATCCCGGTGAGCGCGCAGCCGGACGGATCCGTGAATGCCTGGCGCATTCGCGCCTCCCAGAGCTGGTCGATTCGCAACACGTTCGACTTCTAACCCCCGCGCAGGGCAACGGCAGGCGTCCCATGCCTGCCGCTGGCGCCGCGGCGTCGGCAAAAATAGAGGCCGGGAGGGCAGGGACGCCCCCCGGCACCCATCGTCGAATTTCGCTGCCCCATGAAATCTGTCAAAATCCTGCGCGTGATCACGAAGGCCCTGTCTTTCGCCGCGCTTTCGCTCGGACTGTCCAACCTCCAAGCCGCCCCGCAACTGCTCCCCGGAGTCTACGGCTACGGCCTCGACCGCGCCAGCAACACCGCGGGATTCGGGGCCACCTCGAAGATCGTTCACGTCACGACGCTCGCGGACAACGGGAACGACACGACGCCCACGCCCGGCTCCCTGCGCGCCGCGGTGAAGGTCAGCGGCGCGCGCGTCGTCGTCTTCGACGTCAGCGGGATCATTGAACTGCAGAAGGTGCTCGCGATCCGGTCACCCAACCTGACCATCGCGGGGCAGACCGCGCCGTCGCCGGGCATCGCGTTGCACGGCCAGCCGCTCGTCGTGGCCACGAGCAACGTTCTCATCCAGCACCTGCGGGTTCGCCCCGGCGACCGCTGGCTGCCGAATCCCAACACCAGCAACCGTGACGCCGTGGCCGCGGACTCCGGCAACTCGACGGTGATCCGGAATGTCGTGTTCGATCACTGCACGTTCGCGTGGTCCCTCGATGAGATGGCCAGCACGTGGAATGCATATGAAGACGTGACTTTCAACAAGTGCATCTTCGCTGAGCCGCTTTTCCGCTCCATTCACCTGGATGAGGGCACCTTCCCCAATAACGTGCCGCCGGCGGTGGAGGATCTCGCGGTCACGCCGACGGGCTTCGGCGATCCGGTCCCGGTCACACACCCCGCCGCCATCGGCGGTTCGTATCGCGAATGGGAAGCGTCCGGCGACGGCGCCACGCTCGATTTCATCGTCAAGACGCTGCCGACCACCAATCAATTTACCGAGGAACACATCGTGCTGGGAGGCATCACCGGTCCCGACCGTGCCCGGTTCAAGCTGCAGGTGTGGACGATGGACGGCACATCGCTCCAGGAAAGCATCGTGTTCGACGAGTACTCTCCGACGTCTGAGGCAGTTTCCTACGTGGGGCGCACCGATATCAACGGCTTCACGGTCCCTCTCGGCACCACCGAGCTTAAGGTCCGGGTAACCGTGATGGGGCGGAATCCGGCCAGCACCGGCTGGAAGATCGGCATTGATCTCTTTTCGTTCTCCCAAGGCCACGCCATGGGACCGCTCTTCGGTTCCGGCAAGGAAGGTACCGGTCGCCTGTCGTTCAATAATAACGTCATCGCGCACATCCTCGAGCGCGGGCCTTGGGTCGCCGCCAAGCAATTCCAGATGGTGAACAACGTGTTTTATAACCGGCGCAACCGCTTCGCGATGATGGGCAACACCGACTACTGGCCCGATCCGATGAACGCGACGATGGTCGGCAACACGTTTATCGATGGCCAGAACATGGGCACGTCCGCCCGGCCCGCCATCGCGCGCCAGAAAATTGCGGCCGGCTCGCGGCTGTTCGAAACCGACAACACTTACGATCCGGGCGATCGTACCAATGCCTCGCCGCTTTACGACCCCTTGCTTGAACCTTACCGCGTCACGAGCAGCCCGATCGAGGGTGGCCACGGCACGGATGGCTACATGCCGCTGCCGTCCACTGAAGCTTATCGGGCCGTCCTCCTTTCCGTGGGCGCGCGCCCGAACGATCGCGACATCATGGAAGTCCGCGTCATGAATGACATCGCGGTGGGCGCCACGCAGCCCGCGCTCCTGCAGCGTCCGGGCAAGACCAAGAACAACGTGATCGAGGCGGGCGGCTGGCCGGTCTATGCGCAAAATCCCGCGACCTGGACGTTGCCCGCGAATCCGAACGACGATGACGACCACGATGGCTACACCAACATCGAGCAATGGCTGCAGCAATTGTCGGACGCCCTCGAGGGCACGGCGGTGGCCGGCAACAATTACCAGGCGGAGTTCGCCCAGCTCGGAGGCGGCAGTGTCATCGTGACCGGCACCGCCGGCCCGGATGGCACCGGGTACGTGACCGCGCCCGGCGCCGGCACGGTGACTTTCTACAAGGTCGACGGCGGCACGGGCGGCGCCCGGTATCTGCGGATTCGCTACGCGCTGGACGGCGCGGCGCGCAGCGCGACCGTGGTCGTGAATGGAGCGGCGCAGGGCGTCACGTTCGCCCCGACGGGCGGCGCGAGTGCCTGGGTTCTGCTGGATGTCCCCGCGACCCTGGCCGGCGGCACCAATAATGTGGTCAGCATCCAGGGCACCGCGGCCGGACTGCCCAATGTGGACGATGTCACGGTGACGGGGACCGACATCCTCGCGCCCGTCATCACGGCGCCCGGCGACCTGACGACCGATGCGACCGGCCCCGACGGCGCGAGCGTGTCCTTCGATGTTTCCGCGCTCGATGCGGTGGATGGCAATGTGACGCCGACTGTCACGCCCGCCTCGGGCAGCCTGTTTGCGCCGGGCGTGACGAGCGTGCACGTCACGGCAACGGACGCGGCGGGCAACACCAGCACGCGCGATTTCACCGTCACGGTGCTCACCCATGAACCGGCGATCGCCACGCAACCGGCCTCGCAGACCGTGACCTCGGGCGACACCGTCACCTTCACGGTGGCGGCCACCGGCACCCCGGAACTCACGTACGAGTGGCAGCGCAACGGCGTGGCGCTCGGCGCGCCCTCGGCGCCGTCGTTGACCCTGCCGGCCGTGCAAACCTCCGCGGCGGCTGACTATTCCGTCGTCGTCACGAACGCGTTTGGCTCGGTCACGAGTGTGCCCGCCACGCTCACGGTCAATAAGGTGCCGGTGACGGTTGCCTTTGGTCAGCTCGCCTTCTCTTATTCCGGCAGCGCGAAACCCGCGACGGTCACGACGGTCCCCGACGGCCTGCCGGTCACGATCACTTACAACGGCTCGACCACGCCGCCGACGCTCCCGGGAACCTACACGGTCGTCGCCACGGTGACCGATCCGAATTTCGCCGGCAGCATCACGACCACGCTCACGATCCTGCCGGACATCCTGGTGAACCATGCCCCGACGCTGAACGGCGCGGTGGGCGGCTCGATCCAGGTTTTGCTGCCGGAAGACATCACCCTGAATGGCAACGCGGCGGTTGACCGGCAGCTCCTTGTGCCCGGCACGCCGACCGTCCAGCTCAACGGCCATCCGACTTATGGCGGCGTGAGCGACGGTCCGGGCGCTGCGACTCCGACCACGCACCGCATTACGCTCAACGGCAACGCGCGTCTCGGCAGCCTGCTGCGGCACGTGGATCCGATTGCGTTGCCCGTCGTGAGCGCTCCTCCGGCGCCGACCGGCACGAGGAATGTGTCGATCAACTCGACGGGGCAGGGGGCCGGCGACTTCGCCACACTCCGCGACCTCACGCTCAACGGCAACGTCGGCATCGTGGCGGTGCCCCCCGGCACCTACGGCCGTTTCACGGCGAACGGCGGGAGCAACTTCCAGCTGGGCATCGCCGGTGCGACCACGCCCGCGGTCTATAATTTGCAAGGCCTCACGCTGAACGGCAACCGCGCGCTCGAGGTTGTCGGGCCGGTCGTGCTGACCCTCGCGAGCGGCACTTCGTTCAACGCCAGCCTGGGCAATGCCGCGCATCCGGAATGGCTCGAGGTGCGCGTGGCCTCCGGCGGAATCACGTTGAACGGCAACGTCGCCTGCTACGGTTCGATCATCGCCCCGCAGGGCACGGTGATTGTCAATGGCAGCACGCAGCTCGCCGGCCATGTGGTTGCGGACCGGTTCACGATCAATGGCAATGGCACGCTCGCCAATCCGTCCGATCAAACCGCCCCGATCGTGGCGATCACGGCGCCCGCCGCGGCAGCCACGGTAAACGGCACGGTCGAGGTGCTCGCCACGGCGACGGACAACGCCGGCGTTGCGGCTGTGCAGTTCCAACTCGACGGAGCCGCGCTCGGTCTCGAGGACATGACCGCGCCGTTCGGCGTCAGCTGGCCCACGCTCGCGACGGCGCCGGGCAGCCACGTGCTGACCGCCGTGGCCCGCGATTTTGAGGGCAACTTCACGACCTCGGCCGCGGTGCAGGTCACCGTTGCCGACCAGATCCCGCCGACGGTCGCGTTGACCGCGCCGGCCGCCGGCACGTCGCTGGGCGGTGTGGTGACGCTCAGCGCCACGGCGGCAGATGACGTGGCCGTGACCGGCGTGCAGTTCCTGCTCGACGGCGCCAACTTCGGCCCCGAGCTCGCAACGCCGCCCTATGCGACGAATTGGAACACGGCGTCGACGGCCCCCGGTGCGCACACGCTGGCGGCCATCGCCCGGGATGCCGCGGGGCATGCGACCACTTCGGCGGCCGTGGCGATCACGGTCTCCGACCAACACGCCCCCTCGATCACGCTGACCTCGCCCGCGGACGGCGCAAAGGTCGGCGGCGTGGTCACCCTGACCGCCGAGTCCAGCGACGACGTCGGAATCGCGGGCGTGCAGTTCAAGGTCAATGGCACCGCCTTGGGCGCGGAGGTCACCGCGCCGCCATACACGGCGGCCTGGAATACCGTGCCGCTCACCGAGACGTCCTATGCGCTGACGGCGGTGGCCCGCGACGCCGCCGGGCACCTGACGGAGTCGGCGCCGGTGACGGTCAGCGTGGCCAACGCGATCTTCGACACCTTCGAGAGCGGCTCGACCGCGGCCTGGACGCCGGATGGCGGCACCTGGACGCTCACGGAGGAACCCGGCACGCACACGTGGCGGCAATCCGACAAGACGTCGGTGGCGATTCGCGCGACCCGTGACGTGAACTGGGCGGACACGCTCGTCGAAGCCGACGTGAAACTGCTGTCGGTGAGCGGCTCGAACCGCTTCTTCGGCGTGGTCGCGCGCCGGCAGGGGCTGAACGACTACTACTATCTGGTCCTGCGCACCAACAACACGATCGAGTTGAAGAAGATCGTGAACAACACCGCGGCGAATCTGGTGAACCCGGTCGCGTTCACGGTCGCACCCAACACGACTTATCGCCTCGCCCTGGAGGTGGTCGGAACAACGTTGAAGGGCTACGTGAACGGCCAGCTCAAGCTCCAGGCGTCGGACGCGACCTTCGCCTCCGGCGCCCCGGGCTTGCTCACGTATTTCACGGAGGTGGCCTTTGACGATGTGCACCTCGACCCGACGCCGATCAGCCCGGTGCTGGCGACCGATGACTTTGAGCACGGCGCGACGGCCTGGGTGGCCGAGGCCGGGACCTGGTCCGTGGAATCGGCCAATTCGCAGGTTTACCGCCAGGCGGATCCGGCCGCGCCGGCGCGGGCGGTGACCGGCCAGCCGGGTTGGGCGGATCAGATCGTTGAGTTGGATGTGACGCCGCGCAGCTTCGGCCAGACCGGCGGCTGGGCGGGCTTCCTCTTCCGCTACGTGGACGCGACGCATCACTACGCGGTCGCGCTGCGGGACGGCAACAAGCTCGAGTTGCTCAAGGTCGAGGGCGCCGCCGTGACCACGCTCGCGACCGCGACGACCCCGGTGACGGCTGGCACCGTTGTCGCCCTCCGGCTCAACGCCGTGGGGAATTCCTTCAAGGTCTATCGCGACGGCAACCTGTTGCTCCAGGCGGTCGACGACGCGTACCCCGCCGGCCAGCTGGTGCTCGCGACCGCGGGCGCCGCGGCGGACTTCGACGACGTGAGCGTGATCGCACCCTGATCGCATGAGCATCGCGCCATAAAAAAATCAATGGAGGGCCCGCGCTGGTCGCGGGGCCGGGGATGGCGACCGCATGCGCCCGACGGCTCGCCGGCAAGCAGCGGCCCTCCATTTCCGATCAGGTCACCAAGGAATTGTTTTTCATCGGCAGCACCAACTCGCAGTCAACCCCATAACCTGATGAAAACGCACTGTACAATGCGCAGCCGAATGCTTCCCGCGCTCGGCTTGCTGTTGGTCTCCCTTCAATCCCTTCAAGCCATCCCGGTCGTCCCCGGCATTGTTGGCTTCGGTAGCCAGTCCGCGGCCGCCCGCGGCGCCACCAACGTCTATCGAGTGACCCGACTGGATGACCCCGCCTTGAACAATGCCGGCTTGGTGCCGGGCACCTTGCGATATGGTGTGGAGCACTCGAGCCTGGCCAATACGCCCACGGTAATCGTCTTCGACACTTCGGGGGTGATTCAGCTGCAGGGCGATTTGATCGTCCGGGCCAACCACAGCTACCTGACTATCGCCGGCCAAACGGCCCCTTGGCCGGGAATCACGCTGCGCAACGGCGCGATCATGGTGCTGGGCCACGACGTGCTGGTGCAACACCTCGCGATCCGCCCGGGAAACTACCTGCATGCGAATGTCACCGATCAGTGGAAACTCGCGGGAATCGACAACCGCGACTGCATCAAGATTACGCCATCGAGCGGAACGGTGTCGAACGTGGTCTTCGATCACGTCTCGTGCAGCTGGTCCACGGACGAAGTGGTGTCATTTTGGTCGAGTGACCCCGACGACAAACGAGACACCGGTGGCGTCGACGGACCTCTGCCCTATGGGGAGGTCGATGGCGTCACGATTTCTCGCTCGTTAGTGGGGCAACCGGTGATTTACGCCGGTCATCCCAACGGAGGCGCGCACGGTTATGGACCGGTCGTGGGACCGCACACCGACAACGTTTCCCTGATCCGAAACGTGATGGCCTTCAACTTGGAGCGGAATCCGCTCATTCGCGACATGGCCCGCGGTGTGCAAATCGCGAACAACTTCATCTATAACCCCAGATACGGGGAGAAGCGGGCCATATATATCGGCACCATTGATGCGGGAGATGACTTGTTCGACCTGACGGTTTCCGCCGTCGGCAACGTGGTGCTCCGCCAGCCCTATACGCTCCATGGGCCCAATGGTGACCAGACCATCCCGGAAACAGGCACGGGTAACGCCGCCCAAGGTTTCTACGTGATCGATAACAGCACTCCGAACGTGACCACTTATCTGTCCGAAAACCGCCTGCTGAATCTTGCTTCTTCCACGACCCCGCCGATTTCCGCGGGCTGGTTCCCGTCGCCGGTGACGAACCAATATGACTCGTCGTTTTTCCGCGACCGCTCGACGACTCCTCCGGTCACCAAGGAGTATACCACCGACCCGCATGCCAATTCCGGTGACTGGAAGTGGACGCCCTGGTCGACGCGCGTCGTACCCGGATCGACGCTGGCCGCCGACCGGACGGTGCTGGAGGCCAAGCTGGTATCGAACGCCGGCAAATTCACGGCGCGCCGCGACCCGCTTGACGCCGCTCTTTTCGGCAACATTCAGGCGCGGTCGAACTCGTTCGTTGAGCGATTGGACCCCGCGACCAATCCGTGGGCGCCGGTCGATCTCGTTAGAACCGCGAACTTTGTCCTGCCAGCCAATCCGGATCAGGATCCTGATGGCGATGGCTACACCAACCTGGAGGAGGCACTCCATTATGCGGCTTGGAACATCGAGGGCGACCAGCGCATCGCGACCTTCGACACGTTCAGCGACGACGACATGAGAGGCTGGTATCCGGATGATGTTTCCGGCGCCTGGTCGGTCCCGACCGGCACCAAGGAGCTGGCGCAAACGTACACCGGCGGCGATGCGCAGGCCTTTCTGATCAACACGAATTTCTTCAACCAGGTGGTCGAGGCGAAGGTGAAGCCGGTGAACTTCTCCAATGCGAACGGGTTCGTGCGCGTTTACGCGCGCTACCAGGATCCGTTCAATGCCTACTACGTCACCCTCCGGAACGGTTCCACCACCAAGGTGGAACTGAAGAAGATCACCCAGGGCGCGAGCTCCACTTTGATCACGACGCTCGCCGAGGCGAACTTCAGCATCACCACGGGCACGACCTACGCCGTGCGCATTTCCGTCAACAATCCCGCTCCCGGCGCGGCCGCGTCGCTGGCGGCGCAAGTCACCAACCTGAGCACGAGCGCGGTGGTCAACCTCAGCGCCACGGACAGCAATCCGCTCCCGCCGGGCTTCGCCGCAGTCGGGACCAACTACGCCGAGGCGCGCTTCGACGATGTTTTCGCGAGCCCGTACGCGACCGATGTGCAGCAATCGCTCAGCGACTTTGACACCAACAGCACGGCGGGCTGGACGCCCGATGCGCCGACCGCCTATTGGCAGGCCGCCGGCGGGGTCTACCAGTTCACCAGCCAGGCCTCCGTGTCGGGCCGCACGGTGACCGGCACGAACGTGAGTTCCCAGACGGTGCAGGCGGACGTGAAGATCGCGGCCGAGAGCGGCACGAATCGCTTCGCGGCCGTTTATGCGCGTCATTCGGATGCGTCGAATGCCTACTACCTCCTCCTGCGCGCGGACGCGAACACGGTGGAATTGAAGAAATTGGCCGCTGGCGTGCCGACCGAGTTCACCCCGGCGGCTCACGCGTCGACTCCCGTGACCCTCGGCGAATGGTACAACCTGCGCCTGGAGGTGTCGGGCACGAACCCGGTTCAGCTGCGCGGTTACGTCAACGGCGTGCTGATGGTGGAGGCAACCGACACCAGCAACAGCGGCGCCGGCCTGCCCGCCGGCAAGGCGGCGCTGGGCACCAACTACGTCGCGGCGGACTTCGACAACGTGATCGTGACTTCGCCCTGACCTCCATTCCATTTCGACCCTGGTCGGAATGTTTTTCCCGGTTCATCCATGACTGACGGAACGGCGCCGGCCTGAACGGTTCGGCGCTGATTCCCGCTTCACGCCCGCGGACCCCGCACCCCAATGCCCGTCGTGGCCGGCTGGCCGGTGGACGGAGCGCGCGTGAATAATTTTCCGGTCGGCAGCACCGCTAGACAACCCTCCCTCCCTGATTCCCGATGAAAAATCTGACCTCCGCGGGCTCCGCCCGCCCGGTAGTTTGCCATGCCCCGTTCGGAAAACTTCTCCGAGCTGTTTCCGCAATTTCGGCCTTCGCCCTCCTCCTGCTGGGCGGCCTTCGCCTGCAGGCCCTGCAACTGCTGCCGGGCGTATACGGTTATGGCTTGGAGCGAACCTCGACCGCCGCCGCCGGCTTCAAGGGCAACTTCGAAGTCATCGAGGTGACGAACCTCGACGACTACGGCGCCGGTGAGTCGACGATCGCGAATTCGCTCCGCGAGGTGCTCGCCCGGACCACCACGGGTGCCCGGGTGATCGTATTCCGGAAGAGTGGCACGATCACGTTGAAGCGCGATCTGAGTCTCTCGAAGGCCGATTGCACCATTGCCGGCCAGACGGCACCCTGGCCCGGCATCACGATCAAGGGAGGGTCGTTCGTCATCAGCGCGGACAATGTGCTGGTCCAGCACCTGCGGATCCGGCCGGGTGACGATTGGAACGCCATCCCCACGCACAATCGGGATGCAATCCGGATCGAGGGAGCCACGGGCGCCAATTCACTTGAGAACATTGTCATCGATCATTGCACGTTTCAATGGACGCTCGATGAATCCGTGCAGCTCTGGAACAACTGGGACGGCGTCACTTTCAACCGCTGCGCCTTCGTCGAGCCGCTCGCTTATTCGATCCACATCGACGAGGGACAGTTCTACGACGGCACCCTTCCGCCGAAGACGGCCAACGTCCCGTTGCAGGCCGAATCCTTTCCGCGGTCCAGCACCGAGCCGGCCGTGGTCCAGACGATCGTCACGAGCGGAACGACCTATACGCCGTCAGCGGACCCCACCAAGGGGATTGGCTCCGGCAACAACTATCACCTCGTTTCCGGGCATACCGGCGATTACATTGAGTACTGCTTCAACATCAAGTCCGCCGCCACCAACCGGACCGGCAACGTGCCGTTGATCACCGGGATCACGGGTCCGGGCCGCGGTTCCTTTCGCGTTGAGGTCTACGCGGGCACCGCCAGCACCCCGGCTTATACCAGCCAGGATTTTAACCCCGCCCAAACTTACGACAGCGTGGATTTCATCGGGGAGCATATTGCCGGCACTCGTCCGCACTTCACGATTCCCGGCTCCACGGCGGACTACCTGCCTTATCGCATCCGGGTCGTGCTGCTCGGCCAGCCCGGTGCCGCCGTCAGTGTTGGCATCGACCAGATCGGCCTCATTCAGAACCACGCGATGGGCCCGCTCCTGGGTTGGGGGAGTGACACCGGCGGGCGGCTGAGCTTCACGGGTTCCGTTTTTGCCCACCTCCTGGGACGCGGCCCCTGGGTTTATTCGAAACAATTCCTGTTCGCGAACAACGTGCTCTATAACCGGCTGAGCCGTTTCATGATGCTCGGCCATGAGGCGGAGAGCCCTCATGCGATCTCCAGCATGAAGGCGGAGATCGTCGGCAACCGTTTCATCGAGGGGAAATCCTGGGGCGGCGATACCGGGCTCTACTATAACACGGGTCTGGCGAGTACAGGGACGCTCGCACAGATTCACGTGAGCAACAATGACTGGAACAAGGGTGGGGCCGAGAACCCGTCGGAGTATGGCGCGTTTGCCAGCCCGCTCAGCAGCGACAATCGCCTCGTCACTTCCAATCCCACGCTGCCGGAGCCGGCGGGCTTGGCGGGCTTCGTCCCGGTGTCACCGAACCAGGCCTTCGCCGATGGGGTGCTTTACGCCGGCGCCCGCCCGGCCGAGCGCGACTCGGCGGAACGGGGAGTCATGACCAATCTGGCCCAGGCGCAGGTCATCAATGTCCGGGCCAACCGCCCGGGCAATCTGGTGAATTCCGTGGCCGATGCCGGCGGCTGGCCCACGGACGGAACCCAACAAAACACGGCGACTTGGACGGTGCCCGGCAATGCCACGACCGTGTTGGCCAGCGGCTACACCGTGATGGAGGAGTGGCTGCAGCAACTGGCCGCGCAGGTGGAAGGCTCGACGGCGGAAGCGGTGGTGCGCACGGAGACTTTCGACGAGACCACCACCGTGGCGCCCAACTGGTCGGTGCTTTCCGGAGCCTGGGTCGTCAACACCACCCCGCATAACTATAAGCAAACGGTAAACACCACGGCGGCCATCGCGCTCTACGACGGCGGCACCTGGGCGACGGATTACTCCGTCAGCGCCACGCTGACCACGACCTGGGGAGGCACCGGCAACCGCGTCGGCCTCGTCTATAATTACGTCAATTCGAGCAACTACAATTATGTGACCTTCAATACCGCGGGTGACGTCGAGGTCAGCAGCGTGACGAATGGCGGCTCGCCCCAAACGGTGGCGTCTGGTGTCTATTCCGGCGGCGCGGGCGTGCCATTCAACGCGACCGTGCGGCGGCGGGGCAACATGACGGCCATCCTCGTGAACGGCGTCGCGTGTCTGCCCAACGTGTGGCAACCGGGCCTGGGCGCGGGCAAAGCCGGACTCTTTAGTCGCAGCAACACCTCGGGGGTGTACGACGACTTCCGGGTCGCCCTCGTGCCGCGCGCGACGACCTTCCACGATTTCGAGAACAGCGCCACGACGGGCTGGACGGCCACGAGCGGCGGCACCGGCGGCACCTGGCAGGTTACGGCCGAGACGGGGAACAAGGTCTACGAGCAAACCCAGTTCGCGGCGAGCGCGCCGTTTGCGATCCTCGACAACAGCTTCAGCGACGATCACTCCGTGACCGCCGATGCGAAACTGGTGGGCTTCGATCCCGCCGCGCCCGGGGCCTGGTTTGGCCTGTGCGCGCGCTACACCGGCGTCGACAATTACTACTACGCGAAGATCACCGGTTCGACGGTGGAGATCAAAAAAATGCTCAACACCGTCTACACGACGCTCGGTTCCGTGGTGAACGTCACCACGAATCCCGGGGATGTCCACACCGTGCGATTTGTCGTCTCCGGCTATCCGACCACCACGCTGGAGCTCTACGTCGACGGCGTCCTCAAGGTGCAGACCACGGACAGCACGCCCCTGCCTCCGGGCAAGGCCGGGCTGCTCATGTACCGCGCGGACGTGAAATACGACAACGTGAGCGCCGGCGCGACGCGGGATGGCGCCGTGCTCGTGGCGGAGACCTTCAATGATGGGAACGTGAGCCGTTGGACGCCCTTGAGCGGGTCGTGGGCGGCGGCGTCAGCGCTGTACCGCCAGAGCGCCACGGGCGCGACCGACTCCCGCACGCGGCAGGGCGGATTCGTCACCAATCAATCGGTCGAGGCCGACATTACGCCGACGAACTCGCTGCCGACGAACAAGTGGGCCGGGTTGATCGCCCGCTTCAATGACGCGACCAACTACTACTACCTGAAGCTGGGCCAGAGCAACGTCCTCGAACTGAAGAAACTCGTGAACAACACGTCCACGGTGCTCGACTCGGAGCCCTTCACCGTCGTGTTGAACACGCCGCACACGCTCCGGCTGGAAGTGATCGGCACCTGCCTGCGGGGCTATGTCGACGGCCAGCTGCTCGTGCGCGCCAACGATACGACGTTCGCGTCCGGTACCGGCGGCGCGGCACTCATGACGTCCGGCCTGACGGCGGACTTCGACGACGTGCTCGTCACCGCGCCCTAGGCAGCGATCGCGGCAAGTGAAAAGTCCCCTGGCCCCGGCCCGCCGAGGGCAGGGGGAGTGCCGGGCCGCGCGGTTTCCCGCGCGGCCCGGCAACTGCCGCCCGGCGGAGTGTTTAAAGTCCCGTCCGCGCGGCTCGCCCGGCCGGCACCGCGGTGGGTTTGGTCACATGTGTTAACCGTCAGTCGCTAGTGACTGCGGCCAGGGGCGTTACCTTACGGTTTCCCCGATGGGCTGGCCCGGTCGCTCATGCAACCCCTTACCCTCAAGAAACCCACGTTGGTCGTTCCCCCGGATGATCGCGCGCCTGACCGATCCAACTGGCTTCATGGCCAGCGGCCGGATTCGCGAATCGTAGAACGGCGTGTGGTCAGGTACGCTCGGATTCTCACCGCGCGCCGCCGCTTTTCCGCTCGCTCTCCGGCGAGCACCTTCCCGTCAGCAAATCCCTAGAAATCCCGACATGAATTTCATCCTGATCCCTGGTTGCCTCGGTGCCGGCTGGTTGCGCCTGCGCCGGGCCGCCGGCCTCGCCGCGCGTCTCTCGCTGGTTTTAGCCCTGGGGGCGGCCGCCTTCACGCCGTTGCGCGCGGCCCCGCAACTGTTGCCGGGCGTCTACGGCTACGGTCTGGACCGCGCGGCCAATTCCGCCGGCTTCGGGGCGAACTCGCGCGTCATCCACGTGACGACGCTCGCGGACAACGGCAACAACAAGGATCCGATCACCGGATCGCTCCGCGCCGCCGTTTGCGCGAGCGGGCCGCGCGTGGTGGTGTTCGACCTCAGCGGCGTGATCGAGCTGGGCGGCACACTGGTCATCGCGAACGGCGATCTCACCCTCGCGGGCCAGACGGCACCGTCGCCGGGCATCGCGCTGCACGGCGCGTCGTTGATGGTCCAGGGGAGCCATGTGCTCATCGAGCACCTGCGCATCCGCCCGGGCGACCGCTGGCTGCCGGATCCGCACACGCACAATCGCGACGCGGTCGAGGTCAGTTGCGGGCGCACCGGGACCCTGACCAATGTCGTCTTCGATCACTGCACCTTCGCCTGGTCGCTCGACGAAATTGCGAGCACGTGGAACGCCTGGGAGGACGTCACCTTCAGCCGCTGCCTGTTCGCCGAGCCGCTGTTCCGCGCGATCCACGTGGACGAGGGCACCTTCCCGCACCATTTGCCGCTGGAGGCGGAAAAATTGACGGCGCACTCGTTTGGTTTCGCCGGGGCGGAAATGGTGGCGAGCCCGCAGGCGCTGAGTGGTGCGTACCAACTCGTGCCGGCCGACTCGGAGGGGGATGCGATCGAGTACATCGTCCCGGTCATTCCGGATGACACGCGCCGGCTCGACGAGCACCTGGTCGTGGGCGGCATCACCGGACCCGATCGCGCCAGGTTCAAGGTCGAGGTGCGGGATCCCGACGGACAGTTGCTGCAGGCCAGCGAGGAATTTGACCAGTATGCGCCGGCCGCCGGCGCGGTGTCCTATACGTCGCTGACCGGGTCCACGGGTTTCATCATCCCGCCGAAGCTGGCGTCCCTCAAAGTGCGCCTGATCATCACCGGCCGCAACCCGGCCAGCTCGGGTTGGAAATTGGGTGTCGATCTGCTTTCGCTCGCGCAGGGCCACGCCATGGGGCCGCTCTTTGGCTCCGGCACCTCGGCTGCGGGCCGGCTTTCCTTCACGGGGTCGATCATCGCGCACGTCCTGGAGCGCGGCCCGTGGGCGAATTCGAAGCACTTCGTCTTCGCGAACAATGTCCTCTACAACCGCCGCAACCGCTTCCTGATGATCGGGCACACCGACTACTGGTCGGACCCGATCCACCTGGCGGCCGTGGGCAACACCTTCATCGACGGCGCGTCGCTGGTGAGCCTGACGGCGTCCCCGATCGCGCGCCAGAAGCCGCCGGCGGGCACGCAGATTTACCAGGCCGACAACGTTTATAACCCCGGGGAACGCGCCTCGCCGGCGCCGCTGGTGGATCCCAATCTGACGCCGTACCTGGTTGACCGTGATCCGACGGCGCAGGGTCATGGCCTGGACGGCTTCAAGCCGTTGCCGGCGCGCGAGGCCTTTGACGTGGTGCTGCGTTCCGCCGGCGCCCGGCCAAACGATCGCGATCCCATGGAGCGTCGCATCATCGACGAGATCGCGCGCGGGGCGAAGATTCCGGTCGCGAAGGACCGGCCGGGCCGGGTGCGCAATTCCGTCGCGGAAGCCGGCGGCTGGCCGGTGTATGCGCAGAACCCGTCGCACTGGGCCACGCCGATCCCCGCGAAGCCCAATGCCGACGATGACCATGACGGCTACACGAACATCGAGGAGTGGCTGCAGCAGCTCTCGGCGCAACTTGACCAACCCGCGCAATGATGCCGCGCTTTTCCTTCGAGAACCCCGCGCCCGGCGCGCTGTCTGCACCTGTTGCGACGGTGCGCATCCTCATGCAGCTTTTATCCCGGGTCGCGGCCTTTCGCTTTGTCAGCCTGCTGCTCGCGGTCCTTCCGCCTCTGGCGGCGCAGGAATCCCGGCCGGCCGATGCGGTGCGCTTCAGCGCCAGCTTCGAGGGTGGCGCGATGGGCCTGGTTGAGGTGCTGGGTGAAACGGAATTCCGCGTGCATGTCCCCGGCCAGCAGGACCGGCGCGGACGCAATCGCCAGGCGACCTGGTTTTATTTCCGCATGGATAACGTCCGCGGCCGCGACCTGAAAATCACGTTCACGGGCTACCTCCCGAGCGAATACAACGACCGCCCGAACTCGCCGGTGAACGCCGAGTCGCGGCCGGTCGTCAGCGGTGACAACGCGCAGTGGGCGTCGGTGCCCAACCTGGAGTGGGACGACGCGAAGAAGGAGCAGACCGTGCGGATCCGTCCGGAAACGGATTCCGTGTGGTTTGCGATGGTGCCGCCTTACCCGCATTCGCGCCTGGTGCGCCTGCTGGATGAAATCGCCGCCTCGCCGCATGCGCGCGTCGAGGTCGTCGGGAAAAGCGTGCTCGGGCGTGATCTCCCGGTGGTGACCGTGACCGACTTCCAGACCCCGGACGCGCAGAAGAAAACCATCTGGCTGCAGGCGCGCGACCATGCGTGGGAATCGCCGACGTCGTTCATCGCGGAAGGCGCGATGAAGTTTGCGGTGTCGGACGACCCGGAAGCCCGCGCGCTGCGGGAGAAATACATCCTCCTGTTCACGCCGATGATGGACCCGGACGGTTCGGCGCTGGGTCGCGTGCGGTTCAACGCGAACGGCTGGGATTTCAACCGGCACTGGGACGAGGTCGACCTGCGCGAGCCGCGCTGGCTGCAGCAGACGCCCGAGATCTGGTATTACAAGAAGGCGCTCCGCGACTATGCGGCGACTGGCCGCCGGATTTCCCTGTTCGTGCACCTGCACAACACGAACGGCGAATACATGATCACCCAGGCGCCCACGGCCGCGGATGTGCCGCGATTGGAGCGCCTCGATCAATTGCTCATCGGGCGCACGCAGTTCGATCCTTCGCAGCCGACGCGGATGCGGCGTGGTTTCGATCGGCCCGCGGGTTCCCCGGCCCCGTGGTGGGTGGAATACAACGTGCCCCTGGCGCTCGTCGAGGCGCGGGTCAATCCCGGCAAAAAACTCAACGGCTATCCGACTTCGGAGCAGCGCACCGCCTTCGGGCGGGAGCTCCTGCTGGCGATGGCCGCGTCAGTGGAGTGATGACTCCGCGTTTTCTCCGCTTCCTCACGGCGTGCGCGCTGGCGCCGGCGGCCTTGGCCGCCGATTTCGCGCGCTTCGCGGACAACGTGCTCTGGCTCGACAACGGCGCGGTGCAACGCGGCGTGGCCGTGTCGCCGCAGGGGCAGGTGAGCACGCTGACCTTCCGGCTGCCGGACTATGCCGGGAACTTCCTGGCCATCGAGGGGGAGGAGCCGCGTGGCGCGAAGATCGCACCGGGCCGTCCGGTGGGCCGCCCCATCCACGGCGCGAACCCCGCGGAGTTTTCCTTCGTGGCGGACGGCACGGTTTACAGCGGTCGGGATGCCTGGGAGCTCATCGGGGTCACGCCGTGGAGCGCGGCCGGCGGCTCGGGCGCCACGCTCGCACTGCGGGCGAAGCAAGGCCCGGCGCGTCTGCGCGTGGAACTGGACTATGTCCTCTACCCGGATTTGCCCCTGGTGCGGAAGCGGCTGCGCATCGCCAATGAAGGCGCCGCGCCGGTCCGGGTCGAGTCCGTCGACGTCGAGGCGCTCAACCCGCAGTGGAATTTCATTCACAGCCCGGTGTTCTTCAACAACGGCCGCTACCGCCACCTCGAGCCTTACGAGGGGAATGCCTTCGACTCCGTCGTCCTCGTGCACGACGAGCGCTCCCACTGCGGCTTTGTCCTCGGGAACGAGGCGCCCGGCGTCCTGAAGCGCACCTCCGTTTACTCGCCCGACTGGACCGGCTTTTCCGTGGGCCTGACGCGCGCGGACCAGCGGTTCCCCTTCCGCCGGACGGTGTCCGCGGGCGAAAGCTGGGAAAGCCCCTGGACGTTTGTCGCGCTTTATCGCAACGCGGACCCGGCCGCGGCGCTCAACACCACGGTCGCGACCTACACCCGGAAATACCTGGGCGCGCGGGTGACGCAGCTGCCGCGTCTGCCGGCGCTGGTCTACAACACCTGGATCCCGTTTCACTCGCGCATCGACGAGCAGCTGGTGCTCGCCGTGGCGGACGCCGCGGCGGCGTGCGGCGCCGAGACCTTCGTGGTGGATGACGGGTGGGAGGACAAGATGGGCGACTGGAGCGTGGACCGGGCCAAGTTTCCGCACGGGCTGAAGCCCGTCTTCGACCGCATCAAGGCGCTCGGCATGAAACCCGGCCTGTGGTTCACCTTCACCTCGATGCATCGCGACAGCGCGATCTTCCGCGCGCACCCGGAGTGGCTGGTGCGCGGCCCGAGCGGCGAGCCGGTTGACCTGGCCAATCCGAAGAAGGAGGAACTCGCCTCCGCCTGTCTGGCGAGCGCGGGCTGGCGCGCCCACATCCGGGACACGATGCTCGCGATGGTGCGGGAATACGGGCTGGAATACATCAAGCTCGACTTCTCCATGGCCACGAGCGCCTACCGATTCGATCCGGCGTTCACCGGTTGCTACGCGACCAACCACGGGCACCGCGACCGCGCCGAGTCGTTCCTCGCCATTTACGAGGGCGCGTGGCAGCTCTTCGACGAACTCCACGCCGCGGCGCCGAATCTGTTCGTCGACTGCACTTTCGAGGCGATGGGAGGCATGCAGCTCACCGACCTCGCGCTGGTGCAGCACGCGGCGGGCAATTCGGTGGCCAACTTCAGCACCGATGCGCCCACCGGCGCGATCCGCCTGCGCCAGCTTGGCTGGTGGCGCACCCCCACGATTCCCGCCGCGTCGCTGCAGATCGGCAATTACGAGATCGATTCCCCCGCGGGCGTCCTCTCGTTCCAGTCGCTGGCCGGCACGCTGCCCCTCCTGTGCGGTGATCCGCGGAAAATGACGCCGGAACAACGCGCCGAAATGAAGCGCTGGGTCCAGTGGACGCGCGCAGCGCAGGATCGTCACCAGTTCCTGCTGTTCCGGCAGGACCTCCCGGGATTTGGCGAGCCGGCCGCCGGCCGCTGGGATGGATTCCAACGCATCAACGATGAGACCAAGTCCGGCGGCATCGTGGGCGTCTTCCGGGCCGGCGCCGCCGAACGCGAGCGGCAAGTCACGGTCGCCGGGCTGGCCCCCGACGGGCGTTACCGTGTGCGCCGGGCCCCCGCCGGCGAGGTAATCGCCACGCTCTCCGGCGCGGAGCTGGCCCGGGACGGGTTCCGGGTCGCACTCGAGCCCGAGCACGCGGGCATGCTGTTTGAAATCACCCGCGAATGACCTCCCGCGCTTTCTCATGAAAACGGCTCCCTTCACCTTCCTCCGTCGCTGCCTGGCCGCCGTCCTCCTCGGGGCCGCCGCCTTGTCCGGCGGCGCCGCGGATTTTCAAAAGATCATCGCCGGCGGCAGCTACACCGACTTGGCGGACTTCGAGCGCTTCGCCACGCGCGCCAAGCAATCGGGCGTCACGCACATCCGCATCACGGACAGCCTGCCCTGGAGCTCGTGGCAATATGACGACCCGAATGATCCGTATCCGTCGTGGGTGATTTCAAACCCGGGGTTGCTCAAGATGGCGATTCCGGAGGCGCTGAAACCCTACCTGCCCTCCGCGCACGCGGAGCAGGTGCTCCAGGTTTTGGAGCAGCGGAGCGCGGTGCTCCGCAAGCTCGGGCTGAAGGCCGCGATCAGTTGCTTCGATCCGAGCATGCTGCCGGAGCAGGTGTTCGCCGACCATCCGCTCTGGCGCGGCCCGCGCGTCGATCACCCCGCGCGTGCGCGGCATCCGCGCTGGGCGCCGTCGATCGATCATCCGGAGGTGCTCGCGATGTATCGCGAGGCCATGACGCTCCTGCTCAAGCGCTGCCCGGGCATCGAGGTCGTGAGCATCACGACGAACGACTCCGGCGTCGGCCTCGACTGGAGCTCCGGCACCTACGCGGGCAAGCTCGGCAACACGCTTTATCGCGGCCGGTCGATGGAGGCCCGGCTCGAGGGGTTCTTCTCGACGCTGCGCTCGGCGGCGACGGACGCCGGCGCCACGCTCGACATCGCGATCAAGTGGACGCGCGAGCCGGACGCGCGCCGCATCGCCCTCACGCTGCATGCGGGGATGGCGATCGAGAACTTCGAGGGGCCGAAGGGCACGCCGTTTCAAAATGCCGCCGGCTTCGAGGAATTCTATTATTCGCCCTATCATCCGGTCATCGGCATCCCGCAGCCGCGGCGGGTGCTCGAGGGCCTGGTCGCCGGCGCGCGCCGCCCGGCGCCGCGGCTCGTGCTCAATTTCGGGGACCGGCTGAACCGGGATTTGTATTTCGAGGTGTATGATCGTTTCCAGGCCGCGGCGAAGCAGCCGCAGACGGAGCTCGAGCAACTGGCCTTCCTGCGCGAACTCGCCGTCGCGCGGGTGGGCGAGGAGAAGGCGGACCGGCTGCTGCAGATCTGGCAGAATGTCCACGAGTCGGCGCCGAACCTGGAGATGATCAATTCCGGGGGCTACATCACCGACCTGGGCGTGGTCCAGCAGCGCTGGCTCACGCGGCCGTTCGTGCCGTATCCGGAGGAACTGAAGCCGGAGGAGAAGGCGCACTACCGGAAGTTCCTTTTCCAGGCGCGCAGCGAGGCCGACGCGGAGAATCTCGCCGACATCCAGGCGATGGTCTGGGGCGGCTGGGCGACGCGGTTCTTCATGTACAAGATCACCAGTCCCGTGCTCCGGATGAACCGCGAGTCCGCGGAGATCGCGAAGGGACTCGGCGACCCGGAGCTCGCGCGGCGGTTTGAAATCTTCAACTGCTTCGTCCGGACGGCGGGCACGGCCATCGACTTCCAGGCGCAGCTCGACCGGGCGCGGCGCAAGCCGGGCTTTCCCGGCGACCCGGCGTGGGAATCCGAAACGCGGATCGGCTGGGATCACCAGCTGATGATGGAAACGGCGCGCGGCGAAATCGACAACGCTGCCATCCTGATCGGCCTGCTCGGCGAGAAGCCGGGCGATTACCTCGTGCTCGCCCCCACGAAGAACGAGGAGGACATCCGCCTGCTCGGCCCTGACATCATCGCGCAGTTGCGGAAGAAAATCCAAGTCATGAATGCCCATTGGGAGGACTACGAACGTCTCTTCCAAGCCGCGAAAGCGCCGTAATAATACCGATCATGGCTCCCGTTTCACCTTTCTCTCCTTGGAGGAGCTTGTTTACAAGCGATTCAGGACGCAGTCCATCGGCGAGCATTCCGAATCGCTTGCAAGCAAGCTCCTCCAGATTTCCTGCAATTTGAATCCGAACCGCATGAAACTTCGTTTGCTGGTCTCTCTCTTCCTTGGCGCGGCTTCGCTTGGCGCGGAAAGCCTGTTCGTTTCCGACCTCGATTTGAAAGGGCTGGATCATGTCCGCTACAACTGGAACAAGACGCCGCTGCCGAATGTGTCGGTCGAAGGAGGTCCTTTGAAAATCGCCGGACACGATTTCGCGCACGGCTTCGGCGTTCGCGGCGCGGGCCGGCTCTGCGTGGAACTCGATGGCCGCGCGCAACGGTTGCGCGCCCGGGTGGGGATCACGGATGATTCCAAGGAGACCGGCCCGGTTTGGTTCGAGGTGTTCGGGGACGACCGCCGGTTGGCCACGACACCCTTGATCGAGCTCGGCCAGGCGGCCGTGGAGATCGATGTCCCGTTGGCCGGGGTTCGCCGGCTCATCCTCGTCATGGTGTGCGACGGCGTCACGCCGCTCGGCGCCTGGGTGGAACCCACGATTGAGTACGCGGGGGCCAGGCCCGTGGCCGTCGCGCCGCCGAAGGAGGAACCTTATCTGCTCACGCCGCCGCCGCCCCCCGAGCCGCGGATCAATGGCCCGCGCGTGTTCGGCGCGCGACCGGGACACCCGTTCCTGTTTTCCATCCCGGCGACCGGTGACCGCCCGGTGAAGTTTGCCGCCGACGACCTGCCTGCGGGCCTCGTCCTGGACGCCGGGACCGGACGCATTTCCGGACGCGTGGCCGTGCCCGGCACTTATCGCGTGACCCTGCACGCCACGAACGCCCGCGGCTCGGCGACGCAGCCCTTCCGCATCGAGATCGGCGAACGCCTCGCGCTGACGCCGCCCATGGGTTGGAACTCCTGGCCATGCTGGGGCGTGAAGATCGACCAGGAAAAAATCCGCGCCGCGGCGCACGGGCTCGTGACGCACGAACTCGACCGGCACGGCTACACCTACGTCAACATCGACGACGCCTGGCAGGGCGCGCGGGGCGGGAAGTTCAACGGCATCCAGCCGAACGACAAATTCGCCGGCCTGGCGGAGCTTTGCGCCGAGGTGCACGGGCTGGGTTTGAAGATCGGGATTTATTCAACGCCCTGGGCGACGTCGTATGCCGGCTTTGTCGGTGGCACCGCGGAGAACCCCGAGGGCACGTGGACCAAACCGATGCATCGGCGCCAGCCGGGTGGCGGGCTGCCGTGGGGCATCGGTCCGCACTCGTTTGCGTGGAACGACGCCCAGCAATGGGCGGCGTGGGGGATCGATTACTTGAAATATGACTGGGCTCCCAATGGCGTGCCCGAGACCGCCGAGATGGCGTCCGCGCTGCGGATTTCCGGACGCGACATCGTGCTGAGCCTTTCCAACACCGTGCCGCCCGAATGGAAGCCGCAGATTGCACATTTGGCGCAGGCCTGGCGCACGGGAGAGGACATCGTCGATTCCTGGAGCAGCGCGATCGGGAACGGTCTCAAGCAGGCCGGACTTGAGTCGCTGGCGGCCCCGGGCCATTGGAACGATCCCGATACCCTGGTAGTCGGGATGGTCAGCTGGGGGCGGCAGCAGCGCGCGGATCGCCTGGCGCCCAACGAGCAGTACTCGCAAGTCTCGCTCTGGGCCCTGCTCGCGGCGCCGTTCCTGATCGGGAACGACCTCGCGCAAATGGATGCATTCACCAAGAACCTGCTGACCAATGACGAGGTGATCGCCGTCGACCAGGACGAATTGGGTCAGCAAGGCTATCGCGTCGCCAAGAACCGCGGCGTCGAAGTCTGGGCGCGGCCGCTGGCGGATGGCACCCTCGCGGTCGGCCTTTTCAATCGCGAGGAGTTGCCCGCCACGGTGGCCGCGCGCTGGAGCGATTTGAAAATAACGGGCGCACAAACGGTGCGTGACCTGTGGCGCGGCAAGGAGGTGGGTGTCTTCCAGGACGAATTCAGCGCGACCGTGCCGCGGCACGGGGTCGTGCTGGTGAAACTTTCGCCGGTTCAGGGGCGGAGGGACGCGCCGGCGAAGTCGGAGCCAAATGATTAAATCGAACACCAACCTTTCCAAAGCCTGTCATTCTGAGCAGAGCGAAGAATCCAGTGGGATTTGCGCCGCCCCTGCTCGTGATCCGCGTCCCGCTGGATTCTTCGCTGCGTTCAGAATGACGATCAGGACTGCGGGAACTGCGCTCGTCTCGGCCGCGGGATTGAGCCTGGTCGCAACGTGGGTGGCCCCTTTGCGTTCCGCCGCGGTGGAAACGGAGCGACGGCCGAACATCCTGTTCATTATCCTCGACGACTGGGGTTGGCGCGATGCCGGCGCGTATGGCGCGACCTGGATCAAGACGCCGACCTTCGACCGGATCGCGCGCGAGGGCGTGCTGGCCCGCCATGCGTTCACATCGAATCCCAAGTGTTCGCCGTCCCGCGCGTCGATCCTGACCGGACGCCATGCGTGGCAACTCGAGGAAGGCAACGTGCACTACAGCTCCTTCCCGGCGAAATTCCCGGTATATCCCGACCTGCTCGAGAAGGCCGGTTACGCGGTCGGGCTGACGGGCAAGGGCTGGGGACCGGGCAACTTCGCGGTGACGGGATGGGGCCACAACCCGGCCGGCCGTTCGTTCGACCAGGTGAAGCTGAGGCCACCGACCTCGGGAATCGTCACCAACAACTACGCGGCGAATTTTTCGCAGTTCCTGCAAATCGTGGAAGCCGGCCGGCCGTTTTGCTTTTGGCTCGGCATCGGCGAGCCGCACCGGCCGTACCAGCGCGACTCCGGCGTGCAGGCGGGACGCGACCCGGCGGGCGTGCCCGTGCCGCCTTACCTGCCCGACAATGACACCGTGCGACGGGACCTGCTCGATTACGCGGTCGAGGTCGAGTGGGCGGATGCGCAGGCCGGCAAGGCGCTGGCGGTCCTTGAAGCCGCCGGCCAACTCGACAACACGATCGTCGTGATGACCTCGGACAACGGCATGCCGTTCCCGCGCGTCAAGGGCCAGATCGTCGAGGACGATTTCCACCTGCCGCTGGCGATCCGCTGGGGCAAGATCGCGGAACCGGGGCGGGTGGTGGAGGCGCTGATCGACTTCCGTGATTTCGCGCCGACGTTCCTCACGGCGGCCGGTGTGCCCGTGCCCGCCTCGATGAGCGGACGGAGCTTCCTCGCTTTGCTGGAGCATCCGACTGCGCCGGAATCCGCCCCGCGCCCGTTCGCGATGCTCGTGGGCAAGGAACGTCACGACCTCGGGCGGCCGCACGATTTGGGCTATCCGGTCCGCGCCATCCGCACGGAGGAGTGGCTCTATGTGCGCAACTATGCGCCCGACCGCTGGCCGGCGGGGAATCCCGAGACGGATTTCCCCAACTGCGATGCGAGTCCGACGAAGGACTGGGTGGTTGCGCATCACGACCGGTTCTTCGATCTCGCCTTCGGCATGCGGCCCGCGGAATCGCTGTATCACGTCGGCACCGATGCGGCGTGCCTGGTCGATCGGGCGGACGACCCGCGCCTGGCGGCAACCGTTGCCGCGTTGCGCACCCAAATGGAGGCTCAGCTGCGGGAGGAAGGGGATCCTCGCTTGCTGGGCCGGGGGGAAATATTTGATACCTATCCCTGGTATGGCAGCCGCGGGCACGCGTATGATACGTGGCAGCGGAAGCAGCGGGCGCAGCCGGTGACCGTCCCGACGCCCCCGGGCAACACTCCGGATACTTCGACCACCCTTTAACAATGAAAACCTACCCACGTCTCGTCCTCGTTTTGTTCATGGCTGTCCTCGGGGCCAGCGGCCGCGCCGCTGAGGCCGCGCGCAATCTCCTGCCCAATCCCGAGCTTCGCGCCGGGGCCGCCGGCCAGGCCCAGGGGTGGTCCCTGTGGTCGCCGCGTCCGAACCTCGCGGCGGAAGGCACGATCGCGGCGGACGGCAGCGAACCCGCGCTGTCCCTGCACGCGGACCGCTACGAATGCGTGGGCAAGTGGCGGACGCTGGTGCGGGCGGTGGAGCCGGGGAAGTTTTACCGGTTCGAGGTGCAACACCGGACGGAAAACGTGCAGGCGCCGGCGACCAGTGTGCTGGCGATCCTGTCCTGGTTTCGCACCGAGGATGGCGAGGACGAGGTGCAGCGCGACTATGTGATGCCGGTGGAGGAGGGGACGAAGTGGGTCACGAGCACCCGCACGATCCGGGCGCCGGAGGGCGCGCGGTCGGTGCGCGTGGAGCTGGGTTTGCGGTGGACCGCCGGTGGCTCGGCCTGGTGGAAACGGGCTTCCTTCGCGGAGACGGCGGCACCGGCGCCGCGGAAGGTGCGGGTCGCGGCCACGCGGATCGTGCCGGTGATCGAAGGCGCGACCGGGGAGGGGAACACGCGGCTGATGATGAAGATGTTTGACCAGGTCGGGCCCGAGCATCCGGACGTGGTCCTGTTCTCCGAGAACCTCGCCACCCGGTTCGTGTTGAAGCCGCTGAGCGAACGCGCGCAGCCGATTCCCGGGCCGTTGACCGACATGCTCGCCGCGAAGGCGAAGCAATATCACACGTACGCGATCGCCACGCTGCTGGAGTCGGACCACGGGCTTTATCACAACACGGCGGTGCTGATCGATCGCGAGGGCCGCATCGTGGGCAAGTATCGCAAGGTGCACCTGACCATCGGGGAGACGGACAGCGGGCTGACGCCCGGACGGGAATATCCCGTTTTCCAAACGGATTTCGGCCGGATCGGCATCATGACGTGCTGGGACTCCTGGTTCGGCGAAAGCGCGCGCGCCCTGGCCCTGAACGGCGCGGAGATCCTGTTCCTGCCGCTGGCCGGCGACAGCGACCCGCTGCACTGGGACCACGTGTGGAAAACCCGCGCGATCGACAACGGCATCTGGTTGGCGTCGTCGGTGACGGTCACGACCGCCCCGAGCCAGATCCTGAATCCCCGGGGCGAGGTCGTGGCGGAAGCGAAAAGCGATTTCTCCTGCGCGGTCGCGGAGATCGACCTCAACCAGGAGTGGCGCCAGAAGTATCTGTCCGTGAGCAAGGGCCTGGGCGAGGCCGCGACGTTCTTTCTCCAGGAACGCCGGCCGGATACCTACTCGGGCCTTGAAAAGGGCTTCGTCCGCGAGGGCCATGGGAAGATGCCTTGAGCCAGAACATGTCAACTCCGGTGGGTGGCAGCAGTGCTTCTCCTTTTAAACCCAGCATTTCTCCCGTGCGTTTCATTACCGGTCATCCTGAGCCGAGCGAAGCATCCAAGGGTTCGTGGATATTATTCGCGAACCCCTTGAATTCTTCGCGGGGGCTCAGAATGACGAAGCTTTAATTTCCATGCTTTTGTCGTTTCGTCTTCTCCCGTTCATTTCCGCTCTGATCCTTGGCCCGTCCCTGATCGCCGCCCCGGCGTCCGCCGTGCCGGTCCTCCCGCCGGCGGGACATCCGCGCGTGCTGGTCCGTCCGGAAAATTTGCCGGCCGTGCGGGCGGCGCAGGCCGATCCCGCGCTTCGCGGTGCCTGGGTGGAGTTGCGCCGGCGCGCGGCGCTGCCCGCCGGTTACAAGCCGGCGCCGCGTTACGATCTCGCGGTCATGCAGGCCGCCGAGTCGGCGGCCTTCCTCGCCCTGGTCACGGAAGACCGCGCCCTGGCCCGCCGGGCGGTGGAGCTGGCCTTCACGCTGCTGGGTAATGCCGGCCCGGACGAGAATCTGGATTATTTCGGCAAGCAGCGCGTCGGCGGCTGCATCTTCACGGTGGCGGAGGTGTATGACTGGTGTTACGACGCGATCACGCCGGACGAGCGGAAGCAGCTCTGCGTGCTCATGCGGCAGCACGCCACCGTGATGGAGATCAAGTTTCCCCCGGTCACGCCGGGCTCCATCTCCGGCCACAGCTCGGGCGCGCAGTTGATGCAGCATCAACTCGCGGTGGCGATCGCCACGTTCGACGAGGATCCGGAAATCTATCAGCTCGTGGCGGGGCGGTTCTATCGCGAATACCCCGCGGCGCGCGACTTCATCTACCAGGGCAGCTTTCACCAACAGGGCAACGCGTATGGGGCGGGGCGGTTCAATTGCGAATGGTGGGCGGCGACGCTGCTCACGCGCATGGGCGCGCCGGCGCCGTGGAGCCTTTCCGCGATGGGCCAGGTGCCGTATTTCTTTTTGTACATGCGGCGGCCGAACGGCGGGCTGGTGATGGATGGCGACGATTATGTCGCGCGGTACCGGCCGTTGGGCAGCTACTGGACCCGGCCCGCGCAGCAGTCGCTGCACTTCACCGCCTTGTTCCGCGACCCGCAGTTCGCGGGGGAATGGCGCCGGGGAATGGCGCACTCGGATTTGTTCACGGGCGACGCGGACGACGCGACGAGCCCCGTGCTCGCGATCCTGATGCGGCCCGACCAGGTGCCCGTCGGCGACATCGCGCAATTGCCGCTCAGCCGGTATTTCCCGGAACCGCTGGGTGCGATCGTCGCGCGCACGGGCTGGAATTTTAGACCGGCGTCCCGCGACGTGGCCGCCTACCTGAAGATCGGCACGCATCATTTCGACAATCACCAGCACATGGATTCGGGGCAGTTCCAGCTCTTCTATCGCGGGGCCCTCGCCATCGACTCGGGGATCTACCAGTCGAATGACACCAGCTACGCCCGGCCGCATCACATCAACTACGCGCGCCGCACGGTGGCGCACAACACGCTCCTGATCGAGGATCCGGACGAGACGTTCGTGTTCGATGGCAAGCCGGTCATCAACGACGGCGGGCAGCGGACGATGGAGCCCGCGCAGACGATGGAGGAATTCTGGCGCGATCCCACGCGCAAGGGCCGGGTGCTGGCCCACTTCATCGGCCCCGATCCCATGAAGCCCGAGGTCAGCCTGATCAAGGGCGACCTGACGCCGGCCTATGCCGCATCCAAGGCGCGCCGGGTTTCGCGCACGATGGTGTTTCTGCCGCTCGACGACGCCAAGGTGCCCGCCGCCCTCATCGTCCTCGATCGCGTGGAGTCCGTGCGCCCGGGACAGCGCAAGGTGGCGCTGCTGCACAGCACCAACGAACCGCAGATCGACGGGAACGTCACGACGATCACCCGCACGGGCCCGCAGGTTGACGTCAGGGTGATCGGTCCGCAATCGGTCCCGTCGCCGACCTCGCCGGACGCCACGCTCGGCTTCGATCTCCGTTCACTGGCGGGCGCGCAGATCCGCAAGGCCGAGCTGTTCTGCAGCCCCGGCTGGGGCCGCGCCGGAAGCGTCCGCCTGCTTTCGCAAGGCCAGCCCGTCGCCACGCTCACGGGGCCGTCGCCGACCCCGGAGGTAACGGCCTGGTTGCAGGCCGCGGTCCGGGCGGCGGCGCCCGAGGGCAGCCTCACGTTTGAAGGACTCAGTCCCGAACAGCGGGACACGCTCTCCTCCAGGGAGGACGAGCGCGTTCCCTATCTGCGCGTCTGGGTGGACGCCGAACCCATGGCCGGCAAACTCGTGCAAACCACGCTGCTGCCAGACCGCGAGCATCTCGACCTGCGCAAGGTCGGCGGGCCCGGGCACGAGTTCATGGCGGGCGGCCGCAACTGGCCCGCGACGTCCGTGCTGGCGGAGCCGATGGGTTCCACCGAGCCGGGCGCATGGCGGGTGGAGGTCGGCGACAATTCCGGCGCCGCGGCCACGCAGTTCCTCAATGTGTATCAGGTGATGGATGCGGATGCCCCGGCGGGCGCGGTGCGCTCCGTCAAAGGCCGCGGGATCATCGGCGCCTCGGTCGGGGGCCGGCTGGTGATTGCGAGCGAGAGCGACGCCCCGCTGGCCGCGGGGGCGAGTTTCGACGTCAGCGCCGACGATGTCCGGCCGGGCGGCCTTGCGCTCGTGGTGCTCACTGATTTGCCGGCCGGCGATCACTCGCTCTGGCAGGACGGTGCGCTCGCCGCGGCGGGCCCCGTCGAAACCGGCGTGCACACCTGGGTCGTGTCGCTGCGCGCCGGGCACTATGAATTGAAATCCCGCTGACCAACCCGCTTGCCGCCATGATCCGCCTGCTCGTTCCACTCCTCCTCGCCTGGGCCGTCGCGGCCCCGGCGCATGCCGCCGATCACCCGCCCCAGCTTTACCTGGCGGGCGACTCGACGATGGCCGATTACGCCGTGACAAGCCCGCTGCGCGGGTGGGGCATGGTTCTCGGCAGCCATTTCATCGATCCCAGCCGGGTGCACAACCATGCCGTCAGCGGACGCAGCACGAAGAGCTTCATGGCCCGGGGTAATTGGGAGAAACTCCTGGCCGAACTGCAGCCCGGCGATTATGTGATCATCCAGTTTGGCCACAACGACGAGAAGGTAGAGCTGCCCAAGACCGGCACCGACGTGGCGACGGAGTTTCCCGACAACCTGCGTCGCTTCGTGCGGGAGGTGCGCGCGAAGCAGGCCGTGCCGCTGCTCGCGACGCCGGTGGCGCGGCGGAAATTCGACCGCGACGGCAGGCTGGTCCCCACGCACGGCGCTTATCCGGACGCGATCCGCGCGGTGGCGAAGGAGCTGGACGTGCCGCTGCTCGACCTCGAGCGCGCCACCTCCGCCTGGCTGCAGCGCGAGGGGGTGGAGGCCTCGAAGAAGTTTTTCATCGGTCTTACACCCGTCGGCACGCCGCCCAAGCCTGCGGCGGTGCCGGACAACACCCATTTCCTCGAGCCCGGCGCCCAGCAGGTGGCGGAACTGGCGGTGGGGGAGATCCGGGCCCTGAAGCTGCCCCTGGCCCGGTGGTTGAAGTAGTTGTATTTCAGTTCTTGCGGAGCCCCAATTTTTGACCCAACTTGCGCGCTCGTTTGGTCCGGTGCGGTAGCCAAGTGGTAAGGCCGAGCTCTGCAAAAGCTCTATTCGGCGGTTCGATTCCGCCCCGCACCTCCAATCGGAAGCCGATAAGTGCCCTCCGTAGCATGAAATGCGAAGGAGGGCCAAGGTGTTGGAAGGCACCGGACACCAAAACGGGCACCAGATTTTTCCATTCCGGAAGAATTTTGGCGTAGTGGGAACTAAACCGCCCGCTACCCGCTAACCCTGCGGCACCGGTTTCGACTATCGTGGTGGTTGCGCCACCAACCATGAAACCACGTTATCGCCTGATCATTCGCCGCGGCCGAGGGGCCACGTTCTATTGCGTCGATAGGCTCACAAAGAAGCGCACCAGCCTTCAGACGGCCGACCGCTACGAGGCCGACCGCATCCTTCACGCCAAGAACGAAGCCGCGATCCAGCCGATGCTGAACCTGCAAATCGCCCGGGCCTACTTGTTCGGTGCCGACGAAGCCATCGGCAAACGCACCTGGCGGGACGCCATCATCGCCCTGACGGAAACCAAACTCGGCTCGAACAAGGAACGCTGGCAACGCGCTCAGAAAGAGAGGGCCTTCGCGTCCTTGTGGACACGCCCGCTCGTGGAAACCAAGGGCGAGGAGTTGCTGGCCGTCATGCGCAAGGGCGGGGTGTCCACGAACCAGCACATGCGCCGCCTCCACAATTTCTGCGTGGACATGAACTGGCTCCCTTGAACGCAGCGCTGCGATTCCAGTCGATTTCTGGCTCCGGTGCGGGTGGTACGAGCCTCGCGACGACGTGGCCTCCGCGTGTGATTTCCATGCTTTCGCCTCTCTCGATCCGACGGAGAATTCTCGTTCCTTTGCTGCGCAGTTCACTGACCGTCACCTGTTTCATTTGGTGCTTTTACGGGCCAATTTTCGCAGTGCTGCCAGCTCTTCAAGTCGCGCTTTCCGAAACCGGCGCTGGCGCTCGGCGTTGCTTTTGCGCTTCTCTTCGAGCGATTTCGTGGGCCGCCCAGCACGCAATCGGAGCGGTAGATCCACGGACGGCGTGAAGATATTCCGGCGCTTGAAGGCTGCGGGAGCATGGGCCAACGCCAGAGCGCGCAGGGTCGGACTATCGGAACCCTCGTCGAAAACGGGGTCCTCCGCGACGCGTCCGGGCGCGAAAGCCCATGCCGGCGCCGTGCGGTCGACCTTTCGTGCCAAGTGCTCCGCATAGGCCCCCAGCCAGACATCGGCCACGTAGCCCTGCGGAAATTTCTCGTGAAGCCGGGGCGGTTCGTCGGCGACGGCGGCTGCGGCCTGGGTGCGCGAAGACGCCCGGCGCAACTCATGCAACCAGTCGCGCAGATTCAGGCCGAACTCGCTGAGCGAGGCGGACTGCTCGGCAACTTCCTTCAATGATTTTGGGCGTGTGATCATGGGCGGGGCTGGATGGCGCCTTGGACGACCTCCCGGGCTTCGGCCGTGAGCGCATCATGCGGGAAAAACTTGTCGTGGATGGTCTCGGCCTCCTCGACCGATTTGATTCCCATTTTCTGCACCAGAAAGCGAATGTCGCCGTAATCCCCCGCGTACCCGGGCAAGGGCGGGCGACAGGCGCGAAGCTTCATCGCTAGAAGATAAGCCGCTGTGGGAACCACGATGCGGACACCTTCCCCGAAATCGGTTTCAGGCGTGCTACGTTTTGCCTCCTTCTCGGCCAAAAATTGCTTCACGTCGTCATTCAACCAATCGTCATGCAAGCCGAGTTCAGCCGCCACTTTTGCGGCCAGCCTTTTGCTTATTTCGCTTTGTCGAACCACGGCATCCACATCCTTGGTCGCGTCGCGCGAGCCATAGACCAGCGTGAATACCGCACCACCGTAGAGGGAGATTTCGAGCGTTACCTTTTGCTCATGCGCCAGCTCACCCAAGCGACGGAGGGCTTGGACAATTCGGTTTCGGCTGAGTGGTTCGTAAGGCACGATAAAACGTTACGTAATCATTTATCCTGTTTCAATGCTAGAATTGCGCAATATTTGGCTCACAAGCTACTTATTGATAGAACCATACATCATTCGCGAATAGCGTATATTTATGCCTTTGAAGCCCCAAGACATCCTTGTCGCACTCCGACTGGCCCTGGCCGACGGGTTTCCAGGTTCCGATGCCGCTTTGGCTGAGGAGTTGGGGATGAGCGCATCCGAGGCGCACGCCGCTATCAGGCGGCTGGAGGAAGCGCGATTGCTGGACCCGGTGGAGAAGCGCATCCGGCGATCTCCGTTCCGAAATTTTCTGATCCACGGCGTGCCGTATGCCTTCGCGGGGCGAGTCGATGGAATGACCCGCGGGATTCCGACCGCTTGGGCGGCACCCGCGTTTGCGGGCGAGTTCGTTTCGGGCGACCAGCCCCCCGCCCGTGTGGCCCGATCCCGAAGGCCAGGTGCAAGGCCTCGCCGTGAAGCCCCTCTATTCCAGCGCTCCGCATGCGGCGAAGATGAACGAGAAACTCTACGCGCTCCTTGCCCCGGTTGATGCGTTGAGAATCGGCCGAGCCCGCGAGCGTGCGGCGGCAGAAAAGAAGATCGCCGAATCTATTCCAGACCGGCTATAGTTTGCTCAACTCGCCCGAGGAAATTTCGATGAAAGCCGCCGCCTTTTCCGACCTGCTCGAAAGCGTCCGCCAAGCCGGTGCCTACCTTAAAGGCAATCGCAAGGCCGTCGCCCGCACCGATAAAATTTCGGCGAAGGCAGTTGCCGCGAATAGCACGAAGATGAAGGGCAAATAAGGACTGCCCATGCCAACTCAGAGCACGCGAGTTGATGTAATTGTCCATTGGAAGCATTTCCGGCGCTACTTCACGGATGCGGCCTCCTTTGTCAGCGACGCGCTGGAGTCGCCCGGCAAGGATCATAAATCGAATGAACGGCAGCGCAGAATGACGCGCTCAGCGATTGCCTTCAGTGCGCTCGCGTTGGAATCGGCCGCCAACTGCTGTCTTGATGCGCTCCGTTTGCCGAAGGACAGTTTTGAGGATTTTGAAAAGCTCCCGACACTCGCGAAGTTCGATCTGTTCCTCACGCGTGTTAACGGCAAGCAACTGCTCGACCGGGAACATGTCCTAGTCCGGCCGATCCGAAACCTAATCAGTTGCCGCAACGAATTCGTTCATTCGAAAGTGCGCAAGGAGCAGGCGCAGGCAGGCCGGGTGGAGCCGAAAATCTGGCTGCCGCTGGGTTTACCCCACAATTCGGACTACTGGCAGCCGCTTCACGCCGTGAAATGCTTCACCGTGTTGGCTGATTTCCTGAACTATTTCTTCTTCGAATTGTGCGGATACCCAATCAAGGGCATCGACGGACGCAATCGCGTCGCCTTCCTTCTTGGTGGTGCGGTGGAACAGGCAGGCCAGGAGTCATTACCGGGCGGGGTCACTTTTGCTCCCGTGCAAGACAACGGAGATTGGGCGGATTGCATGGCGGTCGCCAAGAATTGGGATCTCGATCTGGCGTTTATGCCGGGGATCACGACGCGGAATAACCAGCAAGTGCATGCCCAACGGAAATGGGGTGACTACACTCATTGTCAGGTCGAGAAGCTGACGATACCTTGGAAACATCTTTGGTATCCCGTGCCGGGTGGACTCCAGATCATCAGCGTTGGGAAACCGGAGCAGGCGGTAAAGACGGCGAAGGGAAAGCCGAAGAACTAACCGGCTGGGTTTACCACCGTTACCTCGCGAAACTCGGCGGACTCACCTTCCGTCACGGTGCAAGGTTAGGCTCGACCCCTGCTATGGGAAAAAGGAGCGCAAGCCTTTTTCGGCGGTTTGAGTTCAATGGGCATGGTGGAAGGAATGAAGCGGCTCCTTCGCGATCGGCGAAGACGTGGGCAAAGAGGCCGCCCCCTTTCATGTCCTGGACGTGATCGACAATCATCTGCGGGCCGTCCCCGCCAATTCGTTGTTCACGTGGAATCTCCCGTATCCGGTGCTATGGGCCATCACTCGGAACGAGATGTCGATATGCTGTGCCTTCGACTTGGCGGGATTCATGCATGCCGTAGAGGTGGCCGGGCTCCAGCCCCGCCTTGCGTCGCGGAAGGAATCCGAGGTGGCGTTTGCGTATTTCGGGCGCAATGGCGCGCCATCGTTCGCGGGCCGGGTTGTGAAGATCGCTCATCCCGACCATCCTGGTGATCGGTTTCTGCTTTCCGGAGCGTATGCGCGGTTCATTAACAACCTGCATAGCCCGATCAATTTTCTCGAAGGCCTGCGCCGACATTGGATTACGGTGCTGCCCGACGAGGAGTCATCGTCAGATTGACGAAGCGGGAAAACTGAATCCGGGGAGGATCGCAGTCGTTGGCTATACCTCGTCGGGTGGATACCAAACCGGATACTGACCAGCCTGAAAAAGCAGTTTTGGAGTAACGCCAGATTAGGCTTGGTTCACTCGGGCAAGTGGCCACCTTGGCGGTGTAATCACCCTGATGGGCGCCGATTCCGCCCCGCACCTCCAATTTCCAACCCGGGCGTATCTGTTCGGCCGCAGCGACCAGATCGCTACACGCACCTGGAAAGACGCCCTCAAGGACCTGCCCGCGACTGGTCCCTTGGCAGTTGAGCACCCAAGCGGCCTGTTCGGCCGTCAGCCGTGCGGGCAGCTGGCCGAGCAGCGACAGAAAGCGGTGCTGATCCTCTCTTAATGCGATGGGACTTAGAGCTTGGGCCGGGGACCGCGCGAGGCGGATGACCGGGGGGAAATGCGCCGCCGCGCAGCCGGCGCGTCATCGGGCACCGTGCGGGCCTTTGGCCGCGCGGCCGCGGCGGCATTCTCGCGCAGGGCCTGGGTTTGCGGGAGGATTTCCTTTTCCCAGGCGACGGCGATGTCGTTCGGGACCCCCGCCTGCTTGGCGGTTTCGCGCCAGCCGCCGAGGACGGCAGATTCAACTGACTGGTAGATGTCCTTGGCCTCGGTGCGGCCGATTCCTCCGGTTTCGGCCAGTCGCAGGACTTGGTCGAGGCGGGTGGGGATGACGGTGGATCCCAGCCACGACAGCCCGATCAGATTGTTGGCGACACTCGGCGTTAGATCGTAAGCCGGGGTCAATGACCAGGTCCGGACCGTGTCATTGTAGAGGAAGGCGTGGTTACGGCCATGGTCATCACGGTTGGCAGCAACCAGATTGAAGACCGCCCTGCGGAAGCCCTCGCGGGCGGCCGCCGCGCCGCAAAGGGTGCGCGACACGCGCATGAAGTCCTGGTAGTCGAGGTTTCCGTCGGAGGCCCGCTGGTGGAGGATGCCGCTCAGGGTGTGCACATGGCGGCGGGTCCACCCACCGCCCGCCAGCCGCTCGCGGTCGAAGCGCACCACGGCAAAGTGGCGCCTTTCACCATCGTTGATAAGGCAGGCTCGGGGAACGTCGATACCTGCGGCCTTGGCCAGTTTCCAGTAAACGAATTCCAGCGGGCCTTCGGCGTCGTGGGCGGGGGCGGAAAGCTTGACGATGCCCGGTTGGTGACCGGCCGGCACGGGACCGCCAATGCGGATTTCGCGGAGATCGAGGAAATCGCCGCGTTCCGGCAGGTGCGCCGAAACCTTCGGGCGCGCACCGCCCAGACTGCTGCCACCGCGCGCCAGCGCATGGTTGACCTTGGACGGTGTAAGGATGGCCGGAGTTTGCGCGATCTTCGCGGCTTCCGCGGAAAGCCGGGCCAGGTTGGCCGTGACGGACTCGGTATCCGCTCCCTTCGCGATGGGCGGCACGAACGTGATGGCGCCGGGCCCGCGTTCGCCAATGGCCGCTAGCTTGCCGACAATGGTGCGCACGCCAGGCGCCTCGGCCTTGAGCATGCGTTCGCCCCACGCGTCCGGCAGTGAATCTGCAATCAGGCCGGGCAAGCCGCCGGGAAAGGGGGAATCGCTCGCGCGGAACGATCGCGGGCCCTGCGCGAAAGATTCCAGCGGAAGATGCACAGGTGACAGCTGGTGTCCTGCGGCAATGAACTCACGGTCCAGTTCCAAAGCGTGCACGCCGTCACGGACCCGGTGGGCGAGCGTGCCCAGGGGGCGGCCGAGAAATTGCAGTTGGATGATGTCGGGCTCGTCCATGGCTTAGGCTCCCTTCGGGGCATTGGGCGCCCGCCGGCGCGCCGGCTCCTGACCCTCGGAGAGGAATTCGGAGATGTTGCGCGGACGCGCCGCCGCCGGTTTCAAGGCGTCCAGTAATTTGTCGGTGAGGCCGAGCGTGACGAGGAGTTTGGCCAATGCCGGCAGGCCGATGCGGCCGGTGAGTTCAAAGCGGCGGAGGGTGGCGATTCCCACGCCGCTTTTTTGCGCAAGGTCCTGCTGGCGCCATCCCAATGCGAGGCGATGGGCGCGCAGGGATTCCTGCATGCCTCGGGTAAGATCCGCCTCCGTTTTAAGAGATAACATATGATATTTAATGCCTATTTATCGGATATAAGCAATCAGATATGATATTTATATAATTTACCCTTAGTCACCAATCTGGAGGGCATAACAGCCACTGATCACAAGACGGACCAGACAGATGATACGAGTAGTTCGAACTCCAGACAACTGCGGGCGACCAGCTGCCATGATCATTTGCAGGTGTGACCAACGAGTGCATTCGCACCGCCTTATTGGAAGAGGAACACGCCATCCCTAAGGAAATTAGAGCGGCGGCCGGCCACCCGCCCGCCTACGCAAGCGGACACTCGCCCAGGTGTTGTGGTCTGCCTATTTCTTGAATCAGGCTTTTTCTACGATCTCTCAGAATATCGAATCTGAGTCGCTCAAGCATCGGTCTAACTCTGCTCATCCCTGATACGTGTCGAATAGCTACTTACACCGTGAGACATTTTTGCCGGCACATCAACGAACGCGGCTTCTCGTCCGTGGTCCTACTTAAGCGCGTTGACATGGATTATGGGGGGACGAGAGGCTCGCGGGCATGAAGGTGGTCATCAATCTGGCGCTCACGGTCGTACCGGTTCTGCTCTACCTTTGTTCGGCGTTCTATCTCCAGCGGGTGGCGAAAGGGCGGCTTCAATCCCTGGTCTATGGAGGGGCCCTGGGCTTCGGCGGACTGGGGGCGTTGGTCCTCATCGTCACCGCTTTCATTCCGGATAGCATGCCGAGTCCCGTCGTTTTGGCGCTGCTCGCGCTTCCGATGCTGCTTGCCGCGGTGGTCTTCAGCCTGCGCGCGGGGAAGAAGGTCGTGGAATCGGGTGGATCCAGCCAGAGCAACATTCCCGGTTAAGGCCGGCGATGGCGGGGCGGTCTGGGGCGATGAGACCGGCAGGTAGATGCGGAAGGGGAGCTTTTCCCGGGGGGCTGAAGACGCGGAGGCCTCACCTGACGCCCCGCTTGGATTAGTGGAGCGCGGGATGCGGCTTGGGGAGTATCCGGCCGCCCTCATTTTCCCAGCGTTGCAGCGCGCGGGTTTTCAAATGCTCGTCACGCAGCTTGACCGGCAGGGAGGACTTGGCCGTCACCTTGCGCCCGGGGACGTGATGAGGGTGGAATCTGCTCGGGGAAGGGGAGGTGAATGAAATTGTTTTCATGCACAGAGAATAGCAATGGCCCGTTGGGCGAACCACTGCAAAGGCCGGCGTGCAACCATGCGATTCACGCATGGCCCGTGCGGCGGGAGTGGGGTTTGCCGGTTGGACGCGGCACCGCGCCGGAATGCTCGCGGCAAAGAGGATCGACTTCGCGGGCCCGGGCGGCCTACTTCGGCTTATGGCGCAGCCCCGCGCGACGAAACTCGATCCCCCAGTCGACCCCGTCAGCGACCACATTCTGGGAGGTCCGGAGGCCGAACTCACGTTGGTTGAGTATGGCAGCTACGCCTGTCCGTCCTGCCATTCGGCGCACGAGGTCATCGCCGACCTGCGGGATCGGTTCGGCGAGCGCCTGCGTTATGGGTTCCGTCATCGCCCGGTGGACAACGATCCGGACGCGGACCGCGCCGCCGAGATCGCGGAACGCGTCTTTGAAGCGACCGGTGATTTCTGGCCCGTCCATGACGCGCTCATGAAGCGCGGGCCGGCCTTCCAGCCCGGCGATCTGGACGAGATTGCGGCGGAGTTCGGTCTGGCGGCGAATGATCCGGCCGGCGACGCGCCCCGGGCGGCGGCGCGCGCGCGGGTGGCCCGCGATCGGGCCAGCGCCGCGAGCAGCGGCGTGATCATGACGCCCACGTTCTTTTTAAATGGCCGGCGGTATGAAGGCGCCTGGGACGAGCACGGGTTGGCGGACGCCTTGCTGGGCACGCTGGGTCATCGGGTGCAAACCGCCGCGCTGTCCTTCGTGCGCTGGGCGCCCTCGGCCGGGCTGCTTCTCCTGGTGATGTCGGTTTTCGCCGTCGTGGCCGCGAACTCCCCCTTGGGACCGGCCTTCGAGACCTTGTGGGCCCGGGTGGGCGGGTTCCAGTTCGGCAAGGCCGGCATGATGTTGCCGCTCCTCAGTTGGATCAATGACGGCCTGCTGGCCGTTTTCTTTCTCGTCGTGGGCTTGGAAATCAAGCGCGAGTTCACGGTGGGCCGCCTCGCCACCTTCCGGTCCGGCGCGCTCCCGGTGGTCGCGGCGCTCGGCGGCATCGCGGTGCCCGTCGTGCTTTACCTGCTCATCGCGCCCGCCGGCCCGCTCGCGAGAGGGTGGGCGGTGCCCATCGCCACGGACACCGCGTTCGCCGTGGCCATCATCGTGTTGCTCGGGTCGCGGGTTCCGGTGGAATTGCGCGTGTTCCTCACCGCGGCCGTGATCATCGACGATCTCGTGGCGATCGGAATCATCGCGGCATTCTACACGGAGCAGATTCATGCGGATTACCTGGCCGCCGCCGTGGGGGTGGCCGTGCTGCTCGTGGCGATCAACCGGTGGGGCGTTTACCGGCCGTTGCCTTATGCGGTGCTCGGCATCGTGCTCTGGGTTTGCCTGCACGAGGCGGGGCTGCACGCGACGCTCGCCGGCGTCATCCTCGCGCTCGTCACGCCCGCGATGCCGCCGCCCAAGCTCCACGTGCTGATGGCGCAGGCCGATGCGGTCATTCAGGCGGAGAAACGACACCGCGGGGATGCGCTGATGCGCCATGGCCCCTCCGAACCGGCGATGCGGGCCTTGGACTCGATCCACCGCCGGACCGAATCGCCCGCCGACAAGCTGCTCCGGTCCATGGAGCCCTGGTCCAGCTATGTGGTCCTGCCGGTCTTCGCCCTCGCGAACGCGGGCGTGATCGTCTCCCTCGATGTCGTACACACGCATGGCAGCCTGATGCTCGCGATCGTGCTCGGTCTGGTGGTGGGCAAACCCGTCGGCATGCTCTCGGCGGCGTGGCTGGCGGTTCGCCTCGGTCTCGCCGCCAAACCCGCGGAATACACCTGGCGCCAGCTCGCCGGCGCCGGAGCGCTGGCGGGCATCGGATTCACCATGTCGCTCTTTATCGCAGGCGAGGCCTTTGCCGGGCCCGCCGATTTCGCGGCCGCAAAGATCGCGATCTTCACGGCCTCGCTCGTGGCCGGGGTGGCCGGCACGGCGATTTTGTGGTCGCGGCCGGCTTCACCTGACGGGGTTGCGGCCGGCGAGTCGAAGGAAACTTAGCCGGCGATCCTGCCGCCGGCGCAGGGGGCGCCCGGTCTCCTTGGTCACCCCGCATTCTTCGCGACCCACGTGGCGTAGGTCTGCATGAAGCCCTGCAGGAACTTGCGGGTTCCCTCGTCGGTGAGTTTGCCCGCGGCATCGAGGAGCTTGTCGACGCCGCCGAGGTAGACTTCGGGTTGGGCCAGCGTCGGCACGTTCAGGAAGACAAGGGACTGGCGCAGGTGATGGTTGGCGCCGAAGCCGGCGATGCCGCCGATCGACGCGCTCACAACCGCACCGGGTTTGCCGTTCCATGCGCTGTGGCCATAGGGCCGCGAGCCGACATCGAGCGCGTTCTTCAAGACGCCCGGAACCGATCGATTGTACTCGGGCGTCACGAACAGGACGGCATCGGCGGCCTTGATGCGGTTGCGGAAATCCGTGAACACCGCCGGCGGATTCGCATCGGAGTCCTGGTTGTAGAGCGGCAGCCCGCCGATCTCGACGATTTCAAGCTTCAGCGAGGCCGGGGCCAGCTCGGCGAGCGCGAGCGCGATTTTGCGGTTGAACGATTCCTTTCGCAAACTGCCGACGATGACGGCGACGTGATGGGTGGTTTTCATGGAAGTAAAGGGTCTGGGAGAGACAGGCCCCGGGGGAAAGGGTTGCCGTGTCCCGCAATTCAGCAGTCAGCGCGGTGCACGCGCCTTGGGCACGGTGAGCATGATCGAAACGACGGCCCCCGCGGCCATCAGCACATTGACCAGCAGCGCGACGATGGCCGCTTGGCGGAGACCGAGGTTATCCTGGCGGCCCTGAAAGGTGATGACTCCCTCCAGCCAGTGGATGCCGTCCGCGTTGGTGCTCAAGGCGGTGAATATCGCGGCCGAAATGGCGACGCCGAATGCCGCACCGAGGGAGGAAGCCATCTTGTAGATTCCCGAGCCGGCCCCGGCTTGCGCCGGCGGCAGATTGGAAAGGGCGGCGTCCGTCGAGGGCGTGGCATAGAACGCGAGCCCGACGCCAAACAAGGTATAGCCGACGACCGCCAGGACTTTATAGTTCGTTAAGAGAACATTCGTGGACGTGAGCAGAAGGATGGAAAAGCCCGTGATGAGACAGCCCCAGATCATCGGCTTCCGCGCCCCAAACCGCTGCAGGAGCTTCTCGCCCACGCGAATGAACGCGATGATCGCGACCGCGTAGCCCAAGGTCAGCAGGCCGGCCTGCTGCGCCGTCAGGTCGCCGCCGAGCTGCACCAGTTGCAGCGAGACGATCTGCGTGCCTGTGACCGCGTTGAGCAGGAAGTTTGAAATCGTGGCTCCCGTGAAGGTCGGGTTTTTGAACAAGGAGAAATCGACAAACGCCACGGGCGCGCGCGCCTCGATGCGGAAAAACAGGAAGCCGAAGATCGCGGCGGCGGCGACGAGCCCGAGGGCGGGGGGACTGGTCCAGCCGAGCTTGTTTCCCTGGGTCACCACGATCTGCAGGGCCAGCATCGCAATCATGAATGTCACGACGCCCGCAAAATCGAACTGCTGCCTGCCCTGGTCCTCGGCGCGGCTCTCCGGCGTGCCCTGCAGGAGGATGAGACCAATGACCGCGACCAAAACGGAGATGAAGAAAATGGTGCGCCATCCGAAGTTCTGGGCGACCAGGCCACCGAAGAGGGCGCAGAGACCGGAACCGCCCCACGAGCCGATGGACCACAAACTGATCGCGCGCTGTCGCTGGGCGCCGGTCCAATAGCTCTTCACGAGCGCCAGGCTCGCGGGCATGATGCAGGCACCCGAGAGCCCCTGCAGGGCGCGACCGGCCAGCAGGGACGTTGCCGCCAGGGAGCCGGCGGGCGCGAGTCCCACCAGGAGTGATCCGAGGATGCTGAGATAAAATCCGATCCGGAGGATCCGGACGCGCCCGACCCGGTCGGCCAATCCACCCATGACCACGATGAAGATTCCGGAAAACAAGGCGGTGGTCGCCACCGCAATGTTCATCGTGCTCGCATCCAGGCGCAGGCTTTTGCCCATGTCCGGGGCGATGTTCAGCGTCGTCTGGGCGAACAACCAGAAAGTGACGACGCCGAGGATGATCCCCCAAAGCAGCCGGTCGTTGCCCTGAAAAGCCGTCGGTTCGCTGGGTTTTGACGACATGGGAGGATTGATGACGCCGGGGTGACTGGTTCGTGGCTGGCGTCCTGCGGCTGGCCCGCGCTACGAAGTTCCCTTGCTGGCAGGACAGATCCAGGCGCCCGCCGCGGCGAGCATCGCTTCCACTCCCGTCCGGAGGGTGGGATCCAGCACGGGCGCGAAGTTGGGGGCATGATTGGCGGGAAGCGTGTCCAGCTTCCCCGCCTTCTGCGCGGTCGCATAGGTCTCCGGGTCGATGCCGCCGATCATCCAGAAGACGCTGGGTGTGTTCCAAGCCGTGCCAAACAAGCCAAAGTCCTCACTCGCCGTCGCCGCCCCGATCTCCGTCACCCGGTCCGCGCCAAACCGTTGTTGGATCGCGGCCACGACCTTATGCGTGGCGTCCTCGTCATTCCGGGTCAGTGGAAATTCGCTCAGCACCGAAAATTCAGGCGGTTGGGTCGCGCCGGAGGCCGCCGCCTCGGCTTCCACAATCCGCTTGATCGCCGCGAGCACGCGGGTGCGGACTTCCTCTTTAAACGTGCGGACATTCAGGCGAAGCAGCGCCCGGTCCGGAATAATGTTTTCATTTATGCCCGCCCGCAGGGTGCCCACCGTCACCACCGCGGCGTCGTTCATTGCCACCTCGCGTGAGACCACCGTTTGCAAACGCATCACGGCCGCCGCGGCCATCACCACCGGATCGATGCTCTTTTGCGGCATTGAACCGTGCGCGCCGCGTCCGAACATCGTCACCTCCCAGCTATCGCCCGCCGACAGGATCGTGCCGGTCCGCCAGCCGATTTGACCCGCACGCAGCGGCATCACGTGCTGTGCCAGGGCGACGTCCGGCTTGGGAAAGCGTTTGACCATGCCGTCCTCGATCATCGCCCGGGCGCCCTGGCCGGTTTCCTCGCCTGGCTGGAAGACTGCCAGGATGACGCCCCGCCACTTGTCCCGGTTTTCCGCGAGGATCCGCGTCACTCCCATGAGCCAGGCCACATGCAAATCGTGGCCGCAGGAATGCGCAATGGAGGTGGCCTGCCCAAAACGGTCGACGCCCGTCTGATTGCTGGCGTAGGGCAACCCCGTGCTTTCCTTGATCGGCAGCGCATCCATATCCGCGCGCAGCAGCACGGTCGGGCCCTCGCCGTTGCGGAGCAGGCCGACCACGCCGGTCCCACCAAGGCCCTCGGTCACCGCGTAGCCTTGCTCGCGCAACCAGGCGGCGGCGATACCCGCGGTCCGCTGCTCCTGCATCGAAAGCTCGGGATGGGCATGGATGTCCTTATAGATGCGCTCGAGTTGGGCGAGCAACTCGTCAGACGGGCCGGGGGGCGGCAGACCAGCGACTGATAACTCCCGGGCCATGAGCGTTTCCTTCAGGCCGCGGTCGCTACGCGGCGGGGTTCACTCGTGGCCGGACGCCGGCATTGGAGCCCGGATCCACCCTGCGCCATCGAGGCCAGGATTTCCTGGGCGATGCGCAACCTCGCTTGGGCGGGCAGCGCCTCGGGATGTTCCACCAGCGTGAGCAATTGCAGCACTCGCTGGCGCCGGGCTAGCGCGGGGTCCGAATTGTCGGCACAGTGGGAGCAAAGCATATGATTTCCCCGCGTTGGAAAACCAAGGGTCCATCTGACTGGAGGTGTTTCCAACACAATTTTGCGCCGACAGCGCATTCATAAGGGGGGCTTAAGAAAGCCCCAGCCCGGGGGGAACCGCTTGAAACGGGTCGCCTCATGCCCCTCTCCACGCGGAAAAAGGGTCAGCCTGCACAGCATTACGGCAAAGGAATTGAGTCTTGGGCGGACGGTCGGTCGTGGGGTGTTCATCCACGGCGGGATGCAACTTGGCTCTCGCCGCGTGGCCGCTCATCAGCACTATTCGGGCAATCGCCCGACCTTTCGACGGCGCATAAAACGGAAGCCCCTGCCATGAAAAAACTGCTCTGCTCGTTTCTCGCGGTCGCTGCGCTCCAGCTGACCGCCTTTGCCCAATCCACCTGGAAAGCTGACCCGCCTCACTCCCGCCTGGGGTTTGCGATCACGCATCTCGGGATTTCCGAAGTCAGCGGTGCGTTCAACAAGTTTGAGGCGACGGTCACCAGCGCGAAGCCGGACTTCAGCGATGCCACCTTTGAACTGACGGTCGACGTGGCCTCCATCAACACCGCGGTCGGGATGCGCGACGACCACTTGCGCAGCCCGGATTTCTTCGACGCGACGGCCCATCCGAAAATGACCTTTCGCAGCAAGTCGTCGGTGGCCGCCGGCAAGGACCGCTACAAACTGTCGGGCGACCTGACGATCCGCGACATCTCCAAACCGGTCACGGTCGAGCTCTGGTATCGCGGCACGACGACCAACCAGGGCAAGGTGACCGCGGGCTTTCAGGTCACCGGCATCCTCAAGCGTTCCGATTTCGGGGTCGGTCCAAAATTTCCGCCGCCCATGATCGGCGACGAAGTGATGATCAAGGCCGACGGCGAGTTTATCCGGCAATAGCGTTGGCTTTTCGAACCGCTCTGAACGGCACGATCGCCCCTGTCGGGCGACCAGTGCTCGTAACCAAAAGCGTCCTGCCTCCGGGCGGAGGCAGGACGCGTTGATCAGGCGGTTATTCGGCCGGTTCCTGTTTCCAGCCGGCGAACGCCTCGGGCCAGTCGCGTTCGGCCGCGGCGAAGACCTCCGGCCAGTCCTTCTTGATGAGGGCCAGGGCGGCTTCTTCGGTGAGCTGATCGAGGTATTCGACGACCACCGCGCAGCGGTCGGGTGCGTCGAGCGGATAAACGGCGCGCGCCCAGCCCTGCATGCGGCGGAGGTTGTTGTTACTGAGGTGGGATTTCTGATCGGAATGCATAAGGAGATGGGCCTGGGGCCCGGTTGAGGAGGAGTGACCGCGGGATTGCGGTCAGGCCGCAGCTCCGCCCCTGACGGGGACGGCAGTGCTGCGAGGTTAGCCTTCGTTTGCGGCCAGCGCGGGCACGACGTGCCTAGCGCTGACCGGTCCCAAGGCAGGCCGTGGAAGGCCGGACCGCACGGCTCACCGCATCCAACGAGCGGAAGCAGGACCGATATGACGGAGAGGGTTTCATGCGCGGGCCGGGTTCGTCGCGAGCAGCGAGCGGAAATCCCGCAGTTGATCCAACGTGCCCAAGCCCAGCACCTGGTCCCCGGCCTGCAGCACCTCGGTGGCTTGCGGCACCAAAATGGTCGTCTCGCCGCGGGCGATCCCGAGGACGCGGACGCCGGTGCGCCGGGCGATTTGCAAGTCGCCCAGGGGCTGCCCGGTCGGGCCGTCCGCCGTCACCACGAAGGAATCGAGCACGGCGCGATCGAAATCAGGCCGGTGCTCCTGGCCGGCGGGCTGGCTTTCCAGAAACGCGCAGGCGGCGTCGATCTGCGCGGTTCGTCCGAGCAGCAGCAATTTGTCCCCGGGGAAGCACGCCAGGTCGGGCAGGGGCCGGGCGATGGCAAAGTGGTTGCGCTCAACCTCGGCCACGAAGCAGCCGAAGCGCGCCGGGATCTGCAGCTCCGCCAGGGATCGGCCCGCGTACGGGGCGCCCGCCGGCACGGTGCATTCGAGGAGGTGCATGTCCCACGTTTCCAAACGGTGCGCGATCTCATCGCGATCGGCGCCCCCCTCGGGTCCGGCGGCATAGCCATGGCCGCCGAGCACCTCGTTGACCGAGTGCTGCCACGTGCTGTGCCAGTAGATCAACTTGTGCGAGAAGATCGCGATCACGGCGAGCGCGGCGAGCGCGAGGATGCCCCAGCCGATGCCGCTCAACTGAACGGGGAAGAGGAAATAGACGAACGCGCCCAGGCCGACCGCGGCGGCCATCCGCAAGCTGGTCTCGATGAACCGCGGGGGCAGCGCCGGGACGTGCCAGGCCTCGGCCGCAATGGCGGCGAGCGCGCCGAGGTTGCGCCAGACGGCGAACAGCGGAATCAGCACCAGCAAGCCGAGGCTGGACCAATAAACGATGTGCAGCACGTCGGTGCTCAGCCACGTCGCAATGATGCTGTGTTCAACCCGGACGAGCAACTGGTGGGAAAAGATGAGCAATCCGCCCACCAGGAGGATTTCCACCACCACCTGCACGAGCCGGCTGCGGATGAGTTTCCACGCGAGGGGCGCCTGGTCCCGGCCCTGCAGGTGCTGCAGCCAGGTCTGGTAGGCGGCGATGAAGCGGGTGAGCGGCGCGGGCTCGATGGCTTCCAGGCCGCGCAGGATCGGATCCGCAAAGCGGTTCATGATCGGGGTCGCGAGGACCGTGAGGACGGACAGTCCGACCGCCAGCGGGTAGAACGACGACGGCAGGATGGCTGCCGCGATGCCGGCTTGCGCGATGATGAAGGTGAATTCGCCGAGCGGCGTCAGCAAAAGTCCGCCCCGGCGGGCCTGCCGCGGGGACACGCCGACGAGCATGAGCGCGAAACCGCAGGCGATGGGACGCACAATGAGCGCGAAGAGGCTCAGCGCGACGACCGGCAGCCAGATCTCCCCGAGCATGCTCAGGTCGATCATCATGCCGATCGAGACGAAGAAGATGCTGCCAAAGAGATTGCGCAGGCTGCCGAATGATTCCTCGATGACGTGCTTCTGCGGCATCTCCGCCATCAGGGCGCCGAACAGGAACGCGCCGAGCGCGATCGAGTAGCCGGCCTTGATCGCCACCAGGGCGAGCAGGAAGAGGATGCCGGCCACCACGAGCGTGCGCAGTTCCGCGTCCGCGCGCTTTTCCAGCCACCGCAGCAACCGGGGCAGCAGCAGCAGGCCGAGACACAGGAAGAGCACCACAAAGGTCGTGAGGCCCGTCAGCACCTCGCCGATTCCCTTGGAACCGCTGGCACCCTGCGTCGCCAGCACCGTGAGCATGATCACCGCGACCACGTCCTCGACGATGGTGATGGCCAGGGCCATCTGGGCGGCCCGGTCGTGATTGAGTTTCAGCTCGCTCATGATCTTCGCAATGACCGCGGAACTGGAAACCATGAGCATGGCCGCCACGAACAGGCTCTGCAGCGTCGTCCAGTCCAGGAAGCGGCCGAGGAGGATCGTGAAGGCGAACATGAACAGGGCGCCAATGACGGTCGCCATGACGATGGGCAGGCCCATCCGCCGGAGTTTCGAGAGGCTGAGTTCGAGCCCGATGGCAAACATCAGGAAAACGAGGCCGACGTGCGACAACTGCTCGATGTGCGCGGTGTCCGCGATGAGCGAGAACGGGGGCGAGTACGGGCCGATCACGATTCCGGCGATCAGGTAGCCGACGATCGCCGAGAGCCCCATGCGCTTGCAAAGCATGCCGGCGAGTCCGGCGGCGAGCAGGAGGACAACGAAATCCTGGAGGAGAGTGTAGTGATTCATGATTCAGGCGGTTGGGCGCGCAGACTGCCGAAGGAGGCAGGCTGCGCCCGAGGGTCAGGCGTGTCGCGATTCCGGGTATGCTTCCACCGGTTTGGCAATGTTGGCAAGAGCAGCCGTCTCGTCGGCGGACAAGATGAGATCGGTGGCGCGAATCAGGTCGGACAATTCGTCGGCCGAGGGCGGCGCGACGATTGCGGCGGTCACGTGCGGATTTTGCAGCACCCAGGCGAGTGCGACCTGCGCGGGCGTCACGCCGCGCCGGTCCGCCGTTGCCGCCAGCAGGCTGGTCAGCGGATTGCCGAGGGTGCCGCGGAAACGCCCGTCGTGCCAGTCCCGGTCGAGATTGAGGACCTCGCGCAGCGACACCGGCCGCCGCGCGAGGAGGCCGCCGGCGAGGGGCGAGCGGGCGATGAATCCGAGGCGCTGGTCCCCGCACAGGGAAAACGTCTCCGGCTCAACCGGCGTGCGGTCGATCAGGGAGTAGTCATCCTGCACGGCTTCGAAGCGGGCCTGGTTGCGCAAATTGGAGCGATGGAGCGAGTCCATCACGCGCCACGACGGGAAACCACCGGCGACGGCGGCGCGCACGCTGCCTTCACGGATGAGCTGGTCGAGTGCTTCCAGCAGGTCGTCCACCGGCGCCGCGCGCTCGTGCCATTCGCCGACCAGGAGGTCGAGGTGGGCGGTGCCCAGTCGGTGGAGCGACCGGGCGCACGTCTCGCGCAGGAACTCCGTGAGGGCGCGGCTCCCGCCGCGCACCTGGCGGGGCAGGCGAATGGTCGAGGCCAGCATCACGCTGTCCCGGTCGATCCCGCGCGCGGCGAGCCAGCGGCCGGCGAGGTCCTCGGAACCGCCTTCACTGAGGCGCCGCCCCGCGGGGCTCGCGGGCAGTCCGGCCACTTGGATGAAATTGCCGCCGGATTCGTGGTATGTGTCGAGCAAGGCAAAGACCGACGACACGTCACTCACCCGGCCCAGCGCAGCCAGGTCCAGGCCAAGTGCGGAAACATGGAGATCGGTGCGGCCGAGTTTTCTTTGGTTCATGATGGTCAGTTTGAAGAGTGGAAGGGAGGCGGGGGGACGCCGGCCTGCCCGCCGTTTGAAAAGGCGGGGTGGGCGGCGGCTTGGGTGGGGCGCGCGTGGTCGATGATGCCTTCGATGGCGAGCACCTCGCCGGTGGCGCTGATCACGGGGGTCAGTCGGTCCTCGACCCGCACCAGCGCCCCGTGGGCGGCGCGGATCAGGTATTCAATGGCGACCGGTTTCCGCTGCTGCACCGCGAATTCCACTTTTTCATTCACGCGCGGCCAGTCGGCCCGGACGATCAGGTCGCCAAACGCGAGGCTGGCGTTGGCGATGAACCGATGGGGATCGTAGCCGGTGACATCCCGGCAGCCGTCGCTGATGAAGTCCATCGTCCAGCGCGCATCATGGCGCCGGCGATAGGCGAAACCGCGAAGGTTGCCGACCAGCCGGGCGAGCACGGCGGTGGAACCGACGTTGTTGGAAAGGCGGGTATCCGAAAAGGAAAACGGGTGGGACATGATGTTCATGGGTTGGGTTGTTTTTGATCGGCACACACGCGGCCAGCCGCGCCTTACACGGCGGCGGCGATCGATCCGGCCAGCGGGGCGGGCGCGTGGCGCTTCAGGGCCTTTTGGAAAAAGACGTTGTTGGGCACCTGCAGCGTCCCGCCGTCCGCGGCGCGGAGGGTGGTGTAGACGGGGTTCAGGTCGGTGACTTCACCGATGACCAGGTCGTCGCCGAGGATCTCGACGCGATCGCCGACCTCGAACGGACGGAAGATCACGATGAGCACCGAAGCCAGCATGTGGCTGAGGATGCTCCACATTGCGACGAAGCCGATGGCGATGAGGCTGAGCGCGGCCATGATCGTCGACCAGAGGCCCTGCAAATCGATGCCCACCGCCAGTAAGGCCGCGAGGCCGAGTCCGCCGATGACGAGCCACCGGACGACGCCCTTCGGCAGCCCGAGACGCCGGCGCACGAACGCAGGGGTTGCCGCGCGTGAAGGACCGGGGCGGGCCAGCAGCGCAGTCGTGAGGATTGCGACCAGCGCCAGCGCCACGGGTCCGAGCGACTCGAGGGATGAAAACGAAAAATGATCAAGAAATGTCATGGCAAATGAAGGGGTTGGCGTGACGAAATCACGCGGGGAGTTTCCGCGGCGACGGGTCGCCGTGGGGTGGGAGGGGTTTCATACCCCCGACAATTCGCGGACGAACCAGTCGGGGAGTTAAACCCCTCCCACCACGCTCGATGCCGACCGCATTTACGCGGTCGCGTGAGTGAGGGTATAGACGGACGACGCCGCGGTCGGCGCGGCGGCCGGAGCGGGCGCGGTCACGCGCCGAATCTTGAGCTGCCGGACGCCACCCGGCGTCGACCACTTGACGATTTCACCCACGCGGCAGCCGATCAGCGCCGTGCCGATCGGCGCGAGGATCGAGATGCGGCCCTCGTCGATGTCGGCGCGTTCCGGGAAGGTGACCGTGTATTTCTCGACTTCGCCGGTGGCGAGGTCCTCGAATTCGACGGTCGAGTCCATCGTCACGGTGCCGGCCGGAAAGGCCGCCGGATCGATGACGACGGCGCGGTCGAGCTCGTCGCGCAGATTGCGCAGCGCCAGGTTGCTCGCCCGGGAATAGAGGGCGGTGGACAGGAGAAGACGCAGCTTCGTGTAGTCGTAACGGGAGATGTAGATGGGAGTATGGTTCATGATATTTTAGCGATGGTTGGTTTTTGGGTGTGCAGCCGCCCGCGGGCTCCAGGGGAGCGCGGTCCGACTGCGGGAAAAAGGCGGGTCAGGCGACCGCCGGGGCGGGAACCGCTGACTCGACGGTGGGCGTGAGCGCGGAGTCCCAGCCCCGCGCGGCGGTGATGAGCTCGCTGCTCAGCCGGTCCGTTTCCACCAGGATATGATTCGGAAACAGGGCGTCCGGATCGCAGCCCGGGTTGAGGAACAGGGTGCCATGGCGCTGCTCGCGCCAGCGGATCGCGTTGTGCACGTGACCCGAGAGGACGAGGCGCGGCGCGTAGCGTTCCACCGCCGGGACGAGATCGTGATCGCCCGCGTCGGTGCCGTCAGGGCGCGTGGCGACCGCGGTCCCGCTCGGGGGCGCGTGCGCGACCCAGACGTCCGCGGCGCCGCCCTTCGGACGGGTGGTGGCGCCGATGTTGAGAATGGACAAGCCGTTCAACGCCACGCGCTGGCCGTCGGTCCACACGGAGGGATTCACCAGACGGCGCAACCAATACGCGGGCGTCCAGCGCTCGGTCCGGGAATCCCATTCGAGATCGTGGTTTCCGCTCGCGACGGCGATGGGCCGCGGGAAATCATTGAGCCATCCGGAGACCCACTCGATCTGCCGCCCGTGAGGCGTCACGGCGGTCAGATCGAGCATGTCGCCCGACATGACGACGAGGTCATGCGCCGGGGCGCGATGAAGCAGCCAGTCGAACCAGCGCTTGTTGAAATGGAAATCAGTGACGTGAAGGATGGTCATGGGGGTGCCCAGGTTGCGTCCCGGCGGCCGCACGCGGAATCGCGCAGGCGGGACTAAGTTGGTGGGGGGAGGGCCGCGCGATGGCGCGGCCGGGTGAAGTTTGCGCGCACGCGTCCCAGGCAGGACAGGTGGCCGCAGTGAAGGGGAGGTCGGGTTATCCCGGTCCGCGCCCAAGGTCCGGTCGCGCCAAGCGCGGGGAACCGTTAGCTCGCGGCGCCGGGCCGCTCCGGGCAGATCGACGACGCCCCGCCCGCCGCCTTGAATGGGCGGGCGCAGAAAATATATTTCTGATGCGTGTTCGGTTTCACCTGGGTGTCACCAGTGCGTCGGATGGAGGCGATGTCAAGCTTCATGGGCGTTGGCGGTGCGGGTTGGCGTCGCGATTGAACCATGCGGTCAAGCGGCCGCCGCGAGGGCGGCGATGAGGCCGATGATGGCGGCGAGTGCGAACAGGCGCACCCAGGGACTGCGCGAGCGATTGCCCGCGAACAACGCCGCGGCCGTTGCCCGGCGCGAGCCCGGCGCCCGGGGGAACCAGGGCTGGCCGTCGTCGGAGAGCGAAGGATAACGCCGGGGGCGGTTGGTTTTGTGAGGGAGCGGTTTCATGGCGCCATGCTACCCGAACGGATCGAAACCGCCTACTGCGCCGGCCGGCCTTCAGCCATGCGCAGCGCGCATGGCCGGCTCCTGGCCGGTCCGTCCGACGAGAGTTATTTCGCCGGACGCTTCGTGAGGAAATCCACGAGCTGCCGGACGGGCTCCGTGATTTTGCCGCGCTGCCAGGCGACCTGCAGGTCCCAGGTGACGGCGGGAGTGAGCAAGGGGCGGAAGGCGACGCCGGGCACCCTGGATTCCTCCACCAGGCCGGGCAGCAGCGTGACCGCATGCTCCACGAGCAGCAGCGAAAGCGTTTCCGTGAGGCTGCCCGCCTGTTCCACGAATTTCGGCCGGAAGCCCGCGCGCCGGCAAAGCTGGGTGAGCCAGCTGTTGAACCCCGGGACATCCTTGGGATCGGCGCCGACAAACATTTCCTTTCGCAAATCGGCCAGCGCCAAGCCGGTCTCCGCCGCGAGCGCGTGCGTTTCCGGCAGCGCCACGACGACGGGCAGGGTTTTGATGCGGCGCACGAAAAATTCGCGGGCGATGGCCGCGTTGAGGTTGCCGAGCACCACCACGTCCAGTTCCCCGCGGCGCAGGGCGGCGATTTGCGCGCCCGGCGAGAGATCGACCAGCCGCACCTTGATTTCGGGGCGGGCCCGGCGCAACGCCGCCAGCGCCGGGTTCAGGTAAGTGCTGGCCGCGGACATGATGTAGCCGATGCGCAGCGAGGCGCTTTGGCCGCGCGCCAGTTTTCGCGCTTCCGCGATGACCACGTCCGCCTTGGCGACCACCGGCCGCATGCCCTCGAGGAGCGCATGGCCGGCGGCGGTCAGGGCCGCGCCCCGGTGGCCGCGGTCCAGGAGCTGGCCGCCGATCTCCGCTTCGAGCGCCTGCACCTGGCGCGTGAGGGTTGATTGCGACACGTGCAGCTGCTCGGCCGCCTTGCTCAGGCTGCCGAACTCGGAGATCGCGAAAAAGGAGCGTAGTAGGTCGAGATTCAGGCGCACTTCTCCTAGGTCACCGGCGCGCCGCAGGCCATCACAAAGAACGGATGGCGGACGAGGTGGCCTGGCGAAGTCTTTTCCGAAGCCCCGCGCGGGGTGCTCAGGTTTCGGCCAGGAGCTGTTCCAGGTTGAGCGGCCGGGTGAACATGGCGACGGAACCGTCGGCGCCGCGCGGCCATTCGGCCCGGGGACGGTCCCAGTAAAGTTCGAGGCCGTTCCCATCGGGATCGTGAAGATAAATTGCCTCGCTCACGCCGTGATCGGAGGCCCCCTCGATGCGAATGCCGTGGGCCAGCAATCGGCGCAGCGCCCAGGCGAGATCCGCGCGGGTCGGGTAGAGGATCGCGGCGTGATAAAGTCCGGTGGTCCCCGGCGGCGGCGGGTTGCCGCCCTCGCTTTCCCAGGTGTTCAGTCCGATATGGTGGTGATATCCGCCGACGGACAGAAAGGCGGCGCGGTCACCGAATCTTTCGGTGACTTCAAACCCGAGCGCGTCGCGGTAAAAGGCAAGCGCCCGCTCCAGGTCCGCGACCTTGAGGTGGACGTGGCCGATGGCGGCCCCGGCTGGGGCCGGGCGGGAGAGGGCGGGACGATGGTTTTTCGAGGCGGTGATTCCGGTCGGTTTCATGCGCCCATCCTAGCAGGCGCCGGTCGCGCAGACCACTGCGCGAACCACGGACTCACCATGCGCGGTGCGCATGGGGTTCATTTGAAGAACCCGCCGCGCGCCCAGGAAACTCCGATGCCCGGACTTCCCTGCAGTGTTTGCTTGAAGATTCTTTGGCGGTGGGAGCGCGGAGGTTGGCGCTTAACGCGCGGGATGCCTGTCGGCCCGCAGTAGCAAACGACCGTCGGTCTGGGGCGCGGCCCGCTGGCCGCCGCGTTCATCCCTTGATCCGCCAGGGGGCCGTGCTGTTGCGGGCCTCGATGGCAGCCGTGGCGGCGGTGATGCGGCTCTGGATGTTCGCTTCCTTGTGCATCACCCGCAAAAAATGCTGGCGGGGCAGGGCGAGGCACCAGCTCTCCGCCCAAGCCACGACGGTGGCCGCGCGGGGCTGGTCGCGCACCAGCGCCTGTTCGCCGAAAAAGTCGCCGTCATGCAGGGTGGCGACGACGTGTTGGGCGCCGCCTTCCTCGATCAGCACCTGCATTTGCCCGCGGGCCACGAGGTAGAACAGTTCGCCTGGCTCGCCCTGGCGGAACACCGGCTGGCCCTCGGCGAAGCGCATGAGGGTGAAAAGTCCGCTCAGCTCCGCCAGGGTTTCCGGCGAGCAGCCCGTGAGCAGCGGAACAATGGCCAGGCGCTCGGGCGTGACCGCGGGCGCGCCCTCCGGAGTCTCGAGGCTCATGCCTTGCTGCTTGCTCCACAGGGACGCATAGAGCCCGCCCTTTTCCAACAACTGCGCATGGGTGCCGCTCTCCGCCAGTTCGCCCGCCTTCATGACGAAGATCCGGTCGAAATCCGCCACGGAAGCCAGGCGGTGGGTGACGGAAACGATGGTGCATTTTCCCGCCAGCGCGCCGACGGTTTCATTCACGATGTGCTCCGAAGCCGGGTCGAGGGCCGAGGTGGCCTCGTCCAGCAACAGGATGGGAGCCTGGCGCAGCAGCGCGCGCGCCACGGCAATGCGCTGGCGTTCCCCGCCGGAAAGCGCGCCGCCCGTGGGTTTCACCCAGGTTTCATAACCCTCCGGCTTGCCCGTGATGGCCTCATGAATGCCCGCCGCCTTCGCGGCCTCGATGGCCTCCGCCTGGCTGGCGCCCGCGCGGCCGGCCAGGATGTTTTCCATGATCGTGCCTTCAAACAGAATGGCGGTCTGCGGCACCACGCTCACATTTTCGCGCAGCGACGCCTCCGTGATGTGGGAGATGGCCCGGCCGTCCAGGTTCACCGTGCCGGTTTGCGCCAGGTTGAAACGCATCAGCAACGAAAGCACGGTGGATTTGCCGCAGCCGGAGGGTCCGATGAACGCGACCCGTTGGCCGGGCTGGATCGTGAGCGAAAGATTTTTCAACGCCGGGGTGGCGCCATCATAGCTGAACCTCACGTTCTCGAAAGCGATGGCGCCCGAAAGCCGGGGGACGGCCACGGCCTCCGGGGACTCCCACTCGGGCACCGGCTCCCGCAGGAAAGCCTCGATGCGCTCCTCGGCCTGGGCGGCGGGCGTCAGCAACGGGAGCACCGTGGTGAGTCCGTAAACCCCGTCACTGATGCGCAGCAGCAACCCGACAAAGGCGACCAGCAAGCCCGCGGTCATGAAACCGTGCACCGCCAGGATGGCGCCGACGCCGATCACCACCAGTTGCGAGAAGCCCGTGCCGATGAAGGCCGTGCGGCCCACCAGTCCGCCCAACAGGTGCGCCCGTTCCCCGGCCGTCGCGAGGGTTCCGAGGTAGCCGGTGTGACGTTCCTCGCGCGCCGAGGTCAGGTGAAACAGACGCGTCACCGGCAGCGTCGCGATGCTCTCCTGGGCGAAACCCGCCATGTCGCTCTTCACGGTTTGATGCCGGCTTTCCCATTGCCGGGCGGACTTGGAAAACAGCTTGGGGAGCAGCACCACCACCGGCAGCGCCGCCAGGGTCACCAGGAATAAAATCCAGTTGATGCACAGCAACAGGACCAGGCTGACCGCGATCACCAGGCAGCACAAAAGCGCCGCCGGCACGGCCCGCACCAGCGCGAGTTCCACGCTCGACAGATCGCTGCCGAACAATCCGGTCAGCTCGCCCTGCGGCCGGGAGGACACCAGGTTGGGCGGCAGGGATTGCAGCTTCGCAAACAGGCGTCTGCGCAAGGCGCTCATCTGTCCCACGCTGATCCTGGCGACCAGTTTTTCCTGAAAAATCGTGGCCAGGGCCTGCATGAGCAGGGCTCCCGCCAGCACGCCCAGCGCGGTATATAAGATGTCCCGCCGCCCCTGCGTGATGCCTTCATCAAAGATGAACTTGTAGAGGATCGGGCTGAGCAGCTGGTAAGCGGCCTGCACCACCACGACCACCATCAGCAGCACAAACGGCGTGCGCCGGACAGCCATCTTCTTCAGCTGGCGAAAAACAAATCCGAACACGGTTAGGCTTCCTTGCGCGCCGCCGTCCCGGGATCGCGGCTGGCTGGTGATTCGGTGGCCGGACTGAGCATTGCGCGCCACTCAGGGACAGCCGGAAATGGTTTGCAAGCGTCATGTTGGGTGACGACCTGGAGCCGGCGGCGAGCGCCAGCCGCCTCGGCGAAATCCGAAAAAACGGGTGATTAGATTGGCGGCCGGCTGCGCCGCCGGGTAATGAATCCGGCGTCGCCATGGGCCCCTTTGATTTCGAGCCTCACTGGAACCAAGCCGGCACGCGCTTGCTGCTCGTGTTGCTGGGCGTACTGCTGGGCATGACCGCGCTGGCCGTCGGGTTGCGCCGGCGGGCCCGGACGGAAGCCGGCCGGCGTTTCGCGCGTGACTTCGGCGCGCGCACGCTGGGGTGGTGGCTGCTGATCGCCGTCTATATGCCCGCCGTGCTCGCGGGGGGCGGTGCGCTGCTCGCGCTCTACGCGGTGGTGATGGTGACGGCGTGGTATGAATTCACCGGCCTCACCCCGCTGACGGCATTGCGGCCGCGCGACCTGCTTTGGACGGCGCCGCTCGTCGGTTTGCACCTGCTCGTCCTCGCGGGCCGGCTGCCCGGTCCCGGCTGGTGGCCGGCGGCGGTGGGCGGCGTCACGGTGATGCTCGCCTCGGCCGGGCCGGGCTGGAGCGCGCGCTCTCTCTGGCGATTCGCCGGTTTTGTTTATTGCGTGCTCATCATCGGACTCGGGCCTTGGATCGCCATGCGCTTTGGCCTGGAATATCTCGTGTTCATCAGCGTCGTCGTGCCCACCGGCGACGTCTGCCAATACCTCGCCGGCAAGCTCTGGGGCCGGCGCCTGCTCGCCCCGGCACTCAGTCCGAAAAAAACATGGGAAGGGCTGCTCGGCGGATCGGCGGCCGCGGTCGTGCTGGGCGCGGCGCTGGCGCCGGTCATCGGCGCCAGCCGCCCCGTCGGCCTGTTGTGGGGCGGAGTGCTCAGCCTGGCGGGCACCGGCGGCGGCCTGTTGATGTCGGCGGCGAAACGCCGCTGGCAGGCCAAGGATTTCAGCGGGGTCGTGCCTGGCCAGGGCGGCGTGCTCGACCGCTTCGACTCGTTCGGCGCCGCGTTCGTGGCCGCGGTGGGCTTGCTCTGCGCCGGATTCGGCGGGCAGTAGGACGTTTCAAATTAAAGTAGAGCCGTTGTAGGAGCCTGCTTGCAGGCAATGGGACTCATTCCGTTGACGGGCGTTTCGAATCGCCTGCAAGCAGGCTCCTGCATGCTCGGACACGACATTATTTGAAACGCTGCAGGGAGGATCTTCAAACCCCCAGACTCCGGAGGGTTTAACCACGGATGCTCCGCCTACCGGCTGCGCTTTGAAATCCCCTCCGCCTAATCGGCTCCGGTTTTGGCTTCGAGGAGCGGCTAATCGCCGCTGAGGGAAAACCAGACTGGTTGTCTGTCGGCGATTAGCCGACCCCCGAAACCCACCGTGGAGCCGATCAGGCGGAACGCTCCCTGGAGCGTAGCCGGTAGGCGGAGCATCCGTGGTTACTCTCCTCGGGACTTGCTTTGCGCCCGTGCGTGAGGTCGGCGCAAGCCGCCGACCCTCCATCATGCAAACCAAACCTACGCGACTTTCGCCGGGACGGGCGGCGGCAGGAGCGAATAGACCACGGGCGTGACGATGCGGGAGAGCAGCAGCGAACTCAGCAGCCCGCCGATGATCACGAGCGCCAGCGGCGAATAAAGTCCGCTGCCCTGCAGCGCCAGCGGCAGCAGGGCCCCGAGGGCGGTCGCGGTCGTCAGCACGATGGGCAGGAAACGCGTCTCGCCGGCCCGTTCGATCGCCTCGCGCAGCGGCACGCCCTCGGCCCGGAGCTGGTTGGTGAAATCCACGAGCAGGATCGAGTTCTTGATCTCCATGCCGACGAGCGCCACGAAGCCGATCGCCCCGGTGAAGGACAGCGAATAGCCCCCGAGCCACAACGCCGTCACGCCGCCGATCAGGCCCAGCGGCACGACGGACGCCACGATGAGCGTGCCGCGGAAGCTGCCGAACTCGAGGACGAGGATGGCGAGGATGCCAAAGCCCGCGACCATGAGGATCGTGCCGAGGCCGCCGAAGCTGTCCGCCTGGCTTTCGACTTCGCCGGCGAAGGTCCAGGTGAGGCCGGGCGGCCAGCTGAGCTGCCCGAGCGCGGTGGCGATTTCGGCGGTGACCTTGCCGATGTTGTAGCCGGGGAGGACGCCCGAACGGATGTAGCCCGCGCGTTCCCGGTTGAAACGCTCGATCACGGGCGGGACCGAGATGAACTCGAGTCGCGCGACCTGTTCGATCGGGAGATAGGCGCCGCCGGCCGCCGGCACCCGAATGCGCCGCCAGTTTTCCAGCGTGGCCTGGTCGCCGCGGGGAAGGGTCAGCTGGAGATTGTATTCCTCGCCGCCGGCGTCGCGGTAGCGCGCGACGTTGAGGCCCGCGAAGGCGAGCCGGATGGCGCGGTCGATGTCGGCGCGCGCCACGCCGAGCAGGGCGGCGGCCTCCTGGTTCACGACCACCTTGAAATCCGTGCGTCGCGCCGCGAGCGGATTGCTGACGCCGTCCGTGCCGGGATGCCGGCGCAACAGCGCCTCGACCTGCACCGCCATCCGGCCCATCTCGTCAAGGTCTTCGCCCGAAAGACGGACCTCGATGGGCGCGTTGGTGCCGGGGCCGTTTTCGAATTCGCGCAGCTCCACGTGCGCGCCGGGGATCCGCCGGAACGCGGCCCGGAATTTTTCGAGCACCAGCGGGCTCGTCCGGGCGTTGTAGTCCTTGAGGGAAACCAGGAGGGCCGCCGCCGACGCCCTTTGCCGGGCGCCGATGTAGTTATAATATACCTGCGGATTGCCGCTGCCGATGTTGGCCATCGTCCAGGCCACGTCCGGGCTGGCCGCCAGGATCGCCTCGACCTGCCGGGTGATGGCGTCGGTGGCGGCGAGGCTCGAACCTTCCTCCGCCTCGATCTCGACGAGGAATTGCGGGATGCCGGCCTTCGGAAAAAGGCTGAAGCCGATGCGCTTCACCAGCACCGGCGTGCAGGCCGTCAGCAGGGCCGCCGCCAGCAGCGTGAGCAGCCGGTGCTGCATGCAGAAGTGCAGGATCGGGCGGTAGGACGAGCGGATGCCCCGGTCGAGGAGCTGCAACAGGGCGTTGCCGTGTTCGGGCTCGTCGCCGCGCAGCAGCCGCGCGGCCAGCAGGGGAACGATCGTGAGCGACACCACCATCGAGGCGAGCACCGTGAACACCACCGCCAGCGGCAGCGGTTTGACGAACTGGCCGGCGCCGCCGGGAAGATGTAGGAGCGGCAGGAAGGCGAAGATCAGGGCGGCGGTCGTGCCGACCACGGCCACGGCAATCTGCTTGGTCGCCGCCTCGGCCGCCGCCAGCGGCGCATAACCCATGCGGCGGAAGCGGGCGATGTTCTCGACGACGACGATCGAGTCGTCCACCAGCAGGCCGAGGGCGATGACGAAACCGACAATGCTCAGCTGGTTGAGGCTGTGGCCCATCATCTGCAGGCCGGCCACGCCGAGCGCGAGGGAGAGTGGAATCGACAACATCACCAGCACTGAAGCGCGGAAGCCCAGCGGCAGCACCGTCAGCAGCACGAGCAGGAGCGCCAGGCCGAAGTCCTCCTCCAGGCGGCTGAGCCGGCGATCGATGTTTTCCGTCTGGTCGAAGACCGCCTCGACGCGCAGGCCCGCCGGCAGCGTGGGGCGGAATTGCGCCAGCGCTGCCAGGACACCCTCGCGCACGGCGAAGAGGTCGGCGTTGCCCGTGGGCATGACCGTGACGAAGACCGCGCGCTCGCCGTTGAGCCGGGCGAAATATTCGGTGGGCTCGGTGGCCCAGGCGACCTCGGCGACGTCCCCCAGCCGCACCACCGCCGTGCCGGAACCGGCCACCGGCGTGCGGCGGATTTCGTCCAGCGAGCGGTACGCGCCGGTGGTTTCCATGTTGAAGCGCCGGTCGCCCAACTCGATGGCGCCGCCCGGAAGATTGGTGTTGCCCGCCTGGATGGCGCCGGCGATCTGGGCCAGCGGCAGGCCCAGGCTGGCGACGCGATCGGGGTCGAGCGTGACGCGGACCTGGCGCGTGGGCATGGCGTAGCGCTCCGTGGCCCGCACGCCGGGCACCGCCTCGCAGCGGCGGCGGAGATCCGCGATGAGTTGCTCGAGTTGCGCCGGGTCCGCGGTCGAACCCACGACGGCGAGTTGGAGCACGGCGACGTTGGTCGTGGACACGCGCGTCACGTCGATGCGGGCGATGCCGCTCGGGAAAGAAGGTCGCGCCCGGTTGATCTGCCGGAGCAGGGCATCGTGGTTCTGGTCGGGATCGGTGTCCCAATTGAATTCGACCGTCAGGATCAGCAGCCCGTCCTTGATGCTCGAGCGGAGCTTGTTGATGCCGTCGAGTTCCTTGACTGCGTCCTCCATCGGCCGCGCCACGAGGCGCTCGACCTCGGCGGCGCTGGCGCCGGGGAAGATGACGACGGCGATGCTCATCGGCACCTTGAGCGCCGGATCCTCCCGGCGCGGGATCGTGAGGAATGAATTCAGGCCCAGCGCGATCGCGCAGAAAACCACCACATAGGTGAAGCGCGTATGGCGCAGGGCGAAGGCGGTCAGGTTCATGGGCGGGTGACCGGTTGCGGGGCGACCGTCACGGGAGATCCATCCGCGAGGAACTGGGCCCCGCTGATGACGACGCGGGCGTCGTCAGGCAGCGGCGTGCGGAGATAGGCCTGGGCGCCGGCCACCTCCTCGACCTCCACGTCGATCCGGCGCACGCTGCGGCCATCGGCCGCGAGGAGGAAAAGGGCGGCGTGATTGCCCTCGCCATGACGGAGCGCGGCGATGGGCACCACCGGGCGGGCGGCCACGGCGACGGGCGCAATCACGAGCGAAACGACCAGCCCCGAGCGGGCCCCGGCGGGCGGCGCCGCGAGGTTTGCCTCCACGGGCACGGTCCGGGTGGCGGGATTCACGGCCTCGGCGATGCGCGTGATGCGGCCCTGGGCCAGCACCGCGGAACCCGCGCGAATTTCCACGGGTGAGTTGGGTTCCACGCGGGCGGCATCGTGGGCCGCGAGTTCGGCGCGGACGATCCAGCCTTCGCCCTCGCTGGCGAAGGAAACCACCGGGCGGCCGGCGGCGACGAGTTCGTTGGGCTCCGCGAGCCGCCGGAGAATGACGCCGTCACCCGGCGCGGTGATCACCGCATGGCGGCGCGCGAACTCCGCGATCCGCTGGCTGGCCTCCGCCTGTTCCAGCTGCGTGCGGGCGTCCTGCAGCGTCTCGAGCGGCACGGCGCGTTCCTGCTGCAATCGTTCGATCCGGCCGAGGTCGCGGCGGAGCTTGGCCACCGCGGCCTGCGTCTGCGCCAGTTGCGCTTCCACGGCGTCGAGCTGCAGGCGGGCGAGTTCCTGGCCCGCTTTCACGCGGTCGCCGGCGCGGACCTCGAGGCGCCCCACGACGCCGCCGGTGGAGAACGAAAGGTCCGCCTCGGTCTGGCGCGCGAGCAGGCCGGCGGCGAGGATCGGCGGGGTGGCGGTCGAGCGCTCCACGGGCGCGACCCGGACATCGACCGGCACCGGCGCGGCGGCGACGGCGGACGCCGCGCCGGATTTGCGGCAGCCGGCCGCCAGCGTCAGGCTGGCGAGGGCCAGCAGAAGAAAAAGCGGGGAGGGCGTGGTCATGGGTTGGACGGAGTGACGGCGTGCGTGCGTTCGAGATGGGCGGCGGCCACGAGGAGTCGTTGCCGGGTGATTTCGAGGGTCAACTGGGCGGCGGTGTGGCTCGCGCGCGCATCCAAGAACACCAGCTGGTCGGCCAGGCCCTCGCGATTCCGGGCGGCCACGATTTCGAACGCGCGCGCCGTGGCGGCGGCCCGGCGCTGGGCGGCGGGCAGCGCGGTGCGGGCGGCGATGAATTCATCGGTGGCGGCCTTCGCCTCGAGCGTGAGCCGCGCGCGGGCGCCTTCGTAACGCAGCTCCGCCTGCCGGCGCTGCCGGCGGGCCGTTTCGATTTCGTTGCGGCGCTGTTTCCCGTCCCAGAGATTGTACTCGCCGATCACCGAGGCCTGCGCGTAGCCGGCGGCGCCGCGATAGCCGGGACCCTCGACGCCTCCGTCGACGAGCAGGGAGACGGTCGGCCGGGTCCGCGCCTCCCGCGCCTTTTCCGCGGCGGCGGCTTCCGCGACCGCCGCCTGGAGGGCGGCCAGTTCCTCGCGCGCCTCGGGCGGCGCGGGTTCCGGGAGCGCGGACTGGACCAGCGCGTCGGTCAGGGCGGCGATTTCCTCCGGGGGCGGCTCCTCGATTGCGGTGTCGAGCGGCCGGTGGAGTATCAGGTTGAAGGCATGCAGCGCGCCCGCGCGGTCCCGGGCGGCGTCGGCCCGCTGCTGCTGCACGTCGAGATCGTCCGCCTCGGCGCGCAGCACGCGATCCTCGCCGACCTTGTCCTCGCGCGCGAGCAGGCGCGCCACCCGCAGGGCCTCGGCGGTGGTCTCGGCGGCGGCTTGCAGGACCGACTCCGCCGCGCGGGTGCGCAGGCAGGTGTAGTAGGCGGCCAGCACGGCCAGCCGCACCTCGCGGCGCAGCGCGGCTTGTTGCGCGAGGGCGCCATCGCGCGCGGCGCCCCGCGCGCGCCGCAGGCGGCCCAGCTCGGCATTGATCAGCGGGGCCGTCAGCCGGACGCGCGTGTCCTGCTCGCGCTCGCGAAGCAGGGGAATCTCAAGGTTGGCCACCGTCGGGAACGCCGGCGGCCGGCCTTGCGCGACGAGCAGCTCGTTGAGGGTGGCGTAGGCGGGATTGAGCAGGTCGCCCGCCGGAACATCGATCGTGCGGCCGCCCTCCGCCACGCTGTAACGCGCGATGACATCGAGGCGGGGCCGGCCGGCGGCCGCGGCGATGTCGAGCCGGGCCTGGGCGGTGGCGACCTCCTCGTCCTGCTCCTGAAGGCCGAGGTTCCGGGCGAGCGCCTCCCGCACGTAGCGTTCGGCGGCGGCGGGGACCGGCCAGGCAGGAGCCGCCGGCAATGGGTTCACGGCACACGCTGACGCCACGACGACAAGACGGAGAAGACGATGCATGCAGGAAAATCGCGGAGATCCGCCGGCCGGGATTGGGTAAAGGAAAATCATCGGGGCGGGGGCGGCTGCGTGCCTTCGGGCCAGAAGCCGTGCTCCGCGGGATTTTCGGACGGGATCAGCTTGCCGGGATTACAGAGGTTCTGCGGATCGACGGCCTGCTTGAGCCCGCGCAGCAACTGCACGCCGGTCGCGCCAAGGTGCCGCGGCATCCACGGCAGCAATTCGTAGCCGACGGCATGGTGGTGCGTCGGCGTCGCGCCATGCGCGAGCAGGATTTCGAAGATGAGGCGCTTCACGCCGAGGTATTGCGCCAGTTCGCGGCCCGGCTCGGCCCGGGCGGCAAAGGTGAAATACAGGCACGCGCCCGCGGGGTAGGAGTGCGACAGATGGCAGCCGACGTAACCGGGGAACTCGCCGCGCCGGAGCGCCGCGTGTGTCTGCGCCTTCACCTCGCGGTGAATCGCCGCCAGGCGGTCCCAGGTCGCGGCCGTCTCGGTCACATCGACGAGGCCCCCGCGATCCATCACGATGTCGCGCAGGTAGGGATAGTCGTATTTGCCCGCGAACCACTTCGCGCCGACGCCGCGGCCGAGGTCCACGGCGCCGAATTCGCGGCACAGGGCGAGCGTCTGCCGGCGGCGCGCGGCGATTTCGCCGCGCGTGGGCGCCTCGAAGCCGATGATCATCAGGCAGGACTCGCGCAGCGGGAAACGTTTCACGTGCTTCAGGTAGCCCTTGAACGCCTGCGCCATCCACGCGCCCGGACCGCCGGAGCCGGCCGGCTTCATGGCGAACCCCAAGGCGGTTTCCTGCTCGTTCGCGAGCCGCGTGGTCGTGGGCAGCGCGCCGCGCTGCGCGAGCGCGCGCACGAGCTCGATGCCGCGTTCGAAACCCGGCACCAGCACGCCGCGGTATTCGTGTTTCCCGACGGGGCGCACGCGCATGACCGCCTCGGTGATGAGTCCGAGCGTGCCCTCGGAACCCACGGCGAGCTGCGCGAGGTCGGGGCCGGTGGCCGAGCGCGGCACGTTGGGCGTGACGAGCGTGCCGCGCGGCGTGCACAGCGTGAGTGACACGACCATGTCCTCGATCTTGCCGTAGGCGTCGGACTGCATGCCGGCCGAGCGCGTGGCCAGCCAGCCGCCGAGCGTGGAGAATTCAAACGAGTCGGGAAAGTGTCCGAGCGACCAGCCCTGCGCGTTCAAGGCCGTCTCCAGCTCCGGTCCCAGGGCGCCGGCCTCGATGCGGGCCGTGCGCGCCACGGGATCGATCTCCCGCACGCGGTTCATCCGGCGCAGGCTCACCGTCACGGCCATGCCGGGGCGCGACGGATCCGCCTCCACGCCGCCGCAGATGTTCGTGCCGCCGCCGAAGGGGACCACCTGCACGCCGTGTTCCGCGGCGAGCCGCAGGATCGCCTCGACCTGGCCGCGGTCGGACGGAAACAGCACCGCATCAGGCGAGCGCGCGGGCGCGCCGGTGCGGGCGCGCAGCAGGTCGCGGTAACTCTTGCCGTAAGTGTGCAGCAGGCGGGTCGCGTCGTCCGTCGCCACCTGGGCTGCGCCGAGCGCGGCGATCGCGGCCGCCTGGAAGGCCGGCGTCAGCCGCGACGGCGGTACGGCCACGTCGTCGGCGGCGCGCGGCGGTGCGACGATCCGGTTTTCCAATCCCACCTGCGCCTGGATGAAGGGCCAGAGATTCGGCCGCGCGGCCAGGTCATAGACTTTGCCGGGGTCGCCCCAGCCGCCGAATTTCATCATGGGACGGTTTTCTCCTTTGCTCGGGGCGTCACCGGCATGTGCCGGACACGATAGGCCATGTGCGAAACGTAGCGCGCCAGTCCGCGCGTGGGCAACAACCGTGTGCCGAGCAGGAACAACTTGCTCGCCAGCCCCGGCACCACGACGGCGCGGCCCGCCTTGAAGCCGCGGTGACCGGCCACGGCCGCCGCGGCAGCCGACAGCGTGTACCACGCGGCCTTGTCGCGGTGACCGGAGCGCGTGCGGAACGACGTCAGCGTCGTGCCCGGGCACAACGCGGTCACCGACACGCCCGTCCCGCGCAACTCCTCGCGCAAGGCCAGGGAAAACGACAGCACCCAGCCCTTCGCCGCGCCATAGAGCGCCTGCCACGGCGCCGGGGCGAAGGAATAGAGCGAACCGATGTTGAGAATGCCGCCGTGTCCGCGCGCCACCATCGCGGGCAGCAGCGCCTTCGTCAGGATCAGCGGCGCCTGCACATGCACCATGGTCAGCGCGAGATCGGCGGCGAGGGGCGTATCCGTGAACCCGCCATGCAGGCCGTGCCCGGCATTGTTCACCAGCACATCCACCTCCAGCCGCGCCGCCGCCAGTTCATCCAACAGCGTCGTGATGCCTTCCAGCGTGCCCAGGTCCGAGCGGAAAGTCGTGACCGCCGCGCCGTGGTCGCGCGTCAGTTCCGCGGCGGCGGCGGCGAGTTTTTCCGGATCGCGGCCGGTCAGGACCAGCGTCGCGCCTTCCGCGGCGAAGCAACGCGCCAGCTCCCGGCCGATGCCGTCGGAACCGCCGGTGATGAGCACGGTGCGAGGCGGCTTCATGTTGGAGAACCGGCGCCGAGCCGGGCCACCCGCTCCTGGATGCGGGCCATGAACGCCTCGTAACGGCGTCCGCGCTCCGGGCCGGTTTCATTTTCCGTCGCGGGTGCGATGAGTTCCGCCGGACCGAACGCCACGCTCAGCGGCCGGGGCCGCGGCAGCCAGCGGCCCTTCGCCAGCGCCGCGTGCGCGCCGGCGATGTGGCACGGCACGACCTTCAGCCCGAGCTTGTCCGCGAACATCGCCGCACCGGGCTTGAAGCGGGTCATGCGGCCGTCCACCGAGCGCGTGCCCTCGGGAAACAGCACCACGATCCGCCGGTCGTCCCGGCAGGCGCCGAGCCAGCGCAGGTTGTGCCGTGTCGCCCCGGGCGTGCTGCGCCGGTCGAAATCCACGAGACAGATGATCCGTTCCAGCAACTGCCGCCGCCAGCGCAGGCGGGAGAAATAATCGTGCGCCCCGAGGAATACCAGCCGCGGGCTCGCCGCGCCGGCGGCCGCCGCCAGCGCGAACGTGTCGATGTGACTGGTGTGGTTGGCGCAGACGAGGCACGGCTCGTCCGCCGGCAGGTTTTCCCGCCCGTGCACTTCCAGCGAGAAACACGCACGGGCGAGCCCGCGAGCCAGCGCGGTGGCCGCGGCGTGCGTCCAGCCGGCGGCCGGCAGCCCGGCGGTTTGGGGGTGGTCCGGCGCGATCATGGCGGGGGCAGGGCGCCGGCGGCGCGCAGACGTTCAAGGTAGCGGCGCCACAGCGCGCCGTCGATTGGCGGCGCCGGCCGGCCCGCGGCGGCGAGCGCGCGCGCCGTGACCGCGCCATCGAGCCGCGCGTGCGCCGATTGCAGGAAAACCTCGGGCACCGTGAGCTGGTCCGCGCCGCCTTTCTCCAGGAACAGCGGCACGAACGGCGCCAGGGGATGGTCCGTGCCGCGCAACGCCGGCAGCCGCGCTAGCCAGTCCGCGTAGGGTTCGGGTCGCACGGGATATCCCGCCTCCGCCAGCCAGCCCGCCAGCGCCGCCCAGGGCACCGCTTCCGCGGCGCAAAGGTGGAAGCGCCGGCCGGCCGACGCCGGCTGCCGCGACAGCCACACCACGCCGCCGGCGACGTAATCCACCGGCACAATGTCCATCGTCGCGGCCAAATCCGGCATGGCGCCGAGCGCGATGATCCCGCGCACGAGGCGGCAGATGAAGTCATCGCGGTTCCACGCGCCGGTCCCGCCGTGCCCGGTGATGAACGGCGCGCGATGGATCGTCACGGGCAGGCCGCGCTCCCCGGCGGCGGCGACCAGGCGCTCCGCCACCCACTTGCTCTGGCTGTAGCCGAGCGCATGGCCGGCGCAGTGCTCCGCCGCATCGGTTTCCGGCAGCGCCTGCCCGCGATAGCGGCGCGAATAGAACACGCCTGACGTCGAAACGTAGTGCACCGGTTTCGGACGTCCCTGCAGCGCGAGCCGGATCACCTCCAGCGTGCCCTGCACGTTGGCCGCGCGCAGCGCCGCATATGGATAGAAGAAATTCAGCCACGCTCCGTTGTGGTAGATCGCCTCGACGGCGCCGGCCAGCCGCGCCCATGCCGCGTCGTCGAGCCCGAGTTGCGGCTCCGCGAGATCGCCGGGCACCACGACGAGCCTTTCCGCCGGGATCTCCGTCGGCAGTCCGTAGCCGCGCAGGTTGTCGAGGAGCCGGCGCCGGCCGTCGGCGGCATCCTGACACCGCACGAGGCAATGCACCACCGCGGTCGTCGTCGTGATCAGTTCGTGCAGGAGGAACGCGCCGAGGAAACCCGTCGCGCCCGTGAGCAGCGCCGCGCGCGGCTCCGCCAGTTCCGGCGCCGGGCCCGCCGGCTGGAGGTCGGCGGGCAATTGGGCGTCCGCCCGCATCGTTTCCTCGATGGACGGCGCGGTCCCGGCCGCCGCGGCGGCCTCGAGTCCCAGCCCGGCCAGGATGAAGCGCGCCAGTCCAGCGAGCGTGAAGCCGGCGATTTTCTGCATCGGCACCTCGACGCCGAACTCGCCGTTCACCCAGCCTTGCAACTCCACCGCCGCGAGCGAATCGAAACCCAGTGACGTCAGGTCGCGGTCCGTCGCGAGCGACTCGCCTGCCGCGAGACCGAGCGACGTCGTGAGCCGCGTCGTCAGCGCCGCGAGGACAAGCCCCGCGCGATCCGCTGCGGGCGCGGCGCGCAATTGCATGACCCGCTGCCCGGTGGCGGTGGCCTGGGTGCCGCCCGCCAGCTGGCGCAGCAACGGCGGCATCCGGCCGGCGAACGCGCCGAGCAGGGCCGCGCGATCCAGGTCAACCGCCGCCACCTGCGCATTGGCGGCGCCGAGCAAATCGGCCAGCACCTCCACGCCCGCCTCGAGACCGAACGGCTTGAGTCCGAGGGCGGCGAAGCGGGCGCGCTCGCGTTCGCCCAGTCGCGCGCTCATGCCGGCCTCGGCCCACGGGCCCCAGTTGACGCTCAGCGCCGGACGTCCGAGCCGCTGGCGGTGTTGCGCGAGCGCGTCGAGCGCGGCGTTGGCCGCCGCGTAGGTCGCCTGTCCGGGCGAGCCGAGCACCGCGGCGAGCGACGAGAACAGCACGAAATGATCCAGCGGCTGCGCCCGCGTCGCGGTGTGCAGGGCCCACGCCGCGCGCGCCTTCGGCGCGAACACGGCCTCCAGCCGCGCCGGCGTCTGCTGCCGGATCAGCCCGTCGTCGACGGCTCCGGCCGCGTGAAACACGCCCCGCAACGCACCGCCGGCCTCCACGCAGCGTTGCACCAGCGCCGCGGCCGCCGCCGGTTGCGAGAGGTCCGCCGGCAGAAAGATCACGCGCGCGCCGGCCGCGCGCAGCGCGTCCAGGGATTTTTCCTGTGCCGCGTCGGGCGGACGCCGCCCGCTCAGCACGATCGTGCCCGCACCATGCCGCGCCAGCCAGCCGGCCACGGCGAGACCGAGGCCGCCCAGGCCGCCGGTGATGAGATAAACGCCGTCGCGCCGCAAACCGGGTGATGGCGCCGGTCGCGTGAGCACCACCTTGCCGACGTGCCGGGCCTGCGCCATGAACCGGAACGCGGCCGGCGCCTCCGTCAGTGGGAACACCTGCAACGGCAACGGGGGCAGCCGGCCCGCCGCCCAGTGCGGCGCGAGTTCCGCCAGCCGCCGTCCGATGACGTGCGGGTCGTGCCGGTCGAGTTCAAGGAGATCGAAGGTGAAGTACTGCACGTCCGCCCGCTGCGCCGCGACCTGCCCTGGCGTCCAGATGCCCAGCTTGCCGATCTCGACGAAACGTCCGCCCGGCTTGAGCAAGCCGAGGCTGGCGGGAATGTGGTCGCCGACGAGTGCATTGAGCACGACATCGACCGGGGGAAACTCCTTCGCGTAATCCGTGTGACGCGAATGACCGAGGATCGTCACGCCCAGCGCGCGCAGCGCCGGCCATTTTGCGGGACTGGCCGTGGCCAGCACCTCGGCGCCGAGCAGGCGCGCGACGTGAACCGCCGCCAAACCCACACCCCCGGCCGCCGCATGGATCAACACGCGCTCGCCGGGCTGCACGGTGGCGAGCGCGTGCAGCGCGTGGTAGGCCGTGAGGTAGGCGACCGGGAGCGTCGCCGCCTCCGCCCAGCCGAGTTGCGCCGGCTTGGGCGCGACGAGCCGCGCCTCCACCACGACATGCGAAGCCAGACTGCCGGGCGCCAGGCCGGTCACGACTTCGTCACCGGGCTGGAAGCGCGTGACCGCCGAGCCCACCGCGCGAATGACGCCGGCACATTCTCCGCCCAGCGGAAGATCGGCCGCGGTTTTCACCCCGAGCGTGGCCAGATGGGGCTGGAGCATTCCCAGCGCGCCGAGCACGTCGCGAAAATTCAGACCGGCGGCGCGCACCTCGATCTCGATCTCGCCGGGCGCGAGCGCGCGCCGGGCCGCCGGCTGGAGCGTGAGCGTGTCGAGGTTGCCGTATCCGCCGATGACAAGTTTTTGCGGCGCGCCGTCCGGCGGACGTGTCAGCGCGGCCGGAACCAGCCGCGCGGCGAGCCGGCGCGCGTCGCGCAAGGCGTTTTGATTCTCGTCGTCGTCGGCCAACAGCGCCCGCTCAAGCGTCGTGTCCTCGCCGGCCGGCGCCGCCGGATCGAGATCGACCAGCGTCACGCGCAGCGCCGGATGTTCGAGCGCGGCGATGCGCCCGAGGCCGACGACGGCGGCGTCGCCGCGCGCCGGCATCCGGTCTCCCGGCAGCGCCTGGGCGCCACGGGTCACCACCCACAGCCGCGGCGCCCCGGGTCGGTCCGCGAGTTGCTGTACGAGGGCGAGCAAACGCGCCGCCCCGGCGGTGTCCGCCTCATCGGGCCGGCCGGTGACATCGGGCAACAGCAGCACCACGCGCTCGGCGTTGTCCGCCGGCGCTTCGACGAGTTCCGCCACGTGGCCGCGAGCGCGCAGTCTCGCGGCCAGTGCGTCGGCGAGCGATCCGCCGCCGAGCAAGGACCAGACGGCGGGCGCCATTCCCGTGGGCGCGGCGGCGGTTTCGATCCAGTCGAGCTGGTAGAAATGTCCGGCGGGCGCGGCGGTCTGGTCGGTGAGGATGACGGAGCGCGCGGCGCGGCGCGCCTCGAAGCCGGTGACCTCGAACACGGGGTTGCCGTCCTCCTCCATGAGCCGGAGGTCGCCGCGCAGCTTGTGCGTGCGATGATGGTCGCCGCCCGTGATCCGCACTGCGCACCGCAGCGGCCGGCCGGAGGCCCGGCGGTGGAAGCGCACGCGGTCGATTTTCGCCGGTATATAGATGGCGTTGCCCCCGCTCAGCTCCGTGGCGTCCACGCCGGCCGCCCAACCGAGAAGTTGAAAGCAGGAATCGATCAGGCCCGGGTGCAGGGCGTGATCATGCGGTTCGCCTGCGCCCGGCGCCGGCGCGAGCGTGGCTTCGGCCCGGCCGCCGCCGGAGCGCACGGACTGCACCCAGCGGAACGACGGCCCGAGCGTGTAGCCGTTCTCATCCAGCAGGCGTTGGAACTCCGCGCCGGTGGTCGCGATCGCATCGGGCGGCAAGGGGGCCCAGGGGCCGGCTTCAACGACCGCCCCCGCCGCCGCGTGGCCCGTCGCGTGGGTCAGCCATTCGTCGCCAACCGGCGGCTGACTGAGCACGCGGGCGGCCAGCGCCCCGTCCGCCGTAGGCTCCAGCACGAGTTGCACGGCGCGGCTTTCGCCCTCGCTCAACATCAGCGCCCGGACAAATGCCACGTCGGACACGGTGCAAGCCTCGGCCTTCAGCGTGGCGCGGGTGGCGGCGATGAGCAGCGCGACGTGTTGCGCGCCCGACGCGATCATGCGGCCGAAAATCCGGTGATGGGCGATGAATCCATTCCGGTGGGAATACTCCGTGGCAAAACGAATTTCCTTCGCGCCCGGCAACGCGAGGCGGGTCCCCAGCAGCGCCGCCGCATCTCCGTCTGCGCGGGGGCGGGCAGCAGGCGCCGCTGCTGGGGTGGTGTCGATCCAATGCCGCCGACGCTGGAATGGATAACCAGGCGCTTCGGGCCGATGCCGTCCGCCGGGGGTGGCTGCCGCCCAGTCGAGGTCGTGGCCTGCACAATAAAGATCGGCGAGAGCGGAGGCGTCCGGCGGCGCCACCAGCGCGAGTTCCTGATGCGCGGCCCAGGGCTCGCCCGGAGCGAGTTTCGATTCGTCGCTGAGCGCCAGGCGCCACCACGCGACCGACGCCGCCGTGGCGTCGGCGATGCGACCGAGCCGGCGGTGACCGAAGCTGAGGCGGGGGGGCGAGGGTTTGATCTCGCCGAGCAACGCGGGATCGACCGCGAGACGCGCGGCGTCCGCGGCGGAGAAAATTCCCGCCAGCGCACCGGCCGCGAGCAGGCCGCTCCCGGCGCCCACCACGCCCGCCGGCGCGAGGCCGAGGCGCAGCCATTGTTCGCCGTGCCCCAGCGCGGCCAGCGAGTCGCACCCGAATGCCAGCGGGCGCGGCGTCGCGGCCGCCGGCGCCTCGGCGGACAAGCGCGCGGCGAGTTGCGCGCGCAGGCCGGCGAGATCCCGGTCGACGCAGGCTTCGCGCAGGGCGAAATGCCGGCGCCCGGCGCCGAGGGTGCGCGCCACATCCGCCGGGGCGAGCCCGGGGTTCGCTTCGAGCCACGCGAGCACCGCGCGCCGCGTCGCCACCAGCGCCGCGGGAGTGCGCGCGGAGAGCGGGAAACACCACGCCGGCGCGGGCGCCGCGCCCACGGGAGCGGGAAGAGCGGGGACTGACTCGAGGATGACGTGCGCGTTGGTGCCGGTGAAACCGAAGGCGCTGACGCCGGCGAGGCGCGGCCGGCCGGCGACGGCGGGCCATTCCGTGGAACCGACGGGCACCTGCACCGGCAGTTCCGTCCAGGCGATGTGCGGGCTGGGCCGCGTGAAGCCGATGTGCGCGGGAATCACCGCGTGCCGGAGTGCGAGCACGGTCTTGATGACCCCGGCGATGCCGGCGGCCGATTCGAGGTGGCCGAGATTTGTCTTTACCGAACCCACGAGGAGCGGCCGGCGTCGCGTCCGGCCGACCACGGCGGCGAGCGCGTTGATTTCGATCGGGTCGCCCAGGGGAGTGCCCGTGCCGTGCGCCTCGACGTAATCGAGTTCGTCCGGCGTCCGGCCGGCCTGGGCGAGCGCGCGGCGGATGAGTTCCTGCTGCGCGGCACCGCTCGGCACCGTGAAGCCGCTGCTCGCGCCGTCCTGGTTGACCGCCGAGCCCGCGATGACCGCGAGCACGGTATCGCCCGCGGCCTGCGCGTCGGCGAGGCGCTTGAGGATGACGACCCCGCAGCCCTCGCCACGGCCGTAGCCGTCAGCGGAAGCGTCGAAGCTTTTGCAATGTCCGTCCGCCGCGAGCATCCGCGCGCGGGCCAGCGCGATGCCAGGCTCGGGCGCGAGCAGGAGATTCACGCCGGCGGCGATGGCCTGGACGCATTCGCCGGCCCGGAGACTCTGGCAGGCCTGGTGCAGTGCGACGAGCGACGACGAACACGCGGTGTCCGTCACCATCGCCGGCCCGCGCAGGCCGAAGGTGTAGGCGACGCGGCCGGCGACGGCGTTGAGGGCGTTGCCCGTGCCGAAATAGGCGTCGATGCGCGCGGGGTCGCCGGACTTCAGCAGCAGGTGCGCGTAGTCGCTGTTCGAGACGCCGACGAACGTGCCGGTGGCGCTGCCGCGCAGCCCGGCGTTCGCGAGGCCGGCGGACTCCAGCGCGTGCCATGCGGTTTCGAGCAGCAGACGTTGTTGCGGATCCATCGTCGCCGCCTCGCGCGGGAAAAGGTCGAAGAACGCGTGGTCGAATTGATCCACGCCGTCGATGAAGCCGGCGCCCCGCGCATAACTCGTGCCCGCATGATCGGGGTCGGGATGATAATAGCTCGCCGGCCAGCGCTCCGCCGGCACGGGCGTGATGCCGTGGCGGCCGGCGCGCAGCAGCTCCCAGAAACCCGCGGGGTCGGTGACGCCGCCGGGGAAACGGCACCCGAGGCCGATGATGGCGATGGGGGCGCCCGGCGCCGACGCGGTGGCGGATGGCGACGCGACGACCGGTTCGGCGAGGCGGGCAAAGAGCTGCCTGGCGAGTTCGTCCTGCAACGCCGCCAGCGTGGCACGATCGAAGGCGATGGTCGCCGGCAGCTTCACCTCGAGGTCGGTTTCGAGCTGCGTTCGCAGCTCGACCGCCATCAGGGAATCCATGCCCAGCGAGAAGAATCCCCGCTGCGGCTCGATCGGCGCCTCCGTCGGGTGGCCGAGCACGCGGGCCAGGGCGGTGCGCAGATGGGCCGCGAGCAGCGCGTCGCGTTGCGTGGCATCGGCCGCGCGGAGACGCGCAAGGATGTCGGTGCGCGGGGTCACGGGACGTTTGGCCGGGGCGGGCGCGTCGGCGAAAGCGGCAAGCAGCGGTTGCGGCCGGCGCAACGCGAGCACGGGGTGCAGGCGCGACCAGTCGACTTCCGCGGCCGCGACCTGCACCTCGCCGTTGGCCATGAGGCGGCCTAGCAGGTCGACCGCCGCGGCCGGCGCCAGCGGCGTCAGGCCGATGCGCTGCAATTGATCGCGCGCCGCGGGGCTGGCCGCCATGCCGGCGTCGCTCCACGGGCCCCAGTTGACGCTCAGCGCCGGCAGGCCGAGCCGCCGGCGTTCGTGCGCCAGCGTGTCGAGGTAGGCATTGCCGGCGGCATAATGCGTCTGTCCCTGCGAGCCCCACACCGAGGCGATGGAGGAGAACAGGACGAAATGGTCCAGCGCATGGCCGCGCGTGAGTTCGTGCAGGTGGCGCGCGCCCGCGACTTTCGGCGCCTGCACGGCGCCGAACTCCTCGGCCGAGAGCTGCGCCAGCGGCGTGAAGCCCGCGACGCCCGCTGCGTGGAAGACACCGCCCAGCGACGGCTGGTCGGCGGCGATCTCGGCCAGCACGCGGGCCACGTCGGCGGCCACGGTGACATCGCCCCGGCGCACGCGCACATCCACGCCGGTTTCGGCCAGCCCGGCCAGCGCCCGGCGCGCGGCCTCGCCGGGTTCGCGCCGGCTCATCAGCGACAGGTGCCGCACGCCACGCGCGACGAGCCAGTGGGCAACGGCGAGGCCGAGTCCGCCGGTGCCTCCGGTGATGAGGTGGGTTTTGTCGCCGGCCAGCGGCGGCGCCTCGCTCGCGCCGAGCGCATGCGGCAGCAGGCGCGGCACGAGCCGCGTGTGTTTGCGCCAGGCGACCAGATCGTCGGTGCTGCCGGCGAGCAATTCATCCGCCAATGCGGCCGCGGCCGGCGGCGTGAACTCGTCGAAGTCCAGCAGCGCGCCCCAATGGGCGGGATGTTCGAGCGCAAAGGCGCGCGCAAAGCCGGCGAGCGGGGACGCCATGAGATCGAGCGCCCCTTGTTCGCGGCCGGTGGCGACCGCCTGGCGGGTGACGATCCAGAGGCGCGTCGGCGGCAGCGCCGGGTCGATCAGCTTCCGCGCCAGCGCCACGGCGCCGGCCGGCGGTCCGGCATAAATCACCCCGCGCACGCCGGCGGGGTTGAAGTCGGCGGGCACGGCCTCGAGCGTGCGCATCCGCTGGTGACGCGCGGCGAGCGCGGGCGCGAGCACGGCGGCGAACGCGGGATCGTTTGCCACCAGGAGCCAGTCGGCGGCCGCGCGCACCGCCGCCGGTTGCACGGCCTCGTGCCAGTGCACCGCGAAAGTCGGGATCGCGACCGCGCGTGCCGGCGCCGCGACCACCGGTTTGGTGACGGCGGCTTCAAGCCAGTAACGCTGCCGCTGGAAAGCATAGGTCGGCAGGCCCGGCTGCCGCCGGCGCGCGTCACCGGCTTCAAACCCCGCCCAATCGAGCGGCACGCCGCGCGTGAAGAGCCGGCCGGCTGCGGCGAGCAACACGCTCCAGTCGGAGCGGCCCGGCCGCAGGCTCGGCAGCCACGCTTGCGCAGTCCGCGCCGTGCGCGGGAACACCGCCGGCCCGAGGCTCGTGAGCGTGGGTTTCGGGCCGAGTTCGAGGAAGACGGTGCACCCAAGTTCGTTCGCGAGCGTTTCCAGACCGCGGGCAAATTGCACCGGTTCGCGCATCTGGCGGACCCAGTAGCCGGCGGTGTCCGGCCCGGCGCCGGTGCGGCTGCCCTCGAGGCAGGTGACGAGTGGAAATTGGGGCGCCTGATAGCTGACCGTTTCCGCGATCCGCGCGAACTCCCCGAGCATCGGCTCCAGCGCGCGCGAGTGAAACGCCTGGGCGATTGGCAGCGGCTGCGCGCCAATCCCGGCGCGACCGAGGTCCGCCAGCAGGCGCGCGATCGTCGGCGCGGGACCGGCGAGCGTCGTGGCCGCCGGGCCGTTGAAGGCGGCGATCTCGATTTCCGGATGCGCGGCGAGATGCGGAGCGAGTTGCGCGGCCGGGGCGGTGGCGGCCAGCATCGCGCCGCCCGGCGGCAGCGCGTGGGTCAGCCGCGCCTTGGCGGCGACGAGTTTCACGGCGTCAGGCAGCGAGAACACGCCGGCGAGGCACGCGGCGGCGTATTCGCCGATGCTGTGACCGAAGAGGCCCGCCGGGCGGACGCCCCAGCCGAGCCACAGGCGGCCCAACGCAAGCTGCAGCGAAAAAATCGCGGGCTGGGCGTAGAGCGTCCGGTCGAGCAGCGGGTCCTCGTCGCCGAACAGCACCTCCGTGAGCGGACGCGGCAGCAGGCCGGCAAAGAGCTGCGCGCATTCGTCGAGGGTGGCGCGAAAACCCGGGTGGGTTGCGTAAAGCTCGCGCCCCATGCCGGCGTACTGCGAGCCTTGGCCGGTGAACAGAAACGCCACGGCGGGTGCGACGGCCGGCGCGGCGGGAAAATCCGCCGGCGTGAGTTGCCGCAATTGTTCCGCGAGTTCCGCCGCCGAGCCGCCGACGACGGCGGCGCGGTGCGCGAAGACCGCGCGGCCGGTGTTGGCCGTGAAGCAGAGATCGGCCACCTCGCCGGGATTCCCCGCCAGGCATGCGGCCCAGGCGCCGGCGTTCTGCACGGCGGCGGCGGGCGTGCGACCGGAAATCGTGAGCAGGTGCACGGGGCTGTCCGGCGCGCGCGGAGCCGGGGACGCGGCGGGCGCGGCCTCGAGGAGCACGTGGACATTGGTGCCGCCCAGGCCGAAGGAACTGACGCCGGCGAGGCGCCCCTGCGCCGGCCACGGCATGGCGCGATCGAGCACGCGCACCGCGAGGCGGTCCCAGGCGATGTGCGGATTCGGCGTCTTGAAATGCAGGTTGGCCGGCAGCTCCCGGTGGCGCAAGGCGAGCACGGCCTTGATGAGGCCCGCGATGCCCGCGGCGGATTCGAGATGGCCGAGGTTGGTCTTCACCGCGCCGAGCAGCAGTGCGGCGTCGCGCGTCCGGCCCGGGCCATAGACCCGGTCCAGCGCCTGCACCTCGATCGGGTCGCCGAGCACCGTGCCGGTGCCATGCGTCTCGACGTAGGCGACGTCATCCGGCGCGGCGCCGGCGTCGGCCAGCGCGCGGCGGAGCAGCGCCTCCTGCGCGCGGCCATTGGGTGCGGTGAGGCCGTTGCTCCGGCCGTCGTGGTTCACCGCCGAGCCGCGCAACACCGCGAGGATCGGATCGCCGTCGGCGCGCGCGTCAGCCAGGCGCTTGAGGACGACGAGGCCGGCGCCTTCGCCGCGCGCATAGCCGTCGGCCGCGGCGTCGAAGGTCTTGCACCGGCCGTCCGGCGCGAGCGCGCGGAGCTTGCACGTCGCGATGGTCGGGCCGGGATCGAGGATGAGGTTGACGCCGCCGGCCAGCGCCGTGCGGCACTCCCGGTTGCGGAGGCTCTGCATGGCGAGATGCACCGCGAGCAGCGATGACGAGCAGAGCGTGTCGACGATCATCGACGGTCCCTGCAGGCCGAGGTGGTAGGAAATCCGGGCCGCGGCGAGCGGACGCACGGCGCCGAGCGCGGCATGCGGATCGATGCCGCCGGGATTCCCCGGCGGCGCGGCCCGGCGCGCGTAATCGTCGAAACTCACGCCGACAAACACGCCGGTCTCCGCCCGGGCCGCCGAATCGGGCGCGAGGCCGGCGTCCTCCAACGCCTCCCAGGCGATCTCGAGCAACAGCCGGTGCTGCGGATCGATGGCCGCGGCTTCGCGCGGGGCGATGCCGAAGAACTCCGGATCGAAATCCTCCACGCCGTCGAGAAACGCGCCGCGCCGGACATACATGCGGCCGGGGGCGTCGGGATCGGCGTCGAAATAATCGTCGACCGCCCAGCGGCTGGCGGGAATTTCGCCGGTCGCGTCGCCGCCGCGGCGGAGCAGGTTCCAGAAGGCCGCGGGGTCGCCCGCACCGCCGGGGAACCGGCAGCCGAGGCCGATGACCGCGATGGCGCGGTCATCGGGCGAGCCGGCCGGCATGGCGGGGGCGGGTGGCGTCGCGGTTTCAGCCGAGAAATGCGCGGTGAGGGCCGCGATGGTCGGGTGGCTGTAGACGATGGTCGGCTCGACCGGGCGGTGGAGGTGATCCGACAGTTCGCCCGACAGCGTGACGGCCGCAAGGGAATCGAGCCCGAGCGACTGCAGCGGGGCGTGCGGGTCGATTTCGGCGGCGGGCAGTTCGAGGAGTGCGGCGACCTTCTCCACCAGCCAGTCGCGCAGTGCGCCGCCGCGCGGCGGCGTCAGGGAGGCGAACGGCGCGGCGCTCTCGCCTGCGCGCCGGGTGGCGATGGCTTCGAACTCATTGGCCAGGTATTTCGCGCGGCAGGTCGAGCGCTGGACCTTGCCGCTGGAGGTCTTGGGCACGGTCGCGGGTTTCACGAGCACGATGGCGACGGGCCGGATGTCGTGCTCGCGCACGAGCGCGGCGCGGATGGCGGCGAGCACGGCGGGGGCGTCGAGCGTCCGCAGGGCGGTGCGCTCGACCTCCTGCACGATGACGACGCCCTCCGTGGATTCGTGCTCCACGGCGAAGGCCGCGCCGCCGTGCGCGCGCAGGGCGGGGTGTGCGCCTTGCGCGGTGGCCTCGAGGTCCTGGGGATAAAGGTTCCGGCCGCGCACGATGATCACGTCCTTCATGCGTCCGGTGACAAACAGCTCGCCCGCCCGCAGGTAACCGAGGTCGCCGGTGCGCAGCCACGGCGCGCCGGTTTCCGCGGCCGGGTGCGCGCCGAAAGCCTCGCGATTGACGGCGGGCTTCCGCCAGTAACCGAGGCCGACGCTGCCGCCCCGCACCCAGATTTCGCCGATTTCGCCGTCCGCTTTCCGCTGGCGCGTCCGCGGGCCGACCACCGCCACCTCCATGCCCGCCACGGCGCGCCCGGAGCTCACGAGCGTCCGCGCGGCCGGCGACTCCACCGGCACGGCGATCCCCGCGGCCAGCTTTTCCGGGGCGATCCGCTCCTCGACAAACGCGGTGTCGCGGGGCTTGCCGGTGATCAACAGCGAGGCCTCGGCCATGCCGTAGGAAGGCACCAGGTGCGCGCGGCGAAAACCCGCCGGGGCGAAGGCGGCGGCAAAACGCTCGAGCGTGGCGGCGTGGATCGGCTCGGAGCCATTCAGGGCGCAGCGCCACGCGGAGAGGTCGAGCTGCGCGATTTCCGCGGGCGTGATGCGCCGCGTGCAAAGGTCGTAGGCGAAATTCGGGGCGGGCGAAACGGTGGCCCGGACATCCGAAACCAGCTTCAGCCAGCGCAGCGGCTTTTGCAGGAACGCCGCCGGCGGCATCAGGTGGCTGCAGCCGCCCGAGTACAGGGCGTGCATCATCACCCCGATCAGCCCCATGTCATGGAACAGCGGCAGCCAGCCGGCGGTGATTTCCGGGCCCTCCGATTGGAGCAGCGACGAAATCATCGCCTGGTTGGCGAGCAGGTTGCCGTGCGTGAGCATCACGCCCTTCGGCTTCCCGGTGGAACCGGAGGTGTATTGGAGCATCGCCAGCGTTTCCGGCGGCGGGATCAGCGTGGTCCATTCTCCGGGGGAGGAGGCCGCCGCGTCGTCGGTCGCGAGCAGGTCCACACCGGCTCCGCCCGGGTCCCCGGCGGCGAGGTCCTTTGCCACGATGCGCAGGTTGCGCGTGGTCAGCGCCACGCGCGCGCCGGCGTCGCCCACGATGGCCCGCAGGCGGTGGATGGTTTCGTTGGCCCGCGGGGGATGCGCCGGCACGGCCACGACGCCGGCATAGAGGCAGCCGAAGAAAGCCGAGACGAATTCCAAGCCCGGCGGAAACAGCAGCAGCACCCGGTCGCCCGGCGCACAACGCGCCTGCAGCTGCCCCGCGATGCGCCGCGCTTGCGCGTCGAGGTCGGCGTAACTGAGCGCCACCGAATCGCCGTCGCCCGACGGATAAAATCGCAGCGCCGTGCGGGCACCGAGCGTGTCGGCGCGGGAGCGTAGCAAACTGACCCAATCCGGGTGTGATCGACAGGAAGGCATTGGCGCCGAAAACAGCTCGGCGTCATAAACGCCAATCGTACAAAATTTGCACGAGTGGCTTCCGTGTCGTCAACAGCTTAGAAAATATTTGCGCGGGCCGGAGACACCGCTGCGCTGATTTTTCATTCCGTGCGCGCCCGGCATATTCCGTTGACGGAGAATTTCCCGTCTGTTCGTTTGCACGCGCTTTGGGCAATGCACACTCTTCACCCGCTCCGACGGCCGTGGTGCTGGCGGCTGGTCCCGGCTCGCGCCCCAGGCCCGCGCCCGCGGCGCAGCCAACCGGTTTCGTGGAAGCCGGGGGTGGGCCGGGCATCGCGCGGTCGAGGCGGAGCGCGGCGGTCAAAAATTTTCTCCATGCCCGCTGAACCGTCCAAAACCAGCCGACTCCGCGCGTTGCTCGACCCCGCGCGGCTCGATTTTCTCATGGAGGCGCACAACGGCCTCTCCGCGCGCATCGCCGAGGAGGCGGGCTTTCGCGGCATCTGGGCCAGCGGCCTGGCGATCTCGGCCTCGCTCGGCGTGCGCGACAACAACGAGGCGAGCTGGACGCAGGTGCTCGATGTGGTGGAGTTCATGGCTGACGCCACCCGGGTGCCCATCCTGATCGACGGCGACACCGGCTACGGCAACTTCAACAACTTCCGGCGCCTGGTCCAGAAACTCGAGCAACGCGGCATCGCCGGGGTTTGCATCGAGGACAAGGTCTTTCCGAAAACCAACAGCTTCCTGCGCGGCGCGGCCCAGCCGCTGGCCTCGATCGAGGAGTTCACCGGCAAGATCAAGGCCGGCAAGGACGCGCAGGCCGACCGCGACTTCGTGATCGTCGCGCGGGTCGAGGCCCTCATCGCGGGCTGGGGGCACGCCGAGGCCATCCGCCGGGCCGAGGCTTACCGCCAGGCCGGGGCCGACGCCATCCTCATCCACAGCGCCTCGTCGCGACCGGACGAAATCTTCGCCTTTCTCGACGAGTGGGCGAACCGCCACCCGATCGTCCTCGTGCCGACCAAATATTACACGACGCCGACCGAGGCCTTCGCGCAGCGGCAGGTGGCCGCGGTCATCTGGGCCAATCACCTCGTCCGGTCCGCGGTCACCGCGATGCAGGCGACTGCCGCGCGCATCCAGCGCGAGCGCGGCATCGCCGGCGTCGAGGAGGCCGTTGCGCCGCTGCGGGAGATTTTCCGGCTGCAGGGTGACGACGAACTCAAGGCCGCGGAGGACCGCTTTCTCGCCGCCGCGCCGCGGCGTTCCGCGGTCATCCTCGCCGCCACGCGCGGCGGCGGCCCGTTGCATCCGCTCACGACGAACGTGCCCAAGACGCTGTTGCGCGTCGGCGGCGTGACGCTGCTCGATCGCCTCTGCGACAGCCTCCACGCCCTCAACGTCCGCGACCTCACCGTGGTCGCCGGCTACCGGAAGGAAGCCATCCGGCGTCCCAACCTGCAGCGCGTCGACAACGATGCCTGGGAGACGACCGGCGAGGCCGCCTCGCTCGCGCTCGCCGCGGAGTCCCTCCGCGGCCCGGGCCTCGTGGTCTTCGGCGACATCCTCTGCCGCCGTCACATCCTGCAATCGCTGCTCGACGACGAGGCCGACCTGGTGATTGCCGTGGACCGCCAGATCCGCCGCGAGGCCGGCGGCGCTGCGCGGACGCGCGACCTCGTGAAATTGAGCGGCGCGGAATCGCCCGCGTTCCTCGATGCCGACGCGCAGGTCACCGCCGCCGCGCTGGCCGCGAGTCCCGACGGTTACGACGCCGAGTGGATCGGCCTCATCAAGTATTCCGAAGCCGGCGCCACGGCGTTGCGCGACTGGCTCGCCGCGGCCGTCGGGCGCCCCGAGTTTGCGCAGCTCGGCCTGATCGACGTCATTGCCGGCCTGCGCGCCGCCGGCCACCCGGTGAAGGCCCAGGTCGTTTCCGGCGGCTGGACGACGATCGAAAGCGCCATCGATCTCGCTGAGGCCAGCAATCTCTGAGGCCTTCGCCCCTCCGACGGCTTCCGCCGGCTACAAGTCCGGCTGGCGCGCGGCTGAGCCTTCCGCTGGTGCGCGCAGCACGCCGGCCGTCTGCCAGAACGAACACGCGCCGCGCCAGACCGCGTAGGCGAGGGGCACCGCGGCGGCCAGGCCCTGGGCCCGGGCGTCGAGATCCCCGCCGAGCGACACGCCCGCGGCGAGTCCGACGAGCACCAGCAGTCGGGGATCGAACAGGACGAGCGGTTCGCGCGTCAGGCGCGCACGGATGACTTGGCCTTCGAGGCGCGCTCCAACCGCGATGGCCAGGGTGCCGCCGAGGGCCGGCGACAGCCGGCCCCAGGCATACCAGGCCACGACCACGGCCAGCAGTATGCCCAGCGGCACAAAATCGCGCAGGTGGCGCACCAACCCCCGCATGGAGCCGAGCGTCGCGACCGAGCCCGCGACCAGCGCCACGACCAGCAGCGCCGCCAGCGACCAGCCGCCGATCACCTCGCGCGCGAGCCAGCCGTCGCCCGTGAAGGCGATCACCAGGCACAGCGCCGCGCCGACGCAGGCGCCCTCGATAATCCCGATGGCCCCGAGGTGCACGAAGCCCACGCGGAACCCGTGCAGAAAGGTCGCAAAATGCAGCGACGTGGCGATCACCGCCGTCGTCATCACCAGCCACGGCGGCGCGGGCAGCACCAGCACGAGGCTGAGGATCACCAGCGGCACGCTCGCCGCGTCGAGCCAGTGGTCGAGCATTTCGCCCAGCCGCGAGGTGCGTTGCGTGTGCCGCGCGAACAGGCCATCGATGCAATCGGCTACAATATAGAAGAGCACCAGCCCGGCCAGCAGCACGCAGCCCGCGGGCGGCAGCGGCCGGCCCAGCGCCGCGAGCAGGAATCCCGCGCCGGCCGCCAACTGGCCCGCGACCGTGATCTGGTTGGGCGTGAGCCGTCGCGGCAGCGCCCGCACCAGCGGTTCAAGGAGCGGCTTTTGCGCGAGCCGCAGCAAAATCGAGCGATCCTCAAACGAATATTCGTACGGGCGGGTTGCCTTCATGCGGAATCAAGGACGGCTGGCCAGCACGGCTGCGCCCACGTACTCATCGTGAAACGGAAACAGGCCGCGCGCGAGCTGCTTGAGCAGCGCCAGCCGGAACTTGCCCACCTTCTCGACGGCGTGGGTGAAGAAGCCCGATTTGACGCCCCAGTCCAGCGCCGCGTCAAAATCCTGGAAAACGACCGGCTTGCGAAATACCGCGACCGCGCGGATCGCGAAACCCGCCGCCGCGATCTCGGCCGCGAGCGCCTCCGCGCTTTCCGGCGCCGGGCTGACCTCGTCCGAGAGGCCGTGTTGGCCGAGCAATTTGTCCGCGCCGGCGCGCACCTTGCCAAAGGCCCCGCGGGTCGTGCTCACGACCGAGAACAGGCCTCCCGGCCGCAGGGTCGTCCGGGCCGCGGCGAACAAGCGCGGCCGGCTGACGAACGTCGTGAGAAAATGCGCCAGCGCGAGGTCCACGCTTTCCGTGGCCACGCGCTGGCCGGCGTTGCAGGCGTCATCCACGTGGATCTCGAGCAGCGGAAACCGGCGCTGCGCGACGGCCAGCATCCGCGCCGACAAATCGATGCCGATCATCCGGGCCTGGGGAAACCGCGGGGCCAGCGCCGCGAACGTCAGGCCCGTGCCCGCGCCGAGATCCAGGATGGTGGGGTCCGCGGGCAGGTCGCTCCCGGTGATCTGCGCCGTCGCCAGGTCGCGCACGCCGGCCAGCAGTCCCAGCGCATCCTCCTCGTAGGTCCCGACAATCTGGTCGTCGTAAAGCTTGCCGAAATTCATCCGCAAAAGACACCAGACTCCCCGCGTATCTCAAGTATTTTGTAACAGACGCGGGCCGTCGCCGGAAACCGTCCGCGTTCATCCTTCAACCGAGTCCGGCTTAGTTGAGGATCAACACCGTGAGCTTGGGCGGCGGGGCAATCCGGCTGTTTTTAAGCGTCAGGGTCAGGGCGCGGCTGTCGACCAGGATCTGCGCGCTTTCGGTCGAGTCATCGTAGGACAACACGGCGATGTTGGCCCCGCGGCTGTTGACGGCGATCCATTGGGAGGAGTGAGTGGAGCCATCGAAGATATTGACCAGAATAACATCGTCTTCCCGGACGATGCCGCGGAGTTCCAACTCGGCAGCGGCCGGGGGTGCCACCGAGGCGACCGCTGACCCGAAAGGAGAATTTCCCAGGAGCGATTGCCGGTAGTCGGCGGCCATCGACGACGACCACCCCAGCACAATCAGCGCGCCAAGGATCCGGCGCCGGGGAAATTGCGAATGGGCGGATGGCATGGGGTGGGGCGCGGCGGAGCGATGCCGGCGCGCGCTGAAGCGATTGAGGAGCAAGCAGCGGACGCGGGAGTGGAGGCAAGCCGGAGTTCATTTGATCGTTAAGCGCGAATGCGGAGAGGCGCGCCGATGGGTTAACAATTAAACGGCGCGCCTCTCGCGAATGGCTTGAAGCGCGCGTTCCATACCGGCGATTCATCCGGAACCGGCTGAATTTTCCGGAGCCAGGTCGGCTCGTCCGCATTGCCCTGAAAAATAAACCCACGGCGAATTGCCGTCGCTTCAAGAGTGCGCGGGGAGCTGATGTCCCCGATCACCCACTAGAGCGCGATTCGTATTGAACCCCCCGTCATGAAAAAGCCCTCGTTCGTTGCCGGATTTACCGGCCACTCCCAGGCGTCCCTCGGTGAAGACGCCCGGTGTCTTGTACAGCAGCCCCAATCCCGTCGCCCGCTGTCGGCCATTGCCGTCCTGGCCGCGGCCGCCATCGCCTTCGCCACCTGCCCCGTGTTTGCCGGTTACAGCGCCTCGGTGAAGCAGGGTGATCCGCTGCTTTACTTCCAGTTCAACCAGACGTCCGGCAACCTGGTGAACTCCGCCAACGAAGCCGGGGCCATCACGGTCACGGCCACGCCGCAAAGCGCCTCGATCCTCGGCTCCGCCACGGCGGGACCGAAGGCGGCGGACGGTCTGCCCGCTTTCGAAAACGACAACCTCGCGGGGATTTTCTCCGGCAGCGGCTCGAGCAGCAATGTTCTGCTCATGGGAACCGGCGGCAACAGCGGGGCGCTGCTCACGGCGCTAAACGGGAGTTCCGGCGTCACGCTCCAGATGTGGATCAAGCCGACCACGTTACCTACGGGAAGCAACATGGCCGGACTCTTCTTCAACCCGCAGTACAACGGCGGCGGTGCCATCGTCCTGCAACTGTCGTCCACGGGCGTCAACATGCTCGGTCGCAGCCAAGGCGGCGAAGCCAGTTCGTCCTCCGGCTCATGGAACTACACGTTTGCTCCGGGCACCTGGTATAACCTCGTGGCGGTTTGGAACTACAGCGCCAAGACGATGAGTCTGTATGTCAACGGCGCGCAGGTCGGGTCGGCGGTCTCCGCTCCCGCCTGGCTGAGCACCACCTATAACCACACGAACCCGAGCAGCTTTCACTCCTGGCTGGGCGCGGTTTCGCCCGGTTCCTATTTCGCCGGGGCGATCGACGATTTCTCCATCTACAAGCGGGCGCTCCCGGCGACGGAGATCGGTGCTCAATATGCCTTGTCGACGAAGGTCGACCCCTGGCCGTTTGACCGCCCCTCGTTGGCGAGCCTGCGGGGCTCGGCCAAGAAAGTGTGGGCGCATTATTTCACCCAGTTCGCCCTGCAGCTTAATGCGAGCGAGCACTGGCTGACCCCCGACTATTATCAGCGGGCTTATTTCTCCCCTTACGGCGAATCGAACAAATACAAGACACGGGGCGGTTATCTGCGGGATCGTCCGTTGCCGACCCCCGTTATTGGCGGAAATTGGAAGCTGGAGAATATTAAAAACGAAGTTCGCACGGCGCTGGAGCTGGGCATCGATGGATTCACGCTCGATCTCCTGAGCAATGTCGGCGGTGGGCAATGGCAGGCGATCCTCGATACCCTGGATGCGGCCGCCGCGGTCGATCCCAACTTCAAGATCGTGCTCATGCCCGATATGAACACCAAGGGATACGGAGCCCCGTATGATGATGATGGCGACCCGAGCACGCCCCTTATCGTTCAAACCGATGCGGAAACGAAGCAGCTCCTGACCAATGCGATTTCGGTGCTTTACACAAAATCGGCCGTGTATCGTGAGGGCGGCCGGCTGGTCATTGCTCCCTTCAACGCCCACAAGCGCAGCGCGGCGTTCTGGCAGGATTGGATCACGTCGTTTAATGCCGCCTACGGGCAGAACATTTATTTTGTACCGACATTCCAGGCTTGGACCACGTATGCCTCGGGCTACGCCAGTATTTCAAATGGCTACAGCGACTGGGGCAATCGGAACACGAGTACCGGCACCGGCAACGATACCGCGGCTTGGATCGATTTCTCCAAGAACGTTCACACCTACACGAACGCGGGCGGTCAGGCGCTTATCGCGATGGCCCCGGTAGCCCCGCAGGATTTCCGACCGAAGGAGACCGGCACGAACAACATGCGGTTTTGGGAGGCCAACAACAGCCTGAATTTTCGCCAAACGTGGTCGAACGCGATCCGCGAGGCCGGGCCCGCGGCCGATCGGGCCGATTGGGTGCAGTTGATCACCTGGAACGATTATTCCGAGCACAGCCACATCGCGCCTTCGGCGGGCATCCAGTATTCGTTTTATGACCTCTCGGCTTATTACAATACCTGGCTCAAGAAGGCGGCCGCCCCCAAAATCGAACGCGACACGATTTTCTATTTCCATCGCAAGCAGCACGGGACGGCCGCGTATAATGCGACGGAACAGACCGGCGGAGCTCCGGTGAATGGCGCCACCGGCACCCCTTTGGCCAGCAACGTTGAGATGCTGGCCTTCGCCAAGGACGTGCCCGGAAACAACGCCATGACCGTGGAAATCAACCTGAATGACGGTTCGGCGGTTACCACCGGCTCCTTCACCGCACCCGGGACTTACAGCTTGACCAAGGCGATTCCCAGCGGCGCTACCGCCCGCTGCACACCGTCGTTCGTCTTGAAGCGCGGCGGCGTCACCGTGCAGGCGGTGACCAGTAACTTTGAGATCAACAATGCCATCATCTACTCCGATATGATGGTGCGCGGCGGCAGTTCGCGGCGAGCGCCCGTTGAATCGTCCTATTACGCCCGGATCAACTTCGGAAGCGCGCTCCCGGGTAACCACGAGGGCAGTGCGACGCCCCTCTACCTTCCGGACCTGGGGCTGGCCTACGGGAACAATTCCGGCGTCGGGGCTTTTCCGACGACGTTCCAATACGGCTGGACCGACACCAGTGGCAATCCCGCCGATAACTCGGCGAACGTGCGCGACCGCAACCACGCATCGTCGCCCGATGAGCGCTACGACACCCTGGTCAAGACCCTCAACGGCGTGACCCGGAACTGGCAAATCTCGCTGCCGGCCGGCCACTACAAGGTCCGCCTGGTGGCGGGTGATCCGAACGCCGGTTCGGGCGTGGCCTTCAAGCTCGCGATCAACGGGACCACCGTGATCAACCAGTCGACCACCTCGACGGTCAAGTGGTTCGACGTGAGCAAGCCCTTCCTGATCCCGGCCGCCTCGCCGACCCTGCTCACGCTGACGACGCCGGCGGGCGCGGACACCACTTACAACGCCGCGAACTTCATCGAGATCTCGTCTTGGTGATTCGCCGCGCTGGCGGAGAGATTTTCGAGCCCCCGCGCCGCGGGGGCTTTTTTTTCGGGGCCGCGACGGGCCCCGGATTTATTTAACGATTAAATCGAACCGACATCGCGCCGGCAAAACGCCGCCGCCAAGTTCGCCGCGTCGCGCCCCACCGGGTGCGAGTCGGTCCCAGCAAAACGCCGGATCCCTTCGCGGGGTCTTGCGGCCCAAACCCCAGTTACCCAAAGTTCCATGCACCCCAGCCCCCAGCCCGTGTCTGCCCGCTCGACCCGAAGCGTTTCGCTTTCGCCGCAGAAAGCTTTCTTCCCGCCCGCGTCCTTTCGCCGCGGTCCCCGTTCGTGCATCCGGCCGCTGCGGCCCGCGGCGGTCGCGCTGGCGCTGCTCGGCGGCGCGTTCCTCGCCGCCCCGCTCCCGGCCCAGACCGCGGCGCCGGCGACACAGAAGCCGGACGGCAAGGTCGTCGAGCTCTCTCCCTTCCTCGTTTCCACCGACCAGGACAACGGCTACCAGGCTGCCAGCACGGTCGCCGGCTCGCGGCTCGCCACCGCGCTGAAGGAAACGCCGGCGATGATCGGCGTGCTGACCAAGGAATTCATCGACGACATCGGCGCGCTGAACATCAGCGAGGCGGCTTCCTGGGGCGCCAACGTTTACATGGACGGCGCGGAAAACAACGCCGTGAACCTGAACTTCCTGCCGAACGCCGTGATCCGCGGCGTGCCGGGCAGCTCCTGGTCCATCGCGCGCAATTACTTCGTCGCCTACGTCCCGGTCGATTCGACCACGATCGAGCGCGTCGAGATTCCCCGCGGTCCGAACGCCGCGCTCTACGGCGACGCCCCGCTCGGCGGCCTGATCAATTCAAATTCCAAGCGCGCCAAGCTGAAGCGGCAGTTCGCCAACTTCACCTTCCGCACCGACAACCTGGGCAGCCTCCGCGGCGCGATCGACGTCAACGCCTTCGCGGGCGAAAAACTGGCGGTGCGCGTCAACGGCATGGAGGAGCAGCGCTACGGCTGGCAGGACGGCGATCTTCAGAAGAACCGCACGATGCTGCTTTCCGGCACCTACGCGCTCACCCGCAACACCACCTTCCGCGGCGAGATCGAGTTCGACTCCAACGCGCGCACGGTGCCGGCGCAGAATTTTTCCGAGCAGGTCGCCAATTGGGACCGCACCACGGTCTTCACCGGGCCGCGCACCGCCAACCCGGCCGCGAGCACGGGCACGACCACCATGGCGCTCAATGACTACTGGATCTACGACAGCGGCAGCCCCGGCCTGGGCCTCCTCAACTGGAAGGGCTTCGGCCGCACCACCGGCACCGGCTTCGCGGTGATTCCCGACGCGGATTCGGCCTGGGCGACCCCGGGCAAGCCGAACTACCCGATCCTGCCGCGTCGGGAGTTCTCCATGAGCCCGACGCATTCGCCGATCGCCGAGAAGGACACCTGGCTGTTCGCGGGCTATCTCGAGCACACCTTCTTCGACAAGCTCGCGGTCGAGCTGGCGTATCAGTACGTCCACCCGACCGTCGACAAGTTCTCCGGCACGCCCTTCAACGGTTACGCGATCGACGTCAACACCGTGCGGCCCGACGGCGCCGCCAACCCGCACTTCGGCGAGGTGTTCGCGGACCTGGAATGGGCGCGGAGCCGGGTGCAGAACTTCACCTACGACACCCGCATCCTGGTGGCCTATCCGTTCAAGTGGCGGTTCATGGAGCAACGGCTCGTCGGCATGGCCGGCTATCACCGCGATCATTTCCAGCAACTGCTCAGCCGCCTGACGCGCCTCAACGGCACCAGCAACGTCGTGCAGAACGCCAACAACCTCATCCGCGTCCGCCGTTACGCCTCGGACGGTAACATCGACCTGGGGGAGCCCGAGTCATCCAACGGCGTGGACATCGGCTACCGGCTCTTCACGAACAACCAGAGCATGTCGCAGGTCACCTATTACCAGTTCGCCCTGGTGGGCCGCTATTGGGACGGCAAGGTCTCGACCAACTTCGGGCTCCGGCACGACGACGTGAAGCAGGACAGCAACACCCAGTCGCCGGGCGCCGGCAGCGTCACGATCAACACGCCGCCGAGCTACATCTGGAATTCGACAGATCCGGTCCGCAAGGGCACGGCCACGACCACGGACGACTATCCCCAACGGTTCCAGAAGGACTCGCTCACCGCCGGCGCGGTGTATTTTCCGCTCAAGTGGCTCGGCGTGTTCGCCAACCATTCGCAGGGCTTCAACGTCGTCGGCAGCGGCCAGCACCTGAGCTTCGAGCCCTGGGCGCCGCCGCAAAACGACGGCTACGACTTCGGCCTGAAGGTCGAGCTGTTCGACGGGAAGATTTCCGGGACCGTCAGCCGCTATATCAGCCACAAGGACGGCGTCGAGGGCAGCGGTGGCCAGGCGAGCCTGAGCAACAACTTCAAGACCCTCTGGGGCTATACGCGTGACTCCTACCTCGCGCTGGCGAACGCCGCGACGGCCGCGGGCAACCCCGCGGAGGCCACCCGTCTGACAGGGCTGGCGAACACGGCGGACGCGGCCAGCGCCCTGGTGGCCCCCGGGGCGTTCGATTCCCGCACGCTCCGCGCGACCGGCTGGGAGGTCGACCTCACCGCGAACCTCACCAAAAACTGGCGGGCGATTTTCAATTTCGCGCTCCCGGAAAGCAAGCTGAGCAACGCCTATCCCGAGGCGAAGGCCTATTACGCGGCCAACATCACCGAGTGGCGCGCCCAGCTGAACAATCCCAACGCCAACCTCACCGGCATCAACTCCACGATCAACACCCTCGACACGGCCTTCATCAACAGCAGCGATGGCCGCACGCCCACGGGCACGCCCGACTATACCGCGAACGTTTACGCCACCTACCGTTTCGCCGCCGGCCGCTTGAAGGGCGTGCGCCTCGGCGGCGGCGTGCAGTTCCAGGGCCGGCGCGTCATCGGCGTACCCCTCAGCTTCAATGCCGCGACCGGTGCATTCGTGATTCCGGATCCGCTCGCCACCATCAAGTCGGACCAGACCCAGATCGCCAACGCGATGGTTGCCTATGATTTCAAGCTCTGGAAACGCCCGCTCAGCCTGCAGCTGAACATCACGAATCTCTTCGACGAGGACAAAATCGTGTACACGGGCTACAACACCTACACGTACACTCCGGCGGGCGGCTCCCTCACGGGTGCCCAGGTGCCCAGCAGCTACCGCTACCTGCCGCCGCGCACCGCCTCCCTCACGCTGACCGCGAGGTTCTAACGCGGCGTCCCGTCCGCCGCGTAATTCCCCATGAATCGTTCCCCCGGCCCCCGGCCAAAATTGTCCGTCGTTTTGCGCCACCTGGGCTGGTGCCTGCTCCTGTGGGGAGGCACGGCCTTCGCGGCGGACGAGGGGAACCATGTCATCATGATCAGCCTCGACGGGTTCCCCGCGGATCTGTGGCGCCGCCCCGACGTGGCGGTGCCGCACCTGCGCCAGCTGGCGGCGGCCGGCGTCTCGGCGGACGCGATGACGGTCTCCAATCCCTCGATCACGTGGGTCAACCACACGACGCTCGTGACCGGCGTCAGCCCGCGTCGGCACGGCGTACTCTACAATGGCCTGCTGGTTCACCCCGGCCCCGGGAAGCCGCCGGTGATCGAGCAGTGGGCCGACAAGCAGAAGTTGGTGCGGGTGCCGACGCTGTACGACCTGGCGGCGCAGGCGGGCCTCACCACGGCGGAGTCCAACTGGGTGGCGGTGACCGGCGCGAAGACCATCGACTGGTCATTTCACGAGTTCCCGAAGCTGGATGACCCGATCGTCCGGGAAATGATGGCCGCCGGGGAACTGACGCCGGCGGAAATCACCGGCATGGAATACGGGCAGAAGACCAGCATCGCGTGGCACGACCAGCTTTGGACACGGGCGGCGCGCTTCATCATCCAGCACCACCGGCCCAACCTGTTGCTGTTTCATGTGCTGACGATCGACTCGACCCACCACAATTATGGTCCGGGGTCCGTCGCCAGCCACACTGCGCTGGAATATGCGGACAGCCTCGTGGGGGAAATCATGCGCGCGGTGGACGAAGCCGGCCTCCGTGAGCGCACGACCTTCGTCGTGGTGAGCGACCACGGACACAAGAAGGTCAGCACGCGGGCCTATCCCAACGTGATTTTGAAACGCGCCGGCCTGCTCGAGGTCGCCGGGGCCCGCGTGGTGCGGGCGGATGCCTACGTGAAAAGCCAGGGCGGTATTGCGTTTGTCTATATCGACGATCCCCGCCGCAAGGCCGAGCTGCTGCCCAAGCTGCAGGCGCTGTTTGCGGCCGAGCCCTCCGTCGGGGAAATCGTCGCGGGCACCGACGCGCCCAAGTGGGGCATGCCGTCGCCGGAGGAAAACGACGGCATGGGTGACCTCATTCTCTACCCGAAGGCGGGTTATGCCTTTGCGGACACCGCGACGGGCGATGTCGTTTCGGAACCTTCCCCGAACTATGCGGGCACGCATGGCTACCGCGCGGAGGACCCGGAACTCGATGGGATCTTCATCGCCGGGGGCCGCGGCCTCGCGCGCGGAGTAGTGCTGCCTCGCGTGCGCAACCTCGATGTCGCGCCGACGGTGGCGCGGCTGCTCGGCATCCCGCTCCCGGGGGCCGAGGGCCGGCCGCTCGAGGAAATCCTCACCGGGGGGAAGGTGAGGCCGTGATCCGGCGCTCGCCGCAGGGACACGTCATGGTCATGCCCCATCGTCCCGCCGACCGCTTCCGCCCGCCCCGTCTGGCCGCGGCGCTGCTGACCATTTCCTGCCTGGTGCCGGCGGACGCCGCGCAATTGGCGTCGGTCTTCCAGGATCACGCCGTGTTGCAAAGGGACCAGCCCGTGCCGGTGTGGGGCACCGGGGTCCCCGGCGAGGAGGTGCGGGTCAGCTTCGGCGGCAGCACGGTCGCGGCTACGACGGATGCGGGCGGACAGTGGCGCGTGACGCTGCCGCCCCAGCAGGTGACGAACAAGGGCGCCAGCCTGACGGTCGCGGGATATACCACGGTGGAGGTCCGGGACCTGCTCGTAGGCGAGGTCTGGCTCTGTTCCGGTCAGTCGAACATGGAGTGGAATGTCTCGCGCGCGGCTGACGCGGCGCACGAGATAGCCGCGGCGGATTTTCCCGCGATCCGGTTTTTGAAAGTGGGCGTGGCCGCGGTGATGCCGCCGGCCGGGGCCCTGGCCGGCGGCCATTGGAAGAGTTGCTCGCCCGCCACCGTGGGAGGGTTTACGGCGGTCGGCTATCATTTTGCCCGCGAACTGCACGGCGCGCTCGGCGTGCCGATCGGCATCATCGATGCCACGTGGGGCGGAACCTCAATCGAGGCCTGGCTGGATGAGGAAACCCTGGTTGCGAATCCGGCGCTGGCCGGGGTTTTCGAGCGCTGGAGCCGGCAGGTCGCCACCTATCCGCAGCGGCGGCAGGCGGCGCGGGAAAAGCTGGCGGCGTGGCAGGCCGCCGCGCGCGACGCGGAAACGAATCACGTCACACTTGCCGCCGCCCGCCCCCCCGATTTCTTTTCCCTCGAGGATCGCGAAAGGCCCATGGGACTTTTCGGTGGCATGATTGCCCCGTTGATTCCCTATGGGCTCCGCGGCGTGGCCTGGTACCAGGGTGAGAACAATGCGAAAAACCCCGCGGACTATGCCGGCCTGCTGGGCGCGCTCATCACGGGATGGCGGCGGCAATGGGGCGGCGTGAGCCTGCCTTTCCTGGTGGTGCAACTGCCCAATTACGCCAGCGGCAATCCGGCCGGCGACTCCTGGGCGCGACTGCGGCAGGCCCAGGCCCGGGTGGCGCGGACGGTGCCCAACACCGCGCTCGCGGTGACGATCGACGTCGGCGATCCGCAGACAGTGCATCCGCTGGACAAGCGCCCGGTGGGCCATCGGCTCGCGTTGCTGGCGCGTGCGCGGGTTTACGGCGAAGCGGTGGAAGCGGAAGGCCCGACTTTTTCCTCGGCCGCGGTCGACGGGGCCGGCTTGCGCGTGCGCTTCACCCACGCGACCGGCCTGCAGGGCCTCGGCGCAAAAATTCCGGGTTTCGAAATTGCCGGTGCGGACCGGCGGTTCGTTCCGGGGGAAGTCCGGCTGCAGGGCGACGACTCCGTCTGGATCGGGTCGGCGGCCGTGCCCGCGCCGGTCGCGGTGCGTTACGCCTGGTGCAACGCACCCGAAACCGGCCTCGTTAACGCCGCCGGATTGCCGGCGGCTCCTTTCAACTCGGACGAACCACTGGAACCCGGCGCGATGCGCGCGGAGCCCGTTCGTTAACCTTCGCGCGATCTCCGTCCTCCATGAATTATTCCGGTCTCCAGGCTCTCTTGATCGATATCGATGACACCATCGTGCAGCTGAAGCGGGGGATGACCATGGCCACCAACCAACATGCCGATCATTGGACGGGGAGCCTCCTGGAAGTGGTCCAGCAAGCGGGGGAAAAGCTGGGCGGCCTGTCGCCGGAGGTCGTGACGGCGCGGATCGCGCAGACGAAGGCGAACGTTCGCTGGTGGCAGCTGGAGGATTTCATTCAGAGCCTGGGGCTCGATGCCGATCGCTTCTGGCAGTTTGCGTATGATACGGAGATTCTTTACCTGGAGCCGACGGGCCGGGAAATCCAGCCGGCGCTCGAGCGCCTGCGGGCGGCGGGCATCCAGCTCTACATCACCAGCAACAACCCCAACTCAAGCATCCTGCACAAGCTCCGTCTCGCCGGCATCACCGATGCCTCCCTCTTCGTCCGGCTCCTGGGTGCATCCGAATTGCGGGCCATGAAATGGGAGCCGGTCTTTTGGCAAAAGGCGCTCGCGCACGTCGCCCTCGACCCGCGGAAAATCGCCGTCGTGGGCGACAATCCCCGGGACGACTACGAAGTGCCGCGCACCGTCGGCATCGCGCATTCGTTCCTCATCGACCGCACCCGCGACCGGTCGGCGGAAAATTCCAATACCGTCACCTACGTCCAGGATTTCTCCCGCCTCGCCCAATGTCTGCTCGGCGACGCGGTCCGACCGCGCGAATCGCAAGGAACAACCCAGCCGGTCCCATGAGCTGTTACCGCCACCGGACCGGTCGGGCTTGGGCCGCGATCGCGGCCGGTGCCGCGCTCTGGTGGAATGTTGCGTCCGGCCAAGGCTACGAGGCCCGCTGGTCGTCCCTCGACCAACGGCCCATGCCGGCGTGGTTCGCGGACGCCAAGTTTGGCGTCTTCATCCACTGGGGAGTTTATTCCGTCCCCGCCTGGGCCGTGCCCGGCGAATATGCCGAGTGGTATTGGAAGCACGTGGCGGGCAAGTCCGACAAGGATGAGCCGTGGCGGGCCTATCATCGCGACCGCTATGGCACCGCGCACGACTACGCCGATTTCGCGCCGGAATTTCGCGCCGAGCTGTTTGATGCGAAACGCTGGGCGGAGCTTTTTGCCCGGGCGGGCATCAAATATGTCGTGCCCACTTCGAAGCACCATGACGGCTTCGCGCTCTGGCCGAGCGCGGACGCGAGCCGCACGTGGGGCCGGCCATGGAACGCGGCGGAGATCGGACCGAAGCGCGACCTGCTCGGCGAACTGGCGGGAGCGGTGCGGGACCGCGGCCTGAAATTCGGAATCTATTATTCCCTCTACGAGTGGTTCAACCCGCTCTGGCTCACCGATCGCCGGCGGTACGTGGCGGAACACATGCTGCCCCAGTTTCGTGAGGTGGTGACGCGGTACGAGCCCGCGATTATTTTCAGCGACGGCGAATGGGATCTGCCGTCGGCCGACTGGCGCAGCGAGGAGCTGCTTGCGTGGCTTTTCAACGAATCGCCGGTGAAGGACGAGGTGGTGATCAACGATCGCTGGGGCAAGGAGACCCGGCACCGGCATGGCGGCTATTGGACGACGGAATACGCCGCCGGGCTGCAGGACGACGCGCATGCCTGGGAGGAAAGCCGGGGCATGGCCTATTCGTACGGCTACAGCCGCGCCGAGCGGATTGAGGATTACAAGTCCGGCCATGAACTTGTGCTCATCCTGATCGATCTGGTGAGTCGCGGCGGCAACCTGCTGCTGGACATCGGCCCGGCGGCGGATGGCACGATCCCGCCCATCATGGAGGAACGGCTGCTTGAAATCGGCGCGTGGCTCCAGGTGAACGGCGAGGCCATCTATGGCACGCGGTTTGCGGGCCGGTCCTGCCAGTGGACCGAAGGCCAGCGCCCGGTGCAGGCGTTCGGCCAGTATCGCGTCAGCTATTCCCTGCTCGATCAGGTGGGCCAGGCCCCGCGCGACGGTCACGCGGTCAAGCAGGTCTTCTTCACGCGCAAGCCGGACGCCCTTTACGCGATCACCGCGGGTTGGCCGGGACGCGAGCTCCTCCTGCGCCAGGTGCGGATGGCGCCCGGTGGGAAAGTGACCATGCTCGGCGTTCCGGGAGACATCCAGGTGGAGGCAAGGGGGGACGACCTCCTGATTGTGCCGCCCACGCTGGCGCCGGAGGAGGCGCCCTGCCGGCACGCCTACGTTTTCAAGATCCCGGGCGGCGCGCTGCTGCCCGAGTGATCGCGGCCGCGGACGCTATTGCTTGCGGGTGGTGGTGCCCGCCACCCATTCGCTCTCGAACAGGAGGATCTGCGGATGCTTCGGCAGCCCGCGTTCGTTGCGTTGCAGCTTGGTGGCGATCATGTCCACCACCGCCGAACCGATGCGCTCGCTGTCCTGGCGAACGCCCGAGGGCTTGACGGGGTCATCCATGCCGATGTCCAGCGCGACGAAGCCCACGGTCCCCGGCACATCGATCCCGATGCGGCCGAGCCACTGCAGATACTCCGTGGGGGTGGGCGTGTGGGCGATCACGACATCCGGCCGGTGTTTCTTGAACCAGCGTAGGAAAAGTTTTTCGTCCAGTTGCGGCGGGCAGAGAATGGGGATCTTCGTTTCGAATCGATGGGAGTTCCCCGCGACCAGGAACGCCGCCGAATACAGTTCGCCGGTGCGCTCATCGAGCTCCGCATCGAGCGCCAGGCCCGGACGCTTGTAACCCAACTGCGTGAGTTCGCTGACGACCCGGAGGAGATCGAGATAATAGTTGGCGCCCGCCCGGTCCATGAGCCGCTGGCTCCCGTTCCATCGCCCATACGTCGCGCAGGCGAAGGGCGAAAAATCGAAATCCTGGAAATACTTCCACGCGTATCCGGAAAAAACGAAGAGTCCCTCGATGCCGCGGGCGAGCAGGATTTCCTTCATGCGCCGGGGCGTCAGGTTGGGGGCGCCCAGCCAGAGTTCCTCGATCCGGAAGCCCAGTTCGGCGCCGCGAGCCAGGGCTCCGTCGTAGTGCCGACGGAGGTGGGAATTCTCGCGCCAGGCGGCGGGTTTCTCGCGGACCGTGATCATGCCGAGGGTCGCCACCTGCCGCGATTCGCCCTGCCGGAGATAGGACATGAGCTTGGTCAGCGTGGGGTCCGGTTGATAGCCCAGGGAGTCGGCTAATTTTCGGACGCGGTGCGTGGTCTCGGGCGAAATCCGGGCCGAGCCGCGGAGGGCCATGGAAACGGTGGCTGACGTCACGCCGGCAAGCGCCGCGACGGCTTTGAGGGTGGGGCGGGGCATTTAACAGTTAAATACTCAGGGCTGTTTTGAACCAAGTGCGAAGTTCGCGGACCGGGCTGGCGCTGGTCGGACGCGATCAATCGAGCGCCTGCGCGATCGCGTAGCTGCATCCGGGGAGACGGACGGACCAGCCCTGTTGATCCTTTTCGAATGCGTCGAGTTCGCCGGCGAGCGGGCGCGCGATCGCGGTCGGTGCCATCTCCGGGAGCCGCGCCGTGCATTCCGCGGCCGCGGGATTCAAGGCCACCAGGATGCGCTGGCCGTGGCCGCGGCGTTCATAAACATACGGCAGCCGGCCGGCCGCGCCGAGCAAGGTTCGATAGCCGCCATCGGCCGCCAGCGCCGGGTGGGCCCGGCGCAGCGCGATGAGCCGGCGCACGGCGTGCAAAAGAGAGAAGGGATTGGCCTCGGCGCCCTCGACGGTGATCGCGTCGGCCGAATCGTCCACGGGAAGATAGAGCGCCGGGGCGGGCGCTGGGGAGAAACCGGCATTCGCGCGGCGATTCCACGGCATCGGCGTCCGCGCCGCGGTCCGGTGGTGCCCGCCTTCCTTCGAAGGCAGCGCGTCGGGCGAGCGCAGGCCGATCTCGTCACCATAATAGATGAAGGGCACGCCCGGCATCGTGAGCAGGAATGCAAAGATCACCGCGAGGTCATCGCGCTCGCGGCCGTTCGCCAGCCGCGGGGCGGTGTCGTGGTTTCCACTCGGGATGGCGATGAACCCATGAGCGCGCGTGGCGTGGTATTCGCGCTCGAACATGTCGAGGAAACGGCGGATATCGCCGCCCCCGTTGCGATCGAAGAAGGGGTGCCCCTCGGGACCGGCGGGCGCGAACAGGGAACGATAGCCGGGCTGGTTGAACGGAAGGATGAAATCCAGGTGGAACGCCTGGGGAATCGCGGTGGCGGGTTGCGACCATTCCGAGACGAGCGCGCGGCCGGGGTATTCCCGGTCGATCCACGCGCGGAATTCCCGCCAGAGCGCCGCGTTCGCCGCGCCGTCAGGGTCGTTTTTTATGAGCGTGCCGGCCATGTCCACGCGAAAGCCGTCCGCACCGAGATCGAGCCAGTAACCCATGATCTTCCGCAACTCGGCGCGCACCGCCCGGGGTCCGGGGGCATCGACGGGCTGCTGCCACGGATGCTTGGGATCGGGTTGCGCGTAGCCGTAGTTGAGCGCGGGCTGATGACAGAAGAAATTGGGGACGTAGTTCCCGTTCCGCTCCGTCGCGCCGACCACGAGCGGCTGGTTCGGGATGGTCCACGTCCAGATGCTGTCGGTCCAGATGAACCAGTCGCTGTAGGCGTTGGCGTGCGGCTGGCTTGATTCCCGGAACCATGGATGTTGATCCGACGTGTGGCCGGCGACGAGGTCGAGCAGCACACGGATCCCGAGGGCCCGCGCGGCGGCGAAGAGCGCCCTGAGGTCCTCGTTGGTGCCGTAGCGGGGCGCGACCTGGTAGAAGTCCGTGATGTCGTAGCCGGCGTCGCGGAAGGGCGACGCAAAGCACGGGCTGATCCAGATCCCGGTGATGCCCAGCGCGTGCAGGTAGGGCAGCTTGGCGATGATGCCGCGGATGTCGCCGATCCCGTCGCCGTTCGCATCGCAGAACGACTGCGGGTAGATCTGATAGAAGACACTGGTCTCGAGCCACCGGGGAAAGGCGGCCGCTGGCGCGGGGGCGGCGCTCATGGCTTTAACGCGGGGCGACCGGCGCCCGGCTCGAACTGCCGGCGCGGTAGAGGAAATCCTGCCACATGAGGCCGTCGTTGTTGATCTCGAAGGCGCTCGTTACCTGGGCCGCGACCTTGCCATCGCGGATCAGGCGGAACGACGGCCGCGCGTGTCCGGTGGCCGGCAGCGGAACCCGGAACGAGCGCAGGCCGGGTTCCGCGGTGGTGGTGTGGACCGTTCCATTCAGTTCGATGGCCAACGTCACGGGCGTGGTGCCGGTGACAAAGGCGAGCAGTTCGATCTCGTCCGCCACCGGCGTGTTCCCCGCGCGCTTGAAGGGAGCCACCTGCTTCCCCGAAAAAGGCGCGGTGCTATGATGCCGGCGGTGAAAATAATAGATGACATCGCGGGTGATCGGCGGCGGCTGGCCGGTCTTGAACCAGGTGGCGTAGTAGGCGGTCAGGTCGTAGAAGGCGTATTGCGTGCCCGTGGACGGGGCGATCTCGGCGGCCTCCCCGTAGTCGTTCCAGGTGATCAGGTGAACCCAGTCGGCGCCGCCCTCAATCGCGTTGGTCCACGCCAGGCGGTAACTGAGGCTGTTGTTGGCCTCCCAGAACCGCACGCCCGCGGGGGCGAGGGGATTGTCCTTTGGCCGGAAATCCTGCGGGCCGACCGGCGCCAGGCAGATCATGCCCGGCCGGACCGCGTGAACATCGCGGGCGAAGTTCCGCCATTTCGGCGACCCGTTTTCCGTGTCCGGTCCGCCAGCCCGCGTGCCCCAGTCGCTGAGGCCCTGGCTGAAGTCGGCGAACTCGCCGGCGTGCGCGGACCAGTTCTGAAACAGCGGGACAAAAAATATTTTGTCGCCGGTGAGTTTCTCGTAATCCGCGATCCATTTTTTCCACCACGCGGCCGGCCGGTTGTGGGTGTTGAAGGGAGAGATGACCAGTTGCCCGTGGTAACGATAGGCCGAGGGATACGCGGCCAGCTCGCGCACGGCGCCGGTGAGCTTCGCGCCGTCGGGATCATTCTCCACCTTGAACGAGGTGCCGTTCATGTCCGGCATCAGCAGGATTTTGAACTCCGGATCCTCCCGGACGGCCGCCTGCATCAGTTTTTGGGAACGCGGCCATGAGGTGCTGGGGCCGTAGTTGAGGATGTCCAGGACGAAGCCGTCGATCCCGGCCTCGATGGCGGCCCGGATTTCCCTCTGCAGGTTCACGAGTTGATAGTCGGTGCCGGCCGGCTGCGGGTCGACGGGCAGGGGACGCTGGCGCATGTAACCGCCGGTGTCGTAGTACCGCCCGCGCGGATATTCCTTCGAGGGCGATCCGTCCGCGCGCAGCTGATTCCGCTCGTAGTGGTCGGGCGCGTCGGCCGGCAGGTTGTCGAGGGACAGCGGGAACGGCGTGAAATAGTGGGCGAAGACTTTCTTCCCGGACGTGCGCAATTCGCCCACCGGGGGCCGGTCGAACGGCCAGGGAGCCTGGCCATGAACGCCCGCGGCCGCGCAGAGCGTGGACGCGAGGACGAGGCAGCGGAAAATGCGGACGAAAGGGGGAGCGGGTGGGTTCATGGCCAATGCCCTGGCGCCGGGGTTGTGAGGGAGTGGACCGGAAAAGTCCGGCATCCGCCAGCGCCGGTCCATTTAATGGTTAACCGTTAAGTCGGACGTGAATTGCGAGCGATCCGCTTGGGCGTATCGATCGGTCGCTGTGTTCTCACTACACCGGGATATGGCCATTTCATTCCTGTCTTTCGCCGGCCCCGTTGGCGGACGGCGCCGCGCCCACCGGGGTGCAAGCCGGGGAGGCAGATGATCATGGGGATGGTCGCGATTCTTGGGGGCGTCAGCCTCACCCTGTTTGGCGTCAGGTTTCTTCGCAAGGGACTCGACCGGCTTTTCGGAACGGCCGTCGTGCGCTGGATCTCGGAGTGCAGTCGCAACCGCTTCGGTGCCTTTGGCGGTGGCATCGTCGTGGGCACCGTGGCGCCGTCGTCCACCGGCCTCGCGATCATCGGCGCGCAGTTGCTGGAGGCGGAGGCGGGCGCGTTGAATGCGTCGGCGGTGCTCGCCATCCTGCTGGGAGCCGGGGTCGGGCTGACCGTCACGGTTCAGTTGCTGTCTTTTCATGTCAACGCCCTCGCGGGGCTGCTGCTGGCCCTGGGGGTGGTCGGGTACCAGTTCTGCCAGCGGGAAGTGCTGCGTGGCGCGGGCCAGTGCCTGTTGGCGCTGGGATTTGTTTTCCTGGCCATGTCGATGATCGGGGAGGGAGCCAACGGGATCGCGGCCAACGTCGAGATCAGGGAGTTGCTCAGCCGGCTCCAGGGCCATGCCTGGCTGGTGCTCGTCGCGATCAGCGGCCTCACGGTGTTGCTGCAGAGTTCCACGGCGACCATCGCACTCGGCCTGGGTTTGGTCAGCTCGGGGCTGCTGCTGCCCGCGGCGATCGTCCCCTGGGTGCTCGGAACCAACCTGGGCTTGGGATTCACCTCGTTGCTGCTCGGCTGGTCCCGTCTGGGAAGCCGGCGACTCGGTTTGGGCAATGTGATGGCGAAACTCCTGGTGGCGGTGCCGCTGCTGCTCATGCCGGCCGTCACCCAGGGATGGTTTGCGTCGTTGCCGGGTTCCTTGCTCCGGCAAACGGCGATGGGCCACACGCTCTTCAATCTCGCCGTCGGCCTCGTGGCCCTGCCGCTCCTGTCACCGTTGCTCTGGCTGGCCACGCTGATGGCGCCGAAGCCGGCCGGCACCGCCCTGGCCGTGCAGGAAAAATTTCTGGACCTGCGCCTGCTGGACACGCCGTCGATCGCGCTGGCCCGGGCGACCCGCGAGACGCTCCGCATGGCGGATCACGTGCGCGTCATGCTGGAAAATTTCTGGCAGGCCTTTGTCACCCAGGACGTCGAGCTGGCGAAGCGCATCCAGCGGCAGGACGACGTGGTCGACCGGATGAACCTGGAAATAAAGGACTATCTCAGCCGCCTCGGGGAGAACCGCCGCTCGCCGGACACCCAGTGGCGGATTGCCTTGCTGACGTTCTCGGCCGAGCTCGAGGCGGTGGGCGACCTGGTCGACAAGCACCTCTGCGACGGCCTGATCAAGCAGCGCCTCGAGCGGGTGGAGATGGTGGACCACGACCGGCGGAATGCCGCGGCGGCGCATGCCCGGGCGCTGCACTCGCTCGATCTGGCGACAGGGGTAATCACGAGCCGGAATCGCCTGGATGCCGAGACGCTGATCCGCGAGAAGCACGACTTCAACGAGTGGGGCCGCGAGGTGCTGCGGGAGCATTATCACCGGCTGACGCCCGCTTCCCGGGAGCAGCTCGCGAGCAGCAGCTACTTTGTGGACTCGTTCAACGCGCTGCGGCGGATCAACAGCCATGTGACCACCGTCGCCTATTCGTTCCTGCTGCCGGCGGGCGGGGAAGAGCAGGCGGAGCGGGTGGTTTAACGGTTAACCGTCTTGGGAGTCGCGCCGGTTTTAACGAACTTGTCGTATGCCCCGGCTTCCCTTGAGTGGAAACCGTTAACCCCCGGGCGGGTTCCGTCGTTGATCGCCGGAATTTTCCGCCGACCCCCTTACCCATGTCGTCCCTTTCCTGCGCAGGCGGAATTTCCCTGCCTTCTCGCAAACTTTCATAACCGATGCATTGGCTCGACTGGCTGATGATGGCCATCCCGGTGGTCATAGTCGTAACGACCGGGCTCTACGCCCAGCGCTACATGAAGAGCGTGGCGCACTTCATGTCGGGCGGCCGGCTCGCCGGCCGCTACCTGCTGGCGGTGGCGCGGGGCGAGATGTTTGCCGGGGCGGTGGTCTTCGTCGCGTACTTCGAAGTGGTCGCGAAGGCGGGCTTCACGTTCACCTGGTGGCGACAACTGGAGCAACCGGTGATCGTCATCATCGCCGCCACGGGCTTTGTCATCTGGCGCTTTCGCGAAACCCGCGCGATGACCCTCGCCCAGTTTTTCGAGGTCCGCTACAGCCGGAATTTCCGGCTGTTCACCGGGGTGCTGGCCGTGATCGCCGGGGTCCTCAATTTCGGGATCATCCCCGCCGTCGGCGCGCGCTTTTTTGTCTCGTTCCTCGACTTGCCAGCCACGGTGGCGGTGGCCGGCGGGACCATGCCGACGTACGTCGTGTTGATGGGCGCGTTTCTCACGATCTCGCTCTGGGTCACCCTGAGCGGCGGATTGATCACCAACATGGTGACGGATTGCGTCGAGGGCATCATCTCCCAGTTGTTCTACCTGGTGATCATCGCGTCGCTGGCCATGCAGTTCACCTGGACGCAGGCCAGCACGGTGCTGGGTGACCGCCCGCCGGGCGAGTCGCTGCTGAATCCCTTCGATTCCCGGAGTATCTCGGATTTCAACGTATGGTACGTGCTGATGCAAATCCTGCTGGGCGTCTACGGCACGATGGCGTGGCAGAACAACAGCGCCTACAACTCCGCGGCCCTTACGCCGCATGAGTCCCGCATGTCCGGCATCCTCGGCCGCTGGCGCGAAATGGGCCGCACGACCGTCATCGCCCTGCTGGCGGTCTGCGCCATGACGTTCCTCACGCATCCCGATTTCGCCGCGCAGTCGCGGGGGGCGGTCGAGCAGGCCTCGCATCTGGCGGACGCCCACGCGCGGGAGCAGATGAGCATCCCGATCGCGCTGGCGCACCTGTTGCCGGTGGGGATCAAGGGGGCCCTGTGCGCGATCCTGCTGCTCGGCGTCTTCGGCGGCGATTCCACCCACCTGCACTCGTGGGGCGGCATTTTCGTGCAGGACGTGCTGCTGCCCCTGCGGCGCAGGGCGATGGCCCCGGCGCAACACATCCGCGCCCTGCGCTATTCGGTCACGGGCGTCGCCTTGTTCGCCTTCATTTTCGGCTGCGTGTTCCGGGAGATGGACTACATCATGATGTGGTGGAAGGTGACCACCGGAATCTACGTCGGGGGCGCCGGCGCGGCGATCATCGGCGGCCTCTATTGGAAGAAGGGCACGGCGGCGGGCGCCTGGTGCGCCTTGCTCACGGGCTCGCTGCTGTCGGTGGGCGGAATCTTTGCGCAGAAGATCCACCCGGGGTTTCCGCTCAACGGCATGCAGATCTCGTTTTTCTCCGCGCTGATCGCCATCGCGCTCTACATCGTGGTGTCGTTGCTGACCTGCCGCGAGGATTTCAACATGGACCGGATGCTGCACCGCGGCGCCTACGCCGCCATCAAGGACCAGGTGGAGGCCGTCGCCTTGCGGGACCAGGCCGGCCGCCGGCCCCGCTTCTGGCAGCGCATGATCGGGCTGGATGCCAATTTCACCCGCGGCGACAAATGGATCGCGGGCGGGCTCGTGGCCTGGACCGGGTTCTGGGCCGCCGTGATGATCGTCGGCTCGATCTGGAACCTGCTGGCACCCTGGCCGGCGCAGGTCTGGTCGACCTACTGGCTGGTGGCGGGCGTGGGGGTGCCGGTCTTCATGACGATCGTCACTGGAATCTGGTTCACCTGGGGCGGGGTGCGTGACATCCGCGCGCTGTTCGCCCGGTTGAAGCAGGGCCGCGTGAACGAGCGGGACGATGGCTCCGTGGTGGGCGGACAAAACCGTGACGAGGTGAACCTGCCCACCGGTCCGCGCGGGCCGCGGAAAGGGGCATGAGCCGCGGGCGCTTCACCCGCCGGCTCGGACGGATCGGCATGGCCCTGCTGGCCGCGGCGGCCGGGCAGGCCCGGCTCGCCGAAAACGTCGCGCCGCGGGCGCTCGCGATTCCCTCGAACTACCCGAATCCGATCAATGACGGGAAACCGCTCGTTTTCGACCGCGCGCCCGAGTTTGCCGATGGCAATCCCGCGACGGGTTACCGGTTGATCTGCGACCAGCCCGGCCGGCTGGAATTTTATTTCGATCCGGCCCACCCGGTTTCGCCGGGCCGGTGCGAGGTGCTCACGCAGATGGAAAAAATCACGGCGGGCCGGGTGGAAATTCTCCGGACGGGAAAGTGGACCGCGATCGCGCAGCTGCGGGGAGGGGAGTGGACGGCGACGGCGGAGTGGACACCGGAGCCGGTTTGCGGCGTGGCCGTCGTCGTCACCGGCACCACCGACCTGGACCACGAGCCCGTGCGGGTCATGGAAGTCCGCCTGCTCGCGGCCGACACCGCGGAAGCGGGCGCCCCGGCGCCCCGGCTGATGCTCACGACGACCCGGGCGCACCACGTGTTCGCCCTGGGCGAGGAAGTGCAGGTGCAGTGTGCGCTGGACGGCCCGGCGGAGATTCAATCCGGTCGCACCCTCCACTGGCGGTGGACCGATTTTGTGAACGATGCGGTGGACGCGGGCGGGGACGAGCCCTGCCGCGGTCCGGCGGTGTTTCGCCTGAGGCCAACGGAACAGGGCCCGCTCCTCGTCAAGGCGTGGCTGAGCGACGATCGGACGGGCGCGGTGCTCGCCGCGACGACCTTGCTCGTCGGCGTGCGCGACCCGGATTTTCCTGGCCACGTGAAGCCGCTCCGGCCGCAGGTCGAGCGGCCGCAGCCCACCCGCGCGGAGATCACCGGGAAAATGATCTGGGGCGCGGAGTTGTATCACCGGATGCTCTCGGCGCAGTTCAAGGCGGCGCCCGCGCCGCTGGCGGCTTTCCGCGATGGCGGTTTGAATCTGGTCGCCGCCTACCAGGAGCTGGCCTGGTTCGAGCCGTTGCCCGGGGTGTTTAATTTTGCCGCGCTGGACAGCGTGGTGCAAACGGCGGAAGCGCACGGCCTGGGCGTGGAACTCGGTTTGTGGCGCTGGTATTACGGATCCCCGGGTCTCGACGGGCCGGGCAACCTGCAATACTGGCTCGAACCGTTCAGTGCGTTGCAGCGCGACGGCTCCAAGGGGGCGCGCTGGCTGAATGCGCCTTCGCTCTCTTCCCCGGAATTCCGTGCCTCGGCCCGGCGCGCGACGGAGGTGTTTCTCCGCCGGTATCGCGGTCATCCGTCCGTCTGGATCTGGCACGTGCATCCCTTCGGCGTCATCGATCACGACTTCATCAGCACCTCGGAGGACCGCGAGGCCCCGCTGGATTATTCGCCCGCGGCCGCGCGGGACTTCGCGCAGTTCCTGCGGGACAAATACGGGGAGGTCGGCGTCCTCAACGCCGCCTACAGCACGACCTATCCCGATTTCTCGGCGGTGCCCCTGCCGGGGCCGCTGGTCCGGGACATCGCCGACGTGCGCGAGGCCGTGGCCACCTTCGATCATCGCCGCAACTGGCGGGACTACCTGGAGTTTCGGGACCGCCACTCCGTCCACGGTTTCGAGCGCGAGCTCTACACGTTATTGCGGCGACTGGATCCCGAGCGGCCGATCGGGGGAATGTCCAACACCATGGCGAACAGCGCCGTCCCCGAAGAACTGGAACTGCGCGCCGCGTTCGGACGGTACTACGGCGACCAGAACACCGAGACCCCCGCCTTTATCCGGAGGTATCTCGGCACTGCGGGCGGCCGGCTGCCGTTTCGCGGGGAGGACCACAGTCCGATCAATCCGCGGCGCTTCAGCGGCGACCTCCGGGCGCGCATGAACGAGTTCTTCTTCAATTGCGCGACTGTCGGCGTGCGGCAGTTGAATTTCGTCTTTCCGGTCTGGGAACAGAATCCGGCGTGGGCGATGTTTGCCTCGCCCGATCTGCGGGAGGCGTTCGCCTTCAATGCCGCAACCGCGGTCGTGCCCTCCGAAGCCGGCCTGCTGCATTCGTTCACCTCCGGGTCGCTGGAGGGCTTCACTGCCTATGCGTTCATCGAGTTGCATCGCTGGCTCGATCTCCTCGCCTGGAGCGGCGTCGCCGTAACCCCCGGCCGCTGGCTGGAGCCGGTCATGGCCGATGGCCCGCTGGGTGACGGGGCCCACAAAGCCCTCCTGATCGACAACGATTCGCGCCTGCTGGAACCCGCGATGATCGCCGCGTTGGTGCATTATGTGGAGCAGGGCGGCCACCTGGTGCTGCAGCGGACATCGGGGGAATTTGCCGCGGACAACCCGCAACCGGCCTGGCCCCTGCTGCGCGCGCTGGGCTATCCGGCGCTGGCAGGACTCAGGGTTCCTTTTGCCCGCGAGGCGGTGGCCGATGGCGCGGGGGTGCTTGCGGGGGTCAGTCTCCCTCTGCGGGATGTGGCGGAAATTGATTTTCCGGGCGCCACGCCGGTCGCCTTTTTCGGCGGCCGGCCGGTGGCGGCGGTGTGGCCACGCGGCCGCGGCCAGGTGCTGTTGCTGGGCGGCACGATCGGCGACTACGCGCTGGCCGGGAGCCGGCGGCGCCTGCTGGAAAACATCCCGGGGGCCATGAGATCCTTTCCGGCGCAGCAGGAAAAGCGCACGGCGGTGCTGCGCGCGCTGACGGCGAGGCTGCAAGTCTGGGCCGGGGTGGAATTGCAGGGGATCCAATCGGACAGCCCGGTGGAGGTGATTTTGCGCCGGGGCGCCGCGGGCACCTCCATCGCCTTGCGCAACCCGGGCGCGGAATCCCTCGCGCAGGTGAAGCTGCGCGTCCCGGGAGTGGCCGCGTCCGGCGTCGCGCGGGTCACTTACGCGGGAAAGGTGGAGACGGTGCCGGTGCGCCGGGAAGCGGGTTTCGGGCTGATCGAGCTCACGGATGTGCCGGCGGGTGCGTTCTGCCTGGTTCAAATGACGGCCGACGGATCCCCGCTGCCCGGGCACGCGGCCCGCTGAGCTTTTGCCGGGAGCCGGTTAGAGCGTTTTAAATTAAAGTATAGCCGATCAGAACGTATGATTCCCCGCTGCCGTCATTCTGAGCCGGGCCAAGAATCCAAGCGAAGGCTCGAATTCCCCTTGGATCCTTCGCCCGGCTCCCGCCGCCGCCGAGCCTAAGGCGGACAGGCAGGATGACGGTGGCGGAAATGATCCGTCTTTCTCGACCAAGAGCCGGCTACGAATTTATTTTAAATGCTCTACTGGTCGGTTTCGAAGAGAGCGTTCACGTCGCGATTCATTTTCCGCAGCACCGCCGGAATATCGGCATCGGTGAGGAAGATCTCGTCCATGGCGGCTTTCGTCACGCTCTGCAAATCGCTGCCGTGCTCCGTCAGGGGATAGGGAAACGTGCCGCCGGGTGCGCGTGCCGCCTGCACGAACGCGCCGATGTCGCCGGCCTGCCGGCTCATGACCGCGGCGGATTTGTTGCCGGCCCGGTCCCTCGCCGGAAACGTGCGGCCGAATTCCGCGGCGACCAGCTGGCCTTCCTCCGAACCCAGGTAGCGCACCCAGCGCCAGGCTTCCTGCGGATGACGGCTGCCGCTCCAGATCGAGTCACCGAGGCCGTTGACCATCACCTTGCGCCCCACCGGGCCCGCGGGCAGCGGCGCAAAGCCGAAGGGGAAGCGGGTATTGGCCGCGAACCAGTTGATCAGCCACGAGCCGGTCAGCACGAGGACGCCCTTGCGCGCTGCGAACAGGCCGGGCGCCCCGATTTGGCGGGCTTGCTGCGCGGGGACGATCCAGCCGCGCCGCGAGGCGTCGCGCAACCACTGCAGCGTCTCCGCGAGACGCGGGTCGTCGTAGTGAAAACGCCGCGACCACGGGCCGTCGTGATAATGAAATCCGTTGGAAGCGGCAAAGTGACTCCAGCCAAGCTGGCCGAATCCGTCGGGCTGGCCGTCCAGCAACAGGCCGTATTGGCGGACCCGCGCGGGGTCGAAGCCGGGCGCGAGGGCATGCTTGCCCGTTTCATCCACGGTCAGCCGCGCCAGCATGCGGCCGAAGCTGCCGCCATCGCGGGGGTTCCAATCGAGATTCTCCAGGTCGGCCGGCGTCACGCCGGCGGCGGCGAGGAGCTCGCGGTTGTAGACCAGCGCGACTGTGTCCCAGTCCTTGGGCACTCCATATTGCTGGCCAGCGCGCGACCAGAGCGCGTAAAGGGACGGAAGATAATCGGTGGCGGCCACGTGGTCGCGGGCGGCGAGGGGCGCGAGGTCCAGGAGCGTGCCGTTGAGGACAAACTCGGGGAACTTGGCCGCATGGTTGACGAACACGTCGGGCGCCGTCCCGGCGATGAAACCCGTGGTCAACGAAATCCAATAGTCCGGCCAGGACATTTGGGTGATCTTGATGCGGACGTCCGGATTGCGCCGCTCGAACGCGTCGGCGACCGCGCGATAGACCGGCAGCTGGCTGCTGTCCCACAGCCAGTAGTCGATTTCCACCCGGGCCGCGAGCGCCGCGGGGCAGACCAGCAAACCGAGGAGGAGTCGCAGGCGCATGATAAAATTAGCGACCGCCGCTGAATTGGACGGATTCGACGATCTTCCGGCCGAGCACGAGCAGGAGAACGATCATCGGGACGATGCCAAGAATCGCGCAGGCCATGAGCCCGGTCCAGTCCGGCGAGCCCATCGGCTGCTGCATGCGGAAGGAGTTGATCGCGACGGCCAGGACCTGCACGGACTCCTTGCGTCCGGCCAGGTAGGGCCAGAAAAATTCATTCCACGTGGCGAGCGAGGACAGGATCGTGAGCGTGGCCAGCGGGCCCTTGTTGATGGGCAGGACGATGGTCCAGAAGATGCGGAAGACCGAGGCGCCGTCGATGCGCGCGGCTTCCTCGATCTCGAGCGGCGTGGAAAGGAAAACCTGGCGCAGGTAGAAGACGGCGAAGGGCGTCATGAGCGCGAATGGCGCCGCCATGCCGGCGAAGGTGTTGAGCAAACCGAGGTCGCGCACGAAAATGAAGTTCGGGATGAACAGGACCGCGCCCGGCACCATGGAGGCGGCGATGAAGCCGCGGAACAGCGTGTCGCCGGCTCGGAAACGCAGCCGGGCAAAGGCATAGGCGGCAAGCGCACTGAAGAGAATCTGCGGGACCACGACGAGGGTCGTCAGGATGAAGCTGTTGGCCAGGCTGCGGGGAAAATCGATGACCGGCAGCGTGATGCCGGCGGCCCGCGCATCCGCCGGATCCGCCAGTCCCAGCACGCGGGAGAAATGGAACAGGGTGGGCGCGGAAGGCAACGGCCGGCTGGCTTCCTCGAACAGGGCGGCGTCCGGCGTCAGGGCGGTCTTGAGCGCGACGGCCAGCGGCAGCAGCGTGGCGACGGCAAAGCCCGCGAGCGCGAGACGATGAATCCACCGGGATGATTTTTTTTGGGTGGTGAGCGTCGCCATGGCGGGGATCAGCCAAGGTCGGAACGGTTCGCGCGCAGCAGGCGCATCTGCACCGCGGTGACGGCCACGAGTCCTGCGAAGAGCACGCACGACATCGCGGACGCATAGCCCATGCGGAAGCTGCCGAACGCCGATTGGTACACGTACCACATCACCGTCTCGGTCGCATAGCCGGGTCCGCCCTGCGTCGTCACGGCAATCGTGTCGAAAATCTGGAAGGACCCGATGACGCTCGTGACGAGGACGAACACGAGGATCGGCCGCAGCAGGGGCAGCGTGATGCGCCGGAACACGGTCCAGCGGCCGGCGCCCTCGAGGCTGGCGGCTTCATACAGGTGGCGGGGAATGGCCTGCAGCCCCGTATAGAAAAGCAGCGCGTTGAATCCGACGTGCCGCCAGATGTTGATCACGGCCAGCGAGGGCAGGGCCAGGCGGGCGTCGCTCAGGAAGGCCTGGCGGTCCAGCCCCACCGCGGCCAGCAGGGTGTTGCCGAAACCGAGCACGGGATCGAGCAGCCAGAACCAGATCATCGCCGCGATGACATTGGAAACCAGGAACGGCAGCAGCATGAGCGACCGCAGCGCGAGCGAGCGCTCGCACCGGGCGAGCAGCACCGCGAGCCAGAGCGCGAGCGCGGTCTGCAGCGGGATATTATAGAGGACATAGAGCACCGTGACCTTGAGCGAATTCCAGAACCGCTCGTCGCCGAGGAGCCGCTGGTAATTTTCCACGCCGATGAATTTCGCCGGCGACAGCAGGTTCCAGCGGGTGAAACTGATGCCGACCGTGCGGAGGGTGGGCAGGAGAAAGAAGAGCGAGAACCCGACCAGGGCCGGGGCCACGAACAACCAGCCCGTCATATCCCGCCGCCATCGCGCGGACGTCCGGGGGCTGCTTCGGGATGGCACGGTCGGCTTCATGTGAGGACGATCACCCCGCCGCTCCACGGACGCAGGGAGCGAAGGACGAGTTGGCTGTCCCTGAGCGAAAAGCGCGTCGGCTGGTCGCACAGGCCATCGTGAGGCCGTACGGGGCGACCGGGCAGGAGGGGAACGTTCAGTTCCTCGGGGGGCGCGGCAAAAACGTGCCACACCAGGAAGGACGGGCCTTCGCTCGTTGATTCGACCAGGACGGCCTGCCAGCCGGCCAGGTGCTGGAGAGATGGGCCCGTTTGCCCGCTGTGATGAAAGCGGGCGGTGTCGATGACGCGCGCGAGCTTCTGATAAAGGCCGATGCAGGTGCGCACCAACGTCCACGCGTCGGGCGCGAGTTCGTGCACGTCACCGGAGAGGCACATGCGCCCCAGGAAAGTGGCGGCGAGCGAATAGCTGAGCCGTTGGAGGGAATCATCCTTGCGCACCACGGCCCAGATCTGGCTTTGCCGCGCGCACACCAGGCGGTTCAGGTTGGCGGCGATGACGGGGATGTCCGGGGTCTCATGGGCATCGGAGAACGACGTCATGGCCGTCAACGCCATCATCGAGGGTTCCGCGCGGTGGCCGCCTGACGAACAGTTTTCGATGACGAGTTCCGGCAGCACCTCGCGCAGCCGGCGCAGGAACCGTTGCACGCCGGCGAGATGCTGTCGCAGACCCTCGCCGGGGGATTCGGCGCCGTCGCAGCCAAGGCCGAGGCTGTCGTTGTAGTCGATTTTCAGGTAGCCGATTTCATTGTCCCGCAGCAGGCCGATCACGCGTTCCTCGAGGTAGGCGTGAACCCACGGATCGCGGAAATCCCAGAAGCGGCGGTTGCCGACCTGAAGGGGCACGCCCTCACGGTGCAGTTGGTGGGCGGTTTCATTCCAAGCCCGCGAGCCGGCATTCACGACCTCCAATTCAAACCAAATCCCGGGAATCAAACCGCGTTTTCGAATCGCCGCGCTCGTCGCCATGAGTCCCTCGGGGAAGGCGCGGCGGTTGATGATCCAGTCGCCGTTTTGCTGGATGCCATCGCCGGGGCGCTCGGCCCAGCCGTCGTCGATCACCAGGTAGCGGACGCCGGAGCCCTCGAGCCGGTCGGCGAGGGCGACGAGGTTGGCGTGCGTGGGCGCGCCCCAGGACGTGCACCATTCGTTGAAGACCACGGGCAAATCGCGTTCGACCGACGGCAGGGTCTGGAACCCCGACATCTGCGCGGACCGCAGACGCTCGCACAGGTCGTCGAGGTCTCCGTCAGTCGTGGCGAGACATGCTGCCGGCGCGGTGAAACTCTCGCCGGGTTGCAGTTGCTTTTCCCAATGGCCAAACTCGCGATCGGCCAGGCCGCCGGAAAGGCCGACCTGATCGGCCCGGCGGCAAACCTCCATCTGCCACGAGCCGGGAACAGCGAGGTTGGCGCCCCACATGACGCCCGCGGCGCGGTCCTCCAAGGCGGCGAACGGAAAGAATCCATTCGTGGGCATCGATCCGACTTGTCCGAATCGCTCCACGCGGACTCCATGCCCGAGCCAGGAGCGCTCCATGTTCAGGTCTTCCAGGGATCGCGTCTCCAGCCGGCCCTCGGCGCACCAGGCGCTGCGAAAGCGGCTGACCCATAAATTTCCCGCCGCATCGTCGCGGGCGAAGGGCGTTATTCCGCCGAGGGAAAAAGAAGTGAGCAGCTCCAGCGTGACGGGTTGCCCCGAATCGTTTCGAATCGTGGTGCGCACGTGGAGAGCGGATTCGCGGACGATGTGGGTGAGTTCATGAATCCCGACGAGGCCGTCGGTCGTGGCCAGGGTGGTTCGGATCGTGCTCCGATCTGCGTCCTGAATGCAGCCCTGTTCGCGCAGGCGGAATCCCTTGGTCGCCGGTCCGCCGCGCAGGGTGCGGCCCTGGGAGAATCCGCCCGCATAGGCGCCGTGCCGGAGCTGGACGTGAATGAGGGGATCGACCTCCCACGCGATCACCGGTTGCCACCGCGCGGGAAGCGCTTGAATGCCGGGTCCGTCCAGGTGTTCGCGCGGCGCCACGGCGGCCGGGGCGCTTTTGGCCGGAAGCATCGTCAGCCCGAGCGCGTGGGGTTCGTTCGCCGGTGCCTGGTAACGCACGAGCGTGTCCCCCAGCACAAATTCCGAGTGGACGGTGATTGGCACGGGATTACGGCTGGCGCCGGAAAAAATCGGGCACCTCCAGCAGCAGCCGGCCTTTCACGCACGGCAGAACAAACGCCCCGGTCGCGTCCTGGGGGAGCAATGCCCCCGTGCCAAAAACCCGGACCAGCCGCGCCGCGGCGGGCAGGTGCAGTTTTTCCCCGGCGAAATTCATGCGTTCCTCCAGCACGTCGAGTTCGAGCGCCTTGCGCAGCGGCACATAATGCAGCAGCGTCAGCACGAGATCCCGTTGCCGGCGCCGGGGATAAACGACGACGGTCGTGGGCAAGCCCGCGCCGTGCGGCGGCGGGCCGGTCAGTTGTTCCATGGCCCGCCGCCACACATCGCGCACCACCGTGTTGCCGGCGGTGCGATATTCCTGGAAGACCGGGTCGGCGAAATAGACGAAGTTTTTCCCGGCGACGACGGCCGGATGGCGATCCGGACGGGCGACCGGCGGCGTCTGGAAGTGCGAGGAAAAATGCAGGTCGGTGCGTTGAAAATAGGGAAGGACGCGATCGACCAGGATGTGCGTGCCCTGGCCGGGGACGACGTTCTCGCCTTGGGAATACACCACGCGGTCGCTGACGCCGAGCTCGGGCCAGAACTGCTTCCGGGCGCGCCAGTAGGTGGGGAATTTTTCGCCGCGGCCGGCGAAAGCCAGGGGCAGGAAATCCAAGGCCCACCGGCCATGCGCATCGCGACCGGCCCGGTGCGACAGGATCAAGCGGCCGCCGCGTTGGTAATAGGCCTTCAGCTTCGCCGCCAGCTTGGGCGAGACCGTGGTTTCGTCGGGGAGGATGAGCAGCGAGTAGACGTCGAGCGGGTCTGAATCGTCGAGCATCGCGACTTCATAGTGCGATTCCTCGCACATCTGGACCGCGCCTTCATCACTCTTGGCCGCTTCGTTGAGGTCGCGCTCGGGGGAGTTGGCGGTCAGGACGCCAATCTGCGGCAGCGGCTGGCTTCCGGCGTAAAACGGTTCGGCGGCCGCACACTGCGCATAGACCTTCCCGATCAAGTCGTAGGCCGCGGCGTCGAGGCGGCCGCGGGGCGGCAGTTGGTCGCCCACCGAATTCCCGCCGCCGAGGGCTTGGGCGCGAAAGCACTCATACTCGAGTGCTGCCTGGGGTTTGATGCCGCTGAAATCGCCCCACATCCTTTGGAAGCGACCGGTCATGCCGAGCCAGTCGCGCTGCCAGCGGCCGGCGCTGCGGGCCGATCGGGGAAAATGATAGTAGCCCCAGAAACCGGACGGCAGCGACTCGACCTCGAAATGCGTCATGTGACGGCTGCGCGCGCGCGCGCCTGTCTTCGCCTCGATCATGAGGTCGAAGATAGAATTGTAGAAAACGGTGGCCTTGGGCGCGACGGAGCGGACCACCCGCGTGAAGCGTTTGCAGAATTGGGCCTGCACGAGTGATTCGAAGCGGCGGAAGCTGGCTTCGTCGTCCGCCATCAACCCGTGCCTGGCCCGCAGCTTGAGGGCGGCGTCGGAATGGTGCGCCCGCGGGGAATAGAAAAGGATGTCGAAAAACAAACCATCCACCGGGTAACGCCGCGCAATTTCGCGGACCTGCTCCTCGAGGTAGTCCTGGTAGTCGGGATGACAGAAATCATTGAACTTCCACCCGCCGGGGTGCGGCGGTTTGGTCGGGTCGGCGTTGCCGGCCTGCGCGAACGTGCCGTCCGCGTTCACCTGGCGCCAGGCGGGGAAGCGCTGCGCCACATCCTCATCCCACGCGACGGTCGTGTAGATCGGGGCGCGGAGGCCTTCGCGGTGCAGCGCGGTGATCATTTCGCCGAGCAGATCGCGGCCGCGCAGTGCGGGATGCGGGGTGCCGGTCCGGGCGGGATAGTAGCACATGCCGTGATGACACTTGGCGAAAACAGTCACGCTGTTGACGTGGGCGCGCTTCATCGTGGCGGCGAATTCGGCCGCGTTGAACTCGGTGCCGACATCCGGGATGTGCGGGGACGTGTGGAAATCCAAGTGCACCTGGCGCAGCGGAAACGCACCTCCGGCAGCAAGGGCTGGCGGCACTGATCGCGGGTGCCTGCCTCGCGCGCTGGCGATCTTGGATGAGACGGTTTTTTCGGGAGGGATCACGGGAGAAAGGGAGGCGGCTTCCGGCTCCGGCCAGATTCAGATTGGGGGCCGGGCAACAAAGTTTCAGGGGAGACCCGTCAGCTTGGGATCCTCCCGCGGGTGCGCCAGTTCATCCCGAGTTAACGGTTAAATGACTCCCGGATGTTTCCGGGCTCGGTGCTGGGCCAGCCTGCAAACCCCGTCCGTTCACCCCCGGCCCCCTTTGCTTCATGGCCCAAGTCACGCTCGAGAACGTCTTCAAATATTATCCCGGAAAGGGTCCGGCGGGGCCGGCCGTGGTGCGCGGGATCAACCTGGAGGTGGCGCAGGGAGAATTCATGGTTTTGGTCGGACCCTCGGGCTGCGGAAAAAGCACCACGCTGCGGATGATCGCCGGGTTGGAGGAGATTTCAGCCGGCAATATTTCAATCGGCGGACGGCGCGTGAACGAGGTCGCCCCGCAGGATCGGGACATCGCGATGGTGTTTCAAAATTACGCGCTGTATCCGCACCTGTCGGTTTACGAGAACCTCGCGTTCGGGCTGAAACTGCGCAAGGTCGCGCCGGCGGAGATTGACCGGCAGGTGCGCGCCACGTCGGCGCTGCTGGACCTCACCGCCTACCTCGACCGGATGCCGAAGGCTCTGTCCGGAGGGCAGCGGCAGCGGGTCGCGCTGGGGCGGGCGATCGTCCGCCAGCCGCAGGTCTTCCTGTTCGATGAACCGCTTTCCAATTTGGACGCGCGAATGCGGGCCACCACGCGGCTTGAACTTTCCCGCCTGCATGCCCGGCTTGGGGCGACCATGATCTACGTCACGCATGACCAAGTGGAGGCCATGGCCATGGGTGACCGGATTTGCGTGATGAAGGACGGCGAGATCCAGCAGGTCGCCGATCCCCTGACGCTCTATAATCATCCCGCCAACACCTTCGTGGCAGGCTTCATTGGCTCGCCGCCGATGAACTTTTTCCCGGGCGCAGTCCGCTTGGCCGACGGCCGGTGGGAATTTGCGGGGGAGAGCGAATCCGCGCCTGGGTTGGTGGTGCCGTTGGGCGCGCAGGAACCCCTGGGCCCGGTCGCGGAGGCGGGCCGGCCGCTGATCCTTGGGGTTCGTCCGGAAGCGATGAGCCCGGCGGGGCCGTCGGATCCGGGACCGGTGATCGAAGGCACCGTGTTGAGAGCGGAGCCCATGGGTTCGGAGGTGCATCTGCATCTGGCGTCCGGCGCGAACGGTTTCATCGCCCGGGTCGCTCCGGCTGGCCACTACCCGGGCGGCGCACGGATCCGGCTGACCTTTGAGCGCGCCCAAGCGCGCTTCTTCGACGCCACCACCCAGCGCGCGCTGGCGATGGGGTGACGAAGCATCGGCTAATCTTATCCCTCCAAGGCCCGAAGCGGCTCGAGTAGATAAGCGCTCCTGCGTTACGTGCCGAACACCCCTGACGCTGCGTCCGCCTTCGCCAAGGCTTCGGCGCGGCGAGCGCCACCCCTCTCGAGAGGAGATCTCAGCGTAGCGCCAACCAAGATCCCCTCTTGAGCCGGAACGATGCAGTCCCGGTCGTCGCTGCCCTGAAAGCTGAAAACCAAAAGGTGGAACGGACTGACCTCAGTGCGTTTGCTTCGTCAGCTCCCAAACCAGCGCACTGAGGTCAGTGCGCTCCACCGCCAACTGCAGCGTTCCGGCTTGAGAGCTTCTTTCTCAATCAGGAACGCACGTGCGATGTTTGTGCCGTTGCTTAATAGAACACGTTCCGATCGAGGCTCCGGTATTGGATGGCTTCCAGTAAATGCGGGGACGCGATGCGGTCGGCGGCGGCGAGGTCGGCGATGGTGCGGGCGACCTTGAGGATGCGGTCGTAGGCGCGGGCGGAGAGGGAGAGTTGCTCCATCGCCTGCTGGAGGAGGTCGCCGAGGGTCGCATCGAGGGCGCAGTATTTTTTCAACTGCGAGGCGGGCATCCGGGAGTTGGCGGTGAGCCTGGTGCCGCGGAAACGGGCGAGCTGGGCCTGGCGCGCCTTCTCGATGCGCTCGCGCATCGCGGCGGAACTCTCGCCGGCCCGATCGCTGCGGAGCTCCGTGATGGACAGGGCCGGGGCCTCGACGTGGATGTCGATGCGGTCGAGCAGGGGTCCGCTGATGCGCGCGCGGTAGCGCTGGACCTGCGCCGGCGAACAGCGGCACTCATGCTTCGCATCGCCGAGATAACCACAGGGACACGGGTTCATCGCCGCCACCAACATGAAATGACAGGGCAGGGTGATCTTCCCGGCACTGCGGGAAATGGTGACATGTCCGTCCTCAAACGGCTAATGAATTTCAATACCTGACTCGTAGCCGATGCGAATCACGACGAGCGATTCGCTTTCCAAGTACGTCTTGGTGGGAGCCGCCAAGCCTCTCAACGGCATCGTCACCAATCTGGCGAGACCAAGGATCGTGGCCAAACGCAGCTCGGTCGTCCGCGCGCCGATGAAAGGCACGAAGCCCGACCAATAATTTCTGGGCGCTTACGAAAGCTACGTGGCCGCCACCCGTACAGGGTGCGGGGCCGACCGAGCGAACCTTTATCAAGAAGTGAAGAGACGTTTCTCAGGGAAAAGGGGAGTTATCGCGCAGATTCCCGGCGTCTAGGATTTCCGGTTGCTCGGACGATTCCCGTCACCTACCTCGTAGCGTAGCTTTCTGACGTTCCGGCCCCGCCGCGCGAGCAACCCCACCATGACCTTCCTACCTACAGTCCTTTCCCCGCGAGCGTTCGCGCTCCTCATCAAACACCTCGATTCGATCGACCAAGCGGTCGCCAAGAAACTGAATCGGGACACACCATGGGAAGAAACGTTTTTGACCCGGTTCTTCTGCGACCTCTTCGACCAACAGGGGCAGGAGGACGAAAAGCTCTCGTACACGACCGAGCAATTGGAGGAAGACCTCGCAGCTGCGGATGAACCGCTTTCGGTGAACTGGCGTATCTCTCCGAAAACATATACGCCCTTCCAGGAGAATCGCGTAACGCAATCCGACATCGGCCTGAGCGTTGAGTACCGCGATCAGTTCGACTCAAGCCGGTCGTTCACGACCTACCACCTGCTCCAGGCAAAGCGACTCTTCCACAGTTCGAGCGGCCGTTACGACGAAGCCAGTCGGTTTGACTCCCACAACGACGCCCAACACAAGCGCCTCGAGCAACTGGAACGCGCGTTGGGCCGCTCCGTTCTCAAATACCTTCTCTATTGCCCGCGGCCGTCGAGCTTGGCCCCGGACCTGCGCCAACTGCTTACTTACCATCGTACCCGTGCGTTGGAGACGCAGATTTTCGACTACGTCCCGGGAGCCGCGCTTCACGCGGACATGCTGAATGGCCAGTCGACCATCGCGGCAGGCATCTTCGTCAGTGGACTGAATCCTGCGCCGAGTGGGCTGGTTGATCTGCATCGCACCATCCTTTGCGGTTCGAGTCCCTTCTCGTGGTTCGTCGCGAATCAGTTTGTCGACAGGAAGGTTTACATGACGCGCGACGACCATGTCCCGGCAGGCAGCAATTCACCGGCCTCCGACGACGTCCTCCGCCGGCTGGTCGAAGCCGATCCCGACGTTATCAAGGAGCTGAAGATCGATTGGAAGGAGCCAGCGACCGTGCTCCCCGCGCGCAGCGTGACGCTCTCCGTCACGGCTTCGCCGGAAGCGTCATACCGGCAGAAGCGGGGGAAGAGTTCTTCGTGACGACCCGATGAAGCAGCACGCCGACAGCGTCCGGCACGTCCATGCCGGCAATAAGTTCCATTTTCGCTGGGCCGCCCGGCGCTGCTTGCGCCTGCTCGACCCGAAAACGGAACTCGTCTTGGTGAAAGTGGAAGGTTCGAAGGAGGCGCACCAACCCGGCGAGTGCGTGATCGATTTGTCGGAGTATTACCAGGCGGAGGGCTCGCGCGACCGCATTGCCTACTTCCAGCTGAAGCATTCCTCAACGAAGCCGACGCCGGTCCTGAATTTCAGCGGGGCTAAGGAGACATTGGAGGCCTTCGCGAGGCGCTATCGCAGCGTAAAGAAATCCCCGAAGCAGAAGAAGGCCACGGTCAGCTTCCACCTCATCACAAACCGGCAGCTCAGCACGGAATTCGTCGATGCGGTGGCGGCGGCCCGGCTGGACCCGGCGTCGAAGTCCGCCGGCACGGATAAGCTCCGCGCGGCCACCCGTCTGAAGAGCGACGCACTCCAGGATTTTGCAAAATGCCTCGTGCTGAACGGCACGGAGGGCGACTACCGCTCCCAACGGGACTCCTTGCAGGTCGAACTCTCCGAATTGCTCGTCGGTTTCGCTGACGACGACAAGACCCGCCGCATCGTCGATCTGGTGGAGGAGAACGCGCAGCCCGGCGAACCTAACAACGCCCGCCACGGTGAAATCACCCGCGAGCACGTACTCGCGCAATACGGCATCGATAACCCGCGCAAGTTGTTCCCGGCCCGTCCGGTCTTCGAAAAGCTGCGCAAGACATTGAAACGCGAACAGCAAGACGACCTTCTTCTCGCGATTACGTCTGATCCCACACCGTTGATCATCGAGGCCGAGGGCGGCGTGGGCAAATCCGTCGTCGCCCGGGAACTCGCAAAATCGCTTCCGTCCGGTGCGCTTGGCCTGGTCTACGATTGCTTCGGTGCGGGCAAATACCGCAACACGAACGAACCGCGCCACCTGGCGGAGGTGGTCACCACCGAACTGGCCAACGAGCTCGCCGAACTCGGCCTATGCCGGATCATGCTCCCGGTCAGCGGCAATTCAACGGTCGCATACTACGATTCCCTTGCGGAACGCCTCAAGGAAGCCGCCGTAAATCTCGAAGCGGTTCATCCCGGGGCGCAACTGGTGCTTTTTATCGACGCTGCCGACAACGCGGCGATCGCCGCCGACCTCGCCAGCGAAATCTGCTTCGTCGAACGCCTCTGGCGCCTGCCGCTGCCTGCGTCCTGCCGGTTGGTCATGCTCTGCCGGCCGGAACGGACTCACATGCTGAAGGCGCCCGGCTACGTCCGGCGTCTTCCGCTCAATCCCTTCAGCGTGGCGGAAAGCCTTTGGCACCTCCGCCGCGTGTTTCCGAAAGCGACCCAAGACGACGGTATCGAATTCCATCGCCTCAGCAGCGGCAACCCCCGCGTTCAGTCCGTGGTTCTGGCCGTCCCGCAGCCGAACGTCCGCGCGCTTCTGGACAGCCTCGGGCCGAGCGGCCAGACGGTTGAAGCCCAGATCAATTCTCAACTCGAACAGGCAATCGCGCGGGAAAACGAACTCCAAGGGCGGCCGGAGGATGTCAGCGCCATCTGCCACGGGCTCGCGAATCTTCCGCCGTTCATCCCGCTGGAGGTGCTGGCGACTGCCGCGCACGTGCAAACGGGAACCATCCGCAGTTTGGTTTCCGGCCTCGGCCGCGCGGTCTGGTTCACCGACGATTCCGTCCAGTTCCGCGACGAACCCACGGAAACCTGGTTTCGCAATCGCTTCGCCGCGAAACCGGAACAGATCGGCGCCTATGCGGATTCGCTCAAGCCTCTCGCCTCGCAATTCACGTACGTCGCGAAGGCGATGCCGGAACTTCTCGAAAAAGCCGGGCGCTACGAAGACGTCATCAAGCTTGCGCTTTCCCCCGATGGCCTGCCGGCCAACAGCCCGATCGACCAGCGCGACGTCAAAGTTTACCGGCTGCGCTACGCGTTCAAGGCCGCCCTGAAACGAGAGCGCCTGTCCGACGCCGTGCGGATCGCCTTCCTGGCCGGAGAGGAGACCGCCGGCAGCAACCGCCAGTTGAAGCTCCTTTCGACCAACATCGACCTCGTCAGCACGCTCCGCGACGCGCACCAAGTCCAGCAACTCGCGCAGAGTGGGGACCTCGCCCGCGAATGGGACGGTTCCGGATCGATTTACGAGGGCGCCTTGCTTTCCCGCGTACCCGGTTTCCGCGCGGAGGCGCGCAACCGTCTCCATGCCGCCCGCCGCTGGCTGGGCATTTATTTCGCGGAGCGGCGGCGTGCCGAGAAAGCCGGCGAGCACTGGAACGAGAAACTGCAGACGGAGGACATCATCGAACTTCTCTGGACCGTCCTGAATCTCTACGGTGGCAAGGAAGCCGTCCGCTCCATCGAAACGTGGACGCCGAAGGTGCTGGCCTATGAGGTGATGTCCGCGGTGGTTCAACGCCTCGTCGACGCCGGGCGATTCGACGACTTGGAAGCCATCGCCGACGCCGGCGCCGGCAACGTTTACATCGCCGCCGCCGTTGCCGAAGGCATGATGGTGGTGGGTCGACTCCCCAAACGAAAGCACGTGGCCAAGGCCATCGCGGCACTTACAATTCCCGCCCGCCGGCCCAAGCTCGATCGTTACACGTCTGTCGACGTGTCGCTGCTCAACGCGATCCTTTGCCTCCTCGAGGCGGGCGTTCCCGCCAAGGTCTCCCATTCCTCGATCCTGAAGGTTCTACGCTGCTTCACCCAATCTACGGCCGACTCGCGGCTCGCGGATCGCTACACGGACGGCGGACGTACCGCCTTTATGCGGGGCACCGCACTGCGCGTGTATTTGGAGAAATCAGACCCGCCCAAACCCGAAGCGCTTCTGCCTATTCCGAAGAAGAGGGCCAATCCGCGCATGCCCAACGCCGAGGATAAAAAAGAGATCATCGAAATGCTCGGTGCGCTCCTGCCGTGGTACCACCTGCGCATCCGTCTCATCGCCGCCGACAACGCGACTCAAACGACAGACCTGGTGAAGCTGCGCGACGAAACCCGCTCCGGCCACCGGTACCACCACTTCGACCGCCTGCCGATCGAGCGCTCGATCGTCCACTTCGAGTGCCTGCTCTGGAAGAAGCAGCCGCTAGCGGCGGAACTTAATCAGTTCGTGTCCCGCACCGTTGATAAGGAAGCCCGCAAATTCCGCCTTCCCGACCGTCTACGCGCGCTGCGGGCGGTGCATCGTTCCAGCCATCTCCAATCACTGGCCGAACCGCTCGAGCAAGCCTGCCTCGCGGTCATCAAGGCCGGGCACGACCAGCCGCCCGGCGTCCAGGCCGACGAATACGTCATGCTCTGCCGCGCCCTGCTGTCGGCGCGACGCAACGACGCGGCCGCGTATTTCAAGGACGCCGTCGAAATCGTCTCCCGCTTCGGCGACGAAGTAGCCGACCGCTGGAAAGCGGTCAACGCGCTCGCGAAGCAGGCAGCCACCGCTGGCCAGCTGGGCGATGAAATCACGTTCCGCTTTCTCCGTGTGGCCGAACTGGTCGGTTCGTCCGCCGACGACAAGGAGCGCGACTGGGACCGCAAGGGTACTCTCGACACCGCGCTTCGCATGCACCCGGCCGCCGCATGGGCGGCGATGGCGCGCTGGCAGGACCGCGAAGTCAGCTGGTCGGCCGGTCACCACAAAGATACGATCCTCAGCGCGATGCGCCTCGGCCTGCTCACGCCCGCCGCGGCGTGGTGCGGCTCTGGCTTTGGCGACTGCCATAATTCCGGATCCTTCCATGCGGAGTGCATCCGGAGCGAAACAGACAAGTCCCGCCAAACGCAGATGCTTGTGCAGGCCGTGACCGACATGGCGCGCAACAAATGCACCGATGCGTCCTGGAACAAGCTCGCGAAGGCCGCGGCCGATTGCGGCGTTTCGCTCCCCGCGCTGGACGCGGCGATGGCCGAGACGACGAAACCCGAGCCGCGGCGCGCTGGCACCGTCGAATCGCAACCAAGTCTTTCCGAAGAGGACACCGCGCGGGAGAACAAATGGGAAGCGTTGTTCGCGACCATCGACCTGTTCGATCCGGCCTCCCTCACTCGCGGCAAGGAATCCGTCGAAAACGAGCCGCCGCCGCGCTATCCGTACGAATTCTGGCCGCGCGCGCTCAAACGGGTGCCACCGGGGAGGGAAGTGGATTTCCTGAACGCCGCCCACCGTTCCGAATCACTCGATTACGGCGATGCCTGCAAGGTCCTGGCGCACGCCCAGGACGATTGGCAGTCGCGTGCCTCGATCCGTCGCGAATGGCCTCGGATCCTCTTCGACTTCGGCCGCCGCTTCGCCCGCGCTGTCGCCAATTCTTATCGCCTCGTGGTCTGGCACGGCAACCACGGCCTGTCCGAAGCCACGATGGATGGAATGCGGAAGGGAATGCTCGTCGGCCTCACCGAGGCCGCGCACGACATCCACGCGGTCACCTTCTTTGGATTTATCGAAAACGCCGCGCCGAGCCTGCCCCCGGCCGACGCTCGCGCCCTGCTGGATTTCGCCCTCGACCGTTTCCAGCCGTACCTCGTGCCGGACTTCGGCGATGGCGCATATTCTCCAACGCTCGCCGCGACATCCGATGCGATCGCTGGCTACGCCGGGATGATCTGGTCTGCCCTGGGCAGCCCCGGTGGCACGCTACGCTGGGAAGCGGCGCATTGCGCCCGCCGCCTCGTTGAAATGAATTGCGCCCCGGAAATCGACGCCTTGGTCGCGTGGATGCAGTCCGCTAAATGCGGGGCGTTCGGCGCCACGCGCCATCCGTTCTACGGGCTGCACGCGCAACTGTACCTGCTGGTAGCGTTCGCGCGCGGCGCCCGCGCCGACGCAACGGCCTTGCGCAAGCACGCCGCGACGTTCGCCGCCATCGCCCTCGACGGCCCGCCCCACATCCTGATCCAGAGAACCGCCGCGGAGGTCGCGTTGCTGGTGGAACGCCAGTTCGCCGGCACGGTCCGCGACGCCGACGCCGGACGTCTCAATCGCGTCGGCCTCAGCCCGCTGCCTCCGCGCGACGGCATGCGCTACGGCGATGCCGTCACGGCCCTGCCGGCTTTGTTCGCCGCCGAGGCCGCTGACGGCTCCGAGTTTAACTTCGGCATGGATTTCGAGAGCGATTGGCTCCGCTCGCTGGGCCGGGTGTTCGGCCTTCCCCAGAAAGAGGTGGAGGCATTCGCGAGTTCGATTGCCGTTCATGCCCTCGGACAACGTTCCTCGACCGAGTACCAGCGCGACCCACGCGGGGATCTCTGGGCGAACGAGGACAGGGGCACGTACATCCACCACCATTCGTACCCCAAGACGGACGACTACCAGTTCTACGCGGCCTACCACACGCTGATGATTGCCGCCGCGCGCTTCCTCGAGGTCCTTCCGGTACTCCGTGACCCGGAAAGCCCGTCGGACGAATGGAACGAGTGGCTCGAAAGTCACCTGCTTACGCGGCGCGACGGCACGTGGCTGTCGGATCGTCGCGACGCGTCGCCGCAGAAGGAGCGCGAGTGGGTGCGTGCCTCGGACGAGAAGGACTGGCCTTGGCTCGTCCAGCCCGCCGACTTTACCGACGTGCTTTGCAAGCAGTCACCCGTGCCTGGCTGGCTCGTTGCGTGGGGTGTTTGGAATGACTGCAAGCACTACGCAGAGGAGTCGATGTACGTGCACAGCGCGCTGGTCGACCCGTCCACTGCCGAATCCCTCGCCACTTCGCTGCGGTGGTCCCAGCCGTACCGGTACTACATCCCGCTGTCGGGCCGGAACAATTCCGAGCACAAACCGCTGCCGCCCTTCGATCTGGTCGGCTGGATCTCCCAAGGCCGTGAACCGGATGACTCCCGCGATGAGCTTGATCCCTACGCGAAGGCGGTGGATTATCCGCCGTTGAAACCGGCGCACAAATTCCAGCACGACCTCAATCTCGAATCCGATCCGATGTCGCGCGAGTGGTGGTTCTCGGATTCGAAGGTGAAAGCCGCGCTGTCGGAGGTCTGGAGCGAGGGTACCCAGAAACACCGCGATCCTCCCCGCCGGAGCGGCACCCGCCTTTCCGTTTCGCCGGAATTGCTCCGACGGATTTGCGAGCTGACGGGCCGACACATCCTCTTCAGTGTCCAGATCGGCCGCTCGGTGCCGCGCGATCCCGACCGTTATCAGGATTCGCCGCCCCGCTCGCACCAAATCTTTATCTACACCCCCGATGGCTACCTCCGCGGAGCAAAAGAGAGCATTCGAATTGGGTAAGCGGCTCGCCGACCACTTCACGGCCGGCAACGGCGACGACCAGACCATCCGCTGGATGGCCTTCTACATCGGCGAGCTGATAGCGCGTGCCGAGCACGCCACCGGCGACGACCGCGCCCGTGCCGAGCAAACTTGTTTCGATACCATTCTCGCGCTTTGGAATCGCCGCCACCTCTTCCCGGAGGGCGCTCGGCCCTTCGAGAAGTTCGAAGCGATCGCGACGACGGTCGCGCGGATCGACCCCGCCAACCGCAATCCTTTCTACTACGCACGCCAGGCTCCCGATTCGAAGCCCGGCGTTGAAAAGGATGAGGTCGCGAAGTCGCTCAAGTTCGTGGAGGCGATCGACCAATTCGCCCGGTCGCTCATTTCGACCTCGCTGGCCGAAGCCGCCGAGAAGGCCGCTACGCCGGAGATCGTCGCGTTCATTCGCTCCGAACTCGGCGAAGACCAAGCCGATCTGAAGGCTCTTAATCGCATTCTCGAATTGGGTCGCGACGAAGCCGAGCCCACTGACGAAAAGCACCTAAAAAAAGAGATCGACCGCCTGGACATCTTTGTCCGACTCGCAATTTCGATGAAAACGCAGCTGAAGCAAAAGATCGCAGCCGCAAAGTCCGCGCCAGCTCCGACAACGCCGGTCTCCGCCATGCCCCCCGCCTAGGTCCGGCCCGGCAGCGGCACCGGTTTCGTGATGATTTCCAAGCTGTGTGTATGGCCCTCAAAAGGGTCGGGGTCCCAATCAAGCCGGTAGCTGGCGCCCCGGCCCTCGACGTTGAACTTCGCGTGTAGTCGCGCCACGCGCACGGAGAGCAGGAACGGGAGTTCGATCTGCAGAAACATTACGTCGCAGCCGCCCAATAGAAACTCCATTGGCCCGAAAACCTCGCGGCACGATGTCACCATGGAGTGAAGTCCTTCGGGCAACCGCATGTCATCCATTCGCAGGATTTCCTCGAACTTCCGATCCGCCATCGAATTCACGACCTCGCCGAACGTCGTCTGGCTGCCCCGCATCACCGCCGGCAAGCTCGGCCGCAAATGCATCGCTCCGGCCCAGGCTTCCTTAAAGGTGACCGTCGTCGGCGCCATGCTTGAGTCTATGCTGATTGCCGTCCATTGCACCTCATCAAGCACCGTCGTGAACTCGTCCGTGAAATGAACGAGCTTGATCCGTGGATCGCTGGCCGCGATCGCCTCGGCGCCGCTCGTGAAATTCCGCGATATCAGCATGCCTGACTTCGCGCCCAGCGCGTTCAGTTTATAGATCAGGACAATGATCGTGTCCTTGTCGGTCGGCTCGTTGCGATTCTTGCACTCGTACACATGCCGTTCCTCGGACGCCGTCCCGGCATCGACGGTCACGAGCAAATCGATCTCGTGGCCGGCGCCGACGTGCTTGAATCGCCAATTACCGTCCAAGTCAACTTTCCGCCCACGCAGCTCGGGTTGGTTGCGGTAGATGACCTCTTCGATTCCCTTGACCGCGCGTTCGAGGTCTTTCCCGTGGCTGTTGGGTGGCGTTGATTTGCGAGGCATGCGGGTGCTCACGCCTCCGCGTTATACGATTTCTGTCCTTCGATCGGAGTCCGAAACGTCGCCACGCAGTTGCCGCTCTTGCCGTCGAAATAAATCCCCAATCCCGCTGGCAAATACATTGGCGCGATTTCCTGGTGGGCGAGGACGCCGATCAATTGCTTCCGGAATCCAGCCCACAACGTGGGATCGTCGATCACCTCGGTCGGGAGGTGCACGTGCTCCAGCCATTTTTTTACCGCCTGCCGAAAATCCGTCAGCCGGCAAAACTCCACAAATTCCGCGGAATCCTTTTTTGCGCGCGCCCCCGCCACGACCGCCGCCTGTATTTTTTCGATATACGTTCTCATCAGTTTGCTCACGTAATGCTTCCGCGGGTGTAATGCCCAATCGCAATAGAATTTGAGAAGGTCATCCTCGTAGCCTTCTCGCTCACCGTGTTTACGCATTTCCACGAGGAAATACACCACGTGGCATTCCTCCGTCATCGGGCGATGAAGTGCCAGGTGCGCCCGAACCTTGTCGGTAATTTCCGCCTGTCCCATGGCGCAGGCTAGCGGACGATTGCCAGCCACGCGACTAGCTGGCGCTCGATCGCCGACGGTTCTCCTAACGCGGGAAAGAAGTTAATCCTCGTCGCCGTCTTCACCTGGTCGACGCTCTTCACGTACTGCGCATCGCGGAAGTTAACATTCATGATACCGTGAGGATACATGACGGGGTCGAGCCGCTTTTCGATGCAATACATTCATGGGCATTGTGGTGGCACCGTTCTTTCAACAAAAGCGGACCCTTTCGGGAGAAAGGCCCTTGGGGATGGGATGTGGATATAGCTCAAGGCGGCGGGATAGAGCGAGTTATGCGATTCTACTCAGTAGAATACATTTCTGTCCAGGCTCCGATATTGGATCGCTTCAAGCAGGTGAGGGGACTCGATGCGCTCGGAGGTCGCCAGATCCGCGATGCTTCGCGCCACTTTGAGAATGCGATCATGCGCGCGAGCGGACAAGGACAGTTGCTCCATTGCTTGTTGGAGAAGGTCACCGAGTTTTGAATCCAACGCGCAGTGCGTTTTTAGTTTCGACGGCGGCATTCTGGCGTTCGATCTGATGTTGGTATTACGAAAGCGCTGGTGTTGAAGTTGCCGAGCCACATCGACGCGTTGGCGGATTGCGGCGGAGCTTTCGCCAATCGCCTCGCTTCGCAGTTCTGTAATCGATAGTGCCGGCGCCTCGACGTGAAGGTCTATCCGGTCGAGAAGTGGACCGCTAATGCGAGCACGGTAGCGCTGAATCTGCGACGGAGAACAGCGGCATTCGTGCTTAGGGTCACCCAAATAGCCACACGGGCAGGGGTTCATGGCAGCGACCAGCATGAAATCGCAGGGGAAAGTCACCTTTCCGGCACTTCGGGATACTGAGACGGTGCCCTCCTCCAGCGGCTGGCGCAAGACCTCGAGCGCGGAGCGCTTGAATTCCGGGAGCTCGTCGAGAAAGAGGACGCCGTGGTGCGCCAGTGAAATTTCCCCGGGGCCGGGGATCGTCCCGCCGCCGAGCAGGCCGACGTCCGAAATGGTGTGGTGCGGCGCGCGGGCGGGGCGCTGCAGGAAGCTGAGGCCGTCGCCCATCGTCTGCCCCGCCGCGGAATGGATGCGGAGAATATCGAGATACTCCTCCAGCGTGGGCGGCGGCATGATGCCGGGCACGCGCTTGGCGATCATCGACTTTCCGGAGCCGGGCGGGCCGATCATGATCAGATTGTGCCCGCCGGCCACCGCCACCTCGACGGCGCGGCGCACGGAATGCTGGCCCTTGATGTCGGCAAAGTCCGGCTCGTGCTCGCTGGTGCGCGTCGCGGCTGCGCGGGGTGGCACCAGGGGCTTGAGGGCGAGTTGGCCGGCCAGGAAACGATTCGCCTGGTCGAGCGAGGCGATCTCGTAGACTTGGATGCCCTCGACGAGCGCGGCTTCCCGGGCGGCGACGGGTGGCAGGAGCACGGCCTTGCGGTGGGTTTCGCGGGCGAGCACCGCCATGGCGAGGCCGCCTTTGATGGGGCGCGTGGCGCCGGACAGGCTGAGTTCGCCGGCGATGAGAAAGTCGCCGAGGTTTTCGCAGACGAGCTGGCCGGTCGCGACGAGGATGCCGACGGCGATGGGCAGGTCGTAGATCGCGCCTTCCTTGCGGAGATCGCCGGGCGCGAGGTTGATGGTGGTGCGCGTGCGCGGCATCCGCAGCGCGGAATTGCTGAGCGCGGAGTAGACGCGGTCTTCGGACTCCTTCACCGCGGAGTCGGGCAGGCCGACGAGGATGAGTTCGGGAATGCCGCGTTCGCCGGTGTTGACTTCGATCGACACGGGCACGGCATCAATGCCCAGCAACGCGGCTGAGCCGATGGTGGCTAACATTGAGACAGGTGGGCGGGAAGCGAGGGTTGGTTCAGCCCGTTCCCGCCTGCAGGCGCCGCTTTAACTCCGCCAGGTTGGCCTCAACGGCTTGCAGATAAGGATTGGGTTGGCCTGCTGTCGTCAAATAGCGATGCACGCCGCCCGCCTCGAAGTCGAGCATCGGCCGTACATAATTCGTCCAGAAGCCCGGGCTCTTCTCGAACAATTGCTGGAGGGTGTGATAGGGGCGCTTCTCGAGCGGGATCTGCTCGAAGTCGAAGGCTTCCTGGAACTCCTTGAACAGGGCGGGCAGCTTGTCGAGGTAGTCGGCCGCGCTCATCTGCGCCAGGTAGTCGGCGGTGACGAGGAGGAACGCCATCTGGCGGGCCTCGTCGCGGTGGAACGTGATTTGGCTGATCTTGCTGCGTGGTCCAGTGCAGATGATCGCCGCGCAGATGTCCTCGATTTCCGAGGCGGTCACGCCCATGCGGGGCAGGTATTCCCGGGCGAAATCGCAGCTCCGGCGTTCGTGGATAAATGTGTACTTGGCCCCGGTCCCCTCCGCGTCGTCGGTCTTCTTAAGGTAGCCGCTGTCGTGGAGCAGGACGGCCATGATCGACAGTTCCCAGTCGCGCGCCAGCAGCACCGGGCGGTCAAACGTCTTGCTCCGGCCCGCGAGCAGGTGGATGAGGCAAACGGTCGCCTGCATCGTGTGCTCGTAGTCGTGGTACTTCATGTCGATGCCCCGATAGCCGGGGTAGCGACCCTCGAACATGCCCGTGACGTCCGCAAACAGCCGGTCGATCAGGGGAAAACTCGCCTCCGCGCCAATAGCCGCGAAGGCGGCCTTCACGGTCTTGGCCACGACGGTGGGGTGCTTCGTGTCGACTGCATGCGGCGGAACCATGCGATGCCCAAAGGAGATAGGGGTTGCCCCCCATGTCCAGCAAGCCCATATGTCTGGTGCCTGCGAAATGGTAACTAACACCAACTTAATGGTCGGCCTGACCGGTGGCATGGGGTGTGGCAAATCGACGGCGGCCGCGCGCTTCGCCGAACTCGGTTTCCGCCGACTCGATGCCGATCAGGTCATCCGCGAGGAGCTATTGCCCAGCCGCGAGGTGGCGGAGGCGATTCGAGCCCGGCTGGGCGACGCCATGCTGGCCGCGGACGGCAGCGTGCGGCGCGACCAGGTGGCGGCGCGGGTTTTCCAGGACCCGGCGGCGCTCAGCTGGCTCGAGGAATTGCTGCATCCGCGGCTGCTGACGCGCTGGCGGGAAGTGCTGGCGGGCGCCCGCGGCACGGCCTTCATCGTGGAGGTTCCGCTGTTGTTCGAGAAGGGTTTGGAAAATTGGTTTGATTTCACGGTCTGCGTCACCACAGACTCCGAATCGCAATTGAGGCGGCTGGAACAGCGCGGCATTTCCCGCGACCAAGCCCGACAGCGTATCGCCCAGCAACTGCCATTAGCCCGCAAGTGCGAGTTGGCAGACCACGTTCTCCTGAATGACGGCTCGCCCGAATTTCTACGTGAACAGGTCGATGTGCTGGCGGCCCGCCTCTTGAAATCCCAATCCGACCGGCCCGCAGGCCGCATTCATGTCAGTCCCTCCTAAATCCGACGAAGCCAGCAGCGCCCCGAGCAAAAATTCGGCCGAAACCAAACGCCCCTCGCGCTCCCGCCTGACGCGCGGGACCAAGAAGCCCGCCAAGGCGGCTGCCACGAAGGAACTCGATTTCACGCCCGAGCCCGCGCCCGTCGCGCCGCCTCCAGCTCCCGAACCGCCGCGCGCCGAGCCGCCGCGGGCCGAGCCTCCGCCGCGTCCGCCCCAGGCGGAAGCCGCGGCTCCCCAAGGCCAGGATCAGGGTCAGCCTTCGCCCCAACCGGAAGGTGACGGCGGCCATGACGAGGGCGGCCAAGGTGGCAACGTCGGCGGCAATGGTGGCCATTTCCAACCGCATGGCGGTGGTGGTGGCGGCGGCGGCAAATGGGGCCGCCGGCAGCGCGGCAAATTCCGCGGCGGCAAATGGGGCGGCGGTGGCGGCAATCCGAATTTCCAAGGGGGCGGGGGTGGCCCGAAGCACCCGCCGCAGCCCGCGCCGCCCAAGGAGATCGTGCACGTCGGCGATTTGCCTGATCCGGCGCGTTTCCAAAGCCTTGAGGCCCTTGAGACGCTCGCAGCCGGGATCGCGACGGCCCGCGCCGAGCCGGTCTGGCTGAACGAGCTTTACGCCCTGAACCTCGCCCAGCTCACGGCGCTGGCCAGGAAGATGGAAGTGAAGTTCGAAGGCGCGCCCAACCGGCGCCAGCTCATCACGCAGATTTTCGCGACGATCAACGAACAGAAGATCCCGCTGTACGATCGCGGTTACCTGGACCAAACCGACCGCGGTTTCTGGTTCGTGGTGCACGATGACGTCAATTACCGCCTCTATCCCGAGGATGCTTTCCTCCCGGAAATCTTCGTGAAGCATTTCGGCCTCAAGCGCGGCCATGCCGTCGAGGTGCAACTCCAGGTTCCGCAAGGCAACGACCGTTGCCCGGCCGTCGTGGGGATCAGGAAGGTCATGGGCGGCCAGCCGTCCGAGATTTCCAAGGTGCCGCCGTTCGAGGAACTGGTGCCTTATTATCCGCTCAAGCGGATCCTGCTCGAGATGCCCGAGAAGAAGGACGTCTCGATGCGCATGGTCGACATCATCACGCCCATCGGCTTCGGCCAGCGCGGCCTGATCGTCGCGCCACCGCGCACCGGCAAGACGATCCTCATGCAGAACATGGCGAACTCCATCGCAGAGAATTCGCCGGACGCGAAACTCATTATCCTGCTCGTGGACGAGCGCCCCGAGGAGGTCACCGACTTCAAGCGCCACTGCAAGGGCGAGGTCGTCAGCTCGACCTTCGACGAGGCGCCCGAAAGCCATGTGCATTGCGCCGAGATGGTCATTGAAAAGGCCCGGCGCATGGTCGAGCAGGGCGACCACGTCATCATCCTCCTCGATTCGATCACCCGCCTGGCCCGCGCCTACAACGCGCTCGCGTCGAACAGCGGCAAGATCATGTCCGGCGGCCTCGAGGCCAACGCGCTGCAGAAGCCCAAGCGCTTCTTCGGTTCGGCCCGCAACATCGAGGGCGGCGGCAGCCTGACGATCATCGGCACCGCGCTGGTCGACACCGGCAGCCGCATGGACGAAATCATCTTCGAGGAATTCAAGGGCACCGGCAACATGGAGCTCCACCTCGACCGCGATCTTGTCAACAAGCGCATCTTCCCCGCGCTGAACATCGACAAGAGCGGCACCCGCAAGGAGGAGCTCATTTATCACCCGGACGAGCTCGTCAAAATCTACTCGCTGCGCCGCGCCATGCAGGGCGTGCCGGCGGCCGACTCGATGGACATGCTCATCCAGCGGCTCAAGAAGACCAAGACCAACACCGAGTTCCTCCTCAGCCTCAACCGCTGATCCCTCCTCGGGGCCACGGGCGGGACCGGCGCACTTCCCGTGACGTCCGTAGCCCACCAGTCCAGCCAACCCGCCCTCAACCCGGGCGGGGGCTCGGCGGAGCTGTCCGCCCAGGCGGAGTTGGTGGCAATGCCGTGGGTCGACCCCGGCTCAGCGGATATTCCGTCCGACGTGCTCGCCGCCTTGCCCCGGGCGTTCCTCATCGCGCGGAACGTCCTGCCGCTGGCGATCGAGGGTGGGGTGTTGCGGGTGGCGGTAACGGATCCTGTTGCGGTTGATGTCATCGACGATTTGGCGTGGCTGGCGGACAGGCCGGTGCAGCCGGAACTCGCGACGCTCGCGGCTGTGCAGGCGGCGATCGCCCGGAATTTCGGTGCCGGCGCGGACTCGATGGATTCTTTGGAAACACCGGCGGACTCCGCCGCAATCGTGGCGGAGTCCGCCGCGGAGGAAGGGCTGGTGGGCGAGTCGGACGCGCCGGTGATCCGGTTGGTGCACCGCTTGATCGCGGAGGCCGTCCGCCGACGCGCGTCGGATATCCATTTGGAACCGCTCGAGCGCCGCTTCCGCGTGCGCTATCGGATCGACGGCGCGCTCCTCGAAGTGGACGCGCCCCCCAGGCGGCTGCAACTGGCCGTCATTTCCCGGATCAAGATCATGGCGAACATCAGCATCGCCGAAAAACGCGTCCCGCAGGACGGCCGCATGCAGCTCGACGCCGACGGCCGCCCGGTGGACCTGCGCGTCTCCACGCTGCCCACGGCGCACGGTGAAAGCATCGTCATGCGTCTCCTCGACCAGGCCGGCTCGCAGGTCGGCCTGCCGGAGCTGGGCCTGCTGCCCGATCACCAGCGCGAGTTCGAAAGCGCCATCGCTTCGCCCGACGGCATGATGCTGGTCACCGGCCCGACCGGTTCCGGCAAGACCACCACGCTTTATGCGGCCTTGCATCGCCTCAACCAACCCGAGCGCAAGCTCATCACGGTGGAGGAGCCGGTGGAGTACCAGATTGCCGGCGTCAACCAGGTGCCCGTGAACGGCCCGACCGGCCTGACGTTTGCCGCGGCGCTGCGGGCGATGCTCCGGCAGGCGCCCAATGTCGTCATGGTCGGGGAGATTCGCGATCGCGAGACGGCGGACATCGCGCTCAATGCCGCGCTCACGGGCCACATGGTTTTCAGCACGCTGCATACGAACGATGCCCCGGCCGCCGCCACCCGGCTGATCGACCTCGGGGCGAAACCGTTTCTGGTGGCCGCGGCGCTCCGGTCGGTGCTCGCCCAGCGATTGGTGCGGAAAATTTGCCCGGCATGTCGTCGTGGATATTCCCCGGCACCGCGCGAACGGCATGTCCTGGGCTTGCGGTCGGGCGAGATGGCCGGTGCGGAGTTCGTCCACGGTGCGGGCTGCGCGGCCTGCCAGGGCACGGGTTATCAGGGCCGGATGGGGATCTTTGAACTCCTGCCGGTCAGCGACGGGATCCGCGCCCTCATTTACGACAATGTTACCGCCGGGCGCCTGCGCGCCCGCGCACGCGAGGAAGGCATGCGGACCATGCGCGAAGATGGCATTAGTAAAGTCCTTGCCGGACTCACCACAATCGAGGAAGTTGTCGCCGTCACAGTCGGTGACCCGCTTTAACCCTACCATCGCATGAGCTACGAAATGAATGACCTCCTGGAGCTGGTCGTGGACCAGAAGAGCTCCGATCTTCACCTGCAAGTGGGCGTCCCCCCCTGTCTCCGCCTGCGCGGCAGCATGACGCCCATCGACGGGCCCGAGCTGAAGCCGGAGGACACCGAGCAGCTGATGCTGTCGATCACACCCGACAACCACATCCAGAACGTGAAGTTGAACGGCGGCACCGACTTCGGTTTCGCCTTCGGCGACAAGGCCCGTTTCCGCGTCTCGGTGCTCAAGGCCAAGGGCAACTACGGCATGGTGCTCCGCCAGATTCCCAACCAGCTCTTCGATCTCCGCCAGATCGGCATGCCCGACAAGATCAAGGAACTCCTCTACCGCCAGCGCGGCCTGTTCCTCGTCACGGGCCCGACCGGCTCGGGCAAGTCGACCACGCTCGCGTCGATGATGAATTACATCAACGAGAACCGCGACGGCCACATCATCACGATCGAGGACCCGATCGAATATTATCACCCGCACAAGAAGTGCGTGGTCACCCAGCGCGAGGTCGGCTCCGATGTCCCGAGCTTTTCCGAGGCGATCAAGCGCGCGTTGCGCCAGGACCCGGACGTGATCCTGGTCGGTGAGTTGCGCGATCTTGAAACCATCGAGGCCGCAATCTCCGCCGCCGAAACCGGGCACTTGGTGTTCGGCACGCTGCACACGAACAGCGCCGCCAAGACCGTCGACCGCATCGTCGACGCGTTCCCGGCGAACATGAAGGAGATGATCCGCATGCAGCTCTCGACGTCGATCATCTGCGTCATCTCCCAGTCGCTCTGCAAAAAGAAGACCGGCGGCCGCATCGCGGCCTACGAGATCATGGTGAACACCTCGTCGATCGCCTCGCTGATCCGCGACAACAAGACGTTCCGCATCCCGTCGGACATCCAGACGGGCGCCAACCTCGGCATGATCACGCTGGACACCCACTTGATGAGCCTCGTCAACCGCGAGCTCATCGAACCCGACGAGGCCTTGGAAAAATCCCAGGAGCCGGTCGTCATGCGCGAAAAACTCACCAGCATGGGTTTCAAGCTGCGCGACCTGTAAGCCCACCTTTCCCCGGCCGCGGGCCCGGCCGGTCTCCTCATGTACGAGGGACACGACCAGGCCATTCACGACATCCTCGCGCAGCGGGGACTGGTGGCCATGGACGCGCTGCGGCTGGCGTGGGCCGAGCATCGGGCTTCCGGGACGCCGCTGGCGCAACTGTTGCTCGATGGCGGATTGCTCGCCAAGCCGGCGCTGCTGCAGGCCGTGGCGGATTACACCGGCTGCGAGTACGTGGCGGACCTGCCGCTGACGCTGCCGGGTGAAGCGATCGGACAGGTGGCGGCGGGAGCGGCTCGTCGTTACGGCGTGGCGCCGCTGTCGGCCGATGAAGATGCGGTGACCGTGGTGACGGCCGATCCGTTTGCGCTCAACCTGGCGGCTGAACTCGCGTTTGTGCTGGATCGGGAGGTCCGGGTGCACGTCGCCGATCCCGCGGGTGTGCAGCGGTTGATCCGCCAGCACTACGGCGAAGGCGACGGTTCCCCGGAGACGGGGGGCGCCGACTGGCCGGCGCCCGGGCCGGACCCGGACCCCGGGGCGCTCACGGATTCGGATATCGAGCAACTTGCCGCGCAGACGCCGGTGATTCGCTTCGTCAACGCGGTGCTGGGCGGAGCCGTGCGGGACCGTGCTTCGGACGTGCATTTTGAACCATTCGAAAAGGATTTCAGGATCCGCTACCGCGTCGACGGGGCGCTGCGCGAGCTCGCCCCTGCGCCGCGCCACTTCGCGTTGCCGGTGATTTCACGGCTCAAGGTGCTCGGGAATCTGAACATTGCCGAGCGCCGCACGCCGCAGGATGGGCGCATCAAACTCGCGCTCGACGGCCGGTCGGTGGACCTGCGGATTTCGACGCTGCCCACGCAGTTTGGCGAAAGCGTGGTGCTGCGGGTGTTGGACCAGTCGGCCGTGCGGCTGGCCGTGCGCGAACTCGGCCTGCCGGACGCGATCCGGGCGGGCGTCGAGGCGGCGATCCGCCGGCCGAACGGGGTGTTTGTCGTCACCGGACCCACCGGCGCCGGCAAAACCACGACCCTCTACGCCTGCCTGCAGGCATTGAACGCGATCGATGCGAAGCTCCTCACGGTGGAGGACCCGGTCGAATATGAAATCGACGGCGTCATGCAGGTCCCCGTCAACCTCGCGGCCGGCCTGACCTTCGGCCGGGCGCTCCGGACTTTTCTCCGCCAGGATCCCGACGTGGTGATGGTCGGGGAAATTCGTGACTTGGAAACCGCGCAGATCGCGATCCAGGCGGCGCTCACCGGTCACCTCGTCCTCACGACGCTGCACACGAACGACGCGCCTTCGACCGTGACCCGCTTGATCGATCTGGGCATCGAGCCCTTTCTGTTGGGCTCGACGCTGGAAGCAGTGCTGGCCCAGCGACTCCTGCGCCGGCTTTGCCCGTCCTGTCGGCGTCCGGGCCCGCCCGATGCCGCGATGCTGCGCCAGCTCGGGGTGGACGCGACGGTGGTTGGAGGACGAACGATCTATCAACCCGCAGGATGTCCGGCGTGCGGCCACACGGGCTACATGGGCCGGCTGGGGCTCTTTGAATTCCTGCCGATGACGGAGACGCTCCGCGACTTGATTGTCCGCGGAGCCTCGCTGGCGGAGTTGCGGGGAACAGCGGTGGAGCAGGGCATGGTTTCGCTGCGGGCAGCCGGCGTGTCAGCCCTTCTCGATGGGGAGACCTCGGTCGAGGAAGTTCTCAAATACACCTGATTCCATGAACCACGAAGACGCGGAGACACAAAGGTCGGAATTAAACGACCTCAGTTGTCGGGTGATCGACCTCAAGAAGGAGGGCCGCCGGGTGGTGGAGGGAGAGCGGTGCCAGGACGTGAAGGGCGCACGATCCGATTGGGGCCAATGGACCCTTCTCCTTTGTGCCTCGGGATCTTGGTGGTTCCAAAGCAGACTTTGAGATATGCCCCGATTTTCCTACATCGCCCTCGATGCGCGCGGCTCGGAGAGAACCGGGTGGCTGGACGCGGCGGATCGGCAACAGGTCACGGCCGCGTTGCGCGGGCAGGGGCTTTTTCCAACTGACGTGGGCGAACCGGCTCAAGGGAACGCGGCGATCCTCCCGGGCGTTCAGGGCGGTTCGGCGGTTTCCTTGCGTCGGCCATTCGCGCGGGGGGTGCGGCCCCGCGAACTGGCCGCCTTCACCCGCCAGCTCGCGACCCTGTTGCGCGCCGGCATGCCGCTGCTGCGCGGCCTCGATGTGCTGGCGCGCCAGGAGCGCAACCCGGCGTTCCGGCGGGTGATCGAGGGAATGGGCGGGGCGATCAAATCGGGCGGCACGCTTTCCGCCGCCCTGGCGGAGCACCCGCGCGTCTTCGACCGGCTCTACCTCAACATGGTCAGGGCGGGCGAGGCCGGCGGCGTCCTCGATGTCATGTTCGACCGGCTGGCGCGCTTCCAGGAAAAGAGCCTGCAGCTCCGCGGGAAGATCCTCGCGGCCCTGATGTATCCGTTGATTGTCCTGACGGTCGCCGCGTCGATCCTGGCCGGGCTGCTGGTGTTCGTGGTGCCCAAGTTCAAACAGGTCTTTGCGGACCTGCTCAAGGGCGCGCCGCTGCCGCCCCTGACCCAGGCGGTGCTGGATGTCAGTGACGCCGTGAAGGGCCACCTGCTTGTCACCGCGGGAGCGATCGCCGCGGTCGTTTTCGCGGTCCGCTTGTTTCGCCGAACTTCCTTTGGCGCGACTCTGCTCGATACCCTGGCGATCAAGCTCCCGTTGTTCGGCTCCCTGTTGCTCAAGGCGATCGTCGCGCGCTTCGGCCGGACGTTCGGCACCTTGCTGGCGAGCGGCGTGCCGATTCTGCCGGCGCTGCTCATCACCCGCGACACCTGCGGAAACCGGCGGGTCGCCGCCGCGATCTCGGTCGTGCACGACCGCGTGAAGGCCGGCGCCTCGGTGGCGCGGCCGCTGGAGGAGAGCGGCGTGTTTCCCCCCATGGTGACCAGCATGATCGATGTTGGCGAGCAGACCGGCCAGTTGCCCGCGATGCTCGGCAAGATCGCGGACATCCATGAGGACGAGGTGGACAACGCGGTCGCCGGATTGAGCACCCTCATCGAACCCGTGCTGATCCTGTTCCTCGCCCTGGTCGTCGGCACAATCGTCATCGCGCTGTTCCTGCCCATCGTGCGCATCGTGCAGTTGCTGACGTAGCCGGGCTCATGCAATTGAAGGTGGAGCGCACTCTGGTTGGCGGTGGGAGGGGCTTTACGCCCCGACGGGACAGGCGTCGCGCTTGCAGATTCGGGTCCCCAGCGCCTCCTCCTGCCACGAAAAGCCCGGCACCCGGAATTCTGGCTCGCGGCCCACCCGGTCATTGCGGCATTCAGGAGCTGTCCACGGCGAGCGGTTTTCCGTGGATACCACCCCAACTCCCGGCTTTCGCATGCGCCTTCCGCTTTTCGCCGCATCGTTTTTTCTCACGTTCGCGCTCCTGGCCCCCGGCCAGATCAAGGTGATGCCGGTGCCGGCGGAAATGACGGTTGCTTCCGGACGGTTGTCGCTTGCGGCGGCGTGGAAGGTCACCGTGAAAGGATACGATGATGCGCGGCTGCGCGCCGGGATCGCCCGGTGGCAGCGCTGGACGGAGGAACGCACGGGGCTGACATTGACCCGCGCACGGGATGCCGGTGCGACCGCGATGCTCGTCGTCGAGTGCGGCGCAGCCGGCCCGGCGGTGCCGGCGCTCGGGGAGGACGAGTCTTACCGCCTCGACATCACGGAGTCGCAGGCCGTGTTGCGCGCGCCGACGGTGGTGGGGGCGTTGCGCGGGCTCGCCACGCTGCAACAGCTCGTGCAGTCGGATGCGCGCGGCTGGTTTTATCCCGCGGTCAGTATCCAGGACCGGCCGCGTTTCCCCTGGCGCGGGTTGTTGATTGATGTGGCCCGGCACTGGCAGCCGCTGGACGTTCTCAAGCGCAACCTCGACGGCATGGCGCTCGTGAAGCTGAACGTGCTGCATCTGCACCTGACGGACGACCAGGGCTTCCGCATCGAGAGCCGGAAGTTTCCCCGCCTGCATGAACTCGGGTCGGACGGGCATTATTTCACGCAGGATGAAATCCGCGAACTCATCACTTATGCGGCGGAGCGCGGCATCCGCGTGATGCCGGAATTCGACATTCCCGGCCACGCCACGAGTTGGGTGGTGGGTTATCCCGAACTGGCGAGCGCGCCCGGTCCCTACGCCATCGAGCGCCGTTGGGGCGTGTTCAATCCGGTGCTCGATCCGACCAATCCCCGGGTTTACGAATTGCTCGACGGTTTTCTCGGCGAAATGGCGGCGTTGTTTCCCGACGCCTATCTCCACATCGGCGGCGACGAGAACAACGGCAAGCAATGGAGCGCCAACCCCGCGATCCAACAGTATGTCCGCGACCACGGGCTCAAGGACAACGCCGGGCTCCACGCTTATTTCAACACGCGGGTGAACGAACTCCTCGTCAAGCATGGGAAGAAGCTCATCGGCTGGGACGAGATCCTTCATCCCGATTTGCCCGTGTCGGCCGTCATCCATTCCTGGCGCGGGCGGCAAGGCCTCGCCCACGCCACGCAGGGCGGGCACGCCGCCGTGCTCTCGAATGGCTATTACATCGATCTCAGTCACCCGGCCTCGGAGCATTACTTGAACGACCCCGCGCCGGCCGATTCCGGCCTGACGGAAGCGCAGCAGTCGCTCGTGCTCGGCGGCGAGGCGACGATGTGGGCGGAGTGGGTGACGCCGGAAACCATCGATTCGCGGATCTGGCCGCGCACGGCGGCCATTGCCGAGCGGCTCTGGTCGCCGCGGGAAGTGCGCGACGTACCGGACATGTACCGCCGCCTGGCGGTGGTGAGTCGCCGGCTGGAGGAGATCGGCTTGCGCCATGAAAGTTATCTCGACCCGGCACTTCGCCGGCTCGCGGGCGACGACGCCACCGGCGCCGAACTGGCCGGGCTGCGGACGTTCGTCGATCTGGTCGAACCGGTGAAGGGATACCTGCGGGCGCGTCAGCAACCGGGTTCCACTCAATTCATGCCGCTGACCGGCCTGGTCGATGCCGCGCGTCCGGACAGCGCGCCGGCGCGGGCCTTCTCAGCGAAGGTCGAGGCCTTCGTGGCCGCGCCCAACGCGGTCACGGCGGAGCCGGTGCTGACGCAATTGGCGAACTGGCGCGGGCTGGTGGGTGAATTGTCCGCGGGCTTGGCGGCGCGGTCTCCCGGCGTGCAGCCCGCCGCGCCTTTGCTGCGCTCGCTCGATGAGGCGTGCCGCGTCGGAAGCGACGCCGCGCAGGCGCTCGCGGCCGGGAAGATGTTATCGACGGAGTGGTTGGCGGCGCAACTGGCCGCGCTGGACACGGCCGCCCAGCCTCAGGCGGCGATGGAGTTGCCGATCATCGGATCGCTGAAGCGGCTGGTGGTCGCGGCTGCCGGGCAGCCTTTGGTCGCGCCGGCGCCATCGCCCCGGAAAGCTGCGCCTTGAAATTCCCATGTCCTCCGCTGCATCCGCTCAACCTCGTGATGCCCGTTATGCGCTGTCGGTCGCGATCATCGGCGCTTTGTTTTTCATCTTCGGATTCGTCACCTGGCTGAACGGCACCCTGATCCCGTTCCTCAAGCTCGCCTGTGACCTGCACTCGGACGCGCAAGCGCTGCTCGTGACGTTTGCCTTCTACATCGCGTATTTCTTCCTCGCGATCCCGTCATCCTGGATCCTGGACAAGACCGGTTTCAAGAACGGCATGTCGCTCGGGCTCGCGGTGATGGCCGTCGGGGCGCTGGTGTTCATCCCCGCGGCCTCCAGCCGCAGCTTCGCGTTGTTTCTCACCGGACTTTTCGTGCAGGGCATCGGGCTCGCCCTGCTCCAGACGGCGGCGAATCCCTACATCTCGGTCATCGGACCGATCGAGAGCGCGGCGGCGCGCATCAGCATCATGGGCATTTGCAACAAGGCCGCCGGCGCCCTCAGCCCGGTGATTCTCGGCGCGATCGTGCTCAAGGGCGCCAGCGAGATCGAGGCGCGCATCGACTCCGCCGCGTCCGGGGCGGAGCGACTCGCGTTATTGCAGGAACTGGCCGGACGGGTCGTCGCACCCTACGCCATCATGGCGGCGACGCTGTTCGCCCTGGCGCTGCTCATCCGGTTTTCGCCGTTGCCGGAGATCAAGACCGGAAACGCGTCGCCGGCGGATGGGCCGCACGACGCCCGGACCAGCGTGTTCCAGTTTCCCCATCTGTTGCTGGGCGTGTTGTGCATCTTTGTCTATGTCGGCGCCGAAGTGATGGCGGGCGATGTGATCGGGCCTTACGCGCGGGACCTGGGCATGAGCCTCGACCAGACGAAGAGCCTCACGTCGTTCACCCTGTGGTCGATGGTCGCGGGTTACCTCATCGGCGTCTGCGCCATTCCGAAATATCTCCAACAGGAGACGGCGCTGAAACTCTCGGCGATCACCGGCATCCTGTTTTCCCTCGCGGCCTTCCTGCTCGGCGGGCGGGCGGCCATCGCGTTCATCGCGCTGCTCGGTTTTGCCAACTCGCTCATGTGGCCCGCGATTTTCCCGATGGCCATCCGCGGCCTCGGGCGTTTCACGGGCATCGGTTCGGCGCTGCTGATCATGGGTATCGCCGGGGGCGCCATCATTCCCCAGCTCTATGGACGGCTCGCGCCGGGCATGGGCGGACAAGCGGCATTCTTCTGGTGCACGCTTCCCTGTTACTTGTTCATCCTGTTCTACGCGGTCAAGGGACACCGCGTGGGGCGGGCGGGGTGACGGCCGGTGCTGCGGAGGTAGCAGCCGTCGTGAGACGGCGGGCCAGCGGTCTGACGACCGCGGCTACTTTAAGAGGATCGCGGGCTACTTTAAGACGGGGTGCCTGCTGACGGCTTCGGGGGTTTTCTGAGCAGCAGTTGCGAGTTCAGTCCCATGTGTCGCTCGGAAAATTCGTCGTTCTCGCCGGCCTGGCGCAGGAGTTTCTGCACCATGCCCATCTTGGCGTCGAGGTCGTCGACCTTCGCCACGAACACCGCTTCGGGCGTGGCGGCGATCACGGCGGCGCCCCATTCCAGCTCGCCTTGGTGACTGAGCACAATGTGTTCGAGGCGCTCGAGCAGGTCGGGATTGAGTTTCGCCTTCAGGCCGGCCTTGCGCACGAGTTGGTAGCCCAGCACGACATGCCCCTGCAGGATTCCCCGGCGGCTGCGGCTGGTGACCAGGTCGCCCTGGTATTCGATGACCTTGCCGGTGTCGTGGACGAGGATGCCGGCCAGGGCCAGATCGGCGTCCACCTCGGGATAAAGCGGCAGCAAGGCGCGGGCGGCGCGGGCCATGTGGCAGGTGTGCTCGAGCAGGCCGTGCCGGTAGGCGTGGTGCATGGCCACGGCGGCCGGGGCGATGCGGAATTGATCGCCGATCTCGTCGAAGACCGCCTGGACGGTGGCGCGCATCTCGGGCTGGGTGATCGCGGCGATGTGTCCCTGGAATTCGGTCCAGAGCGCCTCGGGATCCTCGGGCGCGGTTTCCACGAGATTCGCCATCAAGGGGGAATTCAGCAGCTGCTCGGGTGAGATTTCCTCCGCGCGTTGCACGCGCGGCGAGAACCGGTCCTGGAAATAATCCACTTTCGCCTCGATCCGGACGATCAAGCCGTCCCGCGCGGTCTTGAAGAGATCGAAATGCGCCGCGTCACTGAAAACCGTGATGCCGAAGGCGCCGGTCTTGTCGCCGAGTTCCACCGACAGGAAGGCATTCCCGTTCTTGGCGGTCTTGGGGGTGGTCCGGCGAACCAGCAGCACGCTGGTGAAGGCATCACCGCCCTTGGGGTCGAGGGCCTTGGCGTCACGAACGGTGAGCGAGTTGGAGATTTCAGCCATGGGCTGAACAAAAGACAGGAAGCGCCAGGCTCCAACCTCCAATTTTCATGGAAGACGCAATCGATGGAATCACCAGGGGAGGAGAATTAAGACTTGCTGATTCTCCGGACTCGGCGGCGGGGGTCTTGGAGATTTCCGGCTCTAGCCGTACTTCTTCACCAGCTTCGTGTAGTCCCGGAAATAGGGGTGACCGGCCTCGTGCACGAGGGCGTAGAAGACCGTTTCGGCCGGGAGGACGCGACAGCCGTCGTGCCTCAACTGGCTGAGGATGGTAATGGCATCCGCGGGACGCCGGGCGCCGACGCAGTCGGCCAGCACCGTGACCTTGTAGCCCGCTTTCAAGGCGTCCACGGCGGTCTGATAGACGCAGATGGGGGTTTCCAAGCCGCAGAGCAGCAGATGCCGGTGACCGCGGGCCTTGATTTGGGCGGCGAGTTTCTTTTCCGCAAACGGGGAGAAGGCGGTCTTGGGCAGGACTTCCGGCTCGCGGCAAAGTGCGAGCAAGTCCGCGGCAGTGGCCCCGAGTTTTTCCGGCACCTGTTCGGTGAAGACGACCGGCACGCCCAGCCCGGTGGCCGCCTCGAGGGCGAAGGAACAACGCCAGTGGAAACGCTGGCTGTCGTTGATCGCCGCCAGGAATACCGGTTGCACGTCCAGACACAGCATCAGGGGTGCGGCAGGGTAGGCGGGCATTTCAGAGGACAGATGACAGAAGACGGGGGGCAGACAACAGCGTATTGTTCGGGGGGCAGATTGGGTTCGGCGGGTTCGGGATAGGAGCAGCGGTCGTCAGACCGCTGTCGCCAGCCGTCTGACGACGGCTGCTACTTCCAAACCGGTCTGCCGAGGGCAAGAACCCCTACAAGCAAACCGCGTTATGTCTTGAAGTACGCCTGCCTCGCCTTGACCTGCACAATTCGCTTTTCCGGCAGAATGTAGGCGGTCAAGGCGCCGCCGAGCACGCAGGCCGTGTCGATGCCAAGGGTCCATTTGGTGCGGGCCACCTCGGGCCGCGGGGTGTGGCCGTAAACGACAAAGGGCGGGCCCGGCCACAGCTCCGACCAGTGCGGGGCCTCGGGCATTTCGGAACGTTTGTGCGGTTCGCCGTCCTTGCCGATGACCTGGATGCGCGTGACGATGCGCGCCGGTTGCCGCTGCCAGGGGCGGTCGGGCAGGAAGCCCGCGTGCACGAAGACGACGCCCGTTTCCTGGTCTTCGTAGGTCAGCTTCATGCTTTCCAGGTAGTCCCAGTCCCTGCCGCGCAGTTGTTCAATCGTGGCGTAATCGTATTTCTTTAGATGGCTGGGATCGTCGGTGCGCCGGTAGTTGAGGTGACGCAGCTCGTGGTTGCCGAGGAGCGAGGCCGTGGCGTGTTCCCGGGCCAGCTCGACCACCCTGCCGCTGTCCGGGCCACGGTTGATCAGGTCGCCGAGGAGGATCAGCCGGTCGTCCTTTTCCAAGGCGAGCTTGTCGAGCAGGTCTTCGAATTCTCTGTGGCAGCCGTGGATGTCTCCTACGGCGATGAGGCGGCCTTTCATTCAGAGGGAATTAAACGGAACACACAGAAATTTTGGCCACAAAGGGCACAGGAAGCGCAAAAACGGACTTTCGATCTGAATGAGACCAACCAGGGACTTATTTTTGCGCTTTTTTGTGCCTTTTGTGGCCATGCAATCGGCAGGGGAATTTTGCTAGCGTTCGGGCCCGGTGGGGGTAAACAAGAAAACGCCCATGGAGTTAACTCTTCACCCAATCGCCACCAAGTGCTTCGTCAGCGGCCGCGACTTCGCGGAAAACGACCGGGTCGTCAGCTATCTGGTGCGCGAGGCGGGCGGCGAGGTGGCGCGGCGCGACCTGCACGAGTCGGAGGATTCCGCCGGCGAGGGCGGCGGTCCCAAGTGGATGCCCCCGGCCTTCATTTATTGCCGCTGGACCGTGGGCTACAAGCAGCGCCGGGCCGAGGATGACACCGCCCGGATGCTCAAGCTGACGGCGGAAAACCTCTTCATCACCCTCGCGGCGCCCGAGGCCGAGCCGAGCCCGACAAATACGCCGCTTTTGCAATTCCTGGCGCTCATGCTCGAGCGCAAGAAACTCATCAAGCTGCGCGGCTACACCGAGGACGGCCAGCGCCAGATCTACGAACACCGCTCGAGCCACCAGCTTTACGAAGTGCCGGTGGGCGACCTGAACGTGGAGTTCTTCCAAAAGATCCAGGAGCACCTCGGGGTGCTCGTCGGCAATCCCAAGCCGAAGGCGGAGCCGGTCGCGGCGGTTGCAGCGCCCGCCGCGACCGACCCCGTGGTCGGTTAAAGCCGGCGCAGGTGGGGGTGCGGCTGAAGGCCAAACGCTCACGCGTTCGGCTACGGGAACACAACCAAACGCTCACGCGTTCGGCTACGGGGTCGCTAAGACGGGTAGCCGAACGCGTGAGCGTTTGGCCTTCGGGATGAGATTGTTGGCTTGTATCCACCTTCGCGTCGTTTCTACGACACCTTCATGCATGCGCACTTGCCCAGGTTGGCGCCGGAATTCTACCGGGGGTTTCTCCTTTGTCCATTGGACCATGACGGTGGAGGGGCGCGAAACGGGGTGGCTGGATGAGCGCTGGCATGGCGGCTTCCGCGAAATTCTCCTGCATACGGCGGCCCGTTACGGGCTGCTCTGTCCGGTGTATTGCGCCATGCCCGACCACCTGCATCTGATCTGCGCGGGCGCCCACGAGGACGCCGATCAACTGCCCGCCATGCAGTTTTTCCGCAAGCACACCAACGGACTCCTGCGGCCGCGCTGCTGGCAACGGCAAGGCTATGACAATGTGCTGACCGCGGATGACCGAAAAGCAGAGGCCTTCAAAAAGATTTGTGCCTATATCCTCGATAACCCGGTGCGCGCAGGTCTGACGGCCAATTGGGAAGACTATCCGTTTTCGGCCACCATGATCCCGGGATATCCCACGGTTTCGCCACGGCAGCCGGATTATTGGGATTTATTCTGGCAAATCCATGGCGGATTATTGGAACGGGGCGGACGGCGCGGTTGAAGAGGCCGAAAGAGGCCAAACGCTCACGCGTTCGGCTACGGGTTCGCTAAGGCGGGTAGCCGAACGTGTGAGCGCTTGTCGGCTCAGTAAACCTCCGGCACGACCATCTTCGGGTTCACCGGCTCACGGCGATAGTCGGGGGAGTGGTCGCGGGGCGGCAGCTTGATGGGCTTGTGCGGCACCTCGGTGTACTTCACCTGCGAGAGCAAGTGATGGATGCAGTTGAGCCGGCCTTTCTTCTTGTCCTTGCCCTGCACGACCCACCACGGGGCCTCGGGGATGTGCGAGCGCTTGAACATGACTTCCTTCGCCTTGGTGTAGGCTTCCCAGCGCTTGCGGGACTCGAGGTCCATCGGGCTGAGCTTCCATTGCTTCAATGGGTCGTTGATGCGGCAGCGGAACCGGAATTCCTGTTCCTCGTCCGGAATCGAGAACCAGTACTTGATGATCTGGATGCCGGAGCGCACGAGCATCCGCTCGAAGTCGGGGACGGAGCGGAAAAATTCCTCGTACTCCGCGTCGGTGCAGAAACCCATGACCTTCTCGACCCCGGCGCGGTTGTACCAACTGCGGTCGAAGAGCACCATCTCGCCGGCGGCCGGCAGGTGCTCGACGTAGCGCTGGAAATACCACTGCGTTTTTTCGCGGCTGGACGGCGCGGGGAGCGCCGCCACGCGGGCGACGCGCGGGTTCAGGCGCTGCGTGATGCGCTTGATGGCGCCGCCCTTGCCGGCGGCATCGCGGCCCTCGAACAGGATCACCAGCCGGTGGCCGCTCGAGACGATCCAATCGTGCATCTTCACCAGCTCGCCCTGCATGCGGAAGAGCTCCTTGAAATAGAGGTTCCGCGCGGTCGCGGAACTGTCCTTTTCCACCGGCCGGGCCGGGGCATCCGGGGAAACGTGCTCCCAGTCCTCCCGCTCCATCTCGAGTTCCTCGTCGTAGTCGTCGAGCAACTCGGTGTGCACGCGCTTGATCAGCACATCCTCCTGTTTCGGAGTGGGGGCGGCGGGTTTGGCGGGGGCCGGGGTCGGGGGGGCGACGAAGGGGGCAGCGGTCGGTTCTTTGGCCATGGGAAGGAAAGGAAAGTGCGCCAAGGCAAACCCGATATCGCCTTCCTAGCAAGCAGGCCGCGGGCTCCCCATGCGCAAGCTGTTGGGATTTAACCTGTCCGTGACATTCGCGGGGCGAAGCCGGTTCCGGAAAGTTCTGGCGGGTCGGCCTCCCGGCCGGCCGGGGCCGGTCAGGAGCCGGCCCGCCAAATAAAAAGGCGGGGCTTTCGCCCCGCCTTTGAAAATGGCGTTGTTCGCTGCTGCGAACCCGGTGTTTGTCCGCGGTTCCCGCTCCGCGAAACCGAGGCAAATCAGCTTCCTGCGGTCGTCAGCTCCGGATCGAAGCTGACGGCCAGCCGGTAAACCTGGCCGGGCCGCATGATGAGCGGGTGATCGCGCTCGAACATCTGCACGTAATGCAGCTTGCCGTAGTTGGTCTTGTAGGCCGGGTCGGCGCTGACGATCTCGGTCTCCGCCCAGTTGGCCTGGAAATCATCCTTCAGGACCGAGCAGCGGTGGCCATGCGTCCCGAGCGCCGGCGAACTCGGCATCCGGTATTTCGAATGCGGCTGGCCGATCACCAGGGCGAAGCGGAACTTGTCGAGCTGCACCTGGTTTTTGACCGTGTAGGCAAACTCCGCGGAGATCTTGCTGCCGGTGAACGTCCACTGGACCTTCACGCTGCCGAGGCCCTTGACGATTTCCTCCTTCGTGTTGATCAGCTCGGGCTGCTCATAGCGGAAGTAGAAGGCGTTCTTGAGTCCGAGACCGGTCACGCATTTCTGGCCGTAGAAGGCGGGGAGGGTGACGTTCTCGCCGAAGGTCAGCTCCGGGACCATGACGGGCAGGTAAACGTTGTTCGGCCAGTCGAAGACGCCGGGCGAATGCGGGAAGGGCAGGTTGTCCGCCGTGCAATCGACGCCGGAGCTGACGAGCGGCAGCTGCACCTGCAGGCCGGACTCGGCATCGCGGTAGAGGAACAGGCCCTGCTCCTTGCGGTTGCTCTTGTCGAAAATCACGAAGCGGCCGCTCGTGCGCACCGGATCGGCTTTCACGTTGTCCGGCATCTGCACGGTCTTCGCGAGACGCGACCACTGGCAGAGGTAACGGGCCGCGTCGAAATTCGCCATGCGCGTCGTGTGCGAGGCGTAGGCCGTGCGTTCCTCGTCGCGGATGTCGAGGAAGCCGTGTTCCTGGTCCAGGTAGGTGTGGAAGAAATAGTAGAACAGGCGGCGCAGAATGTCGTAATACTTGTTCTTCTGCTCGTCGGGAATCCACCCGTCACGCAGGCCTTGCAGGATGAGCGTGATGCAATGCATCTGGCCGTAGGCGCCGGCGGCGCGGCCGTAAGCCCAGCCCTGGCCGTCCGCGCGGACGAGATCGGGCATGAGCTTGATGTACTTTTCGGCGTACGTGCGGAGGGTCGGCAGCTTGCGCTCGCGGAGGGCGGAGTTGGCGTGGAGCTGCAGGGCCGAGCGCGTAAAGACGAGGGTCATCACGCCGTACAGATTGAAATGGCCGCCGATGCCCTTCTCGACGTCGTCAATGAAGCCGGCCGAGCTGGTCTGCTCGATGCGCTCCGCGAGGCGTTCGATGAGGCGGGAGGTCTCGTCCTTCTTGGACAGGCCGAGGCTGTAGCGGCAGACCGCCTTCGCGATGTTGAAGGCCTGCCAGTAATTGTCGTAGTCGCTGCGGGTGAGCAGGAGCTTGTCGAGCTTCTGGCGGGTTTCCTCGACGAGGCGTTCCCAGACCGGGTTGCGCTCCTTGGAGGGGCCGAAGGACAGGAGGCCCAGCGAGGCGTAGGCGACGCCGTTTTCGCCGGCGGGCTCGGTGAAGGCCTGGGCGGTGATCGTGCGCGCCGCGAGGTCGATCAGGTCGTAACCCTTGAGGGTCGTCTCGCCGGTGGCGCGGTAATATTCGCCGAGGGCGAACGCGACATGGCCGGGCTCGTCGGAGCGGGGGCTTTCGCCGGGAATGGGTGTGATCGTGCCGTCGGCATTGATGGCGTCGAGGTTGTGGGCCAACATCGACCGGGCCATATCGAGACATTGCTCGGAGAAGCTATTCATTCAGGAATCTTTCGCGTCAGAAGTGAAAATGAGGAAGGTAAGTTGTCAGGTCCGTCCGGGGACGGCGCAAGAGCGAATTTGGTTACTTGACGATGAGTTTGATAAACTCCGCGTTGGTCTTGGTCTTGCCCAGGCGGGTGACCATGGTGTCGGTCGCCTCCTCGATCTTCTGCTGCACGAGGGCGCGGCGGAAGAAGTGGATGCCTTCGAGGGTCTTGGGGTCGCTGATCAGCAGTTCCTCCTTGCGGGTGCCGGAGGACTGCACGTTCACCGCCGGCCAGATGCGCATTTCCGCGGCCTTGCGGTCGAGGACGAGCTCCATGTTGCCGGTGCCTTTGAACTCCTGGAAAATCACATCGTCCATGCGGCTGCCGGTTTCGACGAGGATGGAGGCGATGATGGTCAGCGAGCCGCCGTCCTCCGTGTTGCGGGCCGAGGCGAAGAGCTGGCGGGGCTTTTCCAGCGCGCGGACATCCAGACCGCCGGTGCCGGTGCGGCCGGAATTTTTCGCGGTGTTGTGCGCGCGGGCCAGGCGGGTGAGGGAGTCGATCAGGAGGACGACGTCCTTGCCGGCCTCGACCAGGCGCTTGGCGCGCTCGATGCACAGGTCGGCGACGCGGATATGGTTTTCAACCGGATCGTCGTTCGACGAGGCCCAGACCTCGGCGGGGACGCTGCGCTTGAAGTCGGTGACCTCCTCGGGGCGTTCGTCGACGAGGAGGATCATGACGTGGCACTCGGGATGGTTCTGCAGCACGCCAAGGGCGATGTCCCGGAGATAGGTGGTCTTGCCGGTGCGGGGCGGGGCGACGATGAGGCCGCGGGTGCCTTTGCCGATCGGGGCGAACAGATCCATGACACGGGTGGTCATGCGACCGTCCTTCAGCTCGAGCTTGAGCTGCTCGTCGGGCGTGATGGTCGTGAGGTTCGCGAAGTCCACGCAGCGGCGGCGCGCCTCGATGTCGAGTCCGTCGACTTTCTCGATGAAGCGGACCTTCGGGTTGGGGAAACGCTCGTCGGGCGTCGCCATCGCGGTGACGACGCTGCCCTGGTTCAGGTGAAAGCGGCGGATGAGCTCGCGCGGCACGAAGGGATCCGTGGGCCGGCGCTTGCCGTGCTTCGCGAGATCGAGCAACGCGCCGTTGCGGCTGTTGTCGATGTCGAGAATGCCTTCGACGCGGATGCTGTTGTCCGGCTGGGCCGGAGCGGGTGAGGCGGGTGAGGGAGCGGGCGAAGCCGTGTTGGCCGGAGCCGGCGAATTATCTTTATCCATACAAAACAAGTTTATGCACCTGCCTGGGCTTGACCGTGCAATCCGTCGGGGACATTTCAGGACCAGAAATTTCAGGACCAGAAGCTTCAACCCCAAAAATAGAGGAGAAACTAGTGACGGACCAAACGATTACCTCGGTGTCTCGCGAAAGCCGGATTTTCAAACCATCGGCTGAATTCAAGAACCAAGCAAACCTTGGCAGCTACGCGACTTACCGTAGGCTCTACACCGAGTCTGTCAACGCTCCAGACCGTTTTTGGGGCAAGCAGGCGAAGGAATTTCTCACGTGGCGGAAGCCTTTTTCGAGCGTGCTTAAGTGGAAGGCGCCGCACGCCAAGTGGTTCACAGGCGGTCAGTTAAACGTTGCCGAGAACTGCCTCGACCGGCACCTCAAAACCGCTCGCGCCAACAAGGCCGCAATTATTTTTGAAGGCGAGCCCGGCGACGTCCGCACAATCACTTATGCGCAGTTGCACCGGGAGGTTTGCAAGTTCGCCAACGTCCTCGAGAGCCTCGGGCTCAAGAAGGGCGATCGGGTGGCGATTTACCTGCCAATGGTGCCGGAAGCGGCGGTCGCCATGCTCGCGTGCGCGCGGATCGGGGCGATTCACACGGTGATTTTCGGCGGCTTCAGCGCGGAGGCCATCAAGGACCGCGTCAACGACTGCCAGGCGAAGCTCGTCATCACGGCCGACGGCGGCTGGCGCCGCGGCAAGGTCGTCGAACTCAAGACCAACGTCGACCGGGCGCTCCCGCAGACGCCGACCGTGCAAAGCGTCATCGTGCTCAAGCGCACCGCCAATGCCGTCACCATGACGGAAGGCCGCGACAAGTGGTGGCACGACCTCATGGGGAGCGCGTCCGCCACGCACAAGGCGAAGGCCCACGACAGCGAGACGCCCCTGTTCATCCTCTACACCTCCGGCTCCACCGGCAAACCGAAGGGCGTGCTGCATACCAGCGCGGGTTATCTTCTCGGGACGACGATGACGTCGCACTACGTTTTCGATTTGAAGGAAACGGATGTGTACTGGTGCACGGCCGACATCGGCTGGATCACCGGCCACAGCTACGTGGTTTACGGCCCGCTCAGTTGCGGCGCCACGGTGCTGATGTATGAGGGCGCGCCGAACCAGCCCGAGCCGGATCGCTTCTGGCAGATCATCGACAAGCACGGCGTGACGATCTTCTACACCGCGCCGACCGCCATCCGCGCGTTCATGCGCTGGGGCGACGACTACGTGAAGAAACACAGCCTCGCGTCGCTCCGCCTGCTTGGTTCCGTCGGCGAGCCGATCAATCCCGAGGCGTGGATGTGGTACCACACGCTCATCGGCAAGAAGCGCTGCCCGATCGTCGACACGTGGTGGCAGACCGAGACCGGCGCCATCATGGTCGCGCCGATTCCGGGCGCCATTCCCACGACGCCGGGTTCCTGCACGCTGCCGTTCTTCGGCGTCGTGCCCAAGGTGCTCAACGAAAAGGGCGAGGAAGTTCCCGCCAACGCCGGCGGCAAACTCTTCCTCACGCAGCCCTGGCCCTCGATGCTGCGCACGCTCTGGGGCGACGATGAGCGCTTCAAGAAGCAGTATTGGAGCGAGATTCCCGGCCTGTATTTCTGCGGCGACGGCGCGCGCAAGGACAAGAACGGCAACCTCTGGGTCGTCGGCCGCATCGACGACGTCCTCAACGTTTCCGGCCACCGCATCGGCACGGCCGAGGTCGAGAGCGCGCTGGTGTCGCATCCGGCCGTCGCGGAAGCCGCCGTCGTCGGCCGCCCCGATGACCTCAAGGGCCAGGCGCTGGTGGTCTTTGTCACCCTCAAGGCGGGCGTCGCCGCGAGTCCGGAGCTCAAGGAGCAGCTCCGCGCGCACGTCGGCCGGGAAATCGGTTCGCTGGCCAAGCCGGACGACGTCCGTTTCGCCGCCGGCCTGCCGAAGACCCGCTCGGGAAAAATCATGCGTCGCATCCTGAAGGAGCTCGCCACCTCCGGCGAAATCAAGGGCGACACCACCACGCTCGAGGACTTCTCGGTCATCACGGCGTTGAAGGCCGATGAGGAATAACCGCAGCGGCTGAATGAACTTGGCTCCCCGGGGGGCCAAGGCGCAACGAGCCGCGTTCACGCTGCTCGAAGTGCTGGTGGTGATCGGGCTGGTCGCGATCCTGACCGGCCTCGTGCTCGGGATCGGGGGCCGCGCCATCGAGACCGGTCGCGCGGCCCGCGCCCGTGCCGAACTCGCGGCCATCGCGGCGGCGCTGGACGCCTACAAGCGCACGTACGGCGACTACCCGCGCACGGACGATGCGGCGCAGTTGTTGCGCGCGCTGCTCGGCCAGCGGGGCCCCGGCTCGGAGGTGGCCATCGGCGGCCGGCCGTTGCTCGAGACCGGACGGTTCACGATTTCCGCGGGCGCGCTGCTCGATCCGTGGGAACGGCCTTACCAGTATGCCTACAAAACCCCCGCGGCCGGCTGGACCAATCCGGGCTTTGTCCTGTACTCCGCGGGTCCGGACAGGAGTGATTTCTCCCGCCTGACATCAGGCGGTTTTCCGGATGCGTCGGCGGCGGGTAATGAGGATAATCTGTATGCGGGCCGGTAATTCCCATGCAGCCCCATCCGTCCCGCGCCTTCACCTTGCTGGAGTTGCTGTCGGTCATCGCGATCATCGCGATCCTGGCCGGTTTGATTTTCCCCGGCGTGCGCGCCGCCCGCGTCGCGGCGAACAAGGCGCGCACCAAGGTGCAGTTCAACCAATGGGCGGCGGCGGTTGAGGGGTTTCGCAGCGAATACGGATTTTATCCCGCGTTCGATGCGACGGGCCTGGTCAACGGCGGTGCCTCGACCGGGCTCACGGGCGAGCATTTATTTCACGACGTCCTCGCGGGCAAAAAACGGGATGGCTCGGACCTGGCGGCCACGAGCCTTGCCGCCGCCCAGAATCGAAAGTTCATCCGGTTCCATTCATTTGGCGGCGCGGATTTCACCGACTCGAACTCGCCCACGCCAAATCTGCTGCGCGATGCCTTCGACAACACCGCGATCGCCGTGCTCGTGGATCGGGATCTCGACGGGGTCATCAAAGTGGGCAGCGATTATCCGGCGCTGCCGGCGGTGGCCGGCCTCACGCCGGGAACCGCCGATTTTCCCGCCGAGGGCATCCGGGCCGGCGTGCTCTTCTATGCGCCGGCACCGGGTGCCACGACCAACGACCCGGGATTTATCTTCAGTTGGAAATGAAAACCGGGGCGACACGGGCCTTCACGCTGCTGGAACTGCTCGTCGTGATCGGGCTGATCGCGGCCCTCTCGGCGGTGATCGCGGGCGGACTGGGCGGGGGCGGCCGGGCCGCGGCACTGGAATCCGGACAGGCGACCGTGGCCGGTTTGATCACGGCGGCGCGCACGAAGGCGCCGGCGACCGGCCGTAAGACGCGACTCCTCGTCAACGCTGACCCGGCGAGTCCGGAGCGTTACCTGCGTCGCGTCGTCCTGCAATCAGCGAGGCAACCCGGAGCCAGCCCGACAGATTGGGATACCGTCGTCGAGGTGGACCTGCCGGACGGAGTGTACGTCGCCCCCGCCGCGCTGGCGCAGCCCGCGGGTCTCGTCGCGACGCCATCGGAATGGCGGCGCCCATCGGATCCCTCGGCTGAACTCTGCTCGGATTTATTTCGGGGGCAGTCGGTGTCCGTGCTTCTGCCGGGAGACCTCGGCGCGCAGGCGTGGATGGGAATCGCCTTCACCCCGAACGGCACCCTCGCGGCCACCGGCAGCGGCCAGCCGCCGAAAGGTTATTGGGTGATCGCCGCCGGCGGGCGGCGTCCGCCGGGCACCTATCAGCCGGGGGAGTCGCCCGTGCGATTGGACAAGCCGCAGGCGGTGCGCGGGCTCCTGCTCAGCGCTTACGGCGTGCCGGCGCTGTTGAATGACCGCGGCGCCTTTTGATGAGATCGTTCCCGACCTCCCGTGGTTTCTCCCTGGTCGAGGTGATCCTCGCCGCGGGAATTTTTGCCGGAGCCGTGACGGTCGTCATCGCGCTTATGGCGGTCCTTGCGCGCCAGGCGGCGGACACGACCGAAAGCCTGGCGGCCCGACGATTGCCGGATGCGGTGAAGATCGGGTTGGACCGGCTCGCAAGCGGGGGAATGGACCCTCTTGCGGGACAGATTCCGGTGATGACTGCGCCAGCGGCCAGTGGCTTCAAGCTCGTGGCCGCACGGGATGTCGCTGAGGTCCAATCGCTCGAGTATCTTCCCCCGGCGACCGGCCGCATTTCCCCCGAGGAACAATTTTATCTGGTGGAGTGCTGGCGGTTTCCGGACGAGCCGTTGCGTTTCGATTCGACGAAGGCCTTCCTGGCCCTGCAGGTCCGGGTCTCCTGGCCGTTCCGGCTGCCGGGAATTTCGCAGCCGGTGGCGTTGGCGAACCGGAGCCAGCTCACTTTCACTGTCGCGCTCAACCGATGAACCGCGAGTCCCGCCCGCACGCATTCACCTTGGTGGAGCTGCTCGTCGCGGCCACCATCACGCTCCTGATTGCCGGCGTCATGTTGTCGGTCACCACCGGCCTGCTCGCACTCTGGCGTCGCAATCAGGCAGCCTACACGCAGGCGGCCGCGGCGCGGCAGGTGCTTGATCTGTTGGAACAGGATCTACAGGCAGCCGTGCATCGCCGGGACGCCACCCGCTGGCTGGCGGTGGATATCCTCGATGCTCCTTCGGCACTGGCCAATCACGGCTGGCTGGTCGCTCCGGGACTCATGAAGCCCGCCGACGGCGGCAGCCTGCGTTTGCTGCCGCGGATTGATTCCGACGGCCGGCGCTCGCTGGCCGAGGCGCGCTTTGGCTTGTCCGGTTGCTGGCTCCGCTTCGTGACGAACAACATCGAAGCGGGCGGCACCCTGCCGGTGGTGGTGGCCTACCAGTTGGTGCGACGTCCCGTGAACGGCGATCCCGTGGCGAGCAATCCGGCGTCCGTTCGCTATTCGCTCTATCGATCGGCGGTCAGCAATGCCGACACCTTGAGCAATGGCTACGATGTGGCGGCGGCGGCCTACGCGAGCCCTGACAACAGTCCCTATGGCGCGCTTTCTTCGGCCTACCGGAATGCCCGCAACGTCATGAACCCGAGCCACGCCAATTTGTTGGCGTCCAATATCGTTGATTTCGGCGTGTGGCTCTACGTTCGAAATCCCGATGGGACGCTGCGCATGATCTATCCCTCCGGGCCAGCGGACAAGTCGCATCAGGCCACTGGCAACAGCAGCGCGGACGACTCCCGGTATCCGGAAATTGCCGATGTGATGATTCGCGTGCTCAACGACGAGGGCGCGGCGTTGATTGAAGCGATGGAAGCGGGACGCGGGGTGGGGCGTCCACCGGTGTTTTCGAGCGACGCCGGGTGGTGGTGGAGCGTGGTGGAGACGAACTCCCGCGTGTTTGTCCGGCGCATCGAACTAAAGGGACGGGCGCCATGAGGCCGCGGCGCGAGGCCGGCATCGCCCTGGTGATCACGCTGGTGCTGCTTGCGCTGCTGGTCCTCGCGTTGTTCGCGCTCAGTGCCATGACGAAGGTCGGGAACGAAACCGCCGCGAGCGCGGCCTACCAAACCCAGGCCCGGCAGCATGCCTTGCTCGGGATGAGCGTCGCCCTCGGTGAGCTCCAGCGTCACGCGGGCGACGACGCCCGCGTGACCGGAATGGCGGGCATCACGGGGATCGCCGGCGGCGCTGCGGCCACGACGCGTTACTGGTGCGGCGTCTGGCAGCCCGACGGGCGCTTCCTTGTCTGGCTGGTCTCCGCGCCGGCGGGGTCAACCGCCGTGAGCGGCGAGTCCATTGAACTGGTGGCCAGCGGCACCGTCGGCGCCGCGGTTTCCACCTCGGCGAATGTGGAGAAGGAACCCGTGATCGCCGGCAAGGTGCCGGTTTCCGTTCCGAATTCCGCAGGCGTTTTCAGCATCGCTGGCGCCTACGCTTACCTTGTCCAGGACGAGGGCATCAAAATCGGTCTCTATGCCCCGCCGGCCGAGCGCGCTGCGCCCGGCGTCGCGCCACTCATCGGACCTTCCATGCTGACGAACCAGTTGAAGTTGAAATCCGCGGCGGAAGCGAACGCCGCCCTGCTGCCGGCGATGCTTTCCTACGAGCAACTGGGCCTGCTGCCCGGAGTCACGCCCTCGGTCCTGCAGGATTGCTTTCATTACGTGGCGCTGACGCCCCGCGTCGTGGCGGGATCCGGGTATCAGGCGGGCGTGATCAACGTGAACACCGCGTCCACGCTGGTGTGGCGCAGCCTGCTGGATACCTACAACGGGATTCCCGGCGTGACGCCCCTTGCGAACGTGACGGCCCGCGGTAACCAGCTTGCCAACAATTTCGCCGATGCGAACACGGGGAAGTCCGCCCATGGCCCGTTTGTGTCGCTGGATGGTTTTGCCGCGTACCTTGCCACCGTCTTTCCGGCGAACAGTTCGCCGGATGCCGCGGGGATTTTCGCCGCGTTGCGCCCGATGCTGGCCACGCGTTCGGACACGTTTCGCATTCGCGCCTACGGCGAGTCGGCGAATCCCGCCGATCCGACGCGGATCGAGTCAGTCGCGTGGTGCGAAGCGCTCGTGCAACGCACGCCCGAGGTGTTGCCCGGCTTCGGCCGCCGGTTCGTGGTCACGTCATTCCGCTGGCTGGGGCCGGACGACATTTAAAGGAGGGCCGGCGGGACTGAGATACCCTCTCAAGCCGGAACGATGCAATTGAACCGCGAAGGGCGCGAAGCTCCGCGAAGGTCTACCGGGGAAATGCTGATTTTGCTCAGATCACGAAAGAGTGAGTACGGCAAGGCAGCACCGAGGATCAGGTTCGCCGACACATTAACGCGATCGGGAAAGCACGCGGTCCGCCAGGTATTTAAAGTAGGGCCGGTCTGTTGACCGGCCTTTCGGCGCGCGACACCCAAGCAGGCTGGTCACAGACCGGCCCTACTTTCCTTCCAGCAAATACGTCCGCACCTGGCCGACGCCCTTGCAATCGACCATCCCGCGCTCCGTGAAGCGAAAATCCTTTTTCAACAGCTCGTGGGTGTTCGCCGACACGTTGACGCGATTCGGAATGCCCGAGGATTGCACGCGATCCGCCAGGTTCACGGTCACGCCCCACAGGTCGTAAGTGAACTTCCGGCTGCCGATGACTCCGGCGACGACCGGGCCGGAGTTCAGGCCGATGCGCATGCCGAGGTTCAAGCCGCGTTCGCGGTTCAGGTCCGCGAGGGCGGCGAGCATGTCGAGCCCCATGGTGGCGACATCGGCGGCGTGCGTCGTCGTGGGTTCCGGGAGGCCGCCGACCACGAGATAACAATCGCCGATCGTCTTGATTTTTTCCAACCGGTGCTGGCCCGCCAGCCGGTCGAAGCGGGAGAACAGGTCGTTCAGGAGCGCCACCAGTTCCTGCGCGTCGGTGTGGTTGGAGAGCGCGGTGAAGTCCACGATATCCGCGAACAGCACCGTGACGTTCGCGTGCCGCTCGGCGATCGTGTGCTCGCCCCGCTTGAGGCGTTCGGCGATGGGCTGGGGGAGGATGTTCAGCAGCAGACGCTCGGATTTCTCCTGCTCGGCCTGGAGGAGTTGTTTCTCCTGCTGCAGTTCCAGCAGGCGGAGGCGCTCGAGGTCGCGGAGACGCTTGCGCTCGAGCGACGCGCTGACGCGCGCTCCGAGCAGCACGGAGTTGGCGGGCTTGGGCAGGAAATCCTCCGCGCCAAGCTCGATGCAGCGGACCACGGCGTCCAGGCGGTCCAGGCCGGACACGACAATCACCGGCAGGTGGCGACGCGCCGGGTCGCGCTTCAACGCGGCGAGCACCTCGAAGCCGTTGACGCGTGGCATCTCGATATCGAGCAGGATGAGGTCGAACTCGCGCCCGGCGAGCAGATCGAGCGCCACCTGGCCGTCGACGGCCTCGATGACATTGCCGTAGCCGAGCGAATTCAGGATCTGCGCGATGACTTCGCGCAAGGCGGCGTTGTCCTCCACCAAAAGGATGGAGGCCTGCTTGTCCGCCCCGCTGTCCTGGGCGTTTTGCAGCTGCGCCAGCATCTCCGCCGACAAGCCGTCCGATTTCACGCGCCGGAGCAGGTCAAAAGTGCGGGTCTCGTCGCCTCCGGGGGATGTCATCAAGCGGCGAATTTAGAGGAAACCCGGCCCGTGCAAAGGCTTCGTTTGCCGAACTGGCGAAAAAATGAGCCAAGCGCAGCCCGAAAGAGAGCCGGCCCCCTGCTTCTTCGAGTTTTGTTCACGGCATCTTCAAAAAGGGGTCATGCTGCGAATATTCCGGTCGGGCCAAGTTGCATCCCCAAAAAGGGGTCGCTCTCGTGGCGCTTATTCACTTTGAAGAAGGCACCTTACTTTCGAAGGTAATCCGTGGCCTTACCGCCGGGTCGCAGACATGACAAAACCGCCCAACCAGAATGAGCAACCCGCTTAAAACTCCACGCAGTCCGTATGAGAAGATCGGCGGCCTGGTGTTTCTGGGCCGAACGATTGACAAGGTTCGTCTCAAGGCGGCCGGCCAGTTGCGGCCGGATTTCTTCGCGCTGATGGGGGACGGCTATGACGGTCGAATCATGAAGTATTTGAATCTGGAATACTCACAGTTTGCCGAATTCGTGCTCACCGGAGCATCGGACGAAGAATGCTGGCAGTACTGTGTTCAGAAGGGACGCAAGCTCAGCGAGGTGGAGATTCTGATCTGGAACGATTTCGCCACAAAGCGGGGGTGGAAGGATGGTGTTTCGGAACTTCTGGAGAGGTTTAAAGCCGATAGCGGATTGGGTGGGCGCACCGATATCCAGACGTTCTTTGAGTATTGGGAGGTCGACGAAGGCCGAAAACCCTGAAAACGCGAAGCCGCGGGTCTGGCTTTGCGGTTTTTGGCAAGAGCGTGTCGGCGTCACCTTGTACCGTGGTTTTCCTGTGCACAGCGGGCCGGCCTGCCGGACAGACAAAAGCCCAGCTTGTTGGCCGGGCCTTCTTAACTGACTGAAAGATATGGTGCCAGGGGCGAGGATTGAACTCGCGACCAAAGGCTTATGAGTCCTCTGCTCTACCACTGAGCTACCCTGGCTTAATGGTGCGCGGAATGAGCCATAATTCCCGGGGAAATCCAATAAAAAAGTTAGGCGGGCCTTTCCGGGGCCATCGGGGCGGCTTTGGGCGCGAGCACCTCGCAGTCCCAGGTGCCGAGTTCATTGGTGGTGCCGATCGCGTCGCGGGTGGCGGCTTCGGCCCGGATGTCCGCCCAGACCGCGGCGCTGCGGCGGGTCCGGAAAATGGAAACGATGAAAACCCCGGTGGGATTCAGGTAGCCCGCATAGCGCCGGAGCAGCCGCCGGCAGTCGGCGGAATAATAAATGGATTCCGTGAACACGATGGCATCGAACCGGCCGTCGGAATCGAGGGTATCCATGTCCGCCACCACATAGCGGACCCGCGGCCCGGCGAACGCCTGCGCGCGGCCGATGGCGACCGCGGAAATATCGACCCCGAGCCAGCTCCGGTAGTCGCCCGCCATGAGCCTTTGCTGCAACAACGCCTCGCCGCAGCCGATTTCCAACACGTGCCCGCCGCGCGCATGCCGGGTCAGGAGACGCGCGGTGGCGTCAAACCGCGCCTCTTCCGCCGGGGTCCGCAGCTTGTCCCAGCGCCCGGTCGCGTACTGGTGGTCCCAGCGCGCCGAGCGGTCACGCAGCACCCGGTTGCGAAACCACAGGACGGCGAGTTGGAAAAACGACACGGCGCGAGGGAAGCCGGACTCAGACCGCCAGCAGCCGGCGCACGCGGCGTTTCAAGTCGACCGCGTAACGGCTCCACGGGCGGGCAATGCGCTTGGCGTCGAGCAAGGTCAGGTCGCCGCAGCCGGCCAGCGTGTGCAGGCCGGCCGTGTGGGAATCGGAAACGAGGCCGCCCGTCAGCTGGCCGGGGAGATGCCGTGCCTCGATGCGGTCGGGCGTGAGCGCGTCGAAACCGAGGAAACGAATCGCCCCGCCATAGGTCCGGCTGCAGTCCTGCACGGGCAGGATGACCTTGCCGTCGGCGCCTATGAAAGGCGTGCCGCCGGGGCGCGCGCCGCTGCGGTCCGTGACGACCGGATTCCGGGCGAATACTGACCACGGTCCGGTCAGCCGCTCGGCGTGAGCGACGTGCAGTTCGCGTTGGTCCCGGGCCTGCGGGCCGACCACGGTGAAAAACATCCACCAGCGGCCCTGGTGCTTGATCACCGATGCCTCCGCGCCGCGGACGCCGCGCAGCATGGAAGTTTCGCGGACCCAGCCGCCGGGAAATTTTCGCGCGCGATACAGCGCGATCTCCCCGTGCCGGTGGCTCTCGGGAATCATGAACACCTCGCCGTCGTCCTCGATGAGGAACGGATAGGAGAGGTGAAACGAGCGGGCGAGGGCAACGTGCTTGCCGCGCCAGACCAGGCCGGGCCCGAATTCATGGTGCTCGATGACGGCGTGCTTGGTGCGGTAATCGAACGCCTCGACGTACACATGGGTCGTCTCCCCGCGCCGGAGCGCAAAAGGATCGGCGAGGTAACGCCACGGGCCCGGATCGGGCAGCCAGGTGATGCGCGCACGCAACGCGGCGAGCGCGCCCGGTTCGACCAGCGCAGCGATCGGCGCGGGCACGAGCCCGACCTGCCAGAAATCGGTTTCCGGAGGGCGCATCAGGTCGCGATGGCAATGTTGCCGATGGGCGGGCGGTCAGCGCTCACCTGGCTGGCTTCGATGACCTGGCCGTAGAAATCCATGATGTTGTTGATGCGCGCGGCCGGGTCGAAAAGGCTGAGATCATAGCCGATCCGGTGCAGGCGGCCGGCCCGGTATTGCCGCTGGGCCTCGTTGATGGCGGCCGTCAGTTCGCGGACGCACCCCGGGGCCACCAGGGTGACGGGTTGATCGACCAGGATTTCGCTCGGGCCTTCGGCGGCGGACGCGATGACCGGGAGGCCGGTGCTCATCGCCTCGATGATGGCGAGGCCGAAGGATTCCTCGCGCGAGGGCGACACGAACAAGTCGAGATCCCGCAGGCAGTCCTGGACGACCGTCCGGTAGCCGATGAAATGGATGCGCGGATCGCCGGCCCGCAGACGCTCCAATGCCGTCAGGTGCGGGCCGTCGCCGACGATCACGAGCGCCGCCCGGTCGGACGCGCTGGCCCGGAAAGCCTCGACCAAAACGTCCATGCCCTTGCTCGGGTGCAGCCGCCCGACGGCGCCGATCAGGAAAACATCCTCGGGCAGTCCGAGTTCATAACGGAGACCGCGGGTGCCGCTCGCTGCCGGTGCCTGGGGCAGCCAGTTGGGAATCGTGCGGGCCATTCCCTGGTAGCCCGCCAACCGGCCGGCCTGGGCGCGGTTCACGCAGATGAGCCCGTTGAGCCAGGCGTGCTGGTGCGGCTTGTAGCCGACGTGCAGGGTGGCGACGGTTTGCTGACGCGGCGAGACGCCCTTGAGTGCCTTGCAGCCGGCGCTGAGATGTCCGTGGCAAATGTCGGGCGCGAGCCGGCGCACCAGCCGGCGCAGGAGCAGGCCGCGGAACAGGCGATTGAACGGATGAAAGCGGATCCGTCTCGACAAGGCCGCCTGGAGCGGGGAACCGCGCATGCCCGCGACATGGACGTCATGACCGGCGGCGGCTTGGCGATTGGCGAGGTCGATGCAGTAGCGTTCGGATCCGGCGATGCGGGAGGAAAACAAAACGTGCAGGATGCGCATACGGGGACGGCGGTGGGGTGGAAACGTGCCTTAAATTACCTGAGAAACGGTTCCGCGTATGCCGGTGTGATGTGAACCCGGGTGTAGGGAAATGACCTACAGCCTCGCCGCGATTTGATTGCCCTCCGCAAAATAAGGCCGCAAACACTCGGGCCATGTTGCCAGTCCTCGTCCCTAACCAGGCCCGTGCGGGCGGTGTCCATCCGGTGTGATGTCGGCGGGAATTTCGCGTCGCCGGGTCTTTTTTGTGGACGATCATCCGCTGGTCCGCGAGTGGCTGGCCGGCATGGTTTCATTGGAGCCCGACCTCGAAACCTGCGGCCAGGCGGGCGAGGCGTCGGTCGCGCTGGCGGCGGTGCCCGCCGCGCGTCCCGAACTCATGGTGGTCGATCTGTCCCTGCCGCGCGGTTCGGGCCTCGAGCTCATCAAGAAGATGCGGGTGCAGTTTCCGGGGGTGCGCCTGCTCGTGCTCTCCATGCATGAGGAGGCGAGCGTCGCGGAACGCGCGTTCCGGGCCGGGGCCCACGGCTATGCGGTCAAGGGCGAGTCGGGCCCGCGCATCATCGAGGGCATCCGCACCGTGCTGCGCGGGGAATTCTACACGAGCCCGGCGCTCAACGCCCAGCTGGCGGGACGCATGTTCGGCGGCGCGGCCCGCGGCGCCTCGCCCGAGGAATTGCTGAGCGACCGCGAACGCGAGGTCTTCCGCCTGCGCGGCGAGGGACGCAGCCCCAAGGAAATCGCCGACCGCCTGGGCGTCAGCGTGAAGACCGTCGGCTCGTACGACGCGCGCATCAAGGAAAAGCTGGGCCTGGTCGATGCCGGCGAGCTCATGCGCGAGGCGGTGCTCTGGCACGACCGGCAGCGCGGCCTCGAAGATCGCCTTACCTCATGAACCGTTCCCATCCCTTCCTGCGGTGGTGGCCCGTGCTGGCCCTGGCCGTCCTGCCCCTGGCGGCCCAGACCGCGGCGCCGCTGCCGTCCCCAAACGCGCTGAAGAAAATGACCATCGACGAGCTGATGGACCTCCAGGTCACGTCCGTCTCGAAGCGGCCGGAAAAACTTTCCGAGGCCGCCTCGGCGATCCAGCTGGTGACGGGCGAGGAGATCCGCCGGGCCGGTGCGACCAGCCTGCCCGAGGCATTGCGCCTGGCGGGCAACCTGGAAGTGGCGCAGATCGACGCGCGGCAATGGGCCATCACGGCCCGCGGCTTCAACAACGTCTTTGCGGACAAGATGCTCGTGCTGATCGACGGCCGCACCGTGTACACGCCGCTGTATGCGGGCGTCTATTGGGACGTGCAGGACACGTTGCTCGCCGATCTCGACCGCATTGAGGTGATCAGCGGTCCCGGCGCAACGCAGTGGGGCGCCAATGCCGTCAACGGCGTGATCAACATCACGACCAAAAGCGCGAAGGACACGCAGGGCGGGTGGGTGAGTGCCGGCGGCGGCACCGAATTGCGCAACGCGGCCGAGGCCCGCTACGGCGGCCAGCTCGCCCCGAATCTTTATTACCGCGTCTATGCGAAGTATTCCGACCGCGGCGACTCGCTGCGGCCGACCACGCAGGCGGACGATGCCTGGCGCTTCCAGCAGCTGGGCTTCCGGCTCGATTACGAGCCATCGGCGACCGACGTCCTGACGCTGCAGGGCGACACTTATTCCGGGGACATGAGCCAGTTCGGCCCCGACAACATCCGCGTCAACGGGGGCAATGTCGTCGGCCGCTGGTCGCGGCAGCTCGAGGAAAACTCCGACGTGAAGCTGCAGCTCTATCTGGATCGCACGCACCGGAGCATCCCCGGCTCGTTCACCCAGGACCTCCTCACCTACGATTTGGATTTCCAGCACCGCCGGCCACTCAGCCCCGCCCACGATTTCATGTGGGGCTTCGGGGCGCGCTTCGTGCAGGACGACGTCATCAACACGCCCGCGAACGCCTTCCTCCCGGCGAGCGTGGGGCGCGCCTCGTTCAGCGCCTTTGTCCAGGACGAGATCGCCGTCATCAAGGACCGGCTGAATTTGACCGTCGGCACCAAGGTCGAGCACAACGACTACACCGGCTACGAGCTCGAGCCGAGCGTGCGCCTGGCCTGGCGCGTGGATTCGCGGCAGACCCTCTGGGCCGCGGTTTCCCGCGCGGTGCGCACGCCCTCCCGCATCGATCGCGATCTCTATTCGCCGGCCACGCCGCCTTACCGCGTCACCGGCGGCGACAACGTGGTTTCGGAAAAACTCGTCGCCTACGAGGCGGGCTACCGCGTGCAGCTGGAATCGCGACTGGCGCTCTCCCTCGCCACTTTCTACAACACGTACGACGACCTGCGGAGCCTGCTGCCGCTCAATCCGCCCCAGGCCTTCCCCGTCGAAACCTCCAGCGGCCTGCGCGGCCGCTCGTCCGGCGCGGAACTCGCCCTGGAGTGGCAGGCGGCGCCGGCCTGGCGGCTGCGCGCGGGTTGGACTGAGTTGCGCGTCCACAGCGAGCCGCAGCCGGGCAATCCCGACCGGGCGACGCGTGACAGCATCGTGCGCGATCCGAATCACCAGGCTTTCCTGCGCTCGTCGCTCGACCTGCCCGCCGGGTGGGAGCTCGATACGACGCTGCGCTACGTCGCGCCGATCCGCCTTTCCTCCGTGCCGGGTTATGCCGAGGCGGACGTGCGGCTGGGCTGGCATCCGACGCCGGCGTGGGAGTTGTCCTTGCTGGGACAGAATTTGCTGCACGCGCAGCACCCGGAATTCAATTCACCGGGAAATCGCCGCCAGCTCCAACGCGCCATTTTCGCCAAGGCCTCATGGAGGTTTTGACTCTCATCGCCCGCAGCTGCGCCGAGCGGCTGCGCCGGGGCCGCGTGACCGCATGGCTGCTGGGCCTGCTGGTCGCCGGTGCCGTGGCCGCGCCGGTCCGGGCCCAGACGCCTTCGGCCGAATACCAGGTCAAGGCGGTCTTCCTCTTTAATTTCGCCCAGTTCGTGGACTGGCCCGCCGCGGCCTTCCCGGATCCGCAGGCGCCGATTGTCATCGCGGTGCTGGGCAAGGATCCGTTCGGCGCGTACCTCGACAACCTCGTGCGCGGCGAGCGCATCGGGGAACGTCCGATCGTCATCCGCCGGTGCACCCGGACCGAGGAGCTTGCCGGCGCCCACCTGGTGTTCATCAGCCGGTCGGAAAGCCGGGACCTGGAGGCCATCGTGACGCGACTCAAGGACCAGCCGGTGTTGACGGTCAGTGACGCCGACGCGTTCACGCGCTCCGGCGGCATGGTCCGGTTCGCGAAGGAAGGCGGGAAGATCCGGCTGCGCATCAATGTGGAAGCGGCGCGGGCCAGCCATCTCACCATCAGTTCGAAGGTGCTCCGGCCGGACACGCTGGTCACCCCGGGCAGGGACTGACGATGCGCCTGCTCCGCAACCGCCCGATCCAGCGGAAGCTGATGACGATGATCCTGGGGATCAGCAGCGTGGTGCTCCTGCTCACGTGCGCGACCTTTCTCGGCTATGAATGGCTGACCTACCGCCGCACCGCGCAGCAGCAGCTCGCCACGCTTGGCGACATCATCGCGGCCCAGAGCACGGGCGCGGTCGCGTTCGAAAACCCGCGGGACGGCACCGAAATCCTCGCCGCCCTGAAGGCCGAGCGGCACATCCTGGCCGCGTGCCTGTACGACGGGCAGGGCCGCGTGTTTTCCCGCTACCCGGCGGATGCGCCTGACACCGCGTTCCCGGCGGCTCCCCAGGCGGACGGTTATCGTTTCGAGGACTCGCATCTCATCGGCTTCACGCCGGTGGTCCAGGTGAAGGGCAGTGACCGCTTCGGCACGCTCTACCTGCGGTCGGACCTGGGGGCGATGTATGACCGGCTGCGTCTCTATGGTGGCCTCGCCGTTCTGGTCATCGTGCTCGCCTCGGTGGTGGCGTACTTGCTTTCACGCATGGTGCAGCGGGAGATTTCCCACCCGATCCTCGAGCTGGCGCAGACGGCCCAGGCGGTTTCGATCCGGCGGGATTACTCGGTCCGGGCCAGCCGGCATGGTGACGATGAACTCGGCATGCTGACCGACGCGTTCAACCACATGCTCGCGCAAATCCAAGAGCAGAACGAGGGATTGGAACGACGCGTGCGCGAACGCACCGCGGAACTTGAAGCGGCCAACGACGAACTCGAGGCGTTCGGCTCGTCCGCCGCGCACGACCTGCGCACGCCCTTGCGCGCGGTCACGGGGTTTGCCGATGTCCTGCTGGATCCGCGGGCCAGGATCCCGCCGGAGGAGGCGCAGCGCTACATCCGGATGATCCGCGATGGCGCGGAGCAGATGCGCGAGCTCATCGACGACCTCCTCGCGTTCTCCCGCCTCGGCCGGCAGGCGCTGGCGCGGCAGGCGGTCGACCTCACCGCGCTTTGCGCCGACGTGCAGCGGGAGCTCACGCGCGAATCCCGCGACCAGCCGGTGGAATGGCGGCTGCATCCCCTGGCGCCGGCCGAGGGCGATCCGGCCCTGCTGCGGCTGGTGTTCGTGAACCTGCTTTCGAACGCGCTGAAATACACCCGGCCGCATCCGACCGCGCTGATTGAAACGGGCATGGCGCCGCAGACGGACCGGGGCGCGCCGGTTTATTTCGTGCGCGACGACGGCGTGGGCTTCGACATGCGCGATGCAGGCAAGCTGTTCGGCGTTTTTCAGCGGCTGCATCCCGCCACCGAATTCGAGGGCACGGGCGTCGGCCTCGCCACGGTGCGGCGCATCGTCGAGCGTCACGGCGGGAGCATCTGGGCCGAGGCACGGCCGGACCTGGGCGCGACCTTTTTTTTCACGCTGGCCGCGAATCCGGATGGCACTTCGCCTGAGCCGGCGGGGGAATCCGCGCAGTCATGAAAGCGAACCGGGCGCGCGCGGGGACCGGGCGGACGGAATGGCTGCCGGTCGCGGGCGCAGCCTTGTGCGGGTTGGTCGTGTACGCGCTGCTGCCGCAGGGCATCATCGCGCTGAACGACGACTTCGCCTACCTGCGATCCGTCGTGGAGACATTGCAGCATGGCCGTCCGTGGACCAATGACTGGCTCGAGCCGTGGAGCGTCGGGCTGTCGGTGCTCTCCGCCGGGCTTTATCTCGGCACCGGCAGTTTCACATTCGCCACCTATGGGCTGCTCGTCCTGAGCGCGGCCGCTTCGTTCCATCTGGCAAACCGGTTGCTGGCGTCCCGCGGCGTTTCTCCGGGCCGCGCGTTTTTTCTGACGGCGCTCGGGTTGTCCTTCCCGACGGTGTTGTGGAAGGAAGTTCAGTTCACCGGCATGGCACTCTATCTGCCGTGCCTCCTCGGTGCGCTGTGGGCCGCCGAGAACCGGAAATGGAGCCTCTTCCTGATCGCGTGGCTCCTGGGTTTTTCCACCCGGCAAAGCGCGCTCGTCTGGGGAATATTGCCGCTGGCCGCGGCGGTGGGCGACGCCCGCGAGGCGGAAAGCCCCACGGCGCGCCGCTGGCTTGCGCCCGTCCTGGTCGTGGTTTTTGGAACCGTGGTTTTTTTCACCCTCGCCGCCACCGTGAACAAGACGGTGGCGCAACGACTGATCACGGATCATCTGTGGTCCGCGTGGCGGCCGGCTGACGCCGTCCGGACGGGCAGCATCGGTCTGGCCGCGGTTTTCCTCGCCGCGGGTTGGGCCGCAGCGGCCTTGGGTCTGGCGGAGGCGCGCGGCGGCCGGGATCGTCTCGGGCGATGGCTGGCCGGAGTCGTGGTCGCCGCGGTGCTGTTGGGCATCAATCTGCGCAGTCTGGTCGCCGTCGAATTTGATTCCTTCGATTCAGCGTGGGGCCTTGCCGGCCTCAGGCTCCTGCTGGTCGCGGGAGCGTTGGGCCTCGCGCTCGGCCGGTTTTCGTGGCGGCCCCTGCCGCTGGCCGGCGCGGTTGCCGCGGTCGCGGCGCTGTCGTTTCGCACGACGGTCTGGGACTACTATCTTGTGGAGGCGGGGGTCTTTGGCTTCTTCGCCGTCGGGCCGGACCGGACCAAGCCGGTCGCGGCGCGTCAACCAGCGGGGTGGGCGTGGGCCGCGGTGGGCGCCGGACTGGCGCTGTGCCAGGTGCTCGGGGCCCTGCAGATCAAGGCCACCCTTGACCGGACGCATGCGTTGTTCGTGTTGGGCAGCCGGGCCGTCGAAGAAGGGCGCCTGGCGCCGGACAAGGCCTCGTTCCTGCCGTGGGGCCTGATGGCGTGGTACTACTTTCCGTTGCATGTGCAGCAGGTCGGCGAGGACGCCAACGAGCTGGGCGAATTTGGAAGCTACCTCGAGCAGGACGCCGTGCTGGTCGCCTGGCGCTATTCCCGAAGGCTGCGGCCACTGCCCGGACACGATGGCGGACTGCCGGAGGACCGTTCGGTCGTGTTTCTGTCGGGGAAATTCAACTACTGCTGGTTCTATGGCGTGGAGGTGGAGCTGCTGACGGGTCCGCCGGAAAATGTCCGTCCGGCGCGGCGCCCGTATCCGGTCGGTTACCGGCCGCCGACCTTTCCAACCAACGATGCGGGATGGCGCGCCGTGATTGCCGGCGAAACGAAGCTTGCCGTGCCGTGAAGGCAATCGACAGCTTGGTCGGATGAATTCGGGCTACGATCTCGTCATCCTCGCCGCCGGCATGGGCAGCCGTTTCGGCGGCTTGAAACAAGTGGAGCCGGTGGGGCCGGCGGGCGAACTCATCATCGAGTATTCCGTCCATGACGCGCTGCAGGCCGGTTTCGACCGGCTGGTGCTGGTGATCCGCAAGGACATCGAGGCCGACTTTCGCGCCTCCATTGGCAAGCGGCTCGAATCGCGAATGGACGTCAGTTACGTATTTCAGGAAACGGGTGCCGGCCGCGCCAAGCCGTGGGGCACGGGCCATGCGGTGCTCGCGGCCGAAGCCGCGGTGCAGCGGCCGTTTGCCGTGATCAATGCGGACGATTTCTATGGCGCCGCCGGCTACCGGGCGCTGGCCGCGCACTTTGGCGGGGCGGAGGATTACGCCATGGTGGGTTATCCCTTGAAGCAGACGTTGTCGGAATTCGGGACCGTCAGCCGTGGATTGTGCGCCACCGACGCGGGCGGGCGGCTGCTGAGCATCACCGAGATCACGAAGATCGAAAAGACGGCCGGCGGCGCGCGCTACACCGACGGCGCGGGCGCGGCGCGCAACCTGACGGGGGACGAGATCGTTTCGATGAATTTCTGGGGCTTCACGCCGCGCGTCTTCGGCCAGCTCCGCACAATGTTCGCGGACTTCCAAGCCACGCACGCCGGCGATCCCAAGGCGGAATTTTACCTGCCCACCGCCATCAGCGGATTGAACGAGCGCGGGGAAGCGCGGGTGGCGTTGCTGAAGAGCAGCGATGCCTGGTTCGGGATCACCTATCGCGAGGACCTCGCGGCCTCGCAAGCCGCCATCCGCGCGCTGATCGCCGCGGGGAAATATCCGGCGCCGCTGTGGAAATAGGGGAGGGCCCAGCTCCCGCTGGGCCGGATGTGCGCCCGCAATGACGCGTTCGCGGCCCAGCCGGAGCTGGGCCCTCCAGGAAATTCGGTTTAGGGCGTTATCCCAAAAAAACTCCGGAGGGTTTAACCACGGATGCTCCGCCTACCGGCTACGCTTTGAAAGAGCCCTTCGCCTAATCGGCTACGGACTTGGTTCCGGGGCGCGGCTAGAGCATTCAAAATAAATTCGTAGCCGGCTCCCGGTCGAGAAAGACGGATTATTTCCGCCACCGTCATCCTGAGCCGTGCGAAGATCCAAGGGAAATGCGAGCCTCCGCTTGGATTCTTCGCGCGGCTCAGAATGACGACAGCGGGGAATCATGCGTTTTGATCGGCTATACTTTAATTTAAAACGCCCTAATCGCCGCGAGGAGAGAGGGAACCCTTTCAGTCGGCGATTAGCCGACCTCTGAAACCCTCCGCGGAGCCGATTAAAGGTCGGTCAGGATCGCCCGCAACTCCCGCTCCGGATCCTCGTGATTCTGCGCGATGGCCAGTTGGAGCGCTTGTTCCAACCACGGTTTCGCCTCGGGCCGGCGACCGAGGCCGACCAGGGCTTTGCCAAGCAGGATGCGCGGCATCATCCAGTCCCCTTTCTTGTGCGCGCAAACCTGCAGGTGTTCGAGCGCGTCGGCCGGCCGGTTCTCGGCCAGCAGCGCCTGCGCGAGGCTGAAGCGAAAGAGCTCGTTGTCGGGTTGACGGGCAACCAGCGCGGCGAATTGGACGGAACGGGACATGGCTGTTTGTGTAGGGGCGTCGCTTGACGACGCCCGTCGGGCGCGTGGGCGTCGTCGAGCGACGCCCCTGCACTCAGTCGAAAAACATCACCACGGCCGTGGAATTATCCAGACCGCCGCGCTCGTTGGCGCGGTCGACCAACTGGCGGGCCGCGGCCTCCGGGTTGGCGGCGTTCTCCATGATCTCCGTGATGTCCTTGAGGTCGACAAAGCGGGTGATGCCGTCGCTGCTGAGCAGGTAGCGGTCCTTCGGGAGGATCGTGTGCTCGGTGCAATCCGACTCGAGCGGCGGCGGCTGGCCGATGCAGCGGGTGAGGGCGTTGCGATTTTCCATCAACATGCCGATCGGCTCGCCGCGGGCGGCCCGCTCCTTCAACTCGTTTTCGATCGTGTGGTCGTTGGTGAGCTGCTCGAGCGTCTTCGAACGCAGGCGGTGCGCGCTGGAATCGCCAACGTGCCCGATGTGCATTTTCACGCCGGTCACATGCGCGAAGGTGAGCGTCGACCCGATGCCGAACTGCGGACTCAGCACGCGGCCCAGCCGGAAAACCTGCTCGTTCACCTCGGACAGGATCCGGGGATAGTTCAGTTTGTGGCCGGCCGGGTGGCTCGTGAAAATCTTCTCGAGCGCCGAGACGGCTAGCTGGCTTGCCTGGCCGCCGGACGGCAGGCCACCGATCCCGTCGGCCACCGCATAGAGCTGGTGGTCGTCGTTGCGCAGAAAACTGTCCTCGTTTTCAGGGCGGACGCGTCCGACGTCGGTGTGGGCAAATGACCGTAACTTCATTACTTTTAGAAGCCTAGAGTGGCGAATGGTTCAAGGGAAAGGCCTAAAAACATGATCCCGGTCGGTCCGGTCCATGCGCTCGTAGGCTTCCGTAGGGAGGGACCCGAGGAATTCCCGACCATAGGTCTTGGCTAGCACCCTGGAATCCAGGATGGTCACGGTGCCACGGTCGGTCTTGTTGCGGATCAGGCGGCCGACCCCTTGACGGAATTTGATCAGCGCATCCGGCAGCGTCAGCTCATTGAACGGGTTGCCGCCGGCATCCCGGATGGCCTCGCATTTGGCCTCCGTGATCGGGTGGGTGGGGGGATCGAACGGGAGCCGGGTGATGATGACCTGGGACAACGCCGCGCCGGGCACGTCCACGCCGGTCCAAAAACTGTCGGTGCCGAACAGCACCGCGTTGCCGAGCTTGCGCATCTGCTGGGTGAGCTCGGTGCGGGAGAGGTCCTCGCCCTGCATCAGGAAGGGCCGCCCCGCGGCGCGCCAGGCCGGCTCGAGGGCCAGCGCGACGGCGCGCATGTCGACGTAGCTGGTGAACAACACGAGCGAACCCCCCGACACCTTGTCGGTGCAATAGCGGATGTAGTCGGTGAGCGTCTCGATCGCGAGACGCGCCTCGTTCGGACTCGGCAGGGGCATGTCGGCCGCGACAAACACCCGCATGCGTCGCTCAAAGTCGAAGGGCGATTTCACCGCGACCGCCTCGGCGTCGTCCGCCCCGATGCGCCGCGCGAATGGCTCGATGCTCCCGCCCATGGCGAGCGTGGCGCTCGTGCAAATGACGCTCGTGTCGCGTCCGAACAGGTGCTTGCGCAGCTCCGGCGCCACGTCGATCGGGGCGCTGCGCAGGGTCACGATCGTCTGCTTCCGGCCGCTGCGCTCGAGCCAGTAAACATGGCCTTTGTCCCCGAGCGTCAGCCACTCGTTGAGCCCGGCCTGCACGCCCTTGATGCGCATTTGCTGCTCGAGCAACTCGTCGCGTTCGCGGCCGTCCTCGAGCTTGTCCGCCAGCTTGGCGAGCAGCCGGTGGAGCGCCCCGAGCGGGCCGTCGAGGGTGGGCTCGGCCACGCCGGTCTCGCGGACGCGCACGATGGCGCGCTTGTCGAGGAGCCGCGTGGCGAGGAAATCAAAAAATTGCTGCGACGCGTCGAGCGCGTCCAACACCAGTTGCTGGCCCTGTCCGCCGCCGTGCTTCTTGAAGAGCCCGCGCTTGGTGCGCGGGTTGAAAAGATACTTCAGCGCGCGATCGACGCCGTAGCTGCTGAGGGACAGGCCGAAATTGTCCGTGGCGACCTCCGGGACGGTGTGCGCCTCGTCAAGCACGAGGAAATCGTCCGGAAACAGCACGCCGCGCACGTCGGGGCCCTGCTCGCGGGCGCCGCCGGCGTTGATCAGGGCGAAGAGCAACGCGTGGTTCACGATGATGACCTGGGCCGTGCGCAGCCGCGCGCGGGCGCGCTGATAGGCGCACTTCGAGTCGTCGCAATGCTTGCGCGAACAGGCCGACGAGTCGGCGTTCACGGCGTCCCAGACCTCCGGTCGCGGCGGCGGCTTCAACTCGTGCCGCAGCCCGGTCGTGGTCGTCTCGGCCCAGGCGGCGATGCGCTGCAGTTCCTCGTAGTCGGCGTCCGCAAACAGGCTGGCGCGGTCCGCCAGCGCGTGGCTGAGGCGGGTGGCGCACAGGTAGTTCGATTTGCCGACGAGCACGGTGGACCGGAAATCGGCGTACTTGGCGAGGTCGGGCGACGCCTTGAACACGCGGCGGCAGATCGGCAGGTCCTTTTGCTCGATTTGCTCCTGCAGCGAAATGGTATGCGTGGAGATGATCAGCTGCCGGCCCTGGTCGACGGCGTGGAGGATGCCCGGCAGGAGGTAGGCGAGGGACTTGCCCACGCCGGTCCCGGCCTCGAAGAGCAACGGGGCGTCGCGGTGCAGCGCCCCCGCGACGTAGCACGCCATTTGCTCCTGTTCCGGCCGGTGCTCAAGGTTGAGAGCATCGCACAGCACACCCGCCTCGGAGAAAACCTCCGCGGTCAGGTCGCGCATGCGGCTCGGCTTGGGACCGCTCGCGGTCGCCGGGCTGCCCTCGTCGTTAAGTCCGATCATGACCGCCCAATCAGGGTGTGAAGGCGGTGCGGCGCAAATGATATTTGCGGGCCGCGCGCGGCGCGTCATCCTTCGGTGGATGACCACACCGGATGGAACCAACAGCAACTGGACCGAGGACCTGGTGCGCTTCCTCTGCGAGCAACCGGGCGTGGGCGCCGTGCGCCTGGATCCGGCGGCGCACCGGGTGTCGGTCGCCACCCTGGGCCGGGTCGACCTGGTTGATCTCGAGGCGCGGCTGGCCGCCACCCTCTCAGCCGTCCAGGCCCGGTTCGCGAACGAACCCGCGAGGCTCGCGGCAGCCGGCTTCACGCTCAAGCGCGACGGCGGCGCGGTCGTCATCGAGCGGAACATGAGTTCCACCGCCGAGAAGCTCTGGCTCTGGCGGGAAATGGAATGGCCGGAGATCAAGGCCGAGCCGACGGCGGCGGACCAGGAATGGCGCCTGCTCGCGACCTTGGCCGCCGTGTGTGGCGGGGCCGGGATTGCCGGTTTGTTGGCCGCGCGGCTCGTGCCCGATGTGCCCTGGCTGCCCAAGGCGTGCTATCTCGTCGGACTCATCGCCGGGGGCTGGGACGCGGCAAGGGATTCATGGGAAAACCTCAAGAAGCGGGACATCGATATCCATTTCCTGATGCTGGCGGTCGCGCTGGGCGCATTGTTCATCGACGCCTGGGGTGAGGCCGTCCTCCTGCTGTTCCTCTTTTCCGCCTCGGGCGCAATGGAGGAGTTTGCGCTGGACCGGACCCAGCGCGAGGTCAGCGCACTGCTTAAATCCACTCCCAAACAGGCGACGATCGTCGCGCCGGACGGTTCGGAACGCGAAGTGGCCGTCGAATCCCTGCAGGTCGGCCAGCGGGTCCGCGTGCGTCCGGGCGGCGCATTTCCCGCCGACGGGAATGTGGTGACGGGCAAGAGCGCCAGCGACGAGTCCGCGCTCACGGGTGAGGCCGTGCCGGTCGAAAAGCGCCCGGGCGACCCTGTCTTCAGCGGCACACTCAACCTGTGGGGCGCCGTCGAGTTCGAGGTCATGCGCCTCCCGGCGGAAAGCACCCTGCAAAAGATCATCCGCCTGATCCAGACGGCCCAGAAACTCAAGGCGCCAAGCGAGCGTTTCACGGATAAATTCGGCACGGGCTACACCTACCTGGTGATCGGCGGCTCCTTCGCCATGTTTTTGGTCTGGTGGCTGGGCTTCCATCTACCGGCGTTCACCAACACGCCCGAAACGCGTTCGGCGTTTTACCGGGCGATGACGCTCATGGTGGTGGCGAGTCCCTGTGCGCTCGTGCTCTCCATTCCGTCCGCGATCCTCGCGGCGATCGCCTGGGGCGCGCGGCACGGCGTGCTGTTCCGCGGCGGGGCGGCAATCGAGAAGCTGGCCGACGTGAACGTCGTGGCCCTGGACAAGACCGGCACGCTGACGACGGGTGAACTGTCGGTCATCGGTTATGAAAGCTTCCCGGCGGGCCGGGAGACGGAGGTGATGGAACTCGCCTATGCGCTCGAGGCCCGGTCCGAGCACCCCCTGGCGCGGGCCATCGTGCGCGATGCGCGCGGCCGGGGTGTCCGCGCGATTTCACTCGAAGATTTCCAAAACATCGTGGGGCAGGGGGTGCGCGGCAGCTATGCCGGCGGCCAGGCGCTGCTGGGCCGGCGCGAGCTGCTTGAGGCGGGCCCCCTGGCCGAATGGGCCGGCAAATTGCCGCCGGCCCCGGCAGACCTCTCCGAGGTCTGGGTGGTCGGTCGCGACTTCCTCGGGCGGGTGTTGCTGCGCGACCAGATCCGGTCCGAATCAAAGGCGGTGCTGGGGGAACTGGCGCGGCGGGGCATTCGCACCGTCATGTTGACCGGTGACCGCCGGCAAGCCGCGGAGGCCGTGGCAAAAGAACTCGGGGTCAGCGAAGTGCGCGCCCACCTGACGCCCGAGCAAAAAGTCGCGGCGATCCAGGAACTGCGGGCGTCGGCGTCCGGCCGGAAGGTGGCGATGGTGGGGGATGGCGTGAATGACGCGCCCAGCCTGGCCGCGGCCGACGTCAGCGTCGCGATGGGCGCGCGCGGCAGCGATGCGGCGCTCGAGCAGGCCGAGGTGATCCTGATGCACGACCGCATCGAAAACTTCCTGGCGGCGCACCGGCTGAGCCGGCGCGCGCGGGCCATCATCCGGCAGAACCTGACGATCTCGCTCGGTGTCGTGATCGTGATGGTGATCGCGACCGCGTTCGGCGCGGTCCCGCTCGCGATCGGCGTCGCGGCCCACGAGGGCAGCACGCTGATCGTGTGCCTCAATTCGCTGCGATTGCTGTTTGGTCGGAATGCGTAGCTGATCCCGGTCCTCCGCGGCTGCCGGCCTGTTGCTTGAAATGGGCCTCCATGGCTTCCAGCGCCCTGAGGCGGGTCTGGGTCACCGAGTAGACCCATCCGCCGAGCATGACTGATCCCCAGGTCGAGCCCAAACCCTCGAACCAGTGGCCGTGCGCCACGCCTTCATAAACTCCGGCGGAAAGCGCCACCGTGGCGATGAACAGGGCAACAATAAGCGTGAATCGCCGGTGCTCCCGCAGCTCGTTGATCTTTTCCTGCCGAAACCCGGCGTCGGCCATGGCCTTTTGGTAATACTCGGCTTCCTTCATGGGGGTGAGGATTGAAGTTCTCGGATCGCTGTCGGGGAGCTAACGATGCCCGGACACCAACCGCAATGGCAATAGCGGCCGGCCCATTGAGCCACGGAAGCGCCCACAAATAGAGGCAAACCGTTAGGGTGCCGCTCGCGATCGGCGTGGCGGCTCATGAAGGGAGCATGTCGATCGTGCGCGCCAGTTCCCGTTTGGAGAGATTGAACGACAAAGTGTAGGGGCGCCGCTTGACGGCGCCCGCGAGGTCGTTGAGGGCAGCGAAATGGAACCGTTGCCTTTTCGTCAGGGTTCGGCGCGGTGTCGCTCGCGACCAGCGGCGCGGCCCACGAGGGCGGCACGCTGATCGTGGGCGCTAATTCCCTGCAACGGCTGTTTGGCCGGAATGGGTGACCGGGTGTAGGGGCGCCGCTTGACGGCGCCCGCGAAGGTCGCTGAGCGTTACGAAATGGAACCGTTGCCTTTAAGTCAGGGTTCGGCGCGGTGTCGCTCGCGACCAGCGGCGCGGCCCACGAGGGCGGC
>CAZEUN010000001.1:0-89507 GCA_964515595.1 uncultured Oleiharenicola sp. | reverse complement strand
TGATCGTGGGCGCTAATTCCCTGCAACGGCTGTTTGGCCGGAATGGGTGACCGGGGTGTAGGGGCGCCGCTTGACGGCGCCCGCGAAGGTCGCTGAGCGTTTCGAAATGGAACCGTTGCCTTTTCCCATCCGTCAGACGGGCGACCTGCATAAGGGCAGGGTGTCCCTGGCCGGTGCGAACTACTTCATCACCATGGTGACCAAGGGAAGAAGGCCATGGCTGGCTTCCCCTGACGCCTGTCGAGCAACCCTGGCGGTCGTGCAAGACTGGCATGCCCAAAAGCAAGGAAGCGTGCTGGCCATGACCACTATGCCGGACCACATCCATGTCCTTTTCACCTTGGGTGTGAAATCGACAGTGGGACAGACCATTGGCCGCTGGAAATCAGCGATGCGCAAAGAAACCGGTTATGCGGAGGATTTTCAGCGGGATTTTTGGGAGCACATGCTACGTCCAGGTGAAAGTGTCGAGGACTACGCACTCTACGTGTTTCTGAATGCCTATCGCGCGGGATTGGTGCCTTATGATCGGATTTGGCCGGGGTGGTGGGCGCCCGTTCCGGAGTTGTTTGGATTTACCTCGATGCTGGCGCCGAACGGGACGCCACCACTAGAATGGCTGGACTGGCCTGACGAGCGATTTGCGGGACTCGCGCATGGCGAGTGATTCGCGGGCGTCGTCAAGCGACGCCCCTACGTGCCCAATCCTCAGTCCTCGATCCACACCAAGTCCCCCACGCGGACCTCGTCGTACAAGGCGATGATCTCGAGGTTGTTCATCTCGATGCAGCCGCCGCTGAACGGCTGGCCCAGGCGTTCCTCGTGGTTGGTGCCGTGGATGTAGACATAACGGTCGTAGGTGTCGATGACCTCCCCGGCGGCGTTGCGGCCGGCGTTGACCCCGGGCTCGAGGCCGCGGAGCCAGAGAATGCGCGACGTGATGAGGTTTTTCGCCTGGGCAGCGGGATCGAATTCCGAGTAATGGCGGCCCGTGCTGACCCGGGTGTTGAACACGATGCCCGGCGGCGAGCCGGCGCCGTGCTTTTCCGCGATCTGATGCAGGCCCCGCGGCGTGCCGAGCGAATCCTTCACGTTCGAGGGCGAATTGAGCGAGGTGGAGATCACGTGGCTCCTGCGCAAGGCACAGTCTTGGAAAAACATCAGGAGCTGCTGCGCGATGGTGACAGCTATGACACGCGGTGTGGGCTTGATTCCCAGCGCCGCGCACTTTTGTTTCACCCGTTCCAATCTTTCATTCACTGTGAGCAATAATTCCCATCGGGTCGGCATCGTCGGCGCCACCGGAGCAGTCGGTCAAGAACTGATTGCCCTGTTGGCGGCGCACGCATTTCCGCTCGCGGAGCTGAGGCCCCTGGCCTCGGCGCGTTCCGCGGGCAAGCAAATCGATTTCGGCGGGAAAAAAATCACGGTGCAGGAGGCGACGCCCGACGCCTTCGCGGGCCTGCACGTGTGCTTCTTCGCCGCCGGCGGCTCCGTGACCAAGGCGCTCGCGCCCGAGGCCGTGAAGCGCGGCTGCCTCGTCATCGACAAGAGCTCCGCCTTCCGCATGGACCCGAACGTCCCGCTGGTCGTGCCGGAGATCAACCCCGAGGCCATCCGCACGCACCGGGGCATCATCGCGAGTCCGAATTGCTCGACCGCCGTCGCGCTCATGGCGCTCTTCCCCCTGCATCGCGCGTTCGGCCTGAAGCGCGTGGTTTTCTCCACCTACCAGTCGGTCTCGGGCACGGGCGCCGACGCCATCGTGGAACTGGAACAGCAGACGCAGGCCTACGCCGCGCATCAGCCGCTGACGCGCGAGGTTTACCCGCACCAGATTTTCCAGAATCTCATCCCGCACATCGACTCCTTCGGGGCGGACGGCTACACGGGCGAGGAAACCAAGATGTGCGTCGAGAGCCGCAAGATTCTGGGCCTGCTCGATCTCAAGGTCTCGGCCACCTGCATCCGCGTGCCGGTTGTCCGCGCGCACTCGGTGGCCATCAACGCCGAGTTCGCGCGTCCGGTTTCGGTCGCGGCCGCCCGTCAGGCGATCGCCGGCTTCCCGGGCGCCGAGTTGATCGACGAGCCGGCGAAGAACGCGTACCCGACGCCGCTCGCCTACAGCCGGAAGGAGAAGTGCGGCGTCGGCCGCATCCGTCTGGACACCGCGCTCGACAACGGCCTCGCGCTCTGGGTCAGCGGCGACAACCTGTGGAAAGGCGCCGCACTGAACGCCCTGCAGACCGCCGAGAAGATGATCGAGCTGGGGATTCCGCTAAAGGCGTAAGTTCTTGATGCAGGCCCGCCGCTGGCCGGCGGGCCGATGGGATTTTAAAGTAGCAGCGGTCGTCAGACCGCTGGCGCCAGCCGTCTGACGACGGCTGCTACTTTCGGCCAGCGAGCCGCGGGCCTCAACGGTCCGGCAGGCTCAATTCTCCCTTGCCGGCCCCCGGGCCTTGGCGTTTCTTGACCGTCTTCCGGGCAGTTAGCTCAGTTGGTTAGAGCACCTCGCTTACACCGAGGGTGTCGGGGGTTCGAGTCCCTCACTGCCTACCAAGTTTCTTTCCGAAGCGGAAAGAAACTTGCCCTCCGAAGCCTTGGCGTGGGAGGGCAGCAGATCTCACTTTCATGAAAATCATCCTCGCCACCCGCAAAAGCCCGCTCGCCCTCGTCCAGGCCGAGATGGTGGCCGCGCGGCTGATGGCCACGATTCCGGGCGCGCAATGCGAGCTGCTCAAGGTTGTCACCACCGGCGACAAGCAGGCGGAGTGGTCGCTGAGCAAACAGGGCGGCAAGGGACTTTTCACGGCGGAACTCGAGCAGGCGATGCTGCGCCGCGAGGCCGATGCCGCCGTCCACAGTTGCAAGGACCTGCCGGGCGAAAACACCCCGGGACTGACCGTGGCGGGTTATCTGCCGCGCGCCGACGTCCGCGACGTGCTCGTGCTCCGCGAGGGCGTGACGCATCCCGCCAGGCTCGCCACCGGCAGCCCGCGCCGCCAGTTGCAGATCCGCCAGCTTTTCCCCAAGGCGGGTTTCACCGAGATCCGCGGAAACGTGGACACGCGCCTCAGGAAGATAGCAAGCGGCGAGGCCGACGGGACCATCCTCGCCGCGGCAGGCCTGCATCGCCTCGGCATCGTGAGCTGGCCGGGCGTGACGTTCCGCCTCCTCAGCGTCGACGAAAGCGTGCCGGCCGTGGGGCAGGGCGCCATCGCAATCCAATGCCGCGCGGGCGACGAAATGAAATTCATGCCCGCGCTCGACGCCACCACGGCGCGGTCGGTCACCCTCGAGCGCGCCTTCCAGGCCAGGCTGGGCGCCGGCTGCCAGATCGCGTTCGCCGCGCATGCCACCGCCGACCGCCTGCATTTCTTCCACGAAAAAACCGGCATCCGCACCTTGCCGCTGAGCGCCGCGGATTTCGCGCAGCCGGTCAAAACCGCCGAGCGCGTGCTCAGGGAGTTTGGCTTCTGATGGAAGCTGCCTGCCCGCGGCGTTTGCCTCCCTCGGCAATCTGACCTCTGTCCTCTGCTCTCTGTTTTCGTCCTCTGTAATCCATGTCCAAAGCATCCCTCTCCGGCCGCCGCATCGCCCTGACCCGTCCCGTCGCGCAATCCACCGACTGGCGCGCCCGCCTCGAAGCGCTCGGCGCCGAGGTGATCGAGCTGCCGCTCATCAAGGTCAGCAAGGACGTCAACCTCCACACGCTCAACGAGGTGTTCCAGGAACTCGGCGGCTACGAGTGGATCATCTTCACGAGCGTCAACGGCGTGAAGTTTTTCTTCGAGGAGTTCCATCGCGTTTATGATGACATCCGCGCGTTCGGTCTGATGCGCATCGCCGTGGTGGGCGAGGCCACGGCCGCGGCGGTGCGCGAGCAGCATCTGCGGGTGGAGCTCCAGCCGAAGAAGGCGAACGCCGAGGAACTCGCCAAGGCCCTGATCGACCGCGAGGGCATGGACAGCGCCAAGGTTCTCGTCATCACCGGCAACCAGAATCGCGAAACCCTCGTGCAGAAACTCGAGGAAGTCCGTGCGATCGTCGACATCCTGCCGGTCTACAAGACGGAGGAAACCGACCTCGCCGGCGACCCGGTGGCCGGCGATTTCCGCGCGAAGGGCGCCGACGCCATCCTGTTCGCGAGCCCGTCGGCCGCCCAGTCGTTCTTCGACCAGGCCGCCACGCTCAAGCTCGCCGCCAAGGCGAAACGTCCGCTCGCCGGCAGCATCGGCCCGACGACCACCGCCACCATGAAACAGCTCGGCCTGCCGGTGGATTTCGAAGCGGCGGACGCGAACCTGGACTCGCTGGTGGCGGCGTTGCTCAAGAAGCTTTCTTAACCACGGATTTCACGGATTACACGGATGGATTGCCCGCCACCTGTCATCCTGCGCGAAGCGAAGAATCCAAGTGATCGGTTCTTTTCCGGGGATGCTTCGCTCCGTATAGAATGACAAGAGGTGTTCCTTGAGTAATCCGTGCAATCCGTGTAATCCGTGGTCAAAACCTTCCCGATGAAAGTCCCGTTCCTCGACCTCAAGCTCCAGCATCAGGCCATTCGCACCGAGGTGCTCGCGGCCCTCGCCGATACCTACGACCACACGCGGTTCTGCCTCGGCCGGGACGTCGAGGATTTCGAGAAGGCGTTCAGCGCGGCGTTCGGCCACGCCCGCACGCTCGGCATGAACAGCGGCACCTCGCCGCTGCACCTTGCGTCGATCTGCGGCGGGTTCGGCCCGGGCGATGAGATCATCACGACGCCCTTCACCTTCGCCTCGAGCTGCTGGGGCATCAGCTACGTCGGCGCCAGGCCGGTGTTCGTCGACATCGATCCGGACACGTGGTGCCTCAGCCCCGAGGCCATCGCGAAGGCGATCACGTCGAAAACCAAGGGCATTGTGGTCGTACACATCTTCGGTCAGCCGGCAAGGATGGACGAAATCATGGCCATCGCGAAGCAGCACAACCTGTTCGTCGTGGAGGATTGTGCGCAGGCGGTCGGCGCCACCTACAAGGGCGCGCCCGTCGGCGGCATCGGCGATTGCGGCACCTTCAGCTTTTATCCCACCAAGAACCTCGGGGCCTGCGGCGAGGGCGGGGCATTCGTTTCGAAACACGTCGCGGTCATGGACAAGGCGCAGTTGTTGCGCGTGCACGGTTCGCCGAGGCGGTACGCGCACACGGAAGTCGGCTTCAATTTCCGCATGGACGGCTTCCAGGGCGCCGTGCTCAACATCAAGCTGAAGAAGCTCGCCGGCTGGACCGCGCGCCGCCGCGCCATCGCGGCGAAATACCGCGCGGGCCTCACGCGCGCGGACGTGCAGCTGCCCGTCGTGCCGGCATACGGCGAGAGCGTGTGGCACCAGTTCACGCTGTTGCACCCCAGGCGCGACGAGCTTCGGGTGCACCTTGAAAAGCAGGGTGTCGGCACCGAGATCATTTATCCCGGCCCGATGCACCGGCAGCCCTGCTATGCCTCGCTCGGTTATGCCGCGGGCAGCATCCCGATTGCAGAAAAGACCAGCGCGACCTGCGTGAGCCTGCCGATCTTCCCCGAACTGACCGACGAGCAGGTCGACCACGTGATCAAGGCGGTTAATGCATTCTGATTTCACAGGAGGCAACGGAGGAAACAGAGGTTTGGCCTCGGCTCCGTTCCCTCCGTTTCCTTCTGCAAAATGATAAACGGTGTTCGGCTTAAAGTTTGCGGGATCACCTCGCTGGTGGACGCGGACGCCGCCGATGCGGTCGGCGCGGATTATCTTGGTTTCATTTTCTATCCGAAGTCGCCGCGTGCCGTTGCGCTTCCCCAATACCAGGCGATGAGCGAGCGCCTCCCGCCGCGAAAGCGCGTGGCGGTGTGCGTCGAGCCCACGCCCGCGGAACTCGCGGCGTTGGTGGCGCAGGATTTCGACCGGTTTCAAATTCATTTCAACGCCGACACCCCGGTGGCCACGATGGCCGCGTGGTCGCAACTCGCGGGGAAAGCCCGCCTGTGGCTGGCGCCCAAGCTGCCGCCCGGGCAGGACGTGAAGCCGGAATGGCTGGGACAGGCGGAGACCTTCCTCCTGGATACGTTTCATGCCGATAAATTCGGCGGCACGGGCGAAACCGGCGATTGGAGCAAATTCAAACGCCACCAAGCGAGCCACGGCGACAAGACCTGGATCCTGTCCGGCGGGCTGAACCCGGAGAACATCGGCGCGGCCGTCGCGGCGACGGGGGCAAAGTTCGTGGACGTGAACAGCGGGGTGGAGCAGGCGCCCGGCATCAAAAGCCCGGCCAAGCTCCAAGCGCTGGTACTCGCGCTGCACCACGCGACCAAACACGACAATCCCTCCTATCGCTCATGAATCGGCTCCCGCCCGTTGTCCTGCGCCTTGTAGTCATGTTGACAGCCGCTGGGTGGCTGGCCGGATGCTCCAGCCGGCCCTTGCCCCCCGCCGGTCATGATCCCGCGCCGGTCATGGCCGAGCCGCCACCGCCACCTCCTCCTCCGCCACCGCCGCCACCGCCGCCACCCCCACCACCGATGCCGATCAATCCGAATGTGGCGACGGGCACCGAATTCGATCAGGTGCGCGTATTCTTCGCCACGGACCGGAAGGCGCTGGGTGACGGTTTTGAATTTGGGAGCGATCGCGGCACGGGCCTCAGCTATGGCAGCATTTTCGTCAGCATCCCGCACGACCATGTCGTGGGTGCGATCGAGAAACCCTCCCTCTGGCGGATGGAATTCAACCCGGATCCGACGCGACACATGGTCATCATGCGCCGGTCGAAGGAGGATCGGGATGGCTTCTTTGCGGATCTCCGCGAGTCGCTCGCCCGCAGTGGCAGCCAGGCTTCATTCATCTTCGTGCATGGCTACAACGTGGCTTTCGATGATGCCGCGCGCCGCACCGCGCAAATCACCTACGATCTCAATTTCCTCGGTGCGCCCGTCTTCTACAGCTGGCCCTCGCAGGCCTCGCTGCAGGGCTATACGATGGACGAGAACAACGTCCAATGGAGCGAGGCGAACCTCAAGGGATTCCTGCTGGATTACGCCCGCAGTTCCGGCGTCCGGGACATCTACCTCATCGCCCACTCGATGGGCAACCGGGCGTTGACCGGCGCCGTGAAAGCGTTGTTCGCCGAGCACCCGGAGCTGCAGGGCCGGTTCAAGGAGATTATCCTCACGGCCCCGGACATCGACGCGGACATCTTCAAGCGCGACATTGCGCCCGCGCTCGCCGCCGGTTGCGACAAGATCACGCTGTATGTTTCCGACGGCGACAAGGCGCTGCTCGCCTCCAAGGCGGTGCACGGTTACCCGCGCGCCGGCGATTCGGCCGTGGGCATCACCGTGGCGCCCGGCATTGAAACGGTCGACGCCTCGGGCCTCGACACCAGTTTCCTCGAGCATTCCTACTTCGCCGAAAACGGCAGCGTGCTGACCGACATCCGCAAGCTCGTGCAGGAACGGCTCCGCGCCGGCCAGCGGGGACTGCAGAAGCTGTCCCGCGCGGGTTTCGAGTATTGGAAGATCGGGAGTCGTAATTAAGAGAGCCCGGCGGTAGGTTGGGTTTTCAGGACATTCGTTCTGCCGTGCTCAATGCGCTCTGCCGGCAAAAGTAGTTTAAGGGACTACTTTGAAGCGCGCGCACCTTTCTCGCGGCAACTCACTTTTGATGCGCCGCGATGAGCGCCAGCGCCGGCACGAGGTTGTGGAGCGCGTGGAGGACGACCGTCATCCAGAAGGCCTGGAGGACGGACTTCTTTTCCCAGGCGGTGTAACAGAGGGAGAAGATCACGAAGCTCCAAAAGATTTCGATCCCCCAGAGCGGTTTCGCGAGGGAGTGGGCGCCGGCGCAGATCAGCGCCGTGATCCACGGGATGTACTCGGTGCGCTTCACGAGCCGGCGCAGCACCCAGATGATCACGGCCATGGCAAACGTTTCGATGAGCGGCGCGCGGATGCAGAGACCGAAAAACAAACCGGGCAGGTCCGCCAGCGAGGGTTCCGGCCAATCGGTGTGCGTGATCCAATTCAGGGCCAGCCCCACGGCGTAGGCGACGGGCAGGTCGGCCAGCAACGCGCGGCCGAGGTAGCGGATCCGCGGCTGGTTGCAGTCGGACAGGCTGCGCCAGAAGCCGGCAAATCGGTTGGTGGGATGCGGGATGGACATGCTCACGCGGAGTGTAGACCCGTGCGGAATGAACTCGGCAACGCCTCAACGGCAAATTTCTTCGATTTTTGCGGACCAGCGGGTTTGGCGGGCTTTCAAAATCCGCGCCGAATCGGTTGCAAGCAAGCGCCCACAGACCCTCCACCAATGTCACGTATTACGTGACATGTTGCTCGGAGCGAGGGAGCCGATTGGGCGGAACTCACCCCAGGCGCGAAGCCGGTCGGCCGGGCATCAGGGGTTGGTTGAAACACGGCGTTTGCTCCGCTCCCGGCCTCGGCGGCCGGGCGAGTTTGAAAGACTCTTCCCAGCACTGCTCCGTTACATGCTGAACACACCCCGGCGCTGCGTTCCACCTTTTGGTTTTCGGCTTTCAGGGCAGCGACAACCGCGACCGCATCGTTCCGGCTCAAGAGGGGATCTTCGCCGTAGCGCCTGCGAAGATTCCCTCCAGGGAGGGGCTTGGGAGGCGGAAGCTGCGGGGAGGCTCGGGAAGACAGTCACGCAGTAGTGCTAACGCCGGCGGCGGCCCTTTGGGGGGCTGCTTTTGACCATCCACCAGGCGCTGCCGAGGACCAGAATCAGGCCGGCGCCGTAACGCCAGTGGTGCGTGAGGACGCGTGTCCGCCCGTCGATGCCGGTCTTTAAATAGGTGAGGCCCGTCTCGGTCCGGCCCGCCAGCGAGACCTCGCGCTCATAACCGGAATAGAAAAACCACAGGCCGGCGCCGAAGGCGGCGAGGGCGAGAAGCAGTTGGCAGAAGCGGGACATGACGCGTCCGTTAATCGCTCAGGAATGGGAAAACGTCACGCTGGGCGCGGCGAGGAATCCCCAGGGATTCGCGCCCGGGAGAGGATGACCGCATGCACTTGGATTCTTCACTCCGTTCAGAAGGACGGCTGCGGGTATTGGCCGGTGGGCGGGCGTTAAAACCCCGGCATGCCGCCCATCCCGCCCTTGCCGCGCATCTGCTCCATCTGGCGCATGAGCTTCTTTTGGTTTCCACCCTTCATCATCTTCATGAGCTTCTGCATCTGCTCGAACTGCTTGATGAGCTGGTTGACCTCGAGGACCTTCACGCCGGCACCGGAGGCGATGCGCATGCGGCGGCTGCCGTTGAGCAGCGCGGGCTTGCGGCGCTCCTGGAGGGTCATCGATTGGATGATGGCTTCCGTGCGCTTCATTTGCTTCTCGGCGTCGTCGGGGATCTGCATGCCGCTCATGCCGGGCATCATGCCCATGATCGATTGCATCGAGCCCATCTTCTTCACCTGCTGCATCTGCGCGAGGAAGTCCTCCAGGTTGAAATCCGCCTTGCGCATCTTCTCGGCCATGCGCTCGGCCTCCTTCTGGTCGATCGTCTCCTGCGCCTTCTCGACCAGCGACACGACGTCGCCCATGCCGAGGATGCGCGAGGCGAGACGGTCGGGATAAAACGGTTCGAAGTCCGCGGTCTTTTCGCCGGTGCCGATGAACTTGATGGGCACGCCGGTGACGGACTTGATCGACAGCGCCGCGCCACCGCGGGCATCGCCGTCGAGCTTGGTGAGGATCAGGCCGGTGAGGCTGAGCGCCTCGTGGAACGCCTTGGCGACATTGACGGCCTCCTGGCCGAGCGCGCCGTCGGCGACGAGCAACACCTCGTCGGGCTGGATCCGGGCGTGGAGTTTTTTGACCTCCTCGATCAGGTCGGCGTCGATCTGCAACCGGCCGGCCGTGTCGAACAGGATCACGTCGGCGTTCTGCTGCAGCGCGATGTCGAGCGCCGCGGTGCCGATGGCGGGGACGTCCTTGGAAACGCGGTCCGCGTAGAAACCGAGTTCCTCCTGCTTCGCGAGGATTTCGAGCTGGTCGATGGCGGCCGGACGATACACGTCGCACGCGACCACGAACGGCCGGGCGCCCTTCTTTTTCAGCAGCTTGCCGAGCTTGGCGGTGGAGGTCGTCTTGCCGGAACCATGCAGGCCGACCATCAGGACCTTGAGCGGACGCTTCGCGGTCAGCTCGGTGGTGCCTTCGCCGAGGAGCTTCACGAGTTCGTCGTGGATGATCTTGACGACCTGCTGGCTCGGGGTGACGGACTTCAGGACCTGCTGGCCGGTGACCTCGGCCTGCACGCGGTCGATGAACTCGCGGGCGACCTTGAAATGCACATCGGCGGCCAGGAGGGCGGCGCGGACCTCCTTGAGGGCCTCCGCCATGTTGGCTTCGGACAATTGGCCGACGCCACGCAGGTTGCGCAGGGCGCCGGTCAGTTTATCGGTCAGGCTTTCGAACATGGAGCCGGCAACTGAAACCAGTAATGGGCGCGAATAAACACTAATCTTCGAGAGTGTAGGGGCGTTGCTTGTCGACGCCCGCGGGCGCCGTCAAGCGGCGCCCCTACAGGATTCCGCCCGGAATCTTCTTGCTGGCCTCCCGGGCTTGCCCCTTAGACCTTAGCGCTATGTCCCGAACCGTCGCCATCGTAGGCCGCCCGAATGTGGGCAAAAGCCGCCTGTTCAACCGGCTGGCCAAGAAGCGCATTTCCATCGTCCATGACATGCCGGGCGTCACCCGGGACGTCGTGACGGCGGAAGTGAAGGAGGGCGGCTACACCTTGCTCGACACGGGCGGACTCGGCCTGACCGGCAGCGACACCCCGGCGCGCATCACGAAGGCGTCGGAGGAACAGGTCGATTTCGCGATCGCGGCGGCCACGGTCATCCTTTTCACGGTCGACGCCCGCGAAGGCGTCACGGCGTTGGACGAGCGCATCGCCCAGAAGCTCCGGCGGAGCAAGAAACACGTCCTGCTCGTCGCCAACAAGGCCGATCGCGGCAAGGAGAAGATCGCCGAGGTGGAGGGCTTCTATCGCCTCGGTTTTGGCGAGCCCTTCTATATTTCCGCGGAGCACGGTGTCGGCGAGGCCGACCTGCGCGTCGCGATTCTGGCCAAGCTCGGCCCGGTGGTGGAGGAGACCGCCCTCGACAAGGAGCGCCTGAACATCGTGTTCGTCGGCCGGCCCAACGTCGGCAAATCCTCGCTCAGCAACCGGCTTCTCAACAGCGACCGGCTCATTGTGAGCGACCAGCCGGGCACGACACGCGACGCCGTGGAGCTCGATTTCGAATACACCAGCCGCGAGGGCAAATCCTGGCCCTTCCGCCTCATCGACACGGCCGGCATCCGCCCGTCGACCAAGCTGTCGTCGTCCGTCGAATATTTCTCCCGCCTGCGCTCGCTCGAGGCGATCCACCAGGCCGACGTGGTCTTCATGGTCGTCGACGCGATGGACGGCATCACGCAGCAGGACCAGGCCATCGCCGGCGAGATCATCAAGGCGGCCAAGCCGATCGTGATCGTCGTCAACAAGTGGGACCTCGTGCACGAGCAGTTTCAAAAGCATCTGGTCGAGAAGTTCGACACCGAGCGCGAGTATCGCGAGGACTACGAGAAGACCCTGTTCGAAAAGCTGTTCTTCACGCCCGGCGCGCCGGTCATGTTCGTCTCGGCGCTCACCGGTCACGAGATCACGCGCATGCTGAAGGCCGCCCGCGCCCTCGACAAGCGCCTCGATACGAAGATCCCGACGGCGAAGCTCAACGCGCACATCATCAAGATGGCCGACCGCACGCCGCCGCATTCGACCTTCGGCGTCCGCTTCCGCATCTACTACGCCACGCAGACCGGCACGCGGCCGTTTCGCATCAAGATTTTTTGCAACCAGGAACGCAGCCTCACGGAGTCCTACCGCCGTTACCTCGAGGCCAGCCTCGTCAAGGAGTTCGATCTCGACGGGTGCCCGATCCATTTCGACCTGGTCGGCAAGAAAAAGCAGTCTGTCGCCGACCGCCTCGCGGCGAAGGGTCAGCGGCAGAATCAGGCCGCCGCGGAGACCGGGGACGATTTTGACGCGTCGCTGCTCGACGATTGATTTTCTGTGATATGGTCGCGGTCACTCTAACCTGGACGGACGGTCTCCTGACCGACCCCGGCCGGCCGGGCCGGGCCGGCCGGGGGCTGGCGACGGCGGAAGGCCAGTCCTTCACCCGGCGCCATGCTTAAAATCGTCTTCATGGGCTCGGATGCGATCGCGCAGCCCGCGCTGGACTGGCTGGTCGCGCCAGGCGGGGAGGGCGCCAAGCTCGCCCAGGTCGTGGCCGTGTTCACGCAACCCGATCGCGCCGTGGGCCGGGGCCAGCAGGTCCAGCCGAATGCCATCAAGCGCTGGGCGCAGGCTCGCGGCATTCCCGTCAATCAGCCGGAGAAATTCGACGCGTCCGCGCAGGCGACGCTGGCGGCGCTGCAACCGGACCTGACGCTGGTCATGGCCTACGGACACATTTTAAAACAGGACACGATCGTCACGCCGCGCCTGGGCACGCTCAACCTCCACACGTCGATCCTGCCCCAGTACCGCGGGGCCTCACCGATCCAAACCGCGACGGCCTGCGGCGACGCCGAGACGGGCGTCACGCTGATGAGCATCGTCCCGGCGCTCGATGCCGGCCCGGTGGCGGACGTGGAGACGGTTTCGATCGACGTGCTCGATACCGCCGCCGACGTCGAGGCGAAGCTCGCGCGGGCGTGCGTTCCCTTGCTTGCCCGCTGCCTGCCGTCGATTGCGGCCGGCACCCAGCCGTTCACGGAGCAGGATGCCTCCCACGCCACGTTTTGCCGCAAACTCGAAAAAGCCGACGGCGTCCTCGATTTCACCCAGTCCGCCGAGACGCTCGCCGCCCGCATCAACGGCCTGATGCCCTGGCCCGGTTGCGCCGTGGAGATCAACGGCCAGCCGGTGAAGCTCGGGCTCGCGGACGTGAGTAGTCCATTGGATGACAAGCCGATTGAGGCAGGCACGGTGATCGGCGCGGATCCGGAAGGCCTCCTGGTCGGGACGGGCGAGGGCATCCTGCGCCTGCGGAAGCTCCAGCGCCCGGGCGGGAAAATGCTGCCGGCGGCGGATTTCCTGCGCGGCTGGCCCGTCGCCCCCGGCACGCGCCTGCCGTCGCGCCCCATGCCCGCGCTGGTCGCATCCGCGCCGTTCCACCGGGGTAGAGGGCCTTTGTAGCCGAACGCGTGAGCGTTTGGCTCCCCGCGCGGACGAGGCAGCCAAACGCTGACGCGTTCAGCCACGGTTGGTCACGGTTCACCCGTTCGCTGCGGGGTGCGCCCTAAGGCTTGTTTTTGTCCCGCCGATTTCCCACGCTGGCCGCCATGTCCCGCCATTTTCTGCGCAACGGAATCCTCTGGGCCGTCCTCGTCGCCGGCGCCCAGGCCCAGACCAACAACGTCCAGGTCGAAATCGTCAGCATGCGACAGGACATGGCCGAGCTGAAGCAGCGCATCGGCGAGCTGACGATGGCCGTGGAACAACTCACCGGCGACAACCGGGCCCTGCAGGCGAAGACCAGCCAGAGTTACGTGACCATCGAGCAGTTGAACAAGGCCGTCGCCGACATGAACCGCACCGTCCAGTCGGCCTCCGCCGACAACAAGCGGGAGATCCTGCAACAGGTCGCCGGGCAGATCGAGCGGCTCGGCAAGCAGACGAACGCCGCGCTCGACGCCCTCGCGAAGAGCCAGGCGACGCGGCCGGTGGTGCAGACGAACTTCAGCGACAATTTCCCCAAGGAAGGCATCAACTACACGGTCGTGAGCGGCGACACGCTTTCCGGCATCGCGAAGAAGACCGGCGCAAAGCTGTCGGACATTCGCAACGCCAACAAGATTTCCGACGACACCCGCATCATGGTCGGACAAACCCTCTTCATCCCCCAGGGCAAATAACATGGCCACTCCCCCGAAATCACGCCTCGGCCGCGGCCTCGGCGCCTTGATCACCAGCAGCTCCGCCGCACCCAAGCCGGCCGCATCCGCACCCGCGGCTCCCGCCGCGCCGGCCCCGGCGGCCGCCCCGGCCAACGATGGCCTGCCCGGTTACCGCGAGGTGCCGGTGCACCAGGTCGAGCCGAACCCCTATCAGCCGCGCAAGGAGTTTTCCGACGAGGCGCTCACGGAACTCGTCGAGAGCATTCGCGCCGAGGGCCTGTTGCAGCCGATCGTCGTGCGCGCCGCCGGCGACAAATTCCAACTGATCGCCGGCGAACGCCGCTGGCGCGCATTCCAGCAGCTCAAGATCAAGACGATCCCGGCGCGCGTGATGACGTCGAGCGACGCCTCCTCCGCCTCGCTCGCCATGATCGAGAACCTGCAGCGCGCCGACCTCAACCCGCTCGAAGAGGCGCACGGCTACGCGAGCTTGATCCGCGATTTCGACCTGACCCAGGACGCCGCGGCGCAGCGCGTCGGCAAGGGCCGCGCGACGGTTGCCAATTCGCTCCGCCTGCTCGGCTTGGAGCCGGAGTTGCAAGGGTACGTCGGCAAAGGGCTGCTCAGCGTCGGCCACGCCAAGGTGTTGCTCGGCGTCGAAGGCGCGCCAGAGCGCCTATTGCTGGCGCGCCGCGCGCTGGAACAGGGTCTCAGCGTCCGCGCCCTGGAGGAATTGCTGCGCGGGAAAAAATCCGGCGGCCCCGGCAAGCAGCGCAAGATGCCCGGCGCCACCGCCGCGGCGCTGACCGATGTGGAGAAGCGCCTGACGTCCCACCTCGGCGCGCGCACCACGCTCAAGCATTCTCCGAAGCGCGGCCGCATCATCATCGAGTACCAGGGGAACGACGACCTTGCGCGGGTGTTGGAGAAGCTGGGCGTAACCCTGTAGGCGGAGGTGCCCCTTTCCGGTGGAACGCGGCCTCGGGTCGCGTTTTAGGCCTGGGAAGGCCCCGGCCAGCGCATCCGGAGGCCGCGCGCCCCCTCTTCAGAACTTTTGTTGACAAAGGCCGGCCAAACACGCTTCTTCGTGCCTTTTATGAGTCTCGTTATCGGCATTTTAACTCTCGTTCTGGTCCTCACTTCGGTGTTCCTGGTGTTCGTCGTCCTGATGCAGCGCGCCAAGTCCGACAGCGGCATGGGTGCAGCCATGGGTGGCGGCAGCATGGAGTCCACGTTCGGCGCCGAGACGAACAACGTCCTCAGCAACGCCACGATCAAGGCGGCGATCATTTTCTTCGTCGTGAGCTTCCTGCTTTATCTCTCGCACGTTTACCAGAGCAAGCACCGGGATGCCGCCGAGAACCGGCTGCCGACCGTCGTGGCGCCCGCTGTCCCGGCCACCACGCCCGCCGCGACCCCCGCTCCGCAACCCGCAACTCCGGCGCCGGTTGAGCCCAAAAAGCCCTAAGTCCTCAAGCCCGGCCCCCCGCCGGGCTTTCTTGTTTGCGGCCGTGCTGGCGGCCGCGTCGGCGCTGTACGCGCAGACGCCGCATTCCCGTCCGGCCCCGAGCTACGTGTCCGGCGGCAAGCCCGACCAGGCCGAGGGCGCGCGCGTGCTCAGCCAGTTCCAACAGGCCGGCATCGCGGGCACCTACTGGCTTTCCTTTGAACTCCGCGTCATGCCCCGCAAGGGCGCCGAACGCACCGTGGAGGGACAACTGCTGGGCACGCACGGGCCACAGGGCCCGCTGACGCGCCTCACCTTGGCAAACGAACGCTGGCTGATCCAGTCCGGACCGTCGTCCGCCGCGTGGACCGCGCCCGCCGGCCAGGCCGCGCGCGCCGCGACGCTGGCCGAGACGCTCCAGCCGATCGCCGGCACCGACCTGACGCTCTTCGACCTGCAAATGCCGTTCCTGCACTGGACGGATTTTGTGCATGAAGGTCTCACCAAGGTCCGGGCCCGGCCCGCGCACCAGTTTCTCCTGTATCCGCCGGCGGATTTCGCGCAGACGCGGCCCGACCTGGCGGCGGTGCGCATCTACATCGACACGCAGTTCCAGGCGCTGGTCCAGGTCGAGCAGCTCGGCGCGGATGGCAAGCCGATCAAGGGCATGACGCTCATCGACCTCAAGAAGGTGGGCGAACAGTGGCTCGTGAAATCGATCGACCTGCGCAATAACGCAACGCGGGACAAGACGCGCCTGACTTTCAAGGCGGCCGCGCTCGACCTCGATTTGCCGACGGAAACGTTCACCCCCGCGCAGCTGGGCGAACCGCTGCCACCGGTCCCGCGCGAGAAAATGCAGGGGCTGTAGGGGAGCGCGTTGCCCCAATGTGCTTCCGCTCAGCGTTCTGAGGGCAAGCCGTTCCCTCTTTAACTCACAACCATGTCCAACAAGGCACCCAGGCCGTTTCCGATCCAGATGGAGGTGGAATTCCTCGACCGCCTCAGCGAACCGGTGCGCGACGGAAAGGCGAAGTCGGTGAGCGAGATCATCCGCACGGCGCTGGAGCGCTATGACTTTTCCGACGTGCTGGTAATGCACCCGGCGCAGTTGCTGGTTTCGGTGCGCCTGTCCGCGGAGATCCGCAAGCAGTTGAAGAAGACGGCGCGCAGCAAGCACACCAGCGTCGGCCACCTCGTGCGCGCCGCCGTCGAGGCCTACCTGCCGGAAGTCGAAGCCCTGCCGGCGCCCGAGGTGGCTCCTGCCGCACCCAAGGCCCGGAAGCGCCGGAAGAAGAAGCGGGCGAAGAAGAAATAGTGCAGGCCACTGCTCGTCGCGGGGCCGCGGCCTTGAAAGTAGCAGCCGTCGTGAGACGGCTGGCGCCAGCGGTCTGACGACCGCTGCTCCTTTCAATTCCGTCGCCGCGGCCCGCCGACGAGCGGCGGCCCTGCATCAAGAAGATGCGTTTGCGCCTATGACAGCCCGCCGTCCACGGCAGCCTTGCCTTCGGAAATGCGGGCCTTTTATTGCACCCCCTTGATGAGCTCTCCGCATCCGCTGTCCGTTTGGGCCCGTAATGTCTCGCCGTCGCCGACCCTGGCCATTGACGCCAAGGCCAAGGCCATGCTCGCCGCCGGCGAGGACGTCTGCAGCTTCGCCGCGGGCGAGCCGGATTTCGACACGCCGCAGTTCATCAAGGACGCCGCCATCGCCGCGCTGCAGGGCGGCAAGACCAAGTACGCGCCCACGCCCGGCATCGAGCCGCTGCGGCAGGCGATCGCCGACCGTTATGCGACCGAGTACGGCTACAAGATCGCGCCGTCCCAGGTCGTCGTTTCACCGGGCGGCAAGTATTCCTGCTACCTCGCGATCCTTGCGACCTGCAACCCCGGCGACGAGGTCATCATCCCGGCGCCGTACTGGGTCAGCTACCCGGAAATGGTGAAGCTGTCCGGCGCCACGCCGAAGTTCGTGCTGTGTGACGACAAGGCGGGCTTCAAACTCACGCCCGCGCTGCTCCAGGCGGCGATCACGCCGAAGACCAAGCTGCTCGTGCTCAATTCGCCGTCGAATCCGACCGGCGCGATCTACAGCCGCGCGGAGCTGGCCGCGCTGGCCGAAATTTGCGTGGCGAACAATCTCTACGTGCTTGCCGACGAGATGTACGAGCACCTGATGTACGACGGCAACCAGCCGGTGAATTTCGCGATGCTCGGCGCCGAGGTGGAAAAGCGCACGATCACGGTCGCGGGTTTCTCGAAGACCTATTCGATGACCGGCTGGCGGCTCGGCACGCTGGTCGCCCCGGCGCCGATCGCCAAGGCCTGCGCGGAACTGCAGAGCCAGATGTCGTCCAACGCCACGACCTTCGCACAGTACGGCGCGCTGGCCGCGTTGAAGGAGAAGGCCAGGGCGGATGCCGCGCTGGGCGAAATGAAGACGGCCTTCGATCGCCGCCGCCAACACCTGCACGCCGAGCTCAACAAGATTCCCGGCATCACCTGCCTGCTCGCCGGCGGCGCGTTTTATCTTTTCCCCAACATCTCGAGTTTCGGCCTCAAGGACACCGAGTTCTGCGCCCAACTGCTCGAGAAGGAGAAGGTCGCGGCCGTGCCGGGCTCGGCCTTCGGCGCCGAAGGCTACCTGCGCCTCAGCTACGCGACGTCCGACGAGATCATCCGCAAGGGCATCGAGCGGCTCGCGCGCTTCTGCGCGGGCTTGAAGAAGTGAAGCAGGCCGGTCTTTGGCCGGCTTGGTGGGAGGAGTGAAGCCAAGTAGGCCGGTCACAGACCGGCCCTACCTTCGAACCGGGAAATCTCCCGGGAACCGTCATGGCCGCCCGTCGGTCAGCCATGGGATGAAGACCCAGACTCCTGATCATGTTGCCAACCTGGCCGGCCTCAGTGCGGTCGAGAAGATCCGCAAAATCGCCAAGGATGCGCACGTATGCCTCTTCGGCACTGTCCATGACGGTCGCACGCTGGATGTCCGCCCCATGGCGGTCCAGGAAGTCGATGACCGGGGCGTGGTCTGGTTCCTGAGCGGACGAAGCAGCAACAAGAACCACCGGATCGAGCACGATGCGCAGGTGCAGCTGCTCTTTGCGAATCCCGGCGCGACCGAGTACCTGAGCCTCACCGGCCGCGCGCGCATCAGCGATGACCGGGCGCTGCGGGAAAAATACTGGAGCCCGCTCGCGAAGACCTGGTTTCCCGGCGGCGTGGACGATCCCGAATTGACGGTGATCAGCGTGCACGTCGCGGAGGGCCACTATTGGGACACGGTCCACGGCAAGGCGGTCACGATGTTGCAGATCGCCGCCGGCGCGGTGACCGGGCGGAACCTCGGCGTGGGTGTCGAGGGCCGGGTGCAGCCGTAGCGGGCGATCGCCAGCGACCGTTGCGCCGCTCAGCGCACGAACGGCATCAACACCCGCAGCCGCGGATCGCGCAGCCAAAGCCCGCCCCAGAGCACGATGCCGAGGATCACGTGCGTGACCGGCGGCTCGCCGACGCGGAGGTGGGTCAGCATCGCTCCGCCGAGATAGCCGGTGAGGAGGACCGCCCCGATGACGGCGGTCCGCGGGACCAGGTAAATCACCACGCACGCGAGTTCCAGCACCCCAAGCGGAAGCGCCCAGCTCACGGGCAACTGCAGGTGCGTGAAGCCTTCGTCGAGTTGCGGCGGGTGCGCGAGTTTCATGGCGGCGCTGAAGAGGAAGAGCAGGGCGGGCAGGATCGCCATGATCCAACCGGCGATGCGCGCGGCTTTGGAGGGAGGGATTGTTTCCATGGATGGGTGTTTTTATGAGCACTTAAAATAAATTCGTAGCCGGCTCTCGGTTGAGAAAGACGGATCATTTCCGCCACCGTCATCCTGAGCCGGGCGAAGGATCCAAGGAAATTCGCACATCCACTTGGATTCTTCGCGGGGCTCAGAATGACGACAGCGGGGAATCATCCGTTCTGATCGGCCATATTTTAATTTAAAACGCTTCAGGAGGATGAATCAGGCGGAAAGGGAGGTGTCGTCGTCGGTCGAGCGTTCCAGCATGCGGGCGAGGTAGGCTTGCTCGGGGCCGACATGCGCCAGCGCCAGCGCGCGGCGGAAACTCGCGGCGGCCGCGCGCTCGTCCTTCAGGCGCCAGTGGAGTTCGCCGCTGACGGCGTGCAGGAGGTAATGCGATTCCAGGCGGTCCCGATCGGCAATGGCGGCGAGCGCGGCCAGGCCTTCCGCGGGTCCGCGCAAGTGGGCCACCACGACGGCGCGGTTCAACGCGACGATCGGCGAGGGTTTCAGGCGGTAGAGTTCGTCGTAGTGGCGCAGGATGCGCGCCCAGTCGGTGGACGCGTAGTCCGCGGCGGTGCAATGGATGGCCGCGATGCCGGCCTGCAAATGATATTCGCTCAGGTCCTCGCCCTCGGCCGCGGCCACCAGATGCAACAGACCTTGCTCGATCATCGAGCGATCCCATTTCGAACGGTCCTGGTCGTGCAGCCGGAGCAGCGCGCCGTGTTCGTCGAGTCGCGACGGAAACCGGGCCGCGGTCAGCAGCATCAGCGCCAGCAGCGCGTGGGCTCGCGGGGTGCGGCCGGCCGGGTGGGCGAGGAGCACCGACATCAACCGGATCGCCTCATTGCTGAGCTCCTCGCGCAGCAGGCGGTCGCCGGATGACGCCTTGTAGCCTTCGTTGAACAAAAGATAGAGCGCGGCGAGGACGCCGTTGAGCCGCGGTGTCAGGTCCTCGCCCTCGGGGATTTCAAAGGCGATGCCCGCGTCGTGAATGCGCTGCTTGGTCCGCGTCAGTTGTTTTTCAATCGCCGCCTCGCTGCTAAGAAAAGCGCGGGCGATCTCGGCGATGTTGAAACCGCAAATCATCTTGAGGGCGAGGATCACCTGGGCGTCGGGCGCGACCGCCGGGTGACAGCAGACAAACAGCAAGCGCAGCGCATCATCGCGAATTTCATGCGCCGTCTCCCACGCGATCGCGGGCGTCGGCATGGTTTGCTCGTGGTGCGTGATGACCGCCGGTTCCTTTGCGGACGTCATGCGCTGCCGGCGAAGGTGATCCTTCGCGAGGTTCATCGCCACCTGCGTGATCCACGCGGAGGGATTCGGCGGCACGCCGCCCATCGACCAGGTGCGCAGCGCGCGCAGCATGGCCTCCTGGGCGACATCCTCCGCCAGCGCGAGGTTGTGCACCCCGAGCAGGCGGAGCAACGCGCCGTGCAGGCGGCCGGTCTCATGCCGGAAGAAATGCTCGACCAGTTGGGCGGGTTGTGGGGCCGAGTCAGGCATGGTGGGCTGGCGGGGACGCCCTACACATCCCGGCGCTGCGTGCCACCCCTCTTCATGGAGGGGATCTCAAATCCCGCGCTGCCGATGTCCCCCCTATGAAGAGGGGTGCCCGACAGGGCGAGGTGTGGAGGGAAGGTTCGCACGGAAAATCAATGGACGACCACCGCACTCGCCTCGCTCGGCTTCGTATTCACGCCGAGGTGGCAGGTCGGCGTCATCTGGCGGACCTCGATGATCAGGCCGTACGCGAGGCCGGGGTGCCGTTGCGCGATGGCGGTGGCTTCCTGGAGGTCGCTGACCATGAGTTTCACGAAGCCGCCGATCGCCTCCTTGGCCTCGGGGAACGGGCCGTCCACGATCCGGCTGCCGCCGGAGCCGGACACGAGGCGCGTCTCGAGTTCCAAGGGCTGGCCTTCCGTCGCCTTGCCCTCGGCCACGAGGCCCTCGAACCAGGCGTTCCAGCGGGTGACGAGTTGTTGCCGCTGGTCGGGCGAAAGGTGCGCGTGGGTTTCCGGGCCGGAATTCCGGAAGAGCAACATGAAGGGGGCGGGCGGGGCGGCGTGGGGCATGGCGAACCTGGGTTGGCGGGTTGAGGGGCTTTCGCGGTTACAACGAATGAGCGGTCGGGGAGCGGACACCGGCGGGACGGAAAAGAAACAAGCGGGCCGGGCAAAAAATTTCAACCCCCGTGTCCGGCCGCGGGCGGGTCGTTCGTTGACTCCATGAAACCCACCCAACCCATGTTGTGCGTCGTCATCATCCTCGCCCTGTTGGCCGCCCTGGTCGCCACTGACTCTGACGCCCCGGCGTGCGGGGCCGGGTGCGGTGAGTGAAGGCCCGCCAACCGCCGATTCCTTTCCATGAACGTTCCACCCAGTGCCAACCGCGAACTCGTTTTAACGCGCGTCATCGACGCCCCGGCGAGCCGGGTTTACGAGACGTGGACCTCGCGGTTCCAGCAATGGTGGGGCCCGCATGGGATGACCACGCCGTTTTGCGAGATGGAACTCCGCGCCGGCGGCAGTTTCCGCACGATCATGCGGGCGCCGGATGGCACGGAATACCCGACGCGGGGCGTGTTCCTCGAGGTGGTGCCCAACGAGCGGATCGTCTTCACGGACGCGTTCGATCCCGGCTGGCTGCCGAACCCCGAGGTTTTCTTCACCGCGGTCACGACCTTCGAAACCCTGTCCGGGAACCGCACCCGCTACACCGCCCGCGCGCTCCATTGGACGACCGAAAACCGCGAGAAACACGAAAAAATGGGTTTCCACCAGGGGTGGGGGGAGAGCGTGGACCGGCTTGTCAGGCTCGTGACAGCCGCGTAGACCATTCCCGAACCCCACATCCCCCATGATCAAGAAAATCCTGCTTATCCTCGTGGCGATCGTCGCCTTCGTTCTCATCGCAGCCATCTTCCAGGCACCGAACTATCAGGTCACCCGCAGCGCCGTCATCGCCGCGCCGGCCGCGGCGATTTTTCCGGAGGTGAATGATTTCCACCGCTGGGCGGGTTGGTCGCCATGGGAGAAACTGGACCCGGCGATGAAGCGCACCTTCGAGGGCCCGCCGGCGGGCGTGGGCTCCTCCTACGCCTGGGAGGGCAACAGCGACGTCGGTTCCGGCAAGATGACGATCGCCGAAAGCAAACCGGGCGAAGTCATCCGGATCAATTTGGAGTTCATCAAGCCGATGCCGGGCATCTGCCCGACTGAATTCAAGTTCCAACCCGAAGGCACAGGCACCCGCCTCACCTGGACCATGTCCGGCACGAAGGACTACCTTTCCAAGGTGGTCTGCATGTTCATGAACATGGACAAGATGGTCGGCGGCGACTTCGAGAAGGGCCTCGCCAGTTTGAAACAGATCGCCGAGGCGAAGAAATAATTTCCGGATCTCATTCCTCAATCATCCCTCAACCCCTCCACGCCATGTCCAAATACACCGACGGATTCGTCCTCCCCGTGCCGAAGCGTAAGCTGAAGCGCTATTTCAAGATCGCGAAACAAGCCGGCAAGATCTGGCGCGAGCACGGCGCCCTCGAATACATGGAGTGCCTGGGCGACGACCTGACCTCGGCGGCGGCGTTTGCGACGCCTTTCCCCAAGGGCATTCGCACCAAGGCCGGCGAGACCGTCGTCTTCTCGTTCATCGTTTTCAAATCGAAGGCGCACCGCAACAAGGTGAACGCCGCGGTGATGAAGGACCCGCGCATCGCCGCGATGTGCGACCCGAAGGACATGCCGTTCGACTGCAAGCGCATGCTCTATGGCGGCTTCAAGGTCATGGTCGACGCCTGATCTCGCATGCCTCCCGCCGTTCCCGTTTCCACGCTCGACCGGCTCGCCGCGCTGCGAACCGAGTTGGTCGAGCAGGCCTATGCCCTGGAAAGACAGGGCCGGCTGGATGCCGCCGACATTGCCATCGCGGCGTCGCTGCGGATCGGGGAAGTCTGCGAGGAATTGACCGCGGAGCGGGCGGGCTAGGCCCGCGAAATCCGGCCCGAGGGCTATTATCCCGTCGCCCGGACGAACGAACACGGCCGCATGGTTTACGTGAACATGGGACACAACGGCCTCGACAAGGACCGGACCAAACGCGAGCTGTCGTTCCCTTTTGCCAACGAAGCCCGGAATAAATTCATCCTGAACGCCCTGCTCTGGCTGGGCGTTCGCCAACCATGAAAAACCAGCCAGCCACCGGCGGCAGCGCCGCCGTCGATGCCTTCATGGCGAAACTGAAGCATCCGCTCAAAGCCGACCTCGCGGCCGTGCGGGCAGTCATGTGTGGGGCGAGTCCGACGATCACCGAGGAGGTCAAATGGAATGCCCCGGGTTTCCGCACGACGGAGTCCTTCGCCACGGTCAATCTGCGCTCAACGGACCGCCTGCAGTTCATTTTCCATCTCGGCGCGAAGGTGAGGAAGGATTTGGCGGCATTTGAAATCGCCGATCCCGCCGGCCTGATGAAGTGGTTGGGAAAGGATCGGGCGCTGGTGACACTTAACGACGGACTCGCGGCGAACCGGGCGGCGCTTGTGCAGATCGTCCGCGCATGGATCCAACATGTCTAAACCCGCTCCCCGGAAATCGCCGCGCACCGCCGCCGCGCTCAAGGCGGAGGTGACCGCCGCGCTGGCCTGGTTGAAAAAGAACCGCAGCCCCCAGGTGCGCGAGGGCATGGCCCGCTACGGCCTGCCTTCGGACAACGCGCTCGGCGTGCGCGTGGGCAGGATCCAGAAGCTGGGCAAGCAGCTGGGCCGGGACCAGGAACTCGCGGAGGCCTTGTGGGCCACGGACGTGTATGAGGCGCGGATCCTCGCGGCGTATGTGGGCGAACCGGCCAGGGTCACGCCGGCCTTGATGGACCAATGGTGTCGCGATTTCGACAACTGGGGCGTCCTCGACACCGTGTGCTTCGTGCTCTTCAACCAAACGCCGCACGCCTGGAAAAAAATCGAACAGTGGTGCCGGCGAAAACCGGAGTTTGAGCGCCGGGCCGGGTTCGTCTTGCTCGCTTGCGTGCCCTGGCGGGATGAGTCGGACGATGCGCGCTTTTTGAAAGGCCTCGCCTGGATCGAGGCCGCGGCGACCGACGACCGCAATTTCGTGAAGAAAGGCGTGAACTGGGCGCTGCGCTCGCTCGGCCGGCGCAGCCGGAAGGTGCATGCCGCGGCCACGGTCCTCGCGAAGCGTCTGTCCGCATCGGACAACGCGACGGCGCGCTGGAACGGGAAGGATGCCTTCAAGCAACTGACGGGGCCGGCGATGATGAAGCGGGTGGGGCGGCTTTAGGGGAGGGGCGACGCTGGACGCGGGCCGAACAACCCCCGCCCTGCGGGCGCAGCCTTCGCCGGACCTACGGCTGGCAAGCCCCGCTCAAGCCGGAACCATTCAGTAGAAACCGCGAAGGACGCGAAGAAACGCGAAGATCGTGAGTCAGCCCTGATCCTCGGTGCTGCCTTGCCGTACTCACTCTTGCATGATCCCGGGCAAAATCAGGATTTTCCGGCTAGACCTTCGCGGACCTTCGCGCCCTTTGCGGTTCAATTGCATCGTTCCGGCCCTGGAGAGGGTCTCCGCAAGCATGGATCCACTCTCGAGAGGGGCCTGGCTCGCCGAAGCGCTCGGGCGAAGCCGGCTGGCACGCAGCGACGGGGTGGGTTGGTTCGCTCGCAAAACCCGCACATCTAGCTATATCGCTTCCTTCCTATGCAAATCGGCGTGGATAGTTTTGTTGCAACCGCGAAAACCGGCCCAGTGGGCGACGCGCAGCGCGTCCAGGAATTGCTCGAGCAGATCGAACTCGCCGACCAGGTCGGCCTCGATGTCTTCGGCGTGGGCGAACACCACCGGCCGGACTACGTCGCCTCGGCGCCGGTCGTGCTGCTCGCGGCCGCCGCCGCCCGGACGAAGCGCATCCGCCTGGCGAGCGCCGTCACGGTCCTGAGCTCCGACGATCCCGTGCGGGTGTTCCAGCAGTTTGCCACCCTCGATCTCATTTCCCAGGGTCGCGCCGAAATCATTGTGGGCCGCGGCTCGTTCATCGAATCCTACCCGTTGTTCGGATTCGATTTGTCCGACTACAACGAACTCGCCGCGGAGAAACTCGAACTGTTGCTGAAGATCCGCGCCGACACCCACGTCACCTGGTCGGGGCGGCATCGCGCGGCCCTGACGGGGCAGGGCGTTTACCCGCGTCCGGTGCAAAACCCGCTGCCCGTCTTCATCGGCGTCGGCGGCACGCCGGAATCGGTGGTGCGCGCCGCGACGCTCGGGCTGCCGCTGATCGTGGCCATCATCGGCGGATCGCCGCGGCAATTCCGTCCGCTCGTCGACCTCTATCGCGAAACATGGGCCAAGGCCGGGCATCCGGCGGACCGGCTCTTCGTGGGCATCCACAACATCGGCTTCCTGGCCGACACCTCCGACCTGGCGCGCGAAACCTTCTGGCCCGCCTACCGCGATGCGTTCGGGAAGATCGGCAGGGAGCGCGGCTGGCCGCCGCCGACGCGGCCGCAGTTCGAGGCCCAGTGCAGTCCGGCGGGCGCGCTGCTCGTCGGCGGCCCCGAGGCCGCCGCGGAGAAGATTCTCGCGGAAAGCGAATGGCTCGGCGGCATCCACCGCCTGAATGTCCTGCTCGACAACCGCGTGCTCACGCACCGCGAGATCATGCGGGCCATCGAGCTCCTTGGCACGCAGGTCGCGCCGCGGGTCAGGAAGGCATTGGCGGCACCGGCTGCGTCCTAAGCCTTCTTCACGAAGCACGCCTTGAGGGCCACGGCGACGCCGTCCACCTTGCACGCGATTTCGTGGTCGCCGTCCTGCAGGCGGATGTTCTTCGCCTTGGCGCCGGCCTTGAGCACCTGCGAGCCGCCGAGCTTGAGGTCCTTGATCAGCGTGATGCTGTCACCCTCGGCGAGGGGGTTGCCGTTGGCGTCCATCACGACCCGGACGGCCTCGGGGGCGGCCTCCTTGGGCCATTCATGGCCACAGGTGGCGCATTCCCAGCGGTCAGGGTGGCTGAGGACATCGTCGAGGGAACAGAGCGGGCAGGTCGGGGAGGACATCGGGCCAGTGAAATCCCCGGCGCCCGCCGCCGGAAGATAAAAATCGCCGGGAGATGAAGTTTGCGGCCACCGGCGGCCTTGGAAATTGTCCATTCCTCCCATGAATCCTGCTGAAAGTGTCGCCCCCGCCCGGCCGAAGCCGTTCTCGATGATTCGCTCGTTCGTGCTGGCGGACTTCCTGACGCTCGGAAACGGCTTTTGCGGCAGCGGTTCGGTCCTGGCGGCCATGCAGTACCTGGTCACCGGCGACCACCGCTGGCTGCTGACCGGCATGGCGCTGCTGCCGGTGGCGGCGATTTTCGATTTTGCCGACGGACGCGTGGCCCGGTGGCGCCACCGTTCTTCGCTGCTCGGTGCGGATCTCGATTCGCTGGCGGACGTGATTTCGTTCGGCCTCGCGCCGGCGGCGCTGGGCTTTGCGAGCGGGTTGCGCGGCGCGCTCGATGTCACCCTTTTGCTTTATTTCGTCGGCTGCGGCATCAGCCGTTTGGCGCGGTTCAACGCCACCGCGGCCGACCTCGCCGACGAAAGCGGCAAGGTGAAGTATTTCGAGGGCACGCCGATCCCGACGAGCGTCCTCATCGTGATCCTGCTCGCGGTGCTGCATTTCATGGGGCGGCTGGGCGGGGACGTGTGGCTCGGCCAGTGGGAACTGGGCGGCTTGGGGCTGCACCCGCTGACGATCATCTATGCGATCAGCGGCAGTCTCATGATCAGCACGATCCGGGTCCCGAAGTTTTGAAGACCTTCTACAGAAGGTAACGGAGGCAACCAAGGTCAATGGCCCGGGCCTTCGTTTCCTCGGTTACCTTCTGTGAAGCCGATCGGATGGTGGGCCGGCGGGTCTTTGGAAATTACATTGAGTAGCGGCCGTGGTCCGCAACGATGCGGTCTGATGAAAAAGAACTTTCCGCTTCAAGCCGCCAACAAGGAGGACGCCCGGGTGCGCGATGGGATCCGTCACGAGGTGAACAAATACGTGCGCCGGTCGCAGCGGCGGACGCCCCCCGAAGGATTTGCGCAATGGGAATTCATCTGCCGCGTCGGCAGCTCCGCGGATGCGGCGGAATCGCGCACCATCAAGGAAGTCGGCGCGGCGATCGATGCCGTGGCGGCAGCCGGCGGCGCCACCGTCTATGTGGAAATCGAGGCGGTGCCGGCCCAGCGGCGAAGCCCGGCCTGAACCGGCGGCCGGGAAACCGCGATTGACCACGGGTTCAGACGACTGATTTAACTCTTCCGTCATGCCGACCCCGTCATCCCCGTTCATGCTGATCTTTCGCAATGCCGGCCCGGACACGCACAGCCATTTGACGCCCGAGCAGCGGAAGGCCATGGCGAAGCAGTGGAACGACTGGTTCGAGGGCCTCGCGGCAGCGGGCAAGGTGGAACATGCCCGGCCGCTCGAGTTGGGTGGCCGGGTGGTCGCCGGTCCGGCCGGGGAGCGGGTGACCGACGGTCCATACGCCGAGGGCAAGGAAGTGATTGGCGGGTATTTTTTCCTGACGGTGGCCGACATGGACGAGGCCACGCGCATTGCGAAACAATGCCCGGGCCTGGCGCTGGGCCTGACCGTCGAGATCCGGCCGGTGGCCGAGGTCAGTCCGGTGCTTGCCGAAGTCCGCGGCCGCGCCTCGGTGGAATAAAAAGGGGAGGGTCCAACTCCCGCTGGGCCGGCTTGACGCCGCGCCATCACGGCCACGGCCCAGTTGCAGCCCGGCCTTTTATCAACGGCTGACCGATCCCTGCTGACATAGGGTTGTCAGCGCGCTGCGGTAGGCTCTGCCCAGTGAACCAGACGAGAAAGCAAGAGGCAGATGCTCCCGCCGCCGCGCCCACCGGTGAAACGGCCGCGCACCGCGAGTTGAAACGCCTCGCCTTGGAATGGGCGGCCGCGCATCGGCTCCGGCTTGCGGCGACCGAAGTGCGCCTGCCGCGGTCGGGCTATCGCGCGGATGTCGCCGCGGCGACGCCCCGGTCGCTCGCCGCCAATGCCTGCACCGCCGTCTTCGAGTGTAAGGCCAGCCGGGCGGATTTCCTGCGCGACAGCGCGCGCGAGGCGGGCGCGGCGGAATTGCTCGTCCGGATGAGCGAGCGCCTGATGGCCCTGCGGGCGCTGATCGGCGGGCACCGGCCGGATTTGCGCCGGCGCGAGGAGCTGTTTCCGGAATGGGACGCCGTGGACCTGCGCGGCCTGCGTCACGAGACGCACGACCGCCTTCAGTCCGAGTATCAAACCGCGCAGCGAAAGCTGCATGAGGGCACCAAGTTCGCGAAGCTCGCGCGCTGGCGGGCGGCGAGCCTGCTTTACCTCGTCGCGGAGCCCGGCTTGTTCGCCCCGCACGAGGTGCCCGATGGCTGGGGCCTGCTCGAGCGGCGCGGCGACACGCTGGAACTCGTCACGAAACCCTGCCTGCACGACACGACCGCGGAGGAGCGCGTCGCCCTGGTCGAGCGGATCGCGGCGGTGGCGGGCGCCCGCGAAAGGCAGCGGAATCAGGTGGAGCGCGTTGCCGCCAGCGCGCGCCCGGGCGTGCGCCGTCCTGATCGGCGGCCTTGACGACAAGCCGCGCCTTGTTTCGTCACGCCGGCTGCCGCTTCCGCGTCTCCACGATTTCCTCGCGCACGACGACGGCGGTTTCCTTGGGCTGGATCTTGAGCTTGTGCGCATGGCGGTAGGCCCGGGTGAACTCGACGCCGTAAAAGAGGATCGCGCAGGAATAGTAGACCCAGATCAACAGCGCCACGAGCGACCCGGCGGTGCCGTACACGGAGGCCACCGTGGACTTGCCGAGGTAAAGCGCGATCAGGTAACGGCCGAGGGTGAAGAGGACCGACGTGACCGCCGCACCCAGCCAGACGTCCCGCCAGCGCAGGTTGACATCCGGCATGACCTTGAAAAGCAGGGCGAACAACAGCGTGATGACCACCAGGCTCGCGCCGATATCGGCCGCCTTGAGCAGCCCCGGCGCGTCCAGGTGGACCCGCCCGAGCACGCTGGTGAGCATGGTCGTCAGGATCAGGGAAACCAGCAGCAGGAACGCGATGGTCAGCACCATCGCGAACGAGACCAGCCGGTGCAGCAGCAACACGACCCAGCCGCTCTTGCTGGGTTTGGCACGCACGCCCCAGATCTGGTTCAGCGAATCCTGGAGCTGGGCGAAGACCGTGGTGGCGCCGAACACGAGGAGGCCGATTCCCAGCGCGGTCGCCCATATGCTTTTGTCGTCCATCCTGCCCGCCTCGGCGGCGGTGAGCATCATTTCCGCGCTGGCCGGTCCCACGAGCTGCGTCATCTGGCTTTTCAGCTGCGCGCTCGCGGCATCGCGACCGAGGAACATGCCGCCGATGGTCACGGCAATGATCGTGATGGGGGCCAGCGAAAACAGCGTGTAGAAGCTGACCGCCGCGGAATGCTTGAACGCGTTGTCCGCATTCCACGTTTTTCCGGCCTGCAGGAAAATTTTGAGCCATGACTTCACGCCTACGATAGTAGCGGCGCAGGCGGTTGGGTTCCGCGCGGTCGCTGGACGTGCCAGCGTTTGGCTGTTCCCGCGTGAGATCCGTCCGAAAGTAGGGCCGGTCCGACTGGCCCGGACCGGCCGACAGACCGGGCCTACTCCGGCCGCAACCGGATCACGATCTCCGCCGTGCCGGTGAAACCGGCGATGCGCACGCATCCGGACGCCGCGTCGTAAGCGCCGCCGGTCACCGACTGCACTGAGAGTTCGGGCAACGGCGGCACGCGAATCAGCACTTCCTTCGGCCGGCGATCGCCCGGACAATCGACCGCAATTTTAATTTGCCGGCCCTCGGCTGACACCTTCGCCGAAAACGACAGCGGACCAAAATAGCTGGCGGATTTCGTGATCGAGAGCGAGGCCCCGGCCTGGAACCAGGCGGCGGGCACGCCGGCCAACAGGCGCAGCGTGTCGCCTTGCTCCAGGTAAAGCATCCAGCGCGTTTCCATCAGGAACCACGCCTCCTCGTGCGTCTTGTGGGCACTGGCCCAGAAAAGATGCTCGCTGAAGGTATAGGTGCTGCGATCCGCAAGCGCGGACATCGCGCCGTACCAGGCCTGCAGAAACGCCTTCGTCTCCCCGCGCTGGAGATGTACCCACGGGTGCCGGCTGTAGTAGGGCTGGCTGAAGGCGACGTTGTCGCGCGTCATCAATTCGCTCTGGACCGACAGGAGTTCGCTCGCGGTCGACTCGCGCGGATCCACGACCTCCTGGAACACCAGGTAGAGCGGACCAAGAAGCGAGTCGCGCGAGACCATCGAACCGTGCGTGAACCAGTTGCCGCCGTCGGCGTGCAACATCAGCGGTCCGCGATAGTCGGTCCACGGTGGCGCCGCGCGCACCCACGTGCCATCGCCGAGCGGCACCACGGGCGATTGCTCGAGGGACGCGGCCAACGCGGTGCGGATGTCCGCCTTGAGGGCCGCCGCCTCGGCGGCATAGCGCGCCGCCTCGGCGGGTGCGAGGTCGCGCAGCATTTCGGCGGCGCGGGCGAGGCCGAGGTAGGCATACCCGTTCAGCATGAACGACCGGTAAGGATCCTCCGGGTCCGCGGTTTTTCCGTCGAGCAGGCCGTAACCGTGCCCGGCGAGTTCGGGCCGCAGGTTGCGCTGGCGCCACGCGATCAGGTACTCGCCGGCCTTCGTCACATGCGGGTGCACCCGCTGCAGCCAGGCCGCATCGCGGGTGTAGCGGAAGTGCTCGCCCATGGTCCACAGCACCGCGCCGGTCTCCAGCATGTAGCCGTTGAAGTTCTGCATGAATCCATCGTCGTGCTGCTTCTGCAGGAAGAAATCGATCGCGCGCGCCGCGGTGTCATGCCAGCCCATCGTGTCCATGAACTGGATGATCGGCGCGCTCTCGGACCCGATCGCCGTGTAGATGCCGATCGCGGGCAGCAACGGCCCGGCCGGCTCGCGTCCGTAGGCCACGAGATCCAGGTGCAGCAGGCCCGCGCGGACCATCGCGTCGATGCGCGGCTCCGGCAGCCGCCACGTCGCGGCCGAGCCAAGGCGGTTCCGCCAGAAAGCGCGGGTCTCCGCGAGCCGGGCATCGAACGACTGCGCGGCGAGCGCGGCGGCCCGCGTCGCATCCACCGGGCGGTGGGGCACGAAAAAATCCAGCACGACGCTTTGTCCCGGCGCGAGGAGCACGGCGTTTTCCTCCGCCGGCAGCGGCCGTCCGTCGAGCTTGCTCACGGCAAACACGCGCCCCGAGGCGAACCGGCCGGCGCCGGTGGCGGCATCGAAAGCCCACGCGGGCAGCCGCGGGGCAACCGGGGTGGCGAGCGACGGCGTAACGGTCCGCAATAACGCGTGGCGCGGGGCGAGCCCGCGGTTGGTGGCGACCGCCCGTCCGTAAAGCACGGTTTCCTCCCCGGTGTTCATTTCCGCATCGTGAATCGCCTTTTCCGCGGCGGCCTGGGCGGGCGTGAACATGTGGCCGTGCCCGTAAACATCCGCGACCAGATAGTCCGTGCCGCGGAGATGCCCGGCGGCGAACGGCGAGCGCTCCGGCGCGGCGAACAGCGTGACTTCGTAGTGAATGGCGTCGTCGTCGACTTCCCCCCGCAGGATCGGCAGCGCGCCTTCATCGAGGTGCCGGGTCAGACCGGCCCGCGGGCCCCAGCCGCGCCCGAGTTGGAAGGCGTAGGTCGCCGGCTGGCCGGGGAGTTCGTCGATCCGGACGTCATAGCCCGCGAACTTCGGTTGAAAGGTCTCGAGGTTTTCGTCGACGCGAAACATCCGCACGTCGCGGCTCAGGCCCAGCCACGTTTGCAGCTTCTGCTCGCGGCTGACGGCGGCGCTGGCCGCGAACGTCGCGTCCGGTGCCGCCGCGATCGCCTGCAACTGCGTGCGTCCGCCGTGTCCGCGGATTGCCGCGACAATCTCCGCGTAGCTGCGCGCATCGGCTTGATCCGTGACGATCACGCCGTCGTCCGGGAGGTAGATCGGGTAGGCCGCGCTGACGTCCGCCAAGGTGAACGTGAAGGCCCGCGGCATCGCGGCAATCGTCACCAACGTCGGCAGGGCGCCGGCGTCAGGCGAGGGCGTCACCGTCAGCTCGAGGCGGGCCGGTTGCCCCGCGTTGAGCTGAAATTCATTCCCGGCCGCGCGGCTGGCCGGCTGCAGCGATTGCACGGTGCCGCGGGCCACCGTGACGTTGCCCTGGGCGGCCGGAGCCGCCCACAGCACGGCGACGGACCGCGCGGAGGCGGCGAGGGGCCACAGGGCGAGCAACAGGCAGACCGGGAAGGGAACGCGGAAACGGGGCGGGCGCATCGGGAGCCGCGAGTAAGTTGCCGCCCGCCTGCCGTGGCAAAGAGAAATCCACCCACGCGGGCCCAAGATCTCGCGCCGGTGGATGGTGGTAGCGCAAGCTTGGGGCGTTTTAAAAACCACCTGGACCGACAAAACGATTTCGGGCCGGGCCTTTTCGAAACCTGCCGTCCCGAGCCCAGCGAAAGACTCCAAGCGCGTGCGCGCATTCCCTAAGCCAGCGACGGTAAGGGCTGAGCCTCCGGGGCACATGTCACGTAATACGTGACTTGTTTCAGGTCCACCCAGAGGGAATGTCACGTAATACGTGACATGTGCCCGGCCAGGTGGCTGGCTTTGGCGTTGCTGGAATCACGGGAGCTTGCATGGTCGGCGTCATGAATCGACGTCTTCTGGTGGCGGCAGCCGTGATTACGGCGGGTTGGACGACTCAATTGCTGGCGGCCGAGGCGGACGTCGCCACGCTCAAGGCGGAGATCACCCGGAATCATGATCGCGCCGTAGCGCGCCTGCAGGAGTGGATCCGCAAGCCCGCGATTGCCGCGGAAAACCGGGGCTTTCCGGAAGGCGCCGACCACCTCATCGGTTTGCTCAAGGAAGTCGGTTTCCAGCACGCCGTGCGCATCGACACCGACGGCAAGCCCGGGGTGTTCGCCACGCTCGACGCGGGCGCGCCGAAGACGGTGGCCGTTTATTTCATGTACGATGTGAAGCAGTTCGACCCGAAGGAGTGGTCGTCGCCTCCGCTCGAAGCCGCGCTGATCGACCGGCCCGGGCTGGGCAAAATCATCATGGGCCGCGGCGCCATGAATCAGAAAGGTCCGGAGTCGGCCTTGCTCGCGGCGATCGACGCTTTCCGCACCGCGGGGAAGCCACTGCCGGTCAACCTCGTGCTCGTGGCCGAGGGCGAGGAGGAAATCGGTTCGCCCCACATCACCCAGATTGTCCGCCGCCCCGAGGTGCAGGCGGCGCTGGCCCAATGCGTCGGGCTTTTCCTGCCGCACCTGACGCAGGGGCTCGACGGCAACGTTACCGTGAACCTCGGCGCGAAGGGCGTAATCGAGGTGGAGTTGACGGCGGACGCGCTGACCTGGGGCCGCGGCCCGATGCGGGACACGCACTCCTCTTTCAAATCGCTGATCGACAGCCCGGTCTGGCGGCTCGTGCAGGCGCTGGCCACGCTCGTCACGCCGGATGGCAACACGCCGCTGATCGACGGTTTCATGGACAACGTCCCGCCGCTGGGCGCGGCCGACAAGGCGCTCATCGCCGCGGCCGCGAAGAAACTCAGCGAGCAGCAGTTCAAGGTCGCTTCCGGAGCGACGAAATGGATCGACGACCTTCCGTTCCTCGCGGCGCTGGAGCGCTACGAAGCGATGCCGACCGTGAACATTGAGGGCATCTACGGCGGCTACACCGGACCCGGCGGCAAGACGGTGCTGCCGCACAAGGCCGCGGCGAAGCTCGACCTGCGTTTGGTGCCCGGGCAGACGGCTGCCGGGGCGCTCGCGCAATTGAAGGCGCACCTGGCGAAGCGCGGGTACGGCGACATCGACGTCAACATGACCGGCGGCTACAACCCCACGCGCACGGCGCTCGACACGCCGCTCATCCAGGCGCAGATCGCGGTGCTGAAGCGCGCGGGCATCGAGCCCGTGGTCTGGCCGTGGCTCGCGGGCTCGTATCCCGGCTTCGCGTTCACGGACCCGCCGGTGTCGCTCGCGGCCGGACATTTCGGCCTCGGCTATGGCACGGGCCAGCACGCGCCCGACGAGTTTGTCCTGATCGAATCCACCAACCCCAAGATCCGGGGCTACGACGGTGCCACGCTCTCGTATGTGGAATACCTTTACGAGCTGGCGAAGTGATCGCGGGGAGGATGTCCCAACGATTTTTTAACCGCGAAGGACGCGAAGATACGCGAAGGCGTAAGGTCCTTCGGAAACCTGTGCGGTAGTTGAACCAGCTCTTAGACTGCAGTATTTTCAGAAAAGCCGTAGCCGCATTAAATTTCAGAGAATCGGATTGTTCCCGAGACCGTCATCCTGCCTGCCCGCCTTAGGCTCGGCGGGAGCCGAGCGAAGGATTCAAGGGAATGCGCACACTCACTTGGATTCTTCGCGGGGCTCAGAATGACGACAGCAGTAATTGGCACGGTTTTTTTCGGCTACATCTCAATTTCAAACGCTCTAGTAAATCGCGAAGGGCACCAAGAACGCGCGAAGGCGTTGAGGCCTTCGCGCCTCTTTGCGTCCTTCGCGGTTCAAAATGGGTTCGATCGTTCGAGCCAGACCCGGCCCCGCTTAGCGGTTTCGGCCGATCTGGCGTTCGTCGTAGTCGTTGATGCCATTGCGGTTGTCATCGCGCCAGTTGCGGCGGCCGTCGCCGTCGCGGTCCTGCCGCCAGTCATGCGGATAACGGCGCACCACGGTGTCGTGATGGCGTTCCGGGGAGTCGCGGAACTCGACCCGCACGGAAGGGGAGGACAGCAGGACCTGGGAATTGGCGCGCGGGTACGAGGAGGAACGAACCCAGCGGTTGCCGTCGCGATAGACATACTCGTGGCGGCTGCGGGCGTAGTAGACCTCGTAGCCCGGATAATAATCGTAGTCGTCCTCGTACGAGACGACGCTGCCGCGATTGTCGTAGCCGATCGGCGCGCCACGGTAGTAGCCGGAGCGGGTGGATTCGGAAGCGCAGCCGGCGAAGACCAGCAGGGCGAGGAGGCCGCTCGCCGCGGCCGCGTGGGGTAAATGCGATTTCATGCGCCAAGGATAGTTCACGGGGCGGTGAAAACCATGGGGTGTTGGCCCGCCGGAATTTCCCGCATCGTGGGCAGGGCCGGTTGGGATGATGCAGGCATTCGATGCAGGGTGGGTGCGGGCCGACCCAGCACGACTCGGTTACGTCCTGAACCCACCCCGGCGCTGCGTCCGCCTTCGTCAAGGCTTCGGCGCGGCAAGCGCCAGCAGCCTTCGCCGGGCCTACAGCGGCCAAGCTCTTCTCGAGCCGGAATGAGTCAGTCGAAACCGCGAAGGACGCGAAGAAACGCGACGATTGCGAGTCAGACCTGATTCCTCGGTGATGCCTTGCCGTACCCACTCTTTCGGGAGCCTGGGCAAAACCAAAATTTTCCCGGGAGCCCTTCGCGGAGTTTCGCGCTCTTCGCGGTTCAATTGCATCGTGCCGGCTCGAGAGCGGGTCTCCTGAGGCACGAGGTCGGTGCGCGCCGCCGCCACGACCATGGCGGGCAGGCGAGCGACAACCTGGTCGCGTTTTCCTCCTACCAACGGCTAAGAGCAAAGAGGTTTACGGCAGCGCTGGCTGGGCCAACGGTGGCTGCATGAATAATCCAAATCAGGCCCTGTGGGAGAAAGGTGATTTCACGGCCATCGCCAGCACCATGCGCGAATCGGGCGAGGCGCTGGCCGGCTCGCTCCAGGTGCAGCCCTCGCTGCGCGTGCTTGATCTCGGCTGCGGGGACGGCACGACGGCGGTGCCGCTCGCGCGGATGGGCGCGGATGTCACGGGCATCGACATCGCCCGCAACCTGGTTGCGGCCGGCAAGCGCCGGGCGCAGGAACTCGGCTTGAAAAATTTGAAGTTCCAGGAAGGCGACGCCTGCAACCTGCAGGGCGTGCCCGACCGCAGCTTCGATCTGACGCTGTCGGTGTTTGGCGCCATGTTCGCGCCCAAGCCGGTGGATGTGGCCAGGGAAATGGTCCGCGTCACGAAACGCGGCGGCCGCATCGTGATGGGCAACTGGATTCCCAACGACCCGACGTCGTTCGTCTCGCAGGTGCTCAAGATCAGCGCGGCCTTCACGCCGCCGCCACCGGACGGTTTCATCAGTCCGATGCTGTGGGGCGTGGAGAGTCACATCCTCGAGCGTTTCGCCGCCGCCGGGGTGCCGAAGGAACAGGTGAAGATGGAACGCGACACTTTTTATTTCCGTTCGCCGACCCTATCGCCGGCGCAGATCATCGAGATGTTCCGGGAGTTCTATGGCCCGACGATGAACGCGTTCGAGGCCGCCGGGAAAAACGGCCAGGCGGATGAATTGAACCGCCAGTTGGTCGCGCAGGCGCAGGCTCACAACAAGGCCACCGGCGGCGGCACGATGATCCCCGCGACCTTCATGCGGGTGACGGTGCAGCTCTGAGCAGGCGCGTGGAGGGCCGGCTCCCGCTGGGCCCTCCTCATTTCGCGGCCACTATCGGGTTGTCCCTCCGCGGCTTTCCTCGTTTATGTGCCCGGCATGAAACTCAAGGACGTGATGGCCGCGCTGAAGGCGAAGGGCAGCGAGTCCACGAAACGCACCCTCCTCAAACACGGCGCCAGGGAGCCGTTTTTCGGCGTGAAGATCGCCGACATGAAACCGATCGCGAAGCAGCTCAAGGGTGACCAGGCGCTGGCCCTCGAGTTGTTTGCCACCGGGAATGGCGACGCCCAATACCTCGCGGGCATGGTGGCCGATGGCCGCCAGATGACGGCGAGGGAACTGCAGCGCTGGGCGGACACGGCCGCGTGGGACATGATTTCCGGCACGACGGTGCCGTGGGTCGCGTCGGAGCACCCGGAGGGATTCGCCCTAGCGGTGAAATGGACGACTTCCCAAAACGAGCAGGTGGCCCGCGCCGGTTGGAATACGCTGGGCGCGCTCGCGGCGACCGTGCCGGACGACCGGTTGCCGGTGGCGGAATTCGGGCAGCTGCTCGATCGCGTGGCCCGGGAGATGTCCGCGGCCGCTGACGGCGCGCGCTATTCGATGAACAGTTTCATCATTGCCGTCGGGACCTACATGGCGCCGCTCGGTGACAAAGCCATCGCGACGGCGCGCAAGGTGGGGAAGGTCGACGTCGACATGGGCGACACGGCTTGCAAGGTGCCCGACGCCGAGGCGTATATCATCAAGTCCCGCCGCGGCGCCGCGATCGCGCCTAAGCGGAAGACGATCCGGTGTTGAGCAGTCCGCGGACGATTCAACGTCCGGCCGGCAGGATAAACTTCACGACCACGACGCCGACGAAAAGGGCGGCGTCCACGAGAGCCGCGCCCAGGAACAGCCAGCGCAAGCGGGTCGCGGGCGCGAACACCGTGCAGGTGGCCCAGGCGAGGCTGCTGACGGGCAGGGTGGCGAAGCGCAGGTCGCCGAGCAGCGCCCAATTGCCCAGCAGCGCCCGCAGCGGGCCGCTCACGATTATCGCCACGGGGCTCGTCAGGCTGCACGCGATCGCGACGTTGGCCAGGAGGTCCCAGAACCGCGTGACCGGTCGCAGCCAGTAAAGTCCGAGCCCAGCCGGCCCGACGGCGAGCACGCTGAACACCGCGACGCCGAGGACCACATCGCCGAAGGCCTGCATGCCTTGCGACGGGTCATTGGCGTTCAGGCCCTGGCGGATGGCCATGGTCGCGGTCGCGATCATCAGGGCCACGGTGAAACCCGCGAGGACGATGCCAATCTTGGCGGCGGGGCGAAGCGACTGCATGGCCCGCATGCTCATGAGAAGGCGCCGGCAGGCAACGGCGAAACGGCAAACGGTGATTGCATGGACGTCACGCTATCACAGGCCAATGAAATCCGTATGAAGTGGCCGTGAATTCGCGATGCCTGGCGAGGTCGTTCTGGCCCTGGGGAAACTTTTCTGCACCGTGTCCGGATCGCGGGGTCTCGTTCGTTGACTCTTTTGAAACCACCCAAACCCAACCTCCATCGCCCCTGATCATGTCCGCTCAAACCAATACCATCCGTCTGCACCGCGTCCTCCGCTCGACCCCCGAAAAGGTCTACAAGGCGTTTCTCGATGCCGACGCCCTTGCGAAGTGGCTGCCGCCGTATGGCTTCACCTGCAAGGTGCACTCCCTCGACGCCAAGGTCGGCGGCGGATTCCGCATGTCCTTCACCAACTTCGGCACCGGTCACAGCCACAGTTTCGGCGGCACCTACAAGGAACTCGTGCCGGGTGAGCGCCTGGTTTACACGGACAAGTTCGATGACCCGAACCTACCCGGCGAGATGGCCGTCACGGTGACCCTGAAAAAGGTTTTGTGCGGGACCGACGTGAACATCGAGCAGGCCGGCGTCCCGGCCGTGATTCCCGCCGAAATGTGTTATCTCGGCTGGCAGGAATCCCTCGCGCAACTCGCCCAGGTCGTCGAACCGGACATCCCGAACGGGTGAGGCGGAGGGGCGCAAGGCCGGTCGCGGGAACCGAGATGAGATCCTCTCTCGAGCCAGAACGATGCAATTGAACCGCGAAGGGCGCGAAGGTCCGCGAAGGGCTACCGGGAAAATTTTGATTTTGCCCAGGATCACGAAAGAGTGACTACGGCAAGGCAGCACCGAGGATCAGGTCTGACTCGCGATTTTCGCGTTTCTTCGTGTCCTTCGCGGTTCAATTGCATGGTTCCGGCTAAAGAGGGTGGCGCGCAGCGACGGGGGTGTAGGCCGCGTCCGCGTTTCTCGGGCCGCTCAAACCACACCCCCCGTCCTTTGGGCCCCCTTTTCGAGAGGGGATCTCATTTCCGAGAGGCCGTCTCGCGCCGCGCATGGTTTTCTTTGCTTCTTTGCGCGGATGCCTTTCTCGTCGGGGATCGATGAGGAAGATGTGCTACAGATGTTTCTGGCCGGAGCCGCTCTGCTGGTGCGGTTCGATCACGCCCATGCAGACCCGGACCAAGTTCGTGATCCTCATGCATCCGCACGAGTTCAAGCGAATCAAGGCCAACACCGGTCGCCTGACGCATCTCTGCCTGGCCAACAGCGAGATTCATATCGGCGAGAACTTTGCGCAGGATGAAGCCGTCCAGGCGCTGATCGACGATCCCAGGAATTATCCCGTCCTGCTTTATCCCGGACGCGACGCCATCGACCTGTCCACGGCGCCCGCCCGGCAACTGGCCACCTTCAACGAGCAACTGCAGCAACGGACGCTGGTGGTTTTCCTCCTGGATGCGACCTGGCGGATTGTGCGCCCCATGCTGCGGCTCAGTCCGAATCTGCAGCGTCTGCCGAAGATCATGTTCTCCAACGCGGCGCCGAGCCGGTATATTATCAAGCGGCAGCCGGAGCCGGGCTGTCTCTCGACGCTCGAGGCCACGCATGAACTGCTCCTCGCGCTGGACCGGTCCGGGCTCGACCGCTACGCGCTGCCCGAGCAACTGCTCAGCGTTTTCATGCGCATGCAGGAAATCCAGATCGCGCGCACCGCGGAGAACCGCCGGCTCGGTATCAAGCGCCATGCCCCGAAGCCCAAGCGCGAAACGCCGCTGCCGGTCGTGCAGCCGGGCCCGAGGCGCAAAAGGATATTTGCGCGGGCAGAAAACCTGAGACCTGAAACCTGAGACCTGAACTATTACAGCTGGCCGGACGTTTCTGAGCCAAATCAGCCAGTTGGCTGAGACTGACCTTTTTCAGGTCTCAGGTTTCAGGTCTCAGGTTTTCCAATCAGCTGACGCCCTTCGCCTTCAACAGCGCGGCCAGTTCGACGGGGTCGGCCACGCCCTTGATCGTATTGAGGTGGCTCAGGACGACCATGCGGTCGTCGGGGCCGCAGCTGGAAATCTCGAGCATCCAGTCCTCGGGCTTGGCCGCCGTGACGACGACCTCGTCCGACCACGCGATGACCTCGGACGCCTCCACGAAGCCCTCGGTGATGCCCTTGATAAAATATTCCGCCTTGGTCCGGTAATTCATGCGCGTGACTCTTTTGGCGCTGGCGCCGCTTGCCAAGTACGAAGATTCTTTGCCTCATGAATTCGCACGCCTCCTCCAGGCTTCAGGGCTGACGCGGCGTGCATTCCAGCTTGAACCGATGCGAATGCGACCGCCGCGCGACCAGTCATCGATCGTTATTGTGCTGCAAGGATGGGCGCTAGTCTGGGCGGTTTCATTCGCGGCCGCTTCAGCGCTCCTGCTATGGGTGGCTGATACCTGGCTCGGTCGTGCCGCTGCGCTTCTCGGCTTGCAGGCAGCGGTTCTGCCGTGGATCGGGATTACCGCATGGATTCGCCGTACTCGGTTTTGGAAACGAGCGGCGCTTGCAATCGTTGGGGCGGCGGCAGTGCTGTTGGCTCTGTTGCTGGTGAACGCCCGGATCGCCCAGCCCGGTTTCGTGAATGAGCGAGTCATGAACCAGTTTACCCGGCAGCCGGGTGTATGGTTGCACTGGGCGCCCACTAACCTTGTGCCAGAGAGCGATCAGTTGCTTTTTAGCTATCAGGTCATGGCCATGCTGGATCCGTTGCTCACGTTCGGCGATGCCGGGAGGCTGGGGCGGCTGACTGCGGCGCTTTATCGTGAGCAAACTGGGAATGCAGGATTTTCAGAACTTGGGTCAGTGATGCCCGAGGCGTATGCGGAGCTGTTCGGCTTTCCGGAGGATAGCGGGCATTCGTATGTGTATGTACCGCACCAGCTCGACCGCAGCAAAGCAGCGGCCGTATTGATTTTTTTCCATGGCAGCGGCGGCAACTTTAAAGCGTACCTGTGGGAACTGTCCGCCCTGGCGGATCGACTCGGTTTTATCCTGGTGGCTCCCACCAGCGGATTCGGGCAATGGCATCCGGGACAGGCCGAGGCGGCGCTCAAGGCGGCGTTGGCGGCCGCTCGCCGGGTTGCACTCGTCGATCCACGCCACATTCACCTCGTCGGGCTTTCAAACGGAGGGCGAGCCGTGAGCCAGTTGGGTGCGGCGAAGGGAATTTCTTTCAAGACACTCGCGTTTATTTCCCCGGTTTTCGATTCGGACGCCATCGATTCCAGTGAATTCGCCCTTCAGGCGGCCGGCCGGCCCATGCTGGTCGTGACAGGTGCACGCGACGACCGGACGCCAATCGACTACGTGGAACGAAATGTGCGCGAGCTGAAGCGCACGGGGGCTACGGTGAAATTGGCGACTTTCGCTGACGCCGATCATTTCCTCATGTTCAGCCACCGCGACCAACTCATCGACGCAATGACCGTATGGTTTGGAGAAATTAATTCCGCGAACCGGAATTGATATCTGGTCTGGAACGCTGGGCGGTCAGAAAAAGAATGGCCTGGCCGTCCTCATCCTGACGCCGACTTCCTTGCTCTTCGCGCGAGGGTGCTCGGAAAGCCACGGTGGGCATAGGGAATAAAGGAATCTAACTCCTTCCCGATGGATCGAGGGAGTGGATTTGCGGCTTGCGCGACCAAGGTGCGGCCGTCTGCTGGTGAGAGCGGGCGCCCATCATTTTGACCATGGCTTCCGCGAATTCCTCCGAGGGCTTCCTGCCCAAGCACGGCAATTACCAGGGACTGAAAGCCTATCGCAAGGCGGAGATTATCTACGATCTCACCTATCGCTTCTGCGCACGATTCCTGTCGAGAGGCGATCGCACGGTCGACCAGATGGTGCAGGCGGCGAGATCGGGGAAGCAGAATATCGTTGAAGGCAGCCGGGCGGCCCGGACCTCCAAGGAGACCGAACTCAAGCTGACCAATGTCGCCCGGGCCAGTCTCGATGAACTCCTGGCTGATTACGGGGACTACCTCCGCACGCGGCGGCTGCAACTATGGGACAAGGATTCCAAGGAGGCGCGGTTCGTGCGCCGGCTCGGCGCGCGCGAGCAAGGCACCTATGAAGATTACCGGGAGTTCATCGAGACCCGGCCACCCGAAGTGGTCGCGAATATCGCGGTGTGCCTGATCCATCAGGCCAACTTCCTGCTCGACCGCCTGATCGCGCGGCTTGAGCAGGATTTCCTCAAGGAAGGCGGCATCCGCGAGCGGATGGCACGCGCACGGATGCGGAGTCGGCAGAACCCATCGGCCCCATGAGTCCTATAGGCCTTATAGGGCCTATGAATCAAATCGTCGCGAGGATCCGGTTGAACGGCGCGATCGGGTTGGTGATATGGGCTCGGGCTGCTTATTCCCGAGCCCCCAGAGGCCACCTAATCCGCCGCCACTCGGTCGTCCGCTGCGGATTGGAACGCCACCACATCCTGGCGCTTGTCCCAGGCTTGCTCGTGGTGGCTGAGGAAGCGCCAGCCGGGCGTGAGCAAGCGGGACTTCACGAACGTGGGGTGCGTCATGCTGAAGCCGTAGCCCGTCTGGCCGGCATAGTCCACGTAGCCGAAGCCCGCTGCGCGGTATTGGGCGAGGAGGGCGGCGACCTGCTCCTGGGAAAGCCCGCTCAGGTCACGCGCATCGAGCAGACTCTTCTCGTAGCTCCGGCCATGCAGCGTGAACACGAGGATGCCGCCGGGCGTGAGGGCGCGCTGGAAGAGTCGCAGGAAGGCCCCGCATTCGGCGGCAGGCAGGTGCGTAAGCAGCGAACCGCACCAGATCAGGTCGAAGGGCGCGGGCAGGGCGATGGCGTCGATGTTCGTTCGCGACACGATCGGTTCCGCGTCGAAGGTTTTCGCGCAGAAAGCCACGCCATCCGCATTCAGGTCGCAGGCCGTGAGGTGCGCCCGCGGAAATGCCGGTTTGATAAACCGGAGCGCGCGGCCATGGCCGCAAGGGAGATCGAGGATCCGCCGGATGGAGTCGGGCCGGCCCTGCGCCTCCGCCAGGACGCGCTTGAGGCAACGCAATGCGGATTCGCCGACATCGAAATAGTGATCGCGATCACCGAGGAACATTTCGTCCTGCGGCGAAATCTCCGCGATCACGCCGGCCATGCGGTTCGGTTGCGGACGCCACGGACGGTTCTCGCGGTGCCCGTGCAAGGTGAAGTGCTGCCAGCCCGAATCCACGATCCGGGCCCCGATGGCCGCCGCCACGTCCGGATTGAGCTGCAGATAAGCCTCCTCGTCGAATTCGTCCCGAGGAGGAATGCCGGGGAGGGACATGGCGGTAGCAAGGAGCGGTCCCGCGGTCGCGGGACCGCCTCCCCCTTCAAATCGTCGCGAGGATCCGGTTGAACGTCGCGCTCGGGCGCAGGGCCTCCGACGCCTTCCGGTCGTCGGGCTGGTAATAGCCGCCGACGTCGGCGGGCTTGCCCTGGACGGCGAGGAGTTCAGCGACGATGTTCTTCTCAGTCATCGTGAGCGCATCCGCGATCGGCTTGAAGCGCTGCTGCAGGTCGGCATCGGCGGTCTGGGCGCCGAGCGCCTGGGCCCAGTAAAGCGCGAGGTAGAAATGGCTGCCGCGGTTGTCGATCGTGCCGAGCTTGCGGCCCGGGGACTTGTCGTTCTCCAGGAACTTGCCGTTGGCCTGGTCGAGCGTGTCGGCGAGGATCCTGGCCTTCGCGTGCTTCTGCGTGATGGCGAGATGCTCGAAGCTGGCCGCGAGCGCGAAGAACTCGCCGAGGCTGTCCCAGCGCAGGTAGTTCTCCTGCTGGAATTGCTCGACGTGCTTCGGCGCGGAGCCGCCGGCGCCGGTTTCGAAAAGGCCGCCGCCGTTCATGAGCGGGACGATCGACAGCATCTTGGCGCTGGTGCCGACCTCGAGGATCGGGAAGAGATCGGTGAGGTAATCGCGGAGCACGTTGCCCGTCACGCTGATCGTGTCCAAGCCGGCCTTGAGGCGCACGAGCGTGGCTTCGCAGGCGGCGGCGGGAGCGAGGACCTTGAGATCGAGTCCCTTCGTGTCGTGGTCCTTCAGGTACTTTTCAACCTTCGCGATGATCTGCGCGTCGTGCGCGCGATTCTGATCGAGCCAGAAGATCGCCGGCGTGTTGCTCAGGCGGGCGCGGTTGACGGCGAGCTTCACCCAATCCTGCACCGGGGCGTCCTTCGTCTGGCACGCGCGCCAAATGTCGCCTTCGGACACGGCGTGCTCGAGCAAAACCTGCGATTTGAAACCAGCCGCCTGCGCGGGATCCGCCGGAATCGAGACGACCTGGATTTTGCCGGCGGCCGGCGCGACGAAGGTCTTGTTGTGGGAACCGTATTCCTCGGCGGCTTGCGCCATGAGGCCGACGTTCGGCACCGAGCCCATCGTCTTCGGATCGAAGGCGCCGTTCTTTTTGCAGAACTCAATCGTGGCATCATAAATGCCGGCGTAGGAACTGTCGGGAATGACGCAGAGGGTGTCCTGACCCTTGCCCTGGGCGTTCCACATCTGGCCCGAGGTGCGGATCATCGCGGGCATCGAGGCGTCGATGATGACGTCGCTGGGGACATGGAGATTGGTGATGCCCTGGTCGGAGTTGACCATGGCGACGCCCGGACCGGCGGCGAAGGCGGCCTTGATGTCCGCTTCGATCGCGGCCTTTTCGGCGGCGGGCAGGGTGGCAATCTTCTCAACGAGGTCCCCGAAACCGTTGTTCAGGTCCACCCCGAGCTTCGCAAGCGTGGCGGCATGCTTCGCGAGCAGGTCCTTGAAGAACACGCGCACGGCGTGGCCGAAAAGGATCGGGTCGGACACCTTCATCATCGTGGCCTTCAAGTGCAGCGAGAAGAGGACGCCGTCCCGCTTCGCGCGGGCGATCTGCTGCTCGTAGAAGGCGAGCAGGGCGGCCTTGCGCATGACGGTCGCGTCGAGAATCTCGCCGGCCTTCAGGTTGAGCTTCGGCAGGAGGACCTTGGTCGTGCCATCCGACCCCACAAATTCGATTTTGGCCGTGGTGGCGGCGGGCAGGGTCAGCGACTTCTCGTTCGAGGCGAAGTCGTCCTTGCCCATGGTGACGACGGACGTCTTCGAATCGGCCGACCACTTGCCCATGGAATGGGGGTGGGCGCGGGCATAGTCCTTGACGGCCTTCGGGGCGCGCCGGTCGGAATTGCCTTCACGCAGGACCGGATTGACGGCGGACCCCTTGACCTTGTCGTAGCGCGCCTTGGCGTCCTTTTCGGCGTCGGTCTTCGGGGTCTCCGGATAATCCGGCACGGCGTAGCCATGGGCCTGGAGTTCGGCGATGGCTTCCTTGAGCTGCGGGACGGAGGCGGAAATGTTCGGCAGCTTGATGATGTTGGCCTCGGGCTTGAGGGTCAGGGCCCCCAGCTCGGCGAGGTGGTCGGCGACCTTTTGGTTCGCCGGCAGCTTGTCGGCGAACGCGGCGAGGATGCGGGCGGCGACGGAGATGTCGCGCGTCTCGATATTGATGCCCGCATGCTTCGTGAAGGCCTGCACGATCGGCAGGAGGGAGTAAGTGGCGAGCGCAGGCGCTTCGTCGGTCTTCGTGTAGATGATGGTGGGCTTCGACATGGAAATGCGGGGGAAAGGGGTAAGAGCTAAGGGTTGGGACAACACCCGGTCAAAGGCATTGTGGGGGTGGGTAGGGACGTTTAGTCGGGCTAATCAGCCTCTAAAGCCAGATGGGCATCTGGAGAAAGCGGTCCGTTTTGAAAAGGAACGATCCAATTGAACCGCGAAGGGCGCGGAGATCCGCGAAGGGCTGCCGATAAAACTCTGATTTTGCCCGGGATCACGAAGGAGTGAGTGCGGCCAGGAATCACCGGGGATCAGGTCTGACTCGCGATTTTCGTGTTCTTCGCGGTTTCTGCTGAATGGTTCCGGTTTGAAAAGGCAGGGCCGTCGCTGGTCGACGGGCCGTGGTGCGCAGGGGAACCGGTCCGTCGACGAGCGACGGCCCTACACTTCAGAATCCGTCGATCCGATCAGGCCGACACCCAGGAAACGCAGCACCGGCCGGTTTTCCTTGCGGGATTCATCCAGCGAGAGCTCAAAGCGCGTCTCCCAGTCGTTTTGGTCCTCCGGGTCCACCAGCACCTGCGCGATCAACCATTTCCGTCCGCCTTCGGTCGTCGGTCCTCCGTCCTCGGCAACATGCGTGTGCTTCGCCGCCCGGCCCTCGGGATCGAGGCGCAGGCGGCCGCGGGCTTCGAAGTAGGGGGCGAATGCCTTCTCGATGCGCCGCGCTTCGGTGGTCGCGACCCCCGGTTCGCCGCCGCCTGTTCCCAGGAACCGCTCGGCGGCGGCTTCCCAATCGCGGGCGGCGACATCCTGCAGGAAGCCGAGCAAAGCGATCCGCACCAGGCGGCGGAATCCCTCGAGGTCCCGCGTGATGTCGAACGTGGCGGGACGCGCGGGCTTGTCGCCGGTTTCGGCCGTGACGAAGTCCGGGTTCCGGAGCCGTTCCCATTCGTCGAGCAGGCTGGAATCGATGCCGCGGATCAGCTCGCGGAAATAATCCTCCATTTCGACGACCTCGGGCGTCTTTGCGGTGGCGGGCACGGTTTGCGCCAGCACCTTCCACACCTGCATCAGGTGCCGGAGCAGCAGGCCCTCGCTGCGTTCCAGGCCGTATTCGCGCACGTAGTCCGCGAAGGACTGGTAGCGTTCGAACATCTCGCGCGCGATCGACTTGGGCCGCACGTTTTCCTGCTCCACCCACGGATGCGCGGCGGCAAACGCGTTGAAGCTCTCGTACAGGAACTCGCGCAGTGGCTTCGGGTGCTCGACCTCCTCGAGTTTGGCCATGCGTTCCTCGTAGGGAATGCCGGCCGCCTTCCATTCCTCGATCTTCAGGCCCTTCTGCCGGTCGACCTGCCGGCGCAGGATCTGATCGGGATCCTCGACGATCGCCTCGCAGAGCGTGAGGACATCGAACGGGTAGTCGGGCGATTCGCGGTTGAGCAACGGCAGCGTGTCGATGAGGTAAAGCGAGAGCGCCTGGTGCAGGGAAAAGTCGTCCTGCAACTCGACGTTGACGCGCAATTTCCTTTGTAGGGGCGCCGCTTGACGGCGCCCGCGGGCGTCGTCGGAACGGGCGTCGTCAAGCGACGCCCCTACGGGGGGCGGCGCGTCGGACGGCGCGGCCACCGGCAGAAATTCCACGATCTTCCGATCCAGCAGCGCGCGGAAGAGTTGCCACGCGCGTTTGCGCAATGCGCGTTTCTTCGCCGGGGTCTCGTGACAGTCCGCAATCAGCTGCCGCATGGCCCGGCAGCCGTCGCTGTCGCGGCTGAGCACCAGCAGCAACATCCCGTGCGAGACGTCGAAATGGGACGTCAGTTCCTCCGGCGAGGCGGTGCTCAGCCGTTCAAACGTCTTCGCGTCCCAGCCGACGGAGCCCTCGGGGGCGCGGGCCTTGACCAGTTTCTTTTTCCGGGAGGGATCGGCGGCGGCCTTTTCCTCGGCGCGCTTGTTTTCGATCACGTGCTCCGGCGCCTGCACGATGACATAGCCCTGGTCGTCGTAGCCCGCGCGGCCGGCGCGACCCGACACTTGGCGGAAATCGCGCACGCTGAGGATGGCGGCTTTCCTGCCGTCGTATTTCCAGAGCTGCGTGAAGAGCACGGTGCGGATCGGGACGTTGATGCCGACGCCCAGCGTGTCGGTGCCGCAGATCAGTTTGAGCAGGCCCTTCTGCGCGAGCTGCTCGACGAGGATGCGGTATTTCGGCAACAGCCCGGCGTGGTGCACGCCGATCCCGTGGCGCAGCCAGCGTTTCATGTCCTTGCCGTAGGGACTGTTGAATCTCACCCGCTCGAGTTCCGTGGCGAGGACGGCCTTCTCCTCCTTGCTGCACACGGGCAAACTCATCAGCGACTGCGCGGCCTCCGAAGCCGCGCGCTGCGTGAAATGAACCAGGTAAACGGGCGCGCGGGAATCGGCGAGCAACTGGCCGACGCGCTCGGCTTGCGGGATTTCGGAATATTCAAAGGCCAGCGGGACCGGCCGGCGATCGCTGCGCACGGTGAGGCTCGGCGCCCCGGTCAGGCGCGTGAGTTCCTTTTCGAAGAAATCCGTGGATCCCAGGGTGGCGGACATCAGCAGAAACCGGGACTGCGGCAGGGTAAGCAGCGGCACCTGCCAGGCGTAACCGCGCTCGGCGTCGGAGTAATAATGAAATTCGTCCATGATCACGGCGGCGACGTCCGCGTGCTCGCCGCGCGTCAGGGCGATGTTAGCGAGGATTTCGGCGGTGCAGCAAAGCACCTTGGCGTGGGGATTCACGGAGGCGTCGCCGGTCATCATGCCGACATGCTCCGGCCCGAAGTCGCGGCACAGGCTGAGAAACTTTTCGTTCACCAGCGCCTTGATCGGACAGGTATAAACGGAACGCTGGCCTGCGCAAAGCGCCTTGAAGTGGAGCGCCGCCGCCACGAGGGATTTCCCGGAACCGGTGGGCGTGTTGAGGATGACGTTCCGGCCGGCGAACAGCTCGAGGATGGCCTCTTCCTGCTCGGGGTAGAGCGTGATGCCGCGCGCCGCCATCGCCGCGAGGAAGGCGTCCAGCACCGCGTCGGCATCCGGGGAGCCGGGCAGTGGGGCGAGGGGAGCGGTGGACGGCGGCATGACGCTTCACAACGAGGCTTGGAGCGTCGCGTGACAAGACTGATGCGCAGGCGCGAGCAACTGAAACCGAACCGATCTTACAGAAGGTAACGGAGGAAACGAAGGGGAGCGGAAAAATGCTTCGTTCGCTTGGCTTCCTTCCGTGAAAATCACGGCGCCAACACCCGGCGGCGCAGTTCCGCGGCGTCGAGGGTCTCGAATAGCCGGATGATATTCGGGAAGGTCTTCTCGTGGTAGCCGTAGCCGCCGAAGCGGAGTTCGTCGAGCGCGGCGGCCGGCGTCCACCCTTGGAAGACAATGCGGTAGGCGGCGACGACCGAGCCGGTGCGGTCGCTGCCGTGCCAGCAGTGCAGGAGGACCGGCTTCGGGGCGTCGCGAATCTGGCGTACGCCGGCCACCAGGTCATCCATCGTGAGGTCATCGGCCTCCATCCGCTGGACCAGCAGTTTGAAGCCGGCCCGTTTGAGCGCGCCGGGATCGGTGTTGTAGCGGCGCAGGTTGAGGATCGAGCGGATGCCGAGCGCCCGCAGGGTCGCGATGTCGTCGTCCTTCGGTTGTTCGCAACGGTAGAGCTCCGGGCTGACGCGGTAGCAGTTCTCGAGGGTCGAATTGATCACCGGCACCGCCCAGTCGGTCGGACGCTCGCGCGGCGCGGGGGTCGGAGCGGCAAACGCCGGAACGAGGAGGAACGCCAGCCACGGGACGATGCGCATCCGGAAAATCCTTGCGGGCAAATGACCGGGCTCAAGAGGGAACGCGCGATCCTCAACGTGTTTTCGGACGGAAGGCGCGGTGGGAACAACCCTACCGTATTTTCAGCAAAGCCGTAGCCGCTTTAAGTTTCAAAGAATGGGATTGCTCCCGAGACCGTCATCCTGAGCCGGGCGAAGGATCCAAGGGAAAGCGCACATCCGCTTGGATTCTTCGCGGGGCTCAGAATGACGACAGCGGTAATTGGCACGGTTTTGTTCGGCTACACCTTACTTCTTCGGCTCCTCATCCATGATACCCTTCGTCGGATCGACGTGGGTGGACTTATTGGCTTCGGTCGCCTGCTTGGCCTTTTGCACGGCCTTGCCGTAATGGGTGGTGGGCTGCTGGCCCTGGCCGCTCGTGTTGAGAGCCGGCGGCGTGGGCGTGGCCGGGGGCGCGGCTTTCGCGGCGGGCGCAGTTGCGGTCACCGTGGGCGCCGGCGCCGCGGCGGGTTTCGCGGGTGCCGCCTCCGCGGCATCCGCCGGGTAGTCCGTGTCGGCGAGCGGGATTTTTCCCTGCGCGGCGCGAAACTTGACGAGGAGGGTGTCGCCTTCGCGGCTCACGACCTCGAGCTTGGTGCCCTTGACGAGGGCGAACGAGCCGCTGCCGATGGCGAGGGCGGACCGCTTGGTGGTGGTGACGGTGGTCGGGGCCGCTGGTGCGAGCACGGGAAGGACGGCGAACGCCAGGCAAAGGGCGAGGGTGGGCAGGCGGGGCTTCATGGCAGGCAGCACACCTTCCCGGCGGGTCGAACGCAATGCCCCCGCGCGCCCGCCGGCGAGTTTGACCACGGCTTTACCTCGCCGAAAGGTGGAGCGCACTGACCTCAGTGCGCTGGTTTGGGAGCGGGCGGAGCCGAGCGCACAAGATTCCCGACGAAGCGGGCGACGGCTGGAAAGTTGCAGGGCCAGCGTTCGCGCGGACCTAGTGCGAGGCCCCCGCAGTCCGACCGCGTCGCCTGAGTCCCCTCTATGAAGCCGGAACTATGCAATTGAACCGCGAAGGGCGCGAAGGTCCGCGAAGGTATACCGGGAAAATCCTGATTTTGCCCGGGATCACAAAATAGTGAGTACGGCAAGGCATCACCGAGGATTATGTCTGACTCGCGACTTTCGCGTTTCTTCGCGTCCTTCGCGGTTCTACTGAATGCTTCCGGATGAAGAGGGGTGGCGCTTGCCGCGCCGAAGCTTTAGCGAAGGTGGCGCGCAGCGACGGGGTGTGTAGCGGCTGCGAAAACGTTTCGATAAGCGCAAACTCCCTGCACACCCCGCCCTGTGGGCACCCCTCTTCATCGAGGGGATCCCAAACCCACTCATTGCGGATGGGGCACGCCGCTGGATCCATGCTCGGGCGGCTGGGAACAATGCGCTCCACCTTTCGGTGCAAACCGGCGGTCATGGGGCCGCCGCTCCAAGTCGGACACCTGCGGCAAACGCGCCTTGCCTCTGCGCAATCTTTCCGGCCAATCTTACTGTCAGTAAGATTTCGCCCTGCCTGTCCGCCGTGGCCCCGTTGGATTGGCCCCGGTCTTTACCCCGTCACCTCCCAGCCCCCTACCATTCATGCTTGGCAGCCTGCATCCCGTCGATCTCGCCGTTGTCCTCCTTTACCTTGCCGCGGTCGTCTGGATCGGCCGGCGCGCGGCGGCGGGTACCAACAGTGAGGAGGGGTTCTTTCTCGCGGGCCGCAAACTGGGCAAGCTGTACCAGTTCTTCCTCAATTTCGGCAACGCCACCGAGCCGCAGGGCGCCGTGAGCACCGCGAGCTTCGTTTATCAGCAGGGCGCGCCGGGGGCGTGGCTGTCGTTCCAGACCGTGTTCATGAACCCGTATTTCTGGTTCATGAACGTCTGGTTCCGCCGCGTGCGCCTCACGACGGTGTCGGATCTTTTCGAGGACCGTTATGCGAGCAAGAAGCTGAGCCTGTTCTACGCGATTTTCCAGATCCTCGTGGCCTGCGTCTTCCTCGGTTTCGGCAACGTCACCGCCTACAAGATCGCCTCGTCCCTCGTCGTGAAGCAGGAGGTGCAGTGGACGGCCCCCGAGCGCGCCGCGGTCGAGGGTTATCATCAGCTCAAGACGCTTGAGAAGCAGGCCGCGGCCGGCGCGCTGGCGGCGGACTCGCAGCGCGAACTCGATGCGCTGCGCGATCGCAATGCCCGCGGGGAACTCCGCAGTTACGTGACGGTGCTCAACGACCTCGTGTTCTACGCCGTGTTCACGATTGTGGTCGGCACCTACATCGTCCTCGGCGGCATGGCCGCGGCGGCGGTGAACGAGGGTCTGCAAAGCGTGCTGATCATCGTGTTTTCGCTCCTCCTGATTCCGACGGGGCTTGCCGCCATCGGGGGGTGGAGCGCGCTCGGGGAAAAGGTGCCGAAGGAATTATTCAACCTCTTCGGCGCGGCTGGCGGGGCGCAATTCACCGCCTGGAGCCTCGTGGGCATTTTGCTCGTGAGCATCGTGCAGAACGGCGGCCTGAGCCACAACATGGGCATCTGCGGCTCGGCCAAGAACGAGTTCGCGGCGCGCTCCGGCGTGTCGGGCACCTACCTGAAGCGGTTCATGATCATCATGTGGGCCTTCGCCGGCCTGATCGCCGTGGCGATGTTCGGCGTGGGCGGGCTTGCGGATCCGGACGCGGTCTGGGGCACCCTGTCGAACCGCCTGCTCGGGCCCGGTCTCGTCGGCCTGATGCTCGCGGGCGTGCTCGCCGGCACGATGTCGACGCTCGCCGCGAAGGCGCTGGCGATTTCCTCGCTGTTCGTGCGCAACGTCTACCGCCAGATCTGGCCGGACATCACGCAGGCGCAGGGCGTGTTCTATGCGCGGTGCACCATCGTGGTGGTGCTGATCCTCGGCACGGTGGCCGCGACGCTCATGGGCAGTTTCTACGACATCGTGAACATCGTGCTCACGGTCAACATCCCGTTTGGCGCCGCCGTGCTGCTGACCTACTGGTGGCGGCGCGTCACCGCGCCGGCGGTGTGGGCCTGCGTGGTGCTTTCAACCTTGGTCATCCTCGTCATCCCGTGGACCGTCTCGAAATTCCCGGCTTACGCCAACAACCCGGTGCTCGCGCAGGTCAGCTCGAAACCCGGCACCGGCGTCTATTTCACCCGCGTGGTGCACGCCAATCCGGCCGACCTGGCCAGCCCGTACGTCGCCGCGCCGAGCCGCACGAACCGCTTCAACTTCGAGGCGTGGCTGGTGGGCAAGGCGGGCGTCGATGTCGCCGGCCTCACGCCGACCCAGCGGTTCACCCTGCAATTCTTTTTCGACGCGCTGTTCCCCTTCGCGGTGCTGATCGGCGTCAGCCTGCTGACGCGGCCCACCGAAAAGGCGCGGGTGGACTTCTTCTACGGCAAGATGAAGACCCCGGTCGGCGACACCCCCGAGCTCGAGGCGGCCGCGATGGAGGAAACCCGCGTGAATCCGACGCGCTTCGACGACACCAAGCTTTTCGGTCGCAACTCGTGGTGGGAATTCTGCAAATGGGACCGCGTCGACAGCATCGGTTTCATCGCCTGCTGCTCGCTGTCGGCCGCGATCGTCGGCATCTTCATGGCGTTGTTGAACTGGGCGGCGCCTTGAGGGGAGGCGGGGTTTATCGTCCGGCCGCGAAGGCCGCATTTATCCCGTCGGGGTGTAAAACCCCTCCCACCCAGGCACGGTCTCCCGCAAGGAGAGATTACATTACATGCAAGACAGCATCTCCATCGAATGCCCGCACTGCGGCGAAAGCTTCTCGCTCGCGCTGGATGCCAGCGAGGGCAGTGCCGAGTTCACCGTCGACTGCGAGGTCTGCTGCCGGCCGATGACCGTCACCGTGCGTTTCAACGACGAAGGCGAACTGGAAGGGCTGGAGGTCGCGGAAGAGTGAAGCAGGTCCGGTCTCTGACCGGCCCGATTCGATGCGCGTATCCTTGGGCCGGTCAGAGACCGGACCGACCTCACGGCAGCTTGGCCTGCACCAGCTTGCTCGCGGCGCCGAAATCGATGAGTCCGGCCTCGGGACGCTGCTTGAGCGCGCCGATGACCTTGCCCATGTCTTTCTTCGACGTGGCGCCGGTGGCGGCGATGACCTCGGTGACGAGCGCCTCGAGCCTGGCCGCGTCGAGGCCCTTCGGCAGGTATTTCTCGAGGATGGCAATCTCCGCGTTGTTCGCGGCGACGAGGTCGGTGCGACCGCCTTTCTCGAATTCCGTGCGGGCGTCGGTGAGGTTCTTCACGGCCTTGCGAAACGTGGCGATGGCCAGGGCCTCGTCGATCGGCTTGCTGCTGTCCATGGCCGCGCGCTGGATGGCGGCGTCCATGGTGCGGAGCGCGGTGGCGGTGGCCGTGTCACGGGCCTTCATGGCGGCGATGATATCGGCGCGGAGTTTTTCGTAAGTGGTCATGGAGAGAGAGGGGAGAGGCACCACTCATGCACACTAATGGGTCACTAATCAAAGCTTAGAAAGCAGGGGCGCTGCTCGTCGCGACCGCGGGCGGCGTCAAGCGCCGCCCCTACCGGAGGCCTCAGGCCACCGAGGCGATGAGGCATTCGCTGCGCTTGCCGCCCAGGTCGAGTTGGAGGCGGTCGCCCTGCTTGCGGCCCATGAGCTGGCGGCCGAGCGGGGACTGCGGCGTGATCACGAGCACGGGATCGCCCGCGGCCTCGATCTCGGTGCCGCCGGCCCGCGGGCCGATGAAATAACTGCTCAAGCCCCGGCCCTCGACCCGCACGAGCGCGCCGAGGCTGATCGGCTCGCCGGGCCCGAAGTCGCGGACGGGCAGGGCGGAAAACTGGGCGACGGCCTGCGCCGCCTCCTCGGCGGCCTTCGATTGCCCGTGCGCGAGGTAGGACGCCTCGAGGCCGCGGGTGTCGTATTTGTCCTCGGCCTTGTTTTCCTCATTGGTCGCCTCGGCATGCGTCGCGAGGGCCGCCGTGGTGATGGCGGCCAACTCGGCGGACAGCTTGGCAATGATGCAGGCGAGGAGTTCGCGTTTGGTCATGGGGGATTATCGGGAAGCAACAGTGGCGGTACCGCCGCCGGCCGGCCGTGTGACCACGGCTGCTCCTTTAGGAAACGATCCGGTTTTCATGCTTTAAGATCCCGCGGGAAAATCCGGATCACGTGATAGCGGGTGCGCTCCGGGCCGGGATTGCGGAGGCCGTGGAGATCGTTCGATGCAAAGAAGAAGACGGACCCGGCGCCCGCGACGTGGGCGACGCCGTTGATGGTCGCCTCGAGGCGGCCTTCGCGGACGATCACCAGTTCCTCGTCCGCATGCGCGTGCGCCGCGTGCGAGACTTCCCCGGGATTCAACGTGGTCACGTGCGATTCCAGACGGGCGAGGGTCTGCGTCGCCGCATCGAAATAGGGCCGCACTTCGCCGACCTTCGTCGGAGTGGCGGGCAGTTGGTTCCAGTCGAAAACCTGGGACGCGAGCGCGGGACCGGAAGCCGGGGAAGCGGGAATCATGGGGAGATCGCTCAGCGCCGCGGCTCGTCGCCGTAGATGGCGATGAACTCGGGTTGGTGGGAGAGCTTGGTGGCGCGGTACATGCCGGGGGAATTGAATTCCATGGCGACATTGCCCTGGGCGTCGAGCGCGATGACGCCGCCGTCGCCACCGAGTTGGGCCACCTTGGCGAGAGTGGCCTTGGCCGCGAGGCCAACGGGCGTGCCCTTGTATTCCATTTGTGCGGCGATGTCGCGGGCGACGCCGACGCGGATGAAGAACTCGCCCCAGCCGGTGGCGCTGACCGCGCACGTCGCGTTGCTCGCATACGTGCCGGCGCCGATGATGGGCGCGTCGCCGATGCGGCCGAATTTCTTGTTGGTCATGCCGCCGGTCGAGGTGCCCGCGGCGAGGTTGCCCGACTTGTCCAGGGCTACGCAGCCCACGGTGCCCCAGCGCAAGGTGCGCGTGAAGTAGTCGGCGGGCAGGGCGGCGGTGCGTTCCCGGCCATCCCGCTCCCTCGCTTGTGCCTTCCTGAGTTGTTCGCGGCGCCAGTCGGTCTGGAAATACTCGTTCGGCATCATTTCATAGCCGAGCGAGCGCGCGAATTTCTCGGCGCCTTCGCCGGCCATCATCACATGGGGCGACTTCAGCATGACGTCGCGGGCGAGGTTGATCGGGTTCCTGATATGCTGGACACCCGCGATGGCGCCGGCGGCCTGGGTGCGGCCGTCCATGATGGACGCGTCGAGTTCGCAAATGCCGTCGGCATTGAAGACCGCGCCCTTGCCGGCGTTGAAGAGCGGCGAGTCCTCCAGGAGGTTGATCGCCGCGGTGACGGCCTCGAGGGCCGGGCCGCCGCGGTCGAGGACCGCGTAGCCGGCCCGCAGCGCCTCGGCGAGCTTGGCGCGGTATTCCGCCTCGCGTTCCGGGGTCATCGAGGCGCGTTCGATCACGCCGGCGCCGCCGTGGAGGACGAGGCCGTAGGGGCGCTCGGCGGCGGCGGCCGAAACGGCCAAGGCGGTGGAAAAAGCAAGCCAGCGAAGGAGCGAAGAATTCATGGGATTGATTTCAAGTGGAGGGGCCAGCTCCAGCTGGACCGCGGCCCAGCTGGAGCTGGGCCCTCCACCAAATGGAATTATTTATTCATACCGAGGGCCTGAAGGAAAAACGCATAATTCCGCGCCGTGTCATTCAGCGCATCGTACCGCCCCGCGGCGCCGCCGTGGCCGGCGCCCATCGTCGCGTGCAGCAGCGTGGCGTTCCGGCCGGTGTCGAGCGTGCGCAGCTTCGCGAGGTATTTGGCGCCTTCCCAATACGGGACCTGGCTGTCGTTGTACGAGACGTTCACCAGCACGTTCGGATAAGCGGCCGGCTTGAGATTGTCGTAGGGACTGTAGGCGCGCATCCAGCCGTACTCGGTCTTGTTGTTGGGATTGCCCCACTCGATGTACTCCTCCGTGGTGAGCGGGAGGGTGGCGTCGAGCATGGTGTTCAGCACGTCCACGAACGGCACCTGGATGATTGCACCCTGAAAGAGATCGGGCCGCTGGTTGAGCACGGCGCCCATCAGCAGGCCGCCGGCGCTGCCGCCGGAGGTCACGAGCTGCCTGGGTGTCGTCCACTTCCGGTCGACGAGCCATTGGGCGCAGTCCACGAAGTCATTGAACGTATTCATCTTCCTGTCCATGCGGCCGGCCTCGCGCCATTCCTCGCCGAGTTCGCCACCGCCGCGGATGTGGGCGATCACGTAGATCAGGCCGCGATCAAGCAGGCTCACGCGGCTCGCGCTGAATGAAACCGGCATGCTGATGCCATAGGAGCCGTAACCATAAAGCCAGAGGGGCTGGGGCTTCGAACGATCGAGGTCGGCGCGATAGACGACCGACAGCGGCACCTTCGTGCCGTCGCGCGCGGTGGCCCAGAGGCGTTCCGACCTGTAGTTCTTCGCGTCGAATCCGCCGAGCACCTCCGTCTGCTTTACCAGCGTGCGCTCGCCCGTCGCCAGGTTGGCCGCGTACACGGTCGGCGGACGCACCAGCGACTCGTAGTTAAAGCGGTACTCCGTCGTCTGGTATTCCCAGTTCCGGTCGAAGGAAACCTCGTAGGCGGCTTCCGGCATGGCCAAGCGCTGGGATTTTCCCGTGCCGAAATCGAGCACGCGCAGATGCGGCAGGCCGTTCTCGCGTTCCTCGATGACCAGATACCCGGCAAACATGTCGAAATCCTCCAGCTTGATCGCCGGGTTGTGCGGAATGACCTCCGTCAGTTCCGCCGGCTGGTCTTCCGGAGCCGAGACGAGCTTGTAGTTCTTCGCGCCGTCGCGGTTGGTGAGGTAATAGAAACGACCGTCGCGGTGCTCGGCGAAATACTTCACGTTGTCCGTGCGTCCGAGGAGGCTGTGCAGCGCCGGAGCCGGCCCGGTGCTGTCGGCCGCGATCGCCAGGACCTCGGAGGTGAGTTTGCTCTCGGACAAGATCAGGATGAATTTCCCGTCGCGCGATTTCTTCACGTCGACGTTGTAGAGCTCGTCCTTGTCCTCATAGAGCAGCTCGTGTTTCGCGCTGCTGAGCGTCCAGCGGTGCACCTTGTCGGAGCGCTTGCTGTCGTTTTCGGTGCCATAGTAGAGCACGTCGTGGCCGGCGCCCCACTCGAGGCTGGAGACCTTGCCGATCTGCTGCGGGACGAGCGTCTTGGTGGCGAGGTCCATCACGAAGACCTCGTATTGCCGGTAGCCGGTCCAGTCGATCGAGTAGGCGAGGCGCGCGCCGTCGTCGCTCACCTCGTACTGGCCGACGGAAATGTAGGTGTTCGTCCCGATCAGCTTGTTCAGGTCGAGGAGAACCTCCTCGGCGCCGGACCCCGCCGGCTTGCGGCAATAGATCGGATACTGCCGGTCTTTCTCGGTGCGGGTGTAGTAAACGTAACCGCGGAAGGGGACCGGCGCGGTGGAGTCGTCCTCCTTGATGCGGGCCACCATCTCCTTGTAGAGCGCGGCACGGAGTTCCTTCGCCGGCGCGAGCACGGCCTCAGTGTAGGCGTTTTCGCGCTCGAGGTAGCTGACGACCTCGGGCGAACCCTTTTCCCGGAGCCAGAAATAGTCGTCGATGCGCTTGTCCTCGTGGACGGTGACGTCCTTCGGCTTTTTCGCGGCGACGGGCGGTTTGGGATTAGCCAGGTCGAACGCGGCCTGGGCGGAGAGGGAGAGGGCGCACATGAGAACGAGGAGGCGATACATAGGGGGAGGAAGGAAACCGGGACGCTACCGCGGAGTTCCTCCGTTGTGCAACCCCGCAGGGCCCCGCCTTCGCCAAGGCTTCGGCGCGGCAAGCCCACCTCTCTGTAGAGGGGATCCGAATCTGCGGTGGCGCGAGCCTTGAACCCCTCTCGAGCCCGAACGATGCAGTCGGGGTCGTCGCCAGACTGAAAGCCTCACAACCAAAAGGTGGAATGCACTGACCTCAGTGCGTTTGCTTCGTGGGCTCCTAAGCCAGCGCACTGGGGTCAGTGCGCTCCACCTTCAATGCATGGTGCCGTTGCCAGCGGGGCCCCGACAGGGCGGGGAGTGTAGGTGTGAAGCGGCTACGGCGTCCGCGGCCGCGGCGGGGGAAAGATCAGGCGCCCGGCGAGCTCCGTCAGCCGGGTCGTCAGCTGGGCATTTTCCTTTTCCGGCGTGGTGGCGTAGGTGTCGCGTTTCGTGGCGCGCTCGGCGAGTTCGGTGCTCAGGACGTAGACCTGGCGGTTGCGGACGAAGAGCAGGGTGCCGCGCTTGGCCGTGACGCGCTTCTCGGGCGGCACCGGGATGGCGGGCTTGGGTTCGAAATAGGAACCGCCAGGCAGCAGGGCGTAGGTGATCAGCGCGCCGTCCATCAGCTCGGGGACGAAGCGGGCGCTCTCGATCTTGGAACCGGGGAAACGCTTGGAAAAATCCGCGAGCACGAACTCGGTGAAGAAATACAGCAGGTAATCGCGAAGCCCGCGGGTCTCGAGTTCCCACCGCTGCAGCGCATCCTGCGGGAAGCAGCCGATACTGATGTGCGTGCTGAAGCTGTCGGTGAAGGTAACGACGTTTTCCGTGTCGCTGATGGTGCCGCCGAGTTCCCGCAGCACCGGCACGGGCACGCTGAACTCCCGGGTGGCGGAAACGTAGGTCTCGCCGTCGACGCGCCCGACGAGCGGCTGGTTTTGCGCCGCCATTGTCGTCGCGGCCAGCAAACCGGCGAGGAGCGTGGGCAGGCGCAACATGGAGCGGGACGCTAGCGGTCTGGCGGCGATTTTCAAGCGAACCGCTTCAGACCGCCAGTTCGCGCCAGAGTGCCACCGGGATCTGCTCCGGTCGCGCCGCCGAGCCGAGCCCCGCCGCCTCGAGCCGGGCGATCCAGGCGGCACCGCCGTCCGGCAACTTGTGGCGCAGCAGCCCGCCAATCTGTTTGCGCCGCTGTTGGAAGCAGGCGCGGATGACGGCCTTCACCGGCGCCGGGAACGTGAAGGGCGAGGGCAGGCGCGTGAGGTGCAACAGGTAGGACTCGATGTCCGGCTGCGGATAGAAACAGGATCCGTCGACCTTGTGTCCGGGGGCGACGGCGTAGGCCGCCTGGAGAAAAATGGAGATCGCCCCGAAATTCTTCGTGCCCGGCTGGGCCACGTAGCGCTGCGCCGCCTCCTGCTGGAGCATGAGCACCATGCGGTCGGGCAACGGGCCGGACAGGACCCCATCGAGCCACGGCGTCGCGATGGCGTAAGGGAGATTGGCGACGATCTTGAAGGAATTCGCGCGATCGCCCGGCAACCCGGCCAGCGGATGCTCCACCGCGTCGCCTTCCATCAGGTGCAGCCGCGGATTCGCGGCGGCGAGGGTGGCGGCGAGATGCTTGTGCAGGCCCCAGTCGCGCTCGACCGCCCACACTTCGGCACCGGCGTCGAGCAGCGCGCTGGTCAGGGTGCCGAGGCCCGGGCCGATCTCGACCACGGTGTCACCCGGGCCGACGGCGCCGAGTTCGAGGGATTTGCGGACGATATTGCCGTCGACGAGAAAGTTCTGTCCCAGGAAACGCTTGGGCTCGTGGCCGAGCTGCGCGAGGAGCTCGCGGGTGGACTTGGGCGTCAGCGGCATGGCGCTCATGCGGCGTGGAAGCTGCGGATCACCGCGGCGGGATCGTCGGCGCGCATGAGCGATTCGCCCACCAGCACGGCCTGCGCGCCGGCGGCTTTCACGCGGGCGGCGTCGGCCGCGGTGGCGATCCCACTTTCGCTCACGGCGACCACGTTCTTCGGGAAGAGCGGGATCAGGCGCTCGGAAAGCCCAAGGTCGGTCTTGAAAATGGCGAGGTCGCGATTGTTCACGCCGATGATTTTTGCGCCATGAGCCACGGCGCGGGCGAGCTCGCCTTCGTGGTGGATCTCGAACAGCGCATCGAGCCCGGCGGCCGTCGCGGCCTGGTGCAGCGCCTTGATTTCCTCATCGGTCAGGGCGCGGACGATGATCAGGATGGCGCTGGCGCCGGCCAGGCGGGCCTGCAGCACCTGGACCGGGTGCACCATGAAATCCTTGCGCAGGCAGGGAATGGCCGGGCCGCGCGCGGCAAAATCGCCCGTGACCTGCTGGAGGTCTTCCAGGCGTCCGCCGAAATATTTCTCATCGGTCAGGATCGACAGCGCGCTGGCGCCCGCCGCGCGGTAGCGGTGGGCCTGGTCGAGCGCGGCGATGCCCTCCTTGATGGCGCCGGCCGAGGGCGAGCGGCGCTTGATCTCCGAAATCACCGCCAGTTTTCCGTCAGCGCGACGCAGCGCGTCCAAGAACGAGGGGCCGCGCGGGAGGTCGCGATCGAGGTCGGCGAGTTCCTCCGGCAAAACCGGCCGCAGCAGCGGGGCGATTTCCCGGCGCTTGTGGGCCATGATTTCAGTGAGCTTGTCGGACATGATTAAGCGAAACACGGAATACACCGAACACCCTGAAGCCAAACCAATTTGCCCGGATTTTCCGTGTGTTCCGTGTATTCCGTGGTAGTTCCTCGGCATGCCGCCGATTGATGAACTCCGCCAGACGATGGCCCGGCTCCGGGCGCCGGATGGTTGTCCGTGGGACCGCGAACAAACGCACCAGACGCTCGCGCGCTGCCTGATCGACGAGTGCAGCGAATTGCTGGAAACGATCGACCGGAATGACATTCCCCACATGCGCGAGGAACTCGGCGATGTGCTCATCCAAGTGGTCTTCCACGCGCAACTCGCGTCCGAGCGCGGTGATTTCAATTTCGACGACGTGGCGCGGGAGATCAACGAGAAGCTCGTCCGCCGGCACCCGCACGTGTTCGGCACGGGCCGCGCGGACAACTCCGCCGAGGTCATCGAGGTGTGGGAAAAGGTGAAGGCCTCCGAAAAGGCGGCCGCCGGCAAAACCGAGTCCACGCTTTTCAAGAAACTGCCGCCCCGGCTGCCGGCCCTGATGTTCGCCGAGGAAGTCGCCAAGCGGGTCGAGAAACAAAAGCTCCCGGCCGACGGCGCCATCGATGCCTCGCGGGTGGCGGCCCTCGCCATGGGCTTGACGGAGGAAACGGCCGGCCGGCAGTTGTTCGAACTGGTCGCGGCCTGCCGGCAGCGCGGCCTCGATCCGGAGTCAGCGCTGCGCAAGGAATGCGATCGGGTGATGCAGGCGGTCGAGGCGAAGGTCGCGGCCGCCGGCCCGGCCACGGCCTAGGCGCGTTGGGAGACCGCGTTTCCCTTGAAGGCCAAATCGCCCAAGCCCGAACCCCTGCCGGCGGACATCGCCGGCGCGTGGCTGCAGCCGTTTCTGGCTCACCTGTTGAAGGAGCGCCGCTATTCGGGGTACACGGCGCGAAACTACGGCCAGGCCTTTGAGGATTTCTTCGCGTGGTTGCAGCGCAACCAGCGCGGCGAGGGTGGATTCGACGTGCTGAGCGCGCGCGACGTGCGGGATTTCGTCATCGAGGCCCAGCGTCGCTTCGACCGGCGCACGCTCCACAACCATGTGTCAGGCCTGCGCGCCTTCTACCGTTACTGGATGCAGCGCGGCCGGCTGGAGCGAAATCCGTTCGCGGGGGTGCCGTTGCCCAAGCTGCAAAAGAGCCTGCCGAAATTCCTGACGGAGTCGCAGGTGAGCGCGCTGCTCGATGGCCCGCTGAAGCTCCTGCAAAACAAATCGATCGCCGTGCGCGAGGCCTGGCGCGACCGCCTGGTGCTCGAGTTGCTCTACGGCGGCGGCCTCCGCGTGAGCGAACTGGTGGCCTTGAATTATGGCGCGATCGATTTCGGCGCCGGCAGCGCGCGCGTGCTCGGCAAGGGCCGCAAGGAGCGGATCTGCCCGCTCGGCGCCACGGCGATGAAGGTGCTGCGGAAGTTTCGCGACGAGTTTGCGGCGGGCACGGGGCCGGGTGATCCGGTGCTGGTCAGTGCGCCCGGCAAACGCATGACCGTGCGCGCAGTGCAGCTGCTCGTGAAGCAATACCTGGCGCTGGCCGACCTGCCGATGGACCTGTCACCGCACAAACTGCGGCACTCCTTCGCGACGCACCTGCTCAATTCCGGGGCCGACCTGCGCACGGTCCAGGAACTTCTCGGCCACGCAAATCTCACGACCACGCAGATCTACACCCACACCAGTGTGGCCCGGCTTAAGGAAATTTACTCGAAAGCGCACCCACGCGCTTGAAGTCGTTTTAAATTAACTGGATACGGACTTATTCACCGGAATTCCTGCGCCTATAGTCCCGACGTAAACTTAGGTGTTACTACCTATAACAAATAGGTAAAGAGTGTAGTATGCCTAGGTATTAACACGACAAGTCGCCCGCCCAGGAGTATAGATAGGGGCAACGAAATCGCCGTGAATTCCTTCATCGCCACGCCCCTGAAGAATCCGACCGACTCCCGCCTGCGGGTGGTGATTGTCGACGACCACGAGATGGTGGCGATGCTCTTCAAGGATCTCCTGAACGTGATGGGCGGATACGAAGTCGCCGGGCACGCGAAGGATTCCGCGGAAGCGGTGGCCCTGTGCAAGCGCGAGCAGCCTGATCTCATCATGCTGGACCTGGGGTTGCCGGACCGGCCGGGACTGCGTGTGCTGCGCGAACTGCGCAAATTATGTCCGGAGGCGAAAGTGCTGATTTGTTCCGGCAACGTGAACGGCCCGGTCGTGCGCGAAGCGCTGCTGATGGGCGCCATGGGCATCATCGGCAAGGCGGTGCCGCTCGACGAGCTGAAGTCGGCCATCCGCTCGGTGAGCGCGGGTCGCACCTACCTTTGCCGGCAGAGCAGCGAGGCCGTGCGGCAGATGGTGCAGGCCGTGGCGATGCCGCCGCTGGCCGCCACCGAGCTCAGCGGCCGCGAGCGCACCGTGCTGCGGCACATCGCCGCCGGGTTGAGCTCGAAGGAAATCGCCGCGAAGCTCGGGCTCAGCTGCTACACGATCGGAAATTTCCGGAGCAAACTCAGCAAGAAGACCGGCCTGCGGCGCGCCGCGCAGCTCTCGCGGTACGCCGCGCAGATCGGGCTCATCGACGAACTCGATTCCGGCGGCGCGCACGGCGCCTGAGCCGGATTCATGCAGTCAACAGCGCAGCGCGCTGACCTCAGTGCGCAGGGCCTTTCCGGTTTCGCTTTCCGCAGCGAACTGCGCCGACTGCACGAGCCCGCCTGGGTCCTGCCTGAGGCATGGACCGCACCGGCTGCCTGCGGTTGGCTCTAGCCGGTCTGGCGGGTATCCGGAGGCGCCCCGCGGTGATTCCCTAGGCGGCGTTGACACAAATAAGCTAATGGCCGCACAGGCTTTCTACTCATTTTTTGGCTATAACATATTATTTTATAGATATTTAGATTCGATTCCCGGCACAGTAATCGTGCATGCAGCGGCAATCGAAAGAGACCGGTGAAGTCCGGGTGGTTTTGGTCGACGACCATCGGATCCTGAACGAGCTGATCGTCAGCGTCGTGGATTCGTTGCGCAATTTCCGCGTGGTGGGCTCGGCCCAGACCGAGTCGGAGGCCCTGGCGGTGTGCATGCGCGAACAACCGCACATCGCGATCATCGATGTGATGCTGTTGGGCAGCTCCGGCCTCGCGTTGCAGCAGAAGCTTCGGGCCGTGTGCCCGTCCACGCGCACCGTGATCTTTTCCGGTCACCTGCAGCCGGAAGTCGTGCAGGAAGCGCTGGCGGCCGGCGCCTGCAGCCTGATCGACAAGACCGCGACGCTGGACGAGTTTCGCGCCGCGTTGCTGGCGGTGGCCGTCGGCCGCACTTACTTCAGCCCCGAGATCGCCGCGCAGGTGAAAAGCCTGGTGGTGGAGCCGCGGGATGCCGGCGCGGCCGGCCGCGTGCGCCTGAGCCTTCGCGAGGAAACCGTGCTGCGCGGGCTGGCCCAGGGGCTCAGCACGAAGGAGATCGCCGCGGCGCTGGGCGTCAGCACCCACACGGTCGCCAACCACCGCAGCCGCCTGATGAGGAAAACCGGCCTGCACCGCGCGGCGCAGCTCTCGCTCTACGCGGCGCGCCGCGGGTTGCTGGGCGGCCCGTTGCCGGCGTTTCCCAAAAAATAACATGGCCCCCGGATCGATTTCCCCGCTGTCGTCCGTCCGCCGCCGCCCGCGGCGCGCGTCCACCGGCGCCGCCCTCGAGGAACAGCTCCGCCACATCCAGCGGCTGGGCCTGCGCGGCGAACTGGCGGCCGGCGCGGTGCATGAGATCAGCAATCTGCTGACGATCGTCATGTTCAACGGCGGCCTGCTCCGGCTGCGTCACCGCGACGACGCCACGAGCTTGAAGTACGTCGAGGCGCTGCTGCATGCCGCCGGGGTGATCGGTTCGCTGTGCACGCAATTGCGGGACCTGTCGCGCCCGGTGCCGGCGCAGTACCGCGTGGTCGACCTGGCCGGGACGGCGCACCGCACGCTCTCGTTGCTCGACCGGATCCTGCAGCGGGACCTGGCGGTCGAGGTGGAGGGCACCGCCCCGGTGCTGGTCACCGCCGATCCCGCGCACCTCGACCAGATCCTCGTGAACCTCGTGCTGAATGCGCGGGACGCCACGGAGCAATCCGGCGGCCGCATCCGCGTGCGCATCGGCCACACCCCGGGCGCCACGCGCGCCGCGCGCCTGCGCTACCTCGAGGTGGTCGACAACGGCACCGGGATGACGCCGCAAATCAAACGGCAGATCTTCCGCCCGTTCTTCACCACCAAACCGCGCGACCGCGGCACCGGGCTCGGACTCGCGACCGTCCGGCGCCTCGTGCAGGGTATGCACGGGCGCATCCGTCTCTCCAGCAAGCCGGGACAGGGGACCAGCATCCGGCTGCTCTTTCCGGCGCCGCCGCGGGCCGACGAGGCGGCTTATCGCCGCGCCGCGCTCGATGCGTTTGCCGGTCCGCCGACCACCCGCCCATGACGCTTCCGCCCGCCACCACCCGCTTCACCTTCCCGCCGTTCGACTGGGGCGGCGAGGGCGGCGCGCCTTCGCTCGAAGAGGCCGCCCGCTATTGCATCCACATCATCGATGACGACGCCCCGCTCGGCGCGGCGCTGTCGGCCGGACTCGAGGCGCACGGCTACCGCACGTTCTTTTCCCCCGCGGCGGAAGTCGGCCTGGAGGAAGCACGGGCCAATCCGCCGGACCTCATCCTGTGCGACATCAATATGCCGAGGTGCAACGGCCACGACTTGTTGGAAAAAGTCCGCGCCGATCCCGTGCTGGCCGATTGCCAGTTCGTCTTCATGACCGGCAACCCCCTGTTTGCGCAGCCCCGCAAGGGGATGGAGCTCGGGGCCGACGATTTCCTGCTCAAGCCGTTTTCGCTGGAGACGCTCGTGGCCTGCGTGGCCGCGCGGCTGCGCCGCAAGGCCGTCAGCGAGCACGGCGAGGCCGTCCTGATCGAGCAGCTGCGCGCGAGCCTGAACCGGACGATGTCGCACGAGCTCTTTACGCCGCTGACCGGCATCATCGGCCTGGCGGAGTTGCTGGAACAGGATATCGAGACCATGAAGCCGGCGGAGGTTCGCGGTTCCCTCGCGAACATCCGCCTGTCGGGCCAGCGCCTGCACCGCACGCTGCGCAACTATCTCTTCACGCTGGACCGGTTGCGACCTGACTCGGAAGTCCCGTTCCCGGTGATCCCGGCCGACAGCCTGCAGCAGTTGATCGAGCAGGGTGCCCGGCGCGCGGCGCGAAGACATGAGCGCGAAGCGGACCTGACCATCGCCGTCGCCGGCGGGCCGTTGTTGTTCAGTCCGCAGGAGTTCGTGATTCTCGTCGAGGAACTGGTCGACAACGCCTGCAGCTTCTCGCCGCCGGGCTCGGCGATCGCGGTTCAGGCCGGCGTGGCCGACGGCCACCTGGTGCTGGGCGTCGTCGACGCCGGCCGGGGCATGACGGCCGGCCAGCTCCGGGCGCTCGGCGCCTTCCGCCAGTTCGAGCGCAATCGCTTCGAGCAACAGGGCCTCGGCGTGGGCCTGTTCATCGTCCGGCAGATCCTCCGCCGGGCGCGGGGCACGCTGAGCATCGAAAGCACCCCCGGGCACGGCACGCGGTGTTTCGCCCGCATTCCCCTCCACGCCCTCCAGGCCGCCGCCGGCTGAACCCGCCATGTCCGCCGTGCCCAAAGCTGACACCTTCGCGGCCATCTACTGTGCCACCCGCGGGATTGACCCCGCCGACTATCAGCGCGCGGTTTTTCGCGAGGTGCTCTATGTCCACGCCCGGCCGCTGGCGCCGGTCGTGCTCTGGTTCAACCGGCGGCATTTCATTGCAGACTACGAATTCGTGGAGGACGTCGGCCACATCCGCAGCGTGGCGGACTTCTCCCTGCCGATGGGCAGCTACATCGAACACCCCGACAACCACGGTTTCCTGCGCCGCCGCCTGCGGGTGCGGGTCTCCGCGCGCCGGATGCTCGCGCTCGTCCGGAAGGTGCTCGGGAGTCCGGGAGCCGGTCCCCACCTGTCCCGGAACACGCTCAAGCCGTTTCCCGGCGCCTGAAACGTGGAGCGCACTGCTTGCGCCATAGGCTTGGCAACGCCCGTTTCCAAACCAGCGCACTGAGGTCAGTGCGCTCCACCTGTGGCACGAGCCCGCTTGGGATTATTTCAACGGCACGCGCGTGGAGGCGGAATTGCCGGCGTGATCGTAGAGGGTGACCTCGACCGACGTCGCGCCCGCGGCCTTGGCCTCGGGGATTTCCGCGATGAAGCTTTCCTCGCGACCATCGAGGATGCCGTCGGCCGGATGCGCCACGGCCGCCTGCACGCCGTTGTTGAGCACAAACTCCGCGCCCTCGAGCACCGAGAGCGCGTCACGGCCGCTGACGGAAATTTTCAACCAGCCGTCGGCGCGGGTGATGACCGGCGCGGCCAGCACCGGCGGGGTGCGATCGATCAGGAGCAGGTCGGTCTCAAACGTGTAGCCCAGCCGCTGGGCCACGGGCCGCGGGGCCTCCTCGGCGACCGCGAGGCGCGTGAAATAAACGCCCTCGGCGAGGCTGCCGGTGTCGAACTGGACGTAGTTGTCGGGCGTGTTCACCGCGAGATCGGTCCAGGTCTCGGTGTTCTCGGCCCGGATGCTGAACGTGTGGAGCAGGTTGTCATTGTCGGCATCGCTCACGCTCCAATACACGACCTGCGCGCCCGGCTGCGGCACGACCTGGCTCCCGAGGAAGGCCTCCTTGCGCTTGTCGCTGCCGTCGTCCTTGGCGGCATCGCGCGGGCTGGGGAAGAGGAGCTGGTTGACGGTCATCGAGGCGCTCGGGACGCGCTCGGCCGCGGGAATGACGGCCATGTTGGGTGGGAAAATCCGGAAGTCGCCCAGCGCGGGGCGGCGGTTTTGCGGCAGGTAATTCAGGGTGGCCTTGTCGAGCTGCAGGTCCGGCGCGGCGGCCGGAACCTGGAGCCGAAGTTTCACGTACCGACCGCGCAGGCCCGGTGCGAAAAAGGCGTCATCCTGCACCTTGAGTTGCGTCCACGGCGTCCAGCCCTCGAGTTCGTCGCTGCCGAAATTGGTGCGGGCCTCGAGTTTTAAATCCTTTGGCGCCACGCCGCGCATGCGACCGAAGCGGATCGCGCCGAGGTCGGCGGGGTTGCCGAGGTCCAGGCGCTTGGTTTCGAGTTCACGCACCGGCGCGCTGGCAAAACTCATCAGCGCGAGGCCGGGGGCGTTGTTGCGCAACAGCAGGAACCGGTCGTCGCCGAGCGGCGCGATGTCGTTCAACTGGCTGGAAGCGCTGCCCGCGAAGGTGAGCGTGCGGCGCGCGACCGGATCATAGCCAAAGCTGTCGCCGAGTTCGCCGGCGGTCAGCAGGAGCCAGCCTTGGTAGCGCGCGAGGCGATAGAGCGAAACATTCGGGCGCGCCAGCACGCCCTCGGGAAAGCCATCGGCGGGGAAGCGCACCACGCTCGAGCGCCCCGCAAACGTGGGCCGCTCCTCGGGGGGCGCGGGCTTGTCCTTGCTGTCGGCAGTCTTGGAATCGCCCGGGCGGCTGATCCGGCTGGAGGACTCGGTGGTGAACACCAGCGCCGCGTAGAAGCTGCCGTCGTCCATCGGCAGCAGGTCGACGACCTCGGCGTCGCGGTTTTCCTGCAGCACCACGGGCGCGGCCCCGGCGGCCGCGAACGAATAGATGTTTCCCTTCGGCGATGAACCGGCGATGACGCGGCCGTCGGCGAGGCGGGCCAGGCGCCGCACGTTGCGATCGCGGATTTCGCCGAACAACGTGACGCCCTGATCAGCGAGCTTCTTCTCGGCGTCGACCTTGTTTTCAACCACAACCGGAGGAGCGGGTTTCCGGTCGCCTTCGGTCTTCGCCTCGGGCGCAGCCGTCGCGATCGGTTTCTTCGCGTCGTCCACCTTGGCGCCCACGATTCCGACGGCGGCGAATTTCTTGAGGTCGATGAGGTAGATTTTTCCCGGATTGCCCGTGGCGGCGAGCACGCTGCCGTCCGGCTGGAGGAGAAAATCGAACACCGAGTCCGCGGGCAGCGGCACCCGCGTGATGATCTTGCCGTCCTTGGCCAGGTAAACCGCGGCGGTCGGCGAGGTGCCAATGAGCAGGCTGCCATCCTTGAGCGGGAGGACGGACATCGCCTGGGTTTCGCCCACGTCGGCGAGTTCGCGGACGGTGTAGCTGTTGTCCTTTGCATTGAAGGTGACTTCCTGGACCTTGCCGTCCGGGCCGGTGCCGACGATGAACTTGTTCGGGCCGGCCGCCTTCATCGTCCAGAGAATCTCGCCGATCTTCGGGCCGCTGAGGTCGGTGAACACCGGTCCGGCCAGGATCCGACCGTCGGAGCGCGTGGCGAGTCCCTTCAAGTTGCGGCTGGCAACCTCGCGGCCGAAATCGATGTCGAGCTGGCGGGTGATCGGGTCAGCCGGCAGATTGGCCACAAGAAGCGACAGGAGCGCAAAAACAGAGGGAAGGCGGCTAGATTGCATGCGAAGGGAAAATGGATGATGGCTGGAAAGCGACACCTGGCGCGGACGCCCGTCTGCCGCCGGGCGTCAATCGGTCAGGAGGACAACCTCCAGTGACACGATTGCGGTCGGGAAGTAACACAAGCGGGAAAACTCAGTCCGTGATGGCGAGCGGGCGGCGAACCGTGACATTGAACAGCCGGCCCGGCAGCACGCGTTGTTCCCAGAGCGGCACGAGGGCGTCGCGCCGCTGGAAGCGCGCCTCATCGGCGCTGCGGGCGATGCGTTCGAGGGAGCCCGGCATGTCCGCGGTGGTGTTGCGCTGGTCGGTGAGCAGGCGGGTTTTTTCCACCACGGCGAGGTAGAGTCCGTCGGTTTCGCGGAACTCGCGCAGCGCGGAAAGGTATTCGCCGAAGCTGCGGATCTGCGCGACGGGCAGCGAGCGGCCGTGACCGGTGAGTTCATCCAGCGCCTGGCCGGTCGTCAGGATAACCTCCAGTTCCTTGCCCGCCCACGCGCGGGGAATGTCCAGGCCGACGACCTCGCTCTCGGCGTCGCGTTGAAAGCCGCGCCACCCGACGGTGATATCCACGTGCTCGCCGGGAGCGGCGGACGTGCGGGACACCAGCATCTGCTCGATGGAACCCGACGGGGTTTCCGCGGTGTCCTCGACGCTGAAACGGATGTGATCGGGGAAAATGCGCTCGTAGGGATTGAAGAGCCAGAGGGAGAGGTTGCCGACGAAATCGCCGAGTCCCTGGCGGAAACCCTGCGGCCCCGGGTAGAGCTGGGTCATTTCCAACGGCGCCATCCCCGGAAAATCGACGGTGGTGGTCACCTTGAAGCCGCGGGCGAGGCCGGACTCGTTGGAACCCATGACGGCCTGCGCGAGGCCGGTGGCGGCGATGGACGGGAGGAGTTGTTCGTGCCGGACGACTTCGAAATGGAGCGCCTTGCGATTGCTGCGGCCCGGGAATTCCACATCGACGGCGACCATCGGCGCCTTGCGGCCGATTTCGCCATAGATGCCGGACAGGCGATCCTGGCTGAACGAGCCGATGATGCCGCCGGTGTTGGCGACCTTGATGGAATTCAGCGAACTGGGCAGAATCGTGACGACTTCGGCCGCCGCCATCGGGAGTTCCGTCGCGCCGAGCGAGAGCATCGGGTGGCCGAAGGCGAGGATGCGTTTGCCGTCGACGTGGGAGACCGTGCCGGTGCCGGCGACGCTGATGTCACCGGTCGCGAGGGCGACGGCCACGACGCCGCCGGGATGAAGTTCGGTCGGCGTCGGAACGCCCGCGGGATTGTCGCTGGTGGACACGCTGCCGCCCAGGCCGGTGACGGAGAGGCCGAGCGCCTGAAACTGCGGTTCGAGCAAGGCGGCGACATCCGGCGAGAGTCCGCCGACGGTGAAGGCTGGCGTGAGCGCGCTGAACTGCGAGCCGAGGCCGGCGGTGCGCGGCGCGGTGCGTTCGCGTCGCACGGGAATGGGGGCGGGCGCGAGGCCGTCCTTGCCCGGGGGCAATTCGGCGATCTCGATCATGTCGCCGATCGGCGTGAACCCCGCATAGCGCACGGTTTCGAAACGCTGGATCTGGTAGGAGAGGACCCCGACAACCTTGCCGTCGATATACAGCGGGCTGCCGCTCATGCCGGCCACCGCGCCCATGCCCTGGACGCGCGGATCGGTGAGCTCGCAGAGGATCATGCTTTTTCCCGGCCCGAGCGCGTTTTGCAGAATGCCGGTGACCTTGACGTCGAACGGTTCGGGTTCACTGCCTTGGAAAACGGTCCAGACCTGGCCGGTCATTCCGGGGCGCAAGTCCGCCAACGGCATCACGGGCGCGTGGGTGGGCTGGGCCGCGAAGGCGAAGGCGGAAAACACGAAGCAGCTCAGCAGCCAGGCAAGACGGACGGGCGTTGGGGTTGGGCGCGGCTGCGGTTGATTCATTGGCCTCGGGTGACGACGGAAGACCGGAAGGTCTCTTAGAGTGACTTAATGGCGTTCGTGATGATTTCGCAAGCGCGGGCAATGGCGGCACCCTCATGGGCGGTGCTGAGGAACCACGACTCGTAGGCGCTCGGCGGGAGATAGACGCCGTTGGCGAGGCAGGCGTTGAAGAATTTTCCAAACAACTTTGCATCCGAGGCGAGCGCGGTCGGCATGTCGCGCACCGGCGTCGGCGTGAAAAACAAACTGAACATCGAACCCGCCTGGGGCGCCTGGAGCGGCAGGCCTTTCGTCCGGGCCGCGGCGAGGGCCGCGGTGCACACCTGCCGGCCGAGGGCGTCGAGCTGCGCGTACGGATTGAGTTCGTCGAGGAGCTGCAACGACGCGATGCCGGCGGCCATGGCCAGCGGGTTGCCGCTGAGCGTGCCGGCTTGATAGACCGGTCCCAGCGGCGCGAGCAGGTCCATGATTTCGGCGCGTCCGCCGAACGCCCCGACCGGCAGGCCGCCGCCGATGATTTTGCCGAGGCAGGTGAGGTCCGGGATAATCTTTTCGATTTCCTGCACGCCGCCGCGGGCGAGCCGGAAGCCGGTCATGACTTCGTCGAAGATGAGCACGGCGCCATGCGTGGTGCAGGCCCGGCGCACCGCCTGCAGGTAGCCGGCATCGGGTTTGATGAAGCCGATGTTGCCGATGTACGGCTCGAGAATCACGCAGGCGATCTTGCCGGGATTCGCGGCGAACGCGGCTTCGAGCGCGGCGACGTCGTTGTAGGGCAGCACGACGGTTTCCTGCGCAAACGCCGCCGGAATGCCGGCGCTGTCCGGATGGCCGTGGGTCAGCGCACCCGAGCCGGCCTTGATGAGCAGGGAGTCGCTGTGGCCGTGGTAACAGCCGGCGAACTTGATGATCTTGTCGCGCCGGGTGAAGCCGCGCGCGAGGCGGATGGCGGACATCGTCGCTTCGGTGCCGCTGTTGCACATGCGGACTTTCTGGATCGACGGAAAGAAGCTCACGATCAGCTCCGCCATCTGCACCTCGTAGGGATTCGGCGTGCCGAAGGAGGTGCCTTTCTCCAAAGCGGCCGCGATGGCCGCCTTGATGCGCGGGTGGTTGTGGCCGTGAATGGCCGGACCCCACGTGCAGACGAAGTCGATCAACTCCTTCCCGTCGGCCGTGGTGAGGGTCGCGCCCTGCGCGGAGTGCGTGAAGAAGGGGGCACCCCCGACGGAGCGAAACGCCCGCACGGGTGAGTTTACGCCACCGGGAATGAGTTGCTGAGCGCGGGCGAAGAGGGATTCGGAGGAAGGCATTTGAGGCTGTGGCACCACTGATTCACACTAATGGGCCACTAATTTTCAGAGAACAAGGCGCTTTCACTCCAACTTGGGGAATGCGCCGAAATTAATGAGATAGCCCACGCGTTTGCGGGTAGCTTTTAGATAATTTATGAGCTGCGCGTCATGTTCGGCGACCAATGCCCTGACCGCTTTGAGTTCGTTCATGACTGGTCTCCATTGGTGGCCCATTAGTGTGGATTAGTGGTGACCCTAAGGAAATTAGCTCACGTATTTTTGTACGATGGGAATTCGCCGACCGACGCCGAAGGCGAGGGGCGTGATTTTCAAGCCGGGGGCGGCTTGCTTGCGCTTGTATTCGTTGAGGTCGACCTTGCGCACGATGTCGTTGACGACGGCCTGGTCGAAACCCTGCGCGACGAGGTCGGCGCGCGCCAGGCCCTGCTCGACGTAGCCCTTGAGAATCGCGTCGAGCGTTTCATAGGGCGGCAGGCTGTCCTGGTCGGTCTGGTCGGGCCGCAGCTCGGCGCTCGGGGGTTTCTCGATGCTGGAGGCCGGAATGACTTCCTTTTCGCGATTGATCCAGCGGGAGAGCGCATAGACCTGCATTTTGAAAACATCGCTGATGACCGCGAGGCCGCCGCACATGTCGCCGTAGAGCGTGCAGTAGCCGACGGCGAGTTCGCTCTTGTTGCCGGTGGTGAGGAGCAGGGCGCCGAATTTATTCGAGATCGCCATCAACAACAGGCCGCGCGCGCGCGCCTGGATGTTTTCCTCGGCGATGTCGCGCGGGCGGCCGGCGAACAACGGCGCGAGCGTCTGCTCGGCGGCGCCGACCACGTCGGCGATGGCCAGCGTGTGATATTCGATGCCCAGGTTGGCCGCGAGGATCCGGGCGTCGTCCTTGGAATGCTGGCTGGAAATTTCCGAAGGCAGGCTGACGCCGATGACGTTTTTCGGTCCGAGCGCCTCGGCGGCAATGACCGCGGTCAGCGCGGAATCGATGCCCCCGGACAGACCGAGCAGGGCCTTTTTGAAACCGGTCTTTTGCGCGTAGTCGCGGACGCCAAGGACGAGGGCGTCGTAAATGTCGGCGAGGTCGTCCTGGTCGAACGTGGGGGCGATCACCGGCGAGCCGGCAAGCGACGTATCGACGACCCTGAGTTCCTCCCGGAAGGCCGCCAGTCCACCGATGACCTGGCCTGCGGCGTCGCAGACGACACTCCGGCCGTCGAAGATCAGTTCGTCGTTGCCGCCGATGGCGTTGACGTAGGCCACCGGGCAGCCGAACTGGCGGGCCGTATCGGCGACCAGCTGGTGGCGGACGTCGCCCTTGCCGTGATTCCACGGGCTCGCCGAGAGGTTGACCATCAGGTCGCAGCGCTGGGCGGCCAGTTGGCGGACCGGCTCGATGCCGCTGTACAAGCGACGCGTCGAAATCATGGCGTGGGTCCAGATGTCCTCGCAAATCGTGATGCCCAGGCGGCGCCCGCCAAACTCGACCACGACCGGAGCGGAGGCCGGCTCGAAATAGCGGTCCTCATCAAACACGTCGTAGGTCGGCAGCAGGCACTTCCGGGCGTTCACGAGGATTTTCCCCTGATGACAGAAGGCGGCCGAGTTGTAGGTCGAGCGTCCCTGCGCGGCCGGGTTCGCCTCGGTGTAGCCGATCAAGGCCGGCACGGCGCCAATTTGCGTGGCGAGTTCGCGAGTGGCTTTTTCCACGTCCGCCACGAATCGTTTCTTGAAAAGCAGGTCGCGCGGCGGGTAGCCGGAGACGACGAGCTCCGGGTAGATCACCAATTCGGCGCCCCGGGCCACCAGCGTGTGGTAGGCATCGAGGATGCGGCGGGAGTTGCCGGCGAGGTCGCCGACGATCGTGTTAATTTGAGCCAGGCCGATGCGCATGGGAAGAGGGTGAAACTTGAGGGCAAAGGGCTGGACTGCAACCCCAAGCCGTGGGTTACGCCCGCTCCGTATAGGAGCCTGCTCGCAGGCGATTCAGCAGTTGCGCCGGCCGGCAGGGTCGCCTGTAAACAGGCTCTTCCAAATGGCTGCGACAAACCTCCGCCTCATCCTCGCCTCCGCCTCCCCGCGGCGGAAGGAATTGCTGGCGTCCCTCGGTGTCGCCTTCGAAGTCATCCCGGCGGAGGTCACCGAACACGAGGCGCCCGACGCCGACCCGCGGGAGATGGTGAGCCACAACGCTGCGCTCAAGGCGGACTGGGTGGCGGCCCGGTATCCCGACGCGACCGTCATCGGCGCGGACACGACGGTTTTCGTCGACCGGACCGTCCTCAACAAGCCCCGCGATGCCGCCGAGGCGCGGGCGATGCTGCGGATGCTCCGCGGACGCGCGCACACGGTTTTCACCGGCCTGGCGGTCCGGCGGCAACGCGACGGCCTCAAACTCGACCAGGGTGTGGCCAGCGAGGTGACCTTCAAGGCCTTCGACGACGCCACGATCGAACGGTACCTGAGCCGGGTGCACACCCTCGACAAGGCCGGCGGCTACGCGATCCAGGAGCACGGCGACCTGATTGTGGCGGGCTTTACGGGGTCGCTGACGAATATTGTGGGCTTACCGCTCGAAGAAATGAAACAACTTTTGACTAGGGCGGGTCAGACGCGTTGATTTTTACCCAGTGACGACCCAGCTCGCCCATATCGACCCGACGCCGGAGGCCCCGGAAAAGGAAAGCTCCGACTACTCGGTCATCATCGGCGTGGTGTGCACGCTGCTGTTTCATCTGCTGCTGCTTTGGTTGTCGCCGCAGTTCGCCTTCGAGAAGTTTGCCGGCAGCCACAGCGGGATCTCCGTGACGAACGCCAACAAGGGCAAGACCTTCGATTTCCAGCTCGACCAGCCGTTGCCGAAGGAAAAGGAACGCGATCCCTTCAAGTTCGTGGAGACCAACTCGGCGGCGCCGGAAAACATTCCGGACAAAACCGTCAACTTCAGCAACCGCAACCAACAGTCCGCCCAGGAAGTCGCCGCGAAGGAACTCGATCCCGAGCACCGGCCGAGCGTGAAGGGTCAGGATGAGATCAAGAATGAATCGGCGATTGTTTCCGGCGACATGGCGCCGCCGCAGTTGCCCAGCGCGCCCAGCCCGGACAAGCCGGCCCAGGACAGCCAGGATCGGGTCGAACAGAAGGCGCGCGCGGAACAGGTGCCGCTGGCCGGCATCGACAAGACCGAGGGCAAGTCCGAGGACGGCATCGCCACCAATGTCGCAAAGGCCGCCAAGAGTCCGACCAACAACGCCGATCAAGCGCTCGAGGGCGCCACGGACGCGAAGGATCCCACCGGCGGCCTGGTCAACGTCGCGCAAACCCAGCGCGCCCAGCCCAAGGAGCGTCCGCGGCTGTCCTCCGTTTCCCTCAACCGCACGACCATCCTGACCAACCGCGCGCCCGGTGTGGCGAACATTGGCGTCCACGGGATTGACGCGCGTTGGAGCGAGTACGGCGAATACCTGCAGGAACTGCAGGAAATCGTGCAGGCCCAGTGGTACAAGATTCTGGGGGAAAGCCGCGTGTCCCCGCCGCGTGGTTCGCACGTGTCGGTTACCTTTCGCATCAATTCGAAGGGCGAGACCGAGATTGTGAAGGTGGAGGATTTCAACAGCGGCAAACAGGGCGTGTTCTCCTGCCAAAACGCCATCACGTATCCCCAGCCCTATCGCAAGTGGAGCGAGCAAATGATCGCGGTGCTGGGTGACTCGCAGGAAATGACGTTCGATTTTTATCACATGTGAGCGCCCTCCCGGCAGATTTCTGGGAGACCCTGCCGCTTGGCGCGGGGGTGACGCCGCTCACGCGCGACGCCAACGGCCTCGCTGCCTTCGACAAACCCGCCGGCACCCTGTCGCACCCGAACGATTCGCAGGACGAGGCGCGCTCGCTGCTGACGACCCGCTACGACAAGGACGCCCAGTGCTTCGTCTGGCGCGCGACCGACGGCACCGAGCGCCGGCTCTGGCTGCTCAACCGGCTCGATTCCGCGACGTCCGGCGTGATCCTGACCGCGGGCAGCGAGAAGGTCGCGCTGGCGGTGCGCGAGCACTACGCCAAAAAACAGGTGCACAAGATTTATCAGGCGCTCGTTTTCGGCCGGCCGCAGAAAAACTTCGAGCACTGGCACGACCAGCTCGCGGTGCAGAAGAAGGGCGGGCAGATCCGCACGGCGACGGTCGGCAACGTGCCGGCGCAGACGGTTTTTCAGCTCGTGAAGCACGCCCAGAAGAATTTCTCGACGTCGCTGGTGAAACTCGAGCCCCGCACCGGCCGCAGCCACCAGCTGCGCGTGCAGTGCGCGAAGCGCCAGCTGCCGATCGTCGGCGACCAGACGTACGGCAATTTCGCGCTGAACCGCGAGTTCGCGAAAACCTGCAGGACGAAGCGGCTCTTCCTGCATTCGCTGGAGACAAGTTTCAGCTACGAGTTCGCCGGCAGGAGCCACGCCTTCAAGGCCAGCGCGCCGCTGCCGAGGGAATTTTTGGCGGGGTATTGAGAGGGGCTTGATGGGGTGGAGGGCTCAGCTCCAGCTGGGCCGCCTTCAGGCATCATGCCACCGCAAAACATTCAGTTCCCCTTGATATGGCCAGTCCTCCGCCCGCGAGATCAACCCATGGCGCACGGGATTATTTTTCACATAGTCCCATTTGGCGGCGTAGCTGTCACCACTGCGCAGCTGAACGTCCCAGAAATCCTTCTCCCACAGCGAATGCCCTCCACGTCCGGTGGATTTTGTGATCAGGCCTTTCCAATATTTAACCCAAGGCGTCAGAGATTCCGGTGGGTATGTCGCGGGTGCGCAGAACAGGTGGATGTGGTCCGGAAGTATCATATAGCGGCCAACCAGCCAGTAGTTGGCGGCGATCCATGCGCGAACGAGGGCGGCATGCATTTCCGACGTAGCCAAAACTGGTCTCCGGTTCCGGGTGCAGACCGTCAGGAAAATGAGGATGGCGCGATTGCCGGACGTAAACACCGGTTGATGGATGGGCCGGTGGCGGAGTGGGCGCGCAGCCGATTCGGGTTCTTGCATTGAGGCGGCCCAGCTGGAGCTGGGCCCTCCACTTGACCCAATACAACCGAAAACTCTCCTCCTACAACAAGCTCAACTGCGAGTCATCCGGCGGCGTGACCTGGATTTTCTTCTTCGGCTTCGCCTGCGGGGAGGGGAGGGTGACCGTCACATCGTCCGACTCGAGTTGCGTCAAAATGGTTTTCGCGCGGTCGATCACGCTTAACGGCAGACCGGCGAGCCGCGCGACCTGGATCCCGTAGCTGCGGTCGGCGGCGCCCTCGACGACGCGGCGCACGAAGACGATGTCGTCGTTCCATTCCTTCACCGCGACCGAGTAGTTGCGCAGCCGCGGCAGATGCTTGTCGAGCTGGGTCAGCTCCTGGTAATGCGTCGCGAACAGCGTGCGCGGGCCGCGGTCCGCGGAGCGGTGCAGGTGCTCGACGACCGCCCACGCGATGCTGAGCCCGTCGTAGGTCGACGTGCCGCGGCCGATCTCGTCGAGGATGATCAGCGAGCGGTCCGTGGCGTTGTTGAGGATGTTGGCGGTCTCGTTCATCTCGACCATGAACGTCGAGTTGCCGCGGGCGAGGTCGTCGCTGGCGCCGACGCGCGAGAAAATCCGGTCCACCAGCCCGAGGCGGCACGCCTTGGCGGGCACCCAACTGCCGACCTGGGCGAGCAGCGTGATCAAAGCCACCTGGCGGATGTAGGTGGATTTGCCCGCCATGTTGGGGCCGGTGATCAGCAGGATCTGCGCGTCGTCGGCCGACAGCCCGGTGTCGTTCGGCACGAACGTGTAGCTGCCGGCGAGGCCAAGCCGCTCCCGCTTCATCATCTGCTCGACGACCGGGTGCCGGCCGTCGGTGATGCTCAACGCGTCACCTTCATCGAGTTGCGGCCGGCAATAATCCCACTCGCGGGCCAGCACGGCCCAGCCGGCGACCACATCGAGCTCGGCCAGCGCGTCGGCCGTGCGGCTGAGCGTCACGGATTCGTCGAGCACGGCCGTGACGAGCTGGGTGAAGAGTTCCAGCTCGCGCGCGAGCGACTTTTCCTCGGCGGAGAAGATTTCCTTTTCCTTCAGCTTGAGATCCTCGGTGACGTAGCGCTCGCCGTTCACCGTGGTTTGCTTGCGAATATAGTCCGCGGGCACGCTCGCCAGGTTGGCCTTGGTGACCTCGATGTAATAGCCGAAGACGGACGTGAACCGGACCTTGAGGCTCTTGATGCCCGTGCGCTCCTGTTCCTTGCGCTCGAGTTCCGCGAGCCAGGACTTGTTGTCGGTGGTCAGGCTGCGCAGGCGGTCGAGCTCGGCATCGTAACCGGCGCGGATGTAATTTCCGTCCGTGAGGTCGTTGGGCAGCTCGTCGGCCAGGCCGCGCGCGAGCAGCTCGCGCAGCTTCGGCAGGTCGGTCAGCCGGGCGCGGACCTTCGAGGTTTCCCCGCCGTGCGAGCCGACGAGGTGCGAGTCGAGCAGGTCGAGGCAGGCCATGATGGCCGGGATCTGCGCGAGAGTGTCCTTCACGCCCCCGAGCTCGCGCGGGTTGCGGAGCCGGTTCTGGAGCCGGCCGAGGATGCGCGGGATGTCGCGGACCTTGTTCAACAACTCGCGCAGTTCGGCGAGGTCGCTGGGCTGAGCGAGGAGTTCGCCGACGACGGTCTGGCGCCGGACGATCTCCGGCAGGTCGAGCGTCGGCGCCGCGAGCCAGCGCTCGAGGAGACGCGAGCCGGCGGCGGTGGTGCTGCGGTCGATCGCGCCGAGCAACGAGGCGTCCCGCGTCCCACGCGTGGACTGGAAGATCTCCAGGTTGCGCAGGGTCGCCGGGTCCAGCAGGAGGGTGCGCGTGCTGCGGTATTCCTGCAGCGAGCGCAGATTTTGCGGTTTGGCGCAGAGGTTTTCGGTGGCGTAGTAGACGACCGCGCCCGCGGCGCCGAGGGCCGCGTGATTGTTGGCGAGGCCGAAGCCCTGGAGGTTGAGGACGCCGAGGGCATCCATGACGGTCTTCGCGCCACCGGTGACCTCGAAATGATAACCCGGCAGCTCGGAGCAAAGCCGCGGCGCGCAAAACTGATGCAGCGCGTGGATCGCGTGCTGCTCATGCGGGACGGCCTGCCACCTGGCGAGGTCGCCCTCCACCAGCACGAGTTCGGCCGGATCCAGGGCCGTCAGGATCGGCAGCAGGTTTTCCGGATGCGTTTCCGTGGCCACGCGGAATTCGCCGGTGGAAAGATCCAGCCACGCGGCGTGCAGGCCGGTCTTGTCGAGCGAGAGCGCGCAGAGGTAGTGGTTCTTCGCGGCGTCGAGCTGGTTCGCGGACAGGGTGGTGCCGGGCGAGAGGATCCGCGTGAGCTGGCGCTTGACGAGTTTGCCCGCGACGGCGGGCTCGGCCTGGTCGCAGATCGCGACCTTCTTGCCGGCGGCGAGGAGCTTGGTGACGTAATTGTCAGCCGCGTGGTGCGGAATGCCCGCCATCGGGGTGTCGCCGCGCTTGGTCAGCGTGATGCCCAGGAGGCGCGCCGCCACCTCGGCATCCGTGAAGAACATCTCATAGAAATCCCCGAGCCGGAACAGCAGCAGCGTGTTCGCCGGGAGGCCGCGTTTGACCTCGTGATACTGCTGCATCATGGGGGTCATGGGTTTGCGCTCCATTTATACCGGTTCCTTATACCACCGTTCAGGCCCGCAGCACTATTTTTCCCGTTGCCAACGGCATTTCCAGAGAGAGCAGCAGTATTTCGCGGGCAGAGGGAGATCCGAACATTCGGTCTTTTGAAGACGAAAACCGTCCCCATCGAAAGCTCAAACATTCATCGCCATCAAACCCCCGGCAAACTCCTCACCGAAGAGGGATCCCGGCTGGCTGCCATCCCCCTCCCGCCAAGACCGACGTCGACGCTGCGTTCAAGGCCCGCGTCATGCAAGCCGACGGCGCCGGCCGCCGCTTCCTCGAGGACCTCGTCAGCCGCAGCGTCACCGCCAACGTCGACGAACGCTTTGGCCGCCGGCAGGCTTCACCGCGCCAGGACATCACGCTCCGCGAGTCGATTTGCCGGCTTACGCCTTCCCCGAGGAAGAGACTTTTCTCGAAACTGACTTCACGCTATTCAGCCGGACGCGGGGATGTCGTCGACTCACTCGTCGCGGAGGGCTTCGGTGGGTTGGATGGCCAAGCCGCGGCGAGCGGGGCCGAGGGTGGAGAGAACGGCGACGAGGGCGATGATGCCGGCGACGGAGAAGAGGATGATTGCGCGGCGCTCGTCGAACAGAGTGCCGGCGGCGGCGTTGAAAGCCACGGTAATCATGACGCCAGCGACCACGCCGATCGAGATCTGCCGCAAGGCGCGCGCGAAAATGCCGGCGAGGAGTTGGCGCGCGTCGGCCCCGAGGGCAGCGCGGATGCCGATTTCGCGGCGGCGTTGCGCGACGGTGAACGACATCATGGCGTAGATGCCGGCCCCCGTGAGCAGCAGCAGGCTCGCCGTCACGATCGCGATCGCCAGAAGCACGAAGCGCATCGCCCCCTGTTCCTTGCGCAGCACCTGGTCGAGCGTCATCGCGTCATGCAGCCGCAGGGTGGGCGCGATGTCCGTGACGATGTGGCGAAGTCGCCCGGTAAAAACCGTCGGGTCGCCATCGAGCCGGACGGCCAGGTGCGCGACGCCGAATTCGCCCGGGCGCATGGGGTGGTAAACCTTCGCGTTGGTGAGCTGTTTATCCACTTCGTTCGGAAAATCGCTCACGACGCCAACGATCTCGTACCAGCGGTCGGGAACGATGCCCTCGGGCGCCCGCATGCGTCCACCCGCCCGGTAACCCTCGGCGTAACGGAAGCGGCGACCGAGCGCATCGCCCTCGCCGAACAGCTGCCGCGCGCATGAACGATTGATGATGACGGCCGGGGAGCCCGCTTCGAGATCGGCGGGGGCAAAGGCCCGACCTGACAGCAGCGGAACGTTGAAGGCATTGAAGAACCCGGGCTCAGCCCGCGTGAAACGCGCCCGATGGTCGAAGGTGCCAGCCGGTGGCCCGTCGGGACCGGTCGCAGGCGGGTTCGGAACCCCCTCCGTCTCGATCCACACGGTGGGCTCGTAGCCGGGCGTGTGGAGCGCGACGGTGACCGCGGACACGCCGGGGTCGGCCGCGATGCGCTGCATCACCTCCCTGATGAGTTGCATCCGCTTCGCGGCGAACGTCGCTTCGTACACCTTCAGTTTTTCCGCCGGAACGGTTTCCCGGTCGAGCACCAGCCGCGCGGTGAGATACCGTTCGGCGGCGAAGCCGGGCTCCGCGAGCACGTGCCTGACGGCGTCCGCGCCGTGGTCGAGGGCCAGCGGCAGCAGCGCGACGGAAATCGCGATCTGCAGAATCACCAGGGCGGTCCAGGTTTTGCCGAGACGCAGCCCGTTGCGGTCGACCGAAATTCGCTGGAGCACGGAATGCATGCCGCGGCCGGTCGCCTGCAGCGCGGGGCCGACGCCGATGACTGCCGCGCAGCCCAGCACGGCCAGCGCACACACGCCGACGGTGCCGGACGAGAGCTTGAAATCGATCCAGAACGGGACGACGACGCTCTGCGAAGCATAGAAGCCGATTTGCGAGAGCGCGACTTGGGCCAGGCCGAGACCAGCGATCGCCGAAACCCCCGCCAGCGCGACCGCTTCCATGAAAAGTTGCCCCACGATGCGGCCGCGGCTCGCACCCAAAGCGGTGCGGATCGCCAGTTCGCCGGCCCGTCGGGCCGTGCGCGCGTAGACCAGGATGGCGACGTTCGCCGAGACCACGAGAAGGAGCAACAGGAGAGCGCCCTGGGCCGCCAGGGCCTCGCGGCTCGAAATATCGTCGAAGATCACCGCGCCGTACGGGACGATGCGCGGTTGCAGGTGCTGGTGCGTCTGGGGAAAAGCTTCCGCGTGGCGGCGCCCGAAGGCCGTGAGCTCCGCCTGGGCCGACTCACGCGTCGCGCCGGGCGCGAGGCGCGCCACCAGGTTGAGCGATGGTCCGTCGCGGTGCGCGAACTCGAGCGGGTCGGCGCGGAGCGCGGTCCAGAGCCGCTGGTTGACCGGAAAGGTAAAGCCTGCCGGCATGACGCCGATCACGGTGTGCGTCGTTTCCCCGAGCCGGACCTGGCGGCCGATGACGTGACGATCGCCCGCGAAGCGCTTTTGCCACTCCTCGTAGCCAAGCACGATCACCGGTCCGGCGTTGGGCTGTTCGTCGGCGGCCTGGAGCGTGCGCCCGAGGAGGGGCGGCACGCGGGCCGCGGTGAAGCCGGACGCGGTGATCTCGGCAAACTCAACCGGCTCGGCGACGCCGCCCGGGACGAGAAGATTGCGCGAAAGCGTGCGCCAGGCGGTGAGATCGCGGAGCTGGGTGAGCGCCGATTTCCACTCGACGAACTCGTGGAGGATGCGCCGCTCCTGGTTGTTGATCGCGCGGTCCCACACCTCGACGCCAACGAGCTCGTGGCCGTGGTCGAGGGGGAGCGATTCCGGATCGAGGTAGGAATGAAACCCTTCGTAGACGACGGCCCCGATGGCGATGCCGATGGCCATGCCCAGCCCGCCGACGACGGTGAGGCCCGGCGATTTGAGCAACATGCGTCCGCCGAGCTTGAGATCGATCCACCCATTATCGATCGCTCGGAACGACCGCGCCTCGCGCTGGCGCTCCTGGACCTGGGCGACGCCGCCAAACGCGCGCTGCGCGGCATAGCGCGCCTCGCTGGGTGACATTCCTTCGGCGAGGTATTTTTCCTCCAACAGGGCGAGGTGGGAGGCGATCTCGCGGCTCAGTTCGCGCTCGGCGTGGCGCGACCGGAATAGCGCAAGGAGACGAAGGCAGCACTGGCGGAGGAAAGACATTGGGCACCACTAATGACGGGAATGGATCGCTGGCTTCTCCGCGGTTACGGCGATTTTGCGGACGGCAATCCGCGCGAGGACGGCATTACGATGGGGCGAGGAGCTTGCCGACAAACCCGGTGAGGCGGAGCCAGCGTTCGGTTTGGCGCTCGAGTTCCTGCGAGCCGCGCGGGGTGATCGAGTAGAACTTTGCTTCGCGGTTGCTCTCGGTCTTGCCCCAGGCGCCCTTGATCCAACCGCGTTGCTCGAGGCGGACGAGGGCGGGGTAGAGGGTGCCTTGGTTCAGCTCGAGGGGGTGCTCCGACACTTGCTCGAGGCGATTCGCCAAGGCGTAGGCGTGAAGCGGGCCCATGGTGGCAAGGGAACGGAGGACGATCAGGTCGAGGGTGCCCTGGAGCAGCTCGACATTTTCTCTACTTGGCATGCCAGTGGAAGAAAGCGGGCTCTACTGGAACGTCAAGTGAAGAAGGCAGCGCAGGAATTCTGCAGTCCCGGAAGGCGATTGGGAGTGCTCGAACTTCACAGCCGCGGCGGGCTTAACCGGCGGGTGTTCGCCGGAGTATGCGACAACCGCGGCGGATCTTAAAATCCGCGTTTACCTCGAGCGGACATCGGCGAACCAAAACCGAAAACACCGGTTAATAATTCCTCCTCGATCTCGAATTACGGCTGCATCAGCGGCGTGAGCTTTTCTGGGGCGGGCATATATAATTACCCCAAGGCCACGGAGGACACCGCGGGTGGGGAAGCCGGAAGGAGCCTCCTGCGGGCGGGACAACGACATATTTGATTTGTCTCGGTCGTTTTCTCCGTGTCTCCGTGTCCCTGTGGTTCAACTCCATTACATCGACCTCGGGGGAGCCGGCCAGCCGCCGATGATCGTCCTGCACGGCCTGCTGGGTTCGTCCCGGAACTGGCTGAGCACGGGGCGGGACTTGGCGAAACATTTCCACGTTTTCGCGCTCGATGCCCGAAACCACGGCAAGTCGCCGCATGCGCCGGAAATGACCTACGAGGTGATGATGAACGACATCATCGGCTGGATGGATGCCCAGGGTTGGGCGAAGGCAACCATCGTGGGGCATAGCATGGGCGGGAAGACGGCCATGCTGCTGGCGTGCCGGCATCCGGAACGGTTGGAGCGGCTGGTGGTGGTGGATATCGCCCCCAAGGATTATTATTGGGTCGCTCACCGCGGCGAATTTCTCGCGATGACCGAACTCGACCTCGGCAGCCTGCAATCGCGACAGGAAGCGGAAATGCGCTTCGAGGCGCGCGTGGACAATCTCGGCATGAGGAAATTCCTCGCGACGAATTTGGTGCAGGAGGACGGACGCTGGCGCTGGCAGGTCAACGTGCCGGTGCTGACCGGGGCCCTGCCGGTGATGGAAAAAAACAGCCTGACGCCAGCCGATCGTTTCGATGGCGCGACGTTGTTCATCCTCGGCGGCCGCTCGCGGTATGCGGAGGAGCGCGACCATGACCTGATCCGCCGGCATTTTCCGGCGGCGAAAATCGAGGTGATCGCCGACTCCGGCCACAATCCGCACATGGACAAGCGCGAGGAATTTGTGCGTGCGGTCTTGGGGTAGCACCACTCCGTTGCGTGGCGGTCTCCTCGATCGGCCGGGGGCTTGTCGCCGGGCCGGGTTGGGTGAACTTAAGTAGCAGCGGTCGCCAGACCGCTGGCGACAGCCGGCTGCACCTTTCGATCCAAACGGTACCCGATAGGAAGGGGGCCTTACCGTTTCGTCCAAAGCCGCAGCGAACCGAGCAGGAAATTCTCCAGCGCGGCCGCTTCATTCAAATTCAGGCGCAGCAAGCCGATATCGTGCTCGAGCTGGCCGACGGCGGCCACGAGCGAGCGGCGGGCGGATTCGTCGCCGGCGAGCAGGCGCTTCTGCGCGAAATCGCGGGTGGCGTGCTCGAGCTCGGAAAAGAGTTTCAGCCGGATGCCGTTGGCGATGCCGGTTTCGATCGCCGCCTGCTCGTCGTCGTCGATGTCGTCCGGCAGCTTTTCCTTCTGCTGCTTCCAGGCCTGGTCGGTTGCGGCGGACAGCACGGCGTTGAAGCGGGTGATGAAACCGTAGACGCCCATCACCTGGTCGGCCACGGCGCGCTTGTCGGCGGCGCCGCCGGTCAGCGCCAGCAGCCAGGCGGCGTAGTCGGCGAGCGCCGATTTCCATTGGGTGCGGGTCGGCTCGTCGGCGCCCGCCAGGGCCTCGCTGCCGGCGTCCGTGAAACGAAAATGAAGGCAGCGGCTGCGGATCGTCGGCAGGAGCGAGTAGGGGCGGGTGGTGAGCAGGAGGATCGTCGTGCTCGCCGGCGGCTCCTCGAGCGTCTTCAGGAAAATGTTCGCCGCCGCGGTGTTCATGCGGTCGGCCTCGTAGATGACGGCGACCTTGCGGTGCGAGACTTGCGGCGACACCTGGATCGAGCTGATCAGGTCGCGGGTCACTTCCGCCGAGATCTGGCGCATCTTGCCGGCCGGACGGAGGGCGAAGAAGTCGGGATGCTGCTTGGGCGCGAAATACTGGCTCGGGTCCCGCGGATCGTTGAGCAGGCGGTCGGCGATGGCGTGGGCGACCATGGCCAGCGTGCCGAGGTTCTCGCCGTGCAGGATGAGGCTGTTGGCCAGCCGGGAGCGTTCAATCGCGCGCTCGATGACCGCGACGGTCGGCGTGCCGGCCAGGGCGGCGGGCCAGGGGGTGAGGGTCGCGGTCATTGACTGAAACAAGCAGGCCAGGGTCGATTGACCAAACGATTTCCTGAAGGCAGCGCAGGCAACGAAGAGAAAGGCGAGCCGGCGCCACAATCTTCGTTTGCTCCGTTGCCTTCTGGAAAACAGGCCATGTCCATTTTCTCCGCAATCAACCGAGGCGTTTCTCGACCTCGGCCCAGATCTTTTTCTCGATCGCGTCGGGCGATTGCGTGCCGTCCACCACGATCACGCGTTGCGGCCATTCCTTGGCGAGCAGCAGGTAGCCTTCGCGGACCTTGGTGTAGAAGGTGATGTTCTCGCGCTCCATGCGGTCGGGCAGGTCTGAGGCGCGCTGACGGATCCGGGCGAGGCTGACCTCGGTCGGCACGTCGATCACGATCGTCAGGTGCGGCATCACATCGCCCACGGCGAAACGGTTGATCTCGCTGACCGGGCCGGGGGCGAGGTTGCGGGCGATGCCCTGGTAAACCGTGGAGGAGTCCAGGTAGCGGTCGCTGAGGACCACGGCGCCGCGCTGGAGGGCAGGGGCGATGACCTCGCGGACGACCTGGGCGCGGGCGGCGGTGAAAAGAAGCAGTTCCGTCTCGGGGCACATCTCGTCGCCCTTGGAATTGTGCACAATGATGTTCCGGATCTGCTCGCCGATCTCGGTGCCGCCCGGCTCGCGCGTGGCGACGACCTCGCGGCCGGCCTGCTGGAGGTGGCCGGCGAGGCGGGCGATCTGGGTGGACTTGCCGCTCCCTTCGGAACCCTCGAAGGAGATGAGCTTGCCGGCGGTGGGCTTGGGTTTGTTGGGCATGAGCGAAAGGGTGCCTCCACCAAATTTGGTTGGCGGGCTTGCGCAACCAGAATTCGCCCGGGCCCGCGGGAGCCCGACCTCCTTGGCGGAGCGTGCTGGCATGCGATTCCGTTCCGCGGTCCCACCGCGCGCCCTGATCGACGGCAAGCCGGCTCCTCCACTCGGATTGACGGACTTTCCCGTTGATTGGCCGGCGCAAACGCCCCAACACTCACGCCCACATGCCCAGCCTTTTGCTTTCACCCACCCTGGCCTCGCTCAACATCTGGCAGGTCTTCCTCATCACCGACCGCGTCGGCCAGGTCGTCATCGGCGTCCTCGCCATCGCGAGCATTATCGCCTGGGCGCTGATGATGGGCAAATACTCGGAGTTGAAAAAACTGCGCGAGCTGAACTTCGCCTTCGAGCGCAAGCTCGGCCAGGAGCGCCACATCCTGGAGCTGCCGGAAAATCTCAAGAACCGCCGCGACATCCCGTACGCGGACCTGCTGGCCGACGCGCTCGAGGCCTACTGGCGCGCCGCGGCGATCGGCAAGGAAAAGGGCGACGACACGCCCCGCGCGCGGCTCGAGCACGCCGAGAACGCCATTCAGCGCGCGCTGGCGCGGCAGTCGTTGCGCTATGAGACCAGCATGATCGCGCTCGCCTCGCTCGTGTCCGGCGCGCCGTTCATGGGTTTGTTCGGCACGGTGTGGGGCATCATGGAGGCCTTCGGCGCCATCGCCGAGCAGGGCTCCGCCACGCTGGCCACCCTGGCGCCCGGGGTGTCCGCGGCGCTGCTCACCACCATCGCCGGCCTCGTGGTCGCGATCCCGTCCGTCTTCGGCTACAACATCCTCCTCGGAAACGTGAAGACGATGATCACCGAGCTGGAAAACTACGCGAGCACGCTCGCGGATCGCATCGAACTCGAAGCCAAGTAATCCCCTCCCGCCATGGCCAGAATCTTCCGCCGCCCCCGCAACCTGCACCCGGTCGCCGAACTGAACGTGACCAACATGGTGGACCTCGGGTTCACCCTGCTGATCATCTTCATGATCACGACGCCGCTCATCCAGCAGGAGCAGACCATCCCGCTGAATTTGCCCGGCGAGAGCAAGAAGCCGCAGCAGCCGCCGGAAAAGGATTTCCAGACGGTCTCGATCGATCAAGACGCCAATCTCTACGTCGGCAGCAAGCGCGTGACCATGGCCGAACTGGGCAAGGCACTCGACGAATTCGCGGCCCGCTCGAAGCCGCCCGTTATTCGCGTGCGGGGTGACTGGAGCATCAACTACGGCCAGATTATCAAAATATTGGACGAGTTGACGAAGCGAAACCTGACCAGAATCTCGATGGATACCGAGTCCAAGTGACGCGATGCGGACGCATTCCTCCAACGCCATCCTGACTTCGCTGATCCTGCACGGATTTGTCGCGGGCCTGATCGCGTTGTCGGCGATCTACGTGGCACGGCACGAGGACATGCCGAAGATCATCGAACTCGTGGCCGGTCCGCCCACCGACATGAATTCGCTCGAGGCGCCGGCCGCCGGCGTGCCGAACCCCATAAAAGTGACCGTCCCGAAGGTGGAGCTGCCGCCCGACCCGCAGCCGCAGACGCAGCCCAAACAGGCGCAGTCCGTGCCGGAACCGGTGACCAAGGCCGTGACGAAGCCGGAGCCGGTGAAGGCGCCGCCGGTCACCAAGGCGAAGTCGGACCTGACGATGGCGCAGCAGATGAAGAAAAGTACGAGGACTTCGTACCAGGATTTCCTGAAAAAGAATCCCATCAAGAAACAGTCCGCGGTCAGCCAGGTGCGCGAGGCGAAGGTGCCCCGCATCGACACCAGTCAGAAAGGCATGGCCGGGGGAGTGAAGGGCGGCTCGACCACCAGCAAGGGCGGGCAGGGCGGCAACGCGATGACGCGCGAGGAAGCCGACCAACTCAGCACGTATATCTCGTTTTTGATCCAGGAACTGAAGCGCGCGCATGAGCCGCCGCCGGGCGTCAGCGACCGGCTGGAATGCAAAGTGACGTTCGATATCACCGCGAGCGGGGCGATTCTCAATCCGAAGATCGCCCGTTCTTCCGGCAACAAGGAATTCGACGAGTCGGTGCTGGATGCGTTCCGCCGCATGCGTCCCATCGGGCCGACGCCGAACCGGCGCGCGGACACGTGGACGGTCACATTTAGAATGAAGGACGAAGGATAAAAAATTCCTTGCCTTCCGCGGCCAATGCTTACTTTTTGGCCCTTCGTTAGTTCAGTTACGGGCTCTTAGCTCAGTTGGTAGAGCGCCTCAATGGCATTGAGGAGGTCAACGGTTCGAACCCGTTAGGGTCCACCATTTTAAGAAAGCCGCCGGATTTCCGGCGGCTTTCTCCTTTTAGGGTATTTGGCGGCTGGCGCTTAATCAGGAGTGAGCACGGCTACGCTCAACACCCCCCGGCGCTGCGCGCCAGCCCTCTTCATCCGGAACCATTCAGTGGAAACCGCGAAGGACGCGAAGAAACGCGA